>NZ_JCAFSD010000001.1:0-1491921 GCF_059368915.1 Stenotrophomonas sp. YJH_SMC_105-26 | reverse complement strand
TGCGGGAGACGCCGTAAACCCCCAGGCCGGCCCAGCCGCTGGCGGCTGTGCGTTCGGGCGCTTGCGAAGCAGTGCTTCGCAAGCAAAGCGCCCTCACCCATGGGGGCTTGGCCGCGGCATCCATGCCGCGGACACTCCCGCGACCGGATCCACCCCGGCTTCGACAGTTTCCCGCGATCTGTCGGAAATGCTCTTGGGGTCAGATCCGTTTTCCGGAGGAAAACGGATCTGACCCCATCTTGATTTTCGATATCTGACAGAGTGTGTCGACCAAGGTCGACACTGCCCCGCCAAACCACGGATTGCACGCTGTTGCCGTTGCTTCTGAGGTTGCCGGCCAGCGGCCGGCACTACCACGGGTGCAGGGCGCAGCCCTGCAAAGAACCCTATCCCCGTGGTCGGCTGCGCGAGGGCACCAGTGCGAACGTATCCACCGCCAGCTTCTCGGCATGGTTCAACCACGCGCGGATCTCCAGATCATCCACTTCGTGGTCCAGCCCGAACGACACGTTGATCTTGCCGTCGGCATCGGGCTGCACCCACTGCTGGGCTAGCACCACCTTGCGCTGCGAGGACACCGCCTCGATCCAGAAACCGCGATCCGGGCGCGTGCTCGCCACCAGCTGCAGCATGTACTGGCCGGCACGGGTGCGGCGGCCCTTCTGGGTGATCATGTGCGCCTGGCGCACGCTCGGGCGCGGGCCCTGGAATGCGTCCAGCGGTGCATCGACCGCGATGCCGCCGCGCAGGTCATTGTCGCGGTACAGCTTGATGCCGTTGTCGCGGTTGACGAGCAGCGCACACCAGTCGCCGTCGGCCGAGCCGTCCTCGAATGCGGTGCAGCGATCAACATAGGCCAGCGTGTTGTCCGGATCCGCGTCATCGAACTGGCGCGAGGTGTTCTCCAGGTAGACCGACTTCAGCCCCCAGTCCTTGTCGTACTCCAGCAGCACCGGCGGCTGCACGTGCTGCAGGCCGACTACTACCTGGTCATCGCCATCGATCTTCAGTTCGCGGGTCGGTTCGCCCAGCCACAGTGAGCGGGCGAAGGCCAGGTACTGCGGGTAGTCGCGGCCACCATCGCGCCGGGCCGCCACGCTGGCGCTGGGTGCGCGTTGGCTGTCGATCAACGAGCGGCCAAAGCCCATCGTCTTCAGGTTCGGGTCCAGCAGGCTGAGCAGGGTGGCACCCGAATCCAGGGTGGTGCCGGCGTCGGCGCTGAGCTGCTGCGGGGTAATGCCATCGCCCAGGAACAGCAGCAGGTTCTCGCGCTTCTGCCGGGTCAGGATGTGGGTCAGATCGTTGGGCATCGCCAGGTGGTCGGAGGCGATCACGATCAGCGTGTCCTTGCCGTACGGGCTGGCCTGGATGCGCTGCACCAGCTGCGAGATCAGCCGGTCGCTGCACTTGAGCGCGTTGAGCATGTTGATGTTGCCGTACTGGCTCTGGTAGCGCTCGCCCTTGCACGATACCGGCAGGTGGCCCGCCGGGTGGTGGGTGTCCATGGTCAACGTGGTCAGCATGAACGGTGAACCGGCGCGCGAGAGCTGTTCGAAGCGCTGGTAAGCGGTGTCCAGCAGCACGTCGTCGTGCACGCCCCAGGCCGAGTAGTGGATGCGGCCGATCTTCTTCTGCTGCTTGAACCAAGCGAGGTCATGCACTTCATCAAAGCCGTGGCTGGCCAGGAACTGGCCCTTGCCGGCGAACTGGCCGTTGGCACCCCCCAGATAGTGGTTGGTGTAGCCCTGCTGCTTCAGGTAGTCGCCCAGGCAGACCGCCTTGGGCAGGAAGCTGCCCATGCGGTCCATGCTGTTTTCATCGCCCTGCGAGGTGGTCAGCGGCACGCCGCACATCGACGACACCAGGCCGGCGATGGTCCAGCCGCTGCCTTCGGCCGAGGCCAGCCCACGCACGTCCAGCGACTCGGACGCCAGGCGGTTGAGGTTGGGCATCAGGCCGGGAAACACGGCCTCGTCCAGATAGGTGCGTTCCAGGCTTTCGCCGTAGATCCAGACGATGTTGCGCGGGCGCTGCAGCGGCTGCGTCGGCACCTGGTACTCAGGGGCGATGCGGGCGAAGTCGACCGGGCGCAGCTGCTGGTACAGGCGCTGGCCGTCACGGGCCAGCGGGCTGATCATGATCGTGGCCACCCACACGGCCGCGAAACCGGCGAACAACGCGCCACCGTGGCCGGGCCGGCGCCAGCGCTTCACCCGTGTGGCGAACAGTGGCAGCAGCGAGACCAGCGCCAACACGATGAAGCCGGCGATGTAGCCCTTGAAGTCGGAGACACCGGCACCTTCCATGTCGGCGCCGAGGTGGTACAGGGTGGCGGCATTGAGCCCATCACCGGACAGCTTGTCGATCAGCCACCACGCGCTGAGCATCAGCAGCAGCAGCGAGAACGCGCCGGCCTTCCACCACACCCACTTGTCGGACGCGAGGAACAACCAGCACAACAGCAACAACGACAGCAGCAGTATCCAGAGCATAGGCAGCTTCGGCAGTGACGGGGTGGTGGTGATGGACGTCGTACCGACGCGTGTCCATCCGACCGGCGCTGCCGCAAGCACATGCATGTGACAGGCCGATGACCCGATAGTGCATGCACGAACCTGACTGAAATGTTTGTTGAAATGACGCGCGCGTAATCGCGCTCAGAAGGTAAAACGAGCGTGAAAGGGGTAGCTGGATTGCATTAAAAACTGCATGAATACGGGCGTTTTCGTCGATGCGCTAGCGATGCCCGCGTTCTTCGCGTGCCCGCGCACGACGGTCGAACAGCAATGCACTGGTTACGATGCCCAGGCCGAGCACCACGCCGATGAACAACAGGATCAGGGCGATGAGCGGGTAACCGAACAGGTGCCAGCCGGTGTCGATCCTCATCATCATCGCGGCGGCCATGATCAATGCGGCGCTGATGATGCCGGCCGCCACGCGGTTGGCGATCTTCTGCAGGTTCTCCATCAGCCGCGATTCTTCCAGGCCGGTGACCTTCATCTGCAGGCGGTTCTCGGCCAGCAGCGCCATGATGTCCGACAGCTTGCGCGGCCCATCACGCAGCAGCTGCTGCAGCTCCATCGCCTCGCTGGCGATGTTGGCTGCAGACAGCGACTTCTTCAGGCGCGCACGCATCACGTGCTGCAGCTGGCGCTCGACGATGCGGCGCGTGTCCAGCTCTGGCGCCAGCAGCCGGCACACGGTTTCCAGGTTGAGCAGGGCCTTGCCGAGCAGGCTCAGTTCCGGCGGCGTGCGCAGGCCGCAGGCGGTGGCGATGCGCACCATGTCCAGCACCACGCGGCCTTCGGAGAAGCTGCCACTGGCCGCATAGCGCGCGATCAGCTGACCGGTTTCGCGCAGGTAGCGCTCTTCATCGAAGGCCTCCAGCCGCGTGCTGATACTGATCAGGTCATCGGCCACTTCCTCGCCACGGCCGTCGACCGCCGCGAACAGGATCTTCAGCAGACGCTCGCGCAGGCGCGGCGGCATGTGCGCGACCATGCCCAGGTCGAAGATCGCCAGCCGGCCGTCGGGCATCACCCGCAGGTTGCCCGGGTGCGGGTCTGCATGGATCTCGCCATGCACGAAGATCTGGTCCAGGTAGCCGCGGATCAGCGCCGCCGCCAACGGGTCCATGTCCTGCTCGGTGCGGCGTACGCCGGAGATCGCATCCACGCGCACGCCGGTGGCAAGCTCCATCGTCAGCACGCGCTGGCTGCTGTAGTCCCAGATCGGCTGCGGCACCCACAGCCGGCGGAACGGCCGCAGGTGCCGTCCGAAGCGCGCCAGGTTCTCGGCCTCGGCGTGGTAGTCCAGCTCCTGCATCAGGGTCTTGGCGAACTCGTTGAGCCAGTCGCGCAGGCGCACGCGGCGTCCGACCTGGGTCAGGTGGTCGGCGGCCAGCGCGAAGCTGCGCAGTGCCTCCAGGTCCGAGCGCAGCTGTGCGGCCACTTCGGGCTTCTGCACTTTCACCGCCACCTGGCGGCCATCGTGCAGCACCGCGCGATGTACCTGCGCGATCGAAGCACAGCCCAACGGCTCGGGATCGAACGAGGCAAACAGCTTGTTCACCCCTACGCCCAGTTCCTGCTCGATGATCGCGTGGATGCGCTCGACCGGGATCGGCGCCACCTTCTCCTGCATGCGCTCCAGCGCCGTGGCGAACTCCACCGGCACCATGTCCGGCCGCGTGGACAGCATCTGGCCCAGCTTGACGAAGGTCGGCCCCAACGCTTCCAGGTCGCTGACGAACTGTTCCGGATTGCCGTCGGCGGGCACGTCGGCCTGGTTGCTTGCCGCATCCAGGTTCATGCCCGAGAACACGCCCGAATGGCGGTAGCGCATCAGCAGGCGCAGGATCTGGCTGCGCCGGCTCATGCCTTTGACCAGCGGGGGATTGCCATTGGCGGCGGACGGATTGCTCAAGCGGGACTCCCATGCGACGAAGACAGGTAGCGCCGGCTGCGGGCCGGCAATGTCCGGATTCCGCAGTGTCGCCGGGGGGCGGTGGGCATGCGGTGAACCCGGTGTCTTCCGCAGTCCACACCGGATCGGTCAGAATCCGCCTATTCCCTTTCTTGGACGCCCCATGGCCGGTGCCAGCCTGTTCGCCCTGCTCGACGATATCGCCACCCTGCTCGACGATGTCTCGGTGCTGACCAAGGTCGCCGCGAAGAAGACCGCCGGCGTGCTCGGTGACGATCTGGCGCTGAACGCGCAGCAGGTCACCGGGGTCAACGCCAACCGCGAACTGCCGGTGGTGTGGGCGGTGGCCAAGGGCTCGCTGGTCAACAAGGTGATCCTGGTGCCGGCGGCCCTGGCGATCAGTGCGCTGGAAGCCTGGCTGCACAGCCGCGGCTGGAACGTGCCCCTGATCGTGCCGCTGATGATGATCGGTGGTGCCTTCCTGTGCTTCGAGGGCGTGGAGAAGCTGGCGCACCGCTTCCTGCATTCGGCCGACGACGATGCCGAGCGCCAGACCGAACGCCGCAAGGCGCTGGCCGACGCGCAGGTGGACATGGTCGCGTGGGAGAAGGACAAGGTGAAGGGTGCGATCCGCACCGACTTCATCCTTTCGGCCGAGATCATCGTACTGACCCTGGGCGTGGTCGCCACCGCATCGTTCACCAACCAGCTGGTCACGCTGGCCGTGGTTGCACTGGCGATGACGGTCTTCGTCTATGGGCTGGTGGCGGGCATCGTCAAGCTGGATGACGTGGGCCTGTACCTGTCGCGCAAGGGTGGGGCTGTTGCCGCCTTCGGTCGCGGCCTGGTCGCGTCGGCACCGTGGCTGATGAAGTTCCTGTCGGTGGCCGGCACCATTGCTATGTTCCTGGTCGGCGGCGGCATCCTGGTGCACAACGTGCCGGCGCTGCACCACGCAGTACAGGCGCTGGGCGGCGAGGGCCAGTGGGGCTGGCTGGTCAGCGCGGCGGGCAACATGGTGGTGGGCATCATCGCCGGCGCCATCGTGCTGGCGGCGGTGACCGGGTTCCAGAAGCTGCGCGGCAAGTAGTCGCCGGCAGGTTCCCGGTAGAGGCCGACCTTGGTCGGCGCTTTGTTTCCCACGCGTGCCAGCCAAGGTTGGCACCTACCAAAGCGGTTCAAGGTGGTCGGCATCGTCGCCGGCGGGTTCCCCGGTAGAGGCCGACCTTGGTCGGCGCTTTGTTTCCTGCGTGTGCCAACCAAGGTTGGCACCTACCAAAGCGGTTCAGGGTGGTCGGGATCATCGCCGGCGGGTCGCCGGGTAGAGGCCGACCTTGGTCGGCGCTTTGTTTCTGCGTGTGCCAACCAAGGTTGGCACCTACCAACGTAGTTTGCTGCGGGCCGGACGGTCAGCCTGCCTGCACGCGGTTCTTGCCCTGCCGCTTGGCGGCATACAGCGCGTCGTCCGCGCGCCGCAGCAGGGTTTCGGTGTCGTCGCCGGGTTGCCATTGCGCCAGCCCGGCACTGAAATGCACCGGTACGCGCCGGTCCTGCACGGTCAGCACGCGATGCGCCAGTGAACGCTGAAGGCGCTGCACCGTGGCCATGCTGTCGGCGCCCTGGGTTTCCGGCAGCACCAGTACGAACTCGTCGCCGCCCAGCCGCGCGATGCCATCGGTGGCGCGCAGCAGCAGCTTGCAGACGGCCACCAGGTGCTGCAGCAGTGCATCGCCACCGGCATGACCATGTGCATCGTTGGTCTGGTGGAAATCATCCAGATCGATCACCGCCACGCCCAGCGGCGAGTTGTTGCGTGCGGCACGGGCCAGCTCGCGTTGCAGCAGTTCGTCCAGGCCGCGGCGGTTCAGCGCCTGGGTCAGTGGATCGATGCGTGCCAGGTCACCGGCCGCGCGCAGTTCCTGCTCCAGCTCGGCGATGCGCTGCTCGGCACGCTCCACTTCCTGCCGTGCGTTGGCCAGGTGATCGCGCGCCTGCGCGGCCTGCTGCTGCACCTTGGCGGTGTCGCGCATCACGTCCTGCAGCAGCTGGTTGAGGTCGGCGATGCTGCGCGCCTCGCGCAGCTGCAGTGCGTAGCTGCCGATGCGATCGTGGTACTCGCCGGTGCTGGTGGCCATGCCATCCATGCGCTCGATGAACTCGCCCATCAGCCCGCGCATCGCCGCCTTCGAATCGTCGATGCCCTGGCGCAGCAGGCCCTGCTTGTAGATCACTTCGCGCAGTTCGGCGCGGGTGCGCTCGACCGCCTCAGCTTCCAACGGCCCGTCCAGCAGCTGGCGTACCGCGGCGATCTGGCCCTGCAGCCAGCTGCGGTCATCCAGCAGCTCGCTCACGTTCTCCAGCAGCAGCGCGAACAGCTCCAGCAGCAGTGCCTGCTGCTCCTGCCAGCTCTCGGCACGCACGCCGACCTGGTGGCCAAGTTCGCGCACGCCCTGCTCGATCGGTTCCAGCGCCGTGCCTGGCTGCCACTGGCGCAGGTGCATGGCCAGTGCCTGCGCCTGTTCGCGCAGGTCCGGGTCGTGCTGCAGCAGCGCCACCACCGCGCCGCCCAGCAGCAGCCGCAGCTGCTCGGACAGGCGCAGGCTTTCGGGTTGCCCATCCGGCGAATGCTGTTCGATGGTGCGGATGTACTTGTCGATCAACTGGCGCATCGCGCGCCCGTAGCGCGGCCAATCGGCGCTGGCCTGCGCCGACTGCAGGCGGTCGCCCATGTCGCCCAGCTCGCCGGGCAGGGTGGCCATGCCGTTGGCGAACGCGGCCAGCAGCGGTTCCGGCGCGTCGGCACCGGCGAACAGCTGCTGCAGCGCCACGCCACCGCCGCCCTGCAGCACCACGCGGTCGCCCAGCCCATCGTCCACCACCGCGCGCACGCGTGCCGGCGGCCCAAGGGCGGTACCGGGGGCAGGGCGGTGGTCGGGCTGGTCCGTCATGGAGCGAATCCTGGGGGCTGGCAGGGACTGGTTCCAGCATATCGGCGCGGCCGCCGACGGCTTGAACGGCTAGGATGGGCGACAGGATGCCGCAGTGGAGGTGGTGATGCGCGTGATGTTGCTGGGGGCGACCGGCCTGGTCGGTGGGCTGACCCTGCCCCGGCTGCTGGACGACCCGCGCTGCAGCGCCGTGATCGCCCCGACCCGTCGCCCGTTGGGCGCAGCCCACGGGAAGCTGGAGAACCCGGTACTGGACTTCGATGCGCTGCCCGCCGCCGCCGGGTGGGCGGGCGTGGACGCGGTCATCTGCGCGCTCGGCAGCACCATTGCCCAGGCTGGCAGCCGCGAGGCCTTCCATCGCATCGACCATGATTACCCGCTGGCGTTCGCCTGTCTGGCGCAGGCGAAGGGTGCGCAGACCTATGTGCTGAATTCCGCAGCCGGTGCCGATCCGCGGTCGTCGATCTTCTACAGCCGGGTGAAGGGTGAATTGGAGCGCGATCTGCGCGCGCTGGGCTTCACCTCGTTGACCCTGGTCCGCCCAGGGTTGATCGGCGGCGAGCGCAACGAGGTGCGGCGCGGTGAGCGTCTCGCGCTGAAGGTGCTGGGCGTGCTGGGGCCGGTACTGCCGCGGTCGTGGCGGATCAACCCGGCGAGCGAGATCGCCAAGGCGCTGGTCGAGGCCGCGCTGGCCCCGCAACCGGGTGAGCACGTGGTGGCATCGAGCGCACTGGCCGGCTGATGTCGCGTGCGCTGCGCCTGACCCAGCTCCAACAGCTGCTGCGCCGCCATCGGCGGCCGGTGGCCGGCCAGGTGCTGGCCGACGCGCTGGGAGTCAGCCTGCGCACGCTGTACCGCGATATCGAAACCCTGCGCGAGCAGGGCGCCGACCTGCGCGGCGAGGCCGGCGTCGGCTACCAGCTGACGCCGAGCGATACCCTGCCGCCGATGACCCTGCCACCGGCCGAGATCGACGCGCTGATGCTGGGCCTGCGCTGGGTTGCGGCCCGTACCGAACCCGCGTTGGCCGAAGCCGCACGCGATGCCCTGGCGCGCATCGCCCATGTGTTGCCCGCAGCGCGGCGCGAGGCCCTGCGTGACAGTGGCCTGCGGGTGGGCCCTTCGCGTGCGGCGGCCAAGGTTCCCCCAGCTCGTCTGCAGGCCGTGCGAGAGGCTGTCGGTTCACAGCAGCGCCTGAAGTTCGGCTACGAGGACGCGCACGGCCAGCGCAGCGAGCGCATCGTCTGGCCGTTCGCGCTGGGCTACTTCGATGAGGTGCCGATGCTGGCGGCGTGGTGTGAGCGCCGCGAGGATTTTCGCCATTTCCGCCTGGATCGCATCCGCCAGGTGCGCGTGCTGGAGGAGCACTACCTCGTACCACGCGCCACGCTGCTGCGGCGCTGGCAGAAGGCGCAGGGCATCGCGCCGGACTGGCTGAACCGTTCGTAGCGTCGGGCCTGCTCGACTGTCATTGCGCTTCGCTTTCTGCTGCTGGTGCGATGGGTTGGCGGCTTTTGCTCTTTGCTCTTTGCTCTTCGATCTTTGCTCCTGGTAGGGGTCGAGCTTGCTCGACCGCCTTTGATCTTCGCGAACAGCAGTCGAGCAAGCTCGACCTCTACCAGGGCAGTGGCAACGGCATCGAGCAAGCTCGGCCTCTACCAGGGCAGGAGCGACAGCAGTAGAGCACGCTCGCCGCTACTGACAGAATCTGTCAGCAGGGCCGTACCAACATGATCGCTCCCAACAACGGAGCTTCCCCATGTTCACGCCCAGCACCCTGCTGCAGTACGTGCGCGACGTCGCCACCAGCGCCACCTTCTACAGCGGCATCCTCGGCAAACCGCCGGTCGAGCAGTCGCCTGGCTTCGCCCTGTTCCTGCTCGGCGATGGCGCCGCACTCGGCCTGTGGCAACGCGATGACGTGCAACCGCCGGTGTCTGCGCAGGCAGGCGCCGCCGAACTGGCGATGGTGGTCGCAAACCCCGAGGCCGTGCAGCAGATGCACGATGCGTGGCGTGGGCTCGGCGTGCAGATCCTGCAGTCGCCGGTGACGCTGGAGTTCGGCCACACCTTCGTCGGTGCCGACCCTGATGGCCACCGGCTGCGTGTGTACAGCCGCGCCGAAGGCATGGTCGCGCGCGATTGATCGCCCGCATTGTGTAGATCCACGCCATGCGTGGATGCCGGAAAAAAAACGCCGGGCGATGCCCGGCGTTCTCTCCAAGTCATGTGCCAACCAACGGTTGGCACCCACCGGTCAGGTGGCCGATCAGCTGGCCAGTGCCAGGTCGTCCATCATCGCGCGCAGGAAGCGGGCAGCTTCACCACCCGTGGCTGCGCGGTGGTCGAAGGTGACCGACAGCGGGATCACCTTGTGCGCTTCCACGCCGCCCATCACCGGGGTCATCTGGTGGCGGGCACGGCCGGCACCGACGATGGCCACGCACGGCGGCACCACGACCGGGGTCGCGTAGCGGCCGGCGAACATGCCGAAGTTGGACAGCGAGATGGTGTAGCCACTCAGTTCCGACGCCGCGATCGAACGCGATTCCACCTGCTCGCGCAGACGGTTGACGCCTTCGCGGATGCCGCGTGCGTCGAGCATGTCGGCGTTGCGCAGGGCCGGCACGAACAGGCCGTCGTCGGTGTCCACGGCGATGCCGATGTCCACCTGCGCGTGCAGGGTACGGGTCAGCGCTTCACCGTCGAACCAGGCGTTCATCGCCGGCACCTTCTGCGCGGCGACCACGATCGAACGCACCAGGCGCGCGGTGACGTCGTTGCCCGGCAGCCAGGCGTGGATGTCGGCGTCGTCGTTCAGCGTGGTCGGCACGACCTTGCTGTGCGCATCGGCCATCACGCGTGCCATGTTGCGGCGCACGCCCTTCAGCGGTTCCGGCTGGCCCTTGGCGACCACGCCCGGCGGCTGGGTACGCATCGGCTTGCCGGCGGCGGACAGCGGGGTGCGGGCTTCGCTCTGCACCGGGGCAGACACCTGCGCCGGGGCCGGCGCGGCATAGGCAGCAGCGGCAACCGGTGCCGGAGCAGCGCCGAGCTTGGCGCTGCCGTTGGCGGCAGCCTGCTTGACGTCGGCCATGGTGACCGCGCCATCGGTGCCGGTAGCGGCCACGCGGCTCAGGTCCACGCCCAGCTTGCGCGCCATCGCACGCACGGCCGGCACGGCCTTGACGCCACCGACGGCCAGCGCCTGTTCGGCATGCACGGCATTGGAGCTCTGCATCGCGCCGACCACGGTACCGGCGTCATCGCGCTCGGCCGCGGCGGGCTTGGCCTCCTGGGCGGCAACCGGAGCGGCCGCAGCCGGCAGCGGCGGCGGGGTCGGTGCGGCCGCCGGTGCAGCGTGGCCATGGCTGTGGCCGGTGTCCTGGCCATCGGCACGCTGCGGCAGGTTCGGGTCCAGTTCGAAGCTGGCCAGCACCGAGCCGGTCGGGATGATGTCGCCGGCGCCGCCGGACAGCTTCAGCACCTTGCCGGAGAACGGCGAGGGCACTTCCACCACGGCCTTGGCGGTCTCCATCGACACCAGCGGCTCGTCCAGCTTGATCACATCGCCTTCCTTGACGAACCACTCGACGATGGTCGCGTCCGGCAGGCCTTCGCCCAGGTCGGGCAGGTTGAAGTTCTTGGTCTGGCTCATTTGCAGTTCTCTTCCAGCAGTTCCAGTTCGCGGGCCGGCAGCCAACCCGTCGCGCCATTGGCGCGCTCGGACCACCACCACCCGCCGTGTTCGTGATGAAGCTTCACCATCTCGCCGCTTTCCACATCCAGCTCGCGGGCGTCGTAGTCGCACAGCGCTTCGGCGCGACCCTCGTCCAGCAGCTGCAACCAGGCGATGGGCGCCCATCCAGCGCGCCCATCGTTGGTGCGTACCCAGGCAAACGCCGGCCATTCCTCGTCACGGACACCTACTTCGACGATCTGGCCGGTGCGGAACCGGAGCGGGTTGGGATACTGGCTGCGGTAAGCCCCCAGAAGGCGGGCCCGCATGTCAGCCGGCCGCCACCGCGCGCTTGGCCGCAGCCACGATCCGCTCAACGCTCGGCAGGTACTTCATTTCCAGGCGGAACAGCGGAATGTGGGTGTCGTAGCCAGTGACGCGCTCGACCGGTGCCAGCAGGTCGTAGATCGATTCCTCGGCCAGGCGCGCGGCGATCTCGGCGCCGAAGCCCGCGGTCTTCGGGGCCTCCTGCACGATCACGCAGCGGCCGGTCTTGGCCACCGATTCGGCGATGGTGGCGAAGTCCAGCGGACGCAGCGTGGCCACGTCGATGACTTCGGCACTGATGCCTTCGCCGGCCAGCTTGTCCGCCGCTTCCAGCGCTTCCTTCACCTGCGCGCCCCAGGTCACCAGGGTCACGTCGGTGCCGTCGCGCAGCACGAAGCAGACGTCCAGCGGCAAGGCTTCGCCGTCGTTGACGACCACTTCCTTGTACTGGCGGTAGATGCGCTTGGGCTCCATGTAGATCACCGGATCCGGCTCGCGGATCGCGGCCAGCAGCAGGCCATAGGCACGCTGCGGCGACGACGGCAGCACCACGCGCAGGCCCGGCACGTTGGTGAAGATCGCCTCGTTGGCTTCGCTGTGGTGTTCCGGCGCGCGGATGCCACCGCCCCACGGCACGCGCAGCACCATCGGGCAGTGCAGGCGGCCACGCGTGCGGTAACGCAGGCGTGCGGCGTGGCAGACGATATGGTCGACCATCGGGTACATGAAGCCGTCGAACTGGGCTTCGGCCACCGGCTTCATGCCCTGTGCGGCCAGGCCAATGGTCAGGCCGGCGATGGTGGTTTCATCCAGCGGGGTATCGAGGATGCGGTCCGAGCCGAAGCGCTGCTGCAGCCCGGCGGTGGCGCGGAACACGCCGCCGTTGACGCCCACGTCCTCGCCCAGCACCAGCACCGACGGGTCGTGTTCCAGCTCCCAGGCCAGCGCCTGGGTGATGGCTTCGATGAGGGTGATCGGGGTGGTGGTCATGCTCTCTTCTCCGCGCGCGACCGCAGCGCTGTCGGCGGCGTTGGTGTGCGCGCCGGGCGCGCCGTTCTTGATCTCATCCATGGCGCTTCTCCAGGGCGATCGCCTGGGCACGCTGGGCCAGCAGGTCCGGCGGCGGATCGGCATACAGGAAGTCGAACATCGCCTCGACCGGCTGCACCGGCGTGTTGAGGTACAGGTTCACTTCCTCGTCCACGCGCTTGCCGCACTCGGCGACCCAGGCGGTTTCCTCTTCTTCGCTCCACGCACCGGCGTTGATCAGGTACTTGCGCAGGCGCAGCATCGGTTCGCGCTGCCAGGCGTCCTTCACTTCAGCATCGTCGCGGTAGCGGCGCGCGTCATCGGCGGTGGTGTGGTCGGACAGGCGGTAAGTCATCAGTTCCAGCACGGTGCCACCGTCGCCGGCCAGCGCACGTTCGCGCGCCTGCTCCATGGCAGCCAGCACCGCGATCAGGTCGTTGCCATCCACCTGCAGGCAGTGCAGGCCGCCAGCCAGGCCCTTCTGCGCCAGCGTTTCGGCACCGGTCTGGGCCGAACGCGGGACCGAGATGGCCCAGCCGTTGTTGACGATGCACAGGATCAGCGGGAGCTTGTAGGCGCCGGCCGAATTCAGTGCCGCGTAGAAGTCGGTCTTGGAGCTGCCGCCGTCGCCGCACACCGCCACGGCGATCTGCGGTTCCTTGTTGAGCTTGAACTTCAGCGCGGCGCCTGCGGCATGCAGGCACTGGGTGGAGATCGGCACGCAGAACGGGAAGTCCTTGGCCGCGTTGCCGCCGTAATCGTTGCCGCGTTCGTCGCCGCCCCAGTACATCAGCACGTCGTGCGGGCGCACGCCACGCATGAACATCGCGCCATACTCGCGGTACGAAGGCGCGAACACGTCGTCCTTCTGCATCGCCGCGCCGATGCCCACGTGCGCGGCTTCGTGGCCCAGGCAGGCGGCATAGGTGCCCAGCTTGCCGGTGCGCTGCAGTGCGATGGATTTGCTGTCGAACGTACGTACGAACAGCATCTGCTTGAACAGCGGTACCAGGACCTGGGGGTCGCGCAGCGACGCGGGCAGGTCATCGCGGACGAGTTTGCCGTCCGTGTCCAGGTACTGCAGGTATTCGATCTTGAATTCAGCGGCAACCGTCATTGCGTACTGCACCTTCGACAGAGAAGTTACAAATGATATGAATCGCCATGTTAAGGAACGCGTACGGAATAGCCTTCCTGCGCCGCAACACGGCAACGCCCTGTTTTACCCCTGCCGGCGGGTGGGGGGCCAATAACAACAACGTATTCAGTCGTTGCTGCAAAGCATCAGAATACGCCTCTGGCTGACTGCTGGCGCAACGACCCGATCGGTTCCACGCGCAGGCCCCGCATCGGCCAATGCTCCACGGGGCACCGCACGCCCCGGTATGGACCCGGCGGCTGCCAGCGCGGCGGCAACGCGCTACCCTTGCCGCCCCCGATCTGGTCCCGCCCATGTCCGTCGACAACAACCAACGCGATCTCGAAGCCGGCATCCACACCGACCTGCAGGGACGCCTGACCTACGGCGGCTACCTGCGGCTGGACCAGCTGCTCAGCGCGCAGCAGCCGCTGTCCAACCCGCCGCACCACGACGAGATGCTCTTCATCATCCAGCACCAGACCTCGGAGCTGTGGCTGAAGCTGCTCGGCCACGAACTGCGTGCGGCGATCGGCTTCCTGCAGCGCGATGAAGTCTGGCAGTGCCGCAAGGTGCTGGCGCGCAGCAAGCAGGTGCTGCGCCAGCTGACCGAGCAGTGGTCGGTGCTGGAAACGCTGACCCCGTCCGAATACATGGGTTTCCGCGACGTGCTGGGCCCGTCTTCGGGCTTCCAGTCGCTGCAGTACCGCTACATCGAGTTCCTGCTGGGCAACAAGAACGCGCAGATGCTGCAGGTGTTCGAGCACGACCCGGCCGGGCAGGCGCAGCTGCGCACCGTGCTGGAGGCGCCGAGCCTGTACGAGGAGTTCCTGAAGTACCTGGCCCGCTTCGGCCATGCCGTGCCGGCGGTCTACGAGGCCCACGACTGGACCCAGCCGCACGTGGCTGACGACGCATTGCAGCCGGTCTTCGAACGCATCTACCAGGACACCGACCGCTACTGGCGCGAGTACGCGCTGTGCGAGGACCTGGTGGACCTGGAGACCGCCTTCCAGCTGTGGCGATTCCGACACATGCGCACGGTGATGCGCGTGATCGGCTTCAAGCGCGGCACCGGCGGCTCGTCCGGCGTGGGCTTCCTGGCCAAGGCGCTGGAGCTGACCTTCTTCCCCGAACTGTTCCAGGTGCGCACCAGCCTGCAGGCGGCACCCCCGGCAGAACTGGGCTGACCCCCATTCAGCTTGGACCCCGGCCATTGGCTGGATCGTTTCAGATGCAAGTTCAGCGAGCAGGCTGGCACCTGCCTCAAACGGCGTGTATTTGACGTGAACGGCAGAAGTCGGTGATCCTCGCGCGTTGCTCCAACTGCACAGCGGACGTGCTCGTCATCCACCGAACCAGGAAATCCGCATGAGCGTAAACGCCACTGCGAACACCCCAGAGCCGGCGCTGCCGGACTTCAAGACCACGCTGGGCCACCCGCGCCCGTTGTGGATGCTGTTCATGACCGAGTTCTGGGAGCGCTTTGCGTTCTACGGCATCCGCTGGGCGTTGGTGCTGTACATCGTCGCCCAGTTCTACAACGGCAGCGCTGCCGGTGAAGGCGACGCCAGCCGCATCTATGGCGCCTACCTGGCCCTGGTATACGCCGCGGCGATCTTCGGTGGCTACGTGGCCGACCGGGTACTGGGCTACCAGCGCTCGATCCTGACCGGCGCGATCATCATGGCCGCCGGCCTGTTCATGATCTCGCTGCCGCAGGAGCACATCTTCAAGCTTGGCCTGGCCACGATCATCGTAGGCAACGGCCTGTTCAAGCCCAACATCTCGACCATGGTCGGCAAGCTGTACGGCCTGAAGGACGAGCGCCGCGACTCCGGCTTCACCATCTTCTACATGGGCATCAACATCGGCGCGATGATCGCCCCGGTGCTGACCGAGTACCTGGCCCGCAAGGTGTTCGGTACCGACGCGATGCCGTCCTACAAGGTCGTGTTCATTGCCTCGGGCGTGGGCATGCTGATCTCGCTGGTGTGGTTCTACATCGGTCGCGCCGGCCTGAAGGGCATCGGTGCACCGCCGGCCGGCGCTGAAGGCTTCGGCCGCATCATCATGGTGCTTGCCGGTGCCGTGGTCGCCATCCCGGTGGCGTACTTCCTGCTGGCTACCGGTGCCACCGCGCTGGCCTGGATCCTGGGCGCGATGTTCACCGCGCTGGCCATCCTGCTGCTGGTCGAGGGCGTCCGCGAAGGCAAGGTGCAGCGCGACCGCGTGATCGCCATGCTGATCATCTTCGCCTTCAACGTGATGTTCTGGATGTTCTTCGAACAGGCCGGCAGCTCGTTCACCTTCCTGGCCGAGAACATCGTCAACCGCCAGTTCGGTGACTGGACCTTCCCGACCGCGTGGTTCCAGTCGGTCAACTCGGTGGCCATCATCACCTTGGCGCCGGTCATCGCCTGGATCTGGGTGGCCATGGGCCGCGCCAATCCGTCCATCCCGCGCAAGTTCGGCCTGGGCCTGCTGTTCAACGGCGCCGCCTTCGCCCTGCTGATGTTCGCCCTGTCGCAGATGGTCGTTGACGGCAAGATCCCGTTCTGGACCCTGTTCATGGTCTACGTCATCCAGTCGGTGGGTGAGCTGTGCCTGTCGCCGATCGGCCTGTCGATGGTGACCAAGCTGGCCCCGGTGCGCCTGGTCGGCTTCGGCATGGGTGGCTGGTTCCTGTCCACCGGCATCGGCAACAACCTGTCGGGCATCTTCGCCGGCGTGGTCAGTGGTGAAGGCGGCATGACGGTCGAGTCGGCCCTGAAGGGGTATACCTTCGGGTTCTGGGCCCTGATCGGCTCCGGCGTGGTGCTGTTCCTGATCGCCCCGCTGATCAACAAGCTGATGCACGGCGTCAAGTAATGATGAGAGGGTAGAAGGCATGCGAAGCAAGCTCGGTGGTGCAATGGTGGTGGTCTGTGCGGCGCTGATCGGCGCCTGTTCGCAACCGCAACCGCCTGCCGCCGCTGAGCCCACGCAGCCCCTGGATACCCGACCCACCGAGCCACCGGTTGCTGACCCCAGCGAACCGGTGGCCTCGGGCAACACCCCGGTGGCGGCGGACATCGCCGCCATCGCCGGGCTCGGCGCGCAGTTCGACCCGGCCCGCAACCCCGCCGACGACCTGGCCACCGCCAAGGTGGAAGCCCAGCGTGGCAAGAAGCGGATCCTGCTGGAGGTCGGCAACGCCACCTGTGAGCGCTGCCGGGCGCTGGACGACGTGGTGGAAGGCAACGGCGACCTGCGTCGCTTCCGCGATGCCCACTACGTGTGGGTGAAGGTCAACGCCAGCGACGAGCAGCCCAACACCGCCTTCTTCGCCCAGTACCCGGTGATGGCGCGCGACTACCCGTACCTGCTCGTGCTCGATGCAGATGGCGGCCTGCTGGTATCGCAGGCCACCGGCGAGCTGCGCAGGGGCGAGGCGTTCCAGCCTGCGCGGGTGAGTGCCTTCCTCAAGCAGTGGGCGCCTGACAAACCGGAATAGGGTAGTGCCGGCCGCTGGCCGGCATGCTCTGGTGGGTGCCGACCGCTGACCGCCCACCCCGGTGGGTGCCGACCGTTGGTCGGCACTGAGGCGCATCCACGCCTGGCGCGGATCTACTGCGCGCACCGTCACACTCTCTGAATCGGCGTCTCAACTTCACCGTGAGCACGCCGTTACCGGCAAGGACCTCAGTCGACATCCCGTCGATGCAACCTTCCGGAACGCCCATGCACAGCGACCACGCCGAACGATTGCCCGAACCCGCCAGCGACCTGGCCGAGGGTGGGGCAGGCGAGGGCGTGACCCTGCCAGCGCAGGAGGCCCTGCTGGACGACGCGGGCACCGGCGAGGACGCCGTTGAACTGGCGCCGCCACGCCATCGCCTGCCGCAGATCGCGCTGCCCGACAACGTGGTGCTGAAGGGGGCGGTGCAGAAGCTGGTCGAGCAGAAGTCCCGGCTTGATGCGCTGGCCGCCGAAGGCCAGCTGGCCGGGCTGCTGCCGCCCGAATGGCAGGGCCACGGCGCGCGCGCGATCGAGCTGTCCACCTTCATCCAGGGCGTGCTGCCCTTCCTGCAGACCGGCGAGCGTGGCGAGACCGCCCCCGCGCGACTGCCGGTGCGCCATGTGTTGGGTGACGACAGCCGCTGGGGCCTGGACGATGTGGCCGAACCGAAATCACTGGCGTGGTATCTGGCCAGTGACGAGCGCGCCACGGCCGGCAGCAAGGACGTCGCCGAGGCATATCTGGTGGGCGCACTGGGCCTGGCGTGGATGCAGGAAGGTCGCAGCCGCCCCGGCTTCCTGCGCGCGATGGGCCAGGACAGCCTGGCCGCGCGGGTGACCATGCTCGGCTATCCGCCGGCCAACGAACTGGCGCTGTACAGCGTCACTGCGCACGGCCAGCCGCAGATCTGGTGCGTGCACGGGCGCCGCCGCATGCGCCCGCTGGTGGCGCCGTGGTTGAGCGTGCCGCTGCTGACCGCCTACGGCGTGCCGGCGCCGGTTGCGTGGCCGTCCAGCTTCCCGCCGGTGGAAGCGGTGGCCGAGCTGCTGGCGACCGCCCGCCTGGGGCGCGCGCTGCCGGAAGTGGACCTGGCGAAGGCCGTGGCGAAGATCGCCGAGGACGCCGCCTCTGACGCCTGGCAGCCGGTCAGCCTGCTGCAGCTCAACACCTGGTCACCGCGCTGGCACTTCTTCCTGGGCACCTTCGTCGGCCTGCCGTCGTTGCTGCTGGTGGCGGCGGCGCTGGCGCTGCCGGGGGCGGTCGAAGCAGCGACGGTGGCCGCCTCGCTGGGCTTCGCCGGCGGCGCCATCGCAGCACTGGCCGTGCCGTGGATCCACGCACGCCGCAAGCACCTCAGCTGAAAAAAGGGGACGGAGGGGATTAAGCCGCAATCAGCACAGGTGTGCCTGATGCGACTTAATCCCCTCCGTCCCCTTTTCTTTCAGACGCCTTCGCCCATCCGCTCCAGGCCTTCGCCGGCCAGGCGAAGGATCAGCTTTTCCAGCACCTGCTCTTCCTCTTCGCTCAGCACCGACATCAGCTTGCGGGTGATCTCGATCACCATCGGCGCGATGGTCTCGTACACCTCGAAACCGGCGGCCGACAGCGCCAGCACCGAGCGGCGGCGATCGTCGCCGTGGGTCTCGCGCTTGATGAAGCCGCGCTCCAGCAGGCGGGCCACGGCGCGGCTGACCGCCACCTTGTCCATCGCCGTGCGGTCGGAGACCTCGCTGGCCGAGGAGCCCGGGTACAGCGCCAGGATGGTGATGACCCGCCACTCGGGGATCGCCAGACCGTAACGATCGCCGTACAGCTTGGCGATGTTGCCGCTGACCCGGTTGGACAGCACGCTCAGCCGGTACGGCAGGAACTGTTCCAGGTCGAGCAGGACGTGCGAGGCACGCAGGCGGGTCGAAACGGGATCGGCGGGGCTCATGTTGCGGTGCACCTTGCTGGTGGTTTCAAGTGTAACTATAAGGGGTGGGTCCAGACCCTGCATTCTCGCCGGGTCCCTACCTGCCCGCACCTGGTTTGTACCGATGCGGTACCGATTCGGAGCCACGCCATGAATACCGCAGTCCCGACCGCCTCGCATCCCAACCCCGGCATGCAGGTCACCACCTTCGAGAACCCGATGGGCATCGACGGCTTCGAGTTCGTCGAATTCGCCGCCCCGGCCGGCCGTGGCCAGGAGCTGCACGAGTACTTCCGGAAGATGGGCTTCAGCGCGGTGCTCAAGCACAAGCAGCGTCCGATTACCGTCTATCGCCAGGGCGACGTCAACTTCCTGGTCAACGAAGACCCCGATTCGTTCGCCGCCGACTTCGCCGAAAAGCACGGCCCGTGCGCCTGTGGCTTTGCCATCCGCTTCAAGAAGCCGGGCCAGGAGGTCTACCAGACCGCGCTGGGCAACGGCGCCGAAGCCATCGCCTTCAAGCCGGACAGCAAGGCGGTCAGCGCGCCGGTCATCAAGGGCATCGGCGACTGCATGCTGTACCTGGTCGACCGCTATGGCAGCGCCGGCAGCATCTACGACGGCGACTACGAGCCGATCGCAGGGGCCGACCTGCACCCGTTCGGCTTCGGCCTGACCTTCATCGACCACCTGACCCACAACCTGTACTTCGGCAACATGCAGCAGTGGTCGGACTACTACGAGCGCCTGTTCAACTTCCGCGAGATCCGCTACTTCGACATCAAGGGCCTGAAGACCGGCCTGGTGTCCAAGGCGATGACCGCGCCGGACGGCATCGTGCGCATCCCGCTGAACGAATCGTCCGACCCGAAGAGCCAGATCAACGAGTACCTGGACGCGTACAAGGGCGAGGGCATCCAGCACATCGCCTGCTTCACCGAGAACATCTACGAGACCGTCGAAGCGATGCGCGCGCAGGGCGTGGATTTCCTCGACACGCCGGAAACCTACTTCGATGTGATCGACCAGCGCGTGCCGAACCACGGTGAAGACGTGGCGCGCCTGGCCAGGAACAAGATCCTGATCGACGCCGATCCGGAAACCCACCAGCGCAAGCTGCTGCAGATCTTCACCCAGAACTGCATTGGCCCGATCTTCTTCGAGATCATCCAGCGCAAGGGCAACGAAGGCTTCGGCGAAGGCAACTTCACCGCGCTGTTTGAAAGCATCGAGCGCGACCAGATCCGCCGCGGCGTGCTGTAAGGTCCGCAGGCAATGTCGGCGTCCCGCCGGCATTGCCTGTCCGAATGGTAGTGCCGGCCGCTGGCCGGCAATCTCTGGAGTTCCCATGTCCCCCGCCATCACCGCCCGCGGCTACCAGTCCGGCTTCGGCAACGAATTCGCCACCGAGGCCGTCGCCGGCGCGCTGCCGGTCGGGCAGAACTCACCGCAGAAGGTGGCCCACGGCCTGTACGCCGAACAGCTGACCGGCACCGCCTTCACCGCGCCGCGCGGCAGCAATCGCCGCAGCTGGCTGTACCGGATCCGCCCGGCGGTGACCCATGGCGAGTTCACTCCGTTCGCGCAGTCGCAGCTGCAGTGTGATTTCGGCGCACAGCCGGCTTCACCGAACCAGCTGCGCTGGAGCCCGCTGCCGTTGCCGGAGCTGCCGACCGACTTTGTCGAAGGCCTGTACACGATGGGTGGCAACGGCTCGCCCGACGCGCATGCCGGCGTGGGCATCCACCTTTACGCTGCCAACCGCGACATGGTCGGCCGCTACTTCTACGACGCCGACGGTGAACTGCTGATCGTGCCTCAGCTGGGCGCACTGCGCCTGCTGACCGAGCTGGGCGTGATCGAGATCGAGCCGCAGCAGATCGCGGTGATCCCGCGCGGCGTGCGGTTCCGCGTGGAACTTCCCGATGGCCCGAGCCGCGGCTACATCTGCGAGAACTACGGCGCGCTGCTGAAGCTGCCCGACCTTGGCCCGATCGGTTCCAACGGCCTGGCCAACCCGCGTGATTTCGAGACCCCGCACGCGGCGTTCGAGGATGTCGATGGCGATTTCGAACTGATCGCCAAGTTCGAGGGCCGCCTGTGGCGCGCGCCGATCGACCATTCGCCGCTGGACGTGGTGGCCTGGCACGGCAATTACGCGCCGTACCGCTACGACCTGCGTCGCTTCAACACCATCGGTTCGATCAGCTACGACCATCCGGACCCGTCGATCTTCCTGGTGCTGCATTCGCCCAGTGACACACCCGGCACCAGCAACATGGACTTCGCGATCTTCCCGCCGCGCTGGCTGGTGGCGCAGAACACGTTCCGCCCGCCGTGGTTCCACCGCAACATCGCCAGCGAGTTCATGGGCCTGGTGCATGGCGCCTACGATGCCAAGGCCGAAGGCTTCGTGCCGGGTGGCGCATCGCTGCACAACTGCATGAGCGGTCACGGCCCGGATGCGCCGACCTTCGACAAGGCCTCCAATGCCGATCTGTCCAAGGCCGATGTGATCAAGGACACGATGGCCTTCATGTTCGAGACCCGCGCGGTGATCCGCCCGACCGCGCAGGCGCTGGCCGCCGGCCATCGCCAGGGCGATTACCAGCAGTGCTGGAACGGCCTGCGCAACAACTACCGCTGACCCGGAAAAGGGGACGGAGGGGATTAAGCCGCAATCAGCACACGTGTGCCTGAAACGACTTAATCCCCTCCGTCCCCTTTTTCTTCAGGCGGCCTCGGTGAACGCGTCGCAATGCTCCAGCGGCAGCGCTTCCAGCAGGCGTTGCCGCACACGCTGGCAATAACCCTCCGAGGTCAGCCCGGGCAGCATCTGCATCGCCGAGTGCAGCACCTGCAGTACTTCACTTTCGGCGCGCGCCTGCTGCAGGTCGCGGAACAGCGCCGCCGCCTGCGGGTGGCGCTGCATTTCCAGGATGCCCAGTACATAGATGCGCGCGGCCACCAGCGAGCGGCGGCGCTCGCTGCCGGTTGCGGGTGCAGCCGGTGCCGCCGCCGGCGTGGTGGGTGCCGGTGCTGCCGCGTCTGCGGGTGGTGGCGGTGCGGCTGTGGCGCCGGTACCGGTGCTCAGGTAGCCGGCCTGCACCAGCTGGATGACCATGGCGGGCGCGTCCTGGCCGAGCAGGCCGGTCAGGTCGGCGATGCTGCGCTGGCCGTCGCACAGGATCAGCAGCCGCCGCTGGCGCATGTCCAGCGGCGCGCGATGGGCCTGCAGCGTGGTTCGGGCGAGTTCGGTCTTGCGCGGTTGCATGGAAGGGACAGCCAAGTCGGTGCACGCCGAGCCTGAACGAAGGCGATGAAACCGCGATGACAATGCAGCGCCTGCACACGGGATGGGCTAGCGTGCAGCCATCTTCGTGCCAGGGAACCGCACCGATGAAGCACCTTCCGCTTGCTGGTCTGTTGCTCCTTTCGCTCACCGCCTGCAGTGCTGGCCCCGACAAGCAGGGGGCGGCCGGCAGTGGCAGCGACACCCCGGCCGAAACCGCCTCGGCGACCGGGCCCGCGCAGTCGGCGGATCCCGACCTGGCCGCCCGCCCGGCCAACGACCTCCGCAAGGACAGTCCAGCGCGCCTGGACGGCTTCGGCGGCGTCACGCTGGGCGCCGGCATCGCCGAGGTCCGCAGCGGCTTCGGCACGCCGCTGCAGGGACTGGGCACCGACGCCAATGGCAAGCCCCTGCCGGCCGACGACAGCAACGACGGCTGCTACTTCCTGCGTCCGCAGGGCGCCGAAGACCCTCGCCTGATGATCGAGGCACGCAAGCTGGTGCGCTACGACGTGCGCAGTGCGGCGATCGTCGCTCCGGGTGGCGGCAAGGTCGGCATGACCCTGGGCGAGCTGCAGGTGCTGTACCCCGAGCGCGCCGACGTCGGCCCTGACAAGTACGACGAGAAGGCGCAGCACCTGCGCGTGCGACCGGCGCAGGAAGGCGGGGCGGTCATCGACTTCGCGCTCGGCGCCGATGGTCGGGTCAGCGCCTGGCGCGTCGGCCAGACCCCGCAGGTCGATTACGCCGAAGGCTGTGGCTGATCCTTGATCCACCGCCCAGCCATGCGCTCGGGCCAAGCGTAGAATCGCGCCACCACTGCTGGGGAGTGCTCGATGATCGCCATTGCCATTGCCTGGTTCCTGCTCGGCCTGCTGTTGCTGGCGCTGGGCGGGGATTCCATCGTCAAGGCCGTGTCCGGCCTGGCCCAGCGCTTCGGGGCCAGCCCGTTCACTGCCGGGCTGCTGCTGCTCGGGGTGACCACCTCGTTGCCGGAACTGGCGGTCAATGCGCGCGCGCTGGCGGTCGGCCAACCGGAGCTGGCACTGGGCAATGCCGTGGGCAGCAGCATCGTCAACCTGGGCTTCACCCTGGCGGTGGCAGCCATCGCCGCGCCCCTGTTGCTGCGCGCGCGCCTGCAGACGGTGCTGTGGTGGTCGCTGCTGGTGGCCGGCGTGCTGCTGGTCCTGTTCGGGCTGGATGGTCGCCTGGCGCGCTGGGAAGGCGGCGTGCTGGTGGCAGGCTTCATCGTCATGCAGGTGCTGCTGCTGCGCCGCGGTCGCGTTGAGCGTGCCGAGGTGCAGGCGGCTATCGCCGAGTCCGCCCTGAGCCGCACCAGCCTGCCGTTGAACGTGCTGCGGGTGCTGATCGCAGCGCTGACGCTGTACTGGGGCGCGCGCCTGGTCGTGGGCGCCGCCGCTGACTTCGGTGCCGCGCTGGGCTGGACACCGCTGCTGGTCGGCCTGCTGCCGGTGGCGATCGGCACCGCACTGCCGGAGGTGGCAACCGCAATTGCTGCCGCGCGTCGCGGCCACGGCGACATGGTGCTTGGCCACGTGCTGGGCTCCAGCGTGGTCAACCTGCTGCTGGTGATCGGGGCGATGGCGGTATTGCAGCCGTTGGCGTTGCCGGCCTCGTTCGTGCGCCTGGAACTGCCGGCACTGCTGGCGTTCGCCCTGGTGCTGTACCCGATGCTGCGTGGCGATCTGAAGATCAGCCGCAGTGAAGGCGGAATCCTGCTGGTCGCGTTCGCCGGCTGGTTCGTGCTGGAGCTGCTGCTGGTCGGCGCGGCATGAGGTAGTTCCGGCCGCTGGCCGGCAACCTCACTGCCTCTGACGGAACCCTTGCCACTGCCGGCCAGCGGCCGGCACTACCGGTTCTGCGTGGCTTCCTCTTCCCGCGCCGGTTCCGGCGGCGGAAGCTGTTCCTCGGCAGCCGGCTCGTTGCCCGGCAGGCTGGGACGGGTTTCCATCAGCAGCGACAGCGCCGCCTTGGCCATCATGTGGGCGCTGATCGGCGCGGTGATGAACAGGAATACGGTGATCAGCAGCTCGCGCGGCTGCGGGTCCTGGCCCAGGAAGATGTGGTAGCAGACCGAGCACACCAGCACGCAGCCCACGCCCAGCGTGCTGGCCTTGGTCGGCGCGTGCAGGCGCTTGAAGAACGTGGACAGCTTCACCAGCCCCAGTGCGCCGACCAGGATGAAGAAGCAGCCGAACAGCAGCAGGATCGACAGGCCGATCTGGATCGCGGTGATCATTCGACGATGTCCCGGCGCAGCACGAACTTGCTCAGCACCACGGTGCTGCCGAAGCCGAGCATGGCGATGACCAGTGCGGCTTCGAAGTAGATCGCGGAGTTGAGGTACATGCCGAACAGCATCAGCTCGGCAATGGCGGTCACCGACAACGTGTCCAGTGCGAGGATGCGGTCGGGCACGGTCGGTCCGCGCAGCAGGCGCCAGGTGGCCAGCAGCATGGCCAGGCCGACCACGTGCATGCACACCACCAGCGTGGTCTGGATGATCTGGAATCCAGTCATGGGAAGATCTCCATCAACGGCGCCTCGTAGCGGCGCTTGATCGTATCGATCAGGTCCTGTGGGTCCTCCAGGTGCAGCACGTGCACCAGCAGGAACTTGCGGTCGTCGCTGAGCGCGGCCGAGACCGTGCCCGGGGTCAGCGTGATCATGCTGGTCAGCGCCGCGATGCCGTGGATGTTGGCGATGTCCAGCGGCAGCCAGATGAAACCGGGGTGAATCTTCTTCTCCGGGCCCAGCACCTGCAGGGCCACGCGGATGTTGGACATCAGGATGTCCCACAGGGTCACGCATACCAGCTTGGGCAGCGGCCGCAACGTGCCGATGCGCGCGAACTCGCGGTCCAGGCGTGCGGCGAACAGCGGCACCACCACGCCCAGCACCAGCCCCAGCACGATCTGGCCGAGGGTGAAGCTGTCGGACATCAGCAGCCAGAATGCCACCACCATGATGCTGAGCATCGGCGAGGGAATCAGGCGACGGAACAGGGAGCGCTGGGCGGTCATGGCTGGCGGATCTCCGGTGCGGTCGCGCGCAGCTGCTGCACGTACTCGCTGGGTTGCAGCAGCTGTGCGGCGGTGGCGTCGGTGTAGCGCATCAACGGTGCAGCGGCCAGGGTCATGGCGATACCGTAGGCCAGCAGGATGCACGCGGCGTACAGCTCCACCCGGCGCAGAGGAGCCTTGCGCGGCTTCGGTGCCTCCGGATCGACAGGCGGCACGCGCCAGAACAGGCGGATGCCGCCGCGGGTCAGGCCCATGATCACCAGCAGGCTGCTGACCAGCACCGCGGTCCAGACCGGAGCGGTGTACTGCGCCGGCATGCCGGCCAGCAGTGCGGCCTTGGCCAGGAAACCGGACAGCGGCGGCAGGCCGGCCACCGACACCGCGCCGATCAGGAACAGCACGGCGGGTGTCTCCTTGCCCGGCATCGGCGCGACCACTTCCTTGCGGTCGCTGGCACCGCCGCGACGACGGCGGATCAGGTCGGCGATCAGGAACAGCGCGGCGGCGACGAAGCTGCTGTGCGGCAGGTAGTACAGGCCGGCCGACAGCACCTGCGGTGTGCCGACCGAGAAGGCGATGAACAGCGTGGCTGCCGACACGATCACCAGGTAGGAGATCAGCACGCGCAGGCGGGTCGCGGCGAGGGCGCCCAGGCCGCCCAGCACCAGCGTCGCCACACCGGCCCACAGCAGCCAGTCATGGCCGTAGCCGGCCATCGCGCCGGCATCGTCGCCGAACCACAGCATCTGGATGCGCAGCACCGAGTACAGGCCGACCTTGGTCATGATCGCGAACAGCGCAGCCACCGCCGCCGGTGCGCGTGAATAGGCTTCCGGCAGCCACAGGTACAGCGGCATCAGGGCGGCCTTGGCGCAGAACACCAGCAGCAACAGGCCCATCGTCGCCTTCACCAGGGTCAGCTGCGCCGGCGGTACCTCGGCGATGCGCTGCGACAGCTCGGCCATGTTCAGCGAACCCAGCGTGGCGTACAGCAGGCCCAGCGCGATCAGGAACAGGGTCGAGGCGGTGACGTTGAACACCACGTAGTGCAGGCCGATGCGCATGCGCAGGCCGCGGCCACCACTGAGCAGCAGGCCGTAGGAGGCGATCAGCATCACCTCGAAGAACACGAACAGGTTGAAGATGTCGCCGGTCAGGAACGCACCGTTGAGGCCGACCAGCTGGAACTGGAACAGCGCATGGAAGTGCGGTGCGCGGCGGTCCCAGCCCGAACAGGCGTGCAGCAGGCAGGGAATGGCCAGCAGCAGGGTGGTCAGCAGCATCCACGCCGACAGCCGGTCGGCCACCAGCGCGATGCCCAGCCGCGACGGCCAGTCGCCCAGCAGGTAGACGCTGATCTCACCACTGGCGGTGGTGGCAAACAGCAGGCCCACCGCCAGCGCCAGCGCCGACAGCGCGGTCCAGGCCACCGCGCGCTGCACCCTGGGGCCATAGCGGCGGTGTTCGACGAACAGCGACAGTGCCGCACCCAGCAGCGGAATCAGGATCGGCAGGATCACCAGGTGGTTCATGCGCGGTCCCCGCCCTGCCGTGGTGGAACGCGCTCATCCTGCAGGTCGTCATCCGGCTCGTGGGCGTCCACATGGTCGCTGTGGTTGTCGCTGCGGCTGCGCATGGCCAGCACGATGCTCACCGCGGTCATCGCGAAGGCGATCACGATCGCGGTCAACACCAGCGCCTGCGGCAGCGGGTCGGTGTAGTTGCCCAGGTGGCTGTCCACGCCGTCCTGCAGTACCGGCGCCTTGCCCAGCACCACGCGGCCACCGGCGAAGATCAGCAGGTTGGTCGCATAGGACAGGAAGGTCATGCCGAGGATCACATCGAAGCTGCGCGCACGCAGCAGCAGGTAGATGCCGATGGCGGTCAGCACGCCGATCGCGGTAGCCAGGGCCAGTTCCATCAGTGCATCTCCCCGGTGCGTGCCGAGCGGCGTTGCAGGTCGATCTCACCCTTGCGGGCGGTACGGGTACGCGATGGCTTGATCGTGCCCATCATCGACAGCATCAGCATGGCACCGCCGAACACCACCAGATAGACGCCGATGTCAAAACCAATCGCACTGGCCAGCGGCACGTCGCCGATCAGCGGCAGGTGCAGGTCGAGGTGGCCGCTGGTCAGGAACGGCACGCCGAACAGCATCGACGCGCTGCCGCTGAGCAGGGCGATCAGCAGGCCCATGCCGATGCAGCGGATGTAGTCGAAGCCGAAGCGCGACTCCACCGACGCGGTGCCCTGGATCACGTACTGGATCAGCAGCGGCACCGCCAGCACCAGGCCGGCGATGAAGCCGCCACCCGGCGCGTTGTGGCCGCGCAGGAACAGGAAGATCGACACGGTCAGGGTCAGCGGGAACATGATCTGGGCCAGGTCGGCCGGCACCGGCAGCTTGATCGGCGGGCCGGGCATGATCTGCTCCGGCGCCATCCGCGTGCGCCGCAGCAGGGCATGCACCACCAGCGCGGCGATGCCGAACACGGTGATCTCGCCGAAGGTATCGAAGCCGCGGAAGTCGACCAGGATCACGTTGACCACGTTCTGGCCATAGGCCTCGGGCAGGGCACGGGCGAGCAGCTCGCCGGCCATGGTGTTCGGCGGCAGGGTCATCGCGGAATAGGCCAAGGCGCCAAGTCCGGCACCGGCGATGATCGCGATCACCGCGTCACGGCGCTTGCGCCAGCGCGGCCGCTCCGGCCCGGACTGCGCAGGCAGGTAGTTCATGCCCAGCAGCATCAGCACCAGGGTCACCATCTCCACCAGCAGCTGGGTCAGGGCCAGGTCCGGCGCGGACAGGAACACGAAGGTCAGCGCCACCATCAGGCCGACGCCGCCGACCAGCAGCACCGCCAGCAGGCGCTGCTTGTAGATACGCAGGGTAGCCACCGCGCAGGCCATCATCACCAGCCACAGCGCCCAGCCCAGCAGCGGGATCGGCTGTGGCCTGGTCCAGTTCGGCGAGGCGGGGTTGGCCACGAACGGCGCGGCGGCGGCCACGATCGCCACCAGCACCAGGCCCAGCAGCATGCGCTGAAGGCTGCCGTTGGCGATGCCGTTGGTCAGGCGCATGGCCAGTGCGGAGATCGCGTCCAGCTGCGCATGGAACACATTGCGGCCAGTGCTGACGTTGGTCACGGCGTGCAGGTTGATCAGCTTGCGCAGGCCGAAGTACAGCGCCACGCCGCCGATCACGCCGATCGCGCTCATCGCCAGCGGCAGGTTGAAGCCGTGCCATACCGCCAGGCTGTACTCGGGCATGGCGTCGCCGAGGATCGAGGCCGCAGCGGCGTGCAGCACCGGCGCTACGGTCAGTGCCGGTGCCACGCCCACCGCCACGCAGATCACCACCAGCAGTTCCACCGGCACCTTCATCCAGCGCGGCGGTTCGTGGGGCACGCGGTCCAGGTCGTGCGGGCCGGGGCCGAAGAAGGTGTCGTGCACGAAGCGCAGGCTGTACGCCACCCCGAATACGCCCGCCAGCAACGCGGCGATCGACACCGCCGTGCGCATGATTCCCGGGCCGCCGGCCGTGATCGCTTCGGCGAACAGCATTTCCTTGGACAGGAAGCCATTGAGCAGGGGGATGCCAGCCATCGCCAGCGAGGCGATGATCGCCAGCGCGCTGGTGAACGGCATCAGCCTGCGCAGGCCTCCCAGCTTGCGCATGTCTCGGGTACCGGTCTCGTGGTCGATGATGCCGGCGGCCATGAACAGCGAGGCCTTGAAGGTGGCGTGGTTGAGGATGTGGAACACGCCGGCCACCACCGCCATCGGCGTGGACAGGCCGAACAGCAGGGTGATCAGGCCCAGGTGGGAAATGGTCGAGTACGCCAGCAGGCCCTTCAGGTCATGCTGGAAGATCGCATTCCAGGCGCCGATCAGCAGGGTCAGTGCGCCGATGCCGCTGACCGTGTAGAAGAACAGGTCGCTGCCGGCCAGTGCCGGATGCAGGCGCGCCAGCAGGAACACGCCGGCCTTTACCATGGTGGCCGAGTGCAGGTAGGCCGAGACCGGGGTCGGCGCCGCCATCGCGTGCGGCAGCCAGAAGTGGAACGGGAACTGCGCGCTCTTGGTGAAGATGCCGGCCAGTACCAGGAACAGGGCGTAGGGGTACAGCGCGCTGGCGCGGATCTGCTCGCCAGCGGCCAGCACCACGTCCAGGTCGAAGCTGCCGACGATGCGGCCGATCAGCAGCACGCCACCGAGCAGGGCCAGGCCACCGCCACCGGTGATCACCAGCGCCATGCGTGCGCCTTCGCGGGCGTCCTGGCGGTGCGACCAGAAGCCGATCAGCAGGAACGAACTGATGCTGGTCATTTCCCAGAAGATCATCAGCAACAGCAGGTTGCCCGACAGCACCATGCCCAGCATGGCGCCCATGAACAGCAGCAGGTAGCAGTAGAAGCGGTGCGCGTTGTCCTGCTGGCTCAGGTAGTAGCGCGCATACAGCACCACCAGCGCGCCGATGCCGAGCACCAGCCCGGCGAACATCCAGGCCAGCCCGTCCAGTCGCAGGGTGAAGTCCAGCCCGATCTGCGGCAGCCAGGGCACCAGGGTGCGGACCACCTGGCCATCGAGCACCGACGGGGTCAGCCAGCCGAGGATGGCCAGCCCGCCCAACGGCGCCAGCGCCGCCAGCCAGGCAGCAGTCGAGCGCGAACTACGGGGGAAGGCCGCAACAGCCGCTGCCATCAGGAACGGCAGGGCCAGCAGCAGGGGCAGGCTGGGGAGCATGCAGGGAATCCATGATTCACGAGCAGGTCAGGGAGGATAACAGGCTGCGAAATGTCGCCGAAACCCATCGAACAGCGATCAATTGCATGTAACGTTCGCTGATTCATTTTTTCTGCGATGCAACATCACATTCCTGCATCCCTTCCCTGGCTGCCCTCGGGGGACACCCTACGCCCACGCAGGGAGACCGCAGGCCCTGTCGCACAGGGGCTGCCGTCGACGGGCGGGCAATGGGGAGCGGATCACCGGCGCAGGCTGGCAGGGCTCCCGTGGACTACGGGTGACGGAATCCGCCCGTTCAGGAAACGACGGCCGCTGTCGGCCGCCGCCAGGTCAGTAGCGCCAGTCCAGCTTGCGGTAGAACTTGGCCATCACCCAGGCCGGGCCGATCAGCAGGTAGGTCAGGTCGGTCAGGAAGCTGGGCTTGCGGCCCTCGAACTTGTGGCCGATGAACTGCGCGATCCAGGCCACCACGAACACGCCCACCGCCAGCCAGCGCAGGGCCTGCAGGCCGATCTCGGCCTCCAGCAGCCGGCACAGGCAGCCGAACACGAAGAACTGGATGAGCATGCCGATGCCCAGCGGGCGCGACAGCTTGTTGTAGAAGCACCACGCGCTGAACATCGCCAACGCCGACCAGATGCCGTACTGGAACCAGGTGATCAGCGGCGGCAGGCACCACAGCAGGGCCACCACCGACCACAGGATCGCCGGGACCGCCACCACGTGGATGCGCTGGTTGATCACATTGCGGTGGTCGTCGGAGTAGCTGGCGAAATAGCGGTCGATCGGCCGCGCAAGCTGGGTGGATGTCTGCATGCTGCGTCGCTTCCTCGGGCAACGGTAGTGCCGGCCGCTGGCCGGCACTCCAGAGCATAGCCGAGTTCGCGAGGTTGCCGGCCAGCGGCCGGCACTACCGCGATCAGAGCGCCCCCCGCCTTTCCGGCCGGGGGGACGCGGGGGGATCAGTCGACGCTGATCCCGGCCAGGCGCTGCAGCGCCTCGGCGTACTTGGCGCGGGTGCGCTCGATGATCTCGGCCGGGATGCTCGGGCCCGGGGCGGTCTTGCCCCAGTCCAGCGTCTCCAGGTAATCGCGCACGAACTGCTTGTCGTAGCTCGGCGGGCTGGTGCCCACTTCGTATTCGTCGGCCGGCCAGTAACGGGAGGAATCCGGCGTCAGCATCTCGTCCATGATGTACAGGCGGCCATCGGCGTCGGTACCGAACTCGAACTTGGTATCGGCCAGGATGATGCCGCGCTCGCGGGCGTAATCGGCCGCGAACTTGTAGATGCGCAGGGTGGCGTCGCGCACGCGCTCGGCCAGTTCCGCACCGACCTGCTTCACCATCGCATCGAAATCGATGTTCTCGTCATGGTCGCCGACGGCGGCCTTGGTCGAGGGGGTGAAGATCGGCTCCGGCAGCTGCTCGGCCTGGCGCAGGCCGTCGGGCAGGTCGATGCCGCTGACCTTGCCGGTGCGCTGGTAGTCCTTCCAGCCGCTGCCGATCAGGTAGCCGCGGGCGATCGCTTCCACCGGCACCGGCTTCAGCTTGCGGGTGACCACCGCACGCTTGGCGTACAGGGCTGGGTCCACGCCTTCGGGCAGCACGCTGGCCACGTCGATGCCGGTCAGGTGGTTGGGCATCAGGTGCGCGGTCTTGGCGAACCAGAAGTTGGAGACCTGGCAGAGCATCTCGCCCTTGCCCGGAATCGGGTCAGGCAGCACCACGTCGAACGCCGACAGGCGATCGGTGGCGACCATCAGCAGGTACTCGCCCGGCGGGGTTCCGGCTGGCAGCCGCTCGCGCGGGATATCGAACACATCACGCACCTTGCCGCGATGGCGCAAGGGCAGGCCGGGGAGATCGGATTGCAACAGCGTGGTTGGCACGGGCACTCCTGGGGCGTTGTCGATACGGCTGCTGCCCAACGGACCCGGCGGGCCCGCTGACCAGCGGGCGGCCTAGTGTAAAGCGGTCCGGGCCCGCTGTGACGTAAAATGAGCGTCCATTTCGTCGGTCGACCCCGGAGCGCCATGCGCTGGTACGGAAAACTGCTCGGATTCATCGCCGGCGCCCTGCTGTTCCGGCCCAATCCGCTGTTCGGCGCGGTGGTCGGCCTGTTGATCGGCCACGCCTTCGATTCGGACTGGTTCCGCCTGAACAAGGAGAACCCGTACCGGGAGCTTGGGCTGACCTCCGAGGCCACCGATGCCGAGGTCGAGCGCGCCTACCGCAAGCTGATCTCGCAGTACCACCCCGACAAGCTGGGCGGTGCCGCCCCCGAGCTGCAGCAGCAGGCCGAGCAGAAGTCGCGGCGGATCAATGCCGCCTACGACCGCATCAAGACCCTGCGCAAGCGCTGATTCCAGAGTCCCGCCTGCGGGCGGGAGAACCTTTTCCCCGTTCCGAAGGCCCCGGCCATGTCCAACTGCCTCATCGCCCCCTCCATCCTGTCCGCCAACTTCGCCCGCCTCGGCGAGGAAGTCGACAACGTCCTCGCCGCTGGCGCGGACTGGGTCCACTTCGACGTGATGGACAACCACTACGTGCCGAACCTGACCATCGGCCCGATGGTCTGCCAGGCGCTGCGCAAGCACGGCGTCACCGCGCCGATCGACGTGCACCTGATGGTCGAGCCGGTGGATCGCATCATCCCGGACTTCGCCGAGGCCGGTGCCACCTACATCAGCTTCCACCCGGAGGCGAGCCGCCACGTGCACCGCACCATCCAGCTGATCCGCTCGCTGGGCTGCAAGCCGGGCATCGTGCTCAATCCGGCCACTCCGGTGGACATCCTCGACTGGGTGCTGGATGACCTGGACCTGGTGCTGCTGATGTCGGTCAACCCGGGCTTCGGCGGCCAGGCCTTCATCCCCTCGGCGCTGGACAAGCTGCGCGTGGTGCGCAAGATGATCGATGCCAGCGGCAAGGACATCCGCCTGGAGATCGATGGCGGCGTGAAGGCCGACAACATCGGCGAGATCGCCGCTGCCGGCGCCGACACCTTCGTCGCCGGTTCGGCCATCTTCAACGCCAGGACCAGCTACCAGGATGTGATCGCGCAGATGCGCGCCAACGTCGCTGCGGCACGGGGCTGAGCCATGAGTACGGTGGCCGTGTTGAACATCCGCCCGGCCACCGTCGCCGATGCGGGACTGATCCTGCATTTCATCCGCGAGCTGGCCATCTACGAGAAGGCCGAGCATTCGGTGCAGACCGATGAGATCGGCATCGCCGAGAGCCTGTTCGGCGCCGATGCCACGGCGCGCGCGTTGATCTGCGAAGCCGACGGCGAGGCCATCGGCTATGCGGTGTATTTCTACAACTATTCCACCTGGCTGGGCCGCAAGGGCATCTACCTGGAAGACCTCTACGTCAGCCAGGAAAAGCGCGGTGCGGGCGCCGGCAAGGCACTGCTGAAGTACATCGCGCGCCAGGCCGTGGCCGAGGGCTGCGGCCGTTTCGAATGGTCGGTGCTGGACTGGAACACCCCGGCCATCGAGTTCTACACCGCTGCCGGTGCCAAACCGCAGGACGAGTGGACCGTGTACCGGTTGCAGGGCCAGGCGCTGCACGATTTCGCCAACGGGTGAGATGACGTGCATCCACGCTTGGCGTGGATCTACTGCTGGGCAAAAAAAAAGCCACGCCAATCACTGGCGTGGCCTCGCTGCATGCGTGGGAGGCTGATCCTGCCTCCATCCATCGTCCCTGCTATGGCCTTCCATTCTCCAGCAACTGAATGACACCTGCGTGACATTCACCGCGGGCAAACAGCGCATTGCTAGCCTGTGCCACCCCCTCCTGGAAGTACCGCATGACCACCCCGCGCTGGCGCCTGATCCTCAATGGCAAATCCGCAGGCAACGAGGAACTGCGCGAGGCTGTCGGCCATTGGCGCGGGCAGGGCGTGCAGCTGGACGTGCGGGTGACCTGGGAGGACGGTGACGCCGAACGCTACGTGGCCGAGGCCATCGATCATGGCGTGGACGTGATCGTTGCCGCCGGTGGCGATGGCACGCTCAGCGCGGTAGCCGAAACCCTGGCGCATCGTGAGGAAGCGGCGGATGCGCTGCCCTCGCTGGCGCTGATCCCGATGGGGACCGCCAACGATTTCGCCACGGCTGCGGGTATTCCGACCGAGCCTGAGGGCGCGTTTGCGTTGATCGGACAAACCACGCCGCGTGCCATCGATCTGCTGCGCGTGGATGCCGATGGCACGCCCTGGTGGTGCGCCAACCTCGCCAGCGGTGGCTTCGGCACGCAGGTGACGGTGGAGACCGATGCCGGCCTGAAGAAGATGCTGGGCGGGCTGGCCTATGTGATCACCGGCATCGCCAAGCTGGGCCGCATCGAGCCGATCACCGCGCGGCTGTCCGGCCCGGATTTCGCGTGGGAAGGCGACTTCATCGCCCTGGGCATCGGCAATGGCCGGCAGGCCGGCGGTGGCCAGCAGTTGTGCCCGCAGGCCGTGATCGACGATGGGCTGCTGGATGTCACCGTGCTTCCGGAACTGGAAGGTGAGGTCACCGCCACGCTCGGCCAGATGCTGAAGTCGGGCACCCAGGCGGCGCTCGAACAGCTGGCCACGCGCGCGCGGCTGCCGTGGCTGCAGATCGACGCACCGAAGGCGCTGACCCTCAACCTGGACGGCGAACCAGTCCAGGCCCGCCAGTTCCGCATTGCGTGCGTGCCGGGCAGGGTGCGGATGCACCTGCCAACCGGATGCCCGTTGCTGGCCGGGTAGGGGGTAAAGTCGACTGTTGGTCGACTGCTTTTCGTTCCGACGGCGTAAAACCCCGCGCTACGCGCGCAAGTCGACCAACAGTCGACTCTACCGGTCCGCGTCGTTGGTTCCCGTGGCCGGCCCCGCCCGTCCCGTGGTTCAGTTTCCCAGGGTTCCCCTCCCGCCCCGGCTGCGATACAGTCAGGGGGTGTCCAGCCTGACGACCCCGCATACCCTTTCTTCCGCACGCCGTTGGTGGCGATGGTGGCCCGTTGCCGTCGTCCGCCCCCATAACGCTGTGTCCCGGAAGGAAAGTCGTCTTGAACTCGCACGCTCAGTTTCAGCAGCAGGCCGCTGAAGGCCACACCCATATTCCCGTCGTCCGTGAAGTGCTGTCCGACCTGGACACGCCGCTTTCGGTCTATCTGAAGCTCGCCGACGGCCCCAATACCTACCTGTTTGAATCCGTCGAAGGCGGCGAGCGCTTTGGTCGTTACTCGATCATCGGCCTGCCGGCGCGTCGCGTGTACGCCTTCCATGGCCACACGCTGACCGTGCGCGAAGACGGCCAGGTGGTGGACACCCGCGAAGTGGCCGACCCGTTCGCCGAGGTCGAGGCGCTGCGCAGCGCCCACTCGGTGCCGAAGCTGGAAGGCCTGCCGGGCTTCACCGGTGGCCTGGTCGGCTGGTTCGGTTTCGAGTGCATCGGTTACATCGAGCCGCGCCTGGCCCCGCCGGCCGGCCGCGATGAGCTGGGCACGCCGGACATCCTGCTGCTGGACTCCAACGAGCTGGCGGTGTTCGACAATCTCAAGGGCCGGCTGTACCTGATCGTGCACGCCGACCCGCGCGTCGAGGGCGCCTTCGAGCAGGCCCAGGCGCGCCTGGATGCACTGACTGCCAAGCTGCGTGCACCGGGCGCCGGCTATCCGGCGCCGCTCAACAGCGACGTGCTGGACGAATCGGATTTCGTCTCCGGTTTCACCCGCGAAGGGTTCGTCGATGCGGTCCAGCGCAGCAAGGAATACATCCGCGCCGGCGACATCTTCCAGGTGGTGCTCAGCCAGCGCCTGAGCGTGCCGTTCAAGGCGCGCCCGGTGGATGTGTACCGCGCGTTGCGTGCACTGAACCCGTCGCCGTACATGTACTTCCTGGATGTCGGCGACCTGCAGGTGGTCGGTTCATCGCCGGAAATCCTGGTACGCCTTCAGGATGGCGAAGTCACCGTGCGCCCGATCGCCGGCACCCGCCCGCGTGGCGCCACGCCCGAGCTGGACCTGGCGCTGGAAGCCGAGCTGCTGGCCGATCCGAAGGAACGCGCCGAGCACCTGATGCTGATCGACCTGGGCCGCAACGATGCCGGCCGCGTCTCGAAGGCAGGTACCGTGGAGGTGGGCGAGCAGTTCGTGATCGAACGCTACAGCCACGTGATGCACATCGTCAGCGAAGTGACCGGGCAGCTGCAGCCGGGCCTGAGCTATGCCGACGTGCTGCGTGCCACCTTCCCAGCCGGCACGGTCAGCGGCGCGCCGAAGATCCGCGCGCTGGAAGTGATCCGCGAGCTGGAACCGATCAAGCGCAATGTCTACGCCGGCAGCATCGGCTACATCGGCTGGCACGGCGATGCCGATACCGCGATCGCGATCCGCACCGCGGTGATCAAGGATGGCCGCCTGTACGTGCAGGCCGGTGCCGGCATCGTCTACGACTCGGACCCGGACAAGGAATGGGACGAGACGATGAACAAGGGCCGCGCGCTGTTCCGCGCCGTCGCCCAGGCCGCCAAGGGCCTGTGATCCTCCCCGTGCCGTGGCCTGCGCCGCGGCACCTTCCGCTGTTCCCATTCAAGACAAGGAGTACCGCATGAAGCTGCTGAGCGCATTGCTGTGGTCGTCACTGCTGGCCACGATGGCCCCGTCTGCGTGGGCGCAGGCCAACACGATTCCCTCGCAGCCGCACCTGCTGGTGAAGGGGCAGGGCAGCCGCACGGTGATGCCGGACCGGTTCGGCCTGCAGTTGAACATCGAAGAGACCGACATGGACGCCGACGCCGCGCGCCGCCGCGTGCAGGACAACGTTGCCCGCGTGCTGGCACTGTTCAAGCAGCACAAGGCGGTGGAGGGCAGCGTGCGTGCGGACAACCTGCGGATCGGCCCGGCCACGCGCTATGAGCAGAACCGGCAGGTCTTCATCGGTACCCGCGTATCGCGCCAGCTGCGTGCCAGCTTCGCCAGCGTGAAGGCGATGCAGGATGTGCTGGGGGCGTTGAAGGCCAACGAGAACGTACAGGTGAGCAGCCTGGCGCCGACCTATTCGGGCGAAGTGGCGCTGCGCCGCGAACTCAAGGGCGAGGCAGCGGCCCAGACCCGCGAGTCCGCGCTGGGCCTGGCCAAGGCCTATGGAACAAGAGTGCGTGGCCTGTACAGCATCTCCGATGTGGCGCCGGACTTCGCCTATGGCGTGCAGGCGGGCAATTGGCCCAGCAGTGGGGATCTGGTGACGCCGCCCTCGCCGCCTGCGCCCGAGGCACCGATGAACAGCATCGAGACCACGGGCTCGCGCCTGCGCGAGTCGGTGGAAGCCGGCCCCATCACCTACACCGAAAACGTGTACGCCATTTTCCTCATAAGCGACGGAACCTGACCATGTTGTGGATGATCGACAACTACGACAGCTTCACCTACAACCTCGTGCAGTACCTGCAGACGCTGGGCGCCGAGGTGAAGGTGGTGCGCAACGATGCGATGAGCGTGGACGAGATCGCCGCGCAGAAGCCCGAGCGCATTGTCATTTCGCCCGGCCCGTGCACGCCCAACGAAGCGGGCGTGTCGCTGGAGCTGATCCAGCGCCTGGGCCCGACCACGCCGATCCTCGGCGTCTGCCTGGGCCACCAGGGCATCGGCCAGGTCTACGGCGGCACGGTCATCCGTGCCGGCAACATCATGCACGGCAAGACCTCGCCGATCCGCCATGAAGGCAAGGGCGTGTTCGCCGGCCTGCCGGACCGCTACCAGGCCACCCGCTACCACTCGCTGGTGGTGGACAAGAACAGCCTGCCCGATGTGCTGGAAGTGACCGCCTGGACCGAGAACGACGACGGCTCGATCGAAGAAATCATGGGCCTGCGCCACCGCCAGTTCCCGGTGGAAGGCGTGCAGTTCCATCCCGAATCCATCCTCACCGAACACGGCCACGCCCTGCTGCGCAATTTCCTGCAGCGTCCGGCGGCCTGATCCAAGGAGCATTCCCATGAGCTTCTCCCCCCAGGAAGCCCTGCATCGCACCATCGAACACCGCGAAATCTTTTTCGACGAAATGGTCGACCTGATGCGGCAGATCATGCGCGGCGACGTCTCGCCGATGATTACCGCGGCGATCCTGACCGGGCTGCGCGTGAAGAAGGAGACCGTGGACGAAATCGCCGCGGCGGCCACCGTGATGCGTGAATTCGCCCGGCCAGTGCCGGTGGCCGATACCTCCAACCTGGTTGATATCGTCGGTACCGGTGGCGATGGCTCGCACACCTTCAACATCTCCACCTGCTCGATGTTCGTCGCGGCCGCCGCCGGCGCGCGCGTGGCCAAGCATGGCAACCGCAGCGTGTCTTCCAAGTCCGGCAGTGCCGACGCGCTGGAAGCGCTGGGCGCGGTGATCGAACTGCAGCCGGATCAGGTGGCCGCCGCCATCGAGCAGACCGGCATCGGTTTCATGTTCGCGCCGATCCACCATCCTTCGATGAAGGTCGTTGCGCCGGTACGCCGCGAGATGGGCGTGCGCACCATCTTCAACATCCTCGGCCCGCTGACCAATCCGGCCAGCGCGCCGTCGGTGCTGATGGGCGTGTTCCATCCCGATCTGGTGGGCATCCAGGCCCGCGTGCTGCGCGAGCTGGGCACCGAGCGCGCCATGGTGGTCTGGGGCCGCGACAACATGGACGAGATCTCGCTGGGTGCCGGCACGCTGGTGGGCGAACTGCGCGACGGCAAGGTGCGCGAGTTCGAGATCCACCCGGAGGACTTCGGCATCGCCATGTCGGCCAGCCGCAACCTGCGCGTGGACAGCCCGGAGCAGTCCATCCAGATGCTGCGCGCGGTACTGGACAACGAGCCCGGCCCGGCGCTGGACATCGTTGCGTTGAATGCCGGCGCCGCCCTGTACGTTGCCGGCGTGGCCAGCGACATCGGCGACGGCCTGGCCCGCGCCCGTGCCGCCATCGCCAACGGCAGTGCCCGCCAGCGCCTGCAGCAGTATGTTGAGACCACCCGCGCGCTGGTTGCCTGAGCGCGCGGTTCAGCCTGACCCCGTCGATGGCCGATAATGGCCGTCCTCACCGCCCCCGCACCGAACCGAAGACGATGAGCGACATCCTGCAGACGATCCTGGCCCGCAAGGCCGAAGAAGTGGCCCAGCGCCGCGCCCAGCGCCCGCTCGAGGCGCTGCAGGCCGCCGTGGCCGGCGCCCCGCCGGTACGTGGCTTTGTGCGCGCCTTGCAGGCGGCGGTGGCCAACGGCGATCCAGCGGTGATCGCCGAGGTGAAGAAGGCCAGCCCGTCCAAGGGCGTCATCCGCCCGGACTTCCGCCCGGCCGACATCGCCGTCAGCTACGAGTTCGGCGGCGCCAGCTGCCTGTCGGTGCTGACCGACGTGGACTTCTTCCAGGGCGCCGACGCCTACCTGCAGCAGGCGCGCGAGGCGTGCACGCTGCCGGTGCTGCGCAAGGACTTCGTCATCGACGCCTACCAGGTGTACGAGGCACGCGTGCTGGGCGCCGACTGCATCCTGCTGATCGTCGCCGCGCTGGACGACACCCAGCTGGCCACGCTGTCCGAACTGGCGCTGTCGCTGGGCATGGACGTGCTGGTGGAAGTGCACGACATCGACGAGCTGGAGCGTGCGCTGCAGGTGCCGGCGCCGATGATCGGCATCAACAACCGCAACCTGCGCACGTTCGAAGTGTCGCTGCAGACCACGCTGGACATGCAGAACGCGGTGCCGCGTGACCGCCTGCTGGTCACCGAGAGCGGCATCCTTGGCCCGCAGGACGTAGCGCTGATGCGTGACGCCGGCATCCATGCCTTCCTCGTCGGGGAAGCCTTCATGCGCGTGGAAGAGCCGGGCGAGGGCCTGCGTCAGCTATTCTTCGCGGCATGACAACGCACTATCCAACGCCGCGCGAGGATGCGCCGCTGGTGGTCTTCGACTTCGACCACACCCTGTACGACGGCGATTCGGGCACCCACCTGTTCGCCTCGCTGATCAAGCGCAACCCGCTGCGCATGCTGGCGGCGCTGCTGGTCACGCCGATCGCCGGGCCGATGGTGGCGATGCTGCCGACCCGTCGCGCGGGCATCTCGGTCTATGTGTGGATCGGCAGCTTCGGCCTGCACCGTGCGCGTGACTTCAACAAGGTGATCGACGCCTATGTGCTGCGCAACCAGGCGCAGATGCGCGCCAAGCTGCTGCCGCAGGCGCTGGAAGTGTTCGCCGCGCACCGCGCCAAGGGCGACCGCGTGGTGGTTGCCACAGGTGCGCCGCCGGAGCTGGCGCGCGCGATCCTGGCTTTCGTGGCCCACCAGGACGTACCGGTGATCGGCACCGAGGTCGGCCCGCGGCTGGGCGGCGTCGGCCCGACCCGCCACTGCCACAATGAAGAGAAGATGCGCATGCTGCGTGAGCGCGGCTACGGCGACATCGATATCGCCTATTCCGACAGCACCGCCGACCTGCCGCTGCTGCTGGCAGCCAAGGCGCCGGTAGTGGTGAACCCGAAGCCGGGCCGGGTGGCGTTCTTCCGCCGCGTGCTGCCGGCGGGCACCCGCATCCTCAACTGGGGTTGCGTGGACCGCGGTGGCGACAAGGCCTGATCCCGCCGCACGGTGATGGATCTGCCGGCCAGCGGCCGGCACTACCCTTCTCCGTCGCGGTTGTGCCGGCGCTTCTCTGTCCCGGTAGTGCCGGCCGCTGGCCGGCAAACGCTCAGCGGTACAGGTGCCCGTACACCGCGTGGCCAATCTGGAACAGGCTGATCCCCAGCACCAGCACGCCGACGGCCACCAGCACCCAGCGCTCCTTCACCCGCTTGACCAGGATGGCGGCTACCGGCGCGGCCATCATGCCGCCGATCAGCAGGCCGGCGACGATCTGCAGGTGCTGCACCCCCATCGACAGCAGGAAGGTCGCCGACACCGTCAGCGTGACCACGAACTCCGCCGCATTGACCGTGCCGATCGTGGTGCGCGCCTGGCCACCCCGGGCGAGCAGGGTGGACGTGGCGATCGGCCCCCAGCCGCCGCCACCGCTGGCGTCGAGCAGGCCCGCGAAGAAGCCCAGCACCGGTACCCGGCGGATCTCGCCCTTGGGCATCCAGCGTCCGGCCGCGCGGGCGAGGATGATGATCGCCAGCACCAGCAGGTACAGGTAGATCAGTGGCCGGATGATCTCGCCCGGGATCTGCGTGAGCACGTACGCGCCCACGGCACCGCCCACCGCGCCAGGCAGGGCCAGGCGCAGGAACAGGCGCTTATCGACATTCCCGGCTGCGAGGTGCGACACACCCGAGGCGCCAGTGGTGAACACTTCAGCGGTGTGGATGCTGGCGCTGACCTGCGCCGGGGGCAGGCCCATGCTCAGCATCACCGACGAAGACACCAGGCCGAACGCCATGCCCAGCGCGCCGTCGACCAGCTGTGCGCCCAGGCCGATGAGGATGAACCACCAGAATTCGCTGCTCAGTTCCATGCCCCGAGCCTAGCGCGCGAAGGAGTGCGGACCAAGGTCCGCACCCACCGGGTGCTCAACGGTCAACGGGTGCCGTACAGCACCACGGTCTTGCCACGGGCATGCAGCAGGCCGTCGGTCTGCAGCTTCTTCAGCACGCGGCCGGCCATTTCCCGCGAGCAGCCGACCAGGCGTGCCAGCTCCTGGCGGGAGACGCGCAGCTGGCTGCCCTGCGGATGGCTCATCGCCTCCGGTTCCTGCGCCAGGTCGTGCAGGGTGCGCACGATCCGGTCGGTAACGTCCAGGAATGCCAGGCGGCTGGCCTTGCGGCTGGTGTCGAGCAGGCGCTTGGAGATCTGCTGGCCCAGCGCGTACAGCAGGCGCGGGGCGTCGGCCGACAGCGGGCCGAGGAACAGCTGATGCAGGCGCTCGTAGCTGATTTCAGCCAGCTCGCAGGCGGTACGGGTCCGCAGGATCACCTCGCGGCGGTCCGATTCGACGAACAGGCCCATCTCGCCGACGAACTCGCCGGCACCGAAGTAGCCCAGCACAAGCTCGCGATCGTCATCTTCCTCGGCCATGATCGAAACCGAGCCGCTGATGACGTAATACAGGGTTCCCGCCGGGTCACCGGGTCGGAAGACGTCGGTACGGGTGGGATATCGCCGCCTGTGGCTGTGCGCCAGGAAACGATCGATTGTGGCGATATCCAGGGCCAGTGGACTGCTAGCTAGGCGCACGGTTGACACGATAGGGGCGCTCCCTCTGCGCATGAACGGATTCACGGGGTCGATAGCGGAGCTTAACCAGCGCAATTGTTAAGGGCAAACAGTGTGCCAGAACTCTTGCGTCTTCACGTTCCCCCCGGGGGCAGTTTGCCCCATAATTCCCCCTTTCCCTTCTTACACAGGAATCGACCGCCGTGGTCAAGCCGTTGCCTCGCCTGAGGCTGCAGGGTTTCAACAACCTCACCAAGGCGCTGAGCTTCAACATCTATGACGTGTGTTACGCGCGCACCGAAGAGGAGCGTCAGCGTTACATTGAATACATCGATGAAGAGTACAACGCCGACAGGCTGACTCAAATCTTGACCGATGTCGCCGAGATCATCGGCGCCAACATCCTGAACGTGGCCCGCCAGGACTACGACCCGCAGGGTGCCTCGGTGACCATCCTGATCTCCGAAGAGCCGGTGATCGACAAGAAGCAGGCCGGCAAGGAACTGATTCCCGACGCCGTGGTCGCGCACATGGACAAGAGCCACATCACTGTCCATACCTACCCGGAAACCCATCCGCAGGAAGGCATCGCGACGTTCCGCGCGGACATCGACGTGGCCACCTGTGGCGTCATTTCGCCGCTGAAGGCCCTGAACTACCTGATCGAGAGCCTGGAATCGGACATCGTGATCATGGACTACCGTGTCCGTGGCTTCACCCGCGATGTGAAGGGCAAGAAGCATTACATCGATCACAAGATCAACTCGATCCAGAACTTCCTGGCCAAGAACATCAAGTCGCGTTACGAGATGTTCGACGTCAACGTCTACCAGGAAAACATCTTCCACACGAAGATGCACCTGAAGGACTTCGACCTGGACCAGTACCTGTTCGAGGAAAAGGCCAAGAACCTGTCGTTCAAGGAACGCATGAAGATCGAAGCGCTGCTCAAGCGCGAGATCGAAGAGCTGTTCCACGGCCGGAACCTGTCCGAGTAAGCCCCATGTGCGATGCCCGCAGGCATCGCCGCCCAGGCGGGACGACCCGCCCCGTGGAACCAGTGCCCCGCACGCGTTACAGTTCCACGGTGATGTACCGACCCACGGCCCGGTGTGAAAACACCGGGCCGTTTCGTTTTTCCCAAAAAGGTAAGGAGCCCCCACCCATGCCCTGGATCTATCTGCTGCTGGCCGGCCTGTTCGAGATCGGTTTCGCCCTCGGAATGAAGTACTCCGAAGGCTTCAGCAAACCCCTGCCCACCGTTGCCACGGTGGTGTCCGCCCTGATCAGCCTGTACCTGATGAGCCAGGCGATGAAGAGCATCCCGGTCGGCACCGCCTACGCGATCTGGACCGGCATCGGCGCCATGGGCGTGGCGGTGCTGGGCATCTATCTGTTCAACGACAGTGCGTCGCCGGCCCGCCTGGCCTGCGTGGGCCTGATCGTAGCCGGTGTGATCGGCCTGAAGCTGGTCTCGCCCAACTGATTGATGGCCCGACCAACGGTCGGGCCCCACCGTCGCCCCCCGCACCTCCTGGTAGGCCCGCACCGTTGGTGCGGGCGACCCTTCAAATGCGGTAGGCGATGGTCTTCATCACCCTGGAAGCCAGCGCCATCGCGCCCGGGATCGGGAATGGCAGGCGGCGTGCGCCGGCCTGTTCGGCGTGCTCCGCATGGCGGGCCTCGTCCTCCTTCATCACCTGGATGACCGCGCGGCTGCGCAGATCGCCGGCCGGCAGGTCGACCAGGTGCTCGTCCAGATGGGCTTCCACCTGGCGCTCGGTTTCAACCACGAAGCCCAGGTTCCAGCCGTCGCCGCGCAGACCCGCCAGGGTGCCGATGGTGTAGCTGCCGGCGTACCACAGCGGATTGAACAGGCTCGGGCGGCTGTCCAGTTCATCCAGCCGGGTCGCGCACCAAGCCAGGTGATCGGTCTCTTCCTGGGCCGCTTCCAGCAGGTGTTCACGGGTGGCCGGGTCGCGGGCCACGGCCGCCTGGCCGAAGTACAGGCCCTGTGCGCAGACCTCGCCGACATGGTTGATCCGCATCAGCCCCGCGGCGTGGCGGCGCTCGGCGCGGCCCATGCCCGGCTCGCCGGTGCCTGCGGCCGGGTAGGGGCGGGCCGCCGGAGGGTTGCCGAACACCGTGTCCAGGGCGCGCTGCGCCTCGGTCAGCAGGTGGTCCAGCGGGGTGGTCTGGCGGAGCACGGTCATGGCGGCACGCGGTGGGGCGGGAGACCCGCCGATTCTCGCCCGCCCCCGCTCCCCTGCCAACCCGGGGCAGGGCGAGCTTGCACCGAGGGCGTGACCTGCGTACAATCCCGCCTCTTGCGCTTCACCTTTCACAACGCGTGGCAGAGTTCCGGCGAGTCCTTCGCCGCAATGAGCCCGACCTAACCTAGAGTTCTTCATGAGCACTTTCACTGCCAAGAACGAGACCGTCCAGCGCGACTGGTACCTCGTCGACGCCGAGGGCAAGACCCTGGGCCGTCTCGCCACCGAGCTGGCCCGCCGTCTGCGCGGCAAGCACAAGCCGGTCTACACCCCCCACGTTGATACCGGCGACTACCTGGTCGTCATCAATGCAGAAAAGATTGCCGTCACCGGCAAGAAGCTGCAGGACAAGATGTATCACCGTTTCACCGGCTACATCGGCAACCTGAAGACCGAGTCCCTGGCCCAGGCGCTGGAGCGCCACCCGGAGCGCGTGATCGAGATCGCCGTGAAGGGCATGCTGCCGAAGGGCCCGCTGGGTCGCCAGATGTACCGCAAGCTCAAGGTCTACGCCGGCACTGAGCATCCGCACGCCGCACAGCAGCCGCAGGTTCTGGATATCTAATCATGGCTATCACTCAAAACTACGGCACTGGCCGCCGCAAGTCCTCCACCGCTCGCGTGTTCCTGCGCAAGGGTTCGGGCAACATCACCGTCAATGGTCGTCCGCTGGACGAGTTCTTCGGTCGTGAGACCGCGCGCATGATCGTGCGCCAGCCGCTCGAGCTGACCAAGAACACCGAAAGCTTCGACATCCTGGTCACCGCCGCTGGCGGCGGCACCACCGGCCAGGCCGGTGCGATCCGCCTGGGCATCGCCCGTGCGCTGGTCGAGTACGACGAAACCCTGAAGTCCGAGCTGCGCAAGGCCGGCTTCATGACCCGTGACGCCCGTGAAGTCGAGCGTAAGAAGGTCGGTCTGCACAAGGCCCGCCGCGCCACCCAGTTCTCCAAGCGCTGATTTACCGCGCCTGGTTGGGCTCCTGCGGGAGCCCGCTGGTTGGAAAAGCAAAAGCCCGGCTTCGGCCGGGCTTTTGTTGTTTTGGAGTCAGGCATTTCGTGGTTGCCGGCCAGCGGCCGGCACTACCCGGGGTTTCGCATCTCGGAAGGGGTGGGGTCAGAGCCTTTTCCTTTGGAAAAGGATCCGACCCCGGGCCTCTCTCTGGAGAAGAGCCCCCTTGATGTTCAAGGGGGCGCGCCGACAGGCGCGGGGATAAGGTGGGATGCGCGACCAAATTAAAAGCAAAAGGCCAGATCTTTCGATCTGGCCTTTTGCTTTTAATTTGGCTGCCCCGGATGGATTCGAACCACCGAATGCCTGAGTCAGAGTCAGGTGCCTTACCGCTTGGCGACGGGGCAAAACGTGCAACTATTTTCTCACTTTTCACACTGAAAAACAACTTGATTTTCAGTGTGGTGGCTATGGGTGGACTCGAACCACCGACCCCAGCATTATGAGTGCTGTGCTCTAACCGGCTGAGCTACATAGCCTTGGTGAGCCCGCTATTCTGCGGATGTGTATCGACCCTGTCAACACTTTTGTGTCGTGCTTGTGGGCCGACAGAGGGCATGGGATAGTCCCGACCAGTAGATTTTCTTAGGAGTCCGCATCGTGATCGATCCGGACGGCTATCGACCGAACGTCGGCATCGTGCTGATGCGGCAGGACGGCCAGGTGTTCTGGGCACGACGCGTGCGCCGGGATGGCTGGCAGTTCCCGCAGGGTGGCATGAACACCGACGAGACGCCTGTCGAGGCCATGTATCGTGAACTGCAGGAAGAGACCGGCCTGCTGCCTGAGCATGTGGAAGTGCTCGGGGCCACGCCCGGCTGGCTGCGCTACAAGCTGCCGGCGCGGGCCATCCGCCGCAACGAGCGGCAGGTCTGCATCGGCCAGAAACAGGTCTGGTTCCTGCTGCGCCTGACCGGCGACGAATCCCACGTGACGCTGGACCACACCGACTCGCCCGAGTTCGACCACTGGCGCTGGGTCGACTTCTGGTACCCGGTAGAGCACGTGGTGATGTTCAAACGCGGCGTCTATGCGCGTGCCCTGCGACACCTGGCGCCACTGGCGCGCGGCGTGGCCGGGCAGGGCGTCACCGCCATGCCCAAGAGCGCCGCCGAGGCCTGGATGCCGGGCCACACCGCCGGGCACGACCGCCCGCGCAAGCGCCCGCGGACCCGAGGGTACTGGCCGAAGAAGGTCACGGGCGACGGCCCGGCCAGCTGACCGGCTGAACGGTATCGAGAATGGTTCAGGTCTCTGATTGACAACCATTCTCGTTTCCATTGGAATAGCCACCAGGCCGCTTGTGGCCTGTCAGCCCGGTTCACGCCTGTGTACGTCTGCATCTGCAACGGAGTCACCGACCACCAGATCCGCGAAGCCGCCAGCCATGGCGTCAGCACGGTGGCCGAACTGACCATGCGTACCGGTTGTGGTGCCACCTGCGGTTCCTGCCTGGACATGGCCGGCGACCTGCTGGCCAAGGCACGTGCGACCCACGATCTGCCGCTGCCGGTATTGGGCCTGGCGCAGGTCGCCTGATCGCCTTTTCGCGGCGCGTTGACGCCGCGCTTTCGCATCCTTCACCTTCGGCCTCGCAGGCCAATGCACACGATTCGCGTTCCTTCACGAGCGCACGCGAGGCGTTAAAGTGCCTGCGTTTTCAGCGTGCAGGAGCACCCCCATGAAGGGCGACACCAAGGTCATCGAATTCCTCAACAAGGTCCTCTACAACGAGCTGACCGCGATCAACCAGTACTTCCTGCACGCCAAGATGCTGAAGAACTGGGGCATCAAGGAACTGGCCGAACACGAGTACAAGGAATCGATCGACGAGATGAAGCATGCCGACATGCTCGCCGACCGCATCCTGTTCCTTGAAGGCCTGCCGAATTTCCAGGCGTTGGGCAAGCTGCGCATCGGCGAGAACCCGACCGAGATCCTGCAGTGCGACCTGTCGCTGGAACGCGATGGCGTGGTCACCCTGCGCGAGGCCGTGGCCTATTCCGATTCGGTTGGCGACTACGTCAGCCGCCAGCTGTTCGTGAAGATCCTCGATTCGGAAGAGGAGCACATCGACTGGCTGGAGACCCAGCTGGACCTGATCGAGCGTATCGGCGAGCCGAAGTACCTGCTGAGCAAGCTGGAAGAGTGAGTCAGCCGCCCTGGCCGGCGCGGTGCTGTGCCAGGTAGCCCGTCAGTGCAACGCGCGCCCGGGCGAATTCCGCAACCAGCAGCGCCACCGCCACCGCGGGGCGCTGCAGGCTGCCACTACGGGCTTCGTGCTCGATCCGCTGCGCGATCGCCGACAGCGACAATGCGCCGACGTTTGCACTCGATGACTTCAGGCTGTGCGCTGTGGCCTGCAAGCGCAGCTCATCGCCGTTCTGCGCGGCCAGCTGCAACTGCTGCACCATCACCGGCGCATCTTCAAGAAAGACCATGACGATCTGGGTGGCAGCGTCGCCGATCACGGTGTGCAGTTCATCCAGCACGTCGCGGTCGATCACCGGTTTCGGCGCGGCTTGGCTTGTCGTCTCCTGTAGAGCCGAGCCATGCTCGGCTGATGGAGTGGGAGTGCCACTGGCCGTCAGCCGAGCATGGCTCGGCTCTACAGACGGCTCCACAGAAAATTGTCCAGGTGATGCAGCTTTGCCGCCACCCCAACGCAGCAGCAGCGCATGCAGCGTGGCGCGCGCGATCGGCTTGGACAGGTAATCGTCCATGCCCGCCTGCAGGCAGCGCTCGCGGTCACCGGCCATGGCGTTGGCGGTCATGGCGATGATCGGCAGGCGGGCGCGCCCGGTCTCCACTTCTTCGGCGCGCCAGCGGCGCGTGGCGGCGTAGCCGTCCAGCACCGGCATCTGGCAATCCATCAACACGATGTCCACGCCGCCTTCGCGGAGGGCGGCCAGCGCCTGCTCGCCATCGGCGGCGTTGCGCACTTCGCACTGGAACACGCGCAGCAGTTGTTCGGCGACCATCCGGTTGACCGTATTGTCCTCCACCAGCAGCACACGCAGATGCAACGGCGGCAGCGTGGCAGCCGGTTGCTCGTTGTCCGCGCTGGCCAGCAGCGCAGCGGGGCGGGCGGGGGCGACCGGTGCAGCCAGCAGTGCATGCAGGGCCGCATCGTCGAAGTGCGGGGGCAGCTGGCGCTGGCGCTGGCGTTGTGGAAGTGCGCCCTCCTGCAGCCACAGCACCTGCAGCGCATCGTCGTCACCACGTTCACTCAGCGCCAGCTGCAGCGTGGCCTCACCGTTGCGGCGTGCGCGGGCATCGACCAGCAGCCATGCCGGTGCCGGTTGTCCGGGTCGCGCGGGAGCGCGCAGGCGCTCGACCACGGCATCCAGCTGTGCCAGCACCTGCACCTGCAGCCCATGGTGGGCGGCGATGCGCTCGATACGTGCCTGCAGCGTTGCATCGGCACTGAACAGCAGCAGCGGTGCCGGTGCGCGCGCCATCGCCGGCAGGTCGCCAGCGACCTTCAGCAGCGGGATCTCGAACCAGAAGGTTGCGCCCTGGCCCGGCGTGGAGTGCACGCCGATGTGCCCGTGCATCAGGTCGATGATGCGCTTGCAGATGGCCAGGCCCAGGCCGGTGCCGCCATAGATGCGGGTGGTGGATGCGTCGGCCTGGCTGAAGGACTGGAACAGGCGTGCCTGCAGCGCGTCGTCGATGCCGATGCCGGTATCGATGATCTCGAAGCGCAGCTGGTGCTGCGCGGCACTTTCACCCAGGCGCAGCACGCGCAGCTGCACCTGGCCGCGGGCGGTGAACTTGATGGCGTTGGCCAGCAGGTTGCTCAGCACCTGGCGCAGGCGCACCGGGTCGCCGCGCACCGGCAGGCGCACCGATGGATCCAGTTGCAGGCCCAGGGCTAGGCCCTTGGCGTCGGCGGCCCGCTGCATCAGCTGTACCACGCCATCGAGCAGGTCGCGCAGGTTGAAGCTGGTGATCTCCAGTTCCAGCGCCTGCGCTTCCAGCCGGGAGTAGTCGAGGATGTCGTCGACGATGCGCAGCAGCTGTTGCGAACTGGCCGAGGCGGTGGCCAGCATCTGCCGCTGGTCTTCGCCCAGCGGCCCGCGTGCGATCAGCTCCAGCATCGGCAGGATGCCGTTGAGCGGGGTGCGGATCTCGTGGCTCATCGTGGCCAGGAACTCGCCCTTGGCCAGCACGGCCGCCTCGGCGGCCTGCTTGGCCTGCAGCAGCTGTTGCTCCAGCTGGCCCTGGCGTTCGGTAGTATGGCGAAGCTGGTCGCGTTCGGCGGCCAGCGCACTGTGCGTGCGCTGCAGCTGGGCCAGCGCATGGTTGCGCGCGCGCAGGCGCAGGCCCAACAGCAGCAGCGCGATGGCGGCCGCAGCAAGGGCAACCAGCAGCACGCCCCACAGCGGCACGTCAGAGCACCGCGTTGTGGAAGTCGAAGTTCAGGTCGCTGCCGGCCGACTGCACCATGTTGCCTTGGATGTAGTCGACGCCGCCTACCCACATCGCCGCTGCAGCCTGCGGATCCTCGATCTGCTGGCCGATGATCTGCAGTCCTGCGGCATGGGCCTGTTCGATCGTCTTGCGCAGCGCCTCGCGCGTGGCCGGATTGGAATGGCTGCTGGAGAAGCGCGCAGCCATGCGCACGAACGACAGCGGCAGCTGGGTCAGCAGTGCATCGGCCTCGCCGCTGGGTTCGAACTGGCTCAGGCAGAAGCGCACCCCTGCGCTGGCCATGCGCTGGCAGAACTGCTGCAGCGGCACGGTGTGGATCAGTGCGTCGGGCAGGCGCACGTCGATCACCAGCGCACTGCCAGGCAGGTCACGCTGCTGCAGTGATTCCAGCAGCCAGTCGGCGAAGGCATCGCGCTGCAGGGTGCGCAGCGACTGCGAGACGAACAGGCTCAGCGGCTGCGTTGCGTGCCGGTACAGATCCAGCAGGCCCAGTGCGTGGTCCATCACCTGCTGGTCGAGGTCGGCGATGCGCCCGGCGGCTTCCGCGGCGGGGATCACCTGGCCGGCCGCCAGCACCGTGCCATCGGCCTGGCGCAGGCGCAGCAGCAACTGGTATTGCGCGGTGTTGCCGCCTGCCACGGCGACGATCGGCTGGTAGGCCAGTTCCAGCTGGCCCTCCAGCAGCGCCAGGTGTTCCTGTTCGGTGACCGCCTGGCGATGCACATGGCCCGCCACGCCGGCGCTGAGCAGGCGCGCCTGCAGGGTGGTGCGCTCAACCGCTTCCAGCGCACTGCTGGCATCCTCGAAGCCCGGCGACAGCGGCGCATAGCCGACCACGCCGCGCAGATGCACGGATTCGTCGTCGCGGATCACGAAGGCGCGGGCCGACAGCTGCTCGCGCAGGCTCGCGGCGATGCCTTCGAGGGCGTCCTCGTCGGCGTTGCGGGCCAGCAGCAGGAAGCTGTTGTCGTTCAGCCGCGCCAGCAGGTGCGGATGGCCGGCTTCGGCCAGGCGCTGCCCGGCCTGCACCATCAGCCGTTCAAACGCGGCATAGCCATAGCGTTCGCGCAGGCCCAGCGCACTGGCCACTTCGATGAAGAACACGCCGCCCCGGTCGCGGTGGGCGAGTGCGGTGTTGAGCTGCTGCAGCACATGGTGGCGCGTCGGCAGGCCGGTTTCCGGATTGCTGGTGGCCGGTGCGCCGGTGGCGCCCGGCAGGGTCGCGGCCTGGGCACGTGCGCGGCGGATGCGGTTGGCCACCGCTGCGATCAGGTGGCGCGGCCGGATCGGCTTGCTCAGGTAGTCGTCGGCGCCGCTGTCGAGCACTTCGAACTGGCGCTCTGGATCCGGATCGCCGCTGAGGAACACGATCGGCAGCAGCTGCAGGCCGGGCTGCTGGCGGATCAGCGCGGTCAGGCGCATGCCGTCCAGCCCGGGCAGGTGCAGATCCATCAGGATCAGGTCGGGGCGGTGCTCCTTGATCGCCTGCAGCGCGGCATCGGCATCGCTGTGCACGATCGCCTGCATGCCGGCGCCGTGCAGCACGCTCTGCGCGAACAGCGCCTGGGCGCGATCGTCTTCAACGATCAGCACGCGGTAGGGCGAGTCCGAGGGCGGCGGGGCCAGATCGTTGTTGCCGGCTTCGGCCAGCGCGATCGGGCCGGGCAGCGGCGGCGGTGCGCTGTTGACCGGCGCCGGGGCATCGGTCGCGATGGGCGGCGGGGTCGCAACCGTCGGTGCGGCCACAGCGGGGCCTGCCGCCTCGGGCGCCCAGCGCTGCCAATGATCGGCCGGAGGGGTTTCAGCGCGTCCCGGGCGGGCGCCCGCGGGGGATTCGTTTGCGGCCATCGGTGCTCCTGGTGTTCGCGTCCATTATGCGACAAGCCCGGTGCTCAACCGGTACTGCTGTGCCCCGGCGGTGCTGCCGATGCACCGCGCGCCAGCCAGCGCACGCCCTTCCACAGCGCGCGCCAGACCAGCCACACCAGCAGCGCGCCGGCCAGGCTGCAGGCCAGCACCACCACCAGCGCGATCCACGGGTGTGCCAGGGCCAGCGCCAGGCCACCGACTACCACGGTGTCCTCGGCGGCGGAGGCGACCCAGTTGCTGGCCGGTTCCGGCGAGGTATTGAGCAGCGCGCGGGTACCGGCCTTCAGGCCGTGGCTGGCGAGGGCGACGCCGGCACCGGCGGCGAGTGCGCCGGCGCCGAGCTGACCGTCCGGCGACAGGGTAGCCGCTGCGAGGAACGCGCCGGCCGGCACGCGTGCGAGCGTCTGCACCAGGTCCCAGACCGAGTCCACGCCGGGAATCTTGTCGGCGAAGAACTCGGCGATGGCCAGCGCCGCCGACGTGCCCAGCACCCACCAGGATTCGGTGGCCTGCAGAGCGGGCGGCAGGTCGACCCAGCCGAGCAGGCCGGCAAGGCCGACGCCGAACACGGTGAGGTAGACGCGGATGCCGGCCAGCCAGGCCAGCAGGATGCCGATCACGAACAGGTGGGCTTCGGTCATGGCGATGCTCCGGCGACGGAACTGTGCAGGGGACCACACTATCGACGATGGCATGCCTGAACGCCACAGACCGTGGCCGGCCACGGCGCAGGAAACCCACCCGTCCTGTCATACACTAGCCCGTCGTTTGCCACAGGGGCCGTACCGGTGTCGCCCTCGCGATACCCCGGAAACCACCCATGACCAACCGTCCTCCCATGCGCGTGCAGGTACGCCTGCCCGGCGCGCCGCAACCGCCGGCCGACCGTCGCCGCCTGCTGGTGATCGGCGGCATCTGGCTGCTCAGCCTGGTGCTGGCGGTGCTGGGTGGCTGCTGGATGGCCACGCCACGCGATGTCCAGGGCCAGCGCCTGCAGGCTGCCGAGAAGCGCGCCGAGACGCTGCAGGCGCAGCTGACCGAGCTGCGCCAGAAGCAGGCCACGCTGGAAGCCTCCGACCGCATCAGCCGCGCCGCCAATAACGAGGTGCAGTCCTCGCTGGCCGAGCGCGATGAGGAAATCGCCGGCCTGCGCGCCGACGTTGCCTTCTATGAGCGCCTGGTGGGTTCGACCAGCCAGCGCAAGGGCCTGAACACCCATTCGATCGAGTTCAGCCCGGAAGCGGCCGGCACCTGGCAGTACACCGCCGTGCTGACCCAGAACCTCAACCGCGGCGCCATCAGCCAGGGGCAGATGCGCTTCACCGTGGAAGGCGTGAAGAACGGCAAGCTGGCCACGATCAGCTGGGATGATCTGCACCAGCGCAGCAAGGTGCCGGGACAGGATTACTCGTTCCGGTACTTCCAGCAGCTCACCGGCAGCGTGATGCTGCCGGCTGACTTCACCCCGCAACGCGTGCGGGTGACATTGGGGAGTGGTACGGGGGGTACCACCCAGGTATTCGACTGGAAACAGGCCGGTGCGCCGGCCAGCAAAGGGGAGTAGGCAGATGTTCGGAAGCAGCAAATCCAACCGTGAAGGCCAGCTGGTGGTGGATGCCCTGATCGGCAACCAGGTGGTGATCCGCGGTGATGTGGAATTCAGTGGTGGCCTGTATGTGGAAGGTCGCATCCACGGCAAGGTGATCGCCACCGAAGGCGCCAGCGGCGCGACCCTGACGGTCGCCGAGCATGGCGTGATCGAGGGTGAGATCCGGGCCCAGGTGGTGGTCATCAGCGGCCGTCTGGACGGCGATGTACACGCCACCGAGAAGGTCGAGCTGACCCCCAGCGCACGGGTCAATGGCAACGTCCATTACCAGATGGTGGAGATGAATGCGGGCGCCCAGCTGAACGGCCGCCTGATCCATGCCAGCGCCCCGATGGCGGCCCTGCCGGCGCCGGAAGGCGATGAGGCCAATGGCAGCAAGGGCGACACCGCCGCACGCCGCAAGCTGGCCGAGGCGATGGCTTGAAAGCCATCCCCGGCACCCCCATGCTGGCACCATGAGCACGCTAGTCTCCCTGCCCGGCGCCACCCCGGTTGCCGCGCCCGATTACCAATCGCTGGAGCGCCCGCTGAACTTCACCGAGTCGGCGGCCGCCAAGGTCAAATCCCTGATCCAGGAAGAGGGCAACCCCGACCTGGCCCTGCGTGTGTACATCGAGGGCGGCGGCTGTTCGGGCTTCCAGTACGGGTTCGAGTTCGACGAGAACCGTGCCGAGGATGACCTGGCGGTACAGACCAGCGGGGTGACCCTGCTGGTCGACCCGCTGAGCCTGCAGTACCTGATGGGCGCCGAGGTGGACTACACCGAGAGCCTGACCGGTGCCCAGTTCGTGATCCGCAACCCGAACGCAAAGACCACCTGCGGCTGCGGCAGCAGCTTCAGCATGTAAGAGGCCTGTGGCCGGAATGTGCCAACCAGGGTTGGCACCTGCCAGAGCGGGTAGATCCACGCCATGCGTGGATGATCCTTCCTGCATCCACAACGGCAGATTGCGCACAGCGCCGACCTTGCCACCCGCATCGATTGGCGGCACGCTTGCAGGATGCCCAATACTCCTTCGCCGCTTTCCGGTTTCGCCTTCGTGGGTGAACCGCTGGAGCGCGCCGATGCCCTGCGCGAAGATGCCGATGCACTGGCGCGCCTGTGGCCGGGCGCGCGCATTCTCGTGCTCGATCAGGACGGCAGCGCCTTCACCGGCGATGACGATCAGCCACTGGCGCTGACCGGCGCCGACATCGGCGGCGGCCCGGGTGCCGCGATCTTCCTCGGCCTGCGCGGAGAGCAGGCGTGGTTCTCGGTTGAAGCCACCAACGTCACCATCAGCGCACCACGCCGGCTTGATCTGCGCCAGGCCGCGCTGCTGTGGTCGATGGCCGATGCGACCGCCTTCAGCTATGCCCGCGGCATGTCGTACTGGCACTCGCGCACCCGCTTCTGCGGCGTGTGCGGCGGCGCCGTGGCGTTTGCCCGTGGTGGCTTCGTCGGCCGCTGCGGGCAGTGTTCCACCGAACACTACCCGCGTGTCGACCCGGCGGTGATCGTCGCCGTGGAAAACCAGGGCCGGCTGCTGCTGGGCCGGCAGTCGAACTGGGCCCCGCGTCGCTACTCGGTGCTGGCCGGCTTCGTCGAACCCGGCGAGACCTTCGAGCAGACCGTGGTGCGCGAAGTCCATGAAGAGAGCAAGGTGCGCGTGACGGCCTGCCAGTACCTCGGTTCGCAGCCCTGGCCATTCCCGGGTGCGCTGATGGTTGGCTTCCGCGCACAGGCGCAGGATGACCTGCCGACCGTGGACGGTGAGCTGGAAGACGCGCGCTGGTTCAGTGCCGACGAGGTCGGCGCGGCACTGGCGCGCGACGTGGAGGACGATGGCCAGGGTATCCGCCTGTCGCCGCCGATCTCGATTTCGCGCGGCCTGATCGAGCATTGGTACCGGCAGCAGAAGGGCTGAGCCGGGCCGGCTGGGGCGATTGCATTGCCGCCACCTGAACACGGCCCGGGTTACAGTGCGGGTCATCGCGGAGGGCGCCGCTGCGACAGGTAAGGTAGCGGCGCCGAGCGTTCTGTTTCGTAGGGAGACCTGCCATGTTCACCACTCTGGCCGCCGTGCTGGTGGCACTGGCCCTGGGCCATGTTGCTCCGGCCGCTGCTGCCTCGCTGCGCCGTTTCGACGGTTTCCGGCGTTGGCTGGGCTGGCTGGATGCGCGTGGTGGCAAGGCCTGGCAGGGACCGGCCGGCGTTGCCTTGGCACTGCTGCCGCCGCTGTTGCTGATGGTGCTGCTGGCGTGGCTGTTGCGCGGGGTGCTGTTCGGCCTGCCGTCGCTGCTGCTGGGCGTGGCGGTGCTGGCCTGGTGCTGGGGCCCGCGTGACCTGGACCGCGATATCGAGGCCATTATCGATGCCGATGATGCGGCGACGCGGCAGGCTGCAGTGCGCAACCTGCAGTCGGCCGGCGGCAGCCTGCGCGAGGACATTCCGTCACTGGTCGAGGCGACGGTGCTCAACGCACTGCGGCGCTGGTTCGCGGTGCTGTTCTGGTTCCTGTTGCTGGGCCCGGCTGGCGCGCTCGGTTACCGGCTGCTGGCGCTGATGGCGGAGAGCCCGATGCGCGCACGCGTGCCGGTGGAGCCGCTGGCGCTGGCGCAGCGCCTGCTGGGCTGGATCGAGTGGCCGGTGGCGCAGCTGATGGCCTTCTCGATGGCGCTGGTGGGCAATTTCGATACGGCGTGGAAGGCCTGGCGCCAGGCCCATGGCGAACGCCTGGCCGGCAACATCGGGTTCCTTGGCGCGGTGGCGCGGGCCAGCGTCAACGCCGAGCTGCGTGAGGATGCGCACGATTACACCGAGGCAGGGTTGCTGCCGGTGTGGCAGCGGTTGCCGGACCTGCGTGATGCGATGAGCCTGGTGTGGCGGATGCTGCTGCTGTGGCTGGCGGTCCTCGCCCTGCTGGTGATTGCAGGCTGGGTGACGTAGTTGTTTTGCAGGGCTTGCAGCCCTGCACCTGCAGAGTCGACAGCAACTGCAACGGCAGGATTGCAGCGGGTCGGCGGGGTGGGGCGGATGGCGGGGGACGCCGTGAATCCGTCCATGGAGGCTTGGTCGCCGCATCCATGCGGCTCACACCCCCGCCATCCGACCCACCCCGCCTTCGACAGTTTTCCGCGCACTGACGTTCTGTAGAGCCGAGCCATGCTCGGCTCCGAGCGAGCGCAGCGAAGCGATCCGCTTCTGCTTTTGATCTTCTCTTTCTTTTCCGTGGTGGACGCACACGGAAACTGTCCGTGGTCGGGCGGGATGGGTTTGCGGGGGTGTCCGCGGCATGGATGCCGCGGCCAAGCCTCCACGGACGGATTCACGGCGTCCCCCGCAAACCCATCCCGTCCGGCCAACCCCAGGGCTTCTGCCTTCAAACGCCGCCCACCACGAGGGGCTGCGGCCGTTGGCTGGAAACCTAGATCGGTGCCAGTGCAGTGAAGGGCGCCCACGGCAGGTTGCGCAGCAGCGCATACCCGGGCAGCACCCAGAGCCAGAACGTTGGATTGGCCAGTACCCGCATGAGCGGGTCGAGCACGCGCGGCCGGATGCCGGCGACGTTCAGCAGCATCAGCAGCAGGAACGGCAGGCTGATGACCAGCAGCGGGTTCATCGCCATCGCGCCGGGCAGGTCGAAATGGACCAGTGAATACAGGCAGCGGGTGCTGCCACAGCCCGGGCAGTACAGGCCGGTCAGCGCGTACAGCGGGCAGCTCGGCAAAGGATTGCCGGCGACATACGGATTGACGTTGCGCAGCACCACCGCGGCACCGGCGGCCAGGCCGGTGGCGGCCAGCAGCGGTGCCCAGCGGGCGAATCGGGAGCGGGCGGGAAGTGCGGACATTGCAGCAACGGATCCGGCGCGGGCGCCGGATCCGTCCACGCGGATCAGTAGCCGCTGTTGTTCATTGCACCCATGCCGCCGACAGCGACGATCAGGATGCCGTACAGCACGCCGACCACGACGGCGGCGATGGCCGACCAGATCGCCCACTTCTTGGCCTTGGCGGCGGAGTCCTGAGCACCGGCGATGTCGCCAGCGGCCAGCTTGCCGTTGACCTGCGCGGCGTAGACGATCGACACGATGCCGGCCGGCAGGCAGCAGAACAGGGTGCTCAGGATGGCCCAGACCAGATTGTTCGGGACCTGCGGAGTGGCGGTGTTCATGGGTTCAAGCTCCTTGATGGGTGGTGGTGGTGAATCATTGGTCGGAAAGAGCGCCCAGTACGGCCAAGCCGCCGAACAGCCCGAACCACAACAGCAACAGGACCGGCAGGGCCACGGCCGAAGCCACCGCCCACCAGCCCGCCTTGCGCGACGCACTGTAGGCCCCCGGCAGGTCGCCGGCGGCGCGGCGGCCATCGACCTGGGAGGCATAGACGATCGACACCACGCCCAACGGCAGGCAGCAGAACAGCGTCGTCAGGATCGCCCAGACCAGATGGTTGGGGATGTAGACCGGACGGCTGAGCGGTGGCGGTTGATTCAAAGCAAGACTCCATTCCTTGGTGGCCGGCCATGATGAAACGGCCGAACCTCCCCCCTGTGGGTGCGTAATCTACCTCAACCCGCGCTGCATGTATGCGGTTACAGTCAGATACTGGCCGGTATGGCCCTTGATCTGACGCATCTGACGGACCTCTGCGATGCATCGGAGGGCGAGGATGGGGGCTTGTCGCTGGGACGGTCTACCCGTGTCCGTGCGGTCGATCAGGCGTGATCACCACGCAGGGCCCGCACCTGGGCCTCCAGCACCGGGGCGCTGGTGGTGCGGCCATCCACGGCCGGTGCCGCCACCACCTCGACCGTGGCGCGGAAACGACGCGGCACCCGCATGCGGCCAAGGCGGCTGTCGCGGCGGCTCCACATGCTCGACCACATGCCGCGCAGCGCCATCGGCACCACCGGCACCGGCCGCCGCTCGAGGATCTTCTCGACGCCGGACTTGAACGGCGCCATCTGCCCGTCGCGGGTCAGCGCGCCCTCGGGGAAGATGCAGACCAGTTCGCCTTCGGCCAGCGCCGCGTCGATCTCATCGAACGCACGCTGCATCAGCGCCGGGTCTTCGCGCGCCCCGGCAATCGGGATCGCCTTGGCGGTCCGGAAGATCCAGCGCATCACCGGGATGTTGAAGATCCTGTAGTACATGACGAAGCGCACCGGGCGCGGGATGGTCGCCGACAGGATCAGCGCGTCCATGTAGCTGACGTGGTTGCAGACCAGCAGTGCGGCGCCTTCGTCCGGCACGTTGGCCTCGATGCCGTGCGGGCGCAGCCGGTACAGGGTGCGCACCATCAGCCAGCTGAGGAAGCGCATCAGGAATTCGGGGACGATGGTGAAGATGTAGATCGCCACCAGCGCGTTGGCGATGGCCAGCGCCAGGAACTGCTGCGGAATGGTCCAGTGCAGCAGCTTGTGGGCGGCCAGCGACAGCAGCGCCGCAGCGACGATGAAGCCCGAGTTCTGGATGTTCAGTGCGGCGAACACGCGCGACATCTGCGCCTTCGGCGTGCGGCTCTGGATCAGTGCGAACAGCGGCACCACGAAGATGCCGGTGAACAGGCCGATGCCGATCAGGTCGATGACGATGCGGATGCTGCCGGGCTGCTGCAGGAACGGCCCGATGGTCAGCCCGTGCACTGTCGCTTCGCCGCTGCGGGCGAAGTACAGGTCGAGCAGGAACGCGGTCATGCCGAACGCGCCCAGCGGTACCAGGCCGATTTCCACCGTACGTGCTGACAGCTTCTCGCACAGCAGCGAGCCGACGCCGGTGCCCACCGAGAACAGGGCCAGCGCGAAGATGTACAGGGTCGGCTGGCCGCCCAGGTTGGTCACCGCATAGGCCGGCAACTGCGAGGTCAGCACGGTGCCGACGAACCAGAACCAGGACACGCCCAGGATCGAGTTGCGTACGGCTTTCTGCTGGCGCGCCATGCGCAGCACCGCCAGCGATTCCGGCAACGGGTTCCAGTTGATCTTCAGATTCGGGTCGCCGGCATCGACCTTGGGAATCAGGCGGGCGGCGATGTTGCCGCAGATCGCCAGGGCGATGATCGCGCACGCGGCCACCACCGTGCCGTGACTGCCAGCCACGGTGAACACCAGGCCGCCGACGATCATGCCGGAGAGGATCGACATCGAGGTGCCCATCTCGACCAGGCCGTTGCCGCCGGTCAGCTCTTCTGGCCTGAGCACCGACGGCAGCACTGAGTACTTCACCGGGCCGAACAGGGTGGACTGCATGCCGGTGCAGAACAGCGCGACCAGCAGCACCGGCAGGCTCTGGGTGAGGAAGCCGGTGGCCGCCAGCGACATGATCACGATCTCCATGGTGGTGGTGATCACGATCAGTCGCGATTTTTCCAGTTTGTCGGCGATCTGCCCGGCCAGCGCCGAGAACAGGAAATATGGCAGGATGAAGATGGCCGGTGCCAGGGTGGCGTACAACCCCAGTTCTTCCTCCGGCACAGCCATGAACAGCAACATGCTGATGATCGCCTGCCGGTACACGTTGTCGTTGAACGCACCGAGCGCCTGGACCACGAAGAACGGCAGGAAACGGCGCTGGCGCAGCAGGGCGAACTGGTTGTGACCGGACATGGAACCTCCTTGACCGGCGCAGCCTAGCATTCCTTCCCCTCTGCTGTGGGTGCGGACCTGTGGGTGCGGACCGTTGGTCCGCACACCTGCCAGCACTCTCAGACGATATCGTCGACCACGCCGCCATCCACGCGCAGCGCCGCACCCGAGGTTGCCGATGCCTGCGGCGAGGCCAGGTACACCACCATGTTGGCCACTTCCTCGACCGTGGCGGTGCGCTGGATCACCGAGGACGGCCGGTGCGCCATCACGAACTCACGGCCGATCTGCTCCAGCGGCTTGCCGCTGCGCTGGCGTTCATCCTCGAACATCGCCGCAAAACCATCGGAGAGGGTCGGGCCGGGCAGCACCGCGTTGACGGTGACGCCACTGCCGGCCACGCGCTTGGCCAGGCCGCGCGACAACGACAGCTGCGCGGTCTTGCTGACCCCGTAATGGATCATGTCGGCGGGAATGTTGCGCGCTGATTCGGAGGAAATGAACAGCACGCGGCCCCAGCCGGCATCGACCATTGCCGGTAGCAGCGCACGCGACAGGCGCACGCCGGACATCACGTTGGTCTGCCAGTAGCGCTCCCAGGTCGCGTCATCGGTCTCGAAGAAGTCCTGTGGGCCGAAGATGCCGGCGTTGTTGACCAGGATGTCGACCTTGGGCAGGCCGGCCAACAGTGTTTCGACACCGGCTGCATCAGAGAGATCGGCGGCGAGGCCGAGCACGTCGGCTCCCGGCACGGTGGCGAGCAGGTGCCGGCGGGCGCGCTCGACGCTGTCGGTGCTGCGGCCATTGAGAATGACACGCGCACCAGCGCTGGCCAGTCCTTGGGCGATGGCCCGGCCGATGCCGGCGGTGGAGGCGGTGACCAGCGCGGTGCGGCCACTGAGCTCGATTTTCATGGCGATAGTCCGGAGCGGGGGGGATTGCCCAGTATCCGCGCGGCCGCGTGATCGAACCGCAGCGCCACGCGCGACGCGCCGTTGCACACGGCGCAATTGACCCATGCCACGCGTGGGTGGGATCTCCGATCAGCGATGAGGAGTCAGGTCAGGCTGGTCACCGCTTCATTGGCCGCTGCCCGCACCTTCGGCAGCATTCGCAGTACCAGCGCCATCTGCGTGCGGATCAGCTGCAGTTTCGGCGGCATCGCCTCGTCGATCTGCTCCAGCTCGGCGGCCACCGCGCGGTCGGCGTCGTTGTCATCGTCGGCGACCGGTTGCCGTGCGGTCAGCGCCGAGGCCAGTTGCTGCAGTGCCTTGCGCACGCGCTCGCCGGCCGCCAATGCAAGCGGGTCGCCCGCATAGCTGTCCACCTGGTCGCGATGCGCGCCCAGCGCCGACAGGTGTCCCAGCAGTGTGTTGGACAGCGCCAGGAAGTGGAAGCCGGCATCCAGATTGCGGCGCACATGGCCGGGCTCACGCAGCATGTTCGACAGTGCGGTGGACAGCGCGGCATCGGCGTTGTGCATGTCGCGCCGCGCGATGCGGTAGGCCAGGTCGTCGCGCATGCCGCTGCGGTACTGGCCCAGCACCGAATCCAGGTAGCGAGCCGCAGTGTCCAGCACGCGTGCCAGGACGAGATGCAGCTGCCGGCCCTGCCAGTCGGGCAGGACCAGGAACGCGGCCGCCGCTGCGATCGCGCAACCCAGCACCGTATCGACCATGCGCGGCACGATCAGCACGAAGCCGTCGCCGATCAGGTTGAAGCAGGTCAGCGCCATCACCGTGATCGCCGCCGACGCCACCAGGTAGCGGTCGGTGCGGGTGAAGAAGAACAGAAGTGCAGAGAGCAAGGCGATCAGCAGCTGCACGTGCAGCTGCGGGAACAGCTGCAGCAGCGCCCAGGTCAGCACCAGTCCGGCCAGGGTGCCGACGATGCGCTGGGCCAGGCGTTGGCGGGTGGCGCCGAAGTTGGGCCGGCACACGAACACGATGGTCAGCAGTACCCACGAACCGTTCTGCGCATTGAACAGGCGGATCGCTGCAAAGCCGGCAATCAGCGCCAGCGCCATGCGCAGCCCATGCCGGAACAGCACCGAGCCGGGCGTAAGCTGCTGGCGGATGCGCACGCCCATCTCGCGCAGGGTGTGTGGGTTGCTGTCGCGCAGGCGGGTATCGACGTTGTCCAGGCTGGCTTCGGAGCGCTCGGCATCCAGCAGGCGCCGTTCGATGCTGCGCAGGTTGTGCACCAGCAGGTCCAGCGAGCCCAGCAGGCGCTGCCATTGCGGCCGCTGCTGGTCGCGCAGGTAGGCCAGCGCATCGGCCAGGTCGCGCCCGGCCTGCTGGTTGCCTTCGCCGTACACGAACGGACGGCGCAGCCGGATTGCCTCGCCCAGGCGGGCACAGGCCTGTCCCTGCAGGTCAAGCAGGCGCTGGCAGCGGTACAGCACGTCGCTGTGGAAGAACGCGTCCACCAGCGCGCCGTACGGGTAATGCGAGGAACTGGCGCGCTCGTGGAAATCCTGCGCCATGTAGTACAGGCGCAGGTAAAGGCCGGAGTTCACGCCGGGTCGGCCGGAGCGGCCGAAGCGGGCCAGGATCGCGGTCTTGGCCTCGTTCAGCGCGCCGACCACGCGGCGGTTCTGTTCGGCCAGGTCGAGCTGGCGACGTTGCAGGTCGGCTTCGCGCACCGGCTCGAACAGCGCGGCCTTCAGCTGCAGGTAGCGGCCCAGCTCAACGTACAGTCGCGCCACCCGCTCGCGGACCGGCCGGTTGGCGAACAGCGCGGTCCACAGGATCGACAGCAGGCCGTACCAGACCGCACCGGCCAGCAGGTGGCTGACCGCTTCCAGCGCACTGTGCAGGTCGCTGGCACCGTGCTGTTCCAGGCCGATCATGGTGTAGATCGCCAGCGTCACCGTGGCCTGGGCAATGGACGCATAGCGCTCGCCGAGCGCGCCGAGCAGGGTCAGGCCGAAGGTGGACAGCGCCAGCGCGCCGATGAAGATCCACGGCCACGGGAACAGCCAGATCACCGATGCTGCGGCAATGCAGAAGCACAGCAGCGACAGCGCCACCGCCTTGGTCCGGCCCCACCAGTTGTCATCGGTTTCGGCGATGGCACTGGCGATGATGCCGAGGAACACGCCGGGCAGGGCGGTCAGTGCATCCAGCTGCCAGCACACCGCCAGCGCCGCGGTCAGGGCGATGAACACCCGCAGGCCGTAACTGGCCTTCTCGTGGGCCCACAGGCGGCTGAGGCGGGATTGTCGGGCGGACATGCAGGCTCGGCGGAAGGGTCTCCGACCATTATTGCGGGTGTGGGGTGAAGGGGACAGCCCGCGCAGGAATCCGGTAGTGCCGGCCGCTGGCCGGCAGATGTGCGGTACGGAGAAAGCCGGCCAGCGGCCGGCTCTACCCATAGATCCACGCCGCGCGTGGATGGGCCCTTCTAGGCCCGCTGCGCGCGCTTGAGCAGCTTGGCTTCGCGCCTGCGTGCGCGGCGTGCGCGCCAACGCTCGGCCAGGCACGAGAAGATCACGTACAGCGCCGGCGTGCTGAGAAGGGTCAGGCTCTGCGAGAACAGCAGGCCGCCGATCATCGCGATGCCCAGCGGGCGGCGCAGCTCGGACCCTTCACCCAGGCCGATCGCCAGCGGCACGGCGGCCAGGATCGCGACCATCGTGGTCATCATGATCGGGCGGAAGCGCACGATGCTGGCCTCGCGTGCGGCATCGCGCGGCGCCAGCCCATGCTCGCGCTGCGCCACCAGGGCGAAGTCGATCATCATGATCGCGTTCTTCTTGACGATGCCGATCAGCAGAACCAGCGCGATCATCGAGATCACCGACAGTTCGGTGTTGGTGCCGAACAACGCCAGCAGCGCACCGACGCCCGCCGCCGGCAGCGTGGACAGGATGGTGACCGGGTGGATCAGGCTCTCGTAGAGCATGCCCAGCACCAGGTAGACGGTCAGGATCGCGGCAAACACCAGGATCAGCATGTCGCTGGGATCTGAATTGAAGCCGAAGCCCGCATCGTCGGCCAGGCGGATGTCGCCAGGCATGCGCATGCCGGCGACGGTGGCATCGATGATCGCCTTGGCCTCACCCATGCTCACGTTCGGAGCCAGGTTGTAGCTGAGGTCCATCGTCGTGTACTGGTTCTCGTGGGTGATCTGCGAGGGGGCCAGGCCGGGCATCTGCGTGGCCACCGCGGTGATCGGCACCATGTCGCCGTTGCGCGCACGCACGTACACCTCATCCAGCGCCGCCGGGGTGGCGGTCTGCGAGGGCAGGGCGTTGACCACCACGCTGTACTGGTTGATATCCGAATAGATGGTGGAGATCTGGCGCTGGCCGAACGCACCGTACAGCGCGCCGTCGATGGCGCCGACAGTGATGCCCAGGCGCGCGGCCTTGGCGCGGTCGATCTGGATGTTCTGGCGCAGTCCGGCATTGTCCACGTCGGTGCCGACGTCACGCAGCTTCGGGTTCTTCTTCAGTTCCGCCTGCAGCTTGGGCAGCCATTCCTGCAAAGCAGCCAGGTCGTTGCCCTGCAGGGAAATGCGGTACTGCGCGCCCTGGCTGGAACCGCCGCCATCGTTGCTGGGCAGGTCCTGGATCGCGCGCAGGCGCAACTGCAGGTCGGGGTAGCGATCGGCCTTGGCACTGAGTCGCGCCAACGCATGTGCGGTGGTTTCGCGGCGACCGTCGCTGCGTGACTTCAGCTCGATGTTGAACTGTGCACTGGAGCCCTGACGGCCGCTGCCGAGGCGCACACCCACGGTTTTCACTGCCGGGTCGGCCATCAGCATGTCGGTGATGCGACGCTGGCGGGCGACCATGTCCTCGAAGGAGACGGTGGCGCTGGAATTGGCGCGGCCCCAGATCAGGCCGGTGTCCTGCGGCGGGAACGCGCCCTTCTTCACCGCCCCGAACAGGAAGATGGTGACGCCGATCAGGATCAGCGGCGTCAGCGACAGCAGCAGCGCGTGGCGCAGCGAGAAGTCCAGGAACACGGTGTAGATGCGCAGCATGCGCTCGTGGCCGGCATCCAGCCAGCGTCCGAAGCGCGACGGCGGCGCGCTGTGGTCATGGGCGCTGAGGAAGCGGCTGCACAGCGCCGGGGTCAACGTCAGCGAAACGATCATCGAGACCACGATGGCCGCCACCAGGGTGACGGTGAACTCGCGGAAGAACGCGCCCATCATGCCGCTGGCGAACAGCAGCGGGATGAACACCGCGACCAGCGAGGCGGTGATCGAGACAATGGTGAAGCCGATCTCGCGCGCACCGGTCAGCGCCGCCTGCATGCGCGGCATGCCCTCATCGAGGTGGCGCATGATGTTCTCGATCACCACGATCGCATCGTCCACGACGAAGCCGATCGCGATCACCAGCGCCAGCAGGCTCAGGTTGTTCAGGGTGAAGCCCATCACGTACATCACCAACGCGGCACCGGCCAGCGACAGCGGTACGGTCACTGCGGCGATCAGCGTCGGTGCCAGCCGGCGCAGGAACAGCGCCATGGTCAGCACCACCATCGCCAGGCTGATCAGCAACGTGATCTGCACTTCATGCAGCGACGAGCGGATGGTCGGCGTACGGTCGAAGTACGGCGTCATCGTGGTGCCTGGCTGCAGGTAGTCGCGCAGGGTCGGGATCTGCGCCTTGACCCGGTCCACGGTCTCCACGATGTTGGCGCCGGCACGGGTGAACACGTACATCACCACCGCCGGTTTGTGGTCGAACCACGCGGCCTGGTAGGCATCCTGCTGGCCGTCGTAGACGTTGGCGATGTCCTTCAGGCGGATCACCCGGCCATCGCCCTGGGTCTTGACCACCAGATCGGCGAAGTCGGCCGCACGCGCCACCGAATTGTTGGCGATGATCGCGGTGGTGGTGTTGCCGTCGCTGAGGAAGCCGGTGGGCGAGGTCACGTTGGCCGCGCGCACCGCATTGCGCAGGTCATCGGCGGTCAGGCCCAGCGCGTTCATCAGGCGCAGGTTGACGTCCACGCGCACCGCTGGCGTCGACGCGCCGGCGATGTCGACCGAGGCGACGCCACTGATCTGGCGGATGCGCTGCGCCAGCAGCGAATCGGCGACGTTGTACAGCTCATCGGCCGACTGCGTCTGCGAGGTCAACGCGATGGCGATCACCGGGTCATCGTTCGGGTTCGCCTTCTGGTACATCGGCGACCCCATGCCCGAGGGCAGGTCGGCCTGGGCCGAGTTGATCGCCGTCTGCACGTCCAGCGCGGCCGAATCGATGTTGTGGCCGCTCTGGAAGATCATGAACACCAGCGAGCTGCCTTCCGAGCTCGACGAGCGCATGCGGTCGATGCCCGGCAGCTGGCCGAGGTGGCGTTCCAGCGGCGCGGTGACCGTGGAAGCCATGGTCGCCGCATCGGCGCCGGACTGGCTGGCATGCACGAAGATCACCGGGATCTCGATGTTCGGCAATGCCGACACGCCCAGGCGCAGGTAGCAGATCAGCCCGACCATGAACAGGCCGATGGCCAGCAGCGCGGTGCCGATCGGGCGGCGGATGAAGGGGCCGGACAGGTTCATCGTGCGGCCCCTTGCAGCAGCGGGGCGTGGATCATGCCTGCGGCTCCTGCAGCGAACCGTCGCGCAACGCACGCTGCTCGCGGCGGCGGGCAAGCCATTCGGAGAAACGCTCCATGTACAGGTAGATCACCGGGGTGGTGTACAGGGTCACCAGCTGCGACAGCAGCAGGCCGCCGACGATGGCGATGCCCAGCGGGCGGCGCAGCTCCGAGCCGATCCCGGTGCCCAGTGCCAGCGGCAGCGCGCCCAGCATGGCCGCGGCGGTGGTCATCATGATCGGGCGGAAGCGCAGCAGGCAGGCACGGCGGATCGCTTCGTGCGCGTTGGCACCGGCGCGGCGGGCCTCGATCGCGAAGTCCACCATCATGATGCCGTTCTTCTTGACGATGCCGATCAGCAGCACGATGCCGACGATGCCATCCACCGACAGGCTCAGGCCGCACAGCATCAGCGCCAGCAGCGCGCCGACACCGGCCGGCGGCAGCGTGGAGATGATCGTGATCGGGTGGATGTAGCTCTCGTACAGCACGCCCAGCACGATGTAGATCACCACCAGCGAGGCCAGCAGCAGCCACACCACGTCCGTCTGGCTGCCAGTGAACTCGGCGGCCTTGCCGATGAACTCGGCATGCAGGTGGGTGGGCATGTCCAGGCTGTCCTTGGTCTCCTGGATTGCACGCACCGCTTCGGACAGCGAATAGCCCGGCGCCACGTTGAACGAGACCGTCACCGCCGGCAGCTGCTGCTGGTGGCTGACCACCAGTGGCGCGCTGCTCACCTTGCCTTCGGCCAGCGCCGACAGCGGGATGATGTTGCCTGCGCCGACGGTGATGCCGGTGTTCTGCGCGCCGATGCCGGTGGCGGTCGACGAGTTGGACGAGGTGACCTGGCCGAAGCTGGTGGCGTTGGTGCCGGTCAGCGCGCCGGCGCCATTGGAGGCCACCGCCAGCTGCTCCATCAACGCGGTGCTGGTGCGGAACTCCGGCGCCACTTCCAGCACCACGCGATACTGGTTGAGCTCGGTGAAGATGGTGGAGATCTGGCGCTGGCCGAACGCATCGTAGAGCGTGTCGTCGATGGTCTGCATCGGCACGCCCAGCACGCTGGCCTTGTCGCGGTCGATGTTCAGCTCCAGGGCGCGGCCCTGGTTGGACAGGTTGTTGTCGACGTCAGCCAGTTCCGGGCGCTTGCGCAGCGCTTCGGTCAGGCGCGTGGCCTGGGTGGCCACCGTTGCCGAATCGACGTCCGACAGCGAGTACTGGTACTCGGTGGCGGCCACGCGGGTATCCAGGGTCACGTCCTGCACCGGCTTCAGGTACAGCGCCACGCCCGGGATTCCGGCCACCGCCTTCTGCAGGCGCGGCAGGATCTGCTCCAGGCCATCGCGCTGGCTGCGCTCCTTCAGCACGATCGACAGCTGGCCCTGGTTGAGCGTGGGGTTCATGCTGCCGGCACCGATGAACGCCGACACGCCGGTCACATCCGGATCCTGGCGCAGCGCTTCGGCGACCTGCCGGGTGCGATGTTCCATCTGCGGGAAGGCAATGTTCTGGTCGGCCTGCACCACGCCGGTGATCAGGCCGGTGTCCTGTTCTGGCAGCAGGCCTTTGGGAATCAGCACGTACAGCAGCACGGTCAGTACCAGCGCGCCGCCGGCCACGGCCAGGGTCAGGCGCTGGTGGCCCAGCACCCAGTCCAGGCTGTGCTCGTACAGGCCGACGGTGCGCGTCCACAGGTTCTGCTTGCCGGCGGCCGCTGCGCGCTCATGCGCGTCCTCGCCCTCGGGCAGGGCGTCGGGCTTGAGCAGGTAGGCACACATCATCGGGGTGAGCGTCAGCGAGATCAGCATCGACAGCACTACCGCGATGCTCAGCACCCAGGCGAACTCGTGGAACAGGCGGCCGGTGACGCCGGGCATCAGCAGCAGCGGCAGGAACACCGCTACCAGCGAGACGGTCAGCGACAGCACGGTGAAGCCGATCTGGCGCGCGCCGATCTCGGCCGCTTCCTTGCCACTCTTGCCCTGCTCGATGTAGCGCACGATGTTCTCGATCATCACGATCGCATCGTCGACCACGAAACCGGTAGCCACCACCAGCGCCATCAGCGAGAGGTTGTCCAGCGACATGCCGGCGAACGCCATCACCGCGAAGGTGCCGGCCAGCGACAACGGCACTGCCACCGACGGGATGATCGTGGCCCACAACCGGCGCAGGAACACGAAGATCACCGCCACCACCAGGCCGATGGTGAGGATCAGGGTGAACTGCACTTCATGCACCGAGGCGCGGATGGTCTCGGTACGGTCGTTGAAGATCTCCAGGTGCACGTCGGCCGGCAGCACGCCCTGCAGCTGCGGCAGGATCGCGCGGATGCGCTCGACGGTCTGCACGATGTTGGCACCAGGCTGGCGCCGGACTTCCAGCAGCACCGCCGGCTTTCCATCGGCCCAGGCGGCCAGCTGGTCGTTCTCCACGCCATCGATCACCTCGGCCACGTCCGACAGCCGCACCGGGCGGCCGTTCTTGTAGCTGATGATGGTGTCGCGGTACTCGGCGGCGCTGGCCAGCTGGTCGTTGGTGCCGATGCTGTAGGACTGCGTCTTGCCGTTCAACGAGCCCTTGGGCGCATTGACGTTGGCCTGGGTCAGTGCGCTGCGCAGCTGCTCCAGGGTCAGGCCCATGTTCGACAACTGCGCCGGATTGACCTGGATGCGCACGGCAGGGCGCACGTTGCCGGCGATCGACACCAGTCCCACGCCCTGCACCTGCGACAGGCGCTGGGCCAGGATCGAGTCGGCGTAATTGTTGACGTCGCGCAGCGGGCGCGTGTCGGAGGTCAGCTTCAGGGTGACGATGGCCGCGTCGGCCGGATTCACCCGGTTGTAGACCGGCTGGTAGGGAAGTGACGAGGGCAGGGTGGCCTGGCGGATCGCCGCCTGCACGTCCTGCGCGGCGATGTCGATGTCGCGGTCCATCGAGAACTGCAGGATGATCGTCGACAACCCGGCCGACGAGTCGGAGGTCATCAGCTCCAACCCGGAAATCTGCCCGAACTGGCGCTCCAGCGGGGTAGTGACCAGCGAGGCCATGGTGGTGGCGTTGGCACCGGGGTACTGGGTGGTGACCACCAGGCTGGGCGCATCGATTTCCGGCAGCGCCGACACCGGCAGCTTGCGGTAACCGAGGATGCCCAGCAGCAACAGGCCCGCCATCAACAGCGAGGTGGCGATCGGGCGGCGGATGAAGATCGTCGAAAAGCCCACGGACTGATCCTTGCTGGCACTTCAATGTCGGCGCCGGCGGGTATGCCGGCGCGAGGGAGATCAGTGGCCTGCGCTCAGCGCGGGCCACCACCGCGACGGCCACCGCCGCCTGCGTTCTTCTGCTCGGCCGCCTTCAGTTCGGCCTCGGTCGGTGCGGCCGGGGTCTCGCCCGGCTTCAGCGCGGTGACCTTGCTGCCCGGCTTCAGGCGGAACTGGCCTTCACTGACCACCCGCTCGCCGCCCTTCAGGCCTTCGGCGATCTGCACCTGGCTGTCGCCCACTTCCACGCCGCTGCGCACCGTCTGCATCTTTACCGTGTTGTCGCCCTGCACGATGTAGACGTACTCGCCATCCGGGCCACGCAGCACCGCCTGGGTGGGGATGACCACACCACCGGCGATCGTGCGCAGCTGCATGCGCACGTTGACGAACTGGCCCGGCCACAGGCCGTTGTCGGTGTTGTCGAAAATCGCACGCGCCTTGAACGTGCCGCTGTCGGCACTGATCAGGTTGTCGACCACGTCGAGCTTGCCGTCGCCGGACAACACATGCGAATCGGCACGGTCCAGCGCGGCCACCGGCACCGTGCCGGCGGCCTGCGCCTGGCGCACGTCGCCGAGCTGGCGCTCGGGCAGGTTGAACAGCACGTGGATCGGATGGATCTGGGTCAGCGTGACCAGCGCGGTGCCGGCGTTGACCACGTTGCCCGCGTCGACCGCGCGGATGCCGGCGATGCCGGAGATCGGTGCGGTGACCTTGGTGTACTGCAGCTGCACCTGCGCCGAACGCATGCTGGCCTCGTTGGCGGCCACGGCGCTTTCGTACTGTGCCACTTGGTTTCGCTGTGTATCCAGATCGGTCTTGGCGACGTACTGGCGATACTCAGGCGCGTTCGAGCGCTGGAAGTTGGAGCGCGCAGTGGCCAACAGGGCTTCGTTCTGGCGCTTGGCTGCGGCGGCCTGGTCATAGCTGGCCTGGGCCGTGCGCGGATCGATCACCGCCAGCACGTCACCCTGCTTCACTTCCTGGCCTTCGCGGAAATTCAGGCTCATCAGCTGGCCGCCGACCTGCGGGCTGACGGTAACGGTGTTCATCGCAGTCACCGTGCCCAGCGCGCTGGCATACACCGGCACGTCCTGGCGCGTGGCCTCCACCACGGTCACCGGTACTGGACCGGCATTCGGATCCTCGCCGCCCTGGCGCGCCCCCGCAGCTGCACCACCGGCCTTGTCCTTGCCCCCGCCCATGACGCGCAGGCCGACCACGGCCAGCACCAGCACTGCCACGACCAGCAGCACGATCTTCCAAACACGTGACATTACGAGGACTCCGAGAGGGCTGGACCAGGCGGGACGCCGGGGCAATGCGCAAAGCATACCTGTGCCACATCACGTTTCCTGCATGACGGATGGGACGGGCGCTAAGACCGGATCGAGCGCCGGAGGTTCCCGTGGCGGCGGTGTTGCCCTACATTCAGCTGGAACCCTTCTGCTGTGGAGATTGCGATGCGCCGTTCGCTGCTGCTGTCCGCCCTGCTGCTGGCCCTGCCGGCCCATGCCCACGCCCAGGACGGGCAGCGCCCGGAAGTGACCGCCGCCGCGCAGCGGCTGCAGGCCAAGGTGGTCGAATGGCGCCGCGATTTCCACCAGCATCCGGAGTTGTCCAACCGCGAGGCGCGCACCTCGGCCGAGGTCGCCAAGCGCCTGCGTGCGATGGGCCTGAAGCCGAAGACCGGCATCGCCCACCACGGCGTGGTTGCGATCATCGAGGGCGGCAAGCCGGGGCCGAAGATCGCCCTGCGCGCCGACATGGACGCGCTGCCGGTGACCGAGCAGACCGGCCTGCCGTTCGCCTCCAAGGCCACTGACCAGTACCGCGGGCAGACCGTGGGCGTGATGCATGCCTGTGGCCATGACGCGCACACCGCGACCCTGCTCGGCGTGGCCGAAGCACTGGTGTCGATGAAGAAGGACCTGCCGGGCCAGGTGATGCTGATCTTCCAGCCGGCCGAGGAGGGCGCACCGCCGCCGGAAGAGGGTGGTGCGGCACTCATGCTGAAGGAAGGCCTGTTCGCCGATTTCAAGCCGGAAGCGGTGTTCGGCCTGCATGTGTTCTCCAGCGTGCAGGTGGGTCAGATCGCGGTGCGCGGTGGCCCGTTGATGGCGGCCTCGGACCGGTTCGGGATCAAGGTGATCGGCCGCCAGACGCATGGCTCGGCGCCGTGGAACGGGGTTGATCCGATCGTCGCCACCGCCGACCTGGTGGGCACCGCGCAGACCATCGTCAGCCGCCGCGCCAACCTGTCCAAGCAGCCGGCAGTGCTGACCTTCGGCGCGATCAACGGCGGCATCCGCTACAACATCATTCCCGATGAAGTGGAGATGGTCGGCACCATCCGCACCTTCGACGAAGGCATGCGCCAGCAGATCTTCGCCGACCTGCGCAACGTGGCCGAGCACACCGCCGCTGCGCATGGTGCCAAGGCGGTAACCGAGATCTACGAAGCCGACGGCAACCCGGCCACGGTGAACAACCCGGCATTGACCGCGAAGATGCTGCCGAGCCTGCAGGCGGTGGTGGGCAAGGACAACGTATACGAGCCACCGCTGCAGATGGGTGCGGAAGATTTCTCGCTGTACGCCAAGGAAGTGCCGGGCATGTTCTTCTTCGTCGGCTCCACCAGCGCGGGCATCGACCCGGCAACGGCGCCGGCCAACCATTCGCCGAAGTTCCTGCTGGATGAGAAGGCGCTGGATGTCGGGTTCCGCGCGCTGCTGCAGGTGAGCCTGGATTATCTGCACGGTGCCGGCACCCCGGCGGGGTGAGGGTTTCCGCAGGGCTTGCAGCCCTGCACCCGCTTGGATCAACGGCAACGTCAACGTCAAAAGCGGGCATTCCGTGGGATGGCGGGGTGGGTCCGGTTGAGGGGGACGCCGTAAACCCGTCCCTGGGGGCTTGGCCGCGGCATCCATGCCGCGGACACCCCCTCAACCGGACCCACCCCGCCTTCGACAGTGTCCCGCGGCTGTTGGTGCCCGCTGCTGTTGGTGGGTGCCGACCGTTGGTCGGCACGGCGGACGTAATGAACGTCTGAAGGATCGGATTCTGATTTTGATTTTCCTGATCTTTCCCGTGGTGGCGCGGGAAATTGTCCGTGGCCGGGAGGGTGGGTTGGCTGGGGGCGTGAGCCGCATGGATGCGGCGACCGAGCCTCCATGGATGGATTCACGGCGTCCCCCGGCCAACCCACCCTCCCGGCCAGCTCCTGTATCCGGCAACACAACCACCACGGAGGGGCTCCGCCGTTGGCCAGCCCGGCCGAAGGCCCGCCGCCCGCGCGATACAATGGCGCCCATGAACACCCCACAGGATTCCAGCCTCGGTCGCGAGGTCAGTTACCCGTCGCAGTACGATCCCGGCCTGCTGTTCCCCATCCCCCGCATCGGCGCCCGCGCCGAGATCGGCCTCGATGACGCCGCGCTGCCGTTCGTTGGCCACGACCGCTGGCATGCCTTCGAGCTGAGCTGGCTCGACGCGCGTGGCAAGCCGCAGGTCGCCGTCGCCACCGTGCAGGTGCCGTGCACCTCGCCGCGGTTGATCGAATCGAAGTCGTTCAAGCTGTACCTGAACTCCCTCAACAGCACCCGTATCGACAGCGCCGAGGCACTTCGTGGGCGCCTGGTGGCTGACCTGTCGGCCTGCGCCGGTGCGCCGGTCGAGGTCGAGTTCGGCCTGCCGGGCCTGCGTGAGACGCCGCTCGGCGAATCCATCGATGGGCTGGACCTGGAGATCGACTGCTACGGCCCGCCGCAGGCAGACTTCCTCGCCGCTGATGCCGGCGAGGTGGTGGAGGAAACCCTGGTCTCGGCGCTGCTGAAGTCCAACTGCCCGGTTACCGGCCAGCCGGACTGGGCCACGGTCAGCCTGCGCTACCGCGGGCCGAAGATCGACCGCGCCGGCCTGCTGCGTTACCTGGTCAGCTACCGCGAGCACGCCGAGTTCCACGAGCAGTGTGTTGAACGGATCTTCAGCGAGGTGTCTGCGCGCTGCCAGCCGCAGTGGCTGGAAGTGGAGGCCCGCTACACCCGTCGTGGCGGCCTGGACATCAACCCCTGGCGTGCCAGCCCGGGCATCGCCGCCCCGGCCGCGACCTACCGCGAACTGCGGCAGTAACCGCCACAGGCGGTTGCCCGTTGCGCCGGGCCATGCCCGGCGAGCGCCGGCCAGCGGCCGGCATTACCATGATTCGCAGGCGGTTACGGGTGGAGCCGGCCGCTGGCCGGCAATCGGCCAAGGCCGGATCCCCCTGGCACAGCCGGCCAGCGGCCGGCACTACCGGGCGTCCATTCCCCCGATTGTTCAGCCGCCCCGGGGGGCGGCTTCACATCTGCACCATCCCCATTTAACAACCTCCATGGCACCGTGCGAATTACGTAGTCATGCAGACGGGAGTTGTGGATGAGTACCGAGAAGAAGGCCGATTTCTCCGGCGTCAGTGGCAGTGTCGACAGTACCGCCGAGCAGGTGCCGAAGGCGGACTTCTCCGGCGTCAGCGCTTCGGTGGACAGCACCGCAGACGTTGTCAGCGGCGGCACCTATACCGTGCAGAAGGGTGACTCGCTGTCGAAGATCGCCAAGCAGCATCTGGGCGACGCCAATGCCTGGAAAAAGATCTTCGAAGCCAACCGCGATGTGCTTGATGACCCGGACAAGATCTTCCCGGGCCAGACCCTGAAACTGCCGCCGAAGTAAGCCGGCCATCGAACGCCGTCCGACAATCCCTGGGAGGAACCCCGAATGATCAAGACCACCCCGCTACAGACCGCCCTGATCGCCGCCCTGCTGGGCAGCGTTGCCCTGGTCGGTTGCAAGAAGAAAGAAGAGTCGACCGACAGCAACGCCGCTCCGGCAGCGACCGCCCCGGCCGAACCCGCAGCTCCCGCGCCGATGACCGGCGCACCGCCGCCGATGGCCGAAGCCGCTGCGGTCAACGTCTCGTCGGTCACCGTCGGCAAGACCGCCGCCGCCGACAAGTCGGTTGCGACGACGGCTTTGTTCGCACCGAAGGATGACATCATCGTCTCGGTCAAGACCGACGGCGCTGCAAACAACGTCACCGTTGGCGCCAAGCTGACCTATCAGGACGGCCAGGTAGCCGGCGAACAGAACGCCACCCTGAACACCAGTGGTGCGGAAACCACCAACGTCACGTTCAAGAATGCAAAGGGCTGGCCGGCCGGCAAGTACCGCGCCGAGGTCACCGTCGATGGCAAGGCGGCCGGAACGCCGCAGGAGTTCGAGGTCAAGTAAGTCCTGCCGACTCTCTCCCGGCAGGGCTCACGATGGACGCAGCCGCGAGGCTGCGTCCTTTTTTGTTGGGCGATGCCCGCTTTAGGGAGGCTAGCGGGGTACGCTGAACGGAACACGGACAGGTCGGGGGACAGCATGCTCAGCTGGATTGCGCTCACACTCGCAATGGGCCCCGCGAATCTCTGGAGCTACGGCTGCGACCACTTCCTATACGGCGCCTGTGTGCGGGTGCCGACAGACATGTCCGTGACCTACGAGGCACCTGTTGACTTTGGTCTGCACCGCATCAGGCGTGATGGTAGGGAAGTCGCCTTGATCTACGAGGGAGATGCCCCCGAAAAGCCTGTGCCAGGAAGCACGCCGGATCTGCGCATCACGGATGGCGGATATGTCGTGTCGGGGTATGCAAGGGCGGAAGGACCTTCCACCCGGTACGACGTCTACGTTCGACCCGGATCATCTGGTGCCGGTTCGCTGCACATCCGAGGCTCTGCAGCGACGGCTGATGAACTCGCCAGCCTGGCCGCCGTCGTTGGGGGATTCCGAATCTGCAACTTCCAGCAAAGCAAGCGCTCGCAGACATTGATCTGTCCAAGGCGTGCCGAGTGGGGGCCGCGATTGTCGGAGTGGGTCATGCGTGCCTCAAGGAGCGGGAAGTCGAATTAGCCATCAAGCCTCAGCTTCCTGACCGGAAGCGAGCCAACGACGAAACACAGCGGTCCAGTACCGCCGCGTATGGCGCGGCTTTGCCCCGCGCGGCTGAAAACGCGACAATGCAGGGGTTTCCCCGCCGCGCGCCCACCCTGACGGCGACGGGGGAAAGCGTGGGGCCCGGCCCCGCGCGCGAACGGTTGCACGTGGCCCGGCGCTGGCGCCGGCCTTCCCCTGAGCACTCCTACAGAGTCCAAGTCCCCCATGTCCAAGATTCTCTACACGCTGACCGACGAAGCACCGTTCCTGGCCACCCAGTCGCTGCTGCCGATCGTCGGCGCCTACACCGCCACCGCAGGCATCGTGGTGGAAACCCGTGACATCTCGCTGTCCGGCCGCATCCTGTCGCTGTTCCCTGAACTGCTCAGCGACGCGCAGAAGGTCAGCGACGACCTGGCCGAGCTGGGCCAGCTGGCGACCACCCCGGACGCCAACATCATCAAGCTGCCGAACATCTCCGCCTCGGTGCCGCAGCTGAAGGCGGCCATCAAGGAACTGCAGGACCAGGGCTATCCGCTGCCGGATTACCCGGAAACCCCGGCCGACGACCAGCAGCGCGACTACAAGGCGCGCTACGACAAGGTCAAGGGCAGTGCGGTGAACCCGGTGCTGCGCGAAGGCAACTCCGACCGCCGTGCACCGCTGTCGGTGAAGAACTACGCGCGCAAGCATCCGCACCGCATGGGCGCCTGGGCGTCGGATTCGAAGTCGCACGTCGCGCACATGGCCGCCGGTGACTTCTACGGCAGCGAGAAGTCGGCCACCCTGGCCAACGCCGGTTCGCTGAAGATCACCTTCCACGGCAAGGACGGCAGCGCCGTCGTGCTGAAGGAAAAGACCGCAGTGAAGGCGGGCGAGATCGTCGATGCCGCCGTCATGAGCCGCAAGGCACTGGCCGCGTTCATCGGCGAGCAGATTGCCGATGCCAAGGCCCAGGGCGTGCTGTTCTCGCTGCACCTGAAGGCGACCATGATGAAGGTCTCCGACCCGATCATGTTCGGCGTGGCGGTGAACGAGTTCTACAAGGACGTACTGACCAAGCACGCCGACGTGCTGAAGCAGGCCGGTTTCGATGCCAACAACGGCATTGGTGACCTGGCTGCGCGCCTGCCGTCGCTGCCTGAAGCCACCCGCGCCGCGATCGAGGCCGACCTGGCCGCCGAGTACGCGCAGCGCCCGGGCGTGGCCATGGTCAATTCGGACAAGGGCATCACCAACCTGCACGTGCCGAGCGACGTGATCGTCGACGCCTCGATGCCGGCGATGATCCGCGACTCGGGCAAGATGTGGAATGCCGAAGGCAAGCTGCAGGACACCAAGGCGGTCATTCCGGACCGCTGCTACGCCGGCGTGTACCAGGCCGTCATCGACGACTGCAAGGCGCACGGTGCCTTCGACCCGGCCACCATGGGTTCGGTGCCGAACGTCGGCCTGATGGCGCAGAAGGCCGAGGAGTACGGCTCGCACGACAAGACCTTCCAGATCGCCGCCGATGGCGTGGTCAAGGTCACCGATGATGCCGGCGCCGTGGTATTCGAGCACGCCGTGGAAGCCGGTGACATCTGGCGCATGTGCCAGACCAAGGACGCGCCGATCCAGGACTGGGTCAAGCTGGCCGTCGAGCGCGCCCGCCTGAGCAGCACCCCGGCCGTGTTCTGGCTGGACGCCGCCCGCGCCCACGACGCGCAGGTCATCGCCAAGGTCGAGCAGTACCTGAAGGACCACGACACCACCGGCCTGGACATCCGCATCCTGCCGCCGGTGGAAGCCACCGCGTTCTCGCTGGACCGCATCCGCAAGGGCGAGGACACCATCTCGGTGACGGGCAACGTGCTGCGTGACTACCTGACCGACCTGTTCCCGATCATGGAACTGGGCACCAGCGCCAAGATGCTGTCGATCGTGCCGCTGATGGCCGGTGGCGGCCTGTTCGAGACCGGTGCCGGTGGTTCGGCCCCGAAGCACGTGCAGCAGTTCGTTGAAGAGGACTACCTGCGTTGGGATTCGCTGGGTGAGTTCCTGGCCCTGGCCGCGTCGCTGGAACACCTGGGCAACCGCTACGACAACGCCGCTGCCCGTGTGCTGGCCAAGGCGCTGGACGAAGCCAACGGCCAGTTCCTGGACAACGACAAGTCGCCATCGCGCAAGCTGGGTGGCATCGACAACCGTGGCAGCCACTTCTACATCGCGCTGTACTGGGCCCAGGCCCTGGCCGCGCAGGACGAGGACGCCGCCCTGAAGGCGCGCTTCGCCCCGCTGGCCAAGACGCTGACCGACAACGAGCAGAAGATCGTCGAAGAGCTGATCGCAGTGCAGGGCAAGGCCGTGGACATCGGTGGCTACTACCGCCCGGACGTGGCCAAGGCCAGCAAGGCGATGCGCCCGAGCGCGACCTTCAACGCCGCGCTGGAGCAGCTGCGCGGCTGATCCACTGCCGTTCGGCCGTGACACCGGAACCCGCGCTTCGGCGCGGGTTTCTTTTTATGGCGCTGGGGTCAGATTCCTTTTGCAAGCAAAAGGGATCTGACCCCATTCGACCCGTGTCCAGAACCGTGACATCCGTCGGTCGTCGGAATGCCGTCAACGGGGCATGAAACTTGCCCGCGATGGCGGTCGCAGAATGGATCGGCGCGGTTTCGCAGTCGCCTTGAATCTGAGCAATCGATCACGACGGCCGCCGCTGGCGATGCCCTAGCCTTGGCGACGCGAGGCCACCGGGGAGGTGGCCGCACGGGGAACACGGATGGCACGCGTGCTGGTAGTGGGAACCGATATCCAGGGCGAGCAGGCCCTGCTGCAACGGCTGCGCCTGGCCTCGGCGCTGCCGGATGGCCAGGTCCGCCGCAGCCAGGATCTGGACGATTGTGATCTGCTGGTCATCCGCGATACCCCGGCGCTGCGCAACGCCGCCCAGCGCATGCGGCAGCAACGTCCGCGCCTGCAGTGCTGGATCGAGGACATCGGCGGCCAGCTGCGTGATGGCGACGGGCATCAGGACGTGCTTGATGACGGTGCCATCGGTCGCGCGTTGCGTCGCATGCAGTTGGCACCGGAGCCCCTGGCCATGCAGACACCTGCGCCGATCCGCCTGGCAGATGGCGCGCACGCCATCACCCGCCTGCTGCGCGAGCGGCTGCCGCTGCGACAGGGCCAGGCACTGCTGGGTGATGCGGGCGAGCCTCTGCTGCTGATGGATCTGGAGCACGATCAGGCCGTGCTGTTGCAGGAGCCGGCTGCGGCGCTGGTGGAGCGGCTGGCCGATGCCTTTGAGCGCCTGCAGCTGGACGCGCTGACACCGGCGCGCCTGCAGGCCCTGGCCGGCGAGCGGCCACGCCAGCCGCTGCGGCCACTGCTGTGGCAATGGGCGCAACGCAGCCGCCATTGGCAGGCGCTGGACGAGCGCCTGCGCGGCGCCTCGGTGAAGCTGCTGCGCTGGCCGGACTTCCGCGTACTGGGCCATGACCACGATGGCTTCCGCCTGTGCTCGCTGCTGCTCAAGCGTGCGTGCACGGTTGAGGAATGCGCGATGCTGCTCGAACTGCCGGCGGCGGCCGTTCGCGATTTCATCCATGCCGCCTATCTGTGTGGCTACGCGCAGCTGCAGGCCGCCCCGGCGACGCTGATGATGGCGGCGGGTGGCACCCGCACCGACAACGGACTGCTCGCCCGCCTGTGGCGGCACCTGCGCGGGAGCGAGCGCAATGCGTGAGCACAAGGTGGTCGTGCTGGGCGGCATGGGCAGCGGCAAGTCGACGCTGGTACGCAGCATCGCGGCTGGCGCGGTGGTCGACACGGATGTGGCCAACAGTGATCGCCTCGGCGCCGACAAGGCCTCCACCACCGTGGCGCTGGACTATGCAGACATCGACCTGCCCAACGGCGAACGCCTGCGTCTCTACGGCACACCCGGCCAGCAGCGTTTCGATTTCCTGTGGCCGATCCTGCTGCAGGGCGCGCGTGGCGCGGTGCTGCTGCTGGATGCGCGCCGCGCCGGCCTGGCCAGCGAGCTGGAAGGCTATCTGCAGGTGCTGCAGCCGTTCGCATCATCCTTGGCACTGGTCGTGGCGGTCACCCACCTGGACCAGGCACCGCAGGCCGCACTGGATGACTGGGCCATCCGTGCCTGCCTTGACGACCAGCCGCTGCCGCTGCTGGCCGTGGATGCCCGTGACCGAGGACAGGGACTGCTGCTGATGGATGTACTGATGAGCGAAATGGAAGCGCACGCACTGGTGGCTGCACATGGCTGACGGGCAGCTGGCGGTACTGCCCGACGCCGGTCAGCGTGAGCGCCTGCAGCCCCTGCTGCAGGACCTGCAGCAGCGGGTCGAAGGCGTGCGCACGGTCGTGCTGGCCAGCGTCGATGGCTTTGCCCTGGTCAGCGCCGGCGCCGAAGGGCGCGGCGAACGGCTGGCGGCGATGACCAGCGCGATGCTGGCGCTGGCTGCGGCGGTCGGGCGCGAACTGGTGCTGGGCGATCTGCAGACACTGATGCTGGAAGCGGCGGGCGGAAAGGTGCTGATGCTGGCGATCCAGGCCGAAGGGCGCGCACCGTTGCTGCTGATGGCGGCCTGCGACCAGCGCAGCGTGATCGGCCAGGTGCTGTGGCAGAGCAGGGAATGTGGCCAGGCGATCCTGGCCGAACTCGGCGGATCGTGAGCCCGGCCGCAGGGGAACAAGGGGCTCGGACCAACATCGACAAGGGGTGCGACGTGGCTGGATTGAATGATTCGTTGAACGCACTGATGGGCATCGACGGCGCGCAGGCAGTGGCGCTGGTCGATTACGAAAGCGGCATGCTGCTGGGCGAAGCCGGTGCTGGCATGGACATGGAAGTGGCCGCCGCCGGCAATACCGAAGTGATCCGCGCGAAGATGAAGACCGCCGCATCGCTGAACCTCAACGACAGCATCGAGGACATCCTGATCTCGCTGGGCAAGGCGTACCACATCATGCGCCCGGTGGCGAAGAAGAAGGGCCTGTTCTTCTACATCGTGCTGGACCGTACCAAGTCCAACCTGGCATTGGCCCGGCGCAAGGTGCAGGACGTGGAGGCCGAACTGGCGATCTGAGCGGCCGCCTCCGTAGCGCCGGACCATGCTCGGCTGCTTCCAGCCGAAGCAGCCGAGCACGTTCGGCGCTGCCTTCAGGCTGCTGGAAGCAGCAGTGCAGAGACGAACGAGAGAGCCTTGCTGTCGCGTGCGGCGAAGTACCTGGGCGCATGATCTGGCAGCCACACTTCGTTGAAGTGGCGGCGGAAGTCCTCGTAGAACTCGTTGGGATACAGCTTGGCCTGCACCGTGCGGCCGTCCGGGTAGGCGTGGTCATAGGTGGGCAGCGCATCGGTGTCGACGCCGCGATGATCCCTCAGCCATTTGCAGAACAGTCGGCCTTCGGAGATGTCCGGCACCAGCGCCTGCGGGAGCGTATAGCCCGCCTGCTCCAGCGGTGCGATCAGGTTCAACGTCAGCTCGTTGAGCATCGAGAAATGGGTGTACGGCACCTTGGCACGGTTCTGCATGTAGCGGTCGATGTGCACGGGCAGCAACGCATTGGCGCGACCCTGCTGCCATTCCACCACCCACTGCGAGACCTTCACTGCGAACCTGCGCGACAGCCACTGGCCGAGGTGGATGGCGAGGTACGGGTGGATCCAGGTGCCCTGCATGGCCGGGTTCCCACCGGATACCACGTGGATCAGCTCATTCTCGGACAGCTTCGTCTGCGCCATGAGCTCCTGCAGGAACTCCTCCGTCGATTTCAGTGCCCGGTAGTCGGACCAGCGCTTGCCGACGGACTGGCACAGGGCGGTCGCGCTGATGTAGCCGTCGCGGGCGCGCTGCGGGATGACGTTGCCTTCCTCCACGCGCGGAATAAAGGTCATTTGCTGCATGCGTCACCTCGTGCCGTTGTTGGGCCTGAAAGGGTAGGCAGCAGGGAGGCATCAGGTCTGTAGGAATCGTTGCGTTTGTCGCGGCATGCAGTGGCCCTACACAAGCCACCCCACGCCAGCGTATGGTGAGGCAGGTCCTCCCGGGTGAGCCCTGCATGTCCGAGCCTGACACCGTTGCCGACTTGGCGTCGCGCATCGCCGGCGCCATTCACGCCGGCTTCGAGCAGTATCACGCCCGCTTTGCGGCGATCACCGCCCGTGCGCGGCAGCGTTTCGAGCAGCGCGACTGGGTGGGCGCGCGCCGGGATGCAGTCGAGCGCATCGCGTTGTACGACCTGTGCATCGCCGACCAGATGGATGCGCTGCGGCGCCTCGCCGGCGAAGCGATCGGGGAACGCGCGCTGTGGCTGCAGGTGCATGCGCGCTATAGCGCACTGCTGCGGGGGCTGATCGACGCCGAGCTGTACAAGACCTTCTACAACACGCTGTCGCGGCGCTTGTTCTCCACCCGTGGCGTGGACCCGGCGCTGGAGTTCATCGCCTTCGATGTCGAGCCGTCCGATGCGATCACCCACCCGGTCGCACGGCATACCTATGCGGTCTCGCCGACGCGGCCGGTGGAGGCTCTCCAGCGCGTGCTGGCCGATTACCGCTTCGACATTCCGTATGCGCACCAGCTGCGCTGCGCGGCGGCCATCGCTGTGCGCCTGCAGGATGATCTGGCCCACTGGGGTGATACGCCGGTGCGCAGCATCGAGCTGCTCGACACCGTGTTCTACCGGGAGCGCCGCGCCTACCTGGTGGGTCGCGTGTTCGGCGAACACCGCTTCTCACCGTGCGTGATCGCCCTGGTCAACGATGGGCAGGGCCTGCGTGCAGATGCGGTGCTGACCCGGCGTCGCGATGTCGCCCATCTGTTCGGCGTGTCGCGCAGCTATTTCCAGGCCGACCTTGCCACGGTGGGCGATGCGGTGGTGTTCCTGCGCAGCCTGTTGCCGGGCAAGCCCATCGATGAGATCTATACGGTGCTGGGCCGCGCCAAGCAGGGCAAGACCGAGCGCTACCGTACCTTCTTCCGCCACTTCAACGAACATCCGCAGGAGCGGCTGGTGCATGCCGAAGGCACGCCGGGCATGGTCATGGCGGTGTTCACCCTGCCCAGCTATCCGCTGGTGTTCAAGCTGATCCGCGACCGCTTCGCGTGGCCGAAGTCGATGTCGCGGCAGCAGGTGGAAGAGAAGTATGCGCTGGTGTTCAACCTCGACCGTGTCGGTCGCCTGCTTGATGCGCAGCCGTACCGCCATCTGCGTTTCCCGCGCGACCGCTTCGCACCGGCCTTGCTGCAGGAGCTGCTTGCGCAGTGCGCGCAGAGCGTGCGCGTCGATGGCGATCAGGTGGAAGTCGCACTGTGCTACGTGCAGCGTCGCTTCCGTCCATTGAACCTGTACCTGCGCGAGCAGGGCGGCGATGCGGTGCGTGCGGCGGTACTCGACTACGCGCAGGCGATCACCGACATGGCGCGCAACAACATCTTCCCCGGCGACATGCTGCCGAAGAACTTCGGCGTATCGCGGCATGGCCGGGCAGTCTTCTACGACTATGACGAGCTGTGCCTGGTCAGCGACTGCGTCTTCCGCGCCTGGCCGCAGCCGCGCACGCCGGAGGAAGCCATGGCCGACGAACCTTGGTTCCACGTCGGGCCACGCGACGTGTTTCCAGAGCGCTTCGGCCCGTTCATGGGCCTGCCGGCGGGCGAGCTGGCGGCGGTGCGCGAACATTACCGGCACCTGTTTGATCCCGCGTGGTGGCAGGGCCTGCAGGCGCGCTTCGCCAGCGGTGATTATCCGGATACCCCGCCCTATGCGGCGGTCCATCGCCTGGCCTGAACGGCGTGGCGTGGACTGCCTGCCGGTCCCGCTCGGACTGCGGTACGCTCGGGGTTCACCTCATCACCATGGATCCGGCAATGATGCGTTCCCCCCTGTTCCTTGCGCTGGCCCTGGCGTTCGCCGCCGGTGCTCCCCTGCTGCCGGCCGATGCCATGGCCCAGAACGCGCGCGCCGTGCGCGCCACTGCCGAGATGAGCATGGTGCTGTCGGGCAGTATCGACGTGGCGGCCGATGGTTCGGTCAGCACGCTGGTCCTGGACCAGCGTGCCATGCTCGCACCCGGCATCGTGTCGTTCGTGGAAGGCGCCATCCGCGGTTGGCAGTTCGAACCGACGCTGCGTGATGGTACGCCGGTGGCCGTCCACGCGCCGCTGCGCGTACGCCTGCGTGGCAAGGAGCAGGAAGACGGCAACTACCAGATCAGCATGACCAGCGTCGACTTCAGTGAATATGATCCGAAGGCTACCGATTCGATCACCCAGAAGCGCATGCCGCCGCCGCGCTACCCCGAAGAGGCCTTCCGCAATGGCGGGCAGGGTGACGTACTGCTGCTGGTCAAGGTCGCACGCGACGGCACCGTGGCCGATGTCATTGCCGAGCAGGTGAACATGACCGTGGTCGCACCGGAACGGACCATGGCCAGGATGCGCGACATCTTCGCCAAGGCCAGTATCAGTGCGGCCCGCAAGTGGACCTTCTCGCCGCCGACCACCGGCGAGGACAGCACGCGGGATTCATGGACCGTGCGCGTGCCGGTCACTTTCGCCCTGAACAACAGCGACAACGGCCAGCCGGAACGCTACGGCCGCTGGCGTGCCTTCATCCCCGGCCCGCGCCAGGCCGCACCCTGGCGCACGCCGGATGGCGCCGGACAGGCGGGAAGTGATCTGCTGCCGGCCGGCGGCGTGTACATGGTCGATGGCACCCAGCGCGGCCTGCGCCTGCTGACGCCGCTGGCGCAGCGCTGAGCCCGGTGCGATGGAGCGGTCGGCCAGGCCGGCCGCTTTTCAGTCCGCGTACGGGTAGACCACCACGCGGTTGCGGCCCTGTTCCTTGGCCATGTACAGGGCCTTGTCGGCCAGCCGCAGCGCCTGCTCGGCATCGACATGGAAGCTGGGGAAGTGGGCCACGCCCAGCGACACGGTGATGGTGCCGACCGGCTCGAACGGATGATCGGCGATGTGCTGGCGCAGCCGCTCGCCGGCCTGGCGCGCCGAGTCGGTACTGATGCCCGGCAGCAGCAGCAGGAATTCCTCGCCACCGGCACGGCAGAGGATGTCGCTGTCGCGCGAGTAGCGGCGCATCTGGTCGGCGATATGGACGATGGCGGCGTCACCGACGTCATGGCCGTGGCTGTCGTTGATCGATTTGAAGCGATCGATGTCCAGCGCCAGGATCGCGAACGGAATGCCCTGCACCTGCAGCGCATCCAGCGCCTGCTGCAGGCCGCGGCGATTGAGCAGGCCGGTCAGCGGATCGGTACGGTTGGCGCGGTTGAGTGTGCCAATGCGGTCCTGCAGGGCGTTGAAGCTGTGCAGGACCGCCTGCTTGAGCTGGGCAACCTCGAAGTACCATGCGCGGATGCCGCTGACGTGGTTGATCGCGCTGCCGGTGTCCTCGCCACCCTGCACGTTGCGCGCCAGCTGCCACAGCGGCATCGAGATGCGCCGGGCGAACCACCAGGTGATCAGCAGTGACAGCAGGCCGAGCGGGATCGCGTTCCAGATCACCGCGGTCATCAACCGTGACAACGGCTGCAATGTGGCCTCGGTCGGCCGCTGGGCGATGATGCCCCAACCAGTGGCCGGTACCGGCGCGTAACCGGCCAGCATCGACACGCCCAGGTTGTTACGGACCTGCTGCGCGCCGCGCTCACCGCGCACCACCGCCTTCACCGCCGGGTTGCCGACCACGTAGTCGCCGACCCGCTTGCCGTCGGCGTGGTACAGCAGGCGGCCATGGCGGTCGACCACGTACAGGTAGGAGCCGTCGCGGTAGTAGTGCTTGCCCAGCAGCGTATGCAGCGCGCTGCGCTGGCGCAGGTACAGGGTGCCGCTGACGTAGCCGCGATAGTGGCCCTGGCGGTCGAAGATCGGGTGCGACAGCGAGACCAGCAGCTTGCCTGTGGTCGACTGGTACGGGTCGCTGATCATCGGCTGGCGTGCAGCCAATGCGGCATTGTTGCCGACGCTGTGCAGGATCTCGCCCTGCAGCTGCAGGGTCTGCGGCGAGGTGGCGATCACCAGGCCGTCGGCGTCCACCACCAGCGAGGAATTGAAGCTGTTGGTCTGCAGCTGCAGGCGGCTGGCCTCGTCCTGCGCCTGTGCCGGATCGAGGTCACTCTGGCCGAGCCGGGTGGCGGCGTAGGCCAGCTCCTGCTGTGCGGCCAGCAGGAAGTTCTGGGTGGTCTCGGCCAGCTTGGTGGCATAGACGCGGTTGGCTTCCAGGGTATTGCCGACCAGCTGGTCGCGCTGCACGCGGTAGCTGGCCAGCAGGGTATTGGCCAGGGCGATGATGGCGCTGAGCAGGGCCAGGGCGAGGATCAGCTTGCCCAGGTTGAGGCGGGGAGACAGCGTTCGCATGCGTCGACGGATCCGGCAGGAGGCTGGACCCGACCGGTTCTCCGGAAGGGGCGACAGCGGAATCGGTGGCCACGCCCGCAGGGCCGGGCAGGGTATCGGGCGGATTATCGCCAAAAGTCGGCGGCGGCAAAGTGAAGTGGGTCGCCCTGCAGGCAAAAAAAAAACCTGCCGCAGCGAGCGGCAGGTTCCTTTCGATGCAATGCCGTGGATCAGCGCTTCATCGAACCGAAGAACTCGTCGTTGGACTTGGTGTTCTTCATCTTGTCGAGCAGGAACTCCATCGCGGCCATTTCATCCATCGGATGCAGCAGCTTGCGCAGGATCCAGATCTTCTGCAGCAGTTCCGGCTCGATCAGCAGGTCCTCGCGGCGGGTGCCGGAACGGTTGATGTCGATGGCCGGGAACACGCGCTTTTCAGCAATGCGGCGGCTCAGGTGCACTTCGCTGTTGCCGGTGCCCTTGAACTCTTCGTAGATCACCTCGTCCATCTTCGAGCCGGTGTCGACCAGCGCGGTGGCGATGATGGTCAGGCTGCCGCCTTCCTCCACGTTGCGCGCGGCACCGAAGAAGCGCTTCGGGCGGTGCAGGGCATTGGCGTCCACGCCACCGGTCAGCACCTTGCCCGAGCTCGGCACCACGTTGTTGTAGGCGCGGGCCAGGCGGGTGATCGAGTCGAGCAGGATCACCACGTCCTTCTTGTGCTCGACCAGGCGCTTGGCGCGCTCGATGACCATTTCGGCCACCTGCACGTGGCGCGCGGCCGGCTCGTCGAAGGTCGAGCTGATGACCTCGCCGCGCACGGTGCGCTGCATTTCGGTCACTTCTTCCGGGCGTTCGTCGATCAGCAGCACGATCAGGTGCACGTCCGGATGGTTGGTGGTGATGGCAGTGGCGACCTGCTGCATCATCATCGTCTTGCCGGCCTTCGGCTGGGACACGATGAGCGAGCGCTGGCCCTTGCCCTGCGGCGCCATCAGATCGAGGATGCGGCCGGTAATGTCTTCCGACGAACCGTTGCCACGCTCCAGGGTGAAGCGGCGGCGCGGGAACAGCGCGGTCAGGTTCTCGAACAGCACCTTGTTCTTCGACGCTTCGATCGGCTCACCGTTGATGGTGTCGACGATGTTCAGCGCGAAGTAGCGCTCGCCGTCCTTCGGGAAGCGGATGCGGCCGGAGATGTGGTCGCCGGTGCGCAGGTTGAAGCGGCGGATCTGGCTGGGCGAGATGTAGGTGTCGTCCGGGCCGGCCAGGTAGCTGGCTTCGGCCGCGCGCAGGAAGCCGAAGCCGTCCGGCAGGATTTCCAGCACGCCATCGGCGGCAACGCCGTCGCCGTGGCGGGTCAGCACCTTCAGCAGGGCGAAGATCACGTCCTGCTTGCGGGCACGGGCCACGCCTTCGGAGATCTGCAGCTGCTCGGCGATCTCCAGCAGCTTCTGTGCCGGCATGCGCTTGAGGTCGCTCAGCGAGTAGACCGGGAAGCCCTCGGGCACGTTGGCGTGCGGGCGCGGCACGAAGGGCTGCTGCTCGCCGCCGTCCTGCGGCATGCCGTCATCGCGGCCACCGCGGTTGCGGTCGCGGTCGCGACGGTTGCGGAAACGGTCGCGGCGATTGCCCTGGCCCTGCTGGCCGTTCTGGTTGTAGGGGTTGTTGTTCTGACCCTGGCCCTGGTGCTGCCCACCGCCCTGGTGGTTCTGCTGGCGCTGTCCGGATTCGCGGCCTTCGCCACCCTCACCGCCGCCGGAGGCGGGGGCTTCAGTGGCAGGCGCGCTCGGCGCGGGGGCGGCTGCAGCCGGTGCCGGCGCTTCGGGCGCGGCTGCCAGCGGCAGGGTCGGTTGCGCCGGAGCGGCGCTGGTTTCGGCGGCTGCCGGGGCGGCGGCCTTGCTCACGCGGGGCTTGCGCACGCGCTTTTCGGCGGGCGCATCGGCGCTGCCGGTTTCGGAAGTGTTATCGGACAAGAGCGTTATTCCTCGCTTGAAGGTGCGAGCGCCCGGCTGGGGCGGCGAACGTTGGGAATGGGTCTGGAAGAAACTGCGTCCAGAGGGTGCGGCACGCGAGCGCGGCCGGATATGCCGACACTATCATCGGCCTGCGGCGGCATGCAAGGGTCGCCGGGAACAGCATTCATGATGGACGCGGGGCGCCCGCCGGCAGCCGCGGGCGGCGGCTGCCGGGAACAGCAGGATCAGGCCAGGGCCTTGTCCAGCAGGCCGGCCAGCTGGGCCTTGCCCACCGCACCGATCTGCTCGCCGACCTTCTCGCCGTCCTTGAACACGACCAGGTACGGAATCGAACGCACGTGGTACTTGGCGGCCAGTGCGCGGTTGTGGTCGACGTTGACCTTGGCGATCTTGGCGCGGCCCTGGTAGGCATCGGCCAGTTCGTCCAGCGCCGGGGCGATCATCTTGCAGGGGCCACACCACTCGGCCCAGAAATCGACCAGCACCGGTTCCTTGGAATTCAGCACTGCGCTATCGAAGTCGGCGTCGCCGACATGTACAACCTTGTCGCTCATCTTGGTTTCTCGTCTTGGATTGCACCCGGCCATGCCGGAGGTGGGTGAACTGGGCCATGCCCGGTGGCGCGACCCTCGTCGTTGCCTCGCGGCGCACTGCCGCGGTGCGTTCGGCGGGATGCCTGGACGCTCACGGCCGGCAGTGTACCCCTATCGCAGGGCAGGGACAGGCGCCGGTTGGAACCCAGCGTATCGTGATCGCTTCGATGGCCGGTATGTGTCGGATTTCACTGTCTTCCTGTACATGGGGCTGGCAGTGGGCGACACCAGCGAACCCGGGCAGGCCGTTCAAGTCCGGTGTGGCTGGGTGAAGGTGGCGTCTCTGGATGCCATGAGACGCCGCATTCCGGTTTGCCTGCCCGAGTGCGGTAAACTGGGGCATTGTGCGGCGCGCGGACCGGTGGTCCCAGCCTGCCAACCCGCCGCAGGGGCCGCAGTTTGCGACGGTGCCCCTAGACGATGAAGTGCCAGCCGCCCCACGGGCCGGCGGCCATACCAAGACGGACTCATGAGCGACAAACCGCTGACCGATTTGACCTTCTCCTCCTTCGAGCTGCATCCGGCCCTGCAGGCCGGCCTTGAAGGAGCCGGATTCACCCGCTGCACCCCGATCCAGGCGCTGACCCTGCCGGTCGCGCTGCCCGGCGGTGATGTTGCCGGCCAGGCCCAGACCGGCACCGGCAAGACCCTGGCCTTCCTGGTCGCTGTCGTGAACCGCCTGCTGACCCGCCCGGCGCTGGCCGACCGCAAGCCGGAGGATCCGCGTGCGCTGATCCTTGCCCCGACCCGCGAACTGGCCATCCAGATCCACAAGGATGCGGTGAAGTTCGGTTCCGACCTGGGCCTGCGTTTCGCGCTGGTCTACGGTGGCGTGGATTACGACAAGCAGCGTGAGCTGCTGCAGCAGGGCGTGGACGTGATCATCGCCACCCCGGGCCGCCTGATCGACTACGTCAAGCAGCACAAGGTGGTTTCGCTGCATGCCTGCGAGATCTGCGTGCTGGACGAAGCCGATCGCATGTTCGATCTGGGTTTCATCAAGGACATCCGCTTCCTGCTGCGCCGCATGCCGGAACGCACCATCCGCCAGACCCTGCTGTTCAGTGCCACCCTCAGCCATCGCGTGCTGGAGCTGGCCTACGAGCACATGAACGAGCCGCAGAAGCTGGTGGTCGAAGCCGAGACCATCACCGCTGCGCGCGTGCGCCAGCGCATCTATTTCCCGGCCGACGACGAGAAGATCCCGCTGCTGCTGGGCCTGCTGTCGCGCAGTGAAGGCGCGCGCACCATGGTGTTCGTCAATACCAAGGTGTTCGTCGAGCGCGTCGCCCGCTCGCTGGAAAAGGCCGGCTACCGCGTCGGCGTGCTGTCCGGCGACGTGCCGCAGAAGAAGCGTGAGAGCCTGCTCAACCGCTTCCAGAAGGGCCAGCTGGAAATCCTGGTGGCCACCGACGTGGCCGCGCGTGGCCTGCACATCGACGGCATCAAGTACGTCTACAACTACGACCTGCCGTTCGACGCCGAAGACTACGTGCACCGCATCGGTCGTACCGCGCGCCTGGGCGAAGAGGGTGATGCGATCAGCTTCGCCTGCGAACGCTACGCGATGGGCCTGCCGGACATCGAGGCCTACATCGAGCAGAAGATCCCGTCCGAGCCGGTCACCAAGGAACTGTTGACGCCGCTGCCGCGCCCGGAACGCCCGGCCCCGGCTGCTGGCGAGGAAGGTGAGGAGAACGAGAGCGTCGGCCAGATCTTCCGTGAAGCGCGCGAAGCCCGCGCCGCTGAAGAAGAGCGCCGTGGTGGTGGTCGCAGTGGGGGCCGCTCCGGCGGTGGCCGTGGCGAGCGTCGCGACGGTGAGCGCAGCGGCGAGCGCCGTTCGCGTGGCCCGCGCAAGCCGCGCGTGGAAGGCGAGCAGGTTGCAGCTGCCCCGGCCGAAGGTGCTGAAGCCGCTGTCGCCCAGGCTCCGCGTCCGCCGCGCCCGCCCCGCGCCGAGGGCGCGCCGGAAGGTGCCGTGGATGGCGAGCGCAAGCCGCGCAAGCGCCGTCGTCGTCGCCACGGCCGTCCGGTCGAGGGTGGCGAGGGCGTGCAGGCCAACGCCGGCAACGGCGCCAGCCCGGTGACCCCGGTGCAGGTGGTGGCCAAGCCGGTGCGCACGGCGGCCGACAGCGGCGATTCGTTCCTGACCCGCATCGGCCGCAAGATCCGCCGGATGCTGTCGGGCAGCTGATCGGCGCTGCCGATCAGCGGGAAGCCCCCGACCGCTGGTCGGGTGGCTTTGAACGGTAGTGCCGGGCGCTGGCCGGCAACCCACATGGCTGCCGGCCAGCGGCCGGCACTACCGATCGGCGCCACCGTCTCCACGAGGTCGCGCCGCTCCTGCATAATCGGGGCATGAGTGTCCTGCGCTTCGACAATGTCAGCAAACAGTACGCCGGTGGCCACGAGGCGCTGATCGATGTCAGCTTCGAGGTCGCGCCGGGCGAGATGCTGTTCGTCACCGGCCATTCCGGTGCGGGCAAGAGCACCCTGCTCAAGTTGATCCACCTCGACGAGCGGCCCAGCCGCGGCGCGGTGGTGTTCGACGAGCGCAACCTGCTGAAGGTGCGCGGCGGCGACGTGCCCCGCCACCGACGCGCGGTGGGCGCGGTCTACCAGGACCACCGGCTGCTGATGGACCGCTCGATCGCCGAGAACGTGGCGCTGCCGCTGATCCTGCGCGGCACCCGCCGTGGCGACATCAGCAAGCGCGTGCGCTCGGTGCTGGAGCGGATGGGCCTGGGCCATCGCGAGAAGGCGCTGCCCTCGCAGCTGTCGGCCGGCGAGCAGCAGCGCGTGGGCATCGCCCGCGCCATCGTCGGCGAGCCCAAGCTGCTGGTGGCCGATGAGCCGACCGGCAACCTCGACCCGACCCTGGCGGCGGAGATCATGGCCCTGTTCGCCGAGCTGCCCTCGCGCGGCACCAGCGTGCTGGTGGTCAGCCACGACCTGCCGCTGCTGCGCCGCATGCGCAAGCGCGTGCTGATCCTCGACCATGGCCGGCTGGTGGATGACATCTCGCCGCAGGACCTGGCGGAGTAACCGATGGCGAAGAACGAAAACAGCGAAGCCGCCGCCCCCTCGCGCGTGGGCGTCTGGTTCCAGCACCACGTGCACAGCGTGGTGTTCAGCCTGGGCCGCGCCTGCCGCAAGCCATGGGCGACCCTGCTGACGGTGATGGTCATGGCGCTGGCGCTGGCGCTGCCGCTGGGCCTGTCGATCGCGCTGGACAACCTCAAGCAGTTCGCCGGCAGCGTGCAGCAGTCGCGCGACATCAACGTGTTCCTGAAGGGCAACGTCGATGCACCCGGCGCGCTGCGCCTGGCCGGCCAGCTGCGCGACCGCGACGACGTGGCCGAAGTGAACGTGCGCACGCCCGAGCAGGGCCTGCAGGAACTGCGGGATGCCGGCCTGGGTGAGGCGATCGACGCACTCAACGACAATCCGCTGCCTTCGCTGCTGGTGATCACTCCCGGCCAGGGCAAGGACGACGCACGCCTGGCGCGCGCGCTGGAAAGCCTGCCCGAGGCCGATCTGGTGCAGCACGATGCGCTGTGGCGCCAGCGCCTGGATGCCTGGCTTGCCTTCGGTGCGCGGCTGGTGCAGGTGCTGTCGGTCCTGCTCGGCGCAGGTGCCGCGCTGGTGGTCGGCAACACGGTGCGCCTGGACATCCAGGCCCGCCGCGAAGAGATCGGCGTGCTGCAGCTGCTCGGCGCCAGCGATGGCTTCATCCGCCGCCCGTTCCTGTACCTGGGCGCGTGGTACGGCCTGGGCGCCGGCGCGGTGGCGCTGGCCCTGATCGGCGCTGCGGGTGCCGCCCTGCGCATGCCGCTGGCCGAACTCTCGCGCAGCTACGGCAGCCCGTTCGTACTGCACGGCCTGGACCTGCTGCACGGCGGCCTGGTCCTGCTCGGCACGCTGCTGCTGGGTTGGCTGGGCGCCTGGCTGGTCACCGGCCACTTCCTCCGCCAGACCCGCCCGACCGACACCTGAGACCGGCATGCAACCGCAAGCGCTGAAACACCTTGAAGGGCCCGCGACGCGGGTGATGGTGGTCGATGGCTCGAAGCTGGTGCGCAAGCTGATCGCCGACGTCCTGCAGCGTGACCTGCCGGGCGTGGAGGTGATCGGCTGCGACAGCATCGAGGACGCACAGCAGGCGCTGGCACAGGGGCCGGTGGACCTGGTGACGACCTCGCTGACCCTGCGCGATGGCGACGGCCTGGCGCTGGCGCGGATGGTGCGCGAAGCGGCCGGCCAGGCCTATGTGCCGGTGATCGTGGTCTCCGGCGATGCCCAGCAGCACCTGGAGCAGCGCCGCTTCACCGAGTACGTCACCGACTATTTCGACAAATCGCTCGGCCATGAAGCACTGGCGACCTTCATCCGCGGCTACGTGCAGCCGCAGACCATCCCCGGTGCCACCATCCTCTATATCGAGGACAGCCGCGTGGTGGCCGAGGCCACCAAGCGCATGCTGGAACGCCAGCAGTTGAACGTGCTGCACGTGGTCAGCGCCGAAGAAGCGTTCACCCTGCTCACCGCCGAGTCGCTGGGCCGCAGTCGCCACCGCATCGACCTGGTGCTGACCGACGTCACCCTGAAGGGCGAACTGAGCGGTCGCGACGTGGTGCAGCGCGTGCGCGTGGATTTCGGCTACGGCAAGCGCCGCCTGCCGGTGCTGGTGATGACCGGCGATGGCAACCCGCACAACCAGACCGGGCTGCTGCAGTCCGGTGCCAACGACCTGGTGCTCAAGCCGATCGAAGAACGGCTGCTGGTCACCAAGGTGCTGTTCCAGCTGAGGCTGGCCCGATTGAACGATGGACCTCTGTTGCGATGATGGATGAAGTAGCCGACACCCCGACGATCCAGCTGGAACCGAGCTGGAAGCAGCATGTCGGCGATTACCTGTTGCAGCCGCAGATGCGCGAGCTGTCCAGCTTCCTGCGCCAGCGCAAGGCCAGTGGCGCGGCGGTGTTCCCGCCCGGCCCGCAGATCTTCGCCGCGTTCGACGCCACGCCGTTCGAGCAGGTGAAGGTGGTGATCCTCGGGCAGGACCCGTACCACGGTCGCGGCCAGGCACATGGCCTGAGTTTCTCGGTGCCGCCGGGCGTGCCGGTGCCGCCGTCGCTGCTGAACATCTACAAGGAGATCGAGAGCGATCTCGGTATCCCGCGTCCGGACCACGGTTGCCTGATTCCGTGGGCGCAGCGTGGCGTGCTGCTGCTCAATGCGGTACTGACGGTGGAAGAGGGCAAGGCCGGTGCGCACCAGGGTCGTGGCTGGGAAGGCTTCACCGACCACGTGGTGGATGTGCTCAACCGCGAGCGCGAAGGGCTGGTGTTCATGCTCTGGGGCGCCTATGCGCAGCAGAAGGGCAAGGTGATCGACACCCGCCGCCATCGCGTGCTGAAGTCGCCGCATCCGTCGCCGCTTTCGGCCCATCGGGGCTTCCTCGGCTGTCGTCATTTCTCGATGGCCAACGAGTACCTGCAGCGCCGCGGCCAAGCCCCGATCGACTGGTCGCTGCCGCCGCGCTCGGCACTCTGAGGGCCGGCGGGCCGCTGGGCCTGAACACCGGGCAACGTTCCCGGGCCTGAATGGGCCTTCAGAACGGCCCGTTCAGCTCCGCTTGACCGGAATCGGCCGCTTTACGGCAGGTAATTGCTTGAATTCCAAGGGATTGTGAATCCCGAAAAGCATGCTCGCCACTGTCATCAAATCGCGCTACGGTAGGGCTCTGTTTGGGACCAGTGTTGCATCAATGGGATGCTGGAACTTTTTCCTCCTTTAGCAGTCCAAATCCCGGACTGCTAAGATGGGTGCCTATGAGCCAGAACACCTCTACTGCCCTTGTGGCAAACAATCTCCCGATTCCCAGTGCGCTCGGTTCGCTGGACGCCTACATCGGTGCCGTGCACCAGATCCCGGTGCTGTCGGTCGATGACGAACAGGACCTGGCCCGTCGCTTCCGCGACGGCAACGATCTGGACGCTGCCCGCGAGCTGGTGCATTCGCACCTGCGCTTCGTGGTGCACGTGGCCCGCGGCTACAACGGCTACGGCCTTGCCTTGGGCGACCTGATCCAGGAAGGCAACATCGGCCTGATGAAGGCGGTCAAGCGCTTCGACCCGGACATGGGCGTGCGCCTGGTCTCCTTCGCCGTGCACTGGATCCGTGCAGAGATGCACGAGTTCATCCTGAAGAACTGGCGCATCGTGAAGGTCGCCACCACCAAGGCGCAGCGCAAGCTGTTCTTCAACCTGCGCAAGTCGAAGACGCGCCTGGGCTGGATGAACGCGGCGGAAGTGAGCGCGGTGGCCAAGGACCTGAACGTGTCCGAGCGCGAGGTCATGGAAATGGAGTCGCGCCTGTCGGGTCGCGATATCGGGTTCGATGCGCCGACCGACGAGGACAACGAGCACGCGCCGCCGTCGCCGGCTGCGTTCCTGGTTGCCGATGACGAAGACCCGTCGATGGCCTACGAGCGCGAGGACAGCGAAGACAACCAGATGCAGCTGCTGCGCGAAGGCCTGGCGGAACTGGATGCCCGCTCGCGCGACATCATCCGCCGCCGCTGGCTGGACGCGGACAGCAAGGTGACGCTGCAGGAACTGGCCGACGAGTACGGCGTGTCGGCCGAGCGCATCCGCCAGGTTGAAGCGAACGCGCTGAAGAAGATGAAGGCGCTGTTCACCGCGTAAGCGGGAAGGCGTTGGAATGAAGAAAGGCCCGGCGGAGATGCCGGGCCTTTTTGTTTCTGGAGCGCATCCACGCATGGCGTGGATCAATCCTGGCGCCAGGGCGGCAGCTGCGCCGACCGGAGCATGCGCTGGACGCTGATTTTCACGCCGTACCACTCGGTGGCACGGTATGATCATGTCACGTGTCTTCCGCACTCGAAGCTTCAACCGCAGTACACGACGTTCTTCACTGACCGATAGAGCCTTGTGCCGCGCAGCGGTGGAAATGCGTCAAGGACTGATTGATGCAGATATAGGGGGCGGCCTTCTCAAAAAGCGGGTTGCGCTGCCGGGCCGCGGAAAGCGCGGTAGCGCCCGCGTTATTGTCGCAACTAAGGTGGGGCGCTACTGGTTCTTTCTCTTCTGCTACGAGAAGAACGCGCGCGCGACCATCAGTAGTGCGGAACGGGACGCCCTTCAGCTGTATGCGTCTGAGTTCTTGAGAATGAGCCCTGAACAGTTGGACAGGGCAGTTATCTGCGGAGAACTGCAGGAGATTTGCCATGACAAAGACGGTTGAACATGGACGTGCAAAGAGTGCGATCCTCGATGCGGTGCATGAAGGCGCGGCGGGCCTTTACGCCAGCGGCTTCATCGACAAGCGGCGCATGAGCATGTACGAGGCGCTTTGTCTGAGGCCTGTGCCCGAATACAGCAGCGCCCAGATCCGTGCACTTCGCACGTCGTTGGAACTTAGCCAGCCGGTGTTCGCAGGTGTGCTCAACACCAGCGTTTCGACGGTCCGTAGCTGGGAACAGGGCGGGAAGAAGCCGAGCGGGCCGTCGCTGAAGCTTTTGAACCTGATTGATCGGAAGGGTCTCGAAGCAGTCCTGTAAAGCAAAGGCCCGGCAATGCCGGGCCTTTGCTTTACTGTGGTATTCAATCCGCGCCATGCATGGAAGCGGGGGTGTGCCTCACCCCTCGCGTGCGATCGCGCGCCAACCAATGTCGTTGCGGTGGAACGCGTTGGCCCAGCTCACCTTGGCCACGCCGGCATAGGCATTGGCCTGCGCGTCGCGCACGCTGTCGCCCAGTGCGGCCACGCACAGCACGCGACCGCTCGCACTGACCACGTGGCCCTGCGCATCCAATGCCGTACCGGCATGGAACACCTTGGCACTGGCCGGCACGTCGTCCAGGCCGGAAATCACGTCACCGGTGATCGGCGCTTCCGGGTACGGCCTGGCCGCCAGCACCACGCCCAGCGACGGGCGCGCGTCCCACTGCGCTTCGACCTCATCCAGGCGGCCATCGATAGCCGCTTCCACCAGCTCGACCAGGTCCGACTGCAGGCGCAGCATCACTGGCTGGGTTTCCGGGTCGCCAAAGCGCACGTTGAATTCGATCACCTTCGGTGCGCCGCTGGCATCGATCATCAGGCCGGCGTAGAGGAAACCGGTGAACGGGATGCCGTCGGCGATCATGCCCTGCACGGTGGGGTTCACCACCTCGCGCATCACCCGTGCATGCACCTCCGGCGTCACCACCGGGGCCGGCGAATAGGCGCCCATGCCGCCGGTATTCGGGCCGGTGTCGCCGTCGCCGACGCGCTTGTGGTCCTGCGAGGTGGCCATCGGCAGCGCATGCACGCCGTCCACCATCGAAATGAAGCTGGCTTCCTCACCGTCGAGGAATTCCTCGATGACCACGCGCGCACCGGCATCGCCAAACGCGTTGCCGGACAGCATGTCACGCACCGCGTCCTCGGCCTCGGTCAGGCTCATCGCCACGATCACGCCCTTGCCGGCGGCCAGGCCATCGGCCTTGACCACGATCGGTGGGCCCTTCTCGCGCACATACGCCAGCGCGGCGTCCACGTCGCTGTGCACGGCGTAGTACGCGGTGGGGATGTTGTGGCGCGCCAGGAAGTCCTTGGCGTAGGCCTTGCTGCCTTCCAGCTGCGCGGCGGCGGCGGTTGGCCCGAAGATGCGCAGGCCGGCGGCGCGGAAGCGGTCGACCACGCCGGCCACCAGCGGTACTTCCGGGCCGACCACGGTCAGCGCTACGCCTTCGGCCTGGGCCAACGCCAGCAGGCCGTCGATATCGGTCACCTTGACTGCCACGTTGCGGCACGTGTCTTCGCTGGCGGTACCGGCGTTGCCGGGCGCCACGATCACTTCGGTGACACGGGAGGACTGGGCCAGCTTCCATGCCAGGGCGTGTTCGCGGCCGCCAGAGCCGATGACGAGGATCTTCATGGGACAGGGTTCTCGGGTACGGAAGAGAAAAGCCGGGCAGGGCCCGGCTTGGTGATGCGGATCAGTGGCGGAAGTGGCGCACGCCGGTGAACACCATGGCCAGGCCATGTTCGTCGGCGGCGGCGATCACTTCGGCATCGCGCATCGAACCGCCCGGCTGGATGACCGCCTTGATGCCGGCGGCTGCAGCGGCATCGATGCCATCGCGGAACGGGAAGAAAGCGTCGGAGGCCATCACCGAGCCCTCGACCACCAGGTTCGCATCGGCGGCCTTGATGCCGGCGATGCGGGCCGAGTACACGCGGCTCATCTGGCCGGCACCGACACCGATGGTGCGGTTGTCCTTGGCGTAGACGATCGCGTTGGACTTCACGAACTTGGCCACGTTCCAGGCGAACAGCAGGTCGGTGAACTGCTTGTCGGTCGGCGCCAGCCTGCTGACCACCTTCAGTTCGTCGCGGGTCATGCCGCGGTTGTCCGAGGACTGCAGCAGCAGGCCCGAGCCGACGCGCTTGCTGTCGAAGTTGTTCAGCCCGTCGCCGTGCGGGATGCGCAGTACGCGCACGTTGGCCTTCTTCTGCGCGTACTCCAGCGCGGCCGGCTCGTAGTCCGGGGCGATCAGCACTTCGACGAACTGGCGGTCGAGGATCACCTTGGCGGTGGCGGCATCCAGCGGCTTGTTGAAGGCGATGATGCCGCCGAAGGCGCTGGTCGGGTCGGTGGCGTAGGCCAGCTCGTAGGCATCGCCGTTGCCGGCGCCGACGGCCACGCCGCACGGGTTGGCGTGCTTGACGATGACGCAGGCCGGCGCATCGAACTGGCGCACGCATTCCCACGCCGCATCGGCGTCGGCCAGGTTGTTGTAGCTCAGCTCCTTGCCCTGCAGCTGCTGGAAGGTGGCCAGCGTGCCCGGCACCGGGTACAGGTCGCGGTAGAACGCGCCGCTCTGGTGCGGGTTCTCGCCATAGCGCAGGTCCATCACCTTCACGAAGGTGGAGTTCATCTGCGCCGGGTACTCGGCACGGGCCGGCACGGCGGCGTCAGTGGCGGTGACCGCCGACAGGTAGTTGCTGATCGCCGCATCGTACTGGGCGACGCGGTTGAACGCGGCCACCGAGAATGCGAAGCGGGTGGCCGCCGTCAGCTGGCCGTTGTTGGCCTCCAGCGAGGCCAGCAGCTCGGCGTACTGCGACGGATCGGTGGCCACCGCCACGCGGGCGAAGTTCTTGGCCGCCGAGCGCAGCATGGCCGGGCCGCCGATGTCGATGTTCTCGACCGCGTCGGCCAGGGTGCAGTCGGCCTGGGCGGTGACCGATTCGAACGGGTACAGGTTCAGCACCAGCAGGTCGATGGCACCGATGCCGTGCTCGGCCATCACCGCATCATCCAGGCCGGAACGGCCCAGCAGGCCGCCGTGCACCATCGGGTGCAGGGTCTTGACCCGGCCGTCCATCATTTCCGGGAAGCCGGTAACCTCGGCCACGTCCTTCACGGCCAGGCCCGCATCGCGGATCGCCTTGGCGGTGCCGCCGGTGGACAACAGCTCCACGCCGCGTGCCGCCAGCGCAGTGGCCAGCTCGACCAGGCCGGTCTTGTCGGAAACGGAGAGGAGGGCCCGGCGGACGGGCAACAGATCAGCAGTCATGGGACAGAATCGGCAGCGGAGCGGGGCCGATATTGTAGGCGGTGGGGGCCGGTGGCGGGCGCCGGCGGGGAAAATCGACCCGCACCCACGGCCTGTGGCCGCCTTCAGCACAGCCTGGCCGGGGGCGGTCCGCAAGCAATTCGATGGGGCGCGCTGCTCCAATCGGGTAGGCTGTGCCGGAACTGCCAAGGATCAGCGGGTTCGGATCGTGTCGATCTATGCATTGAAAGGACGTTTTCAGGACCTGTTGCGTCCCGCCGTACGCGGTCTGTACCGCATGGGGATCACCGCCAATGCGGTGACCGTGACCGCGGCCGTGGTCTCGCTGCTGGTCGCTGCCGCCGTCTGGTGCTGCGCGCCGGCCCAGCCCCTGCTGTACCTGCTGCTGCCGCTGTGGATGCTGCTGCGCATGGCGCTCAACGCCGTGGACGGCATGTTGGCCCGCGAGTTCGGCCAGCAGTCGCGGCTGGGCGCCTATCTGAACGAGCTGTGCGATGTGATCGCCGACGCGGCGCTGTACCTGAGCCTGCTCAGCGTGCCGGGCGTGCGCCCGGAAGTGCTGTGGCTGGTGGCCTGGACGGCGGCGCTGAGCGAGTACGCCGGGGTGCTGGGGCTGATGGTCGGTGCCAGCCGCCGCTATGACGGCCCGATGGGCAAGAGTGACCGCGCCTTCGTCGTCGGCGTGTTGGGTCTGCTGCTGGCGTTTGGGTGGGTTGGCGCGATGACGGTGACGGGCGTGGCCGCGGCCATGGCGGTGCTGTGCATGCTGACCATGATCAACCGCGTCCGTCGCGGACTGCGGGAAACGGCGGTTTCGTCGAATTAATCAAGCAGATACAAAAAGACAATCAGGAGATTGCATGCGTCAGGCGCAGGAACGGGAATTCCACAGCTTCGACCAGGTACCGCTGTTCTACCGGTACTGGGCGGGCACCACCGCCACCCCGGCCACCCGGGCCATCGTGCTGCTGCACCGCGGCCACGAGCACTCCGGGCGTGTCACCCACCTGGTCGATGAGCTGGACCTGCCCGACACCGCCTTCTTCGCCTGGGATGCGCGCGGCAATGGCCGTTCGCCGGGTGCGCGTGGCGATGCACCGGGCTTCCCGGCGCTGGTGCGCGACTTGGACAGCTTCATCGCCCACATCGGCGCCGAGCACGGCATTGCGGTGGAAGACATCGTGGTGATCGCGCAGAGCGTAGGGGCGGTGGTCGCCGCGACCTGGGTGCACGATTACGCGCCACGCCTGCGTGCGCTGGTGATGGCTTCACCGGCGTTCAAGGTGAAGCTGTACGTGCCGTTCGCGCGGCCGGGCCTGGCCTTGATGCAGAAGCTGCGCGGCAACTTCTTCGTCAACAGCTACGTCAAGCCGCAGTGGCTGACCCATGACCCGGCGCGGGTGGAAAGCTACCGTACCGATCCGCTGATCACCCGGCCGATCTCGGTGCGCGTGCTGCTGGGCCTGTACGAAGCGGCCGACCGCATCGTGGCCGATGCGCAGGCGATCAGCGTGCCGGTGCAGCTGCTGGTGTCCGGCTCGGATTTCGTGGTGCACCGTGGCCCGCAGGATCGCTTCTATGAGCGCCTGTCCAGCCCGATCAAGGAGCGGGTGCACCTGCCGGGCTTCTTCCACGACACGCTGGGCGAGCGCGATCGGGCACCGGCACTGGCGCGCATCCGCAGCTTCATCCAGGCGCGTTTCGCCGAACCGTTGCGCGAGCTGTCACGGCGCGACGCGCACCGCCATGGGCCGACCTTCGAAGAGTCGGAGATCCTGGCCTGGCCACCGGAACGCAACAGCCTGGCCGACCTGCGCTGGCGCGTTGTACGTGGCGGCCTGCGCTTCGGCGGCACGCTGTCCGAAGGCATCGCGCTGGGCCTGCAGACCGGTTTCGATTCCGGTAGCACGCTGGACTACATCTACCGGAATGAGGCGCGCGGCAAGGGCCCATTGGGGCGGATGGTCGACCGCAACTACCTGGATGCGATCGGCTGGCGTGGCATCCGCGTGCGTGGCCAGCACCTGCAGGAACTGCTGCGCGACGCCGCACAGCGCCTGCGCGGGCAGGGCACGCCGGTGCGGGTGCTGGACGTGGCCGCCGGCCATGGCCGCTATGTGCTGGAAGCACTGGGCCAGGGCGAGCAGCGCGCCGACCGCATCGTGCTGCGCGACTTCAGCGATCTGAACGTGACCCAGGGCCAGGCGTTGATCCAGCGCCTGGGCGCGGCCGACATCGCGCGCTTCGAGCAGGGTGATGCGTTCGACCCGGCACAGCTGGCCAAGGTCGATCCAGCGCCGACGCTGGCGGTAGTCTCGGGCCTGTACGAACTGTTCCCCGACAACGACGCCGTGCTGCGCTCGCTGCAGGGCATTGCCGCAGCGGTGCCGGTGGGTGGCTACCTGGCCTATACCGGCCAGCCCTGGCACCCGCAGCTGGAATTCATTGCCCGTGCCTTGACCAGCCACCGCGGTGGCGCGGCGTGGGTGATGCGCCGCCGTACCCAGCAGGAGATGGACGAACTGGTGCGCCTGGCCGGGTTCGAGAAGGTGGCGCAGCGTATCGACGACTTCGGCATCTTCACCGTATCGCTGGCGCGCCGGACCGCGTGATGGCGACGCTCGCCGCATCCCCACTGGCCGCAGAGGGGCGCCCCTGGCGGCGCGCCCTGTTGTGGCTGGCCCTGCTGGGTCCGTTCTTCTTCGCCAGTTATGGCTTCGCCAACTGGATGGCCGGCCGCCACGCTACCCTGCCGGTGATGGCGTTCGGCTGGGAGACCCGCATCCCGTTCGTGCCATGGACGATCGTGCCGTACTGGTCGATCGACCTGTTCTACGCGGTCTCGTTCTTCCTGTGCCGGCAACGGCTGGAGCTGGACCGGCACGCATTGCGGCTGTTGAGCGCACAGCTGATCGCCGTGAGCTGCTTCCTGCTGTGGCCGCTGCGCTTCAGCTTCGAGCGTCCGCAGATCGGCGGTGTGTTCGGCTGGCTGTTCGATGTGCTGCTAGGCTTCGACAAGCCGTTCAACCAGGCACCGTCGCTGCACATCGTGTTGCTGATCGTGCTGTGGGTGAAGTTCGCACAGTACCTGCACGGCGTGTGGCGCTGGGTGCTGCATGTGTGGGCGCTGCTGATCGGCGTATCGGTGCTGACCACGTTCCAGCATCATTTCATCGATATCCCGACCGGCCTGCTGGCCGGCTGGTTGTGCGTCTGGCTGTGGCCGGAGCAGGGCACGCCACCGCTGCGTGCATGGCGCACGGCACGTGATGCCAAGCGCTGGCGCCTGGCAGGGGTGTACCTGCTGGGGGCCGCTGTACTGCTGGTGCCGGTGGTGCTTCTGCGTGGCGCCGCGTTGTGGCTGCTGTGGCCGGTGGTGTCGCTGCTGCTGGTGGCGCTGGCCTATGCCGGGCTGGGTACCGCGGTGTTCCAGAAGCGCGCCGATGGTCGCCTGACCATGGCGGCACGCTGGCTGCTGGCGCCGTACCTGGGCGCAGCCTGGGTCAATTCGCGGCTGTGGACGCGGCGTGCGCCGCAGCCGGTGCCGGTGATGGATGACGTGTGGCTGGGACGCATTCCCTGTGCTGCGTTGCCAACACCGCTGGTCGGCGTGGTCGATACCTGTGCTGAACTGTCCTGCCGCGCGCCGGGCGCGGCGTATGCCAGCGTGCCGATGCTGGACCTGGTGGTGCCCACGCCGGAACAGCTGCGCGAGGCGGCCGATGCCATCGAGCGTCTGCGCGTGCAGGGGCCGCTGCTGGCGTGCTGCGCGCTGGGCTATTCGCGCAGTGCCGCCAGCGTCGCCACCTGGCTGCTGCGCAGTGGTCGTGCCGCCGATGCGAACGCGGCAGTGGCGATCGTGCGGGCTGCACGCCCCGGCATCGTGCTGCACGCGGCGCATCTGCATGCCATCACTGCTGCGGCAGGAGCGCGCGCATGAGCACGGTTCCCGATCTGGTGACCATGCAGCTGCTGCTGCGCCAGGGGCGTTGGCCGGCGCTGCTGTCGCTGGGGATGTTGCTGGTGGCACTGCTGCTGCTCGGCACCGAGCCGGGGCTGGCGATGATCGCTGCCGGCCTGTTGCTGCTCAGTGTTGCCGCGGGCATCGCACAGGCCTACCACGCGTGGCGGGTGGGGCTGGATGCCAGCCTGCTGCAGCTGCTGCGCGATGAAGGCCTGGAGGGCGAAGCCGCCGCGCGCCGCATCGATCAGCTGCTGCACGACAGTGGCCTGCGCCGCGCGTCGCCCGATGCGCCACTGCGTGGCTGGGATGCGCGCTGGTCCGGCATGCGCCGCCTGCTGCTGCGCCAGTACCTGCTGACCGCAGTGCAGTTCGCACTGCTGGTGCTGGCCGTGGTGTGGCCGCAGACGTGAATGGGAGTGACCGATGTTTGCCGAACTGATTGCCCGCGCCTGCAGTGGCGCGATCCATGTGGTGACCGGCGCACGCGCGCTGTGGATCGGTTGCGCGCCGTCCAGCGAGCGCCGCGTGTACTACGGCAACCACGCCAGCCATGGTGACTTCGTGCTGATCTGGTCATCGATGCCACCGGCACTGCGGCGCCAGGTGCGCCCGGTGGCCGCGGCCGAGTACTGGCAGCGTGATGGCCTGCGTCGCTACCTGATCGATGCGGTGTTCAACGGTGTTCTGGTCGAGCGCGAGGCCGGCCATCGCCAGCAGGACCCGTTGCAGGTACTGCGCGATGCGGTGGACGAAGACTGCTCGCTGATCCTGTTCCCGGAAGGCACGCGCAATATCGGCGATGAACCGCTGTTGCCGTTCAAGAGCGGCATCTACCACCTGGCGCGGCAACGGCCGGAGCTGGAGTTCGTGCCGGTATGGATCGACAACCTGAAGCGGGTGATGCCGAAGGGGCGGTTCCTGCCGTTGCCGCTGCTGTGCACGGCTACCTTCGGCACGCCGCTGCGGCTGCAGGCCGACGAGGACAAGGCCGCATTCCTGGCCCGCAGCCGGCAGGCGCTGCTGGACCTGGCGCCGAATGGAGGTCGTGCATGAGTTTCGTGCTGGATGTATCTGGCGATCTGGCAACGCAGAGTGTCGGCCAGCAGACCGGCCTGCTGTTTGCCGGCGTCGGCGCGGTGCTGGTGCTGGCCACGCTGGTGGCCGAGACCCTGCGCTGGCGCCAGCGCGGTCAGCCCAGCGCGGTGATCGCCAACCTGGTGTCGCGTATCCGTGCATGGTGGGTGATGGCGATCGTGGTCGGGCTGGCGCTGTTCTTCGGCCGCGCCGGGGTGATCGTGCTGTTCGCGATCATCTCGTTGTTCGCGCTGCGCGAGTTCATCACCCTGGCGCCGACCCGTTCAGGCGACTACTACGCGCTGCTGGCTGCGTTCTACATCGTGCTGCCGTGGCAGTACTACCTGGTGTGGATCGACTGGTACGGCATGTACACGCTGCTGATCCCGGTCTATGCGTTCCTGTTCCTGCCGATCCTGTCGACCATCGGTGGCGATACCACGCACTACCTGGAGCGCACCGCGAAGGTGCAGTGGGGGTTGATGATCTGCGTGTTCTGCATCTCGCACGTGCCGCTGCTGCTGAACCTGCACGTGCCCGGTCACGACCCCTCGCGCAACGTGCTGCTGTTCGCCTTCCTGGTGATCGTGGTGCAGTCCTCGGACGTGTTGCAGTACATCTGGGGCAAGCTGCTGGGCCGGCACCTGATCGCGCCGAAGCTGTCGCCGTCGAAGACGGTGGAGGGCTTCGTGGGTGGCGTGCTGAGCGCCAGCGCGCTTGGGGCGGCGCTGTGGTGGATCACCCCGTTCACGCCGCTGCAGGCGTTCGGCCTGTCGCTGCTGATCAACCTGATGGGATTCTGGGGCGGCCTGGTGATGTCGGCGATCAAGCGCGACCGTGGGATCAAGGACTGGGGCCACATGATCGAGGGCCATGGCGGCATGCTCGACCGGCTAGATTCGGTGTGCTTCGCCGCGCCGGTGTTCTTCCATGTGGTGCGGTACTACTGGAAGGCGGGCGGCGGCGGGTGATCCCGCCGGGGCTGCATCCACGCATGGCGTGGATCTACCGGTAGTGCCGGCCGCTGGCCGGCAACTGCGACATCCTGCCATCGTTCATGGGGTTGCCGGCGAGCGGCCGGCACTACCCGCGCGCGCTCAGGCGCTGATGCCGTATTCCTTCAGCTTCTTGCGCAGGGTGGCGCGGTGGATGCCCAGCATCGCAGCGGCGCGGCTCTGGTTGCCTTCGCAGTGGTTGAGCACTTCCACGAACAGCGGGATTTCCATCTCGCGCAGCACGATCTCGTAGACATCGTCCGCGTCGCAGCCATCAAGATCACGCAGGTAGCGGCGCACGGACTGGGCGACGTGTTCACGCAGCGGTGGCCGGGGAGCGCCACGACTGTTGTCAGGACGAGAGAGGACAGCGTTCAAGGGGGTTCCCGATTCGGTTGGCCCGTGCGCGCGGAGCGCGCGGCCGGACGAGGTGGTGGCGGCCAGTCTAGCGCGAGCGTGCCCGACCTGCCACGGCTGGTCGCCTCTACCCTGGTCAGAGGAAGTCGAAGGTGAATGCGACGGTGGACGCGGCGGGTTCCTGCACGCGGAACGCGATGCGCGCACTCTGGCCCGGTTCCAGCACGGTCGTGGCCGGGCTTTCGCCAAGGTATTGCGCGGGCGTGAACACGCCGCTGCCGATCACCCGGCCATCGGCATCGGACAGTGACAGGCGCAGGTCCGGCCAGGCCTGTGCCCAGCGCGCATCGTTGCGGATGCTGGCCTGCACCTGCAGCACACCGGCCTGGCCGGGCAGGGGGCGGATCTCGCGGCTGGTCATGGTAAACGCGGTCGGCTCGTGCCAGGCCGGCAGGCTGCAGCGCAGCACGCCGCACAGTGCGCCCAGCCAGGTGCGGTTGCCGGCGTCGGCGGCCAGTCGCGCACGATCGGCCAGCACGCTCTGCAGTACCAGCAGCAGTGCCAGCCCGGCGACCAGCACCCAGTGCCAGCGCGGCGTCGGCAGCGCGCGCGGCCGCGAAGTGCCCAGGAAGCTCGGCGCATCGCCGGCCACCGCCTGCGCGGCGGGGACGGCAAGGACGGGTTCGATCACGGTCGCTTCGTCGAGGATGACGGTGTCATCGAGCTGTCGCGTCTCCGCCATCGGCGGCAGCGCCGCGTCGACCGGGTCCCCGGACTTCGCGGCAGGGATGTCATGCGCCGACGGGTCGGGCGTGCGCGCGTCGGTCGCAGGTGCGGCCTCGCCTTCCGACGCGGGGCGCAGGAAGGTGGCCAAAGGGCGGCGCGGCGGGTTCGGCTCGGACATGCTCAGGGCGCGGGCTCGGATCCAGCGGTCATTCAATCACGATCAGGCGCGGCGCGTGCCGGTGATGCGCATCCAGTCGCCATCCTGGGTGGCCTGCAGATCGTCGAACCACGCGGCATAACGCTGCAGCAGTTCGCCTTCCTGGCCCTGCAGGATGCCCGACAGGGCGATGCGACCGCCGGCGGCGACGCGTGCGGCCAGCAGCTCGGCCAGCGCATCCAGCGCCGAGGCAAGGATGTTGGCGACCACGATCGGGTAGGTGGCGACCGGTTCGTCCTGCGGCAGGTACACCTGCATGCGGGCCTGCTCGCCATTGCGCTCGGCATTGTCGGCGGTGGCGACCAGCGCCTGCGGGTCGTTGTCCACGCCGATCGCTTCGGCGGCGCCCAGCTTCAGCGCGGCCAGCGCGAGGATGCCCGAGCCGCAGCCGAAGTCGAGCACGCGCTGGCCCTGCAGCTGGCCGTCCACGGCCAGCTGGTCCAGCCAGCGCAGGCACAGGGCGGTGGTCGGGTGGGTGCCCGAGCCGAAGGCCAGGCCCGGGTCCAGCCGCACCACGGCGGCATCGGCGGCCTGTGCAGCGTCCGGCAGTTCATGGTTCCACGGCACGATCCAGGTGCGGCTGCCGAAATCCATCGGCTGGAACTGGTCCAGCCATGCGCGCTCCCAGTCTTCGTCTTCGACCGCGCGGAAGCTGCCATTGCTCCAGTCCAGTTCCGGGTCGAAGGATTCCAGGGCGGCCAGCAGCAGCAGCGCATTGCTGTCGGCGGGGAACAGCGCGCTCAGCACCAGGGTGTCCCACAGCGGCGTTTCCCCCACGCCGGGTTCGAGGATGGCCTGTTCGTTGCTGGTGTCGGCTTCGGCATCAAGCAGGGTCACGGCCAGTGCGCCGACGTCCTCCAGCGCATTTTCATAGCGGGGCTGGGTGGCTTCGGTGCAGCGCAGGGTCAGTTCCAGGAACGGCATGGCGGTGGGGACAGTCGCGGGAAAGGGGGCAATGCTAGACCATCGGGGCGTCTCCGTATTGCCTGAGATGCCGCTCTGAGATGAATGGGGGCAGTTCAGACAGGCCTGCCGGGCCTTGCTAAACTCGGCGCTTTCCTGTGTGCCGTGAACGCTCACCACCGCCGATGGCCTTCGCTCCGACCCTGAAAACCTGGTTGCTCGTGCTGCCGGCGGTGGCCGTGCTGGGCGTGGCCGGGTATCGGGCCAGCGGCCATGCTGCGGGCGTGGCGTCGACGTCGGCGTCGCCGGACCTGCCGCTGGCCATGGCCAGCCGTGACGGCGGAGCGCCGCTGCCGGTGGTGCCGGAAGCCCTGGCGCGGCGGCTGGCGGCTTTCGAGCGCGGCAACACGCTGCCGTCGGGCCTGCCGCTGGACCTGCGCGCCGACATCGAAGACGCCAGCGACCTGTATGCCTACGCCCAGCGCCTGCGCGCACAGGCCGACAACGGCAATCACGAGGCGCGCTGGATGCTCAGCCGCGTCTATGACTATTGCGCGCAGTACGCACTCGATCCGGGTGGCTACCGCCTGGACAACAACGTACTGAGCGGGTTGGGCCTGACTGCGGCGCCGGCGATGATCGAGGCACGCGAGCGCGTGGCACAGCGGTGTGGCGGTTTCGTGCCGGGCGACAAGCTGGGCGCGGCGCTGGTGCTGGCCGAACGCCGCAAGGCGGCCGCGCAGGGCAACCTGGCCGCGGAAGCGTCGCTGTTCGCCGAGGGCGAGCCCTTGCATGACAGTGCCGAGTACCGCCGCGACCTGGTCGAGCGCGTGCGCACCTCGCGCGACCCCGAGGCCTACATGGCCATCGCGCCAGGCATGGGCGTGCGTGCGGCCGGTGACCGCGCGCTTGACGGGCTGGTGGCGGGCGAGCAGCTCAGTGAACTTGCATGGCGGCTTGCGGCCTGTGAACTCGGCCTGGCCTGTGGAGCGGACAGCGTGCTGGTCAACAATTTTTGTGCGAACGGAGGGATCTGTTCGCAGGATGGAGCGCAGGATTTCCGGGATTTCGTGTATGACGCTGCGGTATCGCGGCAAGGTGCTGGGAAAATGAAGGAATGGATCAAGCGATTGGTTGGAAAGAGGGACGGGCGATGAATTACCGTCGATTCCTGCATGGGGCCAAGTTCTGGTTCTGGGTGGCGCTGTTCGTGGCCTACTCGGCTGGGGCGGTTGGCCTGCTGATGATCGATACCTACGAGGACCGCTACCGGCATCTGTCGAAGGTGGAGCTGACCACGGTGAAGGCGCAGGAAGACGTGCGCCGCGCCGGTGCCAGCCAGGTCGCTGCGGTCTACCGCGCGCAGAGTGGCATGCCATTCGCTTCACTGCCGGCCGGCAGCACCTTCCAGGTGGTGTGGCCCGATGGTTCCACCGAAACCATGGTGATCGTCGATCCTACCTCGCCCAATGGCGTGCGGCCGCTGGCCCATTCGCAGATTCCGGCCGACGTGGTCGACAAGCGCTGACGTGCTCGCTGTGGAGCCGAGCCCATGCTCGGCTGTGCTTGGCGGCAAGCCGAGCATGGGCCCGGCTCTACAGGAACAGAAAAGGGCGGGGAGATCCCCGCCCTTTTCATGTCCGGCACCTGGCGCCGATCAGGTCAATGCGATCGGCTTGTTCTTGCGCTCGGCCAGGCGCTTTTCCAGGTAGTGGATGTTCTGGCCACCGGCCTGGAAGCCCTTGTCACGCATGATCCGCTGCTGCAGGGCGATGTTGGTCTTGATGCCATCGACCACCATTTCGCTCAGTGCCACCCGCATGCGGGCAATGGCGGTTTCGCGATCCGGGCCGTGCACGATCAGCTTGCCGATCATCGAGTCGTAGTTCGACGGCACGCGGTAGCCACTGTAGATGTGGGTGTCCACGCGCACGCCGGGGCCACCCGGCGGATGGAAGCCGGTGATGGTGCCCGGGCTCGGCACGAAGGTTTCAGCATCTTCAGCGTTGATGCGGCACTCGATGGCATGGCCGGTCAGCACCACGTCGCTCTGCTTGATCGACAGCTTCTGGCCGGCGGCGATCTTCAGCTGCTCGGCCACCAGGTCGATGCCGGTGACCATTTCGGTGACCGGATGCTCCACCTGGATGCGGGTGTTCATCTCGATGAAGTAGAAGCGGCCGTCCTCGTACAGGAACTCGAACGTGCCCGCGCCGCGGTAGCCGATGCGGATGCAGGCTTCCACGCAGACCCTGCCGATCTGCTCGCGCTGCTCGGCGGTGATGCCCGGCGCCGGTGCCTCTTCCACCACCTTCTGGTGGCGGCGCTGCATCGAGCAGTCGCGCTCACCGAGGTGGATGGCATTGCCCTGTCCATCGGCCAGCACCTGGATTTCCACGTGGCGCGGATTCTCCAGGAACTTCTCCATGTAGACCTCGCCATTGCCGAACGCGGCCTTGGCCTCGCTCTTGGTGGTTTCGATCGAGGTCTTCAGCGACGCTTCGGCGTGCACCACGCGCATGCCGCGACCACCGCCACCGCCGGCCGCCTTGATGATGACCGGATAACCGATCTCGCGGGCGATCTTGGTGTTGGCGACGATGTCCTCGCCGAGCGGGCCGCCCGAGCCGGGCACGCACGGTACGCCCGCGGCCTTCATCGCGCGGATGGCTTCGACCTTGTCACCCATCATGCGGATGGTGTCGGCCTTGGGGCCGATGAAGATGAAGCCGGATTCTTCCACGCGTTCGGCGAAGTCGGCGTTCTCCGACAGGAAGCCGTAGCCCGGGTGGATGGCCTGGGCGTCGGTGACTTCCGCCGCCGCGATCAGGGCCGGGATGTTGAGGTAGCTCTGCGGCGACGGCGCCGGACCGATGCAGACCGACTCGTCGGCCATGGCCACGTGCTTGAGGTTGCGGTCGACCGTGGAGTGCACGGCCACCGTGCGGATGCCGAGGGTATGGCACGCGCGCAGGATGCGCAGCGCGATCTCCCCTCGGTTGGCGATGACGACTTTGTCGAGCATGGCGCGTCCCTCAGCCGATCACGAACAGCGGCTGGTCGAATTCCACCGGCTGGCCGTTCTCGCCGAGGATGGCAACGATGGTGCCGGAGGTGTCGGCTTCGATCGGGTTGAACATCTTCATCGCTTCGATGATGGCCAGGGTTTCGCCTTCCTTGACCTGCTGGCCCACGGTGACGAAGGCCGGCTTGTCCGGGGCGGACGAGGCGTAGAAGGTGCCGACCATCGGCGAGCGCAGCACGTGGCCTTCCGGCAGTGCCGGGCCCGGCTTGGCGCTGCCGCCGGTGGAGGCTTCGGTCGGCGACTGCATCGGCATCGCCTGCGGCGCCGGGGCGGCCGGAGCGGCATACACCGGCGCGGCGACCGGGGCGGCATAGCCGGCCACCGGGGCGCGCGACAGGCGCACCGACTCTTCGCCTTCCTTGATTTCGATTTCAGCCAGGTTCGACTCTTCCAGCAGGTCGATCAGCTTCTTGATTTTGCGGAGATCCATGGTGGCCTCTTTGCTCGTGATGTCAGTGTGGTGGAGAGTGCGGTTGCACTCGGTTCAAAGCAGTTCGTAGAACTCGCGCAGCTGCCGCGTACGGTCGCGCGTCTGGGTGATCAGGCATTGCATCTTCGCGGGGTTGCGCGAGGTGCCGTCTGCATTGAAGGCATGCACCGCCTCGCAATCTGCATCGCGCAAGGTGATCCAGATGCGCTGGGCCTTCACCAGCTGCTGTTCGGCCGCCGCGCAGCGGCTGCAGCTGCCATCGGTTGCCTGCGCCTTCAGTTCGCCACGCGCCTGCGCGTAGACGGCGTTCAATGCGCTGTCGGCATCATCCAGGCGATCGGAATCGCACATGTCGCGCTCGTAGCCGCCGCTTGCCTGTGCGCAGTCGATGCCCGCGGCCGCGCGCTCGGCAGCGACACTGGCGCCGCACAGACCGGCCCACAGCAGGATGCCGGCAAGCACGCGCGGCGGCATCTTCACGCGCTGGCCGCCTGCACGCGCAGCAGCGCCGCGTCCATCGCGTAGCGGTAGCTGTCGGCACCGAAACCGCATACCACGCCCACTGCCTTGTCACTGAAGTAGCTGTGCTGGCGGAACGGCTCACGGGTATGCGGGTTGGACAGGTGGATCTCGATGAACGGCACCGCCACCGCCGCCAGCGCATCGCGCAGGGCGACCGAGGTGTGGGTGAAGGCGGCGGGGTTGATCAGGATGAAAGCGGTTCCGTCGCTGCGCGCAGCCTGCACGCGGTCCACCAGCACATGCTCGGCGTTGGACTGCAGGCGTTCCACGGAGTGTCCGGCGGCCGATGCCTGGGCAGCCAGGGCCTGGTCGATGTCGGCCAGCGTGGTGTGGCCGTAGACCTCCGGCTCGCGGGTGCCGAGCAGGTTGAGGTTGGGGCCGTGCAGGACCAGCAGCTTCGCCATGGGATCCGGAAGACGGGAAAGGGCGGCAGTCTGGCGGAACCGGCGGATGCTGTCCAGTTCGGCGAAGTTTGCAGCGTTTCAATCGTATGTTTGAAATCTGCCGGAGCGCTTGCGGCCGTATGGCGGGCGCTGGATCAAGGCGCGCTGAACGTGGTGCTGGACGGGGATGCGTGCACGTAGGCCGACGATGCCGGCATCCACGCCATGCGGGGAGACGGGGTTCGGTGGGCAGCACACTGCGCCTCCACATGGAGCTGTCCGGCACCCGGCCGCTCAGATCTCCAGCGGCACCGTCGGCACCACGTTCGGGAACACCTCTTCCAGCGGTTCCGGCTGCCCGGGCTTCGGCGCCGGCCAGTTGTAGGCATTGACCGGCTGCGCGCGGTTCACCCACAACGCGTAATGCAGATGGTCAGCGCGGCCATCGCCGGTATTGGGGTGGATCAGGATGGTCAGGCCCAGGCTGTTGAGCTGCAGCCAGGGCACCAGCACCGGCAGCAGGTCGTTGGTGAAGCCGAAATAGAACGACGGGGTGACGTGCGGCCCGCGTGGCTCAAGGTTCCAGTTGCCCAGCTCCACAGGGAAGCGCTCGGCGGCCCAGCGCCGCAGCAGCGCGGCCTTCTCGAAGCTGTCCTCGTCGAAGTAGATGTGGGCGTGGTAGCTCTTGATGGCGGTGTAGGCACGTGGCCGGGTGGGCAGCGTGGCCTCGCCGGGGCGCACGCTGGCCGGCCGCGGGGTAGGCTCGCTGGCCGTGGCCTGGCCCCAAGGGCTGCGGCCCTCGGGCGCCGGCGGAACGATGGCGCGGAAGCCGGGTCGCCCGGGTTCGGTGGTGTTCACGGCGTTGTCGCTGCGCGCGGCTGCGGTGGCAGCCGACGCGCTGGCCAGGCCGCCAGCGGCCAGCCCGGCCGACGCGATCAGGCGACGGCGCGCGGGTGAAAGCAGGTCGGCCCAATGGGCGTCATCGTCGCCGGCGTCGATCAGGGTCTGCGGGTCCGGGTGCATCTGGGGCTCCGTGGGGCACTGTGTGGCAGGCAAGCACGCTCGGGCAGCGTGCACGGTGGTGTCCAATAAGCAGCCGGCATCACCTCATGCGCGTTGGCCCACGCCGTGATTGAGTGCCGCCGCAGCGTGGGCTAGGGTGCAGGTCCGCCGCCCGGGAACCCGCCATGACCCCGCTTGATGCCGACACCCAGCGCAAGCGCGCGCGTTTCCGCCAGCTGCATGCGCGCGGTTGTTTCGTGCTGCCCAATCCGTGGGACGTGGGCAGCGCCCGCTACCTGCAGCGGCAGGGCTTCCAGGCACTGGCCACGACCAGTGCCGGCTGCGCCTGGAGTGAAGGGCGGCCGGATGGGGCGGTTTCGCTGCAGGCCACACTGGAACATCTGCGGCTGATGGCGGCCGCGACACCGCTGCCGTTGAACGCCGTTTTCGGTGATGGCTTCGGCGCCACGCCACAGGCAGTGGGCGAGGCGGTGGCGGCGGCCATCGACACCGGTATCGCGGCGCTGTCGATCGAGGACGCCAGCGGCGTGGCCGATGCGCCGCTGCGGCCGATCGGGCAGGCGGTCGAGCGACTGTGTGCGGCACGTGCGGCCATCGACCGCGCGGGGGGCGATGTGCTGCTGGTCGCGCGGGCCGAGAATTTCTTCGTTGGCGTGCCGGATCTGCAGGACACCCTGCAGCGCCTGCGCGCCTATGCCGAGGCCGGCGCCGATGTGCTGTATGCACCGGGCATCAGCACGCCCGAACAGATCAGCGCGGTGGTTGCCGCTGCGGGGGCGAAGCCGGTGAACCTGCTGGTCGGTGGACCGACACCGCTGAGCCTGCAGGACATCGCCGCACTCGGCGTGCGACGGGTCAGCCTGGGCGGTGCGCTGGCGCGAGCCGCGTGGGGTGGGCTGATGCAGGCCATCGAGCCGATCATGCAGGACGGCCGCTTCGATGGCCTGCAGCAGGCGGCTTCGGGCGCGGCGTTGAACGCGCTGTTCCGCTGACACACGCCCAGGCCTGCAATGGATCGAGCCCGGGCGTGGATGGACGCGCGCCTGCGACTACAGCGCTTCCATCCCGCCCCTGGGCAGCGTCACGCCCGGCTCCAGCGCCGGCAGCAGTTGCCGCAGCAGTGCCGGGTTGTCCAGCATCGCCGCGCCGTCCAGATAGCGCCATTGCGTTGTACCGACGCGTCGCACAGCAACCATGAATGACGTGCTGCGCATCGGCGCTTCGCGCACGCGCAGCAGTGACTGGCGCGGTACGAAGCAGACTTCCTCGTCACCGGCCGCATAGGTGCGGCCCGGCACGCCTGCCTCGTCGCTGATGATGCTGACGCCGGCCCTGCGCAGCGCCTTCACGGTGTCGCGGGTCGCCCGCGCATAGGCCTCGTCGCCACCGGCCAGCTGCTTCAGGCTGGGATGGGTACGCGCGATGATCAGCTCGGTATCGCCACGGGCGAAGGCGCCCATCATCGCCTGCACCTCCTTGCGCAATGCGGCCGAGTCTTCCGGACTGAGTTCACCGGCCAGCGCGGGCGTAACGTCCATTGCCATCGGCAGGGCCAGCAGAAGGGCAAGCAGATACCGGTGCATCGTCGGGCAGCTCAGTGGGAACCGCCGCACTATACGGTGGATGCGGAAACAGCGTCCCACGCATGGCGCTGGTATCCCGGGCGACACTACTTACTATTGGTAGTTAGTGAACTCCGGACATGCCCCATGCACACCCTCATCGTTACCGCCCACCCTGAACCTGGCGCGTTGACCCATGCCATCGCCAGGCGCATCGGCGAAGCCATCACCGCGTCGGATGCCGCCAACAGCGTGACCCACGCCGATCTGATGGCTGAAGGCTTCGATCCGCGCTTCAACATGCAGGACCAAGCGCTGTTCCGTGGCACCGGCGCGACTCCGGCTGACGTCGCCGCCGAGCAGGCGCGGCTGCAGGCTGCCGACACGCTGGTACTGGTCTATCCCCTGTACTGGTGGTCCTTCCCCGCGCTGCTGAAGGGCTGGATCGATCGTGTGTTCACCCAAGGCTGGGCCTACCAGGACGGCGCCGATGGCAAGGTGCAGAAAAAGCTGCAGCGGTTGGGCGTGCATCTGGTCGGCATCGGCGGGGCTGGCGCGGACATGATCGAACGGCGCGGCTACGGTGCGGCGATGAAGACCCAGATCGACATGGGCATCTTCGACTACTGCGGCGCGCGCGTGCTGTCGTCCGACCTGCTGCTGGACGCCGATTCCGGTGCAGCCGAAGCGCATCTGCAGACCGCGCTGGCGATCGGCCGTAAAATCGGTGCTCCGATGCGCTGACCGCCGTGCTCCACCGATGCCTGCCAACGCCGCTCCCACGCGCCGCCGATTGACCCGCGAGCAACGCGCCCGCCAGTTGCTGGACGTGGCCTGGGCGCTGGTCGGCGACGAAGGCACCGACGCATTGACGCTGGGGCGGCTGGCCGAGGCGGCCGGTGTGACCAAACCGGTGGCCTATGATCACTTCGTGACCCGCAACGGGCTGCTGGCCGCGCTCTACGATGACTATGACGGGCGGCAGACGGTGGTCTTCCACGAGCGTATCGGTCGTGCCAGGGCGCAGCTGGCCGATCGTGCGGCGGCCATCGCCTCCGGCTACATCGACTGCGTCCTCAGCCAGGGCAGTGAAGTGCAGGGCATCCTCGCTGCGCTGGTGGGCGCGCCGGAACTCCATGAAGTGCGTCGGCGCTACCAGCAGGACTTCATCGACAACTGCGACACCTGGCTGGGCCCGTTTGCGGCCGATGGCACGGTCCCCCTGGCCGGACGCTGGGCGATTCTCGGTGCGGCCGAAGCCCTGTCCGAAGCCGTGGCGGCAGGCGCGCTGGACAAGGTCGGCGCCGAGGCCGAGCTGCAGCGCTTGATCGTGGCGACGGTCAAGCGACGCTGATCCGCTCAGGCGTCGGCGGTGGTGTCGTCCAGCGCCGCAAACCCGGCGGCCAGCCGCTCGCGCACAAGGGCATCGCGTGCGTCGCGGCTTTCAGCGCCCAGCACCACGGTGATCAGGCGTACCGGCAGGTTCCGCCCGGGCACAGCCCGGCAGGCAGTGGCGGCCAGGCAGAAGCCTGCGGCCTGGGTGTAGCCGGTCTTCAATCCATCCACGCCGTCTTCGCCAAGCAGGGCGTTCTGGTTGCTGCGGCTGAAGCGGCCATGCGCGAACGTGCGCTGCGCGGTGATTGCCAGGATCTGCGGATGGTCATTCAGCAGGCAGGCGGCGAGTACCGCCATGTCGCGCGCGCTGGAGGCATGGTGCGGGGTGGTGATGCCGGACACGCTGGCGAACCGCGTGCTGCGCAGGCCAAGCTGGCGCGCGTGCCAGTTCATGCGGCCCAGGAACGCAGGCTGTGATCCGTCCAGATGGCGTGCGATGGCCAGCGCCGCATCATTGCCGGAGACGATCATCAACCCTTCCAGCAGGCGCGCCAGCGTGACCGTTTCGCCGGGCACCAGGCCCATGCGTGTTTCATCATCGGCTACGGCATGCACATCCTCGGCGGCGATGGTGACCGCCTGGTCCCACGTGCCACCGTTCTCTTCGACGCATCCGTAAGCGGCGTAGGCGGTCATCAGCTTGGTCAGCGAGGCCGGTTGCCGCGCGATGTCCGCGTTGTGCTGGTGGACCACCGCGAAGGTTGCCGCGTCCAGGGTGATGGACGAGACCGGCAGGTGGGCAGGCGCAGGAGCAGGCATGGTGGCGGTGATGACAGCGACAGCCAGCAAGGATAGTCCGCAGCGGCTGCATGAAGCCGTACTGCCAAAGCCCTGCGGCGCCCACGGCAACGCCCGGTTGCGCCCGGGCTGCAGTGGAGGCAGCCTGCGCACATGCAGCCGCATATCCGCATCGACGGTCGTGTCTTCGCCTACGTCTTCCCCTGTGCGTGGGAGGACTACGCGAAGATCGGCTTTTCACGCGATCCGCTCGGGCGCATCAGCGCATTGCACCGGCGCTGGTTCGAGTTCTTCGACCTTGATGCCGGTACGCTGGTGGAAGCGGAGAGCGAGCGCGATGCGCGTGATCTGGAGCTGCAGCTGCGTTCGCCGTTCAAGGCGCACCGCGCGCCGGCGCCGATGACGGTTCAGGACAAGGCCGGAGGTCGCACCGAATGGGTGCGTGGTGCCAACCAGGCGTTGTCGCTCGCGGTTGATGCGTTGGGCGCACAGGGCTATCGCTGTTTCCAGCTCAAGGCTTGGCTGCAGGCCGCCCAGCGCCTGCGCATGGACCGGCTGCACGACTGGGCGGCGGTGCAGCTTCCGGAAGAGGATGGCCTGCGCATGCCCGGTGGCCCCGGCGAGCGCGTGCTGCGTGACACCCTCGACGGTTGCCGGGTGCTGGATATCGACCCAATGCCATGGCTGCCTGAACACGTCCAGCGTTGGTATGCAGGTTGAGCCGTGTTCAACGGCCACGCGGTTTCTGAACCGGCGCGGCCGGTTGCGGCGCACCCGTGGGGGAGCCGGTGGACGGGCAGGCCAGCTGCCGGGCCAGTTCGGCGTTGGCCACGTGGCCCTGCAGGAACAACAGGCTGCCGTAGATGTTCATGAGCGTCCCTCCACTTGAGTGGATTGCACGATACGGGCAGCATGGACGCGGAAAAAGCGACATTTCCGCAAGCATGCCTTGAGAGGAATTCAAGCCTGATGTCCCGTCCGCCCCTTCACGCCCTGCAGGGTTTCGTGGCCGCCGCGCGGCTGGGCAACCTGTCACGCGCAGCGGCGTCGATGAACCTGACCGTCAGTGCGCTCAGCCATCAGATGCGCCAGCTGGAAGAGCGGCTGGGGCAGCCGCTGCTGGTCCGCCAGCCACGCGGCGTCACCCTCACCCTGGAAGGGCAGCGCCTGCTCGACCAGGTCGGCCCGCATCTGGATGCGATCAACGAGGCCTTCCAGCCCTATGCCGCACGCGCCGAGCACGTGCTGACGATCAGCGCGGTACCGTCGATGGCGTCGGCGTGGCTGGTGCCGCGCTTGGGGCACTTCGTTGCCGAGCATCCACAGATCGAGATCAACCTGCAGTCGAGTGAACGCCTGATTGACTTCGAGCGACAGCGCCAGTTCGACGCCGCGCTGCGGCTGGGCAGCGGGCAGTGGCCGGGCCTGGTGGTGGAGCCGCTGTTCGACGAGTGGCTGCTGCCGATGGCCAGCCCGGCGCTGATCGAACGCATGGGAGGGATCGACCGCGTGCCGCTGAACCAGTGGCCGCTGCTGGGGGATCCCGATGGCGCGTGGGGCGCCTGGTTCGCGCTGAGTGGGCAGAACCCGCCGCCGCGCTTCGTGGCGGTGCTGGATGATTCGGAGGCGCATCACCGTGCGGCGCTGGACGGGGTGGGCGTAGCGCTGGGACGGGTGACGCGGGCGCGCCTGCTGCTGGATTCGGGCCAACTGGTGGCGCTGTCCAGCCTGCGACTGAAAACCGCCTGGCCGCATTGGCTGGTCTACCCGCAGCGCTCGGCCCGCCATCGCGGCTTCCTGGCCTTCCGCGACTGGCTGCACGCTCAGGCGGCCGAGCACGTCCGGCACATGGCAGACGCGCATTTATAGCGTCGAGCCATGCTCGACTGCGTGTGTCCCGCGGTCACCGTACCAACGTAACCGCCTGCCCGGCACGGGCGAAGGCTTCGCCCAGCAACGAGCCTGCCTTGATCGCCTCCACTTCCTCGAACAGCGCCTGCAATGCATCGGCCGGGCGCGAGGCCGGCGCCGCGACCGCCTGCTGGATCACGGTGAAACGGTCGGCCAGCACGCGGTGGCCGGGATGCGCCTGCGCCCAGGCGGCCAGCGGCTGGCGCACGCCGGCGGCGGCATCCAGGCGCTGCAGATCGAACAGGGTGATGGCAGCGGCCGACGTCTCGGCCCGCTCGATCATGGCGTGGCGCAGTTCGCGGCTGAGGAACAGGTCGTAGGCGGCGCCACGACCGACCGCGATGCGCAGGCCATCGCGGTCCAGGTCGGCCACCTGCTGCGCAGGGCTGTCCTCGCGCACCAGGTAGGTGCCTTCGATCTCCACATAGGGGGCGCTGAAGGCGATGCGGTCGGCGCGCGCCGGATCGATGGCCAGGAAGGCCAGGTCCCAGGCATCCTTGCTGGCTGCAGCGACCACCGCGGCCGCGGCGTCGTGGCAGGTGAAGCGTGCCTGCACGCCCATGCGCTGCGCCAATGCCGTGGCCAGTTCCAGTGACGGCCCGCGCGGTGAGCGCGCGTCCCCCTGCGCCAGTACTGGATTGCCCAGGTTGATGGCCACGCGCAGGAAGCCCAGCGGTGCCAGCGCACCACGATGATCGGCCAGGGACATGCAGGACTCCGCGGGGAAAGGGCGGTCCAGCATGCCAGTACGGACCTGCAAGGCAGTGTCAGCATCCGGTTATCCTGCGGACATGAACCCCATCCTGCACGTCGAGATACCGGTCACTGACCTGGGCCGGGCCATCACGTTCTACCAGCACTGGCTGCAGGTGGCGGTGGACGAACCGATCCTGCTGCACGACTGCAGGATGGCTTACCTGCCGTTTGCCGATGAGGCCACCGGTGCCAGCATGGCGCTGGTGCGGGGGGCCGACTATCTGCCCTCCGTCCACGGTGCGCGCATCTACATCGGGGTTGATGACCTGGATGCCAGCCTCGAGCGTGCACTGCAGGCCGGGGCCGAGCTGCGCTTCGGCCCGGCCGATGCCGGTGACTGGCGCGTGGCCGAGATCGCCGACAGCGAAGGCAATCGCATTGCGCTGCAGGCGCGCGTGATTCTGTAGGGCCGAGCCCATGCTCGGCTGCTGTTGACCCAGCCGCCAACGCTCATCCGAGCATCGGCCCGGCTCTACACCGTGGCCGCGCGCGAGCGCTGCAGCCAGTCGTTGATCGCCGGGTCCAGCCGTGGGTCGTCCGGCAGCTGCATGCCGAAGCGCTGCTGCAACACCTCGCGCACGTCGCCCACATCGCGCAGCGGACGCTTGTCCGGTGCCTGGCCGGGACGGTACTCGGTGTAGTTGCCACTGCCGATGGTGCGTCGCCAGTCCGGCCCGGTCAGGGATGCGCGCAGCTGGCCGGGGAAACTGGAATCGGGATGGGTGCACACGTACCAGTTGCCCACGACGTTGTCGATCGGTGCCGGCGCGTGCAGGTCGAAGCGATACATCGCCCGCCAGCCATCGCCGGACTCGGCGGACAGCACGAAATCCCCCTCGCCGGGCAGGCGCTGCAACAGGAAGCGCTCGTGGGGCGTGGCCTGCGGCTGCGGATCATGCAGCCGCAGCGGCACGGTCGGGGTCAGGCTGCCGAAACCGGCATCCACCAGCCAGTCATCGCCGTCCACCTGCACGCGCAGCAGCAGGTGGGTGCGTGCGGTCAGTTCGCCGTCCTGGGCGGCCAGCAGCACGCGCGCGCTCAACGGCTGTGCATCGAAGCCCAGCGCCTGCAGCAGTGCCAGCAGGCCGCCGTTGAGTTCGAAGCAGTAGCCGCCACGACGGTCGTCGAGCAGCTTGCGCTGCACGCTGTCCAGGTCGATCGGTACTGCATCGCGCAGCAGGCAGCTGAGGGTTTCGAACGGCAGCAGTGCGTTGTGGCGCTGCTGCAGCAGGGTCAGGCCCGCCAGCGTCAGCGGTGGCAGTGCATCCAGCTGCAGGCGTTGCAGGTAGCGGGGGACATCGAGCGTCGTCATGCGCGCGCCGGGCGGGGGAGGGAGATCTACTGTGCTCTCCCGACCGGGGTTGAGGTCAAGCATTGCGCGGGTGTCATCCCCCCGTCGCCTGTGCCGGGTACAAAGGCCGCGTCCGCCAGCAATCGGTGGGAGTGAACCAGGAGCGCCCTAAAGTTGCGCCATTTTCCGCCGATACAGGTGCGTCCTTCCGCCTGGAGCCTGTCATGTCGGCCGTCGTCCCCCACCTCCGGTCCCTGCGCATGCGGCTTGCCGCACTGCGCTCGGCGTCCCCCGGCCTGCTGCTGTGGCTGCAGCCGCATCGGCTCAGTGTGGCCAGCAAGCTCAAGGCGACCCTGTGGGTCTGTGGGCTGGGCCTGATCGCGATCGCCGCCGTCTACGCCTGGACCGGCCATGCCAGCACGCAGGCGGCGCGCAGCCAGGCCAGCTACCAGCACGGCAGCGATCTGGCCGCGAGCGTGGCCACGCAGGTGGCCGAGGCGCGTCGTCTGCAGACCCAGTATGCACGTAGTTTCGACGATGCCGACCGCGCGCAGCTGCTGGCGACGCAGAAGGCGCTCCAGGCCGATCTTCAGGCGCTGCGCGCGATGCCGATGGATCCCGGCCGGCGCGAGGCGCTGCAGGCACTGACCGAAGCCGCCGGCGCGTTCTCGCAGGGTGTGGCCGCCCTGTTCGAACGCGTCGATGAGATGGGTCGTGGCGATGCCGGCCTCGCCGCGCAATTGCAGCAGGCCGCCGACGCCCTGCAGGCGCAGGTGGATGCGTTGCAGCGGCCTTCGTTGGCGTTGTCCCTGCAGAAGATGCGCCGCCAGGAGGCACTGCTGCTGCTCGATGGCGACTCCACCCATGCCGACCGTGCGAGCGAAGAAAAGCTGCCGTTCGATCTCGCACTGGTGGGCCTGCCGACCGATGCGCAGGATGCCCTTCGTAACGGCATGGAGGCCTATCAGGCCGCATTGCTGGGCTATACCGCCGCCCGCGTGGGCCTGGATGTAGAGGCGCAATCGCTGCTGGATACCGCCGCCGGCGTGGCGCCGGCGCTGGCCGCCTTCCAGCAGGCCCAGGTGGCGGCGCTGGCCAAGGCACAGGCGCGCCAGCAGGCCGGCGCACGCACCATGAGCGTGCTGTTCGCGGTGACCCTGCTGCTGGTCGCCGGTGTGTTGATCACCAGCCTGGTGCTGGTGCGGCGTGCGGTGCGCCAGCCGATCCAGGACACCCTGCGCTTCGCCAGCGACATCGCCGACGACCGACTCGACACCACCCTGCGCGTCTACAACGCCAACGATGAAATCGGCCAGCTGGCGCAGCGCCTGGTCGACATGCAGCAGCGCCTGCGCGCGCGCATCGAGACCGAGCGTGCCGTGGCGCGCGGCAACACCCGTGTGCGGCAGGCATTGGACAGTGCGCAGACCGGGCTGATGGTGATCGATGCCGAGGGCCAGGTGGCCTACGTCAATCCGGCACTGCTGCAGCAACTCGAGCGCGAGGCCGAAGATCTGGTGGGCAGCGATGCCGTGCGCCTGCATCCGGCGCTGGCCAGCCTGGCCGGCGCGCGCCAGCGCGAGGAGCGCGAGATCGGCCATGCCGGCGTGCGCTACCAGCTGATTGCCAACCCCATCATCGACGAAGGGCAGTTCCTCGGCGTAGCGGTGGAATGGCGCAGTCGTGCGCTGGAGACGCTGCTGGAAACCGAGGTCGCTGCCCTGGTCGATGCTGCAGCACGCGGCGACCTGCATGGCCGTATCGTGCTGGAGGGCAAGCAGGGCTTCGTGCGCACCTTGTCGACCAGCATCAACCGCCTGCTGGCCACCTTTGAAACCAACCTTGGTGACCTGCAGGCACTGCTGGCTGCGCTGGCCCGCGGCGACCTCAGCGTGCGCATGGAGGGGGACCTGCAGGGCGTGTTCGCGCGCATGCGCGACGATGCCAATGCCACCGTCGCGCAGCTGGGCCGCATCGTCACCCGCATCCAGCAGGCCACCTCCAGCCTGGATACCGGCGTTGGCGAGATCGTCGCCGGCCATCACGATCTGTCGCGGCGCACCGAGCAGCAGGCCGCCAACCTGGAAGAGACCGCGGCGTCGATGCAGGAGCTGACCGATACCGTCGGCCGCAACGCCGATGCCGCAGGCCGCGCCGATGCACTGGTGCAGGGCGCGGCGGCGGTGGCCCAGCGGGGTGGCGAGGCGGTCGGCCAGGTGGTCGCGACCATGCATGGCATCAGCGAAGCCTCGCGACGGATCGGCGACATCACCCAGTTGATCGACGGCATCGCCTTCCAGACCAACATCCTTGCCCTCAATGCGGCGGTGGAAGCGGCGCGTGCCGGCGAGCAGGGCCGCAGCTTCGCCGTGGTGGCCGCCGAAGTGCGCCTGCTGGCGCAGCGCAGTGCCGAGGCGGCCAAGCAGATCAAGGGGCTGATCGAGGATTCGGTGGCGCGTGTCGGCCAGGGCAACCAGCAGGCCGCGCAGGCCGGCACCACGATGGGCGAGATCGTCGGCAGCGTGCAGCAGCTGGCCGAGCTGCTGGCAGGTATCCGCAGTGCGTCGCAGGACCAGCATGCGGGCATCGCTCAGGTGAACCAGACCATCGTGCAGATGGAAGCCAGCACCCAGCGCAACGCCAGCCTGGTGGAAGAGGCGGGGGCCTCGACTGCGCAGATGCAGGCGCAGGTGCGTGCCTTGGCAGAAGCCGTGGGCGCGTTCCGCTTGCAGTCGATGCCGCAGGCGCGCGCGGCGGCCTAGTCAGCCGAGCGTGGGCTCGGCGCTACATCGGCTGCACGAACACTGTAGAGCCGAGCCCATGCTCGGCTCACACCAGCGTTCGGCGGCAGGAATCAATACACGTCGCGGCGGTAGCGCCCGTTTTCCAGCAGCGTTTCCACCGCTTCATCACCCAGCGCGGTTCGCAGCACCTGGTCCACACCTTCGGCCATGCCCTGCAACGACCCACAGACATGGATCACCGCACCACGCTGCATCCAGTCGCGCAGCGCATCGACGGCCGCACGCAGGCGATCCTGCACGTAACCACCCTCGCCATCGCGCGAGAACGCCAGGTCCACCCGCGTGAGATGGCCATTGGCCTGCCAGGCTTCGATCTGGTCGGCGAACAGGAAGTCGTGTGCGCGCTGGCGTTCACCGAACAGCAGCCAGTGCCCGTGCTCGCCTGCGTGGGCAGCTTCGCGCAACAGGCTGCGCAGCCCGGCGATGCCGGTGCCGTTGCCGATCAGCACCATCGGCGCGCCGCTGACGCGATGGAATCCGGGGTTGCGATGCACGCGGGCGACGATGCCGGCACCGATCGGTGCATGCAACGACAGCCAGCCCGAGCCCAACCCGGCGCGACCGGAGGCGTCATGCACCAGCCGCACCACCAGCTCCACCACGCCATCATCCGTGCAGGAGGCGATCGAATACTCGCGGCTGGGCAGCAGCGGCAGCCCGGCAAGCCACAGGCAGGCATCCTGCACCGCCAGCGCGGCATCGGCCTCGGGCAGCTCGCGTTCACTGGCCAGCGCCAGCAGCGTGCGCGGATGGCCATCGACCAGCAGGGGCTGCAGCGGATCCAGACCGTGGCCCTTCAGCACGGCACCGGCATGCCGCGCGTTGTGGCGGGGTGCGATGTGCAGGATGTCACCCGCCTGCCACTGCACGTCGGCCGGTGCGGCAAGACGGATACGCCAGATGGCTCCGCCGACGCTGCCCGGGTTGAGGTGGTCGCGGCCGAGCAGGCGCCACTCATGCATCTGCGTAGCCGCAGGCAGCACGCTGTCATCGGTGACGATGCCGGTGAGCGTACCCAGCTGCTGCTGCCATTGGCGCAATGCCGGCACCGAAGCGGCATCGACATCGATGCGCTCGAACAGCGGGCGCGCGCCGTTGCCGATCAGCCAGCCATCGAACTGGCGGCCGAAGCCGCAGTAATGCGGGTACTGGCGGTCGCCCAGCGCGAGCAGGCCGAACTGCAGGCGCGACAGGTCCAGGCGTTGTGCGAGCAGCAGCCGCGCCGCGCGGCGCGTGGCATCCGGTGGCTCGCCGTCGCCGAACGTGCTCAGCACGAGCAGCGCCTGGGAGGTGGTCTGCAGCGTCGCGGCATCGACGCGGGCCAGCGACTGCACCTGCACCGCATGACCGGACGCCTGCAGCTGCGCGGCCGCACGCCACGCCAGTTGTTCGCCCAGTCCGCTCTGGCTGGCATGCACCACCAGCCACGGCGGACCACGGCCATCGGTGGTCGTGGCCGGCAGCGCGCGGCGCAGCCCTCGCGCTGCACGCTGGCTGCGGCGGCGGTCCAGGTACAGCATCCAGCCGGTGATGAAGAACAGGCTCATGCCCAGGCTGCTGAGCATCACCACCACGCGCCCGGGCACACCGAAGTAGCTGCCCGAATGCAGCGCGAACACGCTGGTGGCCAGCTGTCCGCCCGCGCCCTGGCGTGCGTACGGGCGGGCATCGAGAACCGCGCCGCTGGCCGGATCGAGCTGCAGCAGGTCATGCGCACGGTCGTGGTGGCCGCCGCGCTGCGACGGATCACCGGCCATCACCCGCACGTTCAGCGCCTGCCCCGGCTTCTCCGGCAGGCGCAGGTCGATGAAGCCGGTGCGCACGCCGGGTAGCGCGTACAGCGTGGCCTCGATGCGATGGACGTCCAGTGCCGCGTCGGCGGCAACCGTGTGCTTTGCCGCCGGCGCCACACCGAGCAGCGTGTTGGCCGCGTTGCGGTACCAGTCGAACGACCACCACAGGCCGGTCAGCGCACTCATCAGGTAGATCAGCAGCACCCAGGTGCCGACCACCGAGTGCAGGCTCCACAGGAAGCCTCGGCCGCTGCGCGTCCACTCCACCGCCAGCCAGCTGCGCCAGTGCCACCAGCGTCGTGGCCAGCGCAGGTAGAGACCGGACAGGGTGAAGAACAGCAGCGCGATTGCACAGCTGCCGGTGATCCACTTGCCGCGCTCACCGGCAGCGAGGTGGCGATGCAGGTCCTCGACGACGTCGAAGAATGCCTGCCCGCGCAGGGCGCTGAAGCGCTCGCCGCTGTACGGATCGAAGTACACCCAGTGTTCCTTGCCGCCGGCAAAGCGCGCGACCGACGGCCGCTGTCCGGTGGCATCCACGCGCAGGCGTTGCAGGGGACGCTCGCTGCCAGCCTGCAGCAACGGCACCAGTTCGCTGAGTGCAAGGGGATGCTGGCCGTCCGCATGGTGCTCGGCGATCTCAGCGAAGCCAGGATTGGCCGCGCGCAGCAGCTCGTCCTCGAAGGACAGCATGGCGCCGCTGAGGCCCATCAGGGCCAGGACGGCACCGGCGGTAATGCCCAGCAGCCAATGCAGTTGGAACAGGACGTTCTTGAACATCGAAGGAGAGGGGCCCGGGAGGCTGCCGCCCGCATCCTGCGCAACAGCAAATGAGAATTAGTCGCGGAATTCTCCGTGGCGCCCTGCCTGCGGTCAAGCAGGGGTTGCCGGCCGGGCTGCGCCCGGCACCCGCGGTAGTGCCGGCCGCTGGCCGGCAACCTCAGAAGCAACAGCCGAAGCAACAGCGGGTTTCCTGTGAGGAAGCGGGGCGGGTCCGGTTGCGGGGGACGGCGCAAGTACGTCCCTGTAGCCTTGGCCGCGGCATCCATGCCGCGGACACCCCCTCAACCGGACCCACCCCGCCTTCGACAGTTCCTGCGATCTGTCGGAACGACGTTCTGCTTTGGTGGGTGCCGACCGTTGGTCGGCACGGGGTCTGATTCCGTTCTGAATATCGATATCTGACAGATGTCGACCAAGGTCGACACCTACCAACAGCCGCCGGAATCTGTCGAAGGTGGGGCGGTGTGGCTGTGCAGGACCGTTGGCGCCATGGATGGCGCCATCGAGCCCCCACGGACGGGTTTACGGCGTGTCCTGCACAGCCACAGCGCCCCGCCATCCCACGGAAAGCCCGCTTTGGCTGTTGCCGTTGCATTGAGCAGGGTGCAGGGCTCCAAGCCCTGCAAAAAACACCCTCACTTCACCCAGCCGTCGATCTCGCCGTGGGCGAACGGCCCCAGCTTTGCCTTCACCCGCCGCCCCTGTGCATCGAACAGCACGCTGTAGGGCAGCAGGCCCTGCGTATTGCCCAGTTGCACGCTGGCATCGCCTGGCCCCGGCGTCTCGACCACGATCGGGTAGTCCACCGGTACCCGCAGCAGGAAAGCGCGCACGTCGTCCGGGGCATCCAGCGCAATGCCCAGCACCTGCACACCGTTGTCGCCCTGGGCTTCGGCGAAGCGGGCCAGTTCGGGCATCTCTTCCACGCAGGGCGCACACCAGCTGGCCCAGACATTGATCAGCAGCGGCCGGCCGGCGAAGCGGGCGCGCAGGTCCAGCGGTTGTTCCGCCACGTCCGGCAGGATCAGCGCCGGCAAGGGATCACCCACCTGCAGGGCAGGCTTCACGGCCGTCGCTGTGGAAGCCGTCGTTGGCGCGGCCGGTGCAGACGGGCCGGGTGAGAATCGATGCCCGGCCCACAGGCCGAGGCCGGCGGCCAGCACCGCTGTCCACAGCAGCGCTGGCCGTTGCCACTTCATCGTGCGGTGCGCAGCAGCGCTTCCTCGACCACCGCCTGGGTCAACAGGGTCGGCAGCACGGTCGGCGGCGCCCCCGGGCCGTACACCACGTACAGCGGCACGCCCACGGCCTTGTGCTCTTCAAGGAACGTGGTGATCTGCGGGTCGACGTTGGTGTAGTCACCGCGCATGTACACCGCGTTGGTGCGCATGAGCAGTTCCTTGAACTCCGGCCGCGACAGCACGGCACGTTCATTGGCCTTGCAGCTCACGCACCAGTCGGCAGTCATGTTGACGAACACCACGCGGTTGTCCGCACGCAGGCGGTCCAGCAACTGCGGCGAATACTCGACCACGTTCTCGCTGGCGGCCTGTGCGGCCCGCGCCGGTGGTGCCAGCTGGGTCACGCCCCAGGCAGGAACCAGCGCGCCGATCGCCAGCAGCACGCCGAGCAGGGTCACCGCACGCGAGCCGGTCCAGCGATTGCGCTCGAACAGCCACAGGCCGAAGGCGAACAGCAGCAGGCCACCCAGCACCAGTGCCATGCCGTCCACGCCGCGCTGTTTGCCCAGCACCCACAGCAGCCACAGCGCGGTGGCATACATCGGGAAGGCCAGCACGTGCTTGAGCGTTTCCATCCACGGGCCGGGCTTGGGCAGGCGGCGTGCCAGCGCTGGCACGAAGCCGATCAGCAGGAACGGCAGCGCAAGGCCCAGGCCGAGGAACAGGAATACGGTCATCGCCTTCAGCGGCGGGGCAATGAACGCGTAGGCGATCGCCCCGCCCATGAACGGGCCGACGCAGGCGCTGCCGACCAGGCAGGCCAACGCACCGGTGAAGAAATCGCCGGCCGGCCCGCTGCGGCTGGCCAGCGACTGGCCGAGGTTGCCGATGCCACCGCCGAGGGTAAACACGCCGGACAGGCTCAGGCCCACCGCGAACATGATGTAGGCCAGCGCCGCCACCACGCCCGGGTGCTGCAGCTGGAAGCCGATGCCGACGGCGTTGCCGATCGCGCGCAGGCCCACCATCAGCGCGCCGATCACCGCGAACGCGACCAGCACGCCCAGCGTGTACCAGAGGGCATGGCTGCGTGCCCGCTCAGGGCTTTCGCCACTCTGCGCCAGGCTCAGCACCTTCAGCGACAGGATGGGCAGCACGCAGGGCATCAGGTTCAGCACCAGGCCACCGGCCAGCGCCAGCAGCAGCACCCACACGAACGAACGGTCCGGGTTCGGGGTTGTCGCCGGTGGGCGCGTGCGCAGTGCGTTGCCATCGCGCGCGTCGGCGGCGAACTCATTGCGCGCACCCTCACTGCCGCTGGCGGCGGGAGTGGCAATGCCGTCGTTGGGGACGGTCGGCAGCAGGCGCAACGGTGCGCCGTTGGCGGATTCACGTGGCACGCCGGCGGCGGGCAGCGGGCTGATCACCTCGTTGCGCGCTGGCGCCTGGTCAATGCTGGCGGACAGCTTGCCAGCGGGAATCGACAGCTTCACCCGGCGGGTCATCGGCGGGTAGCAGATGCCATCGGTCTGGCAGCCCTGGAAGGTCACCACCAAGGTGCTGTCGACGGCATCAGTGACAGTGCGGCGCAGCGGCAGCGGCACTTCCACCTGGTTGAAGTAGACCGAGACATCGCCGAAGTGCTCGTCGCGATGCGATTGCGCGGCCGGCCAGCGCGGCTTGCCGGCCAGCACGCCGGCGCTGCCTTCCAGCTTCAGCGAGGTGCGGTCGCGATACAGGTAATAGCCGGGCGCTGGGCTGAAGCGCAGCAGCAGGGTGTTGCCGTCACTGGCGATGGCATCGAAGCCGAACGCCTGTTCCGACGGCAGCGGCAGGGCCTGGCTGTTGTTGGCCGCGCCCGGCAGGCGCAGGCCACCGCTGTTGCCGGCACCGGCCAGCGGGTTGTTGAACGGGTTGGCCGCACCGGCACGCGCGGCAGGCACCGCCGCCGCCGCACCGGCGCCCGGCAGGGTGACCTGCACCACGCGCTTCTGCGGCGGGTAGCAGACACCGGCATCGGCGCAGCCCTGGTAACGCACTTCCAGGCTGATGGTGCCGGCAGCCTCGGACGGCGTGCCGGGCAGGGTGGCCTGCAGGCGCTCGCGATAGGTCTCGACTTCGCCGAAGAAATCGTCGTGGTGCTTGTCGCCCTTGGGCATCTGCAGCGCGCCGGCATTGAAGGCCGGGTCGGCCTTGACGCTGGTGCGGTGGCGATAAAGGTAATAGCCCGGTGCGATCTTGAACTGCAGTTGCACCTGGCCCCGTTCGGGGGCACTGGCGGTCAGCGCGAACGCCTGGTCCACCGGCAGCAGGTCCTTCTCATCCAGCGCGAAGGCCGGCAGCGAGAGCCACAACAGGGCGCACAAGGCGGCGCCGCGCGCAAACAGAGTCTTCAATCAGTGTCCTCCCGGGTCTGTGCCCGGATCCAGTCCAGATACGCCGGCAGGCCGGCCCGGGTTTCGACCGCGATGCACTCCGGGAGTTCATACGGATGCAGTGCGACGATCCGGGCAATTGCGTCATCGACGCGGCTCGCGGTGGTTTTCACCAGCAGCTGCAGTTCGGCGTCGGTGGTCACCTCCCCCTGCCAGCGGTAGGTCGACTGCGCGCCATCGAGGCGGGTCACGCATGCCGCCAGGCGCTCGCCGACCAGCGCGTGCGCGATGCGCTCGGCACTGGCCCGGTCCGGGCAGGTGGTCAACAGCAGCAGGACGGGATCGACGGTCGACATGACCGCCGAGTATAGGGCCGCCGCCGGGTCAGGGCCGGGCGGCGGCAGTGGACCGCTGCGTTGCGCGGTCAGTTGGCCAGCTGGCAGGTGGCCGGCTTGGCCGAGGTGAACAGGGCCGGGGTTGCCCACTCGGGGTGGTCGATGAACGGGTTGCGGTTGCCCTGGAAGCTGTAGATCACGTCATTGCGCGCACGCTCGGCATCATCCGGCGGATCGGACAGGTGCCAGTCGATCAGCGTGGACAGCAGGCCCATGTAGGCCGGCGAACTGCTGGTCTTGACGATTTTGCTGCGGTCGTCGGTCAGCTCCAGGTCCGGCTCGGACTGGCCGGTGGCCGCATCCTTGCCGCCCTCGTAACGGATCGCCATGTACATCACCGCACGCGCCATGTCGCCCTTGCGCTTGCCCCACACCTCGAAGGTGCCGGTGTTGCCGTCCGGCGTGCGCACCCAGTTGGAGTTGCCCGGATAGCCGCCGCTGCCGCCGCCCTGGCCGTTGTTGGCCTCGGTGGCGCGCTCGCCGCAGTTGGCGTCGCACTTGCCGAACGGCTTGTTGCCACGGTCGGCGTTCCACTGCGCGTCGGTCAGGTACAGCATGTGGGTGTCGGTATACGGCGCGTACGGCAGGCCCTTGTCACCGGTGGTGGTGGCAAAGCCCAGCGAGTTCGGCCAGGTGTGCTCGCGGTTGTACTTCAGGCCACTGCCACTGCCGGCGCGATCGGTCACCTTGGCGTAGCTGTGGTTGCGATATGCATCGAGGATCCTGCCGGAATTGTTCGGATCCTCGTCGGCGATTTCCAGAATGGTCCAGGTACTGGTGCCCGAGCCGCTGTAAGGGTAGGCGGTGTGGCCCTTGATGGTGGCATGCAGCGAGCAGCGCAGCTGGCTGGGGCTGCTGGTGTTGACCTTGGAGTAATAGCCGGCCGGCACGCCCGGGTTGCCCGGGTCCGGATTGCCGCCGGTGCTGGCCACGGTGAAGGCGATGCGGCTGTCGGCGGCCGGGTGCGCGCCCTGCAGGTCGGTGATGCGCGCGGCGCGGATGTCGAAGCGGCAGGCCTCACCGGCCACCAGCGCAGTGTTGGTGGACAGCTTCACGCTGCGGCCGCTGGCCGGGAAGGTCAACGGCACGCTGCCGGAGGTGCCGCAGCTCAGGGCGAAGGCGCCACTGGCCAGGTTCACCGTCTCGCTGAACACCACTTCCAGGTCGGCGGCGGCCGGGAAGGTGCTGCTGCCCTGCGCCGGGGTGGTGGTGGAGACCGACGGCGGTGTGTTCGGGCCCGGGGTTCCGCCGCCACTGAAGGTCTGGCCGTTGTTGCAGCTGCCGAAGGTCTGCCTGGCCGACTCGGCCCAGGTGAAGTGGGTGTACTGGCTGCCGCTGCCGGTCAGCTGCAGCGAGGTGCCCGCGGCCGTGCTGTTGGTCTCGGCCACCGGGATGTTCTGGCTGGTCATGCCGGCGGCAGGGCCACCGGAGGCGGTGATGGCGCCCTCGTAGCTGAGGAACTGGACCACCTTGCCGCTGGCATCGACCAAGGCGATGCCGTCGTTGGGGCCGTTCTGGATGCCGTTGGTCGGGTAGTTGACCACGGCGATGGTCGCGCTGCCGCAGCCGGCGGCGGTGCCGGCCGGGACCGGGTTGTTGGCGTAGACCGCGGCCGCCGAAGGATTGCTGCCGTTGTAGAGGTAGAGGCGGTAGCCGGACAGGTCCTCGCCGGCGGTGGCGACCACTTCGATGGCTTCGCCGACGTCACCGGCGGCGGTGCTGTCGTCGTAGTGCAGTTCGTTGATGAAAACCTCGGCCTGGGCCGGCGCGGCGGCCAGTGCCAGCAGGCAGGCGGCGGCAAGCGGGGACAGCAATCGCATCGACTACTCCTTGTGATTGGGAATGCCTGACCGAGCCTAAGGCCGATCCAGTGACACTTTGTCGTAAATGAACGTCAGATATCTGACAGTGCGACGCTTGTCACCGAAATTGTCCAAGCCCGACGCCTTGGCCGAGGCGCGCGGGCGGAAAAATTTTTTCATTCCGCCCTTGAAAGGGGGCGGCGGGGCTCCATCTCTGCCCTGCTCCCGACGTTGTCGGGTTTCTTCACGTGCGGTTCTGGCACTCGCCTGGGGTGAGTGCTAACATCGCCGGACTTTTTTAGACCAATCAATCACTTAAGAGGTCTCCTATGAGCATCAAGCCGCTGCACGACCGCGTTGTGGTCAAGCCGATCGAAGCCGACGAAATCTCCGCCGGTGGCATCGTCATCCCCGACTCGGCCAAGGAAAAGTCCACCAAGGGTGAGGTCGTGGCCGTCGGCCCCGGCAAGCCGCTGGACAACGGCAACGTGCGCGCGCCGTCGCTGAAGGTCGGCGACAAGGTCATCTACGGCCAGTACGCCGGCAGCTCGTACAAGAGCGAAGGCGTCGAATACAAGGTCCTGCGCGAAGACGACGTGCTCGCCGTCATCGGCTGAGCCCCGGCGCGACCTGTTTCAACCTGATCCCAAACTCCCAGCCGCCGGGCATCGTCCGGCGCTACCAATGAGGTAAATGCAATGGCTGCCAAGGATATTCGTTTCGGTGAAGACGCCCGTTCGCGCATGGTGCGCGGCGTCAACGTTCTCGCCAATGCCGTCAAGGCCACCCTGGGCCCGAAGGGCCGCAACGTCGTGCTGGAAAAGAGCTTCGGCGCGCCGACCATCACCAAGGACGGCGTCTCCGTCGCCAAGGAAATCGAACTGGCTGACAAGTTCGAGAACATGGGCGCGCAGATGGTGAAGGAAGTTGCTTCGCGCACCAACGACGATGCCGGCGACGGCACCACCACCGCCACCGTGCTGGCTCAGGCCCTGATCCGCGAAGGCGCCAAGGCCGTTGCCGCCGGCATGAACCCGATGGACCTCAAGCGCGGTATCGACAAGGCCGTCTCGGCCGCCGTCGCCGAGCTGAAGAACATCTCCAAGCCGACCGCCGACGACAAGGCGATCGCTCAGGTCGGTACCATCTCGGCCAACTCGGACGAGTCGATCGGCCAGATCATCGCTGACGCGATGAAGGAAGTCGGCAAGGAAGGCGTCATCACCGTTGAAGAAGGCTCGGGCCTGGACAACGAGCTGGACGTGGTCAAGGGCATGCAGTTCGACCGCGGCTACCTGTCGCCGTACTTCATCAACAACCAGCAGTCGCAGACCGCTGACCTGGATGACCCGTTCATCCTGCTGCACGACAAGAAGATCTCCAACGTCCGTGACCTGCTGCCGGTGCTGGAAGGCGTCGCCAAGGCCGGCAAGCCGCTGCTGATCGTGGCCGAGGAAGTCGAAGGCGAAGCGCTGGCCACCCTGGTGGTCAACACCATCCGTGGCATCGTCAAGGTCGTGGCCGTCAAGGCCCCGGGCTTCGGCGACCGTCGCAAGGCGATGCTGGAAGACATGGCCGTGCTGACCGGCGGCACCGTGATCTCCGAAGAAGTCGGCCTGTCGCTGGAGAAGGCCACCATCAAGGACCTGGGCCGCGCCAAGAAGGTGCAGGTCTCCAAGGAGAACACCACCATCATCGACGGCGTCGGCGACAAGGCCAACGTTGATGCACGCGTGGCGCAGATCAAGACCCAGATCCAGGACACCTCCTCGGATTACGACCGCGAGAAGCTGCAGGAACGCGTGGCCAAGCTGGCCGGCGGTGTTGCCGTGATCAAGGTCGGCGCCTCGACCGAAATCGAAATGAAGGAAAAGAAGGATCGCGTCGACGACGCCCTGCACGCGACCCGTGCGGCCGTTGAAGAAGGCGTGGTTCCGGGCGGCGGCGTTGCCCTGGTCCGCGCGATCACCGCGCTGGCCGGCCTGAAGGGCGCCAACGAAGATCAGAACCACGGCATCCAGATCGCCCTGCGCGCGATGGAAGCCCCGCTGCGCGAGATCGTGGCCAACGCCGGTGACGAGCCGTCGGTCATCATCAACAAGGTCAAGGAAGGCACCGGCAGCTTCGGTTACAACGCCGCCACCGGCGAGTTCGGCGACATGCTGCAGTTCGGCATCCTGGACCCGACCAAGGTGACCCGTTCGGCGCTGCAGAACGCCGCCTCGATCGCTGGCCTGATGATCACCACCGAAGCCATGGTTGCCGAAGCTCCGAAGAAGGACGAGCCGGCCATGGGTGGCGCCGGTGGCATGGGCGGCATGGGTGGCATGGGCGGCATGGACTTCTAAGTCCACGTCCCCCGGCGGTCGTTGCCGACCCTGGTCGGCACGCCCTCCCGATGCAAGGAAGAACCCCGCCGCAAGGCGGGGTTTTTCGTTGCCCGGTTGCCGCCGCAGCAGCGCATCGCTACGCTCGGTGGCCATGCCTACCTCCTTCATCGTCGTCGACGACTTCCTTTCTCCTGCCGATGCGCAGGGGCTGCGCCAGGCGGCGCTGGGCCTGACCTATCCGGTGCAGGAGGGTGCATTCCCCGGCCGCAATTCGCAGCAGCGGCTGGAACTGGATGGGCTGTCCGGCGCGGTCTCGCGGCTGGTCAACGAACCGCTGCGGCCGGTCAACCCACTGCAGTCGCACGGCAAGTTCCGCCTTACCCTGGCCGGTGACACCGGCCGCGCCAAGGTGCACGCCGATCACTCGCACTGGTCGGGCATCCTCTACCTGAGTGCACCGGAGCACTGCGAGGGCGGCACCGAGTTCTTCCGCCACCGCCGTACCGGCACCGAGCGCATGGCCCTGGATGCAGCGGAGCTGGCCGCATTGGGCTATGCCAACGGCGGCGACATGCATCGTGACATCATCGAGCGCGACAGCAACGACGACAGCCAGTGGGAAATGACCATGCGCATCCCGATGCGTTTCAACCGGCTGGTGCTGCTGCGGCCCTGGTTCTGGCATACCGCCGGGCCAGCGTTCGGCGACCGCCCGGAGAATGGCCGGCTGGTGTACCTGATGTTCTTCGAGCAGGCGCGCTGAGCGGAGCAGGCATCCACGCGTGAGGTGGATCCACACGCCATGCATGGTTGCTCCCATCCGCACTCCCCGCCCAGGGATCATCGCACCGTCATTCGACGAAGGCCTTCGCCGCGCCGTACTCCCACTGCCATGGCACGCCGGTATCACCCAGCACGAACGCCACCAGTGCCGGGAAGGTGGCCTCGGCCCGTACATCGTTGCCCAGGATCACCACGCAGCGTTTGTGCCGCTCGATGCACACCAGGGTGTTGCCGACCGCATCGTCGTGGCCGCCCTTGTAGAAGCCTGCACCCTGGGGGCCACGGAAGGTCACCACGCCCAGGCCCGCGGCCAGATCCCGGTGCTGCTGCGCAACGGGCAGCTCCGGCTGCAGCGTTGGGAACTGGCTGGCGGTGGTGATCGGCAGCTGCGGCCGCACCAGTTCCCTGCGCATTGCCGCAGACAGCCCATCGCCGCGCACATAACCGGCGGCGAAGTGGGCCATGTCGGTGATGGTGGTATCCATCGATCCTGCCGCCCGCACACGGCTGCGTTGATCGTGCGGCTCTGTATTGCCTTCGACGGTCCAGCCATCGGCCAGGTTGCCGGCGAAATCCGCGCGCCACGACATGCTGGTGCGCGCCATGCCGAAGCGATCGAACACGCGCTGCTGCATCAACGCACCCACATCCTCGCCCAGTCGCCCACGTTCGATCACGAACTGCAGCAGGATCAGGCCCTCGCCGGAATAGCCGTAGCGGCTGCCGGACTCGAAGTGGAACTTCAACCGGCCATCCGGTTCGAGAAAGCCGAAGTTGGCAAAGCCGCTGGCGTGATTCAGCAGCTTTCGCGGCGTGAGCCGGCGCCAGCGTGCATCACTCGCCAGCACGCTGTAGTCGGCGTACTTCTTCGGTTCGGGCGGGTAGTCTGGCAGCGGCACGTCCAGAGCTGTGGCGATGCTGGCATCCAGATCGATCCCCCCGTCCTGCGCCAGCTGTGCGACCAGGTGGCCGAAGGCCATCTTGGTGAGCGATGCGGCATACATCACGGTGTCGGTGCGCAGCGGCTCGCCTGCGGCGTTGCGTTCACCGTAGGCGGCCACATGCACCACCTTGCCGTCATCGATCACCGCCAGCGCCATCCCGCGCGCATGGGCCGCCTGCATCAGCCGCCGTGCTTCGGCATCGATGCGAGTGGGCGAGGGCACGGGTGGCGGCGCGGCCAGTACCGCCAGCGGGAGCAGCGTCAGCAACATCAGGGTGGCACGGCACATGCGTGGAACTCCTGGTGGGGCGCACGGTGATGCTACGCCGGGCTGCCGCTGGCGTCATCGCCAGTTGTCAGCCGGCCTGCGGCCGGCGCAGGCAGATCCGTGCTGCGCCGGCACCGATGTCCACCTGGCCGCCGCGCATTGCATCGGCACCGAGGATCAGCGCCGGCCGGCCCTCCAGGCCGATCGCCTTGAACACCGGCAGTTCGCTGATGCGGACCTCCATCGACGGGTGCTGCCAGCCGCCGCCGGTCATGCCGGGCAGGGTGTACAGCCAGGTTGCCTGCTTGCCGCCGCCCAGGCCTTCGGTGCCCTTTTCACGCACCCGCACCCGCGCGTCGCTGCCGTCGGTGCGCAGCCCCAGTGCGCGGGCGGCTTCGGCGTTGAGGACGGTCTGTGCGGCACCGGTGTCGACTACGGCGATGGCGTCCACCGCGGGCGCGCCCAGTGCAAGCGTGATGAAGCCGAACTGGCGCAGGCCGCCAGTGCGGCCGGGCAGCGCATTGGGCTGGCAACCCGGTCCTTCCAGGTTCAATCCGCCGGGTGTCCACAGCGCCAGTAGATTGCGGCCGAAGTCCCAACGGGTGTCCCAGCGCCCGGTCAGATCGTTGCCGATCAAGCCGTCGATGGCTGGATCATCATCCTTCGGCAACGATGACAGATCGACGTTCATGGCTTGGGCCTGCAGCTGCCAGCTGCCCAGCTGCCAGGACGTGCTGCGCATGCGCTGCAACCGCGCCGAAGCTGCACTCGCCCCTTGCGCCTGTGATACCTCTGCATCCGCGTCCTCCAGGCCATAGCGCCGCACGACGCGGGCATCGACCAGCGTTGCCCCCGCGGCACTGTCGACCACGAAGCGCAGCGGTTCGGCGCGCCCGTCCAGCGAGACGGCCACCGCCGGATGACCGCCCTGCATCCACATCGGCAGGATGTGCGCGGCGGCGTTGGAGGCGAGCGCAGGCAAGGGAGCGGCGAACAGGGGCAACAGGAAGAGGCGCAAGGGAAGACTCCGCAGTGATCGTGGGTGACCATTGGCGCACGGCGGCGTATCGCCGGAATATCGGCGTTGATACCGTCCTGATACACAGGTGCTGGATACTGTCCGAATGAGTACTCCCATCCGTGTCATCGTCGTCGACGACGATGCCAGCATCCGCGACGCCATCGCCGACCACCTGCTGCTGCACGGCTACCAGGTACGCCTGGCGGCGGATGCGGCGGCACTGGACTTGCTGCTGCAGGCCGAACGACCGGACCTGATCATCCTCGACTGGATGATGCCCGGTGAGGATGGGCTGTCGGTCTGCCGCAGGCTGCAGGCGAGGGCGATCCCGATCCTGATGCTGTCGGCGATGGGGGCTGCACCGGACCGCGTGATCGGCCTGGAGATGGGCGCGGACGACTACCTGGCCAAACCCTTTGATCCGCGTGAACTGCTGGCGCGGGTACGCGCACTGCTGCGCCGTCAGGACAAGCTGCGCACGCAGGTGGCCAGCGAACTGCGGTTTGATGGCTGGCGATTGCTGCCCGACCAGCGTCGCCTGTTCGCACCGGACGGTGCCGAGCTGGTGCTGAGTCGTGGCGAGTTTTCTCTGTTGCTGGCGCTGGCCGAACGTCCCGGGCGGGTGCTGGGGCGTGAGCAGCTGCTGCAGTTGAGTCGCGGAGAAGCCAGTGACAGCGTGGACCGTGCCATTGACCTCGCGATCAGCCGCCTGCGCCGCAAGCTCGGGCAGGCCGCGTCCGGGGCAGAAGCCCTCGTGCAGACACTGCGCGGGGAAGGGTATCGCTTCGACGCTGAGGTACAGGTGCTGTGAGCAGCCGGTGGTCGACCACTAGCTGGATCGCGATGCTGGCGCTGGCCAGCCTGCTGCTGGCAACCCTGGCCAGCGTTGCAGTGGTGGGTTGGATGCCTCGGCCCGCGCCGCCACCGATGCGGCTGGACCATGCGATGCAGGTACTGCGTGGGGAACAGGCGCCGGCGTCACTGGGATTGCGCAGGGCGACGCAGGACGCGCCCCCCCAAGGTAGCGCCAGCGACTGGCTCGCGCAGCTGGCGGCCGCGCAGATGGGCATGCCGGCCGAGGATGTACGCCTGGCATGGACGGGGCAGGGCAGGGCGCCCGATGTGCAGGTCATCGAGGGTGGCGCGGTACTGGACGCCTCCGGTCGTGCTGGCGTGCTGAAATCACAGGCCGCGCTGCTGACCGCGATGCAGTGGCCGCCGTTTGAACTGGGGATGCGCCAGGCCGACGGCCGCTGGCGGGTGGTCGGCAGCGACCATAGTGACCTGGCGGCCTGGCGCCGCCAGGTGATGCTCGCCCTGTTGGGCGGTGCGATCCTGCTGGCGCCGTTGGCGGCGTGGGCGTCGATCCGGTTGGGGCGCCCGCTGCGGCGCCTGGCCGAAGCGAGCGCACGCGTCGACCTGCAGGCCGAGTCGCCATTGCCCGACGATGGCCCACGCGAAGTGCAGATGCTGGCCGCCGCGATCAGCACCGGTCGCGAACGCCTGCGGGTCCAGGCACAGGACATGACCCATATGCTGGCGGCAGTGGCGCATGACCTGCGCACGCCCCTGACCGGCCTGCGCCTGCGCGCCGAGTTCGCTCCCGCACCACAGGCCGCCCGGATGGTGGCGGACATCGAACGCATGGACGCGATGATCGAGCAGGTGCTGGACTATGCACGCGGCGAGCTGCAGCCCTTGCAGATGCGCTCGCTGGATCTGGCTGCCCTGCTGCAGGAATGCCTGCAAGGGGCGCTGCTGCGCGGGGTCGACATTTCGCTTCAGTGCCCGGATACGCTGCCGTGGCATGGCGATGCGCTGCTGCTCCGGCGCGCGGTCGACAATCTCATCGACAACGCCGAGCGTTACGCGGGCGCCGTGGAGCTGCATGTCGCCGTGTGGGGACATGGGGTGCAGCTGGATGTGATGGATCGCGGGCCGGGCATCGCCGAAGCTGATCGTGTCCGCCTGCTGCAACCGTTCCAGCGCAGCGAAAGCTCGCGCAGTCGCGCTACCGGTGGGACCGGGCTGGGACTGGCCATGGCCGCCAACGTGGCCAGGCGTCACGCAGGCGAACTGCAGCTGCTGCACCGCGAGGGCGGCGGGCTGATCGCGCGCCTGCTGCTGGGAAAGCTCCCCTGATATCGGCTGTGATTTACAGGTAGCGGCTATCCGGTGATATGATTAGGCGCCTAACCATATCGTGTTCGTGAGATGATCGAAGCCAAGCATCAGGCCCTGCTGGAGGAATCGCAGCGACGCGGCCACGCCAACATCGCGCAACTGCGCCTGTGCTTCCAGCTGCTCTCGTTGTCCTCGTCGATCGATCGCGACTGCGCCGCGCGGCTGGCACCGCATGGGCTCAGCGAGGGCCGCTTCATCGTGCTGTTCCTGCTGCACGGGGCCGGTGGCACGCTGCCGCCGCACCTGCTGGCCGAGCGTGCCGGCGTGACCCGTGCCACCATCAGCGGCCTGCTCGATGGCCTGCAGCGTGAAGGCCTGCTGCAGCGTCGCAGCGATGACGGGGATGGCCGCCGTCTGCAGATCGTATTGACCGCACCGGGAAAGCGCTTGGCCGAGTCGTTGTTCGAGCAGCACACGCAATGGATCAGCGGCCTGTTCGACGACCTGGATGCGGGTGAACAGCAGCAGCTGTCGCAGCTGCTGCACAAGGTCTGGCAGCACACGGACGGCGGGCGGGAATCGGCAGCATGAGCACGCCCGTTCCTGCGCAAAGGCTGCATGCACTCAACAGTGGCAGCGCTGCTGCCACCCATCTGGCCGAATGCCTGGCCGTGGATTTCACCGCGCTGCTGCAGGTGGTGGCGCCTGCCCTTGAGCCGGAATCGCTGCAATGCATGCGCGATGCCTCAGGCAAGGGCATCACCCAGCGCATGGCGCTGGCGGCGCGGTTGCTGCACGAAGCCGGACAGGGGGAGCCTGCGCGCTGGCAGGCGCATGCGTCAGACACGGTGCGTGGCTGGGCCTGCTACCTGATCGGCGGCGACGCCGACGCGGCGCTGCCGGCCAAGCTGCAGGCGATGCGGCCACTGGCTGACGACCCGCACTTCGGCGTGCGCGAATGGGCGTGGCTGGCGCTGCGTGCCGACATTGTTGCCGCACCACTGCAGGCGCTGGAGTACCTGCAACCATGGACGCAGGAAGGATCGCCGTACCTGCGCCGCTTCGCCTGCGAAGCGCTGCGCCCGCGCGGCGTGTGGGCCACACATGTCGCGCTGTTCAAGCGGCAGCCGGAACTTGCAGAGGCGATGCTGGAGGCACTCGCCGACGACCCGGAGCGCTATGTGCAGGACTCGGTCGGCAACTGGCTCAATGATGCCGGCAAGACACAGCCGCAGTGGCTGCGTGCGCTGTGCGCGCGCTGGCAACAGCAGCACCGTGGCGATGCCAATGCCTACATCCGCAAACGCGCCATGCGCTCGCTCCGGTAGTGCCGGCCGCTGGCCGGCAACCCCCCAAACCTTCAAGGAAGAAGCAGCATGTCGCACACCTTCATCGAGCTCTACACCGCCACCCCCGCCTGGGCCACGCTCCAGCCCGAGCAGCGGAATGCCTTCTTCGCCCGTATCGGTGCAGGCATGCAGCAGTTCGATCCAGTCCGCATCACACTGCTGGCGATGGGCCGCATTGCCAGGGGCGTACAGCACGGCAGCGATGAGCAGTTCTATGCGGTCTGGCGCTGTGCAAGCCGCGCGGACGCCGATGCGCTGGTGGCCGGCATTGCCGCCACCGGTTGGCATCAGTACTTCGCCACCATCAACGCCGTCGGCGCAGACGATGGGATGGGGCAGCACCTTGCCGACCTGGCCGCCTTGTAGCAGCGTCTCCGGACGCGCATGGCACATGCGCCTGTCACCCGGACGCGGTAAACAGGACATTGCCCATGTCCATCCGCAGGGAAGTTGATCATGCAGAGCACGCTCCAGGTCACGCTGTTCGGCCCGCTTGGCGACAGCCCGGCATTGCAGTTGCCGGGGCGGGAAGGGCCGTCGGTGGCCATCCCGGAGGCGGCCCTGCGGCGGTTGGTCTCCGACCTCTACACCACCCGTTCCCTGCTCAATCCCGAGCAGCTGGACGAGGCCAGGCAGGAGCTGGACCGCGTGCTGGAGCGCTGGGCCGACATCCACGAAGGCCTGTTGCTGGACGTGGAAGTGCATGGCAAATGAGCAGCTTTGCGTGGCTGCTGCCGCGTGGGCAGCGCCGGCGCGCGCCTCGCTGAACCGCACCCGCGGTTGCGGATGAAACATTTTGCACTGCGCAAAAGCTGTGCTATCAATACACCCCATGAACGCAGCCGCCACCCGCTTTTACTGGTATTACTTTCCGAAGCCACTGGCGGAGGAAGGACTGCGCTCACCCTGAAGAAAGCTTCAGACGCATTCCCGAAAGCCGCCAGCGAACCTGGCGGCTTTTTTCATGCCGCCACGCTGGGGACCCCAACGTTCCGGAGATCTCCTGCAATGCCCCCGCACACCGACGACCTGCGCATCCGCACCATCGAACCGCTGACACCGCCTGCCCAACTGCTGGCGATGCTGCCCTGTGACGATGAAGCCTCCGACACCGTCAGCGCCTCGCGCGCGGCCCTGCACCAGATCCTGCACGGCCGTGACGACCGCCTGGCAGTGGTGGTGGGCCCGTGCTCGATCCACGACCCGAAGGCCGCCATCGAATACGCCCAGCGCCTGAAGCCGCTGCACGACGCGCTGGCCGGCGAACTGGAAATCGTCATGCGTGTGTACTTCGAGAAGCCGCGCACCACGGTGGGCTGGAAGGGCCTGATCAACGACCCGGACCTGGACGGCAGCTTCAGGATCGACAAGGGCCTGCGCATTGCCCGCGGCCTGCTGCGCGACATCAACAAGCTCGGCCTGCCGGCCGGTGTCGAATTCCTCGATGTGATCTCGCCGCAGTACATCGCCGACCTGGTGGCGTGGGGCGCGATCGGCGCGCGTACGACCGAAAGCCAGGTGCATCGTGAGCTGGCCTCGGGGCTGTCGTGCCCGGTCGGCTTCAAGAACGGCACCGATGGCAACGTCAAGATCGCCGCTGACGCGGTGGGTGCGGCGTCCAATCCGCATCACTTCCTGTCGGTCACCAAGCAGGGCGGCACCGCCATCGTGTCGACCACCGGCAATCCGGATTGCCATGTGATCCTGCGGGGCGGCAAGCAGCCGAACTACGACGCCGGCAGCGTCGCCGACGCCTGCCAGGTGCTGGCCAAGGCCAAGCTGCCGACGCGCCTGATGATCGACGCCAGCCACGCCAACAGCCTGAAAAACCCCGAGAACCAGCCGAAGGTGATCGAAGACATTGCTGTTCAGCTGGAAGACGGCGAACAGCGCATCGTTGGCGTGATGATCGAGAGCCATCTGGTCGGTGGCCGCCAGGAACTGGTGGAAGGCCAGCCGCTGGTTTACGGGCAGAGCATCACCGATGGCTGCATCGACTGGGACACCACCGTGACGGTGCTGGAGCGTCTGGCTGCGGCCGTGCGCGCCCGTCGCGACGTGAAGGTGTCCGAAGCAGCCTGATCGAAGCCGCCTGAGTGCGGCACGTGTGTGGATGGCGGCCAGCGCCTGCGGGGGTGCGGCCGCGATCAGGGTCGGTCGGAGTTGGAGGCCGGCCCATCTGCACCGGCGATGCGCCTGGCGCTGCGCATGAGCGACAGCGCCAGGTACATCGCCGGGGTGGTGTGAGACGTAGATCCACGCCATGCGTGGATATCAGCGAGCCACACGGCAGGATTTCGGAAGAGTTGTATGGAGTCCTCCTGCGATTTCGGCCGAAGATGGGGTTCCTCGCCTGACTGGACCCCGCCGATGCGTGTTTTCCCGGATGACAACTTTCTGGATTCAGCTTGTCGGTCGATTTCCGGTGAAGCTGCCAAGGCGCTCGTGAGCTTGAAAGGCGGGCGAATCGCTGAAGATGCCGTATCTGTCATCGAAGACTGGTTTGAGCCGTCCCTCGAGAAGGCGCGCCTGCTGGCGGATCTTGATGAAAGAATCAGGATCCACAGCAGCGAAGGGGACCAGGGGCTGCTGCGGCCTGCGCTGAAGGCCCGGGCGGTGATCGCGGCATCTCCCGAGCCCGCGCCCGATGACTACGAGCCTTCATTCAAAGTAGTGCCTGCGACGACGTTAGGTGGCGACTGGAAATCCGACTGCGAGACCGACTGCGTGATTGTCGATGGTGACCTGATCGCAGACGGCACGCTGATACTGAACGACTTGAGCGAGACGCTCTGCGTGATCGTACTGGGGAGCCTCAGGGCCCGGAATCTCGACTGTGGTGGTTGGGTGTTCGTGCGTGATGAGCTGGAATGCGATCATCTGTACGCGTGCTCACTCAATGATGGGATTCTGTCCGTAGGTGGCAACATGACTGTTCAGACCTTCCTCGAGACCGGCACCTACACACAAGTGGCGGGGCACCTGACCGCTAGCTACCTCGGCAGCACCCACAACTCCATTGACGTGGAGGGCAAAGTGAACTGTCCAGGCTACGAAAGACGATCTGATAGCGACTACTTGTGCGAATGGATCGATCCCGTGTTGCTGAAAGCCGACGATTCCGACGGCGATTGGGGATGCGGACCCCAACGGTATCCGTCGGCTGACTATCCAGAGCGGATACGCGCGGGGGGCAGCCCTATGGAGTTCGTGCTCTAGATCCACGCCATGCGTGGATACCGCTCTTCTGTAGCGCCGGGCCATGCCCGGCGAACACGCCATCGTTCAATGCACTTCGTCGTGGTAGACGAACTTCGGCATTTCCCAGCGGTAGTGGATCGCCAGCAGGCGCAGCGCGAAGCCGCCGCCGAGGCAGCACAGGATCGCGGTGGCGTCGGCCACGCCCCAGTGCAGCAGCAACAGGTAGGCCGCGCCGGTCAGCAGCGCGATGATCGCGTACAGCTCCTTCTGGAAGATCAGCGGCACCTCGTTGCAGAGGATGTCGCGCAGCACGCCGCCGAACGCACCGGTCAGCATGCCGGCGATCAGCACGATCGGCATCGCATGGCCGGCCTCGCGCGCGATCGAGCAGCCGATCAGGGTGAAGGCGATCAGGCCCAGCCCGTCGAGCACCAGGAAGGTGCGGCGGAAGTGATGCATCCAGCGCGCCACCCAGGTGGCGATCAGCGCCGCGCACACGGTGAAGCCCAGGTACTCGGGGTGCTTCACCCAGCCCAGCGGGTAGTGGCCGAGCAGGATGTCGCGCAGCGAGCCGCCGCCGAGGGCGGTGACACAGGCGATCATGACCACACCGAACAGGTCCATGCGTCGGCGGCCGGCGGACAGTGCGCCGGTCATGGCTTCGGCGGAAATGGCGATCAGGTAGATGATGGACAGCAGCATGGGACAGGCTCCGGGCGCGGTGGGGCCGGCCATGCGCCTACACCGCCACTGCCTGCGCAATGACGGGATGACGATGACCGGTGCCGCTCCCGCTGTCCTTTTGCCTGAGAGTTCAGCGGCATGGGCCGCGTGCCCCTTCGGCGGATCGTCCCGGGCGTGCCCGGTGACCTCTCTCCAGCTCGGCGAGTCGAATGCATGGTTGGTGGGATTCCAGCCCACCGGCCTGAGCGATCATGGGAGCCTGCGCCTTCGGCGGGCGCCAGCGCGGCGCCTCTCTCCTGCATTCGGTCGCCAGTATATCCGCTGCAGTGCAGCACGGCATAATCCAGGCATGGCCCCATCCCTCCGCCCGTGGTTCCTGTACCTGCTCGAATGCCGCGATGGCAGCTATTACGCCGGCATCAGCACCGATGTGGAGGCGCGTTTCGCCGCCCATCAGGCCGGCAAGGGCGCGCGCTACACCCGGGCCCGGCCGCCGCTGCGCGTGCTGGCCGTGCGCGAATACCCGGACCGGGCCGCCGCCTCGCGGGCCGAGTGGCAACTCAAGCAGCAGCCCCGCGAACGCAAGCTGGCCTGGCTGCAGGCAACGGATCCTGCGCTTCTGTAGAGCCGAGCCCACGCTCGGCTGTTGTTCCGTCTGCCCGATGCGGGAGCCGAGCATGGGCTCGGCTCTACAGTAGATCCACGTCATGCGTGGATGGGCCGTTCGGCCCATGCGATGATCCGCCCGCGCCCAGAGCCGGAGACCCGGATGTCCACGATTGCCCTGCTGTTCGCGCTTTCCGCAGCAACGAGCCCTGCCGCCGACCCCGCCACGATCGCGGCCATCGAAGCCACCTGCCACGACTACGTCGATGGCCAGCTGGAGGCCGACCCGCAGCGCGTCGCCCGTTCCCTGCATCCGGACCTGGCCAAGCGCGCTGTGCTCGGCGATACACCCGACGAGCGCCTGGGCCTGCGCCGGATGTCGAAGGAAGAGCTGGTCTCGTTGACGAAACAGGGCGCGCTGAAGACCCCGAAGGATCAATGGGATCGCCGCTGCACGGTGCTGGACGTGACCGGAAACGCGGCCTCGGTGCGGCTGGAAACCCCGTGGTTCGTCGACTACTTCCACATGGGGCGTTTCGACCAGCGCTGGGTCATCGTCAACGCACTGTGGTACCCGAAACCGAAGGCGCACTGAGCGATGCGTGCCGCCGGCAACGCATGGATCTCCGTCGTCGTGCTGGTCGCCGGCATCGCGCTGCTGCCTGGCCTGCTGTATCTGCTCGGGCTGGCATTGGTGGACGGTCGGCCGAAGCCGGCCGACCGCGCGCCCAGTGGTGTGGCTGCGTGCAGCGGTGAGCCACGGGCGGGATACCAGCCGATGAACCCCTGGCGCTTCACCGCCCAGTTCTTCGACAAGGACGGGATGAAGAACAAGGTGCCTGAAGTGGAGCGGGAGGCCTTCTGGATTGCCCGGCGCCACCTGTGGCGGCAACCTCGGCGCGGCATGCTGCGCTGGCATCTCAGCAGCACCGCGTTGGCGATCTGGATCACCCGGCATTGGAGTACCGCGCAGATTGCCGACACCGCGAGGAAGGAGGACTTCTGCCGGAAGTAGATCCACGCCATGCGTGGATGGCGCTCCATGTTTGTTGACGGGGTCAGAGCCCTTTCCCGCGGAAAAGGGATCCGACCCCTGTTGCGTGCGGCCTTACCGCCTCGGCCGCCGGTCGTCCTGATCATCACCGAAGATGATGCGCGCGCTGCGTTGGTAGCTCCAGTACGCGACCGCCCAGTTCAGCAGCACCACGATGCGGTTGCGGAAGCCGATCAGGAAGAACACGTGCGCGGCCAGCCAGAACCACCAGGCCAGCACGCCGGAGAGCTGCAGCCGGCCCAGGTGCACGATCGCGGCCATGCGGCCAATGGTGGCCAGGTTGCCGTAGTCGGCGTACTTGAACGGCCCCGGTGCCGCCTTGCCATGCAGGCGCGCGCGGACCACCTCGGCCACGTACTTGCCCATCTGCTTGGCCGCGGGCGCCACGCCGGGAACCGGCTTGCCGTCGGCCTGGCTCAGTGCGGCCAGGTCGCCGGCCACGAACAGCTCCGGGTGATCGGGCAGGGTCAGGTCCGGCTGCACCTGCACGCGGCCGGCGCGGTCCAGCGGCACGTCCAGCGTGCGCGCCAGTGGTGAAGCGGCCACGCCGGCGGCCCAGACCACGGTGCGGGCCGGCACGAACTGCTCACCGAGCTTGAAGCCCTGGCTGTCGATGTCGCTCACCGGGGTACCGGTCAGCACTTCCACGCCCAGCTTTTCCAGCTGGCGGCGCGCCTTCAGCGAAAGCACTTCCGGGAACGAGGACAGCACGCGCGGCCCAGCCTCGACCAAGCGCACCTTGGCGCTGGCCGGATCGATGTGGCGGAATTCGTTGCGCAGCGTGTGGCGCGCGATCTCGGCCAGCGTGCCGGCCAGTTCGACGCCGGTGGGACCACCACCGACGATGGCGAAACTCAGCCACGCCGCCTTCCTGGTCGGGTCCGGTTCGGCCTCGGCACGCTCGAACGCCAGCAGCAGCTTGCGGCGCAGCGCAATGGCATCGTCCAGCGTTTTCAGGCCGGGGGCATCTTCGGCCCACTGGTCGTTGCCGAAGTAGGCGTGGGTAGCGCCGGTGGCCAGCAGCAGGCTGTCGTAGTCCAGCGTGCTGCCATCGGCCATGCCGATCTGCCGTGCCTGCTTGTCGATGGCCACCACTTCGCCGAAGCGGACTTCCACGTTGCGCTGGTGGCCGAGGATGTGGCGCAGCGGTGCGGCGATATCCGGCGCGGACAGGCCGGCGGTGGCCACCTGGTACAGCAGCGGCTGGAACAGGTGATGGTTGCGGCGGTCGACCAGGGTGATGCGTATGCGCTCGCGGGCCAGGGCACGGGTGGCCCAGAGACCGGCAAAACCGCCGCCGACAACGACCAGGTGGGGAACGCGCTCGCGACTCATCGACTCACTCCAGTGGGGGCATTGGGGGAAGCGCCTGGCATCTTCGCACGGCGGCCACCTGTCACGTCAGCGCCTGGGTGGATCGGCGATACTCGGGTTCAGGCAACCGCCCGCGAGGAATCCATGAGCGAACCGGAAAAGCGCATCGCCCTGTTGATCGATGCCGACAATGCGCCGGCCTCGAAGATCGACGAGGTCCTGGCCGAAGTCGCCCGCTATGGCGTGGCCAACGTGCGCCGTGCCTACGGCAACTGGAAGAGCCCGCGGTTGAAGGGCTGGGAAGCGGTGCTGCACGAATACGCGATCCGCCCGATCCAGCAGTTCGCCTACAGCAAGGGCAAGAATGCGTCGGACATGGCGATGGTGATCGATGCCATGGACCTGCTGTACGCGCGCAACCTTGATGGCTTCGCCATCGTGTCGAGCGATGCCGATTTCACCCCGATGGTGATGCGCCTGCTGACCGACGGCGTGAAGGTGTATGGCTTCGGCGAAAAGAAGACGCCGGAACCGTTCGTCAACGCGTGCTCGAAGTTCACCTACCTGGAAGCGCTGGGCCAGACCCACGCCAGCGTGCCGGATGCCGAGCAGGCATCGAGCGAACAGGCATCGAACGAGCCCGTCGCCAATGATGATGCACGCCCGCGCAAGAGCGGGGCGGAGATGCGCAGCGACACCCGGCTGGTGAAGATGCTGCGCCGCGCGGTGTCCTCGGCCGAGGGCGAGGATGGCTGGTCGCACCTGGGGCCGGTCGGCAGCCAGATCGGCAACCAGGCCTCGTTCGATCCGCGCAACTATGGCTACGGCAAACTCAGCGATCTGCTGGCGGCGATCGGCCTGTTCGAGCTGAAGAAGGATGGCAAGTCGTCCTACGTGCGCGCGCTGCCAAAAAAGAACCGGTAGTGCCGGCCGCTGGCCGGCAGCGCGCAGGCGCCCGATCCCGCATCCGGCACGCACATCTCCACTCCAATCAGGCGTATCGTTGCCGCTCGCATTGCCAGCAAGGAAAACCCGCATGTTGAAGATCTGGGGCCGCCGCAATTCCAGCAACGTCCGCAAGGTGCTGTGGTGTGCCGAGGAGATCGGCCTGCCGTACGAATCCATCGAAGTCGGCGGCAGCCATGGCGGCACGCAGACGCCGGAGTACCAGGCGATGAATCCCAACGGCCTGGTGCCGGTGATCGAGGACCACGGCCTGCCGCTGTGGGAATCGAACACCATCGTGCGTTACCTGAGCGCGCGCTATGCGCTGGGCACGCTGTACGCCGAGGACCCGATGGAGCGCGCGCAGGCCGAAAAGTGGATGGACTGGAGCACCTCGCGGATGGCGCCGCTGTACAGCGACCTGGTCTGGGGCATCATGCGCACCGCGCCGGCCGACCGTGACGAAGCGCGCATCAGCGCGGCCATCGTCCGTGCCGGTGACTACCTGGCGATGGCCGATGCCACCCTGGCCACGCAGCCATGGCTGTCGGGCGGGACGTTCGCCATGGGCGACATTCCGCTCGGCTCGCTGGTGTACGCCTGGTATGAACTGCCGATCCAGCGCCCGGACCTGCCGCACCTGGCCGAGTGGTATGCGCGCCTGCGTGAGCGACCGGCCTACCAGCGCGGCGTGATGTCGCCGCTGACGTAAGCGAAGGCGTCCGGGGTCAGAGCCCTTTTCTGCGAAAAGGGATCCGACCCCTCAATAAAGATCCGTTGGATCCACATCCAGCGACCAGCGCACCTTGCGTGCTTCCGGCAGCGCGTACAGCTGCGGAACCAGTTGCGAAAGCACGCCATGCAGCGGCGGCCGCTGCACCGCAGACAGCAGCAGCTGCGTGCGCTGGTAACCGGCCCGCCGTGGCATCGGCGCCGGCATCGGCCCGTAGGCCTCGACCACGTTCTGTTCGCCCAGCAGGTGCCGGGCCGCCAGCAGGAATGCATTGGCATGCTCCACCTGCTGCGCTTCGGCGCGCATCAGCGCCAGATGCGCGAAGGGCGGGAATCCGGCCGCCTGGCGCTGGTTCAACTCGGCTTGCGCGAACGGATGGTAGCCACCGCTCACCAGGGTTTCCAGCAGCGGGTGCCCGGGGTGATGGGTCTGCAGCCAGACCTCGCCCGGGTCGCGCGCACGTCCCGCGCGGCCGGCCACCTGGATCAGCTGCTGCGCCAGTTTTTCGCTGGCGCGGAAGTCGGCCGAGAACAGGCCCTCATCGATACCCACCACCACCACCAGGGTCAGCTTGGGCAGGTCGTGGCCCTTGGCCAGGATCTGCGTGCCGACCAGGATGCCGGGCTGGTCGCCCAGTTTCGCCAGCTGCTGTTCCAGCGCGTCGCGCCGTGAGGTGGTGCCGCGGTCGATGCGCACCACCGGGAAGTCGGCGAAGGCCGCAGTGAGATGTTCTTCCAGGCGTTCGGTACCGATGCCCTGCGGTTGCAGCGCCAGGCTGCCGCAGGCCGGACATGCCAGCGGCGCCGGTTGCCGCGCGCCGCAGTGGTGGCACTGCAGGCGACGACCGCCACCATGCACGGTCATCGGCGCATCGCAGCGCTGGCATGGCGCGGTCCAGCCGCAGTCGTGGCACAGCAGCACCGGTGCGTAGCCGCGGCGGTTCTTGAACACCAGCACCTGCTGGCCACGCTGCAGATGCTCCCCGATGCCGGCCAGCACATCGGCCGAGAGGCCGTCATGCAGCGGGCGCTTGCGTACATCGAGGATGCGCACGCGCGGTGGCCGCGCATCGCCGGCGCGCTGTTTCAGGCGCAGGTGGGTGTAACGCCCGGCGTAGGCGTTGTGCAGGGTTTCCAGCGAGGGCGTGGCACTGCCCAGCAACACCGGAACGCCCAGCGACTTGGCCCGGACCAGGGCGAAATCGCGCGCGTGGTAACGGATGCCGTCCTGCTGCTTGTAGCTGCCGTCGTGTTCCTCGTCGACGATCAGCAGGCCGGCCTGGGGCAGCGGCGTGAACACCGCTGAGCGGGTGCCGACGATGACGCGCGCTTCGCCGCGTGAGGCCGCTGCCCAGACGCGCGCGCGCTCGTTGTCGTTCAACCCCGAGTGCAGCGCATGCACGGCGATGCCGAGGCGGCCACGGAAGCGTGCCAGGGTCTGCGGGGTCAGGCCGATTTCAGGCACCAGCACCAGCGCCTGCCTGCCCTGCGCCAGGCAATGGATGATCGCCTGCAGGTAGACCTCGGTCTTGCCGCTGCCGGTCACGCCATCCAGCAGGAACGGCTGGAAGCCGTCGGCGGCAGTGATCGCGGCCACCGCCTCGGCCTGGTCCGGGTTGAGCGTGGGACCGGGCAGTGGCTGCGCGTGTTTGGGGGCCACGCTCAGCGCAACCCGCTCGGCCAGCCCGCGCTTGGCCAGGCTGCGCGCGGCGGTGCGCCAGTCCTGCATGCGTTCGCCCAGCACGTCCTCATCCACGATGGCTTCGGCCAGCAGCTCGGCCAGTTGCCGTGGACGGCTGCCGGCGCGCAGCTTTTCACGCTGGGCGTGGCCTTCGGCTGTCAGCTGCCAGCCCCAATGGTGGGTGTCGGGCAGGGCCTCGCCATGGCGCAGCGGGCCGGGCAGGGCGGTGCTCAGCACCTCGCCCAGTGGCGCATGGGTGTAGCGCGCCAGCCATTGCAGGCTCTGCCACAGCTCCCCCTGCAGCAGCGGCTGCGGGTCGCACCAGGCCAGGGCCTGGCGCAGTCCCTGGCCGTCGTCGGTCTGGCCGTGCCCCACCACCACACCGACCAGCTCCCGGTTGCCGAACGGCACCTTCAGGCGGCAGCCGACCGCGACCGCCGGTGCATCGCCCTCCGGCGACAGGTAGTCGAACAGGCGGGGCAGGGGGACAGGCAGGGCGACCTGCAGGGTCGGAATCGGTGAAAGCATCGGGCCAGTGTAACGGGCCATGCGCGCGCGAACGGCAGCAGCGGGAGCGGCGGGGCGGCGCCCGTTGAATCATAAATGTCACCTAAATATCGGTGTCCATTGGAGATTCAGTCTTATCCACATGTTCTGTGGATAACGTTGTGCGTTAACGGCCATCGGAAACGTAGAAGGCCGATGGCGACGGCCTCACGCTTGGGTTGGTCAAAAAATCGCCACACAACAAAAGACAATAAAATCAATATCTTAAGTGTGAAACAATGCTGAAACAGAGTGAATTCAGCCCGAAGCCACAGTTTTCGCCGGAGGCTGCGTGGTGCTGTGCACAACCTGCAGCACGAAGTGCCTGTGGGCGCAAGTCCTACGGGCGTCGATGGCCTGCCGCTATCATGCCGGCAGACCTTTGGAGTGACCGATGACGGCTGTGCCCGCCCCTGTTTCCTCGACCGCGGCCGGCGCGCTGTCGGCGTTCCTGCGTGGCGTCGAGCGCCGTGCCCTGGTGGTCGCTGAACTGCAGTGCGGCGATGCCGCGCGCGCCGAGCAGACCCTGGTGGCGGTGATGCGCGCCTTTGCCGCAGTGGCCAGCGACCTGCCGATGGCGCAGTGGCCGACCCGCTTCTGGACCCTTCTGGGCCAGCGCCAGGCGCTGCGCGAGCCGGTGGGCGGGCAGTGGCTGCCGCCGTTGGCCGTGCTGGGCGCGATGCCGCCGCTGCCGCGCCTTGCGCTGCTGCTGCGGGTGGGTGGCAGCCTGGACGAGGGCATCGCCATGCGCGTGCTCGACCAGGACGAGGCGGGCTACCAGCACCTGCTGGCCGACGCCTGCCCGCGTGATGCCCACGGCCAGCCGGATGCCTCGGCCTGGCGCCAGTTGGCCGAACAGGTGCAGGCGCGTATCCGTGAGTTGCCGGCCGCGCGCCTGCAGCAGCTGCAGCAACCCGCCGCCGCGACCGCCCACAATGAAGCCCCGACCCCGAGCTGGCGCGCACCGCAGCGCGATGAGCGGGCGGCCGCCAATGGCAAGCGCCGTCGCACGAACGCCAAGCCACGTTGGCGCGGTCCGCTGATCCTGCTGGCGACCGTGGCGATACTGTTGGCCGCAGCGCTGGGCTGGCGCCACTGGCAGGGGCATTCCTTCGGCAGTGATGCACCGCTGCCGGAGGGGGTGGTGGGCGAAGCCGGTCCGGTGACGGTGGAAGCCCTGCCACCCAGCAAGGTCAACGCCACGCCGGATGCGACCACGGCCCAGGCCACGGACGACGCAGCGATGCTGGCCGATCGTGACTACCCGCTGGTTGCCGATGCCGACCTGTACGCGTGGACTGCCGCGGGCGGCCCGCTGCCGGTGGATGAATCGCAATCCAGGCCGAGCCGGCCGGAGCCGGCCAGTGCCACGCTGGAAACCGCTGCTGCCGATGAATAAGTCCGTGTTCGCCAGCCTGCTGCTGGCCCTGCCGTTGTCGCTGTCTGCCGCGCCGCAATCGTTGAACGTGCCGTTGCCGCCACCGACGTCGCCGGCCACGCCGGTGGCTTCGCCAGCACCGTCGACGGCAGCACCCTCTGGCTTCGCCCAGCTCGATGCGCAGCAGCAGCGCCAGCGCCGCGCCGACTACGCCGCCTGGCGCGCGCTGCCGGAAGGAGAGCGCGAGCGCATCCGCCAGGCGGCTGCGCGATTCAATGCGCTGCCTGCGGACCAGCAGCAGCGCCTGCGCCAACAGTTCCGCGACCAGGACCAGGCGTTCCGCGACGGGTGGCGGCTGGGCCCGCAACTGGGCCTGGAATTCCCCAAGCTGCATGGCTTGTTCGGCTTCGTGCCGCCGGAACAGCGCGAGACCGCGCTGGCCGTACTGCGCCAGCTCAGCCCGGCGCAGCTGGCCCAGCTGACTCTGGTCGCGCAGCGAACGCCACCGCAGGAACGCGACGCAGTGCGCAGCGCCTTCCTCGCCGTGCCCGCCGCCGAGCGCGACAGCTGGCTCAAGCGCCAGGCCGGCCAGTAAAAAAGGGGACGGAGGGGATTAAGTCGCATCCGGCACTAGCGGGCCTGAAACGACTTAATCCCCTCCGTCCCCTTTTTGTGTGGGGCGGCTGAAACCCAGCATTCACGCCATGTCATGGGAATGCTGGCGCCGCCCGCGTAAGATGGGCGCCCGCAACCCGGTGCCTGTGCCCTTCGCGCGCAACCGCAGTTCGCGTCAAGCACCTTATGTCTACTGCAACCTCCACGCCGCGCTTCAGCAAGGAAGTCGGCGCCACCGGTCTGCTCGCCCTGCCGCTTGTGCTGGGCCATGTGTCCACCGGTCTGATCTCCTTCGTCGACAACGTGATTGCCGGCCACCACGCCACGGCCACACTGGCCGCCGTCACCATCGGTACGGCGCTGCTGTGGCTGCCGATGCTGATTCCGATCGGCACCCTGATCTCGCTCACCGCCTCGGTGTCGCAGCTGCATGGCGCCGGCCGCGAGCGCGAGATCGGCCCGCTGTTCCGCCAGGCACTGTGGCTGGCCTTGGGGCTGGGCCTGATCATGTTCACCTTCCTCACCGTGGTGCCGCCGCTGCTGCCGTCGTTCGGCATCGCGCCGGACATCGTGCCGGGGGCGACCGCGTTCCTGCATGCGGTGCGCTGGGGCGGACCTGCGCTGACCCTGTACTTCTGCATGCGCTATCTCAGTGAAGGCATGCACTGGACGCTGCCGACCATGCTGCTCGGCTTCGGTGGCCTGCTGGTGCTGGCACCGATGGGCTATGTGCTGGCCAACGGCAAGCTCGGCTTCCCGGAAATGGGCGCCGAAGGCCTGGGCATCGCCTCGGCGGTGATGATGTGGCTGCAGGCAATCGCCTTCGCCACCTACCTGTGGTTCACCAGGCGCTTCGCCCATCTGCAGCTGTTCTCGCATTTCGAAGGGCCGCGCTGGAAGGCGATCTGGGACTTGCTGCGCACCGGCCTGCCGATCGGCATCACCGTGCTGATGGAGGGCGGCCTGTTCATCGTCACCGCGCTGCTGATCGGCCGCCTTGGTGCCAACGAAGCCGCTGCGCACCAGATCGCGATCAATGTCGCGCAGCTGTGCTTCATGATCCCGATGGGCGTGGCCGAGGCCACCACCGTGCGCGTCGGCCATGCGGTCGGCCGTGGTGACGGCTTCGGCGTGCGGCGTGCGGCCTGGGCCGGTTACGCGATCATCATGGGCACGCAGACGTTGTCGGCGGCAGTGCTGCTGTTCGGCCACGATGCCATCGTCGGTGTGTACACCAACGACCTGGCAGTGGCCGGCCTGGCCTCGACCCTGCTGCTGTACGCGGCCACCTTCCAGTTCCCGGACGGCATCCAGGTGCTGTCGGCCGGCGCGCTGCGCGGCCTGAAGGACACCCGCGTGCCGATGTTCATCGCCATGTTCGCGTACTGGGGCCTGGGCATGCCGCTCGGCGCCGGGCTCGGCCTGGGGCTGGGCATGGGCCCGCAGGGCATGTGGATCGGCCTGATCGTCGGCCTGACCGCCGCTGCCATCCTGATGGGCTGGCGCCTGCGCCGCAGCAGCCAGCGCATCGGGCAATCCGCGCTGTCCTGATCTTCCCGCCCGCCACGTTCACCCGTGACGGGCGATCCCCTGACTTGTGTCCGATGCTGCATCACGCGGCACCGGCTATGCTGGTACCACGGCAAGAAGCCATCCGGAGCGTTCCATGAATCAACCCGTGCCCCCGCTGCCCCCGGCGCGTCGCAACCCCGTCGCCAGTTTCTTCATCGGGCTGTGGGACGTCATGAACTTCACCCGCCGGTTGATCCTCAACCTGGTGTTCTTCGGCCTGCTGTTCCTGCTGCTGGTGATGTTCGTCATCGCCGCCGGCATGGGTGCCGGTGCCAGCAAGTCGCTGCAGGACCGCACGACGCTCGTGATCGCGCCGGAAGGCCGCCTGGTCGAGCAGTTCAGCGCCGACCCGGTCAGCCGCGCGCTGGCCAAGGCGGTGGGTGACAACGGCGCCGAGGAGATCCAGCTGCGCGATCTGCTGCGGGTGATCGAGTCGGCCAAGGAAGACAAGAAGATCGAACGCGTGGTGCTGGAGCTGGACAAGCTGCAGCCGTCCGGTTTCGCCTCGCTGCGTGAGGTGGCCGCCGCGCTGCAGGACCTGCGCGCCTCCGGCAAGCAGCTGGTGGCCTACAGCGAGAGCATGGGCCAGTCGCAGTACCTGCTGGCCGCGCAGGCCGACGAGGTCTACCTGGACCCGATGGGTTCGGTCGTGCTCGAAGGTCTCGGCCGCTACCGCCAGTACTTCCGCACCGGCCTGCAGGACAAGCTGGGCGTGGACGTGCACCTGTTCAAGGTGGGCGAGTACAAGTCCGCGGCCGAGCCGTACGTGCTCGACGCGGCGTCGCCGGCCTCCAAGGAAGCCGACCTGTTCTGGATGAACGACGTGTGGCAGCGCTACCTGGGCGACATCGCCAAGGCCCGCCGCCTGGATCCGGCACAGCTGGCCGCCGGCATCGACACCCTGCCGGAAGGCATCGCTGCCGCCGGTGGTGACCTGGCCAAGTTCGCCCTGCAGCAGAAGCTGGTGACCGCGCTGACGACCCGCGAGGAATTCGAGGATCTGATGATCGAGCGCGGCGTGGCCGACGAGGATGCCGACGGTGGTTTCCGCAACGTTGACTTCGGCCGCTACCTGGCCCTGCTCGACGCGCGCCGCAACCCGGTGGACTCGCGTCCGCAGGTGGCCGTGGTGGTGGCCGCCGGCGAAATCAGTGGCGGTGACCTGCCGGCCGGCCGCATCGGTGGCGAGTCGACCTCGGCGCTGCTGCGTGCCGCGCGCGACGACGACAACGTGAAGTCGGTGGTGCTGCGGGTGGATTCGCCGGGCGGTGAAGTGTTCGCCTCCGAGCAGATCCGTCGTGAAGTGGTAGCCCTGCAGGCCGCTGGCAAGCCGGTCGTGGTGTCGATGGGTGATCTGGCCGCTTCCGGTGGCTACTGGATCAGCATGAACGCCGATCGCATCTATGCCGATCCGTCGACCATCACCGGTTCGATCGGCATCTTCGGCATGGTGCCGAACTTCAGCCGCGCGCTGGACAAGATCGGCGTGCACACCGACGGTGTCGGCACCACCCGCTTCGCCGGCGCCTTCGATGTCACCCGCCCGATGGACCCGGCCGTCGGCCAGGTCATCCAGACGGTGATCAACAAGGGCTACGCGGACTTCACCGGCCGTGTCGCCGACGCCCGCAAGAAGCCGGTCGAGGCCGTGGACGAGGTCGCCCGTGGCCGCGTGTGGAGCGGTGCACAGGCCAAGGAACGCGGCCTGGTCGACGCCTTCGGTGGCCTGAAGGACGCGGTGGCCGATGCGGCCAGCCGCGCCAAGCTGGGCAAGGCCGATGCCTATCGCGTGCGCTACATCGAGAAGGCAGCCACGCCGTTCGCACAGTTCGTCAGCGGTTTCGCCGGCAGCCGCGCCGGTGCCTGGATGCTGTCCGATTCGGGGATGGCGCGGATGATGCTGGCACGCACGATGCCGGAAGTGGACACTCAGTTGCGCTTCGTCGAGAACGCGGCCCGCGAGAAGGGCAATGGCGCTCCGGTGAAGGCGCTGGCGTACTGCTTCTGCGGATTCTGATCGGCAACGGTACCGAATGAAAACGCCCGGCTCTGGCCGGGCGTTTTCGTTCATGGGGTCGGATTCCTTGGCAGCACAAAGGTCTCTGACCCCACAGGTCATTGCGTCGCGTCGGCTTCGGCCTTGCGCTCACGCGCAGCGGCATCATCGACGGTTTTCTGCACGTCCTTGGCGCGGTCCAGCGGGTCGTTGATCGCACGCGACATCGCTCGTGGCACCGGTGGCTTCTCCGGGTTCGGCGTGGGCGGCCGCTGGCAGGCCGCCAGCAGCAGGCTGGCCAGCAGCGACGTGGACTGGATCAGGATGCGCATGGCGGCTCTCCGCGGTGGGCGTATGGCAAGTGTCGCATCCCCGGCCGAGCGCTGCCGTGAGCGCGTATCCTTGCGGCATCGAAACACAGCGGGCGCGGCCCCGGAGGACTCATGACCCAGCAACGGTGGCGCCTGGACGGCCAGACGGCCCTGATCACGGGTGCCAGCGCCGGTATTGGCCTGGCCATTGCGCACGAACTGGCTGGCCTCGGCGCCGACCTGATGATCGTCGGCCGCGACATCGACATGCTGGAAACGGCGCGCGACGAACTGCTGGATGTCTATCCGCAGCACCAGGTGCACGCGCTGGCGGCCGATGTCTCCGATGACGAGGACCGTCGGCAGATCCTGGACTGGGTGGAAGATCACAGCGATGGCCTGCACATCCTGGTCAACAATGCCGGTGGCAACGTCACCAAGGCGGCCACGGAATATTCCGAGGACGAATGGCGCAAGATCTTCGAGACCAACCTGTTCTCGGCCTTCGAGCTGTCGCGCTACGCGCATCCGCTGCTGGCCCGGCACGCGTCGTCGTCGATCGTCAATGTCGGCAGCGTGTCCGGGCTGACCCATGTGCGCAGTGGCGTGGTCTATGGCATGACCAAGGCGGCGATGCACCAGATGACCCGCAACCTGGCCGTCGAGTGGGCGGAGGATGGCATCCGGGTCAACGCGGTGGCGCCCTGGTACATCCGCACGCGGCGCACGTCCGGTCCGTTGTCGGACCCGGACTACTACGAGGAAGTGATCAACCGCACGCCGATGCGCCGCATCGGCGAGCCGGAGGAAGTGGCCGCAGCCGTTGGCTTCCTGTGCCTGCCGGCGGCCAGCTATGTCACCGGCGAATGCATCGCGGTGGATGGCGGCTTCCTGCGCTACGGGTTCTGATCTTCCAAAGGGTAGTGCCGGCCGCTGGCCGGCAACTGGAATCATTTGAAGATCCTGCGATTGCCGGCCAGCGGCCGGCACTACCGGGTGGCCGTCACCCTGGTACCGGGCAGTTGCTGGCCTCCAGCACGCCCTGCAGCCGTTCGCGTTCCGCACGGGCATTGTCGCGGTTTTCCGGCGAGGCGAACCGCTCACGGCCACGTGCGTCGCGGAAGCGTTGCTGCCAGCTGCTGCAGCGCTGCGCGTCCGGCAGTTCCTCGCAGCGGTCGCGCACCACTTCGCAGCCGGCGGCATTGACCGGCGTGGCGCCGCCCAGTCCCTGCACGGTCATCAGTTCGCAGCGCCCGGGGGCGGCTTCGTATTCGTGCAGGTAGCCACCGCCCTGGCTGTCGGTGCACTGGAAGATCGGTGGCAGCGGCGGCTTCGGCGGCGCATTGCTGTCCGGCGCGGCATCGGCCTGGCGTGGCAGCGATGCACTGTCGAGTATCAGATCGCCGCCTTCGCGTTCGACCATGCCAGCCTCCATGATCGTGCGTCCTTCGCCGGGGCGACGAGGCGCGGGTGCGGGAACGGACGGCGCAGTGGCCGCGGCCGGTCCGGGCGCGGCCGGCACGGGTGCCGCTGACGCCGGCGCCGGCGGAGCACTGGCCGGCACCCTCACCACCTGCTGCTTGCTGCCGGCAGGGCAGGGCGTGCGTTGCAGGGTGGGCACATCGCTGCTGCTGGAGGTACAACGGTAGATCACCCCGTCGTCGGCCAACGCGTTGCCGGCGAACAGGCCCAGGGCCAGCCAGATCAGGTTCTTCATGCGCACAGCGTACATGCCCAGGCAGGCATCGCGCTCAGCGTTCGCAGTCCCGCGACAGGCGCGCGTCGATGCCACGCTGTTCATTGCTGATGGCGGTGCGCTCACTCTGCAGCGCGCTGTTGTAACGGCGGTCCAGTTCCCAGCGGCGGTCACGCAGGCGCGCACAGACGTCCTGCGGCGGCAGCGCATGGCAGCTGTCACGGACCAGCACGCTGCCGGCCGGCACCTGCACGCCGACGCCCACCGCAGGCGGCCGGTAGCCTGTGCCTTCACCGATCGGCGCACCGACCGGCGTGCCGAAGCCCGGGCGTGGACCGGGATGGACCGCGCCGTGGTGCCCGTGCGGGAGCCACACGCTGGTCCACAACGGTACCCAGCGCGGATTGCCCTCGTTGCTGTCGCTGGTGTAGCGGCGACCGTCGTCGCTCACGCACTCGTACAACGGTTGTGGCGGCTGGATGTAGACGTGGCGGACTTCGCGATCGCGCATCACCGGAACCTCGCTGGGCGCCGCGGGAGGGGCGTCACTGCGCACCACCCGGGGTGCCGGATCGCGCGGGCGCTGCAGGTCACGCACCTCCTGCCGGCCGCTGCTGCAGGGCCTGTCCTGCAGGGCCACGGCGCCATTGCTGGCGACGCAGCGGTAGACGCGCACGTCCTCGGCGGCCGGTGCGGTCCATGGCAGCAGCAGGCACAGGCCCAGGGCGGTGCGCAGCAGGTTCATGGCGGCAGGGTGCGTGATTGTGCGTGGCAGTGCAATCGTCCGCTCAGGAGCGCAGCACGTTGCCGCTGAGCGCGTCGCGGATCGGGGTGGGCTGGGCCAGGCCGCCGGTTTCGCCATCGAGGATGCCATCGAGCAGGCGCAGCAGGCGTGGATCCAGCTCGGCACGGCTGCGTGCCGGTGGTTCACCGGCCAGGTTGGCGCTGGTGGAGACGAGGGGCCCCCCCCAGGCGCGGCACAGGGCGGCGACCAGCGGGTGCGCGCTGATGCGCACGGCGATGCCGCTGTGCTCGCCGGTAATCCAGGGCTGGGCGCGCGGACCGGCCGGCAGGATCCAAGTGTTGGCACCCGGCCAGCTGGCCAGTACCGCGCGCTGGCGGGCATCGGGCAACGCCTGCAGGCGCACCCAGCCCTCCAGCTGCGACAATTCGGCGGCGACCAGGATCATGCCCTTCTCGATCGGGCGCTGCTTCAGCCGCAGCACCATGTGCACCGCCGCCTCATGCGAGGGATCACAGCCCAGGCCCCAGACCGCTTCGGTCGGATAGGCGATCACGCCGCCGGCGCGGAGCATGGCGACAGCAGAGTCCAGGGTGAGTTCTTTCATGGCGGCGACCGGCCCGACGTGGGCCCCCATTATCCCCCTGCGGCGTGCAGAAGGGGTGGACCCTGGCCCGGTAGTGCCGGCCGCTGGCCGGCATCGGGTGCTTCTGGATGTTGCCGGCCAGCGGCCGGCACTACCCCTTATCCACGCATGGCGTGAATCTACTTCGCGGCTTTCTTGACGGCCTTCTTCGCCGGTGCCTTCTTTGCAGCGGCCTTCTTTACCACGGCCTTCTTCGCCGCCTTCTTGGCAGGCGCTTTCTTGGCTGCGGCCTTCTTCGGCGCCGCTTCCTTCTTCACCGCCGCCTTCTTGGCCGGTGCCTTCTTCGCGGCAGCCTTCTTGGCGCCGAAGCCCTTGCGCACGGGCTTGCCGGTTTCTTCCATCAGCTGCTGCACTTCGGCCAGGGTCAGCGATGCCGGCTCGCGATCCTTGGGGATCTTGCCGTTCATCCTGCCGTCGCTGATGTACGGGCCGAAGCGGCCGTTCAGCACCTGGATGTCGCTGCCCTCGAACTCCTTGATGATCCGGTTGCGCGCGATCTCTTCCTTCTCTTCGATCAGGAACACGGCGCGGGCCAGGTCGATGGTGTACGGGTCGTCTTCCTTCTTCAGCGAGGCATAGGTGCTGCCGCGCTTGGCGAACGGGCCGAAGCGGCCGATGCCGACGCTGACCGGCTCGCCGTTGTCCTCGCCCAGCGCGCGTGGCATCAGGAACAGTTCCAGCGCATCTTCCAAGGATATGGTGTGCATCGACTGGCCGGGGCGCAGCGAGGCGAATTTCGGCTTCTCCTCGGCGTCCTCGGCGGTGCTGCCGATGGCGGCGTAAGGCCCGAAGCGGCCGAGGCGCACGCTGACCGGCTTGCCGGTCTTCGGGTCGGTGCCGAGCTCGCGCGCGCCACTGGCCTCGGCGCGGTCCACCGATTCCTTCTTGTCTTCCACCAGCTCCTTGAACGGCTCCCAGAAGCGGGCCATCAGCGGGATCCACTCTTCTTCGCCACGCGAGACGGCGTCGAGCTCGTCTTCGAGCTTGGCGGTGAAGTCGTAGTCCACGTACTGGGTGAAGTGGCTGGACAGGAACTTGGACACCGCGCGGCCGACGTCGGACGGGCGGAAGCTGCGGCCTTCCATTTCCACGTACTTGCGGAACAGCAGGGTCTGGATGATCGAGGCGTAGGTCGACGGACGGCCGATGCCGTACTCTTCCAGCGCCTTCACCAGCGCCGCTTCGGTGTAGCGCGGCGGCGGCTGGGTGAAATGCTGCTCGGCCTGGATGCGTTCCAGCGGCACGCGGTCGCCCGGCTTCATCGCCGGCAGCTTGCGGCCTTCGTCCTCGTCTTCGGCGCTCTTGTTGTCCTTGCCTTCCTCGTACACGGCCAGGAAGCCGGGCACCACCACGGTGGTACCGCTGGCACGGAACACGTGCTCGCTGCCAGCGGACAGGTCGACGCTGACGGTATTGAGCGTGGCCGGGATCATCTGGCAGGCGACGGCGCGCTTCCAGATCAGTTCGTACAGGCGGCGCTCGTCGTCGGTCAGGAAGCGCGCCACCTGGGCCGGGGTGCGCAGGGCCGAGGTCGGGCGCACCGCCTCGTGCGCTTCCTGGGCGTTCTTGGACTTGGTCTGGTAGGTGTTCGGCTGGTCGGGCAGCGAGGCGATGCCGTAATCACGGGCGATCACGTCGCGGATTTCGGCCAGCGCGTCCTGCGACAGGTTCACCGAGTCGGTACGCATGTACGAGATGAGGCCGACGGTGCCTTCGTCACCGATCGCCACGCCTTCATACAGCTTCTGCGCCACCTGCATGGTCTTGCGGGTGGTGAAACCGAGCTTGCGCGAGGCTTCCTGCTGCAGGGTGGAGGTGGTGAACGGCGGCGCCGGGCGGCGCTTGCGCTCCTTGCTGGCCACGTCGGTGACATGCAGCGAGCCCTGCGCGGCCTGCTGGATGCGCAGGCGGGCGGCTTCGGCGGTGTCGCCGTCGGTGATGGTGAACTGCTCGAATTTCTGCCCGTCCAGCTTGATCAGCTTGGCGTTGAAGTGCTGCGACGGGTGTGCGCACTCGGCGGCGATCGACCAGTACTCGCGGGCGATGAAGGCTTCGATCTCTTCCTCGCGCTCGACGATCATGCGCAGCGCCGGGCTCTGCACGCGGCCGGCGGACAGGCCGCGCTGGACCTTGCGCCACAGCACCGGCGACAGGTTGAAGCCGACCAGGTAGTCCAGCGCGCGGCGCGCCTGCTGGGCATCGACCAGGTCGCTGGCGATCGCGCGTGGCTGGCTGATCGCTTCCTTGATGGCGCGCGGGGTGATCTCGGTGAACACCACGCGCTGCATCGGCTTGTCCTTGACCAGCCCGCGTTCCTTCAGGATCTCGGCGATATGCCAGCTGATCGCTTCACCTTCGCGATCCGGGTCGGTCGCCAGCAGGATGTCGTCGGCGCCCTTGGCGGCCTTGGCGATCGCGTCGACATGTTTTTCGTTCTTGTCGATCACGTCGTAGTGCATGGCGAACCCGTTGTCCGGGTCGACCGCGCCTTCCTTCGGAATCAGGTCACGCACATGCCCATACGAGGCCAGGACGGTGTAGTCCTTGCCGAGGTATTTGTTGATCGTCTTGGCCTTGGCCGGCGATTCGACGATGAGCAGGTGCTTGGGCATGGCAGCAGTGTCTGTGGGGCGAGCCGCAGGGGAGGGGCCGCTAGGGTGGAGCAAACGGCCGCATTAGTGAAGCGGCCACGGACAAATCAATACGCTGAACGCCCGGTAGTGTGCCGGGCGTTCAGGTTTCACCTTATTAGAGGAATCACGCCCGGCCAGCCCCTGTCAAGCAGCCAGACGTGAGGATGGCCGTTCATGAGGCCATCTTGGCGATGAAGCCGACCGCGGCCACCAGCACCACCAGGCCCGCCAGCACCAGCAGGCCGGTGAGCACCAGGATCACGATGGTGACCGTGCCCAGCTCATGGCGCTGCAGGTGCGGCTGGTCGGTGTAGGCCCAGCGGTCGACCACCAGGGTGTCGCAGATCATGTCGTGCAGGCCCTGCTTGCGCTCGGTGAAGGCGGCCATCAGGAAGCCGATGCCGAGGGTGAAGCTGCTCAGCAGCATGGCCCAGTAGCGGCCGAAGGCGCGGCCCTTGGTCAGGCGATCGCCGTTGCTGCGCACGACCTTGATGCCGACCGCCATCTTGCCCAGCGTGGCGCCACCCTGCGAGGAATGGAACCAGGTGTAGTAGGCAACGCCGATGGCCATGTTGATCAGCGCGCTGGCCACCTGCGCGACGATTTCGATGGAGGTCTCGCCGCTGCCCACCGCGCCCATGCTGGCGCCAAGCACCACGCCGATGATGGCGCCGATGATGCCGCCCGGAATGGCCAGCACGAAGTAGTCGATCATGTACGCCGCTACGCGCTTCCAGAAGCCTGCGTAGACCACCTCGCCGCCGATCACCGGCTGCGGGCCACCGGCACCGGAAGCGGCCGGGGCGCTGTAGGGCGAGCTGCTGAGCGCACCCGTGCCAGGCAGCGGTGCAGTGCCGTTGTCGATGGCGGCGTAGTCGCCGCGCAGGTCGAAGCCGCCGCTGGCGGTGGCCGTGCTGGCATCGGCCAGTGTCTGCAGGCCGAGCTCATCGACCACCTGGCGCAGTGCAGCCCACTGGGCCATGCCTTCGCGCCAGACCAGGGTGTCCAGGTTCAGTTCGCCCCGCTGGAAGCGCTGGCGGATTTCCTGGACCGGCAGCGGGCCCTGGCGTTGCTGTCCTTCGGCGTAGTACCACTCGGTCATTGCATGTTCCCTGTTGGATCGTCCTTGGAGGTGCTGCCGTGCACGTGGCTCAGCCGCGGCACGACGGCGGCAGGTACTTGTCGTCGCTTTCACCGCTGCATTCCCAGCGGCCGCTGTCGCGATCATATTCCAGCCACAGCAGGTCGCCATCGAGGCTCTTGCCGGGCACGGCCAGCGTTGCTTCGATGCCGCAGTGGCCGTTGTTGAAGCGGCCGATGTTCACCGCCGACAGGCCGGCCTGGGTGAAATCACCCGGCGCCGGGAAACCGGCATCGTTGGCACCGGGGCAGCGGCCTTCGTCGTCGGCGAAGTGCTGCACCTGCTGTTTCAGCGGCTGCAGGGCATTGACCGCGGTGGCAACCTTGGCACGCACGGTGTAGTCGTTGTAGGCAGGCAGGGCGATCGCCGCGAGGATGGCCATGACCGGCACCAGCACCAGCAGCAGGCCGCCGCCGATGATCGCGGTCAGGGCGCAGCCGGAGAGCTTCTTTTTCGGCGGCGGCAGCACCCCGGCCGGGGTCTGCGTGGCATAGGGCGTGGACGGCGGCAGCACCGGTGGTTGCGGCGGCGGCGGCGCAACCGGTTCCGGTTCGGGCTCCGGCTCGGGTTCCACGGCCGGCGCGGCGACGTCCAGCGCCGGCACGATCAGGCCCAGCTCATCGACCACGCTGCGCAACGGCTGCCATTGCGGCAGGCCGTCGCGCCAGACCAGGGTGTCCAGGGAGATCTGGTTGTTGCGGAACAACTCGACCAACTGTTCCGCCGGCAGCGGGCCTTGCTGCCGGTTGCCTTCTGCGTGGAACCACTCGCTCACGGGGACGCTCCTGAATGCGCTATGCCCCCAAGTGTACGGTCAGTGCAGGGGTTCTGGCTCGTCCATGAACATCTGCGTCTCCATCCAGGCGTAGGCCGCTTCGGAGCCGGGCTGGTTGAACAGCACCATCAGCACGACCCACTTCAGGTCGTCCAGGTCCAGTTCGTCCTGGTCCAGGGCCATCGCCCGGTCCAGCACCAGCTCGCGCTGGTCGGCGTCGAGGATGCCGTGCTGTTCCAGGTACAGCAGGAAGCCGCGGCATTCCACGTCCAGCTTGTCCAGCTCGGGGCCGTGGTAGATGCGCACGGGGCCATCGACCCGCGCCTGGGCCACGCTCGGCCGCTGCGCGGCCAGGGCATCGAGCCAGTCGAACGCCTTGTTGATCTCGGTGGGGCTGAAACCGGCCTGGATCAGGCCGTTCTGGAGCGAATCGCGGTCACGGATCAGGTCCGCATCTTCGCTGAAATAGTGTTCAAACAGGTACAGCAGTACATCCAGGATGCTCTCTTTCATTGCCCCTCGGCCTGCGTCGCGCGACGCTGTGGAGGTGAAGAAACTAGGGAGTTCGACAGTAGCGGCCGTGTACGCACACCACGATTCCCGCCAGTTCCATGGCCAGCAGCATGGAGGACACCTGTGACGCCGTCAATCCACAACGCGTGATCAGTGAATCCATACCGCTTGGGTTGTGGTCCAGCGCCCGCCACAAGCACTGGTAGTCAGGGTCGTCGGCCCAGCGCGCCGGCAGGAGCGCCGGCGGTGCCTGTTCAGTGGGGGTGGCCAACCGCGATTGCAAGCCCGGCAGCTGCTGGCGAAGGGCGGGGGCGAGCAGTTCCAGGACCTCCTCGGGGCGCTCGACCAGCGCCGCGCCCTCGCGGATCAGGCGATGGCAGCCGGTCGCGCGCGGGTTGAGCACCGACCCGGGCAGGGCACAGACCTCGCGGCCTGCCTCGGCGGCCAGGCGCGCGGTGATCAGCGCGCCCGAGCGCTGCGCGGCCTCGACCACCACGGTGGCCAGCGCCAGTCCGGCCACCAGCCGGTTGCGCGCAGGGAAGTGGCTGGGACGGGCAGCCGTGCCCGGCAGGTACTCGCTGAGCACCACGCCTTCGGCGGCGATCCGCGCCTGCAGCCGCGCGTGGCTGTCCGGATAGGCCCGGTCAGGGCCGGTGCCGATCACTGCCATGGTGCAGCCGCCGGCCTCCAGCGCAGCCTGGTGCGCGGCCGCATCGATGCCTGCGGCCAGGCCGCTGGTCACCGCCAGGCCGGCCTCGACGAAGCAGCCGGCAAAACGCGCGGCCAGTGCACGCCCGCCCGGGGTGGGCGAGCGGCTGCCGACCAGCGCCACCGAAGGGCGCCAGGCCAGGCAGGGATCACCGGCCACGAACAGCGCCAGCGGCGGGTTGGGTACCTCCAGCAGTGATGGCGGAAAGGCCGGATCGGTACACGGCAGCAGGTGATGGTTGTCCTGTTCCAGCCAGCGCCGGGCGGATGTCCAGGCCCGGGTATCGGGGCGTTCCAGGGCGGCGCACTGCTCCGGCGTGCAACCGTGCGCACGCCAGGTCGCAGTGCCTTGCGCGATGGCGGTTTCCGCATCGCCCGCGGCCTGCAGCAGGGCCCGTCGGGACGCCAGTGCGCCTCCCGCCATCAACAGGCGCAGCAGCGCCTCGTATGCATGTGTGGTCATCCCCCACTATCGGCCGCACACAACAAAGGCGCCCTAGGGCGCCTTCGCATGTGGCTGTCAGGTTTTGCCGGAGGTGCCTGCCGGCCCGCGGCCGGCACTCCAGTGGTGGCCGGGGCAGTCCGGCAACCGTTACTTCGCGTCCGGGTGCAGCGCGTTGTAACCCACCTGCACCGGCTTCACGCCCTGCATCACCAGCGCGTAGCTGACGTTGTCGAAGGTGCGGAACACCATCGCATGCGCGGCATATTCATCCGGCAGCGAGACCCGGCCTGCGCCGGTGCTGAGCGAGTCGTCCATGCGCGAGGAGGTCGGGTACTTCATGCGGTGCGCTACATGGCGGCCCGGGCGCCACAGCGAGAACACGGTGCCGTTGTCCACGCCCTGGGCACGGCCGGCCGAAATCGCGATCACGTCGCGTGGGCCACCGGCGGTGAACATGTCGGTGACCGCCAGCACGCGCACGTCCACGCCCTCGACACCCGCAGCGGGTACGTGGGGCACGAACTGCAGGTCGTACGGCCGGGCTTCGACCGGCACCAGGCGGTCGCCGGCGCGCACTTCGCGGCCGCCGACGTTCTTGTCCAGCACCAGCGTGGAGGCCTCGACCTTGCCGCCGGCGATCTGGGTGATGGTGCCGGTGGCGACCTGGGCCAGTTCATAGCCGAGCACGCCACGACGTGCGTTGGGTGCGTTGTAGGCCTTCCACAGGTTGCCGCTGCCCGGGGTGACGTCGCCATTGGCGGTCAGGTCCTCGGTCGGCTTGGGCTGGGCGTAACGCACGGTCGGGCGTACCACGGCCCAGCGCTGGCCCACCTGGGCATCCGCCAGGCGCACGTAGACGGTGTCGCCACCGGACACGCGCAGGCGGCTGTCCTCCAGGCCGACGACGTAGGGCAGCTGCTTGACGCTGTCGACAACGCTCAGCTGCTTCAGGAACGGCTCGACCTGGGCCAGCGGAATGGCGTCGATCGGGGCCTCCTGGCGCGGACCGGCCTGGGACACGGTCACCCGGTCCAGGTAGGCCAGGCTCAGCACGTCACCTGGATAGATCAGGTGCGGGTTGGCGATCTGCGGATTGGCTTGCCAGATCTCCGGCCACAGCCAAGGCTTCTGCAGGAAACGTGCGGCGATATCCCACAACGTATCCCCTTTTCGGACCACATAGGTGTCCGGGTGCCCGCCATTCACTTCCACGGCGGTAGCATAGGCAGCCACGGTCAGCATCGCCGCGGCGACGACCGTACGAAAACGAAGCAACATAGGTGTGAAGCCCTGATTCCCCAACAGGTCCACGCACTATAGTCCAGAAACCGGGGCGCAAGGCAAGCGTTGGAGCTAGAATCTGCGACGTATGCCGGCGTGCCGGCCCCCTATCCGGAAACAGCCATGGCCCTTCTCCCCATTCTCGAGTTCCCCGATCCGCGCCTGCGTACCAAGGCTGCGTTGATCGACGCCGCCGAAGTCACCACGCCGGCCTTCCAGGAACTGATCGACAACATGTTCCTGACCATGTACGACGCCCCGGGCATCGGCCTGGCCGCCACCCAGGTGGACGTGCACAAGCGCTTCATGGTCATCGATGTCAGCGAAGAGAAGAATGAACCGCATGTGTTCATCAACCCGGAAATCGTCGCCAAGGACGGGGGCCGGGTGTACCAGGAGGGCTGCCTGTCGGTCCCGGGCATCTTCGCCGACGTGACCCGCGCTGACACCATTACCGTGAAGTACCTGGACCGCAACGGCCAGGAGCAGCAGCTGGAGGCCGGTGAAGTGCTGGCCACCTGCATCCAGCACGAGATGGACCACCTGGACGGCAAGCTGTTCATCGACTATCTGTCGCCGCTCAAGCGCGAGATGGTCCGCAAGAAGCTGGCCAAGCAGCGCAAGCACGTGGCGTGATCGCCAATCCGGGCCGCCCTCCGGGTGGCCCGTGCCTGCGCGACGCGCGCGGGCTGTACGGCGCCGGCCGACGGCGCCGTTTTCTTTCCTGCACGAATCCATCCTGCAAGTGGGGTAGCCATGAGGATTGTCTTTGCCGGTACGCCGGAATTCGCGGTGTCGTCGCTGCGCGCCGCGGCGCGCCACCACGAGGTCGTGGCCGTCTATACCCAGCCTGATCGCCCGGCCGGGCGCGGCCGTGGCCTGGCACCGTCGCCGGTCAAGCTCGAAGCCGTGGCCCGTGGCATTCCGGTCTACCAGCCCGAATCGCTGAAGGATGAAGCTGCCCAGCGGCAGCTGCGCGACCTGCAGCCGGACCTGATGGTGGTGGTCGCCTACGGCCTGATCCTGCCCAGGGCGGTACTGGCGATCCCGACCCACGGCTGCTGGAACGTGCATGCCTCGCTGCTGCCGCGCTGGCGCGGTGCCGCGCCGATCCAGCGCGCGATCCAGGCCGGTGACGCAAAGACCGGCGTGTGCCTGATGCAGATGGAAGCCGGCCTGGATACCGGCCCGGTGCTGCTGCACCAGGAGCTGCCGATCGCGGCCACCGATACCGGCGGCCAGCTGCATGACAAGCTGGCCGAACTGGGCGCACAGGTGCTGTCAGACGGCCTGGGCCTGCTGCGTGCCGGCATCAAGCCGATCGCGCGGCCGCAGCCCGAGCAGGGCGTGACCTACGCGCACAAGCTGGACAAGGCCGAAGCCCGCCTGGACTGGGCACAGGACGCCGATGCACTGGCGCGCACCGTGCGCGCCTTCAATCCGTGGCCGATCGCCGAGGCCACGCTGGCCGGCGAGCGCGTGCGCATCCACGGCGCGGTCGCTCTTGACCTGGCCCACGGCCAGGCGCCGGGGGCGGTGCTGGCGGCCAGCCGCGATGGTATCGACATCGCCTGCGGCCAGGGCGCGCTGCGGCTGCGCACGCTGCAGCGCGAAGGCGGCAAGGCGATCACCGCCGCCGACTACCTCAATGCCCGCCGCGACCTGCACGTGGGGGCATAAGCGGTGTCGAAGCAGAATGATTTCTCCGTCGCCAAGGCGGCGCCCGGCGCGGCCACCCGCATGCTGGCCGCACGCGTACTGGCGCAGGTGTTCACCCGTGGCCGCTCGCTGAAGGCGGAACTGGCCTGGGCACTGCCCAAGCTGGCCGACAGTCGTGATCGGGCCTTGCTGGAAGCGCTGTGCTTTGCAGTCCTGCGCCGCCGCAGTACCTACGACGCTGCCTTGCAGTCGTGGATGCAGAAGCCGCTGTCGGCGCGTGATGCCGACCTGCGCACGTTGCTGATGGTGGGCTTCGCGCAGCTGGACGTGCTGGAACTGCCGGCGCATGCGGCCCTGTCGGCCACGGTCGACGCCGCCCGCGCGCTGGGCCGTGAGCGCCAGGCCGGGCTGGTCAACGCGATCCTGCGCCGCGCGCAGCGCGAGGGGTTCCCGGAGCAGCCTGCGCGTGACGCCTTTCCGGCGTGGCTGGCCGATGCCGTCGAGCGCGACTGGCCGTCCCAGGCCCAGGCGATCTTTGCTGCCAGCCTGCAGCCGGCGCCGCTGTGGCTGCGTGCCAACCGCCAGCAGGGGGGGCGTGACAAGGCGCTGGCCACGCTGGCCGAGGCCGGCATTGCTGCCGAAGCCAGCCCGCTCAGCGCCGACGCGCTGCGCCTGGTGGCGCCCATCGCGGTGAACCAGTTGCCGGGGTTCGCCGACGGTGCGCTGTCGGTGCAGGACCTGTCGGCGCAATGTGCGGCGGACGCGCTGGCACCGGTGTCCGGCGCCCGCGTTCTGGACGCCTGCGCGGCACCGGGTGGCAAGTCGGCGCACCTGCTGGAGCGTGACCCGAGCCTGCGCCTGCTGGCGCTGGATATCGATGCGCGTCGCCTGGCGCGTGCCCGCGATACCTACACCCGCACCGGTGTAGGTGAGGGCGCGCAGACCCGGGTGGCCGATGCCAGCGACCCCGGTGCGTGGTGGGATGGCACACCGTTCGACGCCATCCTGCTGGATGCGCCGTGTTCGGCCACCGGCGTGATCCGCCGCCAGCCGGACGTGATGTTCCACCGCCGCGCCGAGGATATCGATGCGCTGGTCGGCGTGCAGGCCCGCCTGCTGGAGGCCTGCTGGTCGATGCTGCGCCCGGGCGGCGTGCTGCTGTACGCCACCTGTTCGATCCTGCGCGCCGAGAACATCGATCAGGTGCGGGCCTTCCTGAAGTGGCATCCGGACGCGGTGGCACAGCCGCTGGATGACAGATTCGGCCTGGACTGCGAGGGGATCGCGCGCCAGCGACTGCCGGGTGACAGCGATGCTGACGGTTTCTTTTACGCGCGTCTGCTAAAAACGGCCTGACCCCCGCTGACGTTGCGAGTCCCATGCTGAAATCCCGCGCGTCGCGCGAGACGTGGTTGTTCGTGGTGATGGCCCTGCTGGTGCTGGGGGCCGGGCTGGGCCTTCGTGATCCGTGGCCGTCGGACGAGCCGCGCTTCGCGCTGGTGGCCAAGCAGATGTTCGACAGCGGCCACTGGCTGTTCCCGCACCGCGGGACCGAGCTGTACTCGGACAAGCCGCCGATGCTGATGTGGTGGCAGGCCACGCTGTACAGCCTGGTCGGGCAGTGGCGCGTGGCCTTCCTGCTGCCGTCGCTGCTGGCGGCACTGGGCACGCTGTGGTGCGTGGTCGACCTGGGCCGGCGGCTGTGGACGCGGCGGGTGGGGCTGTATGCCGGCTGGGCGCTGCTGTTCGCGCTGCAGTTCACCTTCCAGGCGAAGAAGGCGCAGATCGATCCCCTGCTGCTGCTGTTCGTCACCCTGGCCAACTACGGCCTGCTGCGCCACCTGCTGCTGGGGCCTGCCTGGCGCTGGTGGTGGCTGGGCTGGTTCTTCGCCGGCATCGGCGTGATCACCAAGGGCGTGGGCATGCTGGCGCTGCTGATGATCGTGCCCGCGGCAGTCGCCACGGCGCTGCGGTGGCCACGGGTGGGCCTGCACGCGCGCGACGCGCGCTTCTGGCTGGCGCCGCTGGCCTTCCTGCTGGCGGTGTCGTTGTGGCTGGCGCCGATGCTGCTGGCCGGCTTCGCCACCGGCTCGGACGAATATCGCGCCTACATGGACGATATCCTGTTCCAGCAGACGGCGCGGCGCTACACCCATTCCTGGGATCACCACCAGCCCGCCTGGTACTTCCTGGCGACGATGCCGCTGATGTGGATCCCGGCATTCCTGGCCCTGCCCTGGGCGATTCCGGCCTGGCGCCGCCGGCTGCAACGCCGCGACGCGCGCTATCTGCTGCCGCTGGCCTGGTGGCTGATGGTGGTGCTGTTCTTCTCGATTCCCGCCGGCAAGCGCGACGTCTACATCCTGCCGGCGCTGCCGATGTTCTGCCTGGTGCTGGCACCGCTGTTGCCGGGGTTGCTGAAGCGACGCGATGTGCAGGCCGTGGTGGGGCTGTTCACCGGCCTGCTGTCATTGGGCCTGGCCGTGGCTGGCGCGATGGCGGTGCTGGGTGACCCGGCCTTCGAGCTGCGCCTGACCCATAGCCGCGGGCTCGCCCCCGGGGCCGTCGACGCGCTGGCGTGGACGATCCTGGCGATGGGCCTGTGGGGCGGATTGAGCCTGCTGGCCTGTGGCCGTCGCCGGCAGCTTGCGCTGGTGTCGACCCTGGCGGTGGTCTGGGTGCTGTACAGCCTGGTCGGCTACCCGCTGCTGAACGATTCCAGTTCGGCCCGTGGCCTGATGCGCGCGGTCGGTACCCGCCTGGGCCCCGATGCCGAGCTGGGGCTGGTGGCCTGGAAGGAACAGCACCTGCTGCTGGCCGACCGTCCCGCAGCGACCTTCGGTTTCGAGACTGACTGGGACGAGCAGCTGGTGGCGGCCACGCGCTGGCAGCGGCTGGCGCCCGGACGCCGTTGGCTGCTGGTCCACGAGTACGCGATGCTGTCGTGCGTCGACCGCAACCGCTCCGAACTGGCCGGCGTGGCCAACCGGCGGCGCTGGTGGCTGGTGCCGGCGGCGGCGGTGACGGTGCCGTGCGTGGTCACTGCCGAGGAGCGGGAACGTGAACGGCGTTTGCAGGAACATGACTAGCCAGCACGATTTCCGCTTGTCCAGTCTGCCCAAGCGGGTCCAAAGGCAGTAAAACAGCAGGCTGGGACGGGCCGCGTTGGCCCGTCCCATTCTTCCAGCAGATTGCAGCGATACTTCCCGACGTGCCAGCTTCACCGGACAACCTGAACCTCATGGCCGGCGACCCGCTGGGCGTTCCCGTCGGTGGGCGTCACGGGGTTGCACACGGGCTGGCCCAGCTGGGGCTGTTCTGCCTGCCGGCACTGGTGCTGACCGTGCCGATCAACCTGTTGCCGTATGGTCTTCTGCTGCTGCTCAGCACCCTGCTGGCGCCGGAGCTGCTGTGGCGCGCGCGGGGCATGGCCGGCCAGCCGGTGAAAGTGCTGGTCTGGCTGATGCTGGCGGTGCTGGCGCTCGGCGTACTGTCGGTGGTGCTGTTCGAACAGGGCCTGCGTGACGTCGACAACCGTTCGCGATTCGTGGTGATCCCATGGATCGCGCTGTGGATCTGCGCGCTGCGTCCCAGCCTGCGGTGGCTCTGGTACGGCTCGTTGACCGGCCTGCTCGCCACCTTCGTGATGTCGCTGTGGCAGGTGCTGGGCGGCGCCCCGCGCGCGGAGCTGTTCACCAACGCCATCGTGCTGGCCGACATCGTGATGGTGTTGATGGTGCTGCTGGTGTTCTGCCGGCCGTCGCGGCGCTGGTCGCTGGTGATCCTCGGCATGGCCGCCGGTTGCGGCACCATCGTGCTGACCGGCAGCCGCGGTGTGTTCGCCGCCTTGCTGGCGCTGCTGGTGGTGCTGGCGCTGAGCCTGCGCTGGCGTACCGGTGCGGCGCGCCTGTCGGTGCTGGCCGGGATGCTGGCGATCGGTGCGACGCTGCTGCTGTCGGTGCCGGAGCTGCGCCACCAGGTCCGCCTGAGCGAGCTGCACAGCGACGTGCAGCGGATGGAGCTGGGCGACAGTGATTCTTCCGCCGGTGCCCGCGTCGAGCGCCTGCAGGTAGCCTGGCAGACCTTCCTCGATCATCCGCTGGTGGGTGTTGGCATCGGTCATTTCGACAGCGCGATGCAGCGCGTGCCGGTCTGCCGGGAGAACCCGGAAGAGTTGCGCTGCCACCTGGGGCATGCCCACAACGACGTGGCCGAATGGGCGGCGACCCAGGGTGTACCGGGCCTGCTGCTGTTGCTGGCGGTGTATGGCATCCCGCTGTGGTTGTTCGTGCGCCTGCATCGCCGCAGCGGACGGGCGACCTTCCGCGGGCCGGCCGCTGCCGGCGTCATGCTGGTGATCACCTACGCGTTGTGCGGGCTGACCCAGTCGATGTTCGCGCACCAGATGACGGCCAGTTTCTACGTGACCCTGGTCGGGCTGCTGACCGGCCTGTCGATCGTCGAAGGCGCGCGCCACCGGGCGATCACCGGCTCGTGATGCGTCGGCGCGCCGGGCGGGCCCCGGCGATCAGGGGTTCGGCGGGTCGGCCACGGGCTGGCCGTTGCCCAGCATCCACAGCATGATGGTCTTCTGCCGCACGTAGTTGGCGCGCACGTAGGCGTAGACCAGGCCGTGCCAGCCATCGCGGAAGCCGCCACGGAACACGAAGCCGCGCCAGAACCGCCAGGCCGGCGCCAGTACCAGCTTGCCCAGCGTGGCCCGCTTGCCGCGTGCGAACTCGTGCTCGGCCATCATCCGCGCGTACTTCTCGGTCTTGGCCAGCTGCTGCTGCAGGGAGCGGTACGGGTAATGGACCAGGTCGCCGCGCAGGGTGCCGACGCTGCCGTCGACGCTGGCCGCCTCGTGGATCTCGCGCTTGCCGCGCCAGCCGCCGCGGCGGCGGTCGAACAGGCGCATCACCCGGTCCGGGTAGGCGTTGCCATGGCGCAGGAACCTGCCGAAGTACTCCGACAGGCGCGCGAAGCGATAGCCGGCATGGCCGGCGAAGCCATCGTCGCGGGCCCGTTCGATGGCTGCGCGCAGTTCCGGGCTGATCCGCTCATCGGCGTCCAGGCACAGCACCCAGTCGTGGCTTGCCTGCTCGACGCAGTAGGCCTTCTGGCTACGGAAGCCATCGAACGCGCGCTGCAGCACGCGGGCGCCTGCGGCCTCGGCGATGGCCAGGGTGGCATCGGTGGAGTACGAGTCCACGACGATGATTTCGTCGCAGAAGGTCAGCGAGGCCAGGCAGTCGCCGATGCGGCCGGCCTCGTTGAACGCGATAATGCAGGCCGAGATGCGAGGCCGTTCGATGGGAGCGGTCGTGGAGGACATGATGGCCGGGTACCTGTTGTTTGCGACGGAGCGCTATGCGCTGCCTATTCTCGCCCCGTTGGCGCAGGCCTTGCACGCCTCCGGGCAGGAGGTGGCGGCCTGGTTCGAGGACGGCGCGGCCGCCAGCAGCCTGCCGGGCGTGCCCAACATCGGACTGAAACAGGCCCTGGCGATGCGGCCGCGTGCCGTGTTCAGCGCCGCCAACTGGGTGCCGACCTTCCTGTCCGGCGCCAAGGTACAGCTGTTCCATGGCTTCAACGTGGAGAAGCGCGACAGTGCGCGCGGCCACTTCCGGGTGCGCGGCATGTTCGACCTGTACTGCACGCAGGGGCCGGCCACCACCGCTCCGTTCCGTGAGATCGCCGCCCTGCAGGGCCACTTCGCCGTAGCCGAGACCGGCTGGCCGAAGCTCGACCCGCTGTTCCGCGACGACGGTGGCGAGAGCGCCGCGCTGCGCGCAGCGGCGGGCGGGCGCCCGGTGATCCTGTTCGGTTCGACCTTCACCGAGCGCCTGAGCGCAGCGCCCCACCTGCATGCGCAGGTCGCCGCCGATATCGCTGGCGGTGAGCGCTACTGGCTGCTGACCCTGCACCCGAAGTGCCCACCGGAACTTTTCGAGCGCTACCGCGCGCTGGCCGGTGCCCATGCCCGCTTCATCGAGCCGGAGCAGGTGATGGCCGCGCAGCGCGCCGCCGATGTGCTGGTGTCGGACACCTCGTCGATCGTTTCGGAGTTCATCGTCCAGCACAAGCCGGTGGTGACCTTCCGCAACCGCGTGCCCAAGCCGCACATGATCGACTTCGACGACCCGGCGCAGCTGCCGGCGATGCTGCAGCGCGCGCTGCATCCCGACGCCGCGCTGCAGGCGGAGATCGTGCGCTACGCCGACGCCATCCATCCGTACCGCGATGGCCTGTCCAGCGAGCGGGTGATCGCCGCCACCGAGGATTTCCTGTCCGGTGAAATGGGCGTGCTGCGGCGCAAGCCCTTTGGCAGCTGGGTGCGCGACCTGCAGATCCGCAAGGACCTGGGATATTGGGGGCCGTCGCAGCGCTGATGCCTCGCCGACCCCGCTCGCGGTAGTGCCGGCCGCTGGCCGGCAACCTCGGGAATGTCTGCGGTTGCCGGCCAGCGGCCGGCACTACCGGTGTTGCTTACCAGCGCAACTTGCGCCGCGCCAGCGCCGCGGCCAGCTGCTCCATCACGTGTTGCGCCTGTGCCTGCGGCAGGTAGCGCAGGGTCAACGCCACATCACCGTGCGCACCGGCCGTATCCAGCTGCAGGCTGCTGGTGCCGAGCAGCTTGTCCAGCGGTGAACGCTGCAGGCGCAGGCCCTGCACCTTGTCCAGCTCGGCCCAGCGCCACCAGCGCTTCCACCAGCCGCCGCGCACGGCCACGTAATGGGCATCCAGATACCAGCCCATGCGCGCCATCTGCCGATGTGCCACCAGCAGCGCCACCGGCAGCCAGGCCAGCACGATCAGGCCCCATGATCCCCAGCGCCAGTACGCGGCCGCTGCCAGCAACGGCACCAGCAGCAGCGCGCCCAGGCACAGCCGCCACCAGCCACGCTGCGGAATGGACTGCCATTGCGCTGGCGGCCACCGCAGTTGAGGCAACAGGTGCTGCACCAGCTGCTCGCAGCGCATTGCCGGTGCCAGCGGTGCCAGCTCGCGCAGGGCGCGGTCCTCGTCGCGCGAGGGCCCGCCGGCAGCGCTGTCGATGCGCAGCTGGCGCAGGCCGAACCAGCGATGCAGGGTGGTTTCGCGCAGCGTCCAGGCCTGGATGCGGCGACGCGCGACACTGCTGCGGGTGCGGCTGAGCAGGCCGGCCGAGACGGTCAGGCGGCGGTCCTGCTCGCTGAGGGTGAAGCCGTGATAGCGCAGCAGGGTCAGCACCACCGACAGCGCACGCAGCGCCAGCCAGCCCAGCAGCAAGGCTGCGGCCAGCAGCAGGAAGGCGCCGGCCACGCCGGGATGCAGGTGGCTTGCGTAGCCGAAGGCTTCCCGGCCGCCACGCTGGATGGCCGCGTCCATCACCGGCCGCGGCACGGTCTGGAACAGCACGCCGAAGGCGGCGATCGCCAATGCCCAGCCGCGGTTGGACAGCAGGCCCATGCGCACCACGTCCCAGCTCGACAGGCGCAGCAGCACCTGTTCGGTGTCGGCGTCGGTGATCGAGTGGGCGGCCACGACGTCGGCGGCCTGCGGTGCCTGCCCACGCTGGCGCACCAGTCGTTCCAGCGCCAGCGCCTGGTCCAGCTTCAGCACGCGCATTTCGGCTTCCGGACGCACGCCACCGGCCGATTCCAGGCGCAGCTCGGCCACGCCGAACAGGCGGTGCAGCGGGTTCTGCCGCACTTCCACGTTGTGGATGCGGGCGAACGGGATCTCGCGGCGGTTGCGCGCCAGCAGTCCGCTGCGCACGGTGATCGCGTCGCTGCCGATGCGGTAGCGGTAGCTGAGGTACTGCAGCACCGAGACCAGCACCAGCGCGGCAATCGCCGACAGCGGAATCAGCTGCGCCCACATCGGGTCGCGGTCACCGCGCTGGCCGAACACCAGCAGCGCCACCAGCGGCAGGAAGTAGTGGCGCAGCTGCATCAGCAGCACGAACAGCCACGACCACGGGTGCAGGCGATGGTCCTCGCCACCGGCAGGCAGCGATGCGGGCAGGGACGGCGGCAGGCTCACAGGGCGTCGGCGTCCTGGTCGAGCTGATGGGACAGGGTGTCACGCAGGCGCTCGGCGTCGGCCTCGTCCAGGCCGCTCACGGTCACTGCGCTCATGCGGGTCCCGGCGGTGTGCACGATCAGCGTGGCCAGGCCGGCACGGCGTTCCAGCGGGCCGCGGCGCAGGTCCAGGTGCTGCACGCGCGAAATGGGGATGCGCGTTTCCAGCTGCCACATCAGGTCGCGGCGCAGGCCCAGCCCTTGGGTATCCAGCCGCCAGCGGGTGCGGGTCAAACGCCGGTGGCCAAGCCACGCGCCGAAGACGATGCCGATCAGCAGCCCAAGGGCGGCCGTCCACAGGCCGCCGGGCAGCTCGAAGAACCACGCGGCCGCGGCCAGCGGCAGGCCCGGCACGAACAGTCCGCCGAAGGCGCCTTCCAGTGCGGCCAGGCGGGCGGCGCGCTGCGGCAGCGACTGCCAGGCATCGGCAGGCGGGGAGGTCAGGGGAACGTCGATCACGCAGGCTCCGTCAGGTGGCAGGGCGGGCGGTGGCGGCAGGGCCGCACCGCGCAGACGGTAGCAGGTCGACCGCGCTACTGGGCAGCCTGGATCAGCGCGTCCACATCCAGCATGTGGCCGGCACGATCGGCCTTGGTGCGCAGGTAGTGTTCGTTCTCGGCAGTGATCTCGCCGGTGACCGGAATGCAGTCCAGCACCTCGATGCCGGCATTGCGCAGACGCTGTGCCTTGGTCGGGTTGTTGCTGAGCAGGGCCACGCGCGAAATGCCCAGGCCATGCAGCATCGCCACCGCACTGCCGTAGCGGCGCTCGTCGGCACCGAAGCCCAGCTGTGCATCGGCATCGATGGTGTCCAGGCCGTCGTGCTGGTAGCCGTAGGCGCGCATCTTGGCGGCGATGCCGGTGCCGCGGCCTTCCTGGTCCAGGTACAGCAGCACGCCGCCGCCCAGTTCCTTCAGCTTGCGCAGGCCGCGCCGCAGCTGGTCGCCGCAGTCGCACTTGAGTGAGCCGAACAGGTCGCCGGTCAGGCACGAGGAGTGCACGCGTACCGGCACCACCGCCGACAGGTCCGGTTCGCCGACGATGATCGCGACCTGGTCGCGCTGGGCCACGCCGCCGCGGAACACCGCGAAGGTGGTCATGCCGACGTCGCGCAGCGGTACCGGCGAACGGGCGACCAGTTCGTAATCGTGGGCGGCGTGGGCCGCGCCTTCGGCCAGATCGCAGAGCGCCACTTCAGCAGCACCCTCGAAGGTGCGGTCAGCTGCATCCAGGCGCACCGCCACCATCGCCGGCAGCAGCAGGCCCAGGCGGGCCAGCTCCACCGCGCCGGCATCGAAGGCGTCGCCGGCCGTCCAGTCGTCCGGCATCGGGCCGGGCTCGCGCAGGTAGCCCAGCGAGGGCAGGGCATCGAAGGCAACCCCTGCCAGCGGCAGGCGCGCGCCTGCCGGTGCCTCCACACCGAGCACGCGGGCGCGGGTGGCGGTCAGGAACAGGTAATGGCGCTCGCGTGCGGCAGCGGCGAAGGCAGCGAAGCTGCTGGCAGTGGCGCTGTCCAGTGCAATCACCGCCAGGCGCTGGCCCTGCCCATCGTGGAGCAGTACCGGGCGACCGGCACGCAGTTCGGCCACCGCGCGTTCGCAGCGGATCGCGGCGGGGTCGCCGAACAGGGAAGAGGCAGCAGGCATGGCGGGACCGGGGGAGGCGGACATCGCAGTCTCTATGGGGGCGCCGGCGTCGTATTCAACGTGGTGCGGCCGCCGGTCGCAGGGGCCGGATGGGCCTGGGCGTGGGGGCCGTCAGTGCGGATGCTCTTCGGTCGCATACGGATCTTCCTCGCCGCTGCCCGGTGGCCGCAGCGTATAGCGCTTGTAGGTCCACTGGTACTGCGACGGGTCGCGGCGGGCGATGCGCTCGATGCCGGCATTGAGCGCGGTGGCGGCCACCTGCGGGTCCGGATCGGCCACGGCCGGGTCGGTCGGCTCGATGTGCAGGGCGAATTCCATGTCCGGCCCGATGCGCTCGCACCAGCCATACAGCACGGTGGCGCCGGTGCGCTCGGCCAGCCGGTTGACCAGGGTCATGGTCAGCGCCTGCACGCCGAAGAACGGCACGAACACGCCATCGCCGGCCTTGGGCTGCTGGTCGGGCAGGATGCCGGTGGCGCCGCCGTCCTTGAGCACCTTGAACAGCTGGCGCACGGCCGGGCCCTCGGCGCGTACCTGCTGCACGTTCTGGCCGCCGCGCACCAGCTGCAGGAAGGCGTCGCTGGCCTCGTCTTCCGGCGGCTTGTAGACGATGGCGATCTGCCCGCGCGAGGCCAGCCACTGGTTCAGCAGCTCCCAGTTGCCGAAGTGCGGTGCGGCCACGATCACGCCCTTGCCGCTGGCCAGGGCCGCGTCGTACAGGGCTTCGCCGTGGCGCTGCTTCAGGTGCAGCCGCAGGTTGTCGGCCGGCTGCCGGCTCCACAAACGCAGGGTCTCGATGGCCTGCAGCGCAGTGGAGCGCAGCAGTTCGCGGTGCAGGCGGTCGCGTGCAGGACCGTCCAGCTCCGGGTAGGCCAGTTCCAGGTTGCGCCGGGTAACGCGGCTCTCACGGGCATTGACACGAACCCACGTCCACGCCAGGGCGTGTGCGACCCCCCGCAGCAGCGGCCAGGGCAGGCGGGCGAACAGGGTGGTGGCGCGGTAGACCAGCCGGGCTTTGCGTTGCGGATTCATCGGCGCCAGTTTAGCCAAGGGCGCTGCTATCGTGGCCGGCCCCGTTCATTGGAAGCCCACGATGCTCGTCCTGATCCAGCGTGTCAGCCAGGCCGCCGTCCATGTCGACGAGGAGGTGGTGGGGCAGATCGGCCCCGGCTTGCTGGCCCTGGTCGGCATGGAACCGGGGGATAGCGAGGCCCAGCTGCGGCGGATGGCCGAACGCCTGCTGGGTTACCGGGTGTTCGCCGACGAGGCCGGGAAGATGAACCGGTCGCTGCGCGACACCGGTGGCGGCCTGCTGCTGGTCAGCCAGTTCACCCTGGCGGCCGATACCCGTTCGGGCATGCGGCCGAGTTTCACCAGCGCCGCACCGCCGGACGAGGCTGAACGCGGGTTCAATCGATTTGTCGACATCTGCCGTGAAAATCATGCGCCAGGGGTGGAAACGGGCCGGTTTGGTGCCCATATGGTCGTCAGCCTGGTCAACGACGGTCCCGTGACCTTCCTTCTCAGGCCCTAGGCCGCCGGGACCACCGCCCGGCAGGCAGGGCCCCGGGCTGGTATAATGCTACGTTCCCTATTTCTCCCTAGCCGGTGGCGCGAGCACTACATGGCCAACGAACGTCCTGCCCAATCCGAAATCAAGCAACTGATCAGCAAGGGCCTGGAACAGGGCTACCTGACCTACGCCGAAGTCAATGACCATCTGCCGGACGACATGGTCGACCCGGAACAGATCGAAGACATCATCGGCATGATCAACGGCATGGGCATCGATGTCCATGAAGTTGCGCCGGATGTGGAAACCCTGCTTCTCAACGACGGCAACACCGGTAACCGCGAAGTCGATGACACCGCGGCCGAAGAAGCTGCCGCCGCGCTGAGCGCGCTCGACACCGAAGGTGGCCGTACCACCGACCCGGTGCGCATGTACATGCGCGAAATGGGCACGGTCGAGCTGCTGACCCGCGAAGGCGAAATCGCCATCGCCAAGCGCATCGAGGAAGGCCTTTCGCAGGTCCAGGCCGCCCTGGGCCAGTTCCCGGTTTCGGTCGAATCGCTGCTGACCGACTACGAGGCCCACAAGGAAGGCAAGAAGCGCCTGGCCGAAGTGATCGTCGGCTTCAACGACCTGGCCGACGAAGAGCCGGCGCCGCCGGCGGTCGCTGCCGATGACAGCAGCGATGCCGACGCAGAAGGCGACGAGGACGAGGACGATGACGTCGAGGGTGGCGAGGAAGAAGCCGCACCGACCGGTCCGGATCCGGAGGAAGTCGCTGCGCGCATGCAGGCGCTGAGCGATGCTTTCAATGCCTTCAAGAAGGCGGCGACCAAGGGCGACAAGAAGAACCTGCCGCGCCTGCGCGAAGAGATGTCGGCGGTGTTCGTCACCCTGAAGCTGCCGCTGCCGCTGACCGACGTGCTGACCAAGCAGCTGCGCGACACCATGGCGTCGATCAAGGCCCATGAGCGACGCGTGCTGAACCTGGCCACCGTCACTGCGCGCATGCCGCGCAAGGACTTCATCCGCTCCTGGGAAGGCAACCAGACCAACCTGGAGTGGGTGGAAGACGCACTGAAGCGCAAGCAGAAGTGGTCGTCGGCCCTGCGCGAAGTGAAGGACCAGATCATCGCCGAACAGCAGGCGACGATCGACATCGAGAAGCTGACCCAGCTGGACCTGGAAGAGCTGAAGGAAATCAGCCGTGCCATGGCCTACGGTGAAGCCAAGGCGCGCAAGGCCAAGAAGGAAATGGTCGAGGCCAACCTGCGCCTGGTGATCTCGATCGCCAAGAAGTACACCAACCGTGGCCTGCAGTTCCTCGACCTGATCCAGGAAGGCAACATCGGCCTGATGAAGGCCGTGGACAAGTTCGAGTACCGCCGCGGTTACAAGTTCTCGACCTACGCCACCTGGTGGATCCGCCAGGCGATCACCCGCTCGATTGCCGACCAGGCGCGCACCATCCGTATTCCGGTGCATATGATCGAGACGATCAACAAGTTGAACCGCATTTCCCGCCAGATGCTCCAGCAGTACGGCCGCGAGGCTACGCCGGAGGAGCTGGCCAAGGAAATGGACATGCCGGAAGACAAGATCCGCAAGGTGATGAAGATCGCCAAGGAGCCGATCTCGATGGAAACCCCGATCGGCGACGACGAGGATTCCCATCTGGGCGACTTCATTGAGGACACCAACGTGGAGTCCCCGATCGAGAACACCACCAACATCAACCTGTCTGAAACCGTGCGCGACGTGCTGGCCGGCCTCACCCCGAGGGAAGCCAAGGTGCTGCGCATGCGCTTCGGCATCGACATGAACACCGACCACACGCTGGAAGAAGTCGGCAAGCAGTTCGACGTGACCCGCGAGCGCATCCGCCAGATCGAAGCGAAGGCGCTGCGCAAGCTGCGTCACCCGAGCCGCTCGGAGCAGCTGCGCAGCTTCCTGGATATCGATTGATTTCCAGCGGCTGGTGAAGCGTTGAGAGAAACCCCGCCTGGCGCGGGGTTTTTCTTTTTGGGGTGCCTGGACATGCCCGACGGGGCTTGCCGATGACGCATCTGCCGTTTGAATTTTTCCTGCGACGGTCGCACGCTGATCGCGCAGATGCTCAACACATCCCGTAGGCGGGCCGGTCATCACCGGCGCCGATGCAAGCGCGCGGCAGGTCACGTGCAGCTCGTACGGCCTGCGGCATTGATTCGTCATGCATCTGGAGTCACGCCATGAATGATGTGGAGCACGATGTTCCCGAGCCCGTGCAAACCGATTTCCCGCCGCTGCTGGACTGGGATGAGGTGATGCGGGTTGAGTGCGAGGATCGATTGGGATTTGCACGCCGTACGACGTATGCGCTGCTGACGCTGTCGGAGGCCGGATTGCTTGCCGGCTTCAGCGGCGACAACCAACAGGGACTGAAGCAGATCAGAAGGATGGTTGCGTTGTTCCAGGCATGCCTGAGGCGGCAGGTATGGCTCGCGGAAGCGGCGGAGAGGCGGCTGGGGCGTATTTCGGAGGCGCTTGCCGCCGCCGGGTAGCCGATCGGGCGCGGCCTCCACTACACTGTGACGCTGCGCCGGGCCTATAGCTCAACGGTTAGAGCAGGGGACTCATAATCCACCAGCCGCGCATATCAGCCATCACCCGCATGTAGCAAGTGAGCCAAAAAATAGGCGATTTTCAGCAGGAGCGGCTTGCTCGCGATTGCTCCCAGTCGCCAGATGCACTGTGTAATTTCCGACACGGTTACACTGAAATTACACGTGGCGGATAGGTCAACGCTGCGGCATCGCGCCGCGAAGCGGTGTTCATGAGCCCCTGCGGATATTTTCATGGAGCTTGATCGATAACTTAGATTGGTCTGGAAGTTCATTTGCTACCTGTCTGTCGCCGTGCGGATGGCGCATTTAAAGGTGGTGCAAATGAAAGTTCAAACTTGTTAAGTTATTATCTCCTTTGTCTGGATTTTGACAACTTTAAGTTGTTGATCTGGCTTGGTTTATATATTTTTTGCCTATGATTTTGTGAGTGGTATTATTTTGCTACTGCGCAAATTCAAGGGTGCAAATAGATAATGCACCCGATCCCTTATTTGGCGTTGAGTGCTTTGCGGAGCTCGCTGCTGCTGGTGTTGCGTATACCCTGCGTCGTGACGGCCTCGAGCCGGTCCAACCGATCGACCACCTGCGCGAGCAGAGCATTGCTTTGCTGCACCGCCGCCGTGGTCGCGGCCTGCGCCTTGTTGTCCACCACCAGGTCGAACACAGCGCGCGCGAAGTTGTCCGGCAGCGCCTCGATGGTGTCGGCCAGCTCGCCCATGCCGATGCCGCCCTTGTCCAGGTCGCCCACCTTCATGCCGTCGATCAGGCCCGTCACCTGTCCGTAGAGGCTGTTGTAGTCCTGGCCGCTGGCGTAGAGGTTCCGACCGAAGCCCAGCGCCGCCTGTGCGGCCGCCTGCGCCGCGCTGCTGTCGCCACCCGACACGGCCCGCTCCAGCTCCTGCATGGTCTTCTGTAGCTTCTCCTGATCGGTCAGCGGCGACAGGTCGCTCACGGATAGCCCGTAGCTAATGGCTTTCTTGTCTTTGTAGATCTGGGCCTGCAGCTTGCCCATGTTGGTGGCGCGCAGTGCCTCGATCTTGGCCAGGTCCTCAGCGCGCGCGCCGGACAGGCCCAGCGCCTTGGCGTAGTCGTTGGCGGACTTCACCTGTTGGCGGTAGGTGCGCTCAATGCTCAGTGCCTGCTGCTGGTAGGCGGTCAGGTCGCCCGTGAGCAGCTGCGTGGACACGTCGGCCATCAGGGTCGAGTAGTTGCCCAGCAGGCCCGACACCTTGTTGATCTGCGTGGACAGGTCCGTACCGGCGACGCCGGCCAGGTCTTGGAAGTAGTCCACGGCCTTGTTCACCTTGTCGATCTCCAGACCGTTGAGTGCGCGGCCCAGCTCGTCGGCATTGCCCACCGCCAGTTCGATGGATGCACCCAGCGCCGCGAACACGTCCGCCGAGTCGAAGTAGCCATCCAACTGCCCGCCGAAACCCGCCGCCTTGACGGCCTCCGTGTAAAGCCGGTCCTGCATGCCGGCGAGGTAGGATTCCAGCTGCTGCTGCGCCTCTGCCGAATCCGCCGACAACGACAGTTTGCCCAGGCTCACCTTGACCCCGGCCAGCTGCTTGCTCAGGTCCACGCCGAGCTGGTCGGCAAGGCCCATGGTCGCCCCGCGAATCTGCCGGGCCGCCATGTCGAACGTGCGATCGATGCCCGGATCCAGCGCCCCGTATTGGGTCCACTTCTTGTCGGAGCGGAACCAGCCGCCCTTTTGCTTCACGTCGGCGTAGCTCTGCCCGTCCAGTCCACCGAACCCGTAATCACCCGTGATGCCCTGACCGGTGATCTTGGGCGCACTGCGCCCGAACGCCTTGCCCAGTAGCGAGCTGCCCGAGAAGATCGCCGCCGTCTTGCTGTTCATGCCCAGCGCGCGCCCGATCACGTCCAGCGACATGCTGTCGAGCATGACCGGCGTCAGCAGGCCACCGGAGGCGAAGTGGCCGCGCTTGAGCAGGTCGAACTTGTCCTGGTTCTCCAGCCCGAAGCCTTCCTTGTAGGCGCTGCCGGCCATCTGCATACCCATCGCGATCAGGGCAGCGTAGGGAGCGAACGCCGCCACGGCGCCAAGCGCACCGGTAGCGGCTCCTGCGGCACCGGCCCCACTGGCAGCGGCCGTGCCACCTCCCGTCAGTGCAGCCACGTTGTTGCCGAAGCCCATCATGGTGTCCGGGCCGAAGCCAACCGCCGCGGCTGCGGCGCCGGGAGTGAACCCGATAGCGCTCTGGCCCTTCGATAGCAGGCTGGCGATGTTGCCGGCGTTCTGGCCGCCTGCGGCGGTGCCGTTGCCCGCGAAGATTCCCAGGATGCTGTTGAGGCTCAGCCCGTTGCCGCTGCCGAGTCCATTGATACCGTCCATGATGCGGGTCTGAATCGGGAGCACCAGCTTTTGCTCCAGCAGCTGGCGAGCAATGTCGCGCAGCCCCTGCCTGGCCACGTCCTTCATGTCGTCCCACATGCCCGACCAATCGCGCAGGCCGCCCGCGACGAAGTTGGCCATAGCGTCGGCGGTGTCGCTGACCAGGTAAGTACCCACGTCGGCCCACTGCTGCAGGCTGGCGGCGTACTTATCCGCGTCGATGCTGGCCTGAGCCGCAGCGCGCGCCTGCGCCATGAGCGAGGCGCTGAGGTCGGCGGTGATGCCCGCGCCGGCCGCGTTCGCCTCGTTGATGGCCTCCTGCATGTCCCGCTGGTTCTGCATCTCCCGGCGCGCGCGCTCCCGTGCAGGCCCGATGAGGCGCAGCATGTCGAGTTCGCCGCTCATGGTGTCCAGCAGCGCCTGCGGCGCCCGCTTGCGCTTGTCCAGCTCGGCGGTGGTGGCCGCAACCTGTGCCGCTGATTCCTTCTCCAGCGTGTTGAAGGCAGCGCGCGTGATGTTGCCGGCGGCCAGCTCCTTGTTCAGTTCGGCCAGGCGCTGCTTGTGCTTCTGCTCGGCCTCGGCCAGCGGGCCGGCCATCGTGGCAGCAGCCATGTCCGCCTCTGCGGTGTAGCGGCGCAGCAGCTCGGCCTGACGGTCGTACGCCGCGCTCCCGGTCTTCGCTGCGCTGCCCTTGCTCGCTGGCTTGCGTGGCTCGTAGGCGTCCGGCGTGGCCGGCAACAACGCCCATTCGGGCATGCGCTCCGATCCTTCCAGCACAGTGACGCTGGGCCGCCTGGTGGTCTTGGGCTGCATCGCCTTCCAGCCGTTGTCGGCATAGGCAGTGCCTTGTGCGTACTCGCTCTTGAAGCCCTCCCAGCCGCCACCGCCGAACGCGTATTGGCCGGTCGCCAGCTTGAACGCGGCATGGCCTTGCTTCTCGACGCCCACCAGGCCGCCCCGGATGCGGTCGAAGAAGTCCACGACGGCGCCGCCGTCCCGCACCGCGTCGGTGACGCCCCGGATGGCACCGGAGAGCGCGTCGGCCGCTTCCTTTGCGAAGTTGCCGTTGACTGCCACCGCGTCGAGCTGGTCGGTGAAGTCCTGCAGGGCAGGCATGATGCCCGATACCACCTGCACCTTCATGCCTTGCAGGGACAGCTCCGCCCGGTTGGTCACATCACGCATGCCCAGCATTGCCTGCGTCAGCTGCACGTCGATGATGCTGCCTGCGGCCTCCGCCGCGTTGCCCATGCGGTTGAACTCGGCGCTGTTGTTGCGCAGCAGCGGGATCAGCATCGCCGAATCGCTGGCGATGGCCTCCATGTAGCTGGTCAGCTCCGACTGCGAGAGGTTCGCCTTCTCCAGGCTCTTGAAGTACAGGCCCAGCGCGTCGGGGCCAGACAGCTTGCGGAAGCTCTCGACGGTGAGGCCGCTGCCCTTGGCGATGTTGTCGAAGAAGTCTTTCATCTCGCCGCCGCCCGTTTGGGCGTAGTCGCCGATCTTCTCCTGCACGTCCTTGAAGATATCGGCCAGCTTCTCTTGGCTGATACCTACCGTGCGGGCGCCTGCGGCCATGCGCTGGAAGTCCTGCGACGTGGTGCCGGAAAGCTTGCCCAGCCGGTCGTACTCCACGGCCAGCTGCCCAACCTGCTTGGTCCAGGTGAACACGGCCGTGCCAACAGCAGCGGCAGCGGTGCCCAGCGCCGCGCCCGCCACGGTAGCGACGCGAGTCATGGAGGCGTGGATCTGCGTGGCTTTCTGGCTGGCCAGCCGCTCGGCCTTGGTCATGCCCGTTTCAAACGAACCCGTCTTCATCAGCAGGTCGACGGTGAGGGTATAGAGGCTCATGGGTGTCCCGGCCTGAAATTTGAATTCTGTGGAAGCGCGAAGAAAAGGGGGCGCGCGTGTCGAGGGGGGAGGCCTTCCAAGTTTCGACCTCCCCCCTCCCGTTGCCTGGTCACGACGCTGAGGACGCGCATCGCGCTGGCGCCGCCCAGGCTGCCGGTGTTGTCAGGGGCACCGCCGGCTGGCCCCGCCCTTTACTCGGTGTCCGTCACGCCTTCGATGACGGTGAACGCCTTGGGGTAGGCCGATGCCACGTCCAGACGGGTGTGGCAGATGAAACCAACCTCGCCAGTCTCGGCATACAGCTCCTTCAGCAGCTGGATCGACACGGACTCGCGCATGTAGATGGTGAACATCTGGAAACCGCCCACGTAGATGGCGGCCGCGTTGGTGGCAGTGCCCACATCCTCGTTGGTCGGGATCTGGCTGGTGGTGAGGAACTTCCAGTTGCTCAGGGCTTCCGGCCGGCGCAGCGGCTGGCCGGTGGTGTCCACCAGCAGGCTCATGGTTTCGTCTTCGCGCGGCGACAGAATGGCCACGTCCGGCGCCGGGGCGTTGGCCTCGGTGATAAGGCGACGGGCACGGATGAACTGGCGCCAGTCGGTGATCGGCGCCCCGTTGGTGCCCATCGGCAGCTTGTTGATACCCGGGATGTTGCGCAAGCCGCGAATCTCCGGCTCGGTGCCGCTGCCCATCAGGGATGCGCGGTCGATCTCCTTGGCGAACGCTTGGGCAATGGCCGTGCGGAGCGCAGCGTCCAGGCCGCCCAGCGAATCGGCCAGCAGCTCGCGAGAGATCTTGAAGCGGAACGCCAGGCTGCGCGGGGTGACCTTGACCGCGCGGAACGCCGGCTCGCTTTCAGCCACCTGGCCGTGTTCCTGGCGCCAGGCTGGGGTGGGGATGGTGTCCACTGCCGCGATGCTGAAGGAGCTGGCCGAGGTATCCAGCACGGCCACGTTGGCGCCTGCGCTGAGAACGGACGAGGCGGGCACCAGGGCGTTGAGGATGCCCGGCATCAGCACGGTCGGCACGGTGTAGCCGCCTGCGGTGTTCGTGCCTTCGCTCAGAGCCGCGCGTACACCATCGCTGGTGCGCATGTTGGCAACGCCCCGGATGAAATCTGACAGGCTTACCTGCTCGTCGCCGTTGTTGAAGCCGTCGCCGTCCGCGCGCATCGCGTTCAGGCGGCGCGCAATCGTTGCCTGGTTCTGCAGGTCGGATGCGGTGAGCAGCGTGCCGATCTGGCGGCCTTCGGTGTCGCGCAGGCGCTCGCCGTCGGTCATGGTGCCCATCGCGTTTGCAGCTGTCAGGTCCATCTGTTCTTGATGGTCCAAGGCAGCGCTGACCATGTTGATGGCATTGTGGATGTAGTCCATCGCATCAGCGGTGGCGTCGTTGAGGTTCCCATCTTTCTCGCGAATGTGTGCCGACAATGCATTGGATGCGCGGCGTAGGCTGCTTCGATAGGCCAGGGCTTCAGCGCGCGGAATCTGGTTCAGCGGCTTGTCTGTAGTTGGCTCGTCAATTCTGACGCCGAGCTTGCCCAGCTCCGCCTTGGCCAAGACCTCGGCCTTGCGGTTTGCGTGCCGGTCTCGCATCTGCTGGTAATCGTTGTGGTGAGGCATTGGATAGTCCCTATTTGGGGTCCAGAAACGCACAAGCGCGCCCGGACCATGGTGAAGTGGTCTCAGAGCGCGCTTTGGCGTTGCCTCTGCCGCAGTGTCGGCCCAGTGTCAGGTTTGCCCGTGGGGCAGTCTGTCTTGGACGCGCTCAGTTTATCGCTGTTGTTGCTTGGCGATGCCTGTTTCGTTACGCGGAATTCAGCGCGCGCCGAATTCGATGTGCCTTCTGTCTGCACGCATCGGTGCAGTAGCGCCGTGGTCGGCCGGTCGCCTGGTCGCGGAGCGGTCCACCACAGACCTCGCACCGAAATTCAAATTCTGCGGAAGCGCGAAGAAAGGGGGGCGCGCGTGTCGAGCTGGCAGACGCTTCAACTTTCCGCCTCCCCCTACGGTCCATGTCGATCACCGTATGTCTGGTGGTGAACCTGGTGCATGGGGTGCATCGGGCGCATGGGGTGCGCCCCGTTCCCTTTCGCTCGGTGGTGCAGTGAGGCGGAGAGCGGGTGAATCAACAGCGCAGGAGCAACAGCGCCAAGCGTCCGCTGCGCTCCCGCTTGGTAGATATCTATAAGGGGGTCCCCTGTGGGGTGTAAAAAACGGGCGATTTGCCTGTATTTGCACCCCTCACGGGTGTTTATCGACTGGCTCATGCTGCTTTTGCACCCCTCAGGGGTGTTACGTGGTCCCCTGAGGGGTGTTGAGATTGCGATTCTGTTTGCACCCCTGAGGGGTGTTGAAGATGCGTTTTTCGCCAGTCGTTGCGTGGTGGGCCCGCAGCGATCTCCAGGTTCTTGCCGGGGCAGCGATCAATACCTACCCAGGTGAGCGCGTACAGATGGCATTGCTTCTTGATGCCGTGTCGCGTCTGCACGATGAACCCCGCCTCCTCCAGCTGGGCCAGCAGCTCCTTGCTCTTACTCGCAGCACACACGCCAGCGCCTTCTACCATCGCCTTTGTGGCGCTGAGGTCGCCGTTGTTGCGCCCGTTGTACTGCGCGGCCAAGAACAGGAGCATCTTCATTGCTGCCCCGCTGAGCGCGAAGAAGGCTGGATGCCGCATCATCGAGTGGGGCAACCGAACGAACGTGTCGCTCGACTGCCGGCCTGTGATCTTGCGGCGGTTCCTCTCAGCTGCCATGAGGCGTGACCACGTTGGTGACCGCGCGCAACCAGTCCGCCCCAGCGCGCGCCGCGCGCGTCATGATCCACTCGCGCACGCGGGCCTCGGACGGGTTGCCCCTGTGCTGTAGGGCGCAGTCACCGCACAGCACGTAGGGCAGGGAGGCCCAGCCGAACTCCCGCTCCACACGATGGAACGTGCCGAACACCGGCAGCAGCGGCTTGCCGCAGCAGTCGCATGCGATGGGTTCAACCGCAGGACGGCGGCTCATGGTGCGCGCTCCTGTAGGCGGGGTGGGGCGCGATCGATGGCAGCTGCCAGGCGCTCGGCGAGTGCCTGTAGGCGGGCCTCAGACAGCGCGGAAAGCGGCGGAGTCCGTACGATGCGGTGTGCAGGGAAGGGGATGATGGTTGCGCTCATCCGACCCTCCGCGTCGTGGTGGCGTACATGACCATCCCGAGGATTACCAGCAGGTCGGGAGGGATCGGGTAGGCAGCGCCGGGATTGCTGCGTGTGTAGACGTGCAAGCCGCCGGGGCGGGCTTGGATGAATCGAATCGACTGCTGCCCAGCAATCTCCACCGCATAGCACGCGTCGCCGGCGAAGTAGTTGCGGCGCAGGTCCACATGCAGCAGGTCGCCCGGCTCATAGCGCGGGGCGTTGAGGTTGTCCTGTACCAGCACCTGGGCCCAGCGCGCGGTGTCAGAAAAGTCCGGCAGCGCATCGGGGAAATGCCCGATTGCGGCCGGCAGGGGTTGGTGTACGATGGGCGTCATGGTCAGTTCGTTCCTTGGTCGGTTCGGACGTGGCTTTCACGGCTCACTCCGGCTGCAACCGGGTGGGCCGTTTTTCTTTCAGCGGGGCAGCGCACGGCTGTCCGCCGTCTCCACAACTGCGGCCTCCAGGTAGGCGTCCAGATCGGCGGGCCGGTAAAAGCAGCGCTTGCCCACCCGCAGGTATCGCGGGCCGCGCCCCTCACATCGCATCTTGTCCAGCGTGCTCTTGCTCAACCCCAGCCATTCCGCTGCGGAGGCCGCGTCGAGTCTTGCGGCTGGCGGAGCGATTGCAGTTTCTTTTGTGGTCATTTGGCGTCTCATGGTTGGATGGTCCATTGAGGGACCATTGTTGTCCCTCTAGTGCAGTGGACCATTGTTGTCCGTTGCCGTCAAGGACAATTTTGGTCCATCATTCGCCCATGGCACCCGAATTTCACCAATTCAAACTGCGGCTTCCGGTCGATCTCATGCGGAAGGTCGAAGAGGAAGCTGAGCGCTCCGGCCGTTCGTTGTCGGCAGAGATTGTTTTTCGACTCACCGAGGCGTACTCAGCCGGCGAGGCTGCGGACGGCGGTCTCGCACAGGACATTGCGGCCAACCTGGTGGCCTATCGAAAGGCTGTTGAGCGCAATGCGCGCCAAGTCCAGGAGAACATGGAGAAGGTGCAAAAGAGCATGCAAGAACTGGAAACGCTTAAGGCGTTGCTCGAATTGCGCTTGGCTGAAACCACTCACGAACTGGACGTGAAGAAGGCTAAGTAGTGGCTGCCTACGTCAAGCTCACCAGGTCGGCACAGCGCGCGCTGAAGCCCGGGCAGTCGATCAGCGAACACGGGATCACCTTCACCCGCACCGCAAGCGGCGATGGGCGCTGGTCGGTCAACGTGATGGTGGCTAGGCGCCGGCATCACCAGGTGGTGGGCCTGGAGTCGGAGGGGTACACCCGTACGCAGGCGGAGGACGTGGTGGCCGCGCTCAAGGCCGCAAAACGCAGTGCGTCCCACGGGGTGCAGGGGAGCAAAGGCAACGCCTCGCAGACGGTCGCGCAGGCGGCTGACGATTACCTGGACTATCTCCGCCGGCATGACGGCAAGGACATCGACACCAAGGAGCGGCGGTTCCGCGATCACATCAAGCCCCACCTCGGGCGCCGGCCGGTGGCCCGGCTGACCGATGATGACTGGCTCGCCTACGTGGCCACCCGGAAGGGCGAGGGCGCCAGCCCGGGCACGATCAACCGTGAGCGCTCTGCGCTGCTGCACATGCTCAACACGATGCGGCGCCGGAAGATCCTCAACGCCGCGCCGCTGCTGGCCCGCCAGCGCGAGCCGCAGGGAAAGCTGGTGTACCTGACGCCGGAAGAGTCGCAGCGGCTGCTGCTGGCCGCGCAGGAGGACGTGTCGCCATTGGCGCATCGGTTTGTGATGGTGACGCTCTACACCGGCCTGCGGCACAGCGCAGCGCTCAACCTGCGGGCTGGCGACGTGGACGTGCAACGCAGGATTCTGTGGATCGGCAAGGACAAGGCTGGCCGGCGCGAGCAGCCGATGCCGCAGGTGCTCGCGCAGTACCTGGGCAAAGTCATCAAGGGCATGGAGGCTGAGGCCTACCTGTTCCCATCACAGCGCGCGGGCAGTGGCCGGGCCTATCAGATGAACGCCGTGTTCGGCCGGTGCGTGCAGCGCGCGGGCATCGCCAAGCATGTGACCCCGCACACGATGCGGCACACCGCCGCCACCAACGCTGCGCATGCTGGGCTCGATGCGGCCACCATCCAAGCAATGGGCGGCTGGAAGACAAGAGCTATGGCCGAAAGGTACACTCACGCGGCTTCGATGCAGGACGCTATGGCGGCCCTACAGAAACAGCTTTCCGGCGACGCGATTACACCGAAATTTCAACGGCGACCGCGCAAAACCGCCTGAAACCCTTACAGGGCCTATAGCTCAACGGTTAGAGCAGGGGACTCATAATCCCTTGGTTCCAGGTTCGAATCCTGGTGGGCCCACCAATTCATCCAATGGCTTGCATCATTTCAAAGGCACCGCTATGCAGTGCCTTTCGCGTTCAATGCCTATGCGGCGCCTATATTTCAGTCGAGGCAGGCCCCTGGGGATGACCATTCATTGGGTGCCCACTGCTGCAGATCCGGGTCGGCTCGATGCGGGATCCGGTAGTCGCGCTTCTACTACTTCTCGCAGTTGCAGAATGAACGTTGCTGTTCATGCAAGCGGGAGGTGCTGTTCCCGCTTGCCTGATCTGTTCTACGCTTCCAATGCTACTTCGGGCGAATAGGAGTAATTGGTTTGATCGTTACCCTTCCGTTGCCGCTACCGCCGCAGTTACCGTGGCAGCCTCCACCCAGATTGGCTCCGCCCGTGCCACCACTACCTCCTCCACTGCCGCCGCCAGCGCCGCCACCACTGGAGGGCGGACGCGTAATGGGCTCTTGGTTGGTTCCATTCCAGTCATAGCTGTCCGTCAACTCATAGGTGGCGCAGTGCGTCGAGTTGCAGACGATGACCTTGGAGCCTGCCTGTATTGAGTATTCGAACCCCCCCTTCCTTTGCTGGTTTACGACATCTCTGTATCTATTAAGGAACGCCTTCGTGGCGTTGTCTGGAATTCGAGCCTGCAACTGACACGTACTACAGTTAACTGGACCAAAGACGGTGAGGGCAGGATCAAAGGGCCAAATCGCATAAGCCATGGGAAGGGCTGCGATTGCGGCGGCCAGGGGAGTTGCAATCAACCATTTCTTCGGAATCATTGCTTTCATCGTGCGCCACGTTGGGTGGGTAGGAAATTTCTGTTGGATTACAAGCAGCAGGATCTGTATATAGCCTCAGACATCTCGTTGGATCGCTCTATCTGGTTGGGATGTAACAGTTTGGAGAGCCTCGCAATGGACGCCGCCGAATGGCTGTTGGGTTGCGCGCGCTGATATGCGAGCCAGTATGCAAGGCTCTTTTCAGGGGATTTATCGGTAATGATCCCTCTGTCATGGATGTCAGCAAGGGCTTCAATCGAGTCGACGCTTCCCAGTGATACCGACTCATTTAGGTAATCAATCGCATCCCTTCGATAATTGGTTATTCGCTCCGGATCCTTGAGCGCCTCAGTCAAGTCGCCAATGATGGCTTTCGGGTCTTTGGCGAAAATCAGTCTCGCTTCGACCGATCCTTGGGCGGCAGCAAGAGAGAGCCAATTCTCATCTCCGAGTTCCGTTCGCCCTATCAGTCCTTGGCAGTGGTCAATCTCCTGTTCGATCTTCCTTGAGTACTGCTCCCCCAGGCCAACTGATGCGTAGGCCTTGTACTCATCGGCATCACCTGAGTTAAGCGCCCGCTTGCAACTGGCAATGCGGTTGTGGATCTCATAGCTCGACTGGGCATTGCCCGACCGTGCAGCCGCGATGCGTATGTCAATGTATTCCGAGGCATCGCCTTCGTAGTGAGGCGCATCGATCTTGAGCAGAAATGCCTTGCCACCCAAAGCCAACCTTGATTCGGTGGATTGGGGCGGCGAACGCGAGGATTGGTGAATGCTTAATTCAGATGCGGCATCCGTTGGCGAAGCGCCTCTTTCACTGCGAGGAACCCCATCTCCTTTGTTTCCTGTGACGTCGGATGGTCTGCAGGCCAACCAGGAAATGGTTGCGATTGCGCCGATGACGACCATTCCATATACGAGACTCCTACTCATCTTCACCTGATTCCTTTCCCTTGTCGTGGCGGAGGTTTGCAATGGACTGGACCTCCGGCCGTGGTGATAACGGATTTCAGGCCTGATCCCCTGCCTCCCGATTCCCGGAATTTCATATTGCGGGTTGACATTCAATGTCAACCAGAAATTCGTTGCAGCTGGCTGCACTTGCTTCTTGCGTGTTCTCAGTCACGCATCACTGGACTTAAAGCGACAAATGCCCTGCTTGGGGTGGCAAGCGCATGAGTGGCAAAATGGCCATTCCGTGCCGCGGTAGCACTTGGCTTCTTTAGCTCGTTCGCCGGGCGGCGGCCGCCGCAGTTGCGATCTCATCGCGAAGGTTGCGCCCTCCCTCCTGATGCGGCCGCGACGCGGTCGTGTTTATCGTTGGCCTTGGTGTATCTGTAGTGGAGCTCCAGCCCGGCGCCCGCGAGCTTCGTACATCCGGTCAGCCCACACCGTGCGATGCTGGATCTGCGGCCTATTGGCCGATCGGTAAGGTGGCTAGTTCGTTGTCTCTGAGCATCCCTTCATTGCGCCCAATGGCGACCGCTCGGCGACCTTCTGTCAGCGGAAATAGGTGGACGATAATGAGCGAAGATGGTCGCGCGGCTTGGAAGAATCAGCGGCTTGGTTTGCAGCGGGAAGGTCTGTGGAGACGCGTGGAAGCCCTCTGGAAGCCTCAAAATTCCTTGGTTCCTGATTCGAATTCTGATGGGGCCAGAAAGAAGGTGGCACTTGGGTTTCGGTCTCGGTGCCTTTCTTGAGTGGTCGGCAGCCCACGATCTGGTGGTGCATCTCCTGGATACCCCGCATGGCATTCGTCGTGATCGCGTCCGCCAGCGCAATCGCGAGAAAGGCGCAACGTTCCCCATGGAGGTACCCGCTGCCTTCTTTGAGCTGGCGAGCGAGCATTGGGAACCGATGGACCCAACCGAATGCGAGATCTACGACGTCAGGCAATCACCTGGAATCCAAGGCCCCCTTCTGACTGACAGGGATACCAAGGCCCCAACGCCGCTGCACGCTCCTGATACATGAGGTAGCGCGTCATCGCCCCGCAACCGCGATGCTGATTCATGGGAGGAGACGGCGGCAGCCGCAATGCGGCTGCCGCTCATGTGGACGTCCTGCTGCTTGCAACTACTTCGGCATCAACACCGTGTCGATCACGTGGATCACGCCATTGGACTGGCCGACGTCCGCAATGCTGATCCCCGCCTTGCCGCCCTTGGCATCGATGACCCACAGCTTGCCGTCATGCAGTGCGACGGTGAGGGATTCACCTTCAACGGTCTTCAGCGTGGCCTTGCCGCCGTGCTTCCTGGCATCGGCCATCAGCTGCGCTGAACTGTAATTGCCTGGCACCACGTGGTAGGTCAGGATCTTGGTCAGTTGTGCCTTGTTTTCAGGTTTCACCAGCGTATCGACCGTACCTGCGGGCAGCTTGCTGAAGGCTGCATTGGTCGGCGCGAAGACGGTGAAGGGGCCGGCGCCATTGAGGGTATCGACCAGGCCCGCTGCCTTGACCGCAGCGACCAGGGTCGTGTGGTCCTTGGAGTTGATGGCGTTCTGGACGATGGTCCTGGTGGGATACATCTCCGCTCCGCCGACCATCACGGTACTGGCGGCGAAGCTCATTGAAGTGGCTGAGACGAGTACGGCGAAGCTGACTGTGGCGGCTATCCGCTGAAGGGCTTTCACGGCGCGTTCCTCTATAGGATGCCCGCAAGGCGCGGGCATCCTACATACGCGCTGGCGCGGCCCTTGGATGCAGGCAGATGCATCAGTGCGCGTTGTCGCTTGAAACGTCGCAGCGTTGTAAAAGCCGAGTGAACGACTGCCCCTGCCGGCGGCTACGCAGTACGAACTGCGCGCCGCTCAGCGGCGCGGATGGCGGATGTCGGAAGTGCAGCCAGAAAGGCGCGCGTTGCTGATGGCCTGGCGGACACCACAGCCACGGCATGACAGCACGGTTCCACCGGCAACGTGTTCCATCTCATGCTCGTCCCACACGCTCGTCGATCCGCAGGCGGTGCAGGTGGCGACGATCTGCAGTGCGCGGGCCAGGTCGCCCTGCTCCCCAGCCTTGTAGGTGAGATCGGTGATCTGAAAAATGCCGGTATGACTCATGGGAATGCCGGGGGGTGCTTGTTGACGAACGATAGGGCCCACCGGGTATCGGTCGTGTCGGTGCTGTGTTGATGGATGGTTGAAGTGCAGGCTATTCGTCGCTGCGTCGATTGAGCTCTTCAAGCCGTGCGCGGCTGACTGACTGGTGATTGCCACAGGTTGGGCAACTGAGGGCAGCCGCACCGTCGAGATCGACAAGGCCATGGTTGGGAATGGCCCTGAACTGCCAGGAACACTTGATGCAGGAGCAATCGATTCGGGTGACCTGCAGCAGGGTGCCGTCTGCCCGCGTCACTCCCTCGACGCTGATTACGTAGAACTGTCCGATGTCACGCATGAAGATGAACGAAATCCCTGAATCCGTAGGGCGCCATCATGCTGTTTTGTGGGCCATCTGGGACAAAGGTGGCTTGGTCGAATTCTGAAGAGTTAAGAATTCGAGTGACGGTGCGGACTCGCAGCGGGACAGGTAATCCAACGCCGCGCGGGTGAGAGTTGGATACGACGACGTGAGCGCCTTCCGCAAGGCGTTCCAGGGCATTGTCGGCATGTCCCCGTCCGCATGCCGGGATCATTTCCGTATCCGGCGGCGTGCACAGGGGGAAGGCCGACGTCGGGGGGCCGTGGTTGACGGGATGGTGTCGATCCATCGCCAGCATGCCGGTGTCACCGCGCGGAGTTGTCGACCACAGGCATGCTGGGCGTGCGGATGTTTATTCCGATCCCGACAGGAGATCGCATGATGCGCAGTGCTTGTGCGTCCTTCGTTCTGGCTGCATCGCAATGCGTTCGGGCATTCGCGTCCGACGCTGGCGAATCACCCAGGTCAAGACGCCGGCGCCGATCATCGATGGCCTGCAGTACAAGCGCGCCTTCAATGTGGCCGGACCCTCACAGCCGAGGGTTACGGTGCCATCGAGTTCCTGGATGCACAGGGCAAGGTGATCCACACGCTGGCGCCAGAGGCCGAACTTCGCCGCTAGCGCGTGCACACTCCGAATCGAGGCTTACCCGCGCCGACCGCGCCCGTCGATGCTGTAGCGCCCGGCCCCGGTGCAGGCCAGCAGCAGGAACCCACCGGCCAGCCCCAGGTTCTTCAGGAACATGATCTGCTGGGTCTGGTCGGCGAAGTTGTGGTGGAAGATGAAAGCGGTGACCAGGCTGAAGCCCACCAGCACGATCGACACCAGCCGGGTCTGGAAGCCGAGCAGGATGCACAGGCCACTGCCGATCTCGAAGGCGACCGTTGGCCACAGCAGGATGCCGGGCACGCCCATGGCTTCCATATAGGCCTGGGTGCCGCTGAGATCGCCGAGCTTGCCCAGCCCGGCGACCAGGAACAGCGCCATCAGCAGGATGCGCGCAAGCAGGTAGGCAAGCGAATGCGATGAGGTGCTCACAGGGATGTCCTCGGGGATGGCCGACGAAGGCGATCGGAGCCCACCCGCAGTGAAGCCCGTGTCTACGCGGGGGCAAGCCGCCTTGACAGGCGCCGCGCGGCAGTAGACCTTTCCAGCATGACGATCGATATTGAATCGCTCAGCCTGCGGGAGCTGGGCGCCTTGGTGGTTGCCGCTGAACAGCGGAAGCAGCTGATTTCCAACCGCCGTCCTGCCAGCGCGGTGCGGCGTATGCTGAAAGCCGCCGCGGCGGAAGCGGGATATACCCTCGAAGAACTCTTTGGCGATGAAGCCATCGAAGCGGGCGCACCCAGCCGGAAACCGGCACGGCGCAGAACCGGCAAAGTGGCCGCCAAATACCGAGACCCGGAATACAAGCGGCTGACCTGGTCCGGCCGCGGGCGCATGCCGCGTTGGCTCGCTTCCAGGATCCAGAAGGGCCACAAGGTCACCGACTTCCTGATTCCCGGGTTGGCGCGACCGACGGCGCGCAAGGGCAGCCCGATCGGCAAGCGCACGGTCTTCAAGAAGGATTGAACCTGCCACGCTGCTACCCTGCCGGGGTCTTTGAACGAAGGAGCGCGGGATGGCACACGATGCAGGCAGGACGATCACGCCCACGATGCTGTATACCGCCGCGGCCGCGGCCGTGCTGGTCAGCCTGCTGGCCTGGGCGGTGGAATGGAGCGGGATGGCCTATGTCTGCCCATATTGCCGCGTGCAACGCACGGTCATCGGCGTGCTGGGCCTGCTGACGCTGTTCGCGCGCCCGGGCGGCATCGTGGTGCCCTGGCTGTCGTACAGCGCGGGCGCCTTCGCGTTCGTGGTGGCGGCGATGCAGCACTTCAACGGTTGGAAGCGCATTTCCGCCGGCGACTTCAGTTTCAACGAACAGTGGTACATCGATCCGTGGCTGCTGTCGGGCTGCGCGATGCTGGTCCTGGTGGCGCAGCTGATGCTGGTGCAGGCCGCCTGCCGGCGCAGGTTGCACTGACAGTGTCGTCGCTGCGGGAGAAGTGCCGGGTATGGCAAGCGCTCTCAATCCTTCAAAGTGGTAGTGACATCGCGTGTGGCGCGCGATGCTCATGAAGTATGCCGTCGCACAGGATCCTCTACATACTGAATCCATCGGGCAACATGGCACGAAAGTTCAGCGTCATGCGTGATCGTGAAGGCGGCATCCGTTGCGACAAAATGGAACCCGGCGCGATGGATTGCGAACCCTTCGTCATCATCGACGAGCTCCCGGTCGAGCAACCGGCGATCAACTATCTTCAGTTCAAGCGCATAGTCGCTCAATCGGTGATCAGCCTGTCTGAGCCCGGCTACCCGACCAATGTGTACGATGACATCCAGAATCCGCAGAGAAGGGATGCGGTCAGCCAGCATCTGGGGCAGCGTTTCGAGACTTACATCTACCTGGCTTCCGGCGCGTACTCGCTTGGCATCGATGTCTGGGCGCCGCAGAAGATCCGCTATGCTGACGGGTCTACCGCTTCCTACAACTACAGCATGATCAACCGTCGCTGGGAGCCCAACGCCCTCCTTTACAAGGACAGGTTCGGTAACTCCATTCCGCTTAGCGTTACACAGTTGAGCGAGGGGCGAGGCGGCGTTACGCATCGCTTCGAATTCCCGAATGGGAATGCCACCGATATGGGAAGCTTCGTCAATGCGCTCAACAACATCGGTGTCCCGGTGACGGGGGCGGGCAATCAGTCTGTCACCTGCACCAGCACGATCAGGCTCACCGAGGTCAAGGTGACCTGCAACCGGAACTGATGAGGAATAGATCGATGCGAGTTTCACCAGGCCTGGGTTCCACGGTCATATTCGGTACTTCCTTTGTGGGAGCACTGCTATGCGGGTTCGTGTTTCCATCCATGTCGGCAGGTTCCCCGGAGCTGACCCCTTGGATGTTCAACGGCCTGCTGGCGTGCGGTGCGGTTGCGCTTTTTAGTGCTCCCTTTGGCTGGCGGGGTTACCTGAACTGGAGATCGCGTCGATTGAAGTAACGCATGGGGCCTGCGTGACTGCTGGCCCCTTGTTACCTGGGAGGAGGCGCAGCGCTAGGCGTCCTGGAAAACCGCCAGCTGCGCAGCAAACGCACGCTGGTAGTCGGGCCGCTGCGTGGCCCGGGCCACATAGGTGGCGACCTGTGGGTACTCGTCGAGCAGGCCGCTGCTCTTCAGGCGCAGCAGCACCGAGACCATCATCAGGTCGCCCACGCTGAATTCGCCGTCCAGCCACGTTGTCCTGGCCAACCACGTCGATAGTTGGGCCAGCCGCGTCCGGACCCGCTCATCGAGCATTGGCAGCCGTTGCGCGTACCAGGGTTGCTCGCGCTCAAGCACCCAGGCCATGGAGCGCTCGACGATGGGGGGCTCCACCGTGTTCAGCGCAGCGAACACCCACATGATCGCGCGCATGCGGGCGTCCGGATCGCGCGGCAGCAGGCCGGGGTGCTGTTCGGCCAGGTGCAGGGCGATGGCGCCGGATTCGAACAGGGTCCGGTCGCCCTCCTGCCACGTGGGAATCTGCCCGAACGGATTCCGTGCCAGGTGCGCGGGCTGCTTCAGCTCGGCGAAGCTGAGCAGTTGTACGTCATAGGCCACGGCCAGTTCCTCCAGCGCCCAGCGCACGCGCATGTCACGGGCCAGGCCCTGGCCGCGGTCGGGGGAGGTGGCGAAGGCGGTGAGGATCGGTGGCATTGGAGCGCTCCTGCAGGCCGATGGGCCTGCCTTTCCTGTTCCGACGAGCGACGGGGCGGGAAATCGACAGCCCTCGATGCGGCCTTCACCCGGCCCGATGCTGCTCCCGATACTGATCGGGCGTGCACTGCGCGTGCCGCTTGAACATTTCGGCAAACGCGCTGACGCCTGAATAGCCAAGCTCCCCGGCGATGCGGCTGATCGGCTTGCGTGTGCACAGCGCCTCGGTGGCGCGCACGAACTTCACACGCCCACGCCAGTCGCCGAGTGACATGCCCAGTTCACTGCGCGCCATGCGCTCCAGCGTGCGCACGCTCATGTGAGGCCGCTGCGCGATCTCGGCCACGGATTCGGCCGTGCATTTGCCGCCTGCATCGTGCTGATGCGGCGCCGGAAGATTCCGCTGACGGTGCCGGAGTCACTGTTCCTGCAGGCCACGGCGGCGTCGCTGATCCTGCTGCTGCTGCAGCTGCCGGAGTGAACAACCTGACCGCGGTGGGCTGTTTCGGTTTCGCTGCGGTGTGTGCATCGATCCTTGCGCCCCTCAGCTGGATGACCGGTCTTTCGCGGTTGGGCGCGGCGCGCGTTTCGGGATTCTTCAGCCTGGTGCCGATCGTGACCACCGCACTGGCGGTGCTGCTGCTGGGTGAGTCACTCAGCGGATGGGGTGCTGGGTGGCAGCCTGCTGGCGGTGTCGGGTGTGGTACTTGCTGAATATGCCGCCAGGCACGGGTGCGGAAGGCCGATGCGGCCCGATATTCCAGCAAGGTCTGCACGAAACGTGCACCTCACGTCGACGTTGTGCGATGCCGTTGCGCTTCAGTCTGGCAACCCCATTCCCCGCCCGCGCAGGAGCCCATCGATGAATACGCCTGGAAAGCCGAGACCCACCTGGAAGCAATGGCACGTGCTGCTGGTGATCCTGGCAATCGCGCTGCTGGTCACTCTGATCATCGTCACCGCACCGTGGTAACGCGTGCAACGCGCTCAGATTCCGTGAAAGCCGACGATGTTTGAAATGACGAAGTCAGCAGGTGTTTCGCATGGTGATGCGTGCATCAATTCGTGCTCACCTGGTTGGCACACGCGATTGCACACAGTGGGGTCGAAGGCAATGCAGATGCACTGCCATTCTCCACTGACTTTCGAGCACACAGGAGCGACGCCATGAGCACCCAGTCCACCATCGAACATCGCCTCAACGACCTGATCGAAATCGCCCGCGATGGCAAGTCGTTCTATGAAGAAGCGGCCACCAAGGTCAAGGATGCCGAGCTGTCGGCACTGTTCACCCGCATCGCTGGCGTCAAGGGCCGCATCGTGGCGGCGTTGAGCGGCTCAGTGGCCGCCAGCGGTGGCAAGCCGGCCGAACATGGCACCGTGGTCGGTTCGATGCAGCAGTTCTACGGCAAGGTTCGAGCCGCTTTCGGTGACACCAACTATGGCTACGTGGCTGAACTTGAAGAATCCGAGGACCGCCTGCTGGGCGCGTTCAAGGATGTGCTGCAGGACAACGAGCTGCCGCCGGCCGTGCGCCAGGAAGTGACCCAGCTGCTGCCGGAAGTGCAGGAGTGCCACAACGTCATGCGTGCGCGAAAGCACGCAATGAAGGCCGCCTGACCGCAGCGGTCGGCCCAATCAGCGGGACTGGCAGCCGGGGCGGTTTACCGCCCCGGCTGTTGCATTTGCGGCCCGCGCCGATGGCCTTTGATCAGGCCGCGTCGTCGTTCAGCATGTAGCCCAGCCCACGCTTGGACTCGATGCTGACACTGGCCGAGCGCAGGGCACGGCGCAGGCGTGATACGTGCGGATCCAACACGGTGGTACCGCCGTCGGCGCCGGCCAGGTGCACGGCAGCACTCAGCACTTCATGGCGGACGATCCGGCCCTGGCGGGCGCAAAGCGCTTCCAGCAGCAGCAGCTGGCTGCGTGGCAGGCTCAGGGGCGCACCGCCTACCAATGCCATGCGGTTGGAAAAATCGAACGTGAAATTGCCGATTCTCAGAATGTGGCCGGCATCAGCGTCGAGGCGCCGGGTAATCGCGCGCAGCCGCGCGGCCAGTTCGTCGAACTCGAACGGCGTGGGCAGGTAGTCATCGGCACCGGCATCCAGGCAAGCGATGCAGTCGGCAGCGTGGTTGTGGCGCCCCAACAGCAGAATGGGCAGCCAGGTACGCAAGCCGCGCACGATCTGCACCAGCTTCAGTGAATCGCCTTCGGGCAGCCAGCGGTCGAGAATGAGGGCGCGGTACTCCACGGCCTGTACCGCGGCCTTGGCCAGTGACCAGGTTGCCACGAGGTCCACCAGCATGTTGCGGCTCTGCAATACGTTGCGAAGCGCCTGTGCAAGTTCGGCGTCGTCCATGGCCACGAGGATGCGCATGCTGCGTCTTTTCCTGATTGCTGGATCCGGCGGGCGTGCAGGCGCACTGCGTAGCGTCCGTCATGGTGGTGAGGTCGCAGCGGGGCCGAGCAATGGTCACGGCTGCAGCACGTGCTGCAGCTGGCTGATCATCCCCCCCCGGGATGCCTGTCCTGGCATTGGCAGATGCAGGACGCGCAGCGCGGGCAGCGGACGGCTGCCTGCCAAGCGATCTCTACGTCGTATGGAGACCTGCCACGTGGCGGTGCATCACGCTGTGGCAGATGTCGAGGTGGTGGGCGCGCACCACCACCTCAGGCAAGCCGGAGAGGCTTAGCCGTTGCAGCAGTTGCTGTCGGAGCTGCTGCAGCTGTTGCCCAGGTTTTCCTGCTGGTTTTCGATCATCAGGCGCTGCAGATTCAGGACGCGATTCATATCAACTCTCCTTAGTCGTACATGGGATCGGGAGGCATGCGTGCCTCCCACGCGTTACGCAATGAAATGATTCACTGCGCGATTGCACCACGCAATCTCAAAGCCCTGTTGCAGTTGCTGAAGAACCCCGGTCTATACGTGGCGGATGGAAAATGGCATTGCCGATTGGAATGAGTCAAGTCAATTGTGGAATGAGAATCGCCTGCGCAATGTAGCGGCAAGGTACGGTGGCAATCATCGATCTGCAGGGACATTCCGGGCGGCTGCATTGCAGCGATAGCCGGCGAATTTCACGCCGTGCTTACGAATGAAGCAGGCAGGGAATCCGCATTCCGCATTTTGCGATGCCTGCAGGCTGGAGCGCCCGCAATGCATCCATCGCGCATGTGCGAGGCGTTGCGAGGCGTTCGCGGATGTGTGCACCGGGCAAACGAGCCGTGGAACCGACCAGGGAGAGACGATGTCAGCGCGTCAACGATCACTGCGTGAAGCACGCCACATGGACAAGGCCGCCTATGTGGGGGGCGACGAGCGGTTCTACGAATTGAGCTACAACCAGTACCGGCCCAGCGAAGATTTCCGCAGTATCGTTGAAGCGGAGATCGAGGCGGCCGGCATGGCGTGGACGATCCATCGCATCGGTGTCTGGTCGCACCTGGCGACGCATGGCGACCCGGTCGCCGGCAACCTGCCGCCGCAAGGCTGGAAGATCCACGTTTCAGCCACGCAGGAGAACTGCCAGCGGGTGCTGCGCACCGTCACCCGGATGGCCCTGGCCGAGCGCGTGAAGTTCAAGTTCGCCAATGACATGAACACGATGCGCATGATGAGCTCCAAGCGTTGGCCACGCGGTGGCTCAGGCAAGTTCATCACGCTCTATCCGCTGGACCTTGCGGTCTTCACGCGCTTCATCGAGCAGTTGCATGGGGCGCTGAAGGACGAAGATGGCTCGTACATCCTGTCCGATCGACGCTACAAGGACTGCCGCTGCCTGTATTACCGCTATGGCGGCATGCGCCAGGTGTACCGGCTTGATTTCATCGGCCAGAAGGTGCCGATGCTGGTCGCGCCCGACGGCAGCCATGTTCCCGACCTGCGCAATCCCTATTTCGAGGTGCCTGCCTGGGAAACCGACCCGTTCCCCAGCGAGGATGATCCCGGCGAGATGACGTTGAAGGAGGGCCGCTATCAGGTGCAGGCCGCGCTTGGGTTCTCCAACACGGGCGGGGTCTACCTGGCATTGGATCAGGTTACCGGGGAGGAAGTGGTCATCAAGGAGGCGCGGCCCCATGTGGAAATGCACGGGGAAGGGCTCGACGCCACCAGCCGCCTGGCACGCGAACGACGCAATCTGGAACTGCTGGGCCCGGTGGGCGCCTCGCCGCGCTGCCTGGATGCATTCACCGATTGGGAAAACAGCTATCTGGTGGAAGAGCGCCTGGATGCATTCGATCTTCGCGAGCTGATGCTCAAGCATTCGCCGCTGATGAAGGCCCGTCCCAGCGCACGCGATGGTAGTGACTACTACGGGATGTGCGTGACCATCTTCACCGGTCTGCTTCGCGCGGTCGACCGCGCACACAAGGTGGGAGTGGTGATCGGTGACATCTCGCCGTCCAACATCATGGTCGACCGCAGCGACATGCGTGTGCGCCTGATCGATCTGGAGGCCGCGTTCCTGGACGGCAGCGATGAGTGGGATGACATCCACACGCCCGGATTCCGCCGGATCATGAAGGGGCGCAAGCGCGCCAGCTGTTTCAGGGATGACCGCTATGCGACCGCAGTGGTGATGTTCTACTGCCTGTTCCCGCTGATGGCCATGGCCTACATCCGCACCGACCTGTTCGAGAAGGTGCTGCCGGTGATGATGGAGGACATCGGCTGGCAGCATACGCCAGTGGCCGAGGTCATCCAGGCGCTGGTGGACGACCGTATCGGCCTGGAAGAGGCCGCACAGCTGCTGCAGCAGCCGGCGACCCTGCAGGCGCCGTTCTCGTCGCCGCAGCGCCCGTTACCGGCGCCGCGCCAGTGTATCCGGCGGCTGCTCGCGTTCATGGATGCACACAGCCGGCTGCAGCCGGAGCGGACGCTGTTCCCACTTGACCCGTTCTCGCACTCCACCAACACGATGAGCCTTGGTCTGGGGGCGACCGGTGTGATCCACGCCTTCCATGGGGTGGGTCATCAGCCGTCGCCGGCGGTGATGGAGCGCTATGCGCAGGAGCTGCAGGCCCTGGATCGCACATCGCTACCGCCGGGGTTCCTCACCGGCCTTGCCGGCATCGCCTGGTCGGCGCTGCTGCGTGGCGAGGTGGAACTGGCCCGCAGCCTGCTCGACAGCGCTGACGGCAGTGACCTGTTGCATGCGCATCACTCGCTCTATCACGGCATGGCGGGTATTGGAATGGCGCACCTGGCCATGCATCACGCGACCGGCCTGCCCGGGCATCTCGACAGGGCGCTGTCGCTGGCGCGGCGGCTTGCAGACACCGTCCACCACGGAGAGCGGGGTGCCTACTGGCAGGACGAAGGTGGCGTCCGCATCGGCATGGGTTACGGCCAGGCCGGCGTGGCGCTGTTCCTGCTGAGGCTGTCGCAGCTCAGTGGTGATCCGGCATGGCGCGTGCTTGGCGAGCAGGCACTGCGACACGATCTCTCCTACGGCTTCGAGCTGGAGACCGGAGTGACCACCTTCCCCAGCTCACCGGAAGAGGTCAACACCTATGAACCCTATCTGGAGCAGGGGACTGCGGGCATCGCCAAGGTCGCGATCCGTTACGGCCTGTGGCAGGACGTGAATCGGCTGGTGGATGACTTCCATCGCAAGTATTCCGGCTTCTGCGGCCTGTTGTATGGCCTGTCGGGCATGCTGGATGTGTTTGTCGACGCCCATCTCTACTCCGGTGACCCTAGGTACCTGCAGATGGCGGAGCGACCGTACCAGGGCATCGTCGATCTGTATCTGTTCGAGGAGGAGGAGGGAATGGCGGCGGTGCCGGGCGAGAATCTGTTCCGCATTTCCTTCGACCACGGTACCGGCATCGCCGGAGTGATCCGCGCCCTGCATCGGTACGACACGCTGGCGCCGGATGAGTTCTTCCTGGATGCACTCGATGTGCATGGCGCGGTGGTACGGGAAGTGGACGGAGTTGGGGTGGGGCAGGCGGCGGTTGCATGAATGCGCGCCCGCACCCGGCCGGACAGCCACTTCAGCGCGAGCAGACCGCGCAGCGGCACAGTGTGCGCGCCATCCTCGCCAGCTTCGCGATCCTGCTCGGCCCCCTCCGCGGGCGCTACCTTGCGGTGGCCGCCACCACCGCGATGTTCGGCGGACTGGGCGGGCTGCTGCATCCGCTGCTGATCCGCGCGATCTTCGACGAGGCCGCCAGCCGGCAGGATTTCAATCGCTTCCTGCTGCTTACCGGTGCATATCTGCTGCTGTGCCTGGTGACCAACCTGGGCAACTACAGCTGCGCGCTGTGGCAGCAGCGCGTGGATAACCGCATCGTGGAGCGGATCGGGACCTCGTTGCTGACCGCCTACTATGGCCGCAGTTATGACGAGGTGGTGCAGAAGGGGGCTGGCTACTATGTGGCGCGGATCCGCTCGGACGTGAAGGATGGCGTGGTGCCGATGCTGTCGGTCGCACGCACCACCCTGACCCAGGCGGTGACATTCGTCGCCTTGATCGCAGCCCTGCTGATCATCTCCTGGCGTGCGTTCCTGGTGCTGATGGCCATCATTCCCATCGCCACCACGGTCAGCGTGCTGGTCGGCCGACGCATCCGCGAGCTGACCGTGGTGGAGCGTGACCGCGAGGCCGAACTGGTTTCTTTGCTGACCCGGGCCGTGTCTGCCTTCAAGATGGTCTGTACGTTCGGCCTGGGCCCCAGGACGGTGCAGGCCCATGACCGCAGCCTGCGCGAGGTGCTGGATTCGACCTACCAGCGCTTCAGGGTGGTGAGGACCCTGCAGGGTGCGAGCGACCTGACGATGGTGATCTCGGATGTCTGCTCGATCTTCGTCGGCGCACTGTTCGTGTTCCGCCAACAGATGACACTGGGTTCGTTCATCGCCTTCATGAACGCCTTCTGGCGCTCAGCCACGACGCTCATCGGTATCTTCAAGAACATTGCCGAGATGCACAGCCACGGTGTGGTGGTGGTGCGGGTGGCGGAGTTCATGACCGCGCCGGCAGCCGCGGCGTCGGCCACGCACATCGAGGGTGGTCTGCTGGCGACGTCGATCGGCTACGGGTACGGCGCTACTCCCGTGTTTTCGGATTTCACCCTGGCCCTTTCACCCGGTGAACGTGCACTGGTGATTGGCGACAATGGCAGCGGCAAGACGACCCTGGCCAACGTCCTGGCCGGGTACTTCCAGCCCGTCGCCGGCCAGCTGCTGCGACCGGCGCGTATCCGCGCCATCACGCTTCCTCTGCAGTTCCCTCCGCTGAAGGTGCGCGACCTCGGCGCCGATCCGGTGCTGCTGGCGCGACTGGGGATGGACGGCGACGGGATCGCCGACAGCCTGCCGGAAACCCTGTCGGCAGGGCAGCAGCAGAAGATCGCCCTGGCGATGGTGCTGGGCGAGGATGCCGACCTCTACATTCTTGATGAGCCGGTCGCCAACCTCGATACGGCCAGCCGCGAGATTGCGATGGACGCGATCTTCGCACGCAGCCATGGCCGCATGCTGGTGATGATCATGCACGGCGCCGAGGCCTACCGCGCCCGATTCGATCACGTACACGAACTTGGCAGGTCCATGTGGCAACCGGCACGGGTCACGCCCGTGCACGTCCGGGGAGAGGCATGACATGAAGTCGATACAGGGTGCAGAAAAGGGTGCGGGCATGCGCAGACTGGTCTACTGCGCGCAGGTGGCGCTGCACAATACACTGCGGAGCAAGGCCATCACCGCCCTGATGGTGCTGGCCATCGCGGTGGGAATTGGAGCCAGCATGACCACCTTGACCGTGGTCTACCTGCTGTCCGGCGATCCCTTGCCCGGGCGCAGCGGTGACCTCTACTACCCCCAGCTGGATGCCAATCCGAACTCGAAGGGCCGCGAACCGTACGACGTGCTGGACTATCGCTCGGCCTTCGACCTGTGGTCGTCCGGGCGCGCGGACCAGCAGACACTGGTGGTTGCCAATCCGGTCAAGCTGCGGCCCGATCAGGGCAGCGCGCCACCGGTCATCCGCTCATCGATCTCCACCACCACCGACTTCGCGACGATGTTCGCGGTGCCGCTGGCGCATGGACGCTGGTGGTCGCGCGAGGAGGATGACGCGCGCGCACGTGTGGTGGTGATCTCGTCGGAGCTCAACGAGCAGATGTTCGGTGGGGGCGACAGTGTGGGGCAGACACTGCGGGTCAAGGACACCGCGATGCGCATCGTGGGCGTGCTCGCGCCCTGGCGACCCTCGCCGCTGTTCTACAAGGTGCGGGGCGGCCGCTTCAGCGGCGGCAACACGTCGGGCTTCTTCGCCTCGGCCGATGATCTGTTCATGCCGCTGACCTCCAGCCTGGAGATCAATGACGGCGACTTCGTGCCGTTCACCTGCTGGTCCACGCCGGAGGAGCGCGGCCGGCTGCAGACCGCGCCGTGTGTCTGGGTACACCTGTGGGTCAAGCTGGACAGCGCCGCCAAGGTGGCCGCCTATCAGCGGTTCCTGCAGAACTATGCCGCTGAGCAGAAGGCCCTGGGCCGGATCAGCCACGCCGACAACACGCGGCTGCGCTCATTGATGCAGTGGCTCGACTTCAACCAGGTGGTACCCAGCGACGTGAAGCTGCAGGCCATCCTGGCCTTCGCCTTCCTCGGGATCTGCATTGCCAATGTGGTCGGTCTGCTGCTGGCGAAGTTCCTGCGCTACAGCGGCGAGATCGGCTTGCGTCGCGCACTGGGCGCAAGCCGCGCGGCGATCTTCCTGCAGTGCGTGGTCGAGGCCGCGCTGGTGGGGGCACTGGGTGGCACGCTGGGCCTGTTGCTGACCTGGCTCGGCCTGAGCGCGGTGCGCAGCCAGCCGGTGGCCTATGCGGACCTGGCGCGGCTTGATACCACCATGCTGCTGTTCACCCTGGCGCTGTCGGTGCTGGCCAGCCTGCTGGCGAGCCTGATTCCCGCGATCCGTGCCAGTGCGGTCCAGCCCATCGCCCAACTGAAGCTTCTGTAGAGGAACCACCATGCAGATCGGCATCGTACTTTCGGCCCTGCGCAGGCACCGCCTGGCGACCTTCCTCATCGCGATGGAGATCGCATTGGCCTGCGCCGTGCTGTGCAACGCGATCTTCCTGATGATCGAGCGGAACGCTGCAATGCAGCTGGTCAGTGGCCTGGACGAGTCACGGCTGGGGGTGATCCAGCTCGACGGCATCGATGCCGAGCGCGCCAACGATGTCAACGCGCGGGTCGTTGGTGCATTGCGGGGGCTGAGCGGCGTGACGGCGGCCGGGCTGGTCAGTGCCATGCCGTTCGGCAGCCCGGGCATACGCGCCGGCGTCAACCTGGACGAGGACCAGCAGGTGCCCGGCGGTGTTCTGGATTTCTACCTGGCCGATGCCGTGGCCCTGGACGCGCTGCAGTTGCACCTGGTGGGGGGGCGCATGCCCGGTGCGGACGAGTTCGCACCGACCGATGAACTGGTGCCGGCCAATCCCCCGGCGCTGGTCACCCAGGAGCTGGCCCAACGCTACTGGCCCGGCGAAAACGCCGTGGGCAAGAGCCTGTGGGCGATGGACACCCGGCTGCGGGTGATCGGCGTGGTCGAGCACATGGCCGTATCCCGCCCCGGCCGCGGTGAAGCCAAGGGCTCGGACTGGTCGGTGATCGTGCCCGCATCGCAGGGGCCGCGCCTGACCGGCCGCTATCTGGTGCGCGCCGAGGCCGGCGACATGAACCGCGTAATGCGCGATGCGCAGCAGGCAATCCGCCGTGTCGCGCCGGACGTGGTGTTCGATGTCGAGGGCAGCCGGCGGATCTCCGAACTGCGCGAGCGGCATTTCGAAGGTGACCGGGTCATGATGGGGCTGCTGGGCGGTGTCATCATCGCACTGCTGGCTGCCACTGCCCTGGGCATTGTCGGACTGGCCAGTTACTGGGTGGAGCAACGTCGCAAGCAGATCGGCATCCGCCGCGCGCTGGGGGCCACGCGCACCGATGTGATGCGCTATTTCCAGATCGAGAACCTGCTGATTGTCTCCATCGGCATCGCGGCCGGGGCTCTGCTGGCCTACGCGATGAACCTGACCCTGATGCGCTTCTACGAACTGCCGCGCCTGCCACTGCTGTACCTGCCGGTGAGTGCGGTGATCCTGCTGCTGCTGGGCCAGGCGGCGGTACTGCTGCCGGCGCTGCGTGCCGCGGCCATCGCGCCGGTGTCGGCCATCCGTTCGTTGTGAGTCCCGCAGCGGCCTTGGCCGGTCGCTGCTTCCATCTGAAAGCGAGAATTCCCATGCTCAGGATGCAAGGCGTCAGCAAAGTGTTCCAGGTGGGTGAAGTCATGACCCATGCATTGCGCTCCATCGACCTGTCGGTGCAGGAGGGCGATTTCCTCTCGATTACCGGCCCTTCCGGCTCCGGCAAGTCCACACTGCTGAACATCCTCGGTCTGCTCGAGGGCTTTTCCGGCGGCCACTACGCGATCGGTGGCGTGGATGTTGGCGGCATGCGCGACGCGGCGCTCAGCGCGCTGCGCAACGAGAAGATCGGCTTCGTGTTCCAGGCGTTCAACCTGATTCCGGATCTGACCATCCAGGCCAATGTGGAGGTGCCCCTGCGCTACCGTGGCATGGCGGCAGCCGAATGCAGGCAGCGTGTGGTCTCGGCACTGGCCCAGGTCGGACTGGGCAGCCGCATGTCGCACTATCCCGGCGAACTGTCGGGCGGGCAGCAGCAGCGCGTGGCGATCGCCCGCGCCATCGCGGGTACGCCGGCCCTGCTGCTGGCTGACGAGCCGACCGGAAACCTGGACTCGCAGATGTCGCAAGGGGTCATGGAGATTCTGCGTGAGCTCAACCAGGGCGGCATGACCATCATCATGGTGACGCATGACAAGGAGCTGGCGGCGTGCGCGGGTCGCAGCGTCCACATCGTGGATGGGCAGATCGTCGAGGTCACAGCGCAGGCCATGCAGGCGCTGTGCGCCTGAGCTGAAAGAGCGTCACCCGCAAGCAGAAGGGGCGGCCGATCGGCCGCCCCTCCTGTTTTCATCGCATTGCAGGCACAGATCAGAAACGCACGGACCAGCGTGCATTCGCACCATGGTCACGGCTCTCGCTGCCGAACTGGCCGCTGTAGCCCAGCTCCAGCTGCTGGCGCGAGGTGAGCCACGCCGACAGGCCCAGTTCGGCCACCACCGCGTTGTCGGCGATCGGCGCGCCGTTGACCGCGAACGTGGAGCTGCCATTGGCAAACGCAAGGTTGGCGACCTGGCTGCGATCCCCCGAGGCACGACGATAGCCGACGCCCCCGCGCAGGTGCAGCCAGCTGTCCTGCTGGAACGAAGCCTTCAGCCCCTTGTCGAAGCGCACGCCGGCGGTGGCGATCGTGGTCCCGGTGTCGTCCACCTTGCCCTGCAGCGCCGCTGCTCCACCGCGTTCGCTGATGCGCTTGAGGTCCACTTCCACGCGCGCCACCTGCAGGTACGGCTCCAGCCCGGCTTCGGGGCCACCGAAGCGATAACCAGCTTCGATGAAGGCCTGGCGGGTGCGGGCGTCGTAACGCGCGCTCAGGCTGTCACTGAAACCTGCGAAGGCGACTTCACGCGTGCTCTTCACCTCGTGCTTGCTCCACGCCACACCACCGCGCAGGCCGAAGCCGGCCCAGGTGTGGCTGGCATAGGCACCAAAGTGCGTGTTGTCGATCTTCGACTTGGCGCGGCGGTCCTGCTGCTTGACGTCGGTACGGCCGGTACCGGCCAGCACGCCGACCTGCCAGCCGGAGAACTCGCGGTCGATGCCGACCAGCAGGCCGTTGCTGTTGGCCTCGGTGCGGGCGGTGTTGAAGTCACCGTCCAGCCTGCTGTTGCCACCGATGGCCTGCACCCATGCACCCGTCGCATCACCCACGTCGCTGCCGGGCGCGGTGGCGCCGGCACGGCGTGACAACGCGGCATCGCGCACGTAGCGGCTGCCCTCGACCAGGGCGATGGCCGTGGCCGGCTGCAGCTCGCCGCTGAGGCCATCGAGCACGCCACCGACCTGCTGCGGGAACAGCTGGGTCAGCGGCTTGGGCAGGCCCTGGGCGATCGGCAGCAGGTCGGCGGCGGCCGCCACCGCACGCTGGTTGGGCGTGTTGGCAGCCGTGGCCAGCGAAGCGCCACGGGCAACGTCGATGCGCGTGCCATTGGCACCGTAGGCCAGGCTGAACTGCAGGAAGGGCGAGAACGCACTGAAGTCGGTCTTGGCGAACTGGCCGCTGATGCCACCGTCGGCACGCAGGACGTTGAACTGTTCGCCGAGGTAATACACGCCCGGTTCCGGCAGGGCGACCAGGGTGCCGCCGAGGGTCGCGGTGCCGGTCACGTGCAGCTGGTCACTGCGACTACCCGGTGCCAGCTCCGCCGCATACACGCCGGTGGCGCCCTGCACGTAGTTGCCGTTGATGGTCAGCGTGCCGATCGAGTTGCCCGGCGCGATGATGCCGTCCACGCGGGTGTTGCCGAGCGTGCCGACGCCCTTCAGCAGGCCATTGGCGCCGACCGTGGTGGTGCCACCGGCCTGCGTGCCGTTGAAGGACACCACGCCGCCGTTGACCACCAGGTTGCTGTTATCCAGCACGCCGCTGGTGCTGACCGTGCTGACGCCACCGGTGGTGGTCAGGGCGGTGGAGACCAGGCTGCCGTTGAGCAGCAGCCGGCCACCCTGGACCTCGACCGCCGAGGTGAGCGTGTTGGCGCCGTTCAACTCCAGCATGCCGTCCTGCACCACGGCGCCGTTGAAGCTGTTGTTGCCGCTCAGGCGCAGCCAACCGATACCGGATTTGGTCAGCTTGCCGGGGCCGCCGATGTCGTTGGTCCAGTTGTCCCACGCATCGCCTTCCCAGACCTTCAGGCCGCCGGCCCTCTGGTTCATCACCACGTTGGTGTCCACGCGCAGCGAGCCATAGCCCTCGATGGCCTTGCGCAGGTCGACCATGCCCCAGCCGTAGATTGCATCGATGCCTGGCGCGCCGAGATCGCGTGCGGTGGTCAACAGCACGTCGCGGACCTGGGCGTTGTCCAGGTACGGGAAGCGCTCCATCAGCAGGCCGAGGGCGCCGGTGATATGGGGGGCGGCCATCGACGTGCCGGTCTTGGTGCCGTAGACGTAGTTGGTGTTCTCGCTGTCGATGATCAGCCGCACGTAGGCGGAGGTGTTCTCGATGCGGCCCTGGATATCGCCGGAGACGATGGTGCTGACGATATCGGTACCGGGGGCCGAGATGCACCAGTTGGCGGCAACCCCGCAGATGCTGGAACTGCCATCGATCACGTAGTCGGTTTCACCTGCGGCGGCGTCGGGCCGGCGGACATTGGCGACCGCCAGCCAGTACGGTTCCAGTTCGGGCTTCCAGCGCGGCATCGAGGCGGTGATGCCGGCAACCGCACCGCTGCCGTTGCCAGCCGACCACACCTGGATGAGAGTGGAGCCCGGGGCATCGCCGTTGTTGGCGTAGATGCTGCCGTACACGCCGTAGTCGGCACCAATGCTGGCGTACTGCTGGTCCAGCGCGGCGGCGGTCATGTTGCGCGTGGAAATGCCCCAGCTGTGATTGATGGCGCGTACACCCTGCGCCTGGATCTGCGCATACATGTCCAGCGTGGCGGCATCATCCGGATCGGTGCGGTACACCGCGCGCGGACGATAGAACCTGTCCGGGTCCAGGCGCCACTCGTAGTAGGTGTCACCGAACACGCGGGCGGCAGTGAGATCCGCACCAAAGGCCACGCCATGCATGCCGGTGCCATTGCGGTTGGCGCCGATGGTGCCAAGCACATGCGTGCCGTGGTCGGCGTAGCTGAAGCCGTAGGGCTGGCCGGCGGCGATCAGGCGTGCCGCCAGTGAGGCCGGAACGCCGGCGCCCAGTCCGTAGTAGTTGTAGCCGGGCTGTTCGCCGCGGGTCTGCCCGCAGGCGCCCGCCCCTGCGACCACGCCCGGCGTCGCACAGTCGGCACCGATGGTGATGCTGGAGGTATTGCGTCCTGCAAACTCCGGATGCGCCAGTGCGGAGCCCGAGTCGAACAGCGCCAGGCGTACGCCCTTGCCGGTCAGGCCGCGCGCATAGGCGTAGTCCGCGCCCATCGCGCCCAGGCCCCAATCGGCGTTGAATTCGTCGCTGCGCCAGCTGGCCGGATCGCCGGGATTGCCAAGAACGGCGGTGCTGCTGGCGGCAGCTGCCGTGGCCGTGGTTGCAGGTGCGGTGCTGGCAGCGGGCTGCGCCCACGCGGCCTGCAGCTGGCGCTGCTGCTGCCAGGCCTCGAGTGATTCGCTGGCCATGGCTGGCAGTGCGGTGGCCAGCAGCAGCGAGCTGGCGACGGCAAGCGCCAGCGGGCGATGCGACAGGGAGCGGGACGAACGGCCGTACAGCGGGTGATTCATCGGACAACTTCCTTGGTTGACGGACAACAAGGCCGTTAACGCCAAGGCATGGCGATATCCCCCAGTAATGTGAAGGGAATTTTATGAACGTGTTAATGTTTTGTGATCGGTGCATGGTGCGGCTCCAGCGGGCAGGGCAACGTGACCCTTCCTTCCGAGGCTTCGGAACCGCCCATGCGTACCGCATTCCGTAAACCACCGTTGGCGATATTGGGCGGTGCCGATCCTGGCAGCGACGCGTTCGAGCGCGCAGCTGGTGGCCAGGTGCCCAGCGTCATCCCGGAAGGCAGCATGCCGCCGGCCGACTGGCCGGCCACGGTGGTGGTGCCCTGTGGCATGGGGGATGCGCGCAACCTGATCATGGCCCTTGCCGGTGATGCCTGCATCGTCAGCGGTGGGCGCGCCTGCACGATCTCGGAGGTTTGGCTGCACAAGCGGCCGCTGCTGCCGCTTGCAGGGGCAGGTGGCGGGTCCGACGCGCTGCCGGACACCCCGCCGGACGAGCGCGGCAATTCGCCGATCCTGCCGTGGCGCAACAGTGATGAGCTGGCCGGGCAACTGCGTGTCCTGGGAATGCTGCAACACTGAGTCCAGCCGCATCCGCCTTCACCCAACGTCCCGGGTGCAGCGCTAAGGTGGCCCGGCCTGGGCTCACCAGGCTTATCAAGGAGTGATGTCGATGCGTACTTTCAGGAAAGTGATCGCCGGTGCTGTGTTCGCGTTGGCCTGCAGTGGGTCGGTGGCCGTGGCCGGACCGGTCCAGCCCTGCGATTTTCCCTGCTGGAAGGCCTACCAGGCGTGTGTAGCCGGTGGGGGTGATGCCATGGAATGCCAGTACGAATACGATCGATGCGTCATGGAGCGCTGCGGCGCGGTGTAAGCCCAGCCATGATCGGCTGATGACGGGCCCCGTCCATGACGGGGCTCTTCTGTTTGTGCGCAGGGTCGGGCACTCTCGGCGCATTCTTCCTGGTGGAGTGGAACATGGCCGTCATGCGTGTCGTCGCCAACATCGCCACGTCTGATCCCGCCCGCGCCGCTGCATTCTATGGCGAGCTGCTCGGCATGCCGGTGGTGATGGACCATGGCTGGATCGTCACCCATGGCGGGCAGGGCAGTGCGCTGGCGCAGGTCAGCTTCGCCAGCGAAGGGGGTTCCGGCGCACCGGTGCCGGACCTGTCTATCGAAGTGGACAACCTGCAGGAGGTGCTGGAACGCATGCACGCGGCTGGCATCGCGCTGGACTATGGGCCGGCCGACGAGCCCTGGGGCGTGCGGCGCTTCTTCGTCCGCGACCCGTTCGGCCGGCTGTTGAACATCCTCGCCCACGCCTGAGCGACGGCGGGCGCTTCAGCGACGGGTGCCGCCACGCTTCGGCGCCGGCGACACGCCGACCATGCGCAGGCAATCGGCCACCACCGCCGCAATGAAGGTGTCGGCGTCCTGCGTGGGCGCAGCGATCAGGTCATCGGTGGCGCCATGTACGCCGGCATAGATCAGCGAGGCCGTGACCTGCGGTGCCGGCAGCTGCCACAGGCCTGCACGGGTGCCCGCCTCGAGGATGTCGAGCAGCTGCTGCTGGATGGCGTTGCGCTCGGCATTGCCGCGCTGGTGGTGGTGATGGTTGGCGTAGACGACGTCGTGCAGTGCGTGCGTGCGCACATAGGTCTCGATGTTGGCGCGGATCCAGGCGCACAGGCGCGCCACGCCATCGTGGGCAGGCTGCTGCTGAACGGCATGGTCGACCTCGGCCATGAACTGCAGCGTGTAGCGCTGCGCCAGCGCCTGCAGGATCTCGGTGCGCGAGGCGAAGTAGGTATAGAACGTGCCCTTGGCCACGTCGGCGGCGGCCACGATGTCACTGATGGTGGTCGCTTCCACGCCCTGTGACAGGAACAGCGCCTGCGCGGCGTCCATCAGCTCTTCCTGGCGGGTTTCAGCGGGTTTGGTGCGGGGCCTGGCGACTGCGGGAATCTGCATGGGGCGGGGTCCGGGTGCGACGGTCGCCATTCTAGCTTCCTCCGGCAATGACTGACCGCCGGTCATTGACTGACGGTCAGTCAGCAAACTACGATGCGCGCACGCTCCCTCCCGGCATCCGCACATGCAACGCTTCCGACGGCCGGCCCTGGTGCTGGCGGCCTACCTGGGCACCTTCCTCGCCTCGCTGGACATCAGCATCGTCAACGTCGCGCTGCCGACGCTGCAGCAGGCACTGCACACCGACATGGCCGGGCTGCAGTGGGTGATCAACGCCTATGCCATCGCCCTGTCCGCAGTGATGCTGTCGGCGGGGCCGCTGGGTGACCGCTATGGCCACCGCCGCATGTGGCTGCTCAGCGTGGCGACCTTCACCGTGGGCTCGCTGCTGTGTGCCTGCGCAGGCAGTCTTTCCGCACTGGTGGCGGGGCGGGCGGTGCAGGGGGTGGCCGGCGCCCTGCTGATCCCGAGTGCGATGCCGATCCTCAGCCATGCATTCCCTGATCCGCGCCAGCGTGCACGCGCGATCGGGGGCTGGTCGGCGTTCAGCGCGCTGGCGCTGGTGCTGGGGCCGCTGCTGGGAGGCGAACTGGTGCAGCGCGCAGGTTGGCCCAGCATCTTCCTGATCAACCTGCCGCTGGGCCTGCTTGCACTCGCGCTGGGGGCCTGGGGCATTCCTGAGCGACGGCATCCGCAGCACGCCGCGCTGGACCCGGCCGGGCAGCTGCTCAGCATCGTCGCGCTGGGTGCACTCAGTTACGGCCTGATCGCGATCGGCGAGCACGGCCTGCTGGCACCTTCGACCCTGCTGGCGCTCGGCATCGCAGCATCCGGCCTGGCGCTGTTTGCGTGGGTCGAGCGCCGCGTGGCGCGGCCGCTGCTGCCGCTGGACCTGTTGGCGAAGCCGGGTTTCGGCATGCTCAACCTGGCCTCGTTCGTGCTTGGATTCACCGCTTATGCGAGCCTGTTCTTCCTGTCGCTGTTCTTCCAGCAGGCGCAGGGACATGGGGCTGCGCAGGCCGGTGCGCAGCTGGTACCGCAGTTCGTGCTGATGGCGGTGGTGTCGCTGCTGTTCGGCCGTCTGGCGGCGTGGTTCGGGCTGCATGCCGCGCTGGTGACGGGCTATGCAATGACAGGCATGGCGCTGTGTGCGATTGCCACGTTCGAGCCGACTACAGCGCACGGCCAGGCCAGCGCACTGCTGATGCTGCTCGGCACTGGCATGGGGCTGGCGGTACCTGCGACCGGCATGGCAGTGATGTCATGCGTACCGGCCGAGCGTGCCGGCATTGCGTCGGCCACGATGAACGCGCTGCGCCAGGCGGGCATGAGCCTTGGGATCGCGCTGCTGGGCAGCCTGATGGGCCTGCGCGCGGTACGCCAGTTCACTGCGACCGCGCAGGCGGCAGGGCAGCCCGCAGTGGCCGCACAGGCGCGCACGCTGATCCTGCAGCCGTCGTCACTGCTGCCGGGGACGCAGATACTGGCCTGGTACCGCGGCGCGATGGCCAGCGGTTTCGGCTGGGCGATGGCTGTCGCCGGCGTGCTGGCCCTGTTGGCGGCGCTCGCCCTGTACCGCCAGTGCAGGCGCGCCTGAGCACGCTGCGGTCAGCCCTGCTGGCGTTGCGGCCCTTCCTTCGTCGGCGCGGGTTCGGTCGCGTGCTGCCGCTGTTGCCGTGCATTGGCGTGGCGCGCGTGCCCGCCTTCGCGGCCGATCGCTGCCATGTGCTGGCGATTGCGGCTGATCGCCTCGCCGCCCTTGCGGCCTGCCACGCGTGCCTCGGCCGGGCTGAACTCATGTGCATTGCCGGACGCATGCGCGGCGCGTCCACCCTTTGCGGCAATCGCGCGCTGCTTGTCCCGGTCCATCGAAGCGAAGCCGCGATGGGAGGTGCCGTGATGCTGGTCAGCCATGTGAAGGCTCCCGGTGCATGGAAGGGGAGCTCATCCTTGCGTGTGCCCGGCTAAGGCAGTGTCCGCACCGGCGGTGCTGCCCTCACGCCACGCCGCACCGGCTTTCACGGCGCAACTACGCCGCTGCGCGATGAGCGCCGCTTGGCTAGGATGGACCGGCATGGCGGATGACCGCCCAGACAGGAAAGGACGCCATGGACAGATTCGGATGGCTTGTACTGCTGGCCTGCGCTGCACCGGCCCATGCGGACACTGCGCTGCTGAGCGGCAGTTTCGTTCACTTCGGTTACTCGTCCACCGATGAGCAGCTGCCAGCGGCGCAGCTGCCGCTGTTCCTCGACGAACTGCGGGACCTGGGCAACGACACGCTCATCATCGGCCAGACCCGCGCCACCCGTGCCGGCGTGGGCTGCGCCAGCAGCGCGCAGGATTTCGAATGGATCGCCGGCTTCCCGGCCAAGCTGGGCACGGTGCTGGACGCGGCCGCAGCGCGTGGGATGAAGGTCGTGGTCGGCACCACCTACAGTTCGGGCCAGTGTGCGGCATTCTGGCAGGGCTCGAACGCTGCAGCGGTGGCGCAGGACGCAGCGCAGTCGATGGCGCAGCTGGCCCAGCAGTACGCGATGCATCCGGCATTCGCCGGCTGGTACATCACCGATGAGCCCGCGCAGGTACCGGACGAGCGTGCGTCGTTCTATCGTTCAATCGTTTCGACACTGAAAGCGGCGACGCCGTCCAGGCCGGTGATGGTGGCGCCCTATCTGGCATCCTCCAGCGTCGACCCGGCCAGCGTGGCCAGTGCTGCGCTACGGTTTCGCTCTGCCACGGGGGTCGACGTGCAGATCTGGCAGGACGGCATCGGCGCGGCGTCGCACGCGAAACTGTTCCAGTGGGATCGACCGGGCTATTCCACCGAGCAGTACTACCAGGCGTTGTCGGCGCAGCTGGGCGCCAGCGCTGTGTGGGCCGACATCGAGCTGTTCAACCATGGCAGCCCGCTGTTCCTTGATGTCGGTAACGGCCTGTCCGGTGCATATCGGTCGGCGTCGGTGCAGCGCATCAACCAGCAGTTGTGGAGCGCGCGTTCGGCTGGCAAGCGCGTTGCCTGGCTCAACCAGTACCACATGTCCGAAGTGGTCGGCCCCGGCCAGGGCTACGGCGAGGCGCCGCGGATGATGAACACCTATCGCGGGTTGTACGGGTTGGGTGCCTCGTACCTCGTCGATCCGGTGCAGACCACCTATCACTACAGCGTGGCGCCGGCGACCAGCTATCCCGACGGCAGCGGCCATGAGCTGTTCGACCGCCGGGTAGGCGACCCGCGCAATCCGATGGACGCGGGCTGGGTAGGCGTGCACGGCAACGTCAGCATCACCATCGACCTGGGCCAGCGCCGACGGGTGGACTGGATCGGCCTGCATACGATGACCCGCCCGGCCTGGGGCATCGTCACGCCGACTTCGGTGGAGGTGATGTGCGCCGAGCCCGGAACTGCCGCCGTAACCATCGGCACGCTGTCGGCACCCTTCACCCAGTCCGGCGTGATGGGCTCGACCGAAGAGGAGTACGTGCTCGGCAATGCAGCCCCCCTGGCTGCGCAATGCCGCACGCTGGAGCTGCGCGTGGCCAACGGCAGCTGGACCTTCCTCAGCGAGATCGAGATGGCTGCAGAGCAGTAACGCCTCAGCGCCGGCGGGCGTCCTGCAGGCGCTGTGCGAAGGGCCGTTGTTCGAGCGCCACCAGTGCATTGCGCAGCACCTGCTCCAACGACTGCCCCAGATCGGCATCGAGGCTGCGTGCCGCCACTGCGGTGGCCTGCCATTGCGCCTGCAGCACAGGCATCGCGCGCTGCGCGCGCGGGCTCAACTGCAGGATGCGTTCGCGCCCGTCGTCACCATTGGCAGTGTGCAGCCAACCATCGCGCACCATCGCCGCCACGGTCTGGCTGAGCGCCGAATGGCTGAGCCCGCAGGCCAGCGCGAGGTCCTTGATCCGGCAGGGGCCCTGCGCCATCAGCGTGCGCAGCACCGGCGTGTAGCGCGGCCGGTAGTCCAGGTGGAGGTGCCGGTAGGCCTGCTCGACGGCCGGGTCCAGCTGGTCCAGCAGTGCGCGCAGCAGGGTACCCAGTGTGGCGTGTTGGAGATCCATGAGCGGGATGATATATAAGCGCTTATATATCCTCAATGCGGGGTGGATGATGGCGGTCTCCTGGATGCTCGGCGCGCTGCTGGCGACGGCCTGCCCGGCGCAGGATGCGGTGCTGCAGGCGGCCGCCAGCGCCGTGCAGGCGCAGTACCTGGACGAGGCGGAGGCCGCCCGCATCGCCGATGCCCTGCGCAGCTGGTCGGCGCAGCAGCGGTATGCGGACAGCTGTTCGGATCCTGCTGCGTTCAGCGCACGCCTGAACCAGGACCTGGACATGTTCGATGGCCACTTCCACGTTGAGCGCGTGGACGCAGCTGCCGGCCAGGACGACTGGTTGATGGCCTGGCGTGCCGATGCCCGCAGCAATGGTGCCGGTGTGCGCGAGGTGCGGGTGCTGGAAGGCAACATTGGCTACCTGCGGTTGAGTACTTTTTACCCGCTGGATCTGGCGCGGCCGAAGTTCGCTGCGGCCTTCACGCTGCTGGCCGACACCGATGGCCTGGTGCTGGATCTGCGCCAGAACGGGGGAGGCGACGATGCAAGTGCCGACCTGCTGGTGCGCACGCTGCTGCACGCGAAGATCGGCGCGGTGCAGCAGCTGGACCAGCGTGGCCGGCGCACGCCGGTACCGCTGCCGCCTGCCAGCCTGCCTGTGTACCCGAAGCCGCTGGTGGTGCTGATCGACCGGCGTACCGGTTCGGCGGCCGAGTTCGTCGCCTATTCGCTGCAGGCCCTGGGCCGCGCGCGCATTGTCGGCACGCGCAGTGGCGGTGCCGCGCATATGTTTGGTGATCCTGTGTTGCTGCCCGATGGCTATCAGATCAGCATTCCCGACCGGCAACCGATCAATCTGCGCACCGGCGGCAATTGGGAAGGCACCGGCGTGAGGCCTGATGTGGCCGGCGGCGACGATCCGCTGTTCATCGCGCGGCAACTGCTGGCGCCTGCGAAGTCGTCAAGATGAACGCACGATTGCATGGCTGTCCTATCGCAGATGCGCGAATGCATGCCTAGAATCGAAGCATCCCGGTAGTTCCCGGGCGCTTCGAGTGAATGGACTCAATGAAGATTCTGTTGACCGGCAGTTCCGGGCGCATCGGGCGCGCGATCTTCGGTGCGTTGGCGGCCGCCCACGAAGTGGTGGGGCTGGACCGCAGCCCGTTCGCCACCACGCGCATCATTGCCGATGTCACCGATCGCCAGGCGGTCACGCGTGCGGTGCAGGGCGTGGACGCGGTCATCCATACCGCGGCCCTGCATGCTCCGCATGTCGGCCTGGTGCCGGACGCGGTATTCCAGCAGATCAACGTGGAGGCAACCGCGCACCTGCTGCAGGCCGCACGCGAAGCCGGCGCACGGCGTTTCGTGCTGACCAGCACCACCGCCCTGTACGGCCATGCCGTGGTAGCCGGTGGCTGCCGTTGGATCGATGAAGACACCGAGCCGCTGCCGCGCACGATCTACCACCGCACCAAGTTGCAGGCCGAGACCCTGGCTGAAGCTGCCGCCACGCCGGGCTTCAGCGTTCGCGTGCTGCGCATGGGCCGGTGCTTCCCGGAACCGCCCGAGCGCATGGCGATGTTCCGCCTGCATCGCGGCATCGACGCCCGCGATGTGGCCAGCGCACATGCTGCACTGCTGCTCGACGAAGGCGCCCGATTCGCCCGCTACCTTGCTTGTGCGCCGACGCCGTTCCGGCGCGAGGACTGCCTGGAACTGGCCACCCACCCGCGCAGCGTGCTGGCCCGTCGCGCGCCGCAGCTGCTGGCCGAGTTCGAACGCCGTGGCTGGCCGCTGCCATTGAGCATCGACCGTGTCTACGACAGTGCCCGCCTGCGCAGTGAGCTGGGCTGGCAACCGTGCTTCGGGCCGGACGACGTGCTGCAGCAGTATGCCGTCGGCAGCATCGAGGTACTGCCGCGCGCGCAGTGGATCAAGGACCGCGTGGCCGAGTGAGGCCATCGCGACGGGCGGGTGGCTGACCCGACCCTGAGCAGATTCAGGAATGTGCAGGCCGGTCGCCTCAACCTCGTTGGCGGGCGGCCGCTAACCCGGTGCGCTTCCAGCGCCGGGCCCGCCCGGCGGCCGGTGGCCTGCGCGACGGATCGCGCGCCTGCGCGGTGCCTTCGTGGTGCCGGTCGTCCTGAACTGCCTTGCGGACCCTCCCATGCCTTCTTCCCGTTCCGCCGCTGCCCGCCGCCCGGGCAGCATCGCCCACAAGCTGATGCTGGGCACCGCCGCGATCGCGCTGCTGTGCTTCGGCCTGACCGCGTTCCTGATCTATCGCCAGGCCAGCGCCAGCCTGATCAGCGCCTCACGCCAGACCATGACCAGCGAGGCGACCGCTGAGGCGCGCCAGGTGGCGGCCGATCTGGGCACCGCCTTTGCCAGCAACGATGCCATGGTTGAAAGCGTGCTGGCCCAGCGCGCCCGTGGTGACGTGCCCGACCGCGCCAGCCTGGCGGCGGTGCTGGGCGAGCAGCTGCGCGCCCATCCCGAATGGCTGGGCAAGAGCACCATGTGGGAGGCCGATGCCTTCGACGGCAAGGATGCCGAGTTCGTCAACACCGAGGCGCACGATGCCACCGGCCGCTACATGAGCTACTGGGCCTGGCAGGAGGGCAAGCCGCAGCAGTCGGTGATGACCGATTACACCGAGACCGCCAGCGGTTCCGGTGACTGGTACATGGTGCCCAGCCGCGACAAGCTGCCGAAAGTGAGCGAACCGTATGCGTATGACATCGCCGGGCAGCAGGTGCTGATGAGTACGCTGAGCACGCCGATCATCGAGAACGACAGGTTCCTCGGTGTCTTCACCGTCGACTTCTCGCTGGCAGCGTTGCAGAAGCACCTGGCCACGCTGAAGCCGATGGGGGCCGGCCGCGTCGAACTGCTGTCGCCGAAGGGCGTGGTGCTGGCCTCGGCCAATGCCGCCGAAATCGGCAAGCCTCGCAACGACGCACTGACCCGCAGCATGCTGGCCGAGATCGCCGCCGACCGCCCCTTCGAGGCCTTCAGCCCCGATGCGGCCGGCAACGTGCGCGTGTATGTGCCGCTGCGCGTGGGCGATGCCCCGCAGCGCTTCGCGCTGGGCGTGGTGATGCCGCATGCGGTGATCGTGGCCGAAGCGCGCCAGCTGCTGTGGCTGACCCTGCTGGTCGGCGTGATCGCCGCGCTGACCCTCAGCGCCGGTGTCTACATACTGCTGCGCCGCCTGGCGATCCGCCCGCTGGCCGAAGCGGTGCGCGTGGCCGGTGACGTCGCCGCCGGCAAGCTGGACAGCACCCTGCCGGCGCGCAGCAACGACGAAGTGGGGCGCCTGCTGGACGCGATGCAGGGCATGCGCGGCCAGCTGCAGGCGGTGATGGCTGCGCAGGCCGAAATGGCGCGCCGCCACGATGCCGGTGAACTCAGCTACCGCATGGATGCCGCGGCGTTCCCGGGCGAGTACGGCCGCATGGTGGCCGACAGCAACCAGCTGGTGGCCTCCAGCAACGCGGTCACCCAGCGCCTGGTTGAAGTGATGCAGCGCTATGCCGTCGGCGACCTCAGCGTGGACATGGAGGCGCTGCCGGGCGAGAAGGCGGTGTTCACCGCTGCGATGGCGACCACCAAGCGCAACCTGGCCGCGATCAACGAGCAGATCCAGCAGCTTGCCGCTGCGGCCGCCGCCGGTGACTTCGCCGTGCGCGGTGATGCACTGCGCTTCGACCACGATTTCCGCCGCATGGTGGAGACCCTCAACACCATGATGGAAGTCAGCGACCACAACCTGGCCGCACTGTCGACGCTGCTGCGCGCGATCGCCGCCGGTGACCTCAGTACCCGCATGCAGGGTGACTTCCATGGGGTATTTGCGGTGATGCGCGACGATGCCAACAGCACCGTGCAGCACCTGACCCAGATCGTCGGCCAGATCCAGCAGTCGGCAGCCAGCATCCGCCTGGCCGCCGGCGAGATCGCCGCCGGCAACAGCGACCTGTCGCGCCGTACCGAACAGCAGGCTGCCAACCTGGAAGAAACCGCCGCGTCGATGGAAGAACTGACCTCCACCGTGCGCCAGAACGCCGACCACGCGCTGCAGGCCAACGCGCTGGCCGGTTCCGCGGCGGGCGTGGCCAGCGAAGGCGGCCAGGTGGTCAGCCAGGTGGTGCACACCATGGAGCAGATCGAGGCGTCTTCGCAGCGCATCGCCGAGATCATCTCGGTGATCGATGGCATTGCGTTCCAGACCAACATCCTGGCGTTGAACGCGGCAGTGGAAGCGGCGCGCGCCGGTGAGCAGGGCCGTGGCTTCGCCGTGGTTGCCAGTGAAGTGCGCGCGTTGGCGCAGCGTTCGGCGGGTGCTGCGAAGGAGATCAAGGAGCTGATCGACGCCTCGGTGGCCCAGGTCGGTGCCGGTGCGCAGCTGGTGCACGGCGCGGGGCGCACCATGCAGGACATCGTCGGTCAGGTCGGTCGGGTCAACGAGATCATGGCCGAGATCTCGGCCGCGTCGCGCGAACAATCGGCGGGCATCGAGCAGGTCAACCAGACTGTGGTGCAGATGGACGAAACCACCCAGCAGAACGCCGCGCTGGTGGAGGAAGCCAGTGCCGCCGCGCGCGCGATGGAGGAGCAGGCCGAGCAGCTGGCGGTGGCGGTGTCGCGCTTCCGCCTGCAGGCCGAGCCGGCGGCCGTGGCACGCCGCGCGGCCTGATCGCGCAAATGAAGACGCCCGGCGGGGGCCGGGCGTCGGTTGCATCCTTGCCGCGCATCCCTGCGCCGGTCTGATGGCTTAGAACATTCCTTCAAACGGGTTCCAGCTGGCGCGACCTTCCACCTTCTCCAGGTAGTAGCTGTAGTTGGTGCTGGAGGCGACCAGCAGATTCATCGCGATGAACAGCATGCGCCCGACGACGTCGGGAAGGAACATGCTGACGATGGCCAGCGCGATGTTGATGCCGATGACCACCAGCGCCTTGCGCCACATGCCCAGGATCAACAGGTAGATCGCACCGAAGAACAACGCGAAGAAGTTCAGGTTGATCTTCAGGCGGTCACCGAACGACAGCGCCTTCCAGGCCTGCTTGAAACCGGGATTCTTGGGCGCGCCATGCTGGCGGAAGAAGTTGAAGCGGAACTGCCACTTCGGGCTGAACTGGGACAGGTCAGTGGTATTCATTTGGGGGAAACATCCCTGTGAGAAAACGTTTTCATGATAAGGCAAGTCCTATTCAGGATCCAAGGGCTGCCGTCAAAAATGTGACGCGTGCCGTGTTCCACGTGCTGCGGCCGGGTGCCGCACCGTCACCCGCCCGCCTTGTTTTTAGGATAGGGTGCGCAGTTCCGCTGCCGCCCCGGTTGGACCCGTGCGGCGGCGGGATGTCCATGGAGGTTGCATGACCACACCTGCTACACCGGAAAACGCACCGGGACCGGTGCTCCTGCCGACACCTGAAGTGGTGCAGGCACAACAACTGCTCGCACGCCAGCAACTGGCGGTGGCGATGGACCGTGCGCGCACGGCCGCCACGCGGGACGCGGCACCGGCCGCGCTGGAAAGCGAGTAACCCGCAATACCGTCGATCGCGCTGGCATGTCGCCAGCGCGATCACGGCGCGTGCCGCCGGTCAGAAGCGCGCGGTCATGCTGAGGAAGTAGCTGCGCCCGGCGACGAAGTAGTCGGTGGAGCCTTCCGCATACAGCTTCTTGTCGGCCAGGTTGCTGACGCCACCGCGCAGGGTCAGCACCTCGTTGACGCTCCATGCCACGGTCAGGTCATACAGGGTGTAGGCCTTGAGGAAGGTCGTGGCGGTGCCGGTCTGCCTGCCGGTGTACTGCGCCGACAGGCTGCCGGAGAACACCGTATTCGGCGTCCAGTCCAGCGACGAGTAGCCGGAGAATTCCGGCGTATCGATCAGGTTGCGGCCGGTGGTCAGGTTCCTGGCTTCCTTCATCCAGGTTGCCGAGGTGCGCCAGCGCCACTGCTCGCCGAAGCGGACGTTGAAGTTGCCTTCCATGCCGCTGGTGCGCGCGCGCTGCACGTTGCTCATGCGCGTCCACCAGATGCCGTTGAAGCGGCCCAGCGGTGCGTATTCGATCTTGTTCCGGAAGTCGGTGTGGAAGTAGGTCACGCCAACATCGATCAGGTCATTGTCGAAGCTGATGCCGATCTCGCGGTTGGTGCTGGTTTCCGGATCCAGGTCCGGGTTGCCGGCCATGTAGCACCCGCCGCGGGTATAACCCAGCGGGATCAGCGAGGTGCAGCCACGGCCGCCGGACTGGGTGGCAGCGGTGGCCGAATTCTCGGTCAGGCTGGGCGCACGGAACCCCTTGGAGACGCCACCGCGGATGGTCCACTGTTCGGCCGGATGCCAGACCAGGTACGCACGCGGGCTGACGTGGCCGCCGAACTTCTCATGGTGGTCCAGGCGCGCGCCCACGGTCAGGGCCAGGGTGCGGTGCAGCTTCAGTTCGTCTTCGACAAAGAGCGCCCAAGTATCCACTTCCAGGCTGGAGCCGCTGACGGCGTTGCCGGCGTAGTCGATCGGCGCGCGGCCGATGGTATCGGTGTTGGTCAGTTCCTGGCGCTTCCACTGCCCACCCACGGCAAACTGGTGTTCAACGCCCAGGGTGAACGGCGTGGTCAGGCTGCCTTCGATGATCGTGTCGGTGGCCTCTGAGCGGCCGGTGGCGCCGATGTCGTTCTTGTATTCGGTCCAGTACGCGCTGAGCCTGGAGGTGCCGAAGCTCCACGTGCCATCGTGGTTGAGCGCCAGCGAGCTGCGCTTGAGCTCACTGGCTCCCCAGGCGCCTTCGTCCTGCTTTTCCAGCGACGCATCGATGAAGGCCTGCTGCACGCCATGGCCGGCTTCCAGCGACAGTTCCTGTGCGTCGCTCAGCTTCCACTGCAGCAGCGCATCGACAGTGCGGTCCTTCTCGCCGGCGTAGGCATTGCCGTAGACACCGTGGTTGGACTGGTCCGAATCACGGCGCATGCTGTTGGCACCGATGCGCAGGCCGAAGCGTTCTCCCAGTGGGCCGGAGAAGGTCGCGCCGATCTGCTGGGTATCGCCGCGCTTGCCATCACCGGGACGGGTGTAGCTGTGGGTGGCGCTGCCGTTCCATTCGTCGCCGATGCGCCGGGTGATGATGTTGATCACCCCGCCCATGGCGTCGGAGCCGTACAGCGAGGACATCGGCCCACGCACCACTTCGATGCGTTCGATCTGGTCGGGCGAGATCCAGTTCAGGTCCTGGCGGCCGAGGTCGGGGCGGTAGTTGGTCGCGGCCGAGCTGCCCATGCGCTTGCCGTCCACCAGCACCAGCGTGTAGTTGGACGGCATGCCGCGCAGCTTGATCTTGGACTGTTCGCCGACGGCGCTGAGGCCGCCGGTCACGCCCGGCACGCGGCTGAGCAGGGTGGCCAAGTCGGGAACCGGCTGGCGCTCGATGTCCTCACGGCTGATCACGCTGATGCTGGCCGGGGCATCCTTGATCCATTGCTGGCTGCCCGAGGCGGTGACCACCACGGTATCCAGATCCTTGGTGGAGGCATCGGTGCCGGCCTCTGCAGCGGCCAGGCCTGGCAGGGCCAGCAGGCAGGCGGAGGTCAGGGCATGGGCCAGACGGGTGCGCGGCAGGCGCGCGGAACGGGAACGGGACGATGGGGACATGGCGGCTTCCATGGGAGGTGGGGTGACCCGGTGGAAGCAGCAGGCGCAGGCAGACAGCAGGCAGCCACCCTTCCGTGGGTCGTCGGTGCGCGCGGTGTGGACCGGCGCAGCTGGGTGGGTCGCGGCCGTGCGAAGACGGTGACCTGCCTGGTTAATGAAATGATAACCGTTCGCGTTTGATACGATCCAGTACCCGGGGCGATGCAATGACATCTGGCCATCCCCCGACGTGATCGCCTGCTATTTGCTGAATGGGGATAAATCCCGGCGTAGGCCTTCGCACCCGGCTTACATTCAGCGCCCTAGACTGGGCCGCATTTTCGATTCCGCCCCGTTGGAGATCGTGTGGGTTCCGGTAGTGACAGACATCGACTGTGCGGCCTGAAGCCGACACAGTCTGGACAAGTGCGGGCGCCGGGAAAGCGCGCCGGGAACCTTGGTGCATGCAGCCCGGCCGGGATGGCCGGCCGTGCCGACGGCGCGGAGTAGGCGGCGATGGGGGTGCAGACCATCCATGCGGAAGCAGAAGCGCCCCGGCTCGACGCCGGCTGGGCGCTGCTGCCCGCTGAATCTCCGTTGCAGATGCCCGAACAGACCCTGCGCGAAGGTGCACTGAAGGTCCGGCGGCATCGCACGTCGCCGCGCCTGATCGGCCTGCGCCGGCTGTACATCTTCGGTGGCACGCTCGGCATGACCGCCGTGGCCACGCGGATGATGTGGCGGGTGCTGTCGGCCAATGGCATCAGCGTGCTCGAAGCCTGCCTGCTGGTGCTGTTCGTTGGCCTGTTTGCCTGGATCGCGCTGTCTTTCGCCAGCGCCCTGGCCGGCTTCCTGACCGCCGTGTTCGACCGTGGCTATCGCCTCGGCATCGACCCGGACAAGCCGCTGCCGACCGTGCACAGCCGCACCGCGCTGCTGATGCCGACCTACAACGAAGACCCGCGCCGCCTGCTGGCGGGCCTGCAGGCGATCTACGAGTCGGTGGCGGCCACCGGCCAGCTCGGCCGATTCGATTTCTTCGTGCTCAGCGATACCCGTCGCGAGGACATCGCCGCTGCCGAGGAGCGGGTGTTCGGCGAGCTGCGCGAGCGGGTGCCGGACGGGCAGATCCGCCTGTTCTACCGCCGCCGTGGTGACAACAGCGGGCGCAAGGCCGGCAATATCGCCGACTGGGTCCGTCGCTTCGGCGGTGCCTACCCGCAGATGCTGATCCTCGACGCCGACAGCCTGATGACTGGCGACAGCATCGTGCGCCTGGTGGCCGGCATGGAGCACAACGCCGACGTCGGCCTGATCCAGACCCTGCCGTCGGTGATCGGCGGCCGCACCCTGTTCGCACGCATGCAGCAGTTCGGTGGCCGCGTGTACGGGCCGGTGATCGCCCGTGGCGTGGCCTGGTGGCATGGCGCCGAGAGCAACTACTGGGGCCACAACGCCATCATCCGTACCCGCGCCTTCGCCGACCACGCCGGCCTGCCGGCGCTGCCGGGGCGCAAGCCGTTCGGCGGCCACGTGCTCAGCCATGACTTCGTCGAAGCAGCGTTGATGCGTCGTGGCGGCTGGGCCGCGCACATGGTGCCCTACCTCGGTGGCAGCTATGAAGAGGGCCCGCCGACGCTGACCGATCTGCTGGTACGCGACCGCCGCTGGTGCCAGGGCAACCTGCAGCACGGCAAGGTCGTGGGCAGCCGCGGCCTGCACTGGATCAGCCGCACGCACATGCTGATCGGCATCGGCCACTATTTCACCGCACCGATGTGGGCAATGCTGATGCTGATCGGCATCGCCATCCCGCTGTTCCAGGAGGGCATCGACTTCAATGCCCTGCTGCACCTGTCGCCCAGCGTGTACTGGCGCGCACAGGACGAAGAGCAGGTGGTGCGCCTGTTCGCCGCCACCATGGCGGTACTGCTGCTGCCCAAGGTGCTCGGTTACCTGGCGATGCTGCTGGACCCGGTCGACCGCCGTGGCTGCGGCGGTGCGATCCGTGCCTTCGTGTCGATGCTGGTGGAAACCGTGCTGGCCGCGCTGATGGCGCCGGTGGTGATGTACGTGCAGTCGCGGGGCGTGGCCGAAGTGTTGTCCGGCCGCGATTCCGGCTGGGATGCGCAGCAGCGTGACGACGGCGGCATCTCGTGGCTGGCACTGATCCGCGGCTACGGTGGCCTGGGTGTGTTCGGCGCCTTCATGGGCGTGCTGGCCTGGGCCGTGTCGCCGTCGCTGGCGGCGTGGATGGCGCCGGTGGTGATCGGCATGGTGTTGGCCATTCCGGTGGTGGCGCTGACCTCCTCGCGTGGTCCGGGCGCCTTCCTGCATCGCCTGGGCCTGCTGGACATTCCCGAAGAGAACATCCCGCCACCGGTACTGGTCCGCGCCGCGCAGCTGCGGCGCGAAGCGGCCGAGCAACCGCCGCTGTACTGATTGCCCCACGCCAGCGGCATAATGCGGCTCGAACTTGAAGGAGCCGCATCATGCTGCAAACGGTGGAACAGGAAACCGGCGCCTCGCCGCAGTGGTCGGTGATCTGGCTGCACGGCCTCGGCGCCGATGGCCATGATTTCGCGCCGATCGTGCCGGAGCTGGTGCGGCCGCACTGGCCGGCGCTGCGCTTCGTGTTCCCGCACGCACCGGTGCGGCCGATCACGATCAACAACGGCGTGCCCATGCGCGGCTGGTACGACATCGTCGGCATGGACTTCCGGTCGCGTGCCGACATGGCCGGCGTGCAGGAATCGGTGGTGCAGCTGGACGCGCTGATCGCGCGCGAGATCGAGCGTGGCGTCGCGGCGGAGAAGATCTTCCTGGCCGGCTTCTCGCAGGGTGGTGCGATCATCCTGACTGCTGCGCTGTCGCGTACCGCGCCGCTGGCCGGCGTGATCGCCCTGTCCACCTATCTGCCCGAAGCCGACAGTGCCACGCGCGTTGAAGGCGCGGTGCAGGTGCCGGTGTTCATGGCCCATGGCAGTGGCGACCCGGTGATTCCGCAGGCCGTGGCGGCCCACAGCGCACAGGCGCTGCGTACGCTGGGCCTGGACGTGGCGTGGCACAGCTACCCGATGGCCCACCAGGTCTGTGCCGAGGAAATCCAGGCACTGGGTGACTGGCTGCAGGAACGGCTGGGCGCGGCCTGAGCCATGCCCCTGGCCAGCCCATCGCCGTGGATGCCGGAACTGTGCCGCCTGCCGCGGCTGGCGGCGATGCTGGGCCTGGCCGAGCTGGTGGTGGTGGTGCTGGCCCTGGCCCCGGATGGCAGCCGCCACTGGACCGTTGGCGAGCTGCTGTCGGCCAGCGGCTTCGCGCTGTGGCTGGCGCTGGCCGTGACCGCCAGCCTGTGCCTGCTGCGGCAGGCGCTGTCCAGGCTGCCGCAGGTGATGGGGGCGGTCGCTGCCATCGCACTGGCGGCCCTGATCGCGGTCGTCTGCGCCGGCATCGTGCACGCGCTGTACGCGGTGCTGGGTGACAGCTTCGCCAACGGCATCAGCTTCTGGCGCTTCACCCTCGGCAGCGCCGCCACCACCGCGCTGATCACCGCGCTGGCGCTGCGCTACTTCTATGTCAGCGACCGCTGGGCCGCGCAGGTGCAGGCCAATGCACGCGCCCAGGCCGATGCGCTGCAGGCGCGCATCCGCCCGCATTTCCTGTTCAACAGCATGAACCTCATCGCCAGCCTGCTGCATCGGGACCCGGCGGTGGCCGAGCGTGCCGTGCTCGACCTGTCCGATCTGTTCCGTGCTGCGCTCGGTGCAGGCGAGGGCGATTCCACCCTGCGCGACGAATGCGAACTGGCCGAGCGCTACCTGTCGATCGAATCGCTGCGCCTGGGCGAACGCCTGCAGGTGCGCTGGCAGCGTGACGAGCCGCTGCCGTGGGACCTGCCATTGCCAAGGCTGGTACTGCAGCCGCTGGTGGAAAACGCCGTGCTGCATGGCATTTCGCGCCTGCCCGAGGGCGGCACCATCGAGCTGCAGCTGCTGCGCGAGGGCAACGATCTGCAGATCCGCGTGCGCAATCCCGCGCCTGATCCGCAGGCGCCCGGGCTGGCCCTGGCGCGGGGGGCTGGCCATGCCCAGCACAGCATCGGCCATCGGCTGGCCTGGCGCTTTGGCAGTGCCGCGCGGATGACGGCTGGCTGGAGCGAGGGCTACTATGCCTGCCAGGTGACAGTGCCGATCCAGTGAGGGGACGATCGTGAGGGTAGTCATCGCCGATGACGAACCACTGGCGCGTGAGCGCCTGCGCAGCCTGTTGGCCGCACAGGACGGCGTGGACGTGGTGGCCGAGGCCGGCAACGGCGAGCAGGCCCTGCACGCGTGCGCGGAGCTGCAGCCGGACCTGGTCCTGCTTGACATCGCAATGCCTGGGCTGGACGGCCTGGAAGCAGCCCGCCACCTGGCCAGCTTCGAACCGCGGCCGGCGGTGGTGTTCTGCACTGCCTACGATGCGCATGCGCTGTCGGCCTTCGAAGCGGCAGCCATCGATTACCTGATGAAGCCGGTGCGCGCCGAACGCCTGGCAGCGGCGATTGCACGGGCACGCACGTTCCTGGCCGGTCGCGATGGCCAGCCGCAGGCGCACAGCGGGCAGCAGGCACGCAGCGTACTGTGCGCACGCCTGCGCGGCAGCCTGCGGCTGATTCCGCTGGACGACATCCACTACCTGCAGGCCGAAGAGAAGTACGTGGTGGTGCACCACGCGCGCGGCGAGGACCTGATCGAGGAATCGCTGAAGTCGCTGGAGGAAGAGTTCGCCAGCCGCTTCATCCGCATCCATCGCAACTGCCTGGTGGCGCGGCACGAGCTGGTGGAGCTGCGCCGCGGCTCCGGCGGGCAGGTGCAGGCGGTGCTGCGGCATGGCAGGCAGCCGCTGGAAGTCAGCCGCCGCTGTGTGGCGACGCTGAAGCAGGAACTGCGGCATCTGTGAGTGGTCCCGCGCGGCCTGCGGCCGCGACTGCTATGAAATCAACAGCAACAGCAACAGCGGGTCATGGCTCGTTGTTTCTACGTGCTGGGCCGGGCCGGGGTGGGGCGGCGGGACACGCTGCAAGTACATCCATGTAAGCTCGATGGCGCCATCCATGGCGCCAACGGTCCCGCCACCCCGCCCCGGCCCAACCCTCTCGTTTTTCCCGCGTCGGACGGCAAAGGCATTGTTGTTATCGGGTGGGGGGAGAGGGGTCAGATCCCTTTTCCTGCGGAAAAGGGATCTGACCCCGGAAGCCGTCGGCTGTTGCCTTTGCTTCTGCACTCTTTTTTTTGATCTTCCGTGGCTGGCGCACACGGAAACTGTCAGAGGCCGGGCGGGGTGGGTTCGCGGGGGTGTCCGCGGCATGGATGCCGCGGCCAAGCCTCCACGGACGGATTCACGGCGTCCCCCGCGAACCCACCCCGCCCGGCCAAGCGCGGCTGTTGCTTTCACGACCCCGCCGCCAGCCACGAGGGGCTCCGCCGTTGGCCGTATCCGCGCCGAAGGCGCGATAATGACCGGATGGAAACCGTCCGCATCGCCACCCGCAAGAGCCCGCTCGCCCTCTGGCAAAGCGAACACGTCGCCAACCGCCTGCGCCAGGCCCATCCCGGGCTGCATGTGGAACTGGTGCCGATGAGCACCCGCGGTGACGAGGTGCTCGACCGCTCGCTGGCCGCCATCGGTGGCAAGGGCCTGTTCCTGAAGGAGCTGGAGCTGGCCATGCTGCGCGGTGAGGCCGACTGCGCCGTGCACTCGCTGAAGGATGTGCCGATGGAACTGGACGAACCCTTCGCGCTGCCGGCGATGCTGACCCGCCACGATCCAGCCGATGGTTTCGTCTCCAACCTGTACGCCTCGCTGGACGCGCTGCCGATCGGTGCGCGGGTCGGCACCTCATCGCTGCGCCGCCAGGCCCAGCTGCGCGCGCTGCGCCCGGATCTGGAATTGCTGGACCTGCGCGGCAACGTCAACACCCGCCTGGCCAAGCTTGACAATGGTGGCTACGACGCCATCGTGCTGGCCGTGGCCGGCCTGGAGCGCCTGGGCCTGGGCGGGCGCATCGTCGCGCGCCTGCAGCCGCCGCAGTGGCTGCCGGCACCGGCGCAGGGCGCGGTGGCGGTGGAGTGCGACGGTGGCAATACGCGCCTGATGGCGCTGTTCGCCAGGCTTGATGACGCCGCTACCCGCGCCTGCGTGGAAGCCGAGCGGGCGATGAACCGCGCGCTGCATGGCAGCTGCCACGTGCCGGTGGCGGCCATCGCGCAGTGGCAGGGCGACGACCTGCACCTGCAGGGCCTGGTCGGCAGTGCCAGCGATGGTCGTGCGGTGCGCGCCGAGGCGGTGGGACCGGCCCGGGATCCGGAGGCGCTGGGCCAGCGCGTGGCGAAGATGCTGCTGGAAGCCGGTGCCGGCGAACTGCTGAACGTCTGAGCTACCGCCGGTAGTGCCGGCCGCTGGCCGGCAACCGCGTGCCCAGTTGAATGCAGTTGCCGGCCAGCGGCCGGCACTACCGGAAGAAGAACGGGCGCCCTGGGCGCCCGTTCTGCTTACTTGAACTTGTAGACCACGTTCATCGTGGTCAGCGTATCGGTCTTGCGCTTGTCCTCGGCCACGTCACTGTTGTAGCGCGCCTGCCAGCCGGCCTTCAGTGCCAGGTGCTCGTTCATGCTCACCGAGACACCGAAGTCGTTCTGGCCGAAGGTGTTGTACGAACCGGATTCGACCAGCAGCGTGTTGACCAGGTCGGTGTTGTCAGTCAGCGAATACTTCATGTCGAACAGGCCACGGCCGATCAGGCCGGTGCGGGTGCGGTCGTCCTCGGTGCTGTGGGTGCGGCGCACACCGGGGCCGATCTGCGCGTCGAACGAGAAGCGCTCGGTGTTCCACAGGCGGGTGCCGTAACCCAGACCGAACGAGCTCTGGCGGTCGTAGGTGGCGAAGTCGTCGCGTTCCGTACGCACCGTCGCGGTCAGCTGGCGGTGTTCGCCCAGCTGCAGCGCGCTGCCGGCACTGCCGGTGTAGCGGTTGGCGGTGGTGTTGTTGCGGCGGGTGGTGGTGCCGTCGTCGTTGGTTTCGGTCACCTTGGAGCTGGAGCGCAGGCCGAACAGGTCCATGCTGTGCACCCAGTCACCGTCGGTGTAGCGCAGGCGCAGGCGGCCGTTGAAGCTCTCGGTGCTGCTGTTGCCGCGTGCCGAGGCAAACCCGAGCTCGCCACCACTGCCGCTCCACGGCGAGGACATCGCCGCCAGTTCGGAGGCATCCTGTGCGTATGCGAGCGGCGCACACAGCAGCAGGGGGATCAGCAGGGACACGCGCAGGGACATCGAGGCTTCTCCGGAACGGTTGACAGCCGGTGATGATACTGGAAGCGTGATGGCGGTCCGAATCGATCCAATGCGCGCTTCAGCGAACGTTGGCGCGGTCGCCTATTCAGGGCAGATCGACGCGCACCTCAGGGTCGTTGAAGCGCGAATAGCGCAGGCGCAGCTGGAAGCTGCGGCCATTGCTGCTGCCGCTGCGTACGATCTGGCGTGGCAGGCCCTGGGCATCCACCCAGTACTCCAGGCGTTCGCCGGGCTGGGCACCGCGCAGCCGGTAGTGCCGGGTCTGCACCCCGTCCAGCGACTGGCTGCCGAGATCTTCGGCCTTCAGTTCGGCGGGCAGGGCATCGGCGGGCAGCGGGTTGCGCCATTGCTCGAGCAGGCCGGGCGGGGTCGGCACCTGGCGGATCGCGCCGTCGGCCTGCAGGAACATGGTGTCGCCGATGATGGTCTGCGGCCCCGCCGGCGTCTCCACCCGGAAACGATCGGGCGCGACGAAGTCCATGGCGCTGCGCACCGGCTGTGGTGCGCCCAGCACCTCCAGTTCGGCGTGGAAGCTGCGCAGGGCCGCGAAACGCTGGCTGGCGCCCAGCACCGCCTGCGTCGGATCGGCGACGGGTACCGGGGGCTCGGCGCCGGCCGGCGCCGGCGCGCGATCACAGGCGGCCAGCAGCAGGCAGGCCAGCAGGGACAGGGCAGGCAACCGGCGCATCGGGCATTCCATGAGGGTGGGGGCGACCACGATAGCCCAAACGTCCCACACAAGACCCGCGACTCGGACATAATCGGGGGTATGGACCGATACGAACGCATCACCGCCCTGCATCGTCTGCTCAAGTCCGCGCGCTATCCGGTGACGGTGGCGACCCTGCAGGACAAGCTCGGTTGTTCCCGCGCCACCGTCTACCGCGACCTGGCCTTCCTGCGCGATGCGCTGATGGCACCGATCGAGGGCGACGGCGAGGCGGGCTTCCGCTACCAGGCTGACGAGAGCGACCGTTTCGAGCTGCCCGGCCTGTGGCTCAGCTCGGAGGAGCTGCATGCCCTGCTGGCCTCGCAGCACCTGCTGGCGCGGACCGGCGGTGGTGTGCTGTCGTCGGTGCTGGCACCGCTGCAGCAACGCATCGAGAGCCTGCTGGCGGCCCAGGCCGGCGTGTCCAGCTGGCCGGTCGACCGCGTGCGGGTGATTCCGCACCGTGGCCGCAAGTTTGACGAAGGCAGCTTCCGCAGCGTCGCATCGGCCGTGCTGGAGCGCCGCCAGCTGGCGTTCGAGTACCGTGCCCGTTCCACCGACGAGCCGACCAAGCGCACCGTCTCGCCGCAGCGCCTGACCCACTATCGCGACAACTGGTACCTGGATGCCTGGGACCATGACCGCGACGCCCTGCGCAGTTTCGCGGTCGACCGCATCCACAAGGCGCGGGTGGTCGACAGCACCGCGCGCGACGTCGCCGACAGCGAGCTGGACGAGCAGCTCGGCGCCAGCTACGGCATCTTCTCTGGCGCGCCGAAGGGCTGGGCGACCATCCTGTTCAGCGCCAAGGCCGCGCGCTGGGTGGCCGACGAGCACTGGCATTCCAAGCAGCAGGGCCGCTTCCTGGCCGACGGCCGCTATGAGCTGAAGGTGCCGTACAGCGTCTCGCGCGAGCTGCTGATGGATGTGCTGCATTACGGCTCGGATGCCGAGATCGTCGAGCCCATGATGCTGCGCGAGCAGGCCAAGGCGTTGCTTGAGCTGGCCCTGAGCAACTACGAAAACTCCTGACACTCCCCCGAGAATTCAATCCCCCATGAAAAAGACCCTGTTGCTGCCCCTGCTCGCCGCTGCGCTGGCCCTGACCGCCTGCGGCAAGTCCGGCGAGCCCTCGCAGAAGCTGGTGGTGGCCGCCACGGCCGTGCCGCATGCCGAGATCCTCGAGGTGGTCAAGCCGATCCTCAAGCAGGAAGGCGTGGACCTGGACGTGCGGGTGTTCAATGACTACGTGCAGCCCAACGACCAGCTGGTGCAGAAGCAGGTGGATGCGAACTACTTCCAGACCGAGCCCTACCTGGATGCCTACAACCGCGACCGCAAGACCGACCTGGTGAAGGTGATCGGCGTGCACATCGAGCCGTTCGGTGCGTACTCGCGCAAGGTCAAGTCGCTGGCCGAGCTGCGCGAAGGCGCCGACGTGGTGATCCCGAACGACCCGAGCAACAACAGCCGCGCGCTGATCCTGCTGCACAAGGCCGGCGTGATCGAGCTGAAGGACCCGACCAACGCACTGGCGACCCAGCGCGACATCATCGCCAATCCGAAGAACCTGAAGTTCCGCGAGCTGGACTCGGCGATGCTGCCGCGCGTGCTGGACCAGGTCGACCTGGCCCTGATCAATACCAACTACGCGCTGGACGCAGGCCTCAACCCGACCCAGGATGCGCTGGCGATCGAGAGCAAGGACTCGCCGTACGTGAATTTCCTGGTCGCGCGCCCGGACAACAAGGACGACGCCCGCGTGCAGAAGCTGGCCAAGGCCCTGACCAGCCCGCAGGTGAAGGCGTTCATCGAGACCAAGTACAAGGGCGCGGTGCTGCCGGCGTTCTGACGCCAGCGCCCATTCGCCTGTAGAGCCGAGCCTATGCTCGGCTCTGCTTTTTGCGGTATCCCGCCAGCAGCAGCCGAGCATGGCTCGGCTCTACAGTGTCACTCCACGTGCCGCAGCAGGGCAGGGCATTGCCATTTCAATCGACGTGGAAGGCGAGGGTGGCGGCCACCGCCTGCTGCCATCCCGCATACAGTTTCTCGCGCCGGGCCACCTCCATCCGTGGCTCGAAGCGCCGGTCCAGGCCCCATTGCGCGGCGATCTGTTCGCGGCTGTTCCAGAACCCCACTGCCAGGCCGGCCAGATAGGCCGCACCCAGCGCGGTGGTCTCGGTCAGTCGCGGCCGCAGCAGCGGCACACCGAGAATGTCGGCCTGGAAACCGGCCAGGAAGTCGTTGCCGATCGCACCGCCATCAGCGCGCAGCTCGGTCAGCGCGATACCCGCATCGGACTGCATCGCATCGAGTACATCGCGGGTCTGGTAGGCCATCGCTTCCAGCGCGGCGCGCACGAAGTGCGCCTTGCGGGTGCCACGGGTCAGGCCGAACATCGCACCGCGCACATCACTGCGCCAATAGGGCGCGCCGAGGCCGACGAACGCCGGCACCAGGTAGGCGCCGCCACTGTCGGGCACCTGCGCAGCCAGCGCCTGGCTGTCGCTGGCGCGTTCGATCATGCGTAGTCCATCGCGCAGCCACTGCACCACCGAGCCGGCGATGAAGATCGAACCCTCCAGCGCGTACTCCACGCGGCCGTCCAGGCCCCAGGCAATGGTGGTCAGCAGGCCGTTGCGCGACCGCACCGCCTGCGCGCCGGTGTGCATCAACATGAAGCAACCGGTGCCATAGGTGTTCTTGACCATGCCCGGCTGGAAACAAGCCTGGCCGAACAGCGCCGCCTGCTGGTCACCGGCGATGCCGGCGATGGGGATCGGATGGTCGAAGAAGAACTGCGGCCGGGTGTGTGCGTACACCGCGCTGGAGTCGCGCACCTGCGGCAGCATCGCGCGCGGAATGTCGAGCAGGGCCAGCAGGTCGTCATCCCAGTCCAGCGTGTGGATGTTGAACAGCAGCGTGCGTGCCGCATTGCTGTAGTCAGTCACATGTGCCTGGCCACCGCTGAGGTTCCACACCAGCCAGCTGTCGATGGTGCCGAACAGCAGCTCACCACGTTCGGCGCGCTGCTGCGCACCATCCACGTGGTCGAGGATCCAGCGCACCTTGGTCGCGGAGAAATAGGCGTCGATCAGCAGCCCGGTCCGCTCGCGGATCAGTGCTTCATGCCCCTCCGATTTCAGCCGCTCGCAGATGGCGTGGCTCTGCCGCGATTGCCAGACGATGGCGTTGTGGATCGGCTGGCCGGTGGCACGGTCCCAGACCACGGTGGTTTCGCGCTGGTTGGTGATGCCCAGCGCGGCGATATGGCGTGGGTCGATCTGCCCGCGGCTGAGCAGTTCGGTCAATGTGGCATAGACGCTGGTAAGGATCTCGCGGGGGTCATGCTCGACCCAGCCGGGCTGCGGGAAGATCTGCGCGAACTCGCGCTGCGCGCTGCCGACGATGTCGCCGGCGCGGTCGAACAGGATCGCGCGCGAACTGGTGGTGCCCTGGTCGATGGCCAGCACGTAGCGGGGCGTCATGCAGCGTCTCCAATGGCGATGGGGAAATCCTAATGCATCGATCGCGTCGCGCGCGGCTGCCCTGGTAGCTGCCAACCTGGGTTGGCACACGTGGCATCACGGGGGTCAGAGCCCTTTCCGTGGGAAAGGGATCCGACCCTCCATCCATGCCTGCAGCCGTGCCACCTGCGCAGCATCCAGGCGCAACCCCAGCTTGCTCCGGCGCCACAGGATATCGTCGGTGTCACACGCCCACTCGCGTTCGCGCAGGAAGTCCACTTCGCGTGCATGCAGGCCACCGCCGAAGTCCTCGCCCAGATCGTGCAGGCCGTGTACACCCTGCAGCAGTTCCGCGCCGCGACTGCCATAGGCCCCGGCCCAGCGTCGCGCGATACCTGCGGGCAACCACGGTGCCAGCGCCAGCAGGCGCGAGCACGCCTGTGCGGCGTCGCCCCAGTCGCTGCCCGGCAGCGGGTCTCCGCGCGCCGTCCAGGCCGGTCCCATCTGTGGCAGGGCAGGGCGCAGCAGGTCCAGTGCCTCCTCGGCCAGCACCCGGTAGGTGGTCAGCTTGCCGCCCAGTACATGCAGCGCCGGTGCCGGGTCCACCTGCACCTGCAGGCGGTAGTCGCGGCTCAGCTGCGCTGCGCGCGGATCCGGGTCGGCCAGCAATGGACGGACACCGGCGAACGCCCAGACCACCTCGTCCGGGGCGATGGGGTCACGCAGGTAGCGATTGGCCGCTTCGCACAGGTAGGTCACCTCGGAAGGCAGCACGCTGCAGCGCGCCGGGTCACCGCGATAGTCGGTATCGGTGGTGCCCACCAGCAGGTGGTCGTGGGCGAAAGGCAGCAGGAACACCACCCGCCCGTCGGGCTGCTGCAGCAGGCAGGCGCTGTCATCGGGCCAGGGCCTGCGCAGCACGATGTGGCTGCCCTGCACCAGGCGCAGCGCAGGGCCGCCGCTGCGCGCCTGCATCCGTTCCAGCAGGCCCCCGGCCCACGGGCCCGCCGCATTGACCACGGCGCGGGCATTCACGGGGTGCCGCTGGCCATCGGCGGATTCCAGAACGGCCCGCCACCGGCCCTGCACGGGGTGCAGGTCGATGCAGCGGCTGCGCACCTGCACCTGTGCGCCCCGCTGCGCGGCATCCAGGGCGTTGAGCAGTACCAGCCGCGCGTCATCGACCTGCGCATCGGCGTAGCTGAAGGCCTGCCGCAGCGCCGGGGAGAGCCACTGGCCGAGCGGATCGTGTTGCAGTTCCAGTGCGCGTGACGCGGGGAAGGCGGGGCTGCGCCGGCCCAGATGGTCGTACAGCCACAGCCCCGCGCGCAGCATCCAGCGCGGGCGCAGGTGCGGTTCCCACGGCAGGACGAAGCGCAGCGGATGGACCAGATGGGGCGCCTGCCGGCGCACCACCTCGCGTTCGCCCAGCGCCTTGCGCACCAGCCCGAACTCGCCCTGCTCCAGGTAGCGCAGGCCGCCGTGGATCAGCTTGCTGCTGGCGCTGGAGGTGTGCGCGGCCAGGTCATGCTGTTCGCACAGCAGCACGCGCAGGCCGCGACCGCTGGCGTCACGGGCGATGCCGGCGCCATTGATGCCGCCACCGATCACCAGCAGGTCGACGTCGTCCATCGTGTCTCCGCGTCCTGTGTCTGTAGAGCCGAGCCGCGCCACCCTTGACCGTGGGCGCCATTGAACGTAACGCATCGCAATGCGCGCGGAGCCCGCCGCTCGACTCGGAATAGGGGGCTTGGCTCGACTCTACAAAAAAGCAGCCGAGCATGGGCTCGGCTCTACACGCGGAACGCGGGTGACGGAAACGACGACGGGCCCCGAAGGGCCCGTCGCGTTGCATCAGTGAAGCAGGTGCTGCCTGGATCAGAAGCGGGCGCCGATGCCGAAGCCGACGGTCCACGGATCCATCTTGGCTTCGCCGATCTTCTCGCCGCCGACCTTGATGTCCGGGCGGGCGCGCATGTAGCGGGCGTCAGCGCGGGCGAACCAGGTGGAGTTGATGTTCATGTCGACGCCGACGGTGCCGATCACGCCCTTGGCATCCTTGAAGCGGATGTCGGTGTCAGCGCCGTTGCCCAGCTTCTCGTTGCTGAAGCTCGACTGGTAGTAGCCCACGCCCACGAACGGGCGGAACACGTTGTCAGCCTGGCCGAAGTGGTACTGGCCGCTCAGCGCGACCGGCTGCTGCTCGACCGAACCCAGGCGGGCGTTGTTCGGGCCCTTGAACTTGTTGTCGAACTTGTCGGCAGCGCCCCACAGCTCAACGGCCCAGTTGTCGTTGATGTAGTAGCTGAAGCTGACGGTCGGCGCCGGGCCACCGTCGGTCTTCTTCACGCCGGTGATCGGGTCGTTCTTCGGCTCCAGCAGCGAGATGCCGCCAACAACGGCAAAATGCTTGCCCGAAGCGGTATCGGTGGTGCTGCTGTCCTGGGCGAAAGCGGCCGGCGCGAAGGCGGCGGAGGTCAGCAGGGCGAGACTCAGGATACGGATGGAGCGCATGGGGGTATCTCCTAATGTTTCTTGTTTTGGGCCCCCGGTTGCGGGGCGAGCACACCGTAGTCGCCCCAACATGAATCGAATCCGACGCACGTTAAAAAATAGTTTTCCTTGTTCAGCGACGGGTGCGGAATGCCTTTATTCATGGCGTTTTCTGCTCTCGCCGACATTCATGCAGTTGGAGAAGATGTGAGCGCAGCAACGTTGTGCATTGGCCTGCCAGCGCAGGTGAACGTGGGATGCCGGGTGCTGCTGCTGGGCTCGATGCCAGGCGTGGCATCCCTGCAGGAGCAGCGCTACTACGCGCATCCTCGCAACCGCTTCTGGCCGCTGATGGCCGATATCTGCGGTTTCGACGCGGATCTGCCCTATGCGCAACGGCTGCAGGCGTTGAAGGCCGCAGGCATCGGCCTGTGGGATGTGATCGGGCGCTGCGAGCGGCGCGGCAGCCTGGATGCGGACATCGTGCGTGGCACGGAAGTGGCCAATGCACTGCCGGAACTGATCGCCACGTTGCCTGAGCTGACGCTGATCGGCTGCAATGGCGGCGCGTCATTGCAGGCATTCCAGCGCTGGGTGTTGCCGCGGCTGGAGGCCCCGCCGAAGGTGGTCGCGCTGCCGTCGACCAGCCCTGCCAATGCGGCGTGGTCGTTGCCGCGCCTGCGCCAGGCCTGGCAGCCGGTGGCCGACGCGCGGGCGACATGAAGCGGACATCGCCTGGACAATACGCTACCGACTGGTCGCGCACCCGACCCATGGGCAACAGCCTGTCCCGGCTGCGTGCGTACTGAAAACACCTGTAACGGTTGGCGCTGGACCCCGCTGGCCGCACAATAGACGTTTCCCTACACCAGATTGCCGGAGTTATCCCCATGGCCGAAATCAAGGAAGCACTTGTCCCCGATATCGGTGACTACAGCGATATCCCGGTAATCGAGGTGCTTGTCGCCGTCGGCGACACGGTCAAGAAGGACCAGGGCCTGGTGACGCTGGAAAGCGACAAGGCGACCATGGAAGTGCCGTCCTCGGTGGCGGGCGTGGTCAAGGAGCTCAAGGTCAAAGTGGGCGACAGCCTGTCCGAAGGCAAGGTCGTGGCCCTGATCGAAGTGGCCGAAGGCGAAGCCGAAGCCGCCAAGCCGGCCGCACCGGCACCGGCACCGGCCAAGGCCGCTGCCCCGGCTGCCGCCACCCAGAGCGCGCCGGCCGCAGCTGCGCCGGCCGCTCCGGCTGCCAGCGGTGGTGCGGTTGAAGCCCTGGTGCCGGACATCGGCGACTACGCCGGCATTCCGGTCATCGAAGTGCTGGTCGCCGTGGGCGATACGGTCAAGAAGGACCAGGGCCTGGTCACGCTGGAAAGCGACAAGGCCACCATGGAAGTGCCGTCGTCTGTGGCCGGCGTGGTCAAGGAGATCAAGGTCAAGGTGGGCGACAATCTGTCGCAAGGCGACGTGGTTGCCATCATCGAAGCCGAGGGCGCTGCCGCGCCGGCGCCGACCAAGGCCGCTGCTGCTGCCGCTCCGGCGGCCGCAGAGACCGCCACCAAGGTCGAGCCGGTCGCTGTGCCGGCGCAGCCGGACAAGCTGGCGGCCCGCGAGATCGCCTCGGCCGGTACCCCGTCCAGCCCGCCGGTGCAGTTCAATGCCGATGGCGTGCTGCCGGCCAAGGTGCCGTACGCCACCCCGGCGGTGCGCGTGTTCGCCCGCGAGCTGGGCGTGGACCTGCTGCAGATCAACGGCACCGAGAAGGGTGGCCGCATCACCAAGGGTGACGTACAGAAGTTCGTCAAGGCCGCGCTCAGCGGTGGCGTGCCGGCCGCTGCCGGTGGCGCCGTCGCCGCTGGTGGTGGCCTGAACCTGCTGCCGTGGCCGAAGGTCGACTTCAGCAAGTTCGGCGAGACCGAAGTCCAGCCGCTGTCGCGCATCAAGAAGATCTCCGGTGCGAACCTGGCCCGCAACTGGGCCATGATCCCGCACGTCACCCAGTTCGAGCAGGCCGACATCACCGACCTGGAAGGCCTGCGCGTGGCGTTGAACAAGGAGAACGAGAAGGCCGGCATCAAGCTGACCATGCTCGCCTTCCTGATCAAGGCCAGCGCCGCAGCGCTGAAGAAGTTCCCGGAATTCAACGCCTCGCTCGATGCCAGCGGTGAAAACCTGACCCTGAAGAAGTACTTCCACATCGGTTTCGCCGCCGACACGCCGAACGGCCTGGTCGTGCCGGTCATCCGCGACGTGGACAAGAAGGGTGTGGTGCAGATCGCGCAGGAAACCGGCGAACTGGCCAAGAAGGCACGCGACGGCAAGCTGGGCCCGGCGGACATGAGCGGCGGCTGCTTCTCGATCAGCTCGTTGGGCGGCATCGGCGGCACCGCGTTCACCCCGATCGTCAACGCACCGGAAGTGGCCATCCTCGGCGTCTCCAAGTCGTCCATCCAGCCGGTCTGGAACGGCAAGGAATTCGCACCGAAGCTGATGCTGCCGCTGTCGCTGAGCTACGACCACCGCGTCATCGACGGCGCACTGGCCGCACGCTTCACCACGTACCTGTCGCAGGTACTGGCCGACATGCGCCGCGTGCTGCTGTAAGGCACCGCTTCGCCCCCACCGTGCGGCCGCAGCCCCTGGCGCGGCCGCGTGAACAGATGCAGTGACAGCCCGCCGGCGCCGCCGGGCGGGCACGAGGAAAACCCACCATGGCCACGATTGAAGTCAAGGTTCCCGACATCGGCGATTACAGCGATGTGCCGGTGATCGAAGTGTTGGTCGCCGTCGGCGACACGGTGAAGAAGGACCAGGGTCTGGTGACCCTGGAGTCGGACAAGGCCACCCTGGAAGTGCCGTCCTCGGCCGCCGGCGTGGTCAAGGAAATCAAGGTCAAGCTGGGCGACACCCTGTCCGAAGGCGCCGTGGTCGTGGTGCTGGACACTGAAGGCGCCGCCGAAGCCCCGGCCAAGGCCGCCGCGCCGGCTCCGGCCGCCCCGGCCAGCAAGCCGCCGGTGACCCCGTCGCACCGCGCCCCGGCCGAACCGGCTGCGCCGAAGCCGGCGCTGTCCAGTGGCAAGCCGGCCGATATCGAGTGCGAAATGGTCGTGCTGGGCTCGGGCCCGGGCGGCTACACGGCTGCGTTCCGCGCCGCCGACGTCGGCCTGGATACGGTGCTGGTCGAACGTTACGCCAGCCTCGGCGGCGTCTGCCTCAACGTGGGCTGCATTCCGTCCAAGGCGCTGCTGCATGCTGCTGCGGTCATCGACGAAGTGGCCCACGCCGGTGATTTCGGCGTCGAGTTCGGCAAGCCGACCATCACCCTGGACAAGCTGCGCGCGTACAAGGAAAAGGTCGTCAACCAGCTGACCAAGGGCCTGGCCGGGATGGCCAAGCAGCGCAAGGTCCGCAACGTGCAGGGCGTCGGCAAGTTTGTTTCGGCCAACGAGCTGGAGATCACCGCCGCTGACGGCAGCACCCAGCTGCTGCGCTTCCAGAAATGCATCATCGCCGCCGGTTCGCAGGCGGTGAAGCTGCCGAACTTCCCGTGGGACGACAAGCGCGTGATGGATTCCACCGATGCGCTGGAGCTGGCCGAAGTGCCGGGCTCGCTGCTGGTCGTCGGCGGCGGCATCATCGGCCTGGAAATGGCCACCGTGTACAGCGCGCTGGGCAGCAAGGTCACCGTGGTCGAGTTCATGGACCAGCTGATGCCGGGCGCCGACAAGGACCTGGTCAAGCCGCTGGCCGACCGCCTGAAGAAGCAGGGCATCGACGTGCACCTGAAGACCAAGGCCTCGGGCGTCACCGCCGATGCCAAGGGCATCACCGTGACCTTCGAAGCCGCCGAGGAAGGCCAGGCGCCTGCGCTGGCGCAGGGCACCTTCGACCGCGTGCTGGTGGCCGTGGGCCGCTCGCCGAACGGCAAGAAGATCGATGCCGAGAAGGCCGGCGTGCAGGTCACCGACCGCGGCTTCATCCCGGTCGATCGGCAGATGCGTACCAACGTGCCGCACATCTTTGCCATCGGCGACATCGTCGGCAACCCGATGCTGGCCCACAAGGCCACGCACGAGGGCAAGCTGGCCGCTGAAGTGGCAGCCGGCCACAAGAAGGAGTGGGTCGCCCGCGTGATTCCGTCGGTGGCCTACACCAACCCGGAAATCGCCTGGGTCGGCGTGACCGAGACCGAAGCCAAGGCCAAGGGCCTGAAGGTCGGCGTGGCCAAGTTCCCGTGGGCCGCCAGTGGCCGCGCGATCGGCATCGGTCGCACCGAGGGCTTCACCAAGCTGATCTTCGACGAAGAGACCCACCGCATCATCGGTGGCGCGATCGTCGGCGTGCATGCCGGCGACCTGCTGGCCGAGATCGGCCTGGCCATTGAGATGGGGGCGGAAGCGGAAGACATCGGCCACACCATCCATGCGCATCCGACGCTGAGCGAGTCGGTGGCGATGGCCTCGGAAATCTACGACGGCACGATCACCGATCTGTACATGCCGAAGAAGAAGTAAGGCGTCCGCGCCGTTCCGAACGAAAAGCCCTGGCATCTGCCGGGGCTTTTTTTCTTCGATCAGTGCTGCAGCAAAGGGTGGGGCCACTGCACGGGTGGCAGGCATTTCGACAAATGTCCCCCGTCGCCCGCCTGCGGCGGTCGCCTCCTCCTTTACTTTGTCGAAATGCCCGCCACCCGCGCAGCAGCTCGGCTTGCGGACAGTCGAGAGCAGTGCCAAAGCCGCCCGGATGCCCACTCCCCCCAGCGCTCGACCACGCCTGCGTCTACGGCAACTGCCACCGCGAAGGTCTGGGCCGCTGCGCGGGTGGCAGGCGTCTGGACAAATGTCCCCCGTCGTCCGCCTTTGGCGGTCGCCTCCTCCTTTACTTTGTCCAAACGCCTGCCACCCGCGCAGCGGCTCGGCTTGCGGATAGTCGAGAGCCACAGCCTGGCCCGCCTGGATGCCTGACACGCGAGGGAAGAGGGGCTTGTGTGCGAAGTAAAGGAGGAGGCGCCGGCCGTAGGCCGGCGCCGGGGGACATTCGCACGCAAGCCCCTCTTCCCCCAGCGCTCGACCACGCCTGCGTCTACGGCAACTGCCACCGCGAAGGTCTGGGCCGCTGCGCGGGTGGCAGGCGTCTGGTCAAATGTCCCCCGTCGCCCGCCTTTGGCGGTCGCCTCCTCCTTTACTTTGTCCAAACGCCTGCCACCCGCGCAGCGGCTCGGCTTGCGGATAGTCGAGAGCCACAGCCTGGCCCGCCTGGATGCCTGACACGCGGGGGAAGAGGGGCTTGTGTGCGAAGTAAAGGAGGAGGTGACGGCCGTAGGCCGGCGCCGGGGGACATTCGCACGCAAGCCCCTCTTCCCCACGCGCTCGACCAGCCTGCTTTTCTGCTCGACGATGCAAAGAAAAAACGCGGCCCCGATGTTCCGGAGGCCGCGCCAGGAGAGAAGATGCCGTGGAAGGGGCGGGGGATCAGAACACGAAGCTGATACCGGCCACCGGGCCCTTGAATTCCTGCTTCAGGCCGACCGTGCCGTCGCTGCCCTTCTTGTCCACGTCCAGCTTGAACCAGTCGTAGCCGGCGAACACACCGAAGTTCTTGGTGAAGCGGTAATCGACGATCGCATTGGCGCGGCTCAGGTCGCCCTTGTAGTCATCGAAACTGCCCCAGCGCGTGTTCAGGTACTGGCCCTGCAGCGTGATCATCCAGCGCTCGGACGGAGTGAAGGTCATGCGCGCACCCACCACCGGTGCCACGCCATCGGCCTTCTCGTTGAGGAACTGGCCTTCATACACCGTGCCCAGGTCCGCGTAGCCCTTGGTGCTGACCTTGGCGTACTCGCCACCGATCTGCAGGCCCAGGTCGAAGGTGTCGGTATCGACGACCGAGTAGTCATAGACCAGGCTGGCCACCTGGTACTTCAGCTCGCCCTTCACGAAGCTGCCGGCCGGCACGCTCTCACCGCCGAAGGAAATGCCCTGGTCAAGCGTCTCGCGACGGTCCTTGTCGTACTTGAAGTAGTTGAACAGCAGGCGCTGACGGTTGCTGATGCGGAACATGCCGTCGATGCGCGGCTCCCATTCCTTGCCACCCAGCTTGAAGTCCTGGTCCAAGGAAATGTCCTGGCCGGCCACGGTGGTGCTGCCACGCAGCGTGTTGTCCGAATCGATGTTCATCGCACCCAGACGGATGGCGAAGCGGTCGTCGCCTTCGGCGGCGTGGGCGGCATTGGCGAACGAGGCGCCGGCAGCGAGCAGGGAAAGGGCGAGCAGGGTGGGTACGGGGCGCATCGAAGAGTCCTTGCAGTGGTTCATCAGAATGAAGGCCACTGTGCCGGACGCCGCCGTCCACCATCCGTGAACGTATGGTCCACGGAGTGTGCACGGTTCAGCCCTGTCGCGACGACGCAAAAAGATGGCCCCGGAGCCGGGCTTCGGGGCCATGTGGGACCTGCGGGGCGGAGCGTCGACGAGGTTGCTGCAGGCAGGTCGAAAGATCGGACCGGCGCATCCGGCGAAAGTTCCGCGCCTGCGACCAAAGTTCAATACTGCGGTGCAGCATCACGCGGACGTCATTGTCCCCCGGGTGGCACGCAAAAATGTAACCGTTACCGCAACTTGCGGCTTCCAGGGATGAACAGGCAGCGGTTGTCTCGCAAATTGTCCCATTGCTATAATTTGGCGGCTCGATGAGGCCCCCCTGCTGTAGCCGCCTCAGCCCTCCACTTGCAACCACGCGGGACGTCCTGTGCTGAACTCCGTTGATGCGGGTCGGCGACTGATGCTGCGCGCCGCGGTCTACCCGCTGGCCGCGGTGGCTGTCCTGGCCCTGGCCTTCCTGCTGGTAGGTCCGAAGTATGCCCTCGGCGCGCTGGCGTCCGGTGTGGCCATTTCGGCCGGCGGCTGGGTTGCGGCACGGATGGCTCTGGGCGGTGGTGCGGTGGCCGCAGGATCGGCGATGGCTCGCCTGATCATTGCGATCGTGGCCAAGTGGGTCGTGGTTTTCGGCGTCCTGCTGGTGGGGTTCCTGGTCTTCAAGCTGCCTGCATTGGCGCTGTTGGCCGGTATCGCCGTCGGCTTGATGTTCCAGGTCCTGGCCATGGCCAGGCGTTGACAGAATTCAATTAACTGAAGGTTCCGGACACATGGCGGGCGAGGCTCTAACCCCTACCAGCTACATCCAGCATCACCTGCACAACCTGACCGCACCGGTCGGCAAGGGTGAGGGTATGTTCTGGCATATCCACGTCGATACCTTCCTCACCGCCGTCCTGATGGGCCTGGTGATCGTTGTCGCGTTCTGGCTGGGAACCCGCAAGGCCACCGCCGGCGTGCCGGGCAAGTGGCAGGCCTTCGTCGAGATCTGCCTGGAGTTCGTCGACCGCCAGGCCAAGGACACCTACCACGGCAAGAGCAAGCTGGTCACGCCGATCGCCATCACGATCTTCTTCTGGATCCTGTTGATGAATCTGCTGAAGATGATCCCGGCCGATTTCATCGCCAAGCCGCTGGAATGGGTGGGCGTGCACTACTGGAAGCCGGTGCCGACCGCTGACGTCAATGCCACCCTCGGCATGGCCATCAGCGTGTTCTTCCTGATGCTGTTCTTCGCGCTCAAGTCCAAGGGCCTGGTCGGCTTCGTCAAGGAATTCCTGACGGCGCCGTTCGGCAAGTGGATGATGCCGTTCAACCTGATCCTCAACATCGTCGAGTGGCTGAGCAAGCCGATCTCGCTGGCGATGCGACTGTTCGGCAACATGTTCGGCGGCGAAATCGTGTTCCTGCTGATCTGGGTGCTGGGTGGTGCCGGTTTCTTCGGCGCCATCGCGGGTGGTGTGTTCGGCCTCGGCTGGATGCTGTTCCACCTGCTGGTGATCCCGCTGCAGGCCTTCATCTTCATGATGCTGTCGATCGTGTACCTGAGCCTGTCGGAAGACGCTCACTGAGTTTCAAGCTTCAACGCGTTTCAACCTTCATCCGTTTCATCACCCTTAGCAACTTAAGTTCCTGGAGATAACCATGTACTTCGCCGTCCTGACCAACTTCGCGCAGATTCAGAGCTCCACCGCCCTTGCCGTCGGCATCATGATCGGCCTGGCCGCGCTGGGCGCCGGTCTGGGTCTGGCCATCATGGCTGGTAAGTTCCTGGAGTCGGCCGCGCGCCAGCCGGAACTGATCCCGGTCCTGCAGGTCCGCATGTTCATCACCGCCGGCCTGATCGACGCCGCGTTCATCATCTCGGTCGCCGTTGGCCTGCTGCTGGCCTTCGCCAACCCGCTGTCGGCTGCCTTTGCTGGCGCCGTCACCAAGGCTCTGGCCGGCTGATACAGCGGTTTGAGACGACCGGGTGCTGATGCACCCGGTTTCGGATGAAGGCCGGATGTGCCGCTTCGGCGGCACGTCCACCCCGAAACCAGCGATCGAGCTAACCATGAATATCAATTTCACCCTTCTTGCGCAGGCGCTGGCCTTCGCTGGTCTGATCTGGATCATCGCGACCAAGATCTGGCCGCCGCTGATGAACGCGATCGAAGAGCGCCAGCAGAAGATTGCTGAAGGCCTCGCTGCTGCCGACCGCAGCCAGAAAGATCTGGCCCAGGCGCAGGAGAAGGTCAACGAAGCGCTGAAGGAAGCCCGCACCAAGGCCAACGAGATCATCGATCAGGCCCACGCGCGTGCCAACCAGATCGTTGATGCAGCCCGTAACGAAGCGATCACCGAAGCCACCCGTCAGAAGGAACTGGCCCAGGCTGAAATCGACGCCGCCGCCAACCGTGCCCGTGAAGATCTGCGCAAGCAGGTGTCCGCGCTGGCCGTGACCGGTGCCGAAAAGCTGCTCAAGCGCGAAATCGACGCCAACGCCCACAAGGCGCTGCTCGACGAGCTGGCCTCGGAGATCTAAGGATGAGCCAGGCCCTCACGCTTGCCCGCCCGTACGCCCGCGCCGCGTTCGCGACCGCGCGCGACGAAGGTGCGTTCGCGCCGTGGTCGGACGCCCTGGCGTTCTCCGCCCACGTCGCCGCCGACCCGCGCGTGGCGGCCCTGCTCGCCAACCCGGAGCTGGGTCGTGACGACGCCGTCGCCCTGCTGGCGCCGGTGTCGCACGGCGAGACCTACTCGCGCTTCCTGGCCATCCTGGCCGAATCGCATCGTCTGCCGCTGCTGCCGGAAATCTCCGGCATGTTCGACGCCCTGCGCGCCGAAGCCGAGCACGTGGTCAAGGCCACGGTGACCTCGGCTTCCGAGCTGTCGGCCGGCGAGCTGGACGCGATCAAGGCTGCGCTGCGCAAGCGCTTCAACCGCGAGGTCGACGTGACCACCGCGGTCGATGCTTCGCTGATCGGCGGCGCCGTGATCGACGCCGGCGACGTGGTCATCGATGGTTCGCTGAAGGGCAAGCTGGCCCGTCTGCAGACCGCGCTCGCTAACTGAATTCATTTAACGTCCGGCCCCGCTGCCGGCACTAGGACTTGACGATGGCAACCACGCTCAACCCCTCCGAAATCAGCGAACTGATCAAGAACCGCATCGAGAAGGTCAAGCTGGCCGCGGAATCGCGCAACGAAGGCACCGTGACCAGCGTGTCCGACGGCATCGTGCGCATCTTCGGTCTGGCCGACGTGATGCAGGGCGAAATGATCGAACTGCCGAACAACACCTTCGCCCTGGCCCTGAACCTGGAGCGCGACTCGGTCGGCGCCGTGGTCCTGGGTGACTACGAGCACCTGCGCGAAGGCGACGTCGCCAAGACCACCGGCCGCATCCTGGAAGTGCCGGTCGGCCCGGAACTGCTGGGCCGCGTCGTGAACGCGCTGGGCGAGCCGATCGACGGCAAGGGCCCGCTGGGCACCGACCTGACCGCTCCGGTGGAACGCGTTGCTCCGGGCGTGATCTGGCGCAAGTCGGTCGACCAGCCGGTGCAGACCGGTTACAAGTCGGTCGACTCGATGATCCCGATCGGCCGTGGCCAGCGCGAGCTGATCATCGGTGACCGCCAGACCGGCAAGACCGCCATGGCGATCGATGCGGTGATCAACCAGAAGGGCACCGGCATCAAGTGCGTGTACGTTGCGATCGGCCAGAAGGCGTCGACCATCGCCAACATCGTGCGCAAGCTGGAAGAGAACGGCGCGCTGGCCCACACCATCGTGGTGGCCGCGACCGCTTCCGAATCGGCTGCCATGCAGTACATCAGCGCCTACTCGGGCTGCACCATGGGTGAGTACTTCATGGACCGCGGCGAAGACGCGCTGATCGTGTACGACGATCTGTCCAAGCAGGCCGTTGCCTACCGCCAGATCTCGCTGCTGCTGAAGCGTCCGCCGGGCCGTGAAGCCTACCCGGGTGACGTGTTCTACCTGCACTCCCGTCTGCTCGAGCGCGCTGCCCGCGTGTCCGAGGAATACGTCGAGAAGTTCACCGAAGGCAAGGTCACCGGCAAGACCGGTTCGCTGACCGCGCTGCCGATCATCGAGACCCAGGCCGGCGACGTGTCCGCCTTCGTTCCGACCAACGTGATCTCGATCACCGACGGCCAGATCTTCCTGGAAACCGACCTGTTCAACGCCGGCATCCGCCCGGCCGTGAACGCCGGTATCTCGGTGTCGCGCGTCGGTGGCTCGGCCCAGACCAAGATCATCAAGAAGCTGTCGGGCGGCATCCGCATCTCGCTGGCCCAGTACCGTGAGCTGGCTGCGTTCGCGCAGTTCGCCTCGGACCTGGACGAAGCGACCCGCAAGCAGCTGGAGCGTGGCCAGCGCGTCACCGAGCTGATGAAGCAGAAGCAGTACGCGCCGATGTCGATCGCCAACCAGGCGCTGTCGATCTACGCCGTCAACGAGGGTTACCTCGACGACGTGCCGGTCAACAAGCTGCTGGCGTTCGAAGAAGGCCTGCACGCCCACTTCGCCAACACCCAGGGCGAGCTGATCAGCAAGGTCAACGCCACCGGCGGTTGGGACAACGACATCGAAGGTGCCTTCAAGAAGGGCATCGCCGAGTTCAAGACCACCGGCAGCTGGTAATCGCGGTCCTGTAGAGCGGAGCCGCTGGCTCCGCTGGACCAGATGACAAACGGTTGAACAACGCGGGGCATCAGCCCCGCGCCACGGGAAACAAGAGATGGCAAGCGGACGCGAAATCAAAACCAAGATCAAGAGCGTGCAGAACACCCGCAAGGTGACGCGCGCCCTGGAAATGGTCTCGGCCTCCAAGATCCGCAAGGCGCAGGATCGGATGAAGACCTCGCGTCCGTACGCGCAGGCGATGAAGCAGGTGATCGGTCATCTGGCCCAGGCCAGCACCGACTACCAGCATCCGTTCCTGGTCGAGCGCGAGCAGGTCAAGCGGGTCGGTTTCATCGTGATCTCCTCCGATCGCGGTCTGGCCGGCGGCCTGAACAACAACCTGTTCCGCAAGATGCTGGGCGAAGCCAAGGCATGGCAGGACAAGGGTGCCGAAGTGGACCTGGTGACCATCGGCCAGAAGGCTTCGACCTTCTTCCGCCGCGTGAAGGTCAACATGGTCGGCAGCGTGACCCACATCGGCGACGTGCCGAAGCTGGAATCGCTGATCGGTGTGATCAAGGTCATGCTCGACGCCTTCACCGAAGGCAGGATCGACCGCGTGTACCTGGTCTACAACCGCTTCGTGAACACCATGGTGCAGAAGGCCAGCTTCGATCAGCTGCTGCCGCTGCCGCCGGCTGAGAAGCAGGTCGCTCACCACGACTGGGATTACCTGTACGAACCCGATGCCGCGACCGTGCTCGAGCACGTGATGACGCGTTACATCGAGTCGCTGGTGTACCAGGCACTGCTGGAAAACGTCGCCTCCGAGCATGCGGCACGCATGGTTGCGATGAAGGCGGCGAGCGACAACGCCAACAAGCTGATCGGCACCCTGCAGCTCGTCTACAACAAGGCGCGCCAGGCAGCGATCACCCAGGAAATCTCCGAAATCGTCGGCGGCGCGGCAGCAGTCTGACCGCGTTCGTTCAAAGCACACATTAGAGGATGCAGCAATGAGTCAGGGCAAGATCGTTCAGATCATCGGCGCGGTCGTCGACGTCGAATTCCCGCGTGAATCGGTGCCGAAGGTGTACGACGCACTGAAGGTGGAAAACACCGAGATCACCCTCGAAGTCCAGCAGCAGCTGGGCGACGGCGTGGTGCGTACCATCGCCCTCGGTTCCACCGACGGCCTGAAGCGCAACCTGGTTGCCGTCAACACCGGCCGTGGCATCTCGGTGCCGGTCGGCGCCGGCACCCTGGGCCGCATCATGGACGTGCTTGGCCGTCCGATCGACGAAGCCGGCCCGGTCGCTGCCAGCGACAACTGGGAAATCCACCGCGCTGCGCCGTCGTATGAAGACCAGTCCCCGGCCACCGAGCTGCTGGAAACCGGCATCAAGGTCATCGACCTGATGTGCCCGTTCGCCAAGGGCGGCAAGGTCGGCCTGTTCGGCGGCGCCGGCGTCGGCAAGACCGTCAACATGATGGAACTGATCAACAACATCGCCAAGGCGCACAGCGGTCTGTCCGTGTTCGCCGGCGTGGGTGAGCGTACCCGTGAGGGCAACGACTTCTACCACGAAATGAAGGACTCCAACGTCCTGGACAAGGTGGCGATGGTGTACGGCCAGATGAACGAGCCGCCGGGCAACCGTCTGCGCGTCGCCTTGACCGGCCTGACCATGGCCGAGTACTTCCGCGACGAGAAGGACGAAAACGGCAAGGGTAAGGACGTCCTGCTGTTCGTCGACAACATCTACCGTTACACCCTGGCCGGTACCGAAGTGTCGGCACTGCTGGGCCGCATGCCGTCCGCCGTGGGTTACCAGCCGACCCTGGCCGAGGAAATGGGCGTCCTGCAGGAGCGCATCACCTCGACCAAGAACGGTTCGATCACCTCGATCCAGGCCGTCTACGTTCCCGCGGACGACCTGACCGACCCGTCGCCGGCGACCACCTTCGCCCACCTGGACTCGACCGTGACCCTGTCGCGTTCGATCGCCTCGCTGGGTATCTACCCGGCCGTCGACCCGCTGGACTCCACCAGCCGCCAGATGGATCCGCTGGTCATCGGCCACGAGCACTACGACACCGCCCAGCGCGTCCAGCAGACCCTGCAGAAGTACAAGGAACTGAAGGACATCATCGCCATCCTGGGCATGGACGAACTGTCCGAAGAAGACAAGCAGGCCGTGTCGCGCGCCCGCAAGATCGAGCGCTTCTTCAGCCAGCCGTTCCACGTGGCCGAAGTGTTCACCGGTTCGCCGGGCAAGTACGTGCCGCTGAAGGACACCATCCGTGGCTTCAAGGCCATCGTCGATGGCGAGTACGACCACCTGCCGGAGCAGGCGTTCTACATGGTCGGCGGCATCGAAGAAGCGGTCGAGAAGGCCAAGAAGATGGCCGAGAAGGCCTGATCCGGGACGGGCGGGAGCGATCCTGCCCGACCTGACGCCGGCGCCGGGCAACCGCCCGCGCCGGTGGACCCCCACGGCGGCATTGCGCCGCCGCGAACAGCGAAGAGATTTGCATGAGCACGATCCGTTGCGACATCGTCAGCGTCGAGCAGGAAATCTTCCGTGGCGAAGCGACCCTGGTCGTGGCCACCGGTGAGCTGGGCGAACTGGGCATCGCGCCCAAGCACGCGCCGCTGATCACCCGCCTGAAGCCGGGCAAGGTGGTGGTGACCACGCCGAACGGCGAGCAGCTGGATTTCGCCATTTCCGGCGGCATCCTGGAAGTGCAGCCGCAGGTGGTGACCGTGCTGGCCGACACCGCGATCCGCGCGCAGGACATCGACGAAGCCTCGGTCCGCAAGGCCAAGGAAGAAGCCGAGCGCATCCTGGCCAACCGCGGCGAAGCGATGGAAGTGGCTGAAGCCCAGCAGAAGCTGGCCGAAGCCGTCGTCCAGCTGCAGGCGCTGGAGCGCCTGCGCAAGAATCTCAAGCACTGAGGTTCGCGCGTCATCAAGCACAAGCGCCGGCTAGCTGCCGGCGTTTTTGTTTGTTCGCCACAGGAGCAGGGAATGCAGCACCACTCGACAGCGATTGAAGGCGGCAGCTGGCAGCGGCCGTGGCGCACACCGGCAGGCGTGTTCCTGATTGCGTGGATCGTTCTGTGCCTGCCATGGCTCACTGGCATCAAGACCATTCCCTTTGATGCCGTGCAGCAGTTCTTCCCGGCGGTCAGTTTCAGTGCCGAGCAGTTGCGTCACCTGCAGGCCCCCTGGTGGAATCCGTATCTCTACGGTGGCTACCCGCAGGTGGCCGATCCGCAGATGATGACGCTGCAGCCGACGATGCTGCTGCCGATGCTGCTGGCGCCGGGCTCCCTGCACCTGTTCACGGTGGTGGTGCTGCTGCATGTGCTGGCAGGCGGCCTGGGTGCACTGCGGTTGAGCCGCGTGCAGGGCATGCCGCCGCCGGCGCAGCTGCTGTTCGCGCTCACGCTGATGTTTGGTGGCGTGGCCGCGTCGCGCCTGCAGCACACGCCGATGATCATCAGCTACTGCCTGCTGCCCTGGCTGTGGCTGGGCCTGGAGCAGGTCCGCCGGCGGGGACGGATGCGCGACATCCTGCTGGCCGGTGTGGCCGGCGGGATGTGTGCGCTTCAACTGACCCAGGTCACCTATTTCATCATCCTCGCGTGCGTGATCTACGCCGTGGCTGCTGTCGTGCTGGCACAGGGGCAGCGCATGCGCCTGCTGTGGCAGCTGGGCGTGGTGGCCATTCTCGCCGGTGGTGTCAGTGCGCCGCAGTGGCTGTCCACGCTGGCCTGGCTGGACCAGACCAATCGCAATGGCCTGACGCTGGAAGCCGCGCTGCCGGGTGCCATCCACTGGCAGACACTGGTGACACTGCTGTCGGGCAACGTGTTCTCGCAGGGGCGCGGCGACAGCTGGGCCTTCGGTGATATCAGCGCCGATTACCTCTATGTGGGGGCAGTGCCGCTGGCGCTGTGGCTGCTCTGGGGCGGTGAGGTGCTGCGGCGCAAGCCGGCGGCGACGCGCGTCGCGCTGTGTGCGCTGACGCTGGCGATCATGGTCGCGGTGGGTGGCGCCACGCCGCTGTTCCCCTGGTTGTTCGGCTGGCTTCCGGGGCTGGACCTGTTCCGGCGCCCGTCCGATGCGCTGTTCCTTACCGTGCCTGCGGCGGCGTGGCTGGGTGCCAGTGCCCTGCAGGTTGCCCTGCAGCGGCAGCCATTGCGATTGCATCGGGTGTCCGTGGCGGTCGTCGCAGTGCTGGGCGCGTGCGCTGCGTGGCTGGCGATCGATCATGGTCATCCGCTCGCTTTCGCCTGGCTTGCGGTCAGCGCCGCGCTGGGCGTAGCCGCGGTGTGGGTGCTGCGCCGCCACCAGTCACCTGCGCGCTGGGTGCTGGCGCTGGTGCTGTTGGACCTGCTGCTGTTCAACGTCGGCACCAGGTTCAACGCGGGCAGCGGCACAAAGTCGGTGCTCACCGCCGATCGTGCGGGTCCTGCGCAGCGCGCCTATGCGCTGCTGGCGGCAGAGCGGCATATCGGCATACCCGAGCGCGCGGTGGTCTTCGGCATCGGCGGACTCACCAACGGCGCGGCGGTGCATGCCATTGCGCTGGCAAACGGCTACAACCCGCTGCTGGCAAGCGACTATCTGCAGATGACCGGGATGCCGGGCGAGCCGGTGGATACCTTCCAGCAGAAGGTCCCCACTGCCTGGATGCCAGACACCGCTGCTCCCCTGTACGACCTGCTGGGCGTGCGTTGGCTGCTGGCCCAGGAGCCGTTCCCGGGCTCCAGCGCGCAGGGCGACCAGGTGGAACTTGCGCGGCGTGACAGCGTGCTGCCACGGGTGCTGAATCCGCGGCAGGTGCGCCGCCATGAGGAGCGTCTACCGCCTGCGCCGCTGTTCAACCAGACCGATTTCAACCGGCAGCTATGGCTGCCGGCAGCCGCCAGCAGCCACTGTGCCGAACAGGATGCCGGCGAGGCCACGGTACAGGTGCTGCACTACCAGCCTGGACGCATCGAGCTGACGGTGGTGGCCGACCATGCAGCATGGGTGGTGATCAACGAAACCACCGGTCGTGGCTGGCAGGCGCAGCTCGAGGATGGCCAGGTACTGCCGCTGCTGCGCGGCAATGGCCTCTTCCATGCGTTGTGCGTGCCGGCCGGGCAGCATCAGGTGCGGTTGCGCTACAGCGCGCTGCAGCTGTGGCGTGAGGGACTGGGAGCGCGCCTGCGCCGTGACGGTGATCGCTGACCGCTGACCGCGATCAGCGGTACACCACGTGGCGCATCAACAGGAACGACACGCACGCCAGCCCGCCTTCCACCAGTGGCTTGGCCAGCCAGGTGTACTGCAGGCCCAGCGCGTGGTCGACCAGGCTCACCAGCAACGTGCTTGCCGCGGTCAGCAGCAGCCACAGCGCGAAAAAGCGTGCGAAACGCCTCCAGCCCAGCTTGTGGGTGCCGGCCTCGGCAAAGGTATAGCGGCCGTTGAGCCAGAAGCCCAGCAGCATGCCGGCCAGGCGCCCGGCGACGTTGGCCGGTGCGACCGGCATGCCAAGCGCGGTGGCGACCACGAACACCAGCCAATCGATCAGCAGCTGCACGAGCCCGATCACGAGGTAGGCGCTTCCCTGGCGGACAAGGTTCATCGGCATGGTGAAGGAGGAGGGATGCCCATGTTAACGGCGCACGCTCTAGAATCGTCGGCAACGAACCACGGACTGCCGTTCCCATGACCCAAGCCCTGCACGTCATCATCCTCGCCGCCGGCGCCGGCAAGCGCATGAGGTCGGTGCTGCCGAAGGTGCTGCAGCCGATCGCCGGCCAACCGATGCTGGCGCACGTGATCGATGCGGCCCGCGAACTGCAACCGGCGGCCATCCATGTGGTCTACGGCCATGGCGGTGAGGCGGTGCGGCAACAGTTCGCCGACCAGCCCGACCTGCAGTGGGCTGAACAGGCGCAGCAGCTGGGTACGGGCCACGCGGTGGCGCAGGCGATGCCGCAGGTGCCGGATGCCGTGCAGGTGCTGGTGCTGTACGGCGATGTACCGCTGATCCGTGCGCAGACCCTGCGCGATCTGCTGGCGCAGCCGGGGCGGTTGGCGGTGCTGGTCGCCGAGGTTGATGACCCGACCGGTTACGGCCGCGTGCTGCGCGATGCCGAAGGCAAGGTGGGAGCGATCGTCGAGCAGAAGGACGCGACCGACGACCAGCTGCGCGTGCGCACGATCAACACCGGCATCATCGCCGCGGAGTCGACCGCGCTGCGCCGCTGGCTGTCGCAGCTGTCCAACCGCAATGCACAGGGCGAGTACTACCTGACCGATGTGTTCGCGTTTGCCGCGCATGAGTACACCCCGGCCGAAATGGCACTGGTGGCCGACGCGCAGGAAGCCGAGGGGGCAAACGATCCCTGGCAGCTGTCTCAGCTGGAGCGTGCCTGGCAGCATCGCGCCGTGCGTGCGCTGTGCGCACAGGGTGCACGCGTGCGCGACCCGGCCCGACTCGACATCCGTGGCACCGTCACCGTGGGCAGTGACGTGCTGATCGATGTCGATGTCGTTCTCGAAGGCAACATCGTGCTCGGCGACGGCGTTACCATCGGTCCGTTCAACCGCCTGAAGGACGTTACTCTCGGCCCCGGTACCGAAGTACGCGCGCACTGTGATCTGGAGGGTGTGGTCACCGAAGGCGCGGCGCTGGTCGGTCCGTTCGCGCGCCTCCGCCCAGGTACCGTGCTGGCCGATGGCGTGCACGTCGGCAACTTCGTCGAAACCAAGAAGGTCACCCTCGGCGTCGGCAGCAAGGCCAACCACCTCACCTATCTGGGTGATGCGGTGATCGGCAGCAAGGTGAACATCGGTGCCGGCACCATCACCTGCAACTACGACGGCGTGAACAAGTCGACCACCACCATCGGCGACAACGCGTTCATCGGTTCCAACAGTTCGCTGGTGGCGCCGCTGACGATCGGCGAGGGCGCGACCATCGCTGCCGGTTCGGTCATCACCCGCACCGCCCCGGACGGCAAGCTGACACTGGCCCGTGCACGACAGGAAACCATCGATGGCTGGAAGCGCCCGGTCAAGAAGTCCTGAGCCACGTATTCCGCATGCCGACGAGCTCGGCGTGCTGCCGGCAATTGAACAGCGTGCCGGCGAACTGCTGAAGGATCACGAAGCCCATCCGGTATTTGCCGGCCACGGCCTGGATCTGCCGACGCTGCAGGACGGCCTTCAGCGGGGCCAGCTGTGGGTTGTGGACGGCCCCGGCGGCGACATTGCCGGTTACCTGCTGGGCGGCGAGCTGTGTGGCGAGTTCCATGTCCTGCAGATGGATGTGGACCCGGCGCACGCGCGTCGTGGCCATGGCCGCGCATTGCTGCGGCACGCCTTGGCGCAGGCCAGGGCCACCGGCTTTGCTGCAGCGGTGCTGACCACCTTGAGCGATGTGCCATGGAATGCAGCCTTCTATGCCAGCGAAGGGTTCGACGTAGTGCCTGAGGCTGAGTGGAACGACGGCCTGCGCGCCGTCATGGCCGAAGAGGCTGCGCTCGGGTTTCCGATGCACCTGCGGGTGGCGATGCGGCGGGCCTGGTAGGTGCCGGCCCTGGTCGGCACATCCGCGCATGGCGTGGATCTACCCGATCGGCCCGCTCAACCCACCGGCAACAGGATCGACACGCACAACCCGCCATCGCCGCGGTTCTGCAGCGACACGCGGCCACCGTGCGCTTCCACGATCTCGCGCGTCAGTGCCAACCCCAGGCCGGTGCCGTTGCGCTTGGTCGAATAGAACGGCATCAAGGCGTTCTGCAGCACCTGCTCGTTCATGCCCTTGCCGCGATCCAGTACGTCCAGGCGCAGCCATTGCGGCAGCCGCGTGAGTTGCACCTGTACGTCATCGTTGGGCGGATCGGCCTCGGCGCAGGCTTCATGCGCGTTCTTCAGAAGATTCAGCAATGCCTGCCCGAACTGCGCGATGTCGATGCGGCTGCTCAGGTCCTCGTCCGGCTCGCGTTCCATGGTGAACGGGATCTGCTGGCGCAGGCTGGACAGGAACGGCGCCCAGTGCACGGTCTGCAGTTGCGGCTGCGGCAGCTTTGCGAAGCGTGCATAGCCACGGATGAAGCCTTCCAGGTGGCGTGCGCGGTCCTCGATGGTGGTGAAGATCTCCGGCAACCGGTCGAAGCGTTCGCGCTGCACCAGCACGCCACCGGAGTGGGCCAGCGAGGCGATCGGTGCCAGTGAGTTGTTGAGCTCGTGGCTGATCACCCGGATCACCTTCTTCCACGTCTGCACTTCCTGGCGGCGCAGTTCGGCGGTGAGCAGGCGTACCAGCAGCAGGTCGTGCGGACGGCCGTTGAGCTGGAAGGCGCGGCGCGACAGGTGGTAGACCTGCTCGTCATCCTCGTCGCCGTCCTCGCCCTCGGCATGCACCGCGAACAGGCTGTCGCCGCCACGGGCGATGGCATCGCGCAGCTCTACCGGCACCTGTTCCAGCACCTCTTCCAGACGCTGGCCTTCCAGCTTCCAGCCGCCATGCAGCAGCTTGCGCGCAGCCAGGTTGGAGAACACCACGCGGGCGATGCCATCGCCGCCGGAGGCAATCAGCAGCATGGCCACCGGCGTGTTCTGCACCATGGTGTCCAGCAGCAGTTCGCGCTGCACCAGGCCCTGCCGCTGTTCGCGCAGCACATCGCCCAGCTCGCGGTGCGCCTGCACCAGGTCGCCCAGTTCGTCGTTGCCCGGCCAGTACACGCCGAAGTTGTACTCGCCGTCGCGGTAGCTGCTGGTGGTGCCGGACAGTGCACGCATCAGCGAGCGCACCGGTGCGGTGGCGCGGCGCAGGGTCCACCACATCAACGCCAGCAGGATCACGGCCGACGCCGTGGTCACCACCCAGCCATGGTTCATCCAGTACGCCAGCAGCCACGGCAGCGCAGCGGCCAGCGCCAGCACCGGCAGCAGGCGCAGGAACAGGCGGAAGGTGAACGAGCGCCGCTTCATTCGCGTGGGATGCCGTGGCGGTCCATGCGCCGGTACAGGGCCTGGCGGCTCAGGCCGAGTTCGGCAGCCGCCTGAGCGATGACGCCGTGGTTGCGTGCCAGCACGTCCTCGATGCGCTCGCGGTCGGGATCGTTGCCAGCGCTCGGTGCCGGGCGTGGCGCCGGTGCGGTGCGCGGCAGGTTCAGGTCGGCCACCTCGATGCGGTTGCCGGTCGCCAGCAGTTCGGCACGCTGGATCACGTTGCGCAGTTCGCGCACGTTGCCCGGCCACGGGTGCCGTTGCAGGGCGGCACTGGCGGCACTGGACAGCGGCTTGCCGGCCGTCAGGAAACGCTCGGCCAATGGCACGATGTCGCCCGCGCGCTCGGCCAACGGCGGTAGTACCAGTTCCACCGTATTGAGGCGGTAATAGAGATCTTCGCGGAACGTGCCGTCGCGGATCATCGCCGGCAGGTCGGCATTGGTCGCGCTGACCACGCGGACTTTGACCTGGCGTTCGCGATTGGAACCCAGGCGCTCGAAGCGGCCGGTTTCCAGCACGCGCAACAGCTTCATCTGCCCGCCCAGCGACAGGTTGCCGATCTCATCCAGGAACAGCGTGCCTCCGTCGGCGGCTTCGAACTTGCCCTCGCGTGCCTTGTTGGCGCCGGTGTAGGCGCCGGCCTCGGCACCGAACAGTTCGGCCTCGATCAGCTCCGACGGCAACGCGCCGCAGTTGACCGTGATGAACGGGCCCTTGGCCACCAGTGAATTGGCCTGGATGATCTGCGCGATCTTCTCCTTGCCGGCACCATTGGGACCGGTGATCAGCACCGGCAGCTCGGAGCGCGCGACCTGGCAGGCCAGGGCGATGACGCGCTCGCTGGCCGGATCGGCGAAGACCGCACCGCACAGGTCGTACTTTTCTTCCAGCGCATTGCGCTGGCGCAGCTCGCGGCTGCGGCGGCGGTCCAGTTCGCGCCGCGCCTCGGACAGCTCCAGCAGGTTGTTGACCGTGGTCAGCAGCTTGCGGTCGTCCCAGGGCTTGGCCAGGTAGTCGGCGGCGCCGGCCTTGACCAGGTCCACCGCGCTGCTCAGGTGGGTCCAGGCCGTCAGCAGGATCACCGGCAGGTCCGGGTGGCGTGCGCGGATCTGTGCGAACAGCGCTTCGCCCTCCTCGCCGGAGGTGGTGTCCTCGCTGAAGTTCATGTCCTGGATCACCAGGTCGACCGGCTGCGACTCGAGCAGGGCCAGCCCCTCGGCCGGGCTCTGCGCCTGCAGGGTGTCGATGTCGTGCAGGGAGAACAGCACGTCCAGTGCAGTGCCCACACTGGCGTTGTCGTCGATGATCAGGATCGAAGGCATCAAGCGGTTCTGCAGAAAGGGATGGGCGGCGCCGATGGAGCCGTGTTCGTGTCCATACGCCGGGAGAGCCCGGCGCCACCCATCAAGCATAGCCAAACCCGTAGCCGTCGGGGCGGCGGGCTCAGCGTCGGGGCGGCGGCGGTGGCGGTGCTGGCGGAGGCGGAGCGACCAGCGCCCTGCGCCAGGCAGCGGCGTCCACCGCGACCGTCAGTTCCTGCCTGTCGCGCTGCAGCAGGAGATAGGCCCTGGCGGCGCTTGAACGCCGCAGGGCCTCGGCAAGATGCTCGATCCTGCGTACGGTGGTGTCATCCACCCGCAGGATGCGATCGCCGCTGCGCACGCCGAAGCGGGCTTCCGGGCCGGCGGCTTCCACGCGCACCTGGCCTTCGCTCGAACGCAATGCCAGGCGCGCATCGTCCTGGCGCCACTCCAGTGTCTGCGAGCTGCCACCGCCGGCCAGTGCCGGCAGTGGCAGGAGCATCATCATCAGCATCCAGCGGATACGCATCTCATGCGCCCCGCGTGGCAACCGCAGGCGGTACCGCTGCCGCGCGCCGGGCCGGCCCGAACACCGCGATCTGGCCAAGCACCCACAGCAGCAGTGCGCCCAGCGGCAGGTAGTGCAGCGGCATGCGCGGCAGCTCGTACATGTTCATCAGTGCCAGGTTGATCGCATAGGCGGCCAGCATGCCCAGCACGATGCCCAGCGTGGCCAGCAGGAAGTTCTCGGTCTGGAAGTAGCGCAGGATCTGCCCACGCGTCGCGCCGAGCGCGCGACGGATACCAATCTGCTTGCTGCGCTGCTGCACCCAGAAGCTGGCCAGGCCGATGATGCCCAGTGCGGTGACCACCAGCAGCGAGATGCACACCGTGATCAGCAGCCCGACCATGGCCCTGTCGTTCTTGAAGTAGTCATTGCGCTGCGCCTCATAGGTCAGCTTCTCGCGCACCAGCCGGTTGGGGTCGTTGCGTTCAAGCGCGGCGATCGCGCCCTTGAGTACTTCCTCGCGCCGTTCCGGAGCGGTGCGCAGGACGTACGGGCCCTGGGTGAAATCGGTCCGCACAGGCAGCACCATCGACAGCGTGGTGTTGTTGTTGTAATCGGTGGGCGTGGCCAATGACGCGACAATACCCACCACGTGCAGTGGCTGCTTGCCCATGTAGAACGTCTTGCCCAGTGCGTTCTCGCCGGGGTACAGCCTGTCGGCGAGCGTGCGGCTGATGATCACCGAGGAGGCGGTATTGGTGGAGGCGTTCTTCTGTGCATCCTCGACGTTGCTGTATTCACTGGGCTGGAAGTCGCGGCCGGCGGTCAGCTGCAGTCCAAGCGTGGACAGTCCACCTTCGCCGAACATGTACATGGTGACGAAGGCGGTCGGACGTTCCTGTTCCTGCTTCAGCGAAACGCTGGTATTGGAGGAGTTCGGGCGGAACGGCAGCTGGTTGACCTTCGCGGCGGCGGTGACCCCGGGAACGGCGCGCAGGGCGGACAGGTCCTCCTGGGTGCGGGCCTGGCCATTGGTCTGCTTGCCGATGCCGCTGACCCGGACGAACACCAGCTCGTTCTCGGCCAGGCCGCTGGTCTGGCTGATCCGTTCAACGCGCTGGGTGACCAGGAACAGGGCATTGCAGACGATGGCGCAGGTCAGGGCGACTTCCAGCACGATCAGGGCGGCGGCTGTCTTGTGCCGGCGCAGGGTGCTGAGGATGGGGCGGATATCCATGGGAGGTCCTCGTACTCGTGCTTACTGCGACTTGAGCTGGATGGCCGGGGTAACCTGCATCGCGCGCCAGGCGGGCAGGAAACCAGCGGCGAGGCTGGCGAACAGGGTCAGGCCAATGGCCAGCAGCAGCATGCTGCCGTCCAGGTGGGCCAGGCTCGCGTAGTCCATGGGTTGCTGGCGCACCGCATACAGGCCGAGCAGGGCCAGGCCGATGCCGAGCACGCCGCCGGCAACGCCGATCGCACCGGCTTCAACCAGGCATTGCAGGAAGATCTGCCCACGGCTGGCACCGAGGGCGCGGCGCACGCCGATCTCGCCGCTGCGGCGCAGGAACTTCGCCAGCAGCAGGCCCACCGTGTTGACCAGGCAGACGCCGAGAAAGCCCAATGCCAGCCACATCTGCAGGCGCACGTCGCTGGGCACGGCATTCTTGAACGTCAACCACTCCATCACCGGGCGCAGGCGCACGTTGGTGGGGCGCTCGAAACGGCCCGCTGCGCGCTGCTGGTCCGAGTAGTTGGCCAGGTAGCTGCGGTAGTCCTCGACCTTGGCCGGATCCAGCTCCACCCAGTACTGGATCCAGCTGCAGGGCGCGTTGATCGAGTTGCTGCTGCCATCCGGATTCTCGCCGAAGCAGTTCATGTTGCCGTTGCTGCCGAACTCCAGGTCCATCGCAGTGGAAAACGGCACCAGCAGGTCTTCATCCTTGCCGTAGTTGCCGGTGGTCAGATCGAAGAAGTGGGGTTCGGGATTCCACTTCTTCATCACGCCGATCACCCGCAGTGAATGGCCACTCAGGCGGATCTCGCGACCGGTGCTGTCGGCACCCTGGAACAGCTTGTCGTTGATCGCTTTCGACAGCACCACCACCCGGCTGCGATTGTCATCATCGCTGCTGTTCCAGGCACGCCCGTACTGCATCGGCACGTCGAACATCGGGAAGAAATCGGCCGACGTCCAGCGCGTATCCACCGAGAACGGCTTGAGCGTGCTGAGCTCCGGTTCCACCGTGCCGCCGCCCGCGCTCATCATCGCCTGGCGGATGCCGCGCTTCTCGCGCAGCAGGGTCTCGGCGTCGCGCCGTGTCATCTGTTCCTCAGGCTCCTCACCCGGGGTATAGCCGCCGCGCGGGCGCGGATCGACCTGCACGTAGAACAGCTGGTCGCTCTTGCCGGGAATCGGGTCGCCGGACAGCACGTGGAACACCGTCAGCGTGGTCATCGAGGCACCGATGCCGAGCGCGATGGCGACCACCATCAGTGCGGTCAGGATCTTGTTGCGGCGGAAGCTGCGTACCGCCAATCGGGTGTAGTAGGCGAACATGGGAGTGCCCTCACTCGTTGACGGCAACGATGTGGCGCGGCGGGGTAGCCAGCACCGGTTCGCGCACCAGGTCGGTCACCTGGCCATCGACGATGTGCACGTTGCGCTGCGCGCGCGCGGCCAGTTCCGGGTCGTGGGTGACCATCACGATGGTGGTGCCGGCGGCATTGATCTCCTCCAGCAGTTCCATCACGCCGCGGGCCATCTGCGTATCCAGGTTGCCGGTCGGTTCGTCGGCCAGCAGCAGGCGCGGGCTGCCGGCCAGCGCACGCGCGATCGCCGCACGCTGCTGCTGGCCGCCGGACAGTTCGTTCGGGTAATGCTTCATGCGTGAGCCCAGGCCGACCTGGGTGAGCGCCTTCTCGATGCGTTCGCGGCGCTCGTTGGCACTCATCTTCCGGTAGCGCAGCGGCACGTCGACGTTGTCGAACAGGTTCAGGTCGGGAATCAGGTTGAAGCCCTGGAAGATGAAGCCGATCTTCTGGTTGCGCAGGCGGCTGCGGGCGTCATCGCCCAGCGTGCTCACGTCCTGGCCGTCAAGCAGGTAGGTGCCGCTGGTGAAGGTTTCCAGCAGGCCGGCGATGTTGAGGAAGGTGGTCTTGCCGGAGCCGGACGGGCCGGTGACCGCGACGAACTCGCCTTCCTTGACCTGCAGTTCCAGCGAGCGCAACGCGTGGGTTTCCACCTGTTCGGTGCGGAAGACCTTGGCGACCGAACGCATTTCGAGCATGTACATGGGGTGTCCTCTCTCCAGGATTCAGGTATCGGGTATCAGTTGACGGAGACGCGTTCGGCGTCCTTGAACAGGTCGCTGCCGGAGACCACGATGCGGTCGCCCGGCTGCACACCCGACTTGATTTCCACTTCGCCCAGGCTGCTGACGCCCAGTTCCACCGGACGCCGCACCGCGGTGCGGCCATCCATCACATAGGCCACGCCATTGCCCTGTTCGACGAACGGGCCGCGCTCGACCTTCAGCACGTCCTTGCGGGTATCGAGCAGCACGCGCACCGACATCCGCTGGCTCTGGCGCAGGCCTTCCGGCTGCGCGCTGGCGAAGCGCACGCGGGCGTTGACCTCGCCGTTGACCACTTCCGGCGACACCGCGCTGATCTCGCCCGGGAACGGCTTGCCATTGCCGCCGGTCAGCTGCGCCGGCATGCCGATCGCCAGGTCGCGGGCGAAGCTCTCCGGCACCTTGATCTCGACCTCGAACTTGGACAGGTCGACCACGCCCAGCACCGGCGCGTTGGCAGCCAGGTTGGTGGACTGGACCGCCTGCACCTGGCCGACCTGGCCGTCAAACGGTGCGCGCAGGGTCAGTGCGTCGACCTGGCGCTGCACTTCGGCCACCACGGCCTTCTGGCGGTCGGCCAGCAGGCGCTTGTTGCGGGCATCCAGGTCGGCGCCCTGGCTCTGCAGGCGCGCATCGGTGGTGGCGTTGGCCAGGGTGATATCGGCCTTCTTCAGCGAGTCCTTGGCCTTGGCCAGGTCGATCTGTGGCACCGCACCGCCGTCGTAGCCGCGCTGGAAGCGCTGCAGGTCGCGGTCGGCGGCCTGGCGCTCGATGGTGGCCTGGTCGGTTTCCTTGCGCGACTTGGCGCGGGCCAGGGTGGCGTCCAGCGCGGCACGGCTGGCCTCGGCTTCCAGGCCGGCCAGGGTGGCCTGTTCCTGGGCCAGCTTGCTGCGCAGTTCCGGGCTGTCGATGACCGCCAGTTCCTGGCCCTTCTTGACCACGTCACCGGCGACCACTTTCAGGTCCACGGTGCCGGCCGAGATGGCGTACAGGATCGGGCTGTTGGCGGCGATCACCCGGCCGTCGGCGGCGATGTCGCGGACCAGGTCGCCGCGCTTCACTTCGGCGATGCGCACCCGGCTGCTGTCGAAGGAGCGGCTGGCATTGGACCAGGCATGCACGGCCCAGCCGATGCCGGCCAGCAGCACGATGGCGCCCAGCGCCGGCCAGCGGAAGCGCTGCCAGTTGGCGCGGGTGGCGCCGGCCGGGGCGGAGGAAACGATCTGGTCCTGTGCGGAAGTGTCGCGGATCATCGGGTGCGTGCCTGACGGTGGTAGCCAGTACCAAGCACGTAGCGTGCCAACTTTATTTCCTTTCAGTTCAACAGGTTGGGCGGGCCGCTGGAGTGTCCGGGTGTCCGCGGACACCTTTCCGGACACTTTCATTAAGCGGACAGGAGGGGGAAGCCGGACACGCGGGCTAGAATGCGCCGATCGTCTTGAAGGAAACGCGTGACATGTGTGGAATCGTGGGTGCAATCGCCGATCGCGACGTGGTGCCGGTGCTGATCGAAGGCCTGAAGCGGCTTGAGTACCGTGGTTACGACTCCTCGGGCATCGCGGTGATTGATCACGCCGAGCGCCCCGAAGTACGTCGTGTCCGCCGCACCGGTCGCGTGTCGGAAATGGCCACGGCGGCCGAGGCCGAAGGGTTCAATGCGGTGCTGGGTATCGGCCACACCCGCTGGGCCACCCACGGCGGCGTCACCGAGGCCAACGCGCATCCGCACATCAGCCACGGCGTGGCGCTGGTGCACAACGGCATCATCGAGAACCACGAAGAGCAGCGCGAGAAGCTGCGCGCGCTGGGCTACACCTTCGAGTCGCAGACCGACACCGAAGTCATCGCGCACCTGATCCATCATCACCTGAAGGGCGGCGATGACCTGCTGGTGGCGCTGCAGCACACGGTGAAGGAGCTGACCGGCGCCTACGCGCTGGCCGTGGTCAGCCGCGCCGAGCCGGAGCGCTTCGTCTGCGCGCGCATGGGCTGCCCGCTGCTGGTGGGCCTGGGCGAGGGCGAGAACTTCGTCGCCTCCGACGTCTCGGCGGTGATCTCGGCCACCCGCAAGGTGATCTTCCTGGAAGAGGGCGACACCGCCGAGATCCGTCGCGATGGCGTGCGCATCTTCGATGAGCATGACCGGCCGGTCGAGCGCGATGTGCACCTGTCCGACGTGTCGCTGGCATCGCTGGAGCTTGGCCCGTACCGCCACTTCATGCAGAAGGAAATCCACGAGCAGCCGCGCGCGCTGGGCGACACCATCGAGGCGGCGATCGACGCCGGTGGTTTCCCGGCCGAGCTGTTCGGCAAGAATGCCGAAGCGGTGCTGTCGGGCATCGAGGGCGTGCAGATCATTGCCTGCGGCACCAGCTACTACGCCGGCCTGACCGCGCGCTACTGGATCGAAGCCATCGCCGGCCTGCCGTGCAGCGTGGAGATTGCCAGCGAGTACCGCTACCGCGCCGCGTATGCCAACCCGAAGCACCTGATCGTCACCATCTCCCAGTCCGGCGAAACGCTGGATACGATGGAGGCGCTGAAGTACGCCAAGGCGCTTGGCCACAAGCACACGCTGTCGATCTGCAACGTGCCGGAAAGCGCGATTCCGCGCGCCAGCGAGCTGGTCTGCTACACCCGCGCGGGCGCGGAGATCGGCGTGGCTTCGACCAAGGCCTTCACCACCCAGCTGGCCGCGCTGTTCCAGTTGACCGTGGTGCTGGGCAAGCTGCATGGCCGCATCGACGCGGCGCAGGAAGCGGATTACCTGGAACAGCTGCGCTTCCTGCCGGGCAGCGTGCAGCACGCGCTGAACCTGGAACCGCAGATCGCGGCGTGGGCCGAACGCTTCGCGCGCAAGTCCAATGCGCTGTTCCTGGGCCGTGGCCTGCATTACCCGATCGCGCTGGAAGGCTCGCTCAAGCTCAAGGAGATTTCCTACATCCACGCCGAGGCCTACCCGGCGGGCGAGCTGAAGCATGGCCCGCTGGCGCTGGTGGACGAGGACATGCCGGTGGTGGTGATCGCCCCCAATGACAGCCTGCTGGAGAAGGTGAAGTCGAACATGCAGGAAGTGCGCGCCCGTGGTGGCGAGCTGTTCGTGTTCGCCGACCAGGACAGCAACTTCAATGAGTCCGAAGGCGTGCACGTGATCCGCACGCCGCGCCATGCCGGCGTGCTCAGCCCGATCGTGCACACCATTCCGGTGCAGCTGCTGGCCTACCACACCGCGCTGGCACGCGGCACCGACGTGGACAAGCCGCGCAACCTGGCCAAGAGCGTGACGGTGGAGTAACACTCCCGGATCCGTCGAATGCTGCATGCGAAAAGGGGCCCGCGTGGCCCCTTTCGTTTGCGTGGTCGGCCATGCCAAGTGGGACAGCCACCGGGTGTTCTGTCCGCCGTCGGCAGCAGGCAATCATTCTTTAATGCGCGGCATCGGCTGTATTCAGCGGCGGTTTCAGCCGCGGTGCCATTCTCTGGATCGTCGGTTGGTTCCCACGACGAACTGTCCTATCGATGCCGGTAGTGACCGATGGTCGCAGTCGTAGAATCGATTTGACCGAGGTCCGGGTTGAGCGGTTGAGCCCACCTCGTTCGCGTTGCAGCACATCGCCTGCCGATCCATTCCACGCGGCGGCCGGGTGCGCCAGACGTGCGCTGAAAGGTCTGTTCCCGGGGAGGGGGCGTATCGGAAGAGCACACTTTTTTGACTTCAGTGACCTGCACCAGGAAACAAGAATGAACGTCCGCGAACTCCTGCAATCCAAGAAAGAAGCTGTCATCACCATCGACGCCGAAGACACCATCGGTGCCGCCGCCCACAAGATGAGCGCGAACAGGATCGCTGCGCTGGTGGTGATGAAGGACGATGCCCCGGTCGGCATCATTTCCGAGAAGGACATCGTGCGTGCCCTGGCCGACGACGGCCCGCAGGCCGGCCGCCGGGTGATCTCCAGCCTGCCGTCCACCGGCCTGGAAGGCATTGCGCCGGACGCGACGCTGAAGCAGGCCATGTCGTTGATGACGTACTCGCGGCGCCGTCATCTGATGGTGACCGACGGCAACCAGCTGGTCGGCATCCTCAGCCTGGGCGATATCGTGAAGAACCTGCTGGGCGAGCTGGAACTGGAAAAGGCCGTGCTTCAGGACATCTACATGGCCGCCCACTGAGGGCTGCAGCGCTGGAAGCAGGGAAGCCGGGCATTGCCCGGCTTCTTCGTTCACGGCTTCGGTGATATCAGAACGTGACCTTTACCGAGTCGGCGCTGTAGTTCGCAGGACCGTGATAGACCACTTCGATGTTGTTGCCGTCCGGGTCGAGCACGAAGGCGCCGTAGTAGCCCGGGTGGTAGGGGCGTTCGCCCGGCGCGCCGTTATCGGTGCCGCCGGCGGCGATCGCGGCGGTATGGAAGGCATCGACGGTGGCGCTGTCGCGGGCCTGGAAGGCCAGATGGTGCCGGCCGGTCAGCTGGCCGGCGGCGGCCTCGCTGCTGGCGCTGGAAATGAACAGCTCATCGGCCCAGAAGTAATCATCGCCTTCGCCGGCGATCGGGATGCCGATGGTGTCGAACACCGCCTGGTAGAAGCGGCGGCTGGCGGCCAGGTCACGCACCACCAGCTGCAGATGGTCGATCAGGCGGCCGCGGTGCAGTTCCATCGTTTCCATACGAACCTCGCAAAAAAGGGGACGGAGGGGATTAAGTCGCTTCCGGCCAATAGTGCCAGAAATGACTTAATCCCCTCCGTCCCCTTTTTGTCAGTTGGCGATGATTTCGACCCAGTAGCCGTCCGGGTCCTTGATGAAGGCCAGGTTCTTCATGCGGCCGTCGGTCAGGCGTTTCTGGAAGGTCACGCCGAGGTCCTCGAAGCGCTGGCAGGCGGCCTCGATGTCCGGCACCGACACGCAGATGTGGCCGAAGCCGCGCGGGTCGCTGTTGCCGTCGTGGTACACCGCACCGGCCTGGGTTTCGGTACCGTGGTTGTGGGTCAGTTCCAGCACGCCCGGCAGGCCGGCCATCCACAGGCGGCGCTGGCTGTCGTCTTCTGGCACCACTGCGCCGGCCGGCACGTAGGCCAGGAAGTACAGGCTGAACTGGGCGTCCGGGAAGTCGCGCTTGTCGATCAGCTGGTAACCCAGTACGCGGGTGTAGAAGTCCAGCGAGGCGGTGATGTCCTTCACCCGCAGCATGGTGTGGTTGAACACGAAGCCGCTGGTTTCGGCCGGGGCCTGGGCGGCGACGCCGGGGACATCGCGCAGGGCGGGAATGGTCATGGGGGAGGTCCTTCAGACGGGGCCGTTGCCGGCCGGATGGCGCCATTCTACCGGCCCGCACCTGACGGCACCGCGACGTACAATGGCCGGATCGCACCGTTCCGTCCTGATAACGATTGCCCGCCATGTCGCAGCGTGAATGGGTGGCCGCCGCCATCCGCAAGATCGAAGCCGATTTCAACCGTTCCGCCGATACCCATCTGATCCCGCTGGCGCTGCCCGGGTTCGAGGGCATCGACCTGTACCTGAAGGACGAGTCGAGCCATCCCACCGGCAGCCTCAAGCACCGGCTGGCGCGCTCGCTGTTCCTGTACGCGCTGGCCAACGGTTGGTTGCGCGAGGGCCGGCCAGTGATCGAGGCCTCCAGTGGCTCGACCGCCGTGTCCGAAGCCTATTTCGCGCGCCTGCTGGGCCTGCCGTTCATTGCGGTGATCCCGGCCACCACCTCGCCGGAAAAGATCGCGGCGATCGAGTTCCACGGGGGCCGCTGCCACCTGGTCGAGCGCGCCTGCGACCTCAACTGTGATTCGGAAAAGCTGGCCCGCGAAACCGGCGGCCACTTCATGGACCAGTTCACCTACGCCGAGCGGGCGACCGACTGGCGTGCCAACAACAACATCGCCGAATCCATCTTCAAGCAGATGGCCGAAGAGCCCAGCCCGGTTCCGGAATGGATCGTGTGCAGCCCGGGTACCGGCGGTACCGCCGCCACGCTGGGACGTTATGTCAGCTACCGCCGGCATGACACCCGCATCCTGTGCGCGGACCCGGAAGTGTCGGTGTTCTTCGACGGCTACAAGGCTGCCGTGGCCGGTGAACAGGACTGGCGTGGACTGACCTGTAGCGGTGGCTCGCGCGTGGAAGGCATCGGCCGGCCACGGGTGGAGCCGAGTTTCATCCCGACCAGTGTCGATGCGATGGTGAAGGTGCCCGATGCGCTGAGCCTGGCCGCGATGCGCCATGTCAGCCGCCAGCTCGGCCGCCGTGTCGGTGGCTCCACCGGCACCAACTTCATCGGCGTGCTGCAGGCCGCGCAATGGATGCGTGAGGCGGGCCACCAGGGCAGCATCGTCAGCATCCTGTGCGACAGTGGCGAGCGCTATGCGCAGAGCTATTACGACCCGGCGTGGTATGGGCGACAGGGAATCGATGTCGACGGCGCCGATGCGCAGCTGGCGGCGGCGGTGGCCGGGCAGGGGTTGCCCGAACTGCCGTGGTGCAGCCTGGAAGCGTTGTAACGCGGCAACGCACGGCCGGCTGTGCATCGGCTGGGTAGCGTCTACTGTTGGTCGACCGCTCCACGTTCAGGTCGCCAGAATCCCGCGCTGCGCGCGAAAGTCGACCCACAGTCGACTCCACCCGGTCGCCGGGGCGTCTCAATACCCCGCTGCGGTGAACGCATCCAGCACCGCATCGCGCAGCGCATCAGGCAACGCCTCGATGTCCATCGCGCGGTCATCCAGGTGCAGGCTGGGGTCCAGGATGCTGGCGCGTCCCTGGGCCAATGCCTGCAGCCACAGCAGCACGCAGATCACGAACTCGCGCTCGTGGCCCAGATGCAACTGGCTGGCGCCGCGCTCGATCACCTCGAACGGGTACCACTCCTGGGCATCGTTGAACGTGCCGCCCTGCTGCAATACCGCCCGCAGCTGCTCCAAATGGCGGGGGGCGTCGTCGCCGGCATCGCACAGCGCGGCGATCCAGGCCAGTTCTGCCGGGCTGGCGGACAGCGCCAGCGAGCGCGCCGGTGAGATGGATGCCACTGCAGCCAGACCTTCCATGTAGGGCCTCGTTCGGTAAGTACCGCTGCGGACTCCCCCGCAGCCAGAGCTTCGGTGCGCGGCCGTCAGGCCGACGTGAACGCCGGCGCATGCCCCCTTGTCAGCCGCGCCTGTCAGCGCCATATCTGGGAAGCTGCCCGCCCGCCGGGCCCGTTCCCTGGAGATCTGCCGTGACCGTTGCCAACCCCCTGCTCGACTTTTCCGGACTGCCGCGCTTTGACGCGATCCGCCCCGAGCACGTCGCGCCGGCGCTGGATGTGCTGCTGGCCGAGGCCGAAGCTGCCGTCAGCGCAGCCGAGCGGGTGCAGCCGGTGCGTTGGGACACCTTCGTCACCCCGCTGGATGACGCCACCGAGCGCCTGTGGCGTGCCTGGGGCCTGGTCGGCCACCTGCAGGGGGTGGTCAACACCCCGGAACTGCGTGAGGCCTACAACGGCAACCTGCCGCGGGTGACCCGTTTCGCCAGCGCGCTGGGCCAGAACCTGGCGCTGTATCGCCAGTACCAGGCACTGGCCGCCAGCCCGGAGGCGGCGCATTTCAATGAAGCCCAGCGCAAGGTGCTGGACAACACGCTGCGTGACTTCCGCCTGGGCGGTGCCGAGCTGGCACCTGAGGCGCAGCAGCGCTTTGCGGCGATCAAGGAGGAACTGTCGGCGCTGTCGGCGAAGTTCTCGCAGAACGTGCTCGACGCCACCGATGCATGGTCGCTGTACATCGAGGACGAAGCGCGACTGCTGGGCCTGCCGGAAGACGTGAAGGCTGCCGCGCGCGCTGCGGCAGAGAAGGACGGCAGGACCGGCTGGAAACTGACCCTGCAGATGCCGTGCTACCTGCCGGTGCAGACCTGGGCTGAAGACCGCGACCTGCGCGAGATCCTGTACCGTGCCAGCGCGCAGCGTGCATCGGAGTTCGGTGATGACGCGCTGGACAACAGTGGCAACATCGACCGTATCCTTGCCCTGCGCGCCGAACTGGCCGCGTTGCTCGGCTTCGATTCGTACGGCCATTACTCGGTGGCGACCAAGATGGCGCAGGACCCGGCCGAAGTACTGGGTTTCCTGCGTGACCTTGCCGCGCGAGCCAAGCCGTTCGCGGCCAAGGACCGCGCCGAGCTGGAGCAGTTCGCACGCGAGCAGCTGGGCATCGATGCCCTGCAGGCCTGGGACCTGGCGTTCGCCGCCGACCGCCTGAAGCAGGCGCGTTACAGCTATTCCGAGCAGGAGGTGAAGCAGTATTTCACCGAACCGAAGGTACTGGGCGGCCTGTTCTCGGTGATCGAGCAGCTGTATGGCCTGCATGTGCAGGAAGACAGCGCACCGGTGTGGCACGAAGACGTGCGCTTCTTCCGCCTGGTCGATGCGCAGGGCGCGCTGGTCGGCCAGTTCTACCTGGACCTGTACGCACGCGAGGGCAAGCGCGGCGGTGCGTGGATGGACGATTGCCGCAACCGTCGCGTGCGTGGCGACGGCAGCGTGCAGACGCCACTGGTCTACCTGGTGTGCAACTTTGGCCGGGGCGCCAACGGCAGGCCGGCGACCTTCAGCCACAATGAAATGACCACGCTGTTCCATGAGATGGGCCACGGCCTCCACCAGCTGCTGACCCGCATCGGCGAACTGGGCGTGGCCGGCATCAACGGCGTGGAATGGGACGCGGTGGAGCTGCCCAGCCAGTTCATGGAGAACTTCTGCTGGGAATGGGACCACCTGCAGGGCATGACCGCGCACGTGGACAGTGGCGAGCCGCTGCCGCGCGCGCTGTACGAGCGCATGCTGGCTGCGCGCAATTTCCATAGCGGCATGGCCACGGTGCGCCAGCTGGAGTTCGGCCTGTTCGACATGCTGCTGCACAGCCAGTTCGAACCGGCGCAGGACAGCGTGCTGGCACTGCTGGACCGAGTGCGCGCGGAAGTGGCCGTGAACCACCCGCCGGTCTGGAACCGCTTCCCGCACCAGTTCAGCCACATCTTCGCCGGTGGTTACGCCGCGGGTTACTACAGCTACAAGTGGGCCGAAGTGCTCAGCGCCGATGCCTACGCCGCGTTCGAGGAAGCGCCGCAGGCACTGGCTGAAACCGGTGCACGCTTCCGCGATGAGATCCTGTCGCGTGGTGGCAGCCGCCCGGCGGCGGAGAACTTCAAGGCCTTCCGCGGCCGCGCGCCGCAGATCGACGCGCTGCTGCGGCACTCGGGCATGGCGTAAGCGAAAAAAGGGGACGGAGGGGATTAAGTCGTTTGTGCACAAACGACTTAATCCCCTCCGTCCCCTTTTTCTATTCGGCGTAGATCATCTTCCGGGTCATGCCGCCGTCGACGATGAAGTCCTGGCCGGTGCTGAAGCCGGACAGCGACGACAGCAGGTACACCGCCAGCGCGCCGATGTCCTCGGGGCGGCCGACCCGGCCGACCGGGTGCTGTGCCTGGTCGATGGCGGAGTACTCCGGTGCGTGTCGCCGCGAGGGAGCCTGCCAGGCCGTGGTGCCGATCCAGCCCGGACTGATGCTGTTGACCCGCACCGTTGGGCCGGCACTGATCGCCAGCGCATGGGTGAACGCCACCAGCCCGCCTTTGGCCGCAGCATAGGCCTCGCTGTGCGCTTCGGATTGCCAGGCGCGGGTCGAGGCGATGTTGATGATTGCGCCGGCGGCGCTGGCCGTCAGCGCCGGTAGTGCGTGCTTGCTGCACAGGAAGGCACCGTGCAGCGAGGACAGGCGGCGCTGCCACTCGTCCCAGTCCATGTCCTGCAGCTGCGTGCCATGCGGTCCGGCGATGCCCGCGTTGTTGACCAGCCCGTCGATACGGCTGAAACGCCGCAGGGCCACGGCGATGAAGTCGCGCACGCTGGCTTCGTCGGTGATGTCCAGCCGCTGGAATGCGGCCTCGCCACTACGCTGCCATTCCGCCAGGCACGCCTCGCCGGCCTCCACGTCCAGGTCGCCGATCAGCACGCGTCCGCCGGCACCGAGCACGGCCTGGGCGATGCCACGGCCGATGCCGTTGGCGCCGCCGGTGACCAGCACCACCTTGCCCGACAGCGGCGCGGCCGGCCATGCGGCAATCGGCGGCACCGTGCTCACGTCAGGTCTTCGCCACGCAGGCGGCGATGCCAGCCGTCCACGCCGATGCGGTCCAGGGTCTGGATGTTGCGCTCGACGATCACGTCCGGGTCCGGATAGACATCCACTGCGCGCGCCACGCTGTCTTCGCGCAGCAGGTGCAGGGTGGGGAAGGGCGCGCGATTGGTGTAGTTGCTGGCGTCGTCCGCTGCCACGCCGTCAAACTGGTAGTCCGGGTGGAAGCTGGCCACCTGCAGGATGCCCTGCAGGTCCAGTGCCTCGATCGCCGCATCGGCGTTGTCGAGGAAATCGTTGTAGTCGAGGAAGTCGGTCAGCACCTGCGGATGCACGATCAGCGTGGTATCGATCTGCTCGGCCGGCGTATCGCGCAACAGCACCAGTTCCTCGGCCAGCTGCTCAACCAGCGCTTCCGGCGTGGTCGCATCACTGAGCACGATGCGGACCTGGTCCTTCACATACACCGCCTTGGCGAACGGGCACAGATTCAGACCGATGACGATGCGCTCCAGCCACAGGCGGGTGGCAGCGATCGGGTCATCGGTGGGCAGGGGGGAATCGGTCATGGCGGGCACGTCGGCTGGCGGGGCCGCCATTGTAGGCGCGTCGCTGGCAACGCGCCGTCGTGCCTGCCGCTGGCAGCGCCGGGGCAGGCCCGGCGGATGCCTCAGTCGCGGAAGTTGTTGAACTGCAGCGGCAGCTCGAACTTGCCGGCCTTGAGCACGGCGATGGCGTCCTGCAGGTCGTCGCGCTTCTTGCCCTGCACGCGCAGCTTGTCGCCGTTGATCTGGCTTTCCACCTTCAGCTTGGCATCCTTCAGCGCCGCCGCGATCTTCTTGGCGATCTTCTGCTCGATGCCCTGCTTGACGGTGATCTTCTGCCGGGCCTGGGCCAGGTTGGTCTCGATGTCGCCGAACTCCAGGCTGAGCACGTCGATGCCGCGTGCGGCCAGGCGAGCACGCAGGATGTCGTTCATCTGCTTGAGCTGGAATTCGGTCGGCGCGGTCTGGTTGATGACATCGCCGTCGCGCTCGAACTTTGCGTCCACGCCCTTGAAGTCGAAGCGGGTGGCCAGTTCGCGGTTGGCCTGGTCGATGGCGTTGGTCAGCTCGTGGGTGTCGACTTCGGACACGACGTCGAAGGAAGGCATGGGCGGTGCTCCGCAGGTTTCAGTGGCGATCATTCTATCGCGAGGGCCCGCATGCCCGTCCCCTGTAGAGCCGAGCCCACGCTCGGCGGCTTTGTGAAGAGCAGCCGAGCGTGGGCTCGGCTCTACAGAAAGCGACGACCGGGCGATAATGGGCCATGAACGTGCAACGCTCCCCTTCGCGTGCGGTGGCCTGGATGGTCGCTGCGGTCGCCTGTTTCTCGCTGATGGACGCTGGCATGAAGCAGCTGTCGGCCAGCTATCCGACCCTGGAAGTGACCTTCCTGCGCGGCGCGGCCTCGTTGCCGTTCGTGCTGGTCTGGGTGTTGGCCAGCGCCGGCCCGCGCTCGCTGGTGCCGCGTCGCTTGGGCCTGCACCTGCTGCGTGGCGCGCTGGGCATGGCGATGATCGGCTGCTTCGTGTTCGCCCTGCGCGACCTGCCGCTGTCCACCGCCTACACCATCTATTTCGTCGCCCCGCTGCTGATCGCCGCCTTGTCGGTACCGCTGCTGGGCGAGCGGGTCGGGCCACGGCGCTGGGTCGCCATCGGCATCGGCCTGGTCGGCGTGCTGGTGGTGCTGCGGCCGGGCGTGGACGGTTTCATCTCGGTGCCCGGCCTGATGGTGCTGGCTGCGGCCACCGCCTATGCCGTGGCGGCGATCACGGTCAGCCTGCTGACCCGCACCGATACCTCGCAGTCGATGGTGGTCTGGTTCCTGGTGATCATGGCCATCGGTGCCGGCCTGCTGTCCCTTCCCGGCTGGGTGCCGCTGCAGCTGGCGCATGCGCCGCTGATCGCCGGCATGGGCCTGGCCGGGGCGCTGGGCCAGATCGCCCTGACCAAGGCGTTCCAGCTGGGCGAGGCCTCGATGATCGCGCCGCTGGAGTACAGCGGGCTGGTCTGGGTGATCGGCTGGGACCTGGCCTTCTGGGGCCAGCTGCCTGATGGCTATACCTGGGTGGGCGCCGCGATCATCGTGGCTTCGGGACTGTACCTGCTGCATCGTGAGCGCCTGAACCGGGTGCAGCCACCTAAGCCGCTGGACCATCCCTGAGCCGGTTGGGCCTGGGAATGGGGTCAGAGCCCCTGCGGGGATCCGACCCCGGGGTCGGATCCCCGCAGGGGCTCTGACCCCAGCCAACACGTCGGCGCGGGCGGCTTAGAACCAAAAGGAATAACATTCTGACCCATGGCGCGGGCGCGCGACCGCCTGCGCTGGTAGGCTGCACGCCCCCTTCCGTCACCCAGCCGGTGAGCCACGCCCGTGATCGAGTTCCAGCGCCTGCACAAATCCTATGCCGTTGCCGGCCGCGAAGTCAGCGCGCTGCAACCGCTGGACCTGACCATCGAGGCCGGTGAGGTATTCGGCATCATCGGCCATTCCGGCGCCGGCAAGTCGACCCTGATCCGCATGATCAACCGCCTGGAAGAACCCAGCGGTGGCCGGCTGCTGATCGGTGGCGAGGATGTCACCGCACTGGACGCGGACGGCCTGCGCACGCTGCGCCGGCGCATCGGCATGATCTTCCAGCACTTCAACCTGCTGTCGTCGCGCACGGTGGCTGGCAATGTCGCCTTCCCGCTGGAACTGGCCGGCACGCCGCAGGCGGAGATCGACGCGCGCGTGGCCGAGCTGCTGCAGACCGTGGGCCTGGAAGCGCATGCGCAGAAGTATCCGGCGCAGCTGTCCGGCGGCCAGAAGCAGCGTGTCGGCATCGCCCGTGCGCTGGCGACCTGCCCGCAGATCCTGCTGTGCGACGAGGCCACCAGCGCGCTGGATCCGCAGACCACCGCCTCGGTGCTGTCGCTGTTGTCGAAGATCAACCGCGAGCTGGGCCTGACCATCGTGCTGATCACCCACGAGATGGACGTGATCCGCCGTGTCTGCGACCGCGTGGCCGTGCTCGATGCTGGCCAGATGGTCGAGACCGGTCCGGTTACCCGGGTGTTCCTGCATCCGCAGCACCCGACCACGCGGCGGTTCGTCAGCGAATCGGAGCACGTGGACGAAGGGGCGTTGCACCGCGATTTCGACGTGGTGGGCGGGCGCATCGTGCGCCTGACCTTCCTCGGCGGCGACACCTACGAACCCCTGCTGGGCAGCGTCGCGCGCCAGACCGGGGTCGACTACAACATCCTGTCCGGCCGTATCGACCGGATCAAGGACACCCCCTATGGCCAGCTGGTGGTCGCCCTGGTGGGCGGTGACCAGTCCGCCGCGCAGGCTGCCTTCGTGGCTGCCGGCGTGCATGTCGAGGAGCTGCGTCGATGATCATCGCCACTGCCGGCGGTTTCTTCCGTCACCTGGATGCGGGCAAGTGGGCCGACATCGGCCAGGCCACCTTCGACACCCTGCTGATGCTGCTCGGTTCGCTGCCGCTGACCCTGGCCATTGGCCTGCCGCTGGGCGTGCTGCTGTACCTGTTCGGGGCGCCGCAGATGAAGCGCCGGCCGTTTGCCTATGGCGTGCTGGCTCTGGTGGTGAACCTGCTGCGTTCGGTGCCTTTCATCATCCTGATGATCGTGCTGATCCCGGTCACGCTGTTCCTGATGGGTACCTCGCTGGGCGTGCGCGGCGCGATCGTGCCGCTGGTGATCGGCGCGGCGCCGTTCTACGCGCGCCTTGTCGAGACCGCGCTGCGCGAAGTGGATCGTGGCGTGATCGAGGCGACCCAGGCGATGGGCGCCACCACCTGGCAGCTGGTCACCCGGGTGCTGCTGCCGGAAGCACGACCGGGGCTGATCGCCGGGGCGACGGTCACCACCGTGGCCCTGATCGGCTTCACCGCGATGGGCGGTGCGATCGGTTCCGGTGGCCTCGGCGACCTGGCGTTCCGCGATGGTTACCAGCGTTCGCACACCGACGTGGCGCTGGTCACCGTGGTCCTGTTGCTGGTCCTGGTGCAGCTGCTGCAGATGCTCGGCGACCGCCTGGTCGCGCATTACAGCCGCAAGTAACAGAATGCCGGGCGGCAGCCGGGCGGCAGCCGGCCAGCGGCCGGCTCTACCCGATTGCCGGGAAAAAAACGGTAGTGCCGGCCGCTGGCCGGCAATTCCACGTGCGGTCAACGCGCGTTCGGTACTTCGTAGCCCAGCTTCCCGACCTGTTCCGGATGCTGAGGCACGCGCTTGAGCTTGTCGGTGTTCACGCCGTACTCGTCGCGCAGGCGCTCGGCCAGCTCCTTGTACAGGGCTTTGTCCATGTCCGGCTTGCGCGCGAAGATCCAGGCCATTTCGCGGCCCGGATAACCGATCAGTGCCCATGAATAGTCCGGGGCCACTTCCAGTACCCGCGAATGGGTCGGCACCACGCGATAGAACCAGGTTCGCCAGCCATGGTTGCCGCTGTCCGGATCGACGCTGGCACGTGCGCGAATTTCCTGCAGTGGTTCGCCGAAACCATCACGGTAGCGGTAGGTGATGGCGACCTTGTGCTCGTCGCGCAGCTCGTACTCGTTGACGCTGGCGACATGCCCGCGTTCGATGAAGTTCGGCACGCGGCCGATCACATACCAGGTGCCCATGAAGCGCTTCAGGTCGATCGGCGCCCCCGGGTCGGCCGCGTCGGTGGCGCTGGCGCGGGGCGACGGCGGCTCACTGGCGGCCATGGCAGGACCTGCCAGGGACAGAGCCAGCAGCACGGCGCAGAACGGGCGGATCGAAGTCATGCGGGAGCGGGCTCCAGTGGGCTTGCACGCGCATGGTCGACTGTGTGCACGCGATCCGTCAATGGTGTCGCATCCTGTGAGAAGGGGCTTGCCCAAGCTGTGTTGCATTGTCTACCGGAGAAGCCCCCATGAACGCTCGTTCCGTCCGTCGCCCTGCAACTGAACGCGTCATCGAACGCGCCGACCCGCGCCTGCTGCGCGGCGTGCGGCAGCTGGCCCTGGCTGGGCTGGCGCTGGTACTGGTCTGGCCGGCGGCGCGTGGCAGCAGCGCATGGCTGGGCTGGCTGCCGATGTGGCTGGTGGGCATGCCGCTCGCGGCCTGGTGGGCGCTGCTGCGCTTTCCGCTGCCGCACCCGTCATGGCGATGGCGGGCGCGGCGTACCGGTGGACAGGCGCGCCGTCGGCCGGCTTCCGCCGCACGCGGCCGGCGCGGTCCGGCGGCCACGGCCTGACCTTCGACACGGGGGAGGCCGCGACATTCCGTGCTAGCGTTCCCCGGCTTATGACTGCCTGGAGCTGCAATGTCACGACTCGCTTCCGCCTGCCTGCTGGCCGGCATGATGACCGCTGCCTCGGTGGGGACCGCCGTGGCCGCTGAAGACACCGATCGCTACGCCTGGCTGGAGGACGTCACCGGCGACAAGCCACTGTCCTGGGTCAAGGAACAGAATGCCAGGTCCGAGGCGCGCCTGGCGCAGACCCCGACCTTCAAGCAGATGGAGACCAGCATCCGCGAGGTGCTCGACTCCGACGCCAAGATTCCCGGCGTGCAGAAGATCGGTGACTACTACTACAACTTCTGGAAGGACCAGCAGCACGAGCGCGGCCTGTGGCGCCGCACCACCCTGGCCGAGTACCGCAAGGCCTCGCCGCAGTGGGAGACCGTGCTCGACCTGGATGCACTGAACAAGGCCGAGGGCGAGAACTGGGTCTGGCACGGCGCCGACTGCCTGCGCCCGGATTACAGCCGCTGCCTGATCGCGCTGTCGCGCGGCGGCGCCGACGCCGACGTCACCCGTGAGTTCGACCTGGCCAACAAGACCTGGATCAAGGACGGCTTCTTCCGTCCGGAGTCGAAGGGCGGCCTCAACTGGGTCGATCGCGACACCGTGTTCGTCTACACCGACTTCGGTGCCGGCTCGATGACCACCTCCGGCTACCCGCGCGTGGCCAAGCTGTGGAAGCGTGGCACGCCGATGTCCTCGGCCACCGTGGTGTACGAAGGCAAGCCGGAGGACATGTACATCGCGGCGATGCACGATGACACCCCGGGCTTCGAACGCAACCTGGTCAGCCGCACCCTGGCGTTCTACAACAACGAGCTCTACCTGCGTGGCGACGACGGCACGCTGACCAAGATCGACGCGCCGAACTCGGCCGAGAAGGGTTTGCACAAGCAGTGGCTGACCCTGGAACTGCGCGATCCGTGGACCGTGGGCGGCAAGACCTACGCGTCCGGTTCGCTGCTGGCGACGAAGCTGGACGACTTCCTGGCCGGCAAGCGCGACTTCGACGTGCTGTTCACCCCGACCGCGACCACCTCACTGGCCAGTGCCAGCTGGACCAAGAGCCACCTGGTGCTGAACGTGCTGGACGACGTCAAGAACCGCCTGTCGGTGCTGACCCCGGGTGCCGACGGCTGGCAGACCAGCCGCTTCGTCGGCGCCCCGGCCTTCGGCACGCTGGGCGTGGCTGCGGTGGACAGCAATGACAGCGACGCGGTGTGGCTGACCGCCACCGATTACCTGACGCCGACCACGCTGGCCCTGGCCGAGATCGGCCAGGCACCGGAAACGCTGAAGACCATGCCGGCCTTCTTCGATGCCAAGGGCAAGGTGATCGAGCAGCACTTCGCCACCAGCAAGGACGGCACCCGCGTGCCGTATTTCGTGGTGCACGACAGGGCGATGAAGCTCGATGGCTCCAACCCGACCCTGCTGTATGGCTACGGTGGTTTCGAGATCTCGCTGACCCCGAGCTATTCCGGTGGCATGGGTCGCGCCTGGCTGGAGAAGGGCGGCGTGTACGTGGTCGCCAACATCCGCGGCGGCGGCGAGTACGGCCCGCGCTGGCACCAGGCGGCGCTGAAGCAGAACCGTCACAAGGCCTATGAAGACATGGCCGCGGTGGCGCGGGACCTGGTCAAGCGCAAGATCACCAGCGCCAAGCACCTGGGCGTGCAGGGCGGCAGCAACGGTGGCCTGCTGACGGGCAACATGCTGACCCAGTACCCGGAGCTGTTCGGTGCGGTGGTGGTGCAGGTGCCGCTGCTGGACATGAAGCGCTACAGCCACCTGTTGGCCGGCGCCTCGTGGATGGCCGAGTACGGCAACCCGGATACCAGCGACTGGGAATTCATCAAGACCTTCTCGCCGTACCACCTGTTCAACGCGAAGAAGAACTACCCGCCGGTGCTGTTCACGACCTCCACCCGCGATGACCGCGTGCACCCGGGCCACGCCCGCAAGATGGCGGCGAAGATGATCGACGCCGGCAAGGACGTGACCTACTACGAGAACATCGAAGGCGGCCACGGCGGCGCAGCCAACAATGCACAGGCCGCGCATATGTCCGCGCTGGCCTACAGCTTCCTGTGGGAGCGGTTGGGCGGCAAGTAAGCAGAACGGAAAACGCCGCCCCAGGGCGGCGTTTTTCTTTACCGGTAGTGCCGGCCGCTGGCCGGCAACCGCATCATTCAGGCATTCCCGGGTTGCTGGCCAGCGGCCGGCACTGCCGTCAACGTGATCCCTGCCAACGCTTCAACCCGCGTGCGATCCGCGCCACCGCCTCCTGCAACCGCGGTACTTGCTGGGTATACGCCAGCCGCACATGCTGGTTGGCGCGATGGAAGCCGAAATCCAGGCCCGGGGTGAACGCCACGTGCTCGGTTTCCAGGAAGTGCGCGCAGAACGCCTGCGCGTCGTCGGTGAACGCGCTGACATCGGCGTACAGGTAGAACGCGCCCTGCGGCTCGACTTCAATGCGGAAGCCGAGCTCACGCAACGCGGGCAGCAGGAAGTCGCGGCGTTGGCGGAACGCTTCCCGGCGCTGTTCGAAGATCGCCATCGATTCCTCGCTGAAGCAGGCGAGCGCGGCGTGCTGGGCGATGCTGGAGGCGCTGATGTACAGGTTCTGCGCCAGCTTTTCCAGGTCCGGTACCGCTGCAGGCGGTGCCACCAGCCAGCCCAGCCGCCAGCCGGTCATGCCGAAGTACTTGGAAAAACTGTTCAGCACGAACGCGCTGTCGTCCACCTGCAGCACGCTGGGCGCATCCAGGCCGTAGGTCAGGCCGTGGTAGATCTCGTCCACCACCAGGTGGCCGCCCCGCGCGTGCAGGGCCTGCGACAGTGCCGCCAGTTCGTCGGCGGACAGCACGGTGCCGGTCGGATTGGCCGGTGAGGCGACCAGCGCGCCGACGCTGTCGTCATTCCAGTGCTGTTCCACCAGCGAAGGGGTCAGCTGGTAGGCGGTGTCCGGGCCGACCGGCACCAGCTGCGCGCCGCCCTCGACGAGGCGCAGGAAGTGGCGGTTGCAGGGGTAGCCGGGGTCGGCCAGCAGCCAGTGGCGGCCGGGATCGACCAGCAGGCTGCTGGCCAGCAGCAGCGCACCGGACCCACCCGGGGTGACCAGGATGCGTTCGGGATCGACATCCAGCCCATAGTGGCTGCGGTAGAAACCGCTGATCGCCTGGCGCAGCGCCGGCAGGCCGCGCGCGGCGGTGTAGCGGGTGTGGCCGGCGGCCAGTGCGGCCTGGCCGGCACGCACGACGGGTTCGGCGGTAGTGAAGTCCGGTTCGCCGATTTCCAGGTGGATCACATCGTGGCCTGCCTGTTCCAGCGCCTGCGCGCGGGCCAGCAGGGACATCACGTGGAACGGAGCGATTTCATGGCTGCGCCGGCTGTAGCCCGGCGTGTGGGGCGGGGTGCTCATGTGCCCATGGTACGCCGGCCGGCGCAACCCATGACGTTCCGCAGGGTTGCCGCATTGCCGAGATTGGGGTCAGATCCCTTTTCGGGAAAAGGGATCTGACCCCGTCGAAGACCATTGCATTGATGCGCCAGGAGCCTTATCTCATGAAGTCCACCCTCTGCCTGTTGCTCGCCAGCCTGATGACCACGACTGCTACCGCCGCCACGCCGCCCGTTCCGCCGGATGCCGCCAAGCATCCGCATGTGGTCAAGGCGCCGTTCGGCGCGACCCGCAACGATGACTATTACTGGCTGCGCGACGACAAGCGCGAGAACAAGGACATGCTGGCCTACCTGCAGGCAGAGAATGCCTACGCCGACCAGCTGCTGGCACCGCTGAAGCCACTGGAAGACACCCTGTACAAGGAGATCGTCGGCCGCATCAAGCAGGATGATTCCAGCGTGCCGGCGCGCGAGCGCGGCTACTGGTACTACAGCCGCTTCGAGACCGGCCAGGATTACCCCATCCACGCGCGCCGCAAGGGCAGCATGGAGGCGGCCGAGGAAATCCTGCTGGACGTCAACGCAATGGCCGCCGGCAAGGGCTACTTCAGCGTCGGCTCGATGGAAGTCAGCCAGGACAACCAGCTGCTGGCCTGGGCCGACGATGACGTCGGCCGCCGCCAGTACACGATCCGCTTCAAGGACCTGGCCACCGGCACGGTGCTGCCCGATGTGATCACCGGCAGCTCCGGCGACCTGGTCTGGGCCGACGACAACCGCACCGTGCTGTATGTCGAGAACGATCCGGAAACGCTGCTGACCGTGCGCGTGAAGAAGCACGTGCTGGGCACCCCGGCCAGCGCCGACACCGTCGTCTACGAAGAGAAGGACGACAGCTTCTACATGGGCATCGGCCGCACCCGCGACGATCGCTTCATCACCATCGGCGTGCACAGCACCGTGTCCTCGGAAGAGCGCTACGCGCCGGCCAGCGACCCGACCACCTTCACCGTGCTGGCGCCGCGCCAGCGCGATGTCGAGTACGACGCCGACCACCATGACGGCCGCTGGGTGATCCGCACCAACGACGGTGCGAAGAACTTCAAGCTGGTCACCGCGCCGACCGATGCCACCTCGCGCGCGCAATGGAAGGATTGGATCGCGCACGACGATGCGGTGTTCATCGAAGGCTTCGAACTGTTCGACACGTACACCGCCATCGCCGAACGTTCCGAGGGCCTGGAGCGCATCCGCCTGCTGTTCAAGGACGGGCGCAGCGACTACGTGAAGGCCGACGAGCCGGCCTATTCGATGGGCCTGGGCGACAACACCGAGGCCGATACGCCGTGGCTGCGCTACGTCTACACCTCGATGACCACCCCGACCACCGTGTTCGAGCTGAACACCGCCACCGGCGAGCGTCGCCAGCTGAAGGTGCAGCCGGTGATCGGCTATGACGCCTCGAAGTACGAGACCGACCGCGTCTGGATCACCGCGCGCGATGGCGTGAAGGTGCCGGTGTCGCTGGTCTACCGCAAGGGCTACCGGAAGGACGGCAAGGGCGCGCTGTTCCAGTACGCCTACGGCAGCTACGGCATGTCGATGGATCCGTACTTCAACCAGACCGCGGTCAGCCTGCTTGATCGTGGCGTGGTGTATGCCATCGCCCACATCCGTGGCGGCCAGGAGATGGGGCGCGACTGGTACGAGAACGGCAAGCTGCTGCACAAGCAGAACACCTTCAACGACTTCATCGACGTCACCCGTGGCCTGGTAGCACAGGGCTGGGCGGCGAAGGATCGCGTGGCCGCGTCCGGTGGCAGCGCCGGCGGCCTGCTGATGGGCGCGGTGGCCAACCAGGCGCCGCAGGATTACCGGGTGATGGTGGCGCAGGTGCCGTTCGTCGACGTGGTCACCACCATGCTCGACCCGACCATTCCGTTGACCACCAACGAATACGACGAGTGGGGCAACCCGGAGCAGAAGCCGTATTACGACTACATGCTGTCCTACTCGCCCTATGACAACGTGAAGCAGCAGGCGTACCCGGCGCTGTACGTGGGTACCGGCCTGTGGGATTCGCAGGTGCAGTACTGGGAGCCCGCCAAGTGGGTGGCCAAGCTGCGTGATGACAACACCGGCCACTACCCGATCCTGTTCCGCACCAACATGGAAGCTGGCCACGGCGGCAAGTCGGGGCGCTTCCAGCGCTACCGCGAACTGTCCGAGTCGTACGCGTTCGTGCTGCAGCAGCTGGGCATCGCCCAGCCGTAACGGCGAAGGGGCGCCGGGCGCTGCCTGGCACCCCGAACCGGTATCCTTGCGGCCATGAGCCAGCCCGAGCCATCTGCACCCCGCGATAGCGCCACGCCGCCGCGCGTGGTGCGTTTCCGCTGGGCATGGTGGCTGCTGGCGTACGTCAGCCTGGGCACCGGCATCGTCGGCATCTTCGTTCCGGGGCTGCCGACCACCGTATTCATCCTGATCTCGGCCTGGGCCGCCTCGCCCGGTTCGGAGCGCCTGCATACCTGGCTGCTGCAGCATCCGCGTTTCGGCCCGGCCATCGCCAACTGGCAGGCACACGGGGCGGTCAGCCGCTACGGCAAGTGGATGGCCACGATCACCATGGCGGTATGCGCCGGCATCATGCTGTGGTGCGTGCCGATCGCCTGGGTGAAGTGGTTCTCGATTGGCAGCATGACCGTGGTCGCAATCTGGCTGTGGACGCGGCCGCTGCCACCACCGCCCGCGGATTGAGCGCCGGCGGCAGTGCCGGCCGCTGGCCGGCCACCCGATTCCCTGCACCAACCGCTCAGCCGCCAATGGCTATACTCGGGGCATGAAGATCCCCCATCGAAACGCCATCCTGATTCCGCTGGCAGCGGCCTCGCTGCTGCTCCTCGCCGCCTGCGGCAACAAGGGCCCGCTGGTACTGCCGCAGAAGCCGGTGCCGGTGGAAGAAACTGTCGAACCCGCTGCCGAGCCCGCCACCGAGGCGACCGCGCCGCAGACCCAGGGCAGCGGCACCCCGGCCACGACCGTGGAGCCGGCCGCACCGGCCACCCAGCCGGCGCCCACGCCCGCGAAGAAGGCGGGCAGCGGGAATGAGTAAGGCCGGTTCCAAGGCCCTGCGTTTCAGCAAGATGCATGGCGCGGGCAATGATTTCGTAGTGATCGACCTGCGTGACGGCACCGCGCCGCCCACGCCCGAGCTGGCCGCGCGCCTGGCCGACCGCCACACCGGCGTTGGCTGCGACCAGATCCTGACCATCGAGGCACCGCGTGCGGACGGTTCGGTGGCCTCGTACCGCATCTGGAATGCCGACGGCTCCAATTCCGAGCAGTGCGGCAACGGCGCGCGCTGCATCGCCGCCTGGCTGGTGCGCGAGGGCAGTGCGCAGGGCGATGCATTCGTCATCGACAGCCCGCTGGCCAGCCATGAAGTGAAGGTGCTGGGCGAAGGGCAGTTTGCGGTGACGATGGGCGTGCCTGCCTTCGAGCCGGCCAACGTGCCGCTGATGGGCTTTGCGCACGCGCGTGAGGAATACCTGCTGCCGCTGCAGGGCGAGAGCGTACGCTTCGCCGCGGTGTCGATGGGCAACCCGCATGCGGTGATCGAAGTGGGCCTGGTCGATGCTGCACCGGTCGAGCGCGTCGGTGCGCTGCTGCAGCAGCATGCGTCGTTCCCGCGCTCGGTGAACGTGGGCTTCGCCCAGGTGATGAGCCCGGCCCACGCCCGCCTGCGCGTGTTCGAGCGCGGTGTCGGCGAGACCCTGGCCTGCGGCAGTGGTGCCTGTGCCGCCGCGGTGACCCTGATGCAGCGCGGTCGCCTGCAGCGCGATGCCCGCATCAGCCTGCCCGGTGGCGACCTGCGCATCCAGTGGCCGGGCGATGGCCAGCCGGTGGTGATGGCGGGCCCGACCGCATTCGTCTTCGAAGGGGAGTGGATCGCATGACCGAAACCGTCGACAAGCTCGGGGCCCATGAAGTCGCTGCCTGGTTGCGGCGTCATCCCGGCTTCCTCAAGCAGTTCCCGGACCTGGCCCTGACCCTGGTGGTGCCGCGTGACGACGGCCCGACCGCGTCGCTGGCCAGCTACCAGCTGGAAGTGCTGCGCGAGAAGAACCGCGAGCTGGCACGACGGTTGGCCGATCTGGGCGCGACCGCCCAGGTCAATGAGCGCCTGGCGGTGCGCACGCACCAGCTGACCCTGGCGCTGATGAAGCAGGACAACGCGGCTGACACCCTGCGCGCGATGGCCGCCTCGCTGCAGGAAGACTTCGCCGGCGACCTGGTGCGGCTGGTGGTGCACACGCCAGTGGCCGGGCTGGAACAGGCCGACTGGCTGCAGGTGATTGCCGCGGATGATCCGCAGCTGGGCCCGTTCCGCGACTGCCTGAACGATGGCGAGCCGATCTGCGGCCGCCTGCAGCCGGAAAAGAATGCCGTGCTGTACGGCGTGCGCAGCGAGGAAGTGCAGACCACCGCGCTGCTGCCGCTACCGGGCGTGGGCCTGATCGCGGTCGGCAGCCACGACCCGAACCGCTTCTACCCGGGCATGGGGACGTTGTTCCTGCGCATGATGGGTGACGCGCTGGTCACTGGCCTGAAGCGCTTCCCGGGCTGAGCAGGTTGCGACGACGATGAGCGCGGTACAGGCCTTCCTGCAGCACCTGCAGGTGGAGCGGCGGATGTCGGCGCATACGCTCGACGCCTACCGCCGCGACCTGGACGCGCTGTCGGCCTGGGCCGAGCCGCGTGGCGTGGCGGTGGAGGCACTGGATGCCGAGGCCGTGCGCCAGTTCGTTGCCGACGAGCACCGGCGTGGCCTGTCGGCCAAGAGCCTGCAGCGCCGCCTGTCGGCCTGCCGAAGCTTCTATGCCTGGCTGCTCAAGCACGGGCGCATCGAGGTCAGCCCGGCAGCGACGCTGAAGGCACCGCGCGCACCGCGCCGGTTGCCACAGGTCCTCGACGCCGATGAGGCGGTGCAGCTGGTCGAGCTGGAGCCGGAGGGTGAGCTCGGCCGCCGTGACCGCGCGTTGCTGGAACTGTTCTATTCCTCTGGCCTGCGCCTGAGCGAAGTCTGCGCGCTGACCTGGCGCGATCTGGATTTCGACAGCGGGTTGGTGAACGTGCTGGGCAAGGGCAGCCGCCAGCGCCGGGTGCCGTTCGGCCGGCCGGCGCGCGAAGCGCTGCAGGCGTGGCGCGCGGAAAGTGGCGGCGGCCCGGCCTCGCCGGTGTTCCCCGGCCGCAACGGGCCGATCAGCCAGCGCGCGGTGCAGATCCGCATCCGCCAGCTGGCGCAGCGCCAGGGCCTGTTCAAGCACGTGCACCCGCACATGCTGCGGCACAGTTTCGCCAGCCACATCCTGGAATCGTCCGGCGACCTGCGCGGTGTGCAGGAGCTGCTGGGCCACGCCGACATCGCCACCACGCAGATCTATACCCACCTCGATTTCCAGCACCTGGCCAAGGTCTACGACGCCGCGCATCCGCGCGCGAAGCGTCGACGCAGCAACGAGGGCAGCGGAGAAAGCTGAACGTTGCCCCTGCGGCAGCCGGTCGCGGGTGGCTTGAAGGGCGCAGCGCAGTCCCCACCTCTGGTTCTGTCACCCCGGAGGCATCATGGACCCCAGTCAGAACCCCAACGTTTTCCACGCCACCACCATCGTCTGCGTCCGTCGCGGCGAGCACGTGGCCATTGCCGGCGACGGCCAGGTCACGCTGGGCCACACCGTGATGAAGGGCAACGCGCGCAAGGTGCGCCGCCTCGGCCGTGATGGCCAGGTGCTGGCCGGCTTCGCCGGTGCCGCCGCCGATGCCTTCACCCTGTTCGAGCTGTTCGAGGCCAAGCTGGAAAAGCATGGCCAGCTGCAGCGTGCTGCGGTCGAACTGGCCAAGGATTGGCGCACCGAGCGCCGCCTCGGCAAGCTGGAAGCCCTGTTGGCGGTGGCCGACAAGGAAACCTCGCTGATCATCAGCGGCACCGGCGATGTGATCGAACCGGAGGACGGCATCATCGCCATCGGCTCGGGTGGCTCGTATGCACTGTCGGCCGCACGCGCCTTGATGGCGCACACCGAACTGGATGCGCGCACCATCGCCAGTGAAGCGATCGGCATCGCCGGCGACATCTGCATCTACACCAACCGCAACGTGGTGGTCGAGGAGCTGTGAGGGTAGCGTCGGGCGCTGGCCGGCAACCTCATGATTCCCCGCACGCGTGCCTGGTTGCCGGCCAGCGGCCGGCACTACCGACAATGAATCCGTGAGCACATCCATGTCGAAGATCGAAGTTTCCTCCGCCACCATGACCCCGCGCGAGATCGTGCAGGAACTGGACCGGCACATCGTCGGCCAGCACGACGCCAAGCGCGCCGTGGCCATCGCCCTGCGCAACCGCTGGCGCCGCATGCAGCTGATGCCCGAGCTGCGCAATGAAGTGATGCCGAAGAACATCCTGATGATCGGCCCGACCGGCGTCGGCAAGACCGAGATCGCGCGCCGCCTGGCCACGCTGGCCAACGCACCGTTCGTGAAGGTCGAAGCCACCCGCTTCACCGAAGTCGGCTACGTCGGCAAGGACGTCGAGCAGATCATCCGCGACCTGGCCGATACCGCGGTCAAGCTCTATCGCGAACAGGCCAAGGTGCGCGTACGCACCCAGGCCGAAGAGCGTGCCGAAGACCGCATCCTGGATGCGCTGCTGCCGCGCCGCAGCGGTGGCATTGGTTTCGATCCGGAAGTCGCCCGCAACGAGCCGTCGGCGCAGGACAACGAGACCCGCATCAAGTTCCGCAAGATGCTGCGCAACGGTGAGCTGGACGAGCGCGAGATCGAACTCGACCTGGCCGCCAACGTCAGCATGGACATCATGACCCCGCCGGGCATGGAGGAAATGGGCCAGCAGCTGAAGTCGATGTTCGCCAACCTCGGCGGCGGCGCCAAGGCGCACAAGCGCACGCTGACCATCAAGGCCGCGCGCCCGCTGCTGATCGAGGAAGAAGCGGGCAAGCTGGTCAACGAGGACGACATCCGCACCGCCGCGATCGAGGCCTGCGAGCAGCACGGCATCGTCTTCATCGACGAGATCGACAAGGTCGCCAAGCGTGGCGACAACGTGGGTGGTGGTGACGTGTCGCGCGAAGGCGTGCAGCGCGACCTGCTGCCGCTGGTGGAAGGCTCCAACGTGTCCACCAAGTACGGCACGATCAAGACCGACCACATCCTGTTCATCGCGTCGGGCGCGTTCCACCTGGCCAAGCCCAGCGACCTGATTCCGGAGCTGCAGGGCCGCTTCCCGATCCGCGTGGAGCTGGGTGCGCTGAGCAAGAACGATTTCGTGCGCATCCTGACCGAACCGAAGGCCGCGCTGACCAAGCAGTACGAAGCACTGCTGGCCACCGAAGGCGTCAAGGTCAGCTTCACTGCCGATGCCATTGATCGTCTGGCCGAGATCGCTTTCCAGGTGAACGAACGCCAGGAAAACATCGGCGCGCGTCGCCTGCATACGGTGCTGGAGCGCCTGCTGGATTCGCTCAGCTACGAGGCACCGGACCGCGACGGCGAAACCCTGGCCATCGACAGCGCCTACGTTGACAAGCACCTGGGTGAGCTGGTGCAGGACCCGGACCTGAGCCGCTACATCCTGTAATGCCCGGTGGGGTCGGATCCCTCGCCGTGGCGAGGGCGCTGACCCCGCCCACTGCAACAGAAAAGGCCGCCGCAAGGCGGCCTTTTTCCTGTGCGGTCAGTGCGATTGCCGGGTGCGGTAGTCCCGCAGCACCTGGTCGATCACTGCACTGGTGCGGGCGGCGCTGATGCCGTTCGAGGGCGAGTGCCCGTTGCCGCGCAGTTCGTCCACGAGGGAGGCGATCAACGGCTGCTGGATCGACGACGGGTTCGGGATGTCGAAGGCCTGCACGCCCGCTTCGGTTTCCAGCTCCACCGGAACGTCCTCGAAGGTGGCAAAGCGCAGCTGGCCACGGTCGCCGGTGATCTCGATCTGATCCTGGCGGCGGAACGCGCAGAAGCTCCATTGCGCGATGCCGTGTGTCCCCGTCCCGGTGCGGAAGCACATCGAGACGCTGTCCTCGGCGGCGTAGGCGCCGGTCAACGAGCTGGCCAGGCCACGCACATCGCTCAGCGGCCCCAGCAGATGGTCGAGCAGGTCCAGGGTATGCGAGCCCAGGTCGACGAACAGCCCGCCGCCGGCGATCGCGGGGTTGGTCCGCCAGAAGTCAGGCGATGCGGCATCCACTGAATGCGGCCGGTGCAGGGTGGCGCGCACGGCGCGCACTGTGCCGATCGCGCCGTCGTCCAGCAGCTGCTTCACCTGTGCGAAGCGGGGCAGGGCACGGCGGTAGTAGGCCACGAACACGGGCACGCCGCTGCGGGCGCTGGCCGCGATGATGCGCTGGCACTCGTCGTGGTCCATGGCCATCGGCTTTTCGATGTAGACCGGCTTGCCCGCAGCAATCGCCTGCAATGCGTAGTGCATGTGCGTGGAGGGCGGTGTTGCAACGTAGACCGCGTTCACCTCCGGATCGGCGATGAGTGCATCGGCGTCCGCGTACCAGCGCGGAATCGCGTGGCGGCGTGCATAGTCTTCGGCCAATGCGGCATTGCGGCGCATGACCGCCACTACCCGTGAGCCCGGCGTGTTGGCCAGGGCTGGCCCGCTCTTCTTCTCGGTGACGCTGCCACACCCGATGAAGCCCCACACCACGTTGTCCAGGATCATCGATCTGCCCTTGCAGGGGGTGCCGCAGTGATGGGAGCAGCCTCGTTCACGCCTCGGGCAGCGGCTCGGGGACGGTGCCGGGAACGAACACACCATCCTTCACGTAGGCGGCCAGGGTCATGTCCAGCGCGAGCATGCCATCGCGCTTGAGGTCCATCAGTTCCGGTTCGACCATCGCGCCGTGCAGCACGCCCAGCACGGTGGCGTGCAGCATGCGCGCGGCGATTTTCGGGTCGGCGCCTTCGCGCAGCTGGCCCAGATCGCGGGCGCGGCGCAGGGCACGCTCCATCCGGTCCAGCGCATCGCGGAATCCGGCCTGCTGCATTTCGGTCAGCACCCTGGTGTCCGCCGACGCATCGCTGCGCAGCATGATCTCCATGGTCTTGCGCAGGCGCTCGTCCTCGGACAGCTCGATGAACGAGTGGATCATCACCGCGCGCAGGTCGTGCACCGGGGTGTCGCGCTGGTCGGTGGAGGTGCGCTCCAGTTCCTGCATGAAGGGCAGGTGCACGCGCTCGACGATGGCGGCCAGCACCTCGCTCTTGTTCTTGAAGTGCCAGTAGACCGCGCCACGGGTGTAGCCGGCGCGGGCACCGATCATCTCCAGCGTGGTACGGGCCACGCCGTGTTCATGGAAGCAGGCTTCGGCGGCGTCAAGGATGCCTTCCCGGGTTGCCTGGGTGTCCTCTTTGGTCTTGCGGGCCATGGGTGTGGGTACGAGTGCGGGTGAAACGTGGCTGAATTGTACCGGTTTACAAACAAACAATCATGTATGTATATTTCGCACCCATCATTCCCGTCGTGTGCGTGGCAGGCCGGTCCGGCGCCCACTCCACCCGGGTGGGCGCGATCTGCGGGCTTTCACCGGAAGGGGAACGTCCATCGATATCAGCTCCCTCTGAGATTCCTTCCTCCAAGAGCCTTTCCGTCATGTTGCTGAGCCGAATCCGACCCTTTGCACTGTCGCTGGCAATCGCCGCGACCGTGGCTGCCTGCGGCGGCCAACCCCAGGCCCCCGAGCAGGGCCCGGGTGACGTCACCGTGGTCACGCTGAAGTCCGAGACCGTGGGCCTCACCCGCGAACTGCCGGGCCGTACCAATGCCTTCCTGGTCGCCGAAGTGCGCCCGCAGGTCAATGGCATCGTGGCCAAGCGCCTGTTTACCGAGGGCGGCATGGTCAAGGCCGGCGAGCCGCTGTACCAGCTCGACGATGCCAGCTACCGGGCCCAGGCCAACAACGCCCGCGCCCAGCTGGCCCGCGCCGAAGCCACCGCCAATGCCGCGCGCCTGAGTGCCAAGCGCATCACCGAGCTGGCCAAGGTCGATGCGGTCAGCCAGCAGGACCTGGAGAACGCCGTCGCCGCGCAGAAGCAGGCCGAGGCCGACGTCGGTGCCGCCAAGGCCTCGCTGGATGCGGCCAACGTCACCTTGGGCTACGCCCGCATCACCGCGCCGATCAGCGGCCGCATCGGCAAGTCCAGCGTCACCCAGGGTGCGCTGGTCAGCGCCGGCCAGGCCAACGCACTGGCCACCGTGCAGCAGCTGGACCCGATCTATGTCGACCTGACCCAGTCCTCGGCCGAGCTGCTGCAGCTGCGCCGCGAACTGGCCGCCGGCCGCCTGCAGGACAACCAGACCCTGCCGGTCAGCATCCTGATGGAAGACGGCAGCACCTTCGAGCACAAGGGCACGCTGGAGTTCTCCGAAGTCAGCGTCGATCCGACCACCGGCAGCTTCGGCCTGCGCGTGAAGGTGGACAACCCGGACGGCCTGCTGATGCCGGGCATGTACGTGCGTGCGGTGATCGGCGGCGGCGTGCGCAGCGACGCGGTGCTGGTGCCGATGCAGGGCATCGCGCGCGATCCGAAGGGCGACACCACCGCGATGGTGGTCGGCAAGGACAACAAGGTCGAAGTGCGCCCGGTCAAGGTCAGCCGCACGGTCGGCGACAAGTGGCTGGTCGAGGACGGCCTGAAGGCCGGTGACAAGGTCATCGTCGAAGGCCTGCAGAAGATCGGCCCCGGCATGCCGGTCAAGGCCACCGAGAAGGGCGACGCACCGGCCAAGCCGGCGGCAGCCGCCCAGCCTGCCGCCCCGGCCGGCGACGCGAAGTAAGCGGAGAACCCCATGGCACGCTTTTTCATCGATCGACCCATCTTTGCGTGGGTGATCGCCATCATCATCATGCTCGCCGGCGGCCTGGCCCTGTTCAAGCTGCCGGTCTCGATGTACCCCAACGTCGCACCGCCGGCGGTGGAAATCAGCGCCACCTACCCGGGTGCATCGGCCAAGGTGGTCGAGGACTCGGTGACGCAGATCATCGAGCAGAACATGAAGGGCCTTGATGGCCTGATCTACTTCTCCTCCAACAGCTCGTCCAACGGCCAGGCCACCATCACCCTGACCTTCGAGAGCGGCACCAACCCGGATATCGCCCAGGTGCAGGTGCAGAACAAGCTGCAGCTGGCCATGCCGCTGCTGCCGCAGGAAGTGCAGCGGCAGGGCATCAACGTGGCCAAGTCCAGCTCGGGCTTCCTGAACGTCATCGCGTTCGTGTCCGAGAACGGCAGCATGGACGCCAACGACATCGCCGACTACGTCGGTTCCAATGTCGTCGACCGCCTGAGCCGCGTGCCGGGCGTGGGCAACATCCAGGTGTTCGGTGGCAAGTACGCCATGCGCATCTGGCTGGACCCGAACAAGCTGCATACCTATGGCCTGTCGGTGCCGGAAGTGACCGCCGCGATCAAGGCGCAGAACGCCCAGGTAGCGATCGGCCAGCTCGGCGGTGCGCCGTCGGTGAAGGGCCAGCAGCTCAACGCCACCATCAACGCGCAGTCGCGCCTGCAGACCCCGGAACAGTTCCGAAACATCATCGTGCGCGGTGCGCAGGACGGTGCCGAGCTGCGCCTGGGTGATGTCGCCCGCGTCGAGCTGGGTGCCGAGTCCTACGACTTCGTCACCCGCTACAACGGCCAGCCGGCCAGTGGCCTGGCGGTCACCCTGGCCACCGGCGCCAACGCGCTGGATACCGCGGCCGGTGTGGATGCCGCGCTGGAAGACATGAAGGGCTTCTTCCCGGCCGGCCTGAAGGCCGAGATCCCGTACGACACCACCCCGTTCGTGCGCGTGTCGATCAAGGGCGTGGTGCAGACCCTGATCGAAGCGATCGTGCTGGTGTTCGTGGTGATGTACCTGTTCCTGCAGAACTTCCGCGCCACCCTGATCCCGACCATCGCCGTGCCGGTGGTGCTGCTGGGTACCTTCGGCGTGCTGGCGATGCTGGGCTTCTCGGTGAACATGCTGACCATGTTCGCGATGGTGCTGGCGATCGGCCTGCTGGTGGACGATGCCATCGTGGTGGTGGAGAACGTCGAGCGCATCATGTCCGAGGAAGGGCTGTCGCCGCTCGAAGCGACCCGCAAGTCGATGGGCCAGATCACCGGTGCGCTGGTGGGTATCGGCCTGGTGCTGTCGGCGGTGTTCGTGCCGATGGCCTTCATGAGCGGCTCCACCGGCGTGATCTATCGGCAGTTCTCGGCCACGATTGTCTCTGCGATGGCGTTGTCGGTGCTGGTGGCGATCGTGCTGACCCCGGCTCTGTGCGCGACCATGCTCAAGCCGCTGAAGAAGGGTGAGCACCACGTCGCCCACCGTGGCCTGGCCGGTCGCTTCTTCAATGGCTTCAACCGTGGCTTCGACCGCACCAGCGAAAGCTACCAGCGCGGCGTGCGCGGCATCATCCACCGTCCGTGGCGCTTCATGGGCATCGTGGCGGCGCTGTTCGTGCTGATGGGCGTGCTGTTCGTGCGCCTGCCCAGCTCGTTCCTGCCCAATGAAGACCAGGGCGTGCTGATGGCGCTGGTGCAGGCGCCGGTCGGTGCCACCCAGGAACGCACGCTGGAATCGATCGCGGCACTGGAAAACCACTTCCTGCAGAACGAGAAGGATGCGGTGGACTCGGTGTTCTCCGTGCAGGGCTTCAGCTTCGCCGGCATGGGCCAGAACGCGGGCATGGCGTTCGTCAAGCTGAAGGACTGGAGCGAGCGTGACGCCGACAATGGCGTGATGCCGATCACCGGCCGTGCGATGGCGGCCCTGGGCCAGATCAAGGATGCCTTCATCTTCGCCTTCCCGCCGCCGGCCATTCCGGAGCTGGGGACCGCCTCGGGCTACACCTTCTTCCTGAAGGACAACAGCGGCCAGGGCCACGAGGCACTGGTGGCCGCGCGCAACCAGCTGCTCGGCCTGGCCGCAGGCAGCAAGAAGCTGGCCAACGTACGCCCGAACGGCCAGGAAGACACGCCGCAGTTCCGCATCGACATCGACGCGGCCAAGGCGACCTCGCTGGGGCTGTCGATCGACCAGATCAACGGCACGCTGGCGGCCGCGTGGGGCAGCTCGTACATCGATGACTTCGTCGATCGTGGCCGCGTCAAGCGTGTGTTCGTGCAGGCCGACCAGGCGTTCCGCATGGTGCCGGAGGACTTCGATCTCTGGTCCGTGAAGAACGACAAGGGTGAGATGGTGCCGTTCAGCGCCTTCGCTACCAAGCACTGGGATTACGGCTCGCCGCGCCTGGAACGCTACAACGGTGTGTCGGCAATGGAAATCCAGGGCGAACCGGCCCCGGGTGTCGCCTCCGGTGATGCCATGGCCGAGATCGAACAGCTGGCCAAGCAGCTGCCGGCGGGTTTCGGCATCGAATGGACGGCGATGTCCTACCAGGAACGCCAGGCCGGCTCGCAGACGCCGCTGCTGTACACGCTGTCGCTGATGATCGTGTTCCTGTGCCTGGCCGCGATGTATGAAAGCTGGAGCGTGCCGACCGCGGTGCTGCTGGCGGCCCCGCTGGGTATCCTCGGCGCGGTGCTGGCCAACACCTTCAAGGGCCTGGAGCGCGACATCTACTTCCAGGTGGCGATGCTGACCACGGTGGGCCTGACCAGCAAGAACGCGATCCTGATCGTCGAGTTCGCCAAGGAAAACCTGGAAAAGGGCGCCAGCCTGATCGAGTCGATCATGCACGCCGTGCGCGACCGCCTGCGCCCGATCGTGATGACCTCGCTGGCCTTCGGCATGGGCGTGGTACCGCTGGCGATCTCCACCGGTGCCGGCTCCGGCGCCAAGCAGGCGATCGGCACCGGCGTGCTCGGCGGCATGATCGTCGGCACCGTGCTCGGCGTGTTCTTCGTGCCGCTGTTCTTCGTGGTGGTGCAGCGCGTGTTCAAGCGCAGATCCACGACGTGACCTGAAACGGTCATGCCGGCCTCAGGCTGGCGTTATCGAAACGGTAGTGCCGGCCGCTGGCCGGCACTGCCTCCTGCCATCCGGCAGTACCGATGGAAGTGATCCCCATGAAAAGTGCATCCCTGTTCCTCTCCATTGCCGCCACGCTCGCGCTGGCCGGCTGCTCCACCCTGGCGCCGAAGAACACCGCCGTCGCTCCGGCGATTCCTGCGCAGTGGCCGGCCGAGGCCGCGCAGGGCGAGGTGGCCGATGTCGCCGCCGTCGGCTGGCGCGATTTCTTCACCGATGCGCGCCTGCAGCAGGTGATCGAGCAGACGCTGCAGAACAACCGCGACCTGCGCGTGGCCGTGCTCAATGTCGAGCGCGCGCGTGGCCAGTACCGCGTGCAGCGCGCCGATCGCGTGCCCGGCGTGGCCGTGACCGGCCAGATGGACCGCCGTGGTACCGATGCCGGTGTCACCGAGCAGTTCAGCGCGGGCGTGGGTGTGGCCGAGTTCGAGCTGGACCTGTTCGGTCGCGTGCGCAACCTCAGCGAGGCGGCGCTGCAGCAGTACTTCGCCGTGGCTGCCAACCGCCGCAACGCGCAGCTGAGCCTGGTGGCCGAGACCGCCACCGCGTGGCTGACCTATGGGGCTGATGTGCAGCGGCTGAAGATCGCCGATGCCACGCTGAAGACCTACGAGGATTCGCTGCGCCTGGCCGAGGCCCGCCACGAACGCGGCGGCAGTTCGGCGCTGGAACTGACCCAGACCCGTACCCTGGTCGAGACCGCACGCACCGATGCCGCGCGCCTGCGCGGCCAGCTGGCCCAGGACCGCAACGCACTGGCGCTGCTGGCCGGTGGCCAGCTCGATCCGGCACTGCTGCCGGACAGCATCGAACCGCAGCTGCTGGCGCTGGCCCCGCCGCCGGCCGGCCTGCCCAGCGACGTGCTGCTGCAGCGCCCGGACATCATGGCCGCCGAACACCAGCTGCTGGCCGCCAATGCCAACATCGGTGCGGCACGCGCAGCGTTCTTCCCGAGCATCTCGCTGACCGGCAGCATCGGCAGCGGCTCCAGCGAACTGTCCAACCTGTTCGACAGCGGCACCCGTGTGTGGAGCTTCCTGCCGAAGATCACCCTGCCGATCTTCCAGGGCGGCAAGCTGCGCGCCAACCTGGCCATCGCCAACGCGGATCGTGATATCGCACTGGCGCAGTACGAGAAGTCGATCCAGGTGGGATTCCGCGAAACGGCCGATGCGCTGGCGTTGAATGTCAGCCTGGATGAGCAGGTGAGTTCACAGCAGCGCCTGGTGGAAGCGGCCGAACAGGCCAATCGCCTGTCGCAGGCACGCTACGACGCGGGGCTGGACAGCTTTGTCACCCTGCTTGACGCGCGGCGTACCGCCTACAACGCGCAGCAGACCCAGCTGCAGGCGCAGCTGGCGCAGCAGGCCAACCGCATCACCCTGTACAAGGTGCTGGGCGGCGGCTGGCACGAGCGCAGCTGAAGGACAGCCGGCCAGCGGCCGGCTCTACCTTGATGATCGAGGGTAGTGCCGGCCGTTGGCCGGCATTGTCATTCGGAGGCCTGCTATACCGCTTCATCGTCGCGCCGCGCCGCATGGCAGGCGCGAACGCGCGCCAGCGCATCGCCGGCTTCGCGCGCCATCTGCTCGTACTCGGCGCGGATCTCTTCCAGGCGCGCTTCATCCAGTTCTTCCAGATCCAACAGTTCGTTGTTGGCTTCGGCCGTCGCCCGGATCAGCTCGTCCAGCTTGATCTGCATCGCGGCAGTATCCGCGTTCTGCGTGTGCTGGATCAGGAACACCATCAGGAAGGTGATGATGGTGGTGCCGGTGTTGATCACCAGCTGCCAGGTGTCGTTGAAACCGAACACCGGGCCACTGATGCCCCAGATCACCACGATCGCTACTGCAGCCAGGAAGGTCCACGGCGAGCCGGTGGCGGCCGCGGCCTTCTTGGCGATCGTATTGAACAGGTTGCGTGCTTTCATCGTCGTCGTCCCACTCAGGTGACGAGGATGATCGGCAGTGGCCCGTGCAGGGGTTGTGCAGCGGCGGTCAGGCGCGCATGCGCTGCAGTCGTGGCGCCTGCAGGCTGCGCACCGGGCTGCTCTGGTAGACGTGCTGCCAGCAACGGTCGACGAACTCACGGGCCTGGGCTTCGCTCAGCCGCGGCATGATCTGCAGGGCGTATTGGGTCTGGAACATCTCGTCACGTTCGGCCTCGCTGGCGCGCGGCTGGGTGATCAGCGAATCACAGGCGAACTTGATCCACGGCACGTACGAGCCGAACGAGTTGTGCGGCAGTGCGCCTTCGGCATGTTGGCGGCGCCAGTGGTCAAGCTCGGCGTCAACGTTGATGACCGGAGGAATGGTGGGGACTTCAGCGTGCATGACAATCCAGTTCGGTTGAGTGGAAAGGGAGTGGGGGTTCATCCGAGTGTGGCGTATATGGCGGTGCATGCCGCGTCAGCGGGATGTGGAGCCTGCGTTGGCATGGCCGATCAACTGCGCATGTTCGACCGCACCGAGGTCTTCGGCCAGAGTGGCCATCGCATTGCACAGGCGTTCGTGGTCGAGCGGGTGGCGGCGGACCAGCTCCAGTTGCATGTGCTGATAGGCAGTCCAGAACGGCGCGCCGCGCCGGTGCAGCGCATATTGCTGCTGCAAGCGTTCGCGGATCGGATCGAGGATCGGGTCTGTCGTAGGGCGTACGGCGTGCGCGCACATGGCTGGCTCCGCCGGGGAAAGGGTGCCCCGGTGAACCCACCGTAGGCGTGTCAGCCGCGTGGGGTGTTACCGCAATGTGTGCGCGTGACCTGGCTGACTGTGCGCGCGGTCACGCCGATGCCCGCAAAGGCCGCCGGCACAAGGGTGCACCGGCGCTGAAGCGTTCATTAAATGTGTTGCAGAGACGAGCGCGCGTGGCTCATTCGCCGATGTCCTCGTTCCAGATGTCGGGATGACGGCTGATGAAATCGCCCAGCAGGTCCACGCATTCCTGGTTGTCCAGGTCGATGACGTTGACGCCGTTTTCGCGCAGCCAGTCGATGCCGCCCTGGAAGGTGCGCGATTCGCCCACCACCACGGTGCCGATGTTGAACTGGCGCACCAGCCCCGAGCAGTACCAGCACGGGGCCAGGGTGGTGACCATGATGGTGTCCTGGTAACGGCGCTGGCGGCCGGCCTTGCGGAAGGCGTCGGTTTCCCCATGCACCGACGGGTCGCCTTCCTGCACGCGGCGGTTGTGGCCGCAGCCGAGCAGGCGGCCGTCGTTGTGGTACAGCGCCGCGCCGATCGGCACGCCGCCCTCGGCCAGGCCCTGGCGGGCTTCGGCGATGGCGGTCTGCAGCAGGGCCTGGTAGTCGGGCGTGGTGATCATGCGGGGCTCCGGTAAGTCGTGGCCCGCCATCATACGGGCAGGGGGTGCCGCTGGCCCCCGGCGGTGCGATAATCGGGGCCATGAGCGAATCCCCCTACAAAGCCGGTACCACCCATTTCGGGTTCCGCGACGTCGCCGCCAAGGACAAGCAGAAGCTGGTCGGCCAGGTGTTCACCTCGGTCGCGCGCAACTACGACCTGATGAACGACCTGATGAGCCTGGGCGTGCACCGGGCGTGGAAGCGCTACTACGTGGCCACCGCGCAGGTGAAGCCGGGCGACCGCGTGCTCGACCTGGCCGGAGGCACCGGCGACATCGCCGCCCTGCTGAAGGAGCGCGTCGGCGCCGAGGGCTCGGTGGTGCTGGGCGACATCAACGCCGGCATGCTGTCGGTCGGCCGTGACCGCCTGACCAACCGCGGCCTCGTGCTCGGCCTGGACTACGTGCAGTGCAACGCCGAAGCCCTGCCGTTCCCGGACAACAGCTTCGATCTGGTCACCATTGCCTTCGGCCTGCGCAACGTGACCGACAAGGACGCTGGCCTGCGCGAGATGTACCGCGTGCTGAAGGTGGGCGGCCAGGCCCGCGTGCTGGAATTCTCCGAAGTCACCGCGGACTGGTTCAAGCCGATCTACGACTTCCACTCGTTCAAGATCCTGCCCAAGCTGGGCAAGCTGTTCGCCAACGATTCGGACAGCTACCAGTACCTGGCCGAGAGCATCCGCAAGCACCCGCCGCAGGACGAACTGAAGGCGATGATGGGGCAGGCCGGCTTCGAGCGCTGCCACTACAAGAACCTGACCGGCGGCATCGTCTCGATCCACTCCGGCTACAAGCTGTAAGCCCTGCTCTGGTGGGTGCCAACTTGGTTGGCACTCGCCCGCTGCGGTCATCCGCTCTGGTAGGTGCCGACCTTGGTCGGCACGGGCCTGCCGCGTGCGTTGATGGATCCGTGCCAACCAAGGTGGGCACCTGCCTTGGCATGCGCCGGAGGCGCAGGAACGGCCCCGGCCTGCATTACCCCGCACCGCGCAACGCCTGCGCGGCCGGAGGGAGGTACCATTGGGGTTTGATCCCCGTAACGGTCCCGATTCATGCGTAATCCGCTGATGCTCCTTCCGCTGGCCGTGGCCCTGGCCGCCGGCTGCTCCCAGGAGGCGGCCGCGCCCGCCGCCGCCCCGACTGCCGCAAAGGCCCCCGCCGCCCCCGTGAACGCCGAGAACCGCAGCCACGACGAAAGCTCGTACGCCGAGCCGGACAAGGTCGTCATCAAGGACATCGCGCTGGATCTGAAGCTGGACTTCGACCAGAAGCAGATCGGCGGCACCGCCACCTACACCCTGGAATGGAAGCAGAAGGACGCCAGGCAGCTGGTGCTCGACACCCGCGAGCTGACCGTGTCCAAGGTCGAGGCCGTCGGTGCCGATGGCGCGCGCAGCCCGCTGCAGTTCGCGCTGGCCCCGGTCGACAAGGTGTTCGGCAGCAAGCTGACCATCGAGACCCCGGAACAGCCGGCCAAGGTGGAAGTGACCTACCACACCGCACCGACCGCCTCGGGCCTGCAGTGGCTGGCGCCGTCGATGACCGAAGGCAAGAAGCTGCCCTTCATGTTCAGCCAGTCGCAGGCCATCCACGCCCGCTCCTGGGTGCCGCTGCAGGACACCCCGAGCGTGCGTTTCACCTACAGCGCGCACGTGGTCTCGCGCCCGGACGTGATGGTGCTGATGAGCGCCGACAACGATCCGAAGGCCGCGCGTGACGGTGACTACACCTTCAAGATGCCGCAGCCGATTCCGTCCTACCTGCTGGCCATCGCCGCCGGCGACCTGGTGTTCGAGCCGATCTCCGGCCGCTCCGGCGTCTGGGCCGAGCCGACCATGGTCAACAAGGCCGCCAAAGAATTCGAAGACACCGAGAAGATGATCGGTGCCGCCGAGAAGCTCTACGGCGAATACCGCTGGGGCCGCTACGACATGCTGGTGCTGCCGCCGTCGTTCCCGTTCGGCGGCATGGAGAATCCGCGCCTGACCTTCGCCACCCCGACCGTGATCGTCGGTGACAAGTCGCTGGTCTCGCTGGTCGCCCATGAACTGGCGCACAGCTGGTCGGGCAACCTGGTGACCAACGCCAGCTGGAAGGACATCTGGCTCAATGAAGGCTTCACCACCTACGTCCAAGGCCGCATCACCGAAGCCCTGTACGGCAAGGAGATGGCCGAGATGGAGAAGCAGATCGACCAGACCGACCTGCTGGCCGAAGTGAAGGACATGAGCCCGGCCGACCAGGCGCTGGCGCTGCCGCCGCTGAACGAGCGTGACCCCGACGAAGCCCTCAGCCAGGTCGCCTACGTCAAGGGTTCGTGGTTCCTGGAATTCCTGGAGCAGCGCTTCGGCCGCGAGACCTTCGATCCGTTCCTGCGCGGCTGGTTCGATGACCATGCCTTCCAGAGCGCGAACACCGACCAGTTCGTCGCGTACATGAAGAAGAACCTGCTGCCGAAGAATCCCTCGGCAGTGACCGAGGCCGAACTGAAGGCGTGGCTGGACGAGCCGGGCATTCCGGCGTTCGCGGCCAAGGCGCAGTCGCGCAACTTCAGCAGCGTCGATACCGCGCGCATTGCCTTCGCCAGCGCCGGCACCGTGCCGAGCAGCCAGGTCATCGCCGACTGGAGCACGCAGGAATGGGTGCGCTTCATCGACGGCCTGGGTGCGACCCAGCCGCTGGACAAGCTGGCCACGCTGGACAAGGCGTTCCACTTCACCGGCACCCCGAATGGCGAGATCGCCATGCGCTGGTACCCGCTGGCGATCCGCAGCGGCTACGAGCAGGCCAATGAAGGGGCTGCCGCGTTCATCGAGCGCGTCGGCCGTCGCAAGCTGATCCTGCCGATCTACGCCGAACTGGTGAAGACCCCGAAGGGGCTGGAGCTGGCCAAGCAGGCCTTCGAGAAGGCCAAGCCGGGCTACCACCCGATCACCACGGCCTCGGTACAGGACATGCTGGCCAAGGCTGAAGCCAAGTAACCGGTGGTGCCGGCCGCTGGCCGGCAACCGGTCACTGCTTCACCAGCTACGGCGGGGAAACCCGCCGTTGCTGTATCCGCTTTTCGCTGCCGATAGAATCGGGATGCACTCGCATAGGACCTCCGCCATGAAACGACTGATCCTGCTCACCGCCTGCACCCTGGCCCTGGCCGCCTGCAGCAACCCCGAGGAAGAGCGCAAGGCGCAGGAAGCCGCCGCGGCCGCCGTGCAGGCGCAGAAGGAAGCCAAGGCCGAGGACGTGGCCAAGCAGTACGACATGGCCGTGGCCGCGCAGGACTGGGAACGCGCGCGCCTGCATGGCGCCTCGCTGCTGGACCAGTACAAGGACACCGCCGCCGCCGAGCGCATCGCCGCGGGCTTCGACGAGGTCAAGGCCAAGGGCGATGCCGCGCGCGACCTGCGCCGCATGCAGGCGCTGTGGCAGTACAACCAGATCCCGGTGGGCAACAAGGGCAACCAGGTTTCGGCGCAGATCTACAGCAAGGAACGGGTGGACGTGGATGGCAGCGGCGCCAAGCCGGTGCAGCTGGTGTTCCGCGATCACCCGGAGTGGAAGCGGCACGCTTACCTGGTGCTGCAGGCCGGTGATTTCCGCTGCCCGCAGTGCACGGTGAAGGTGACCGTGGACGATGGCAAGCCGGTGTCGATGGCGGCCTGGCGCCCGAAGACCGATGAAGCCATCGCCCTGTTCATCACCGACCAGAAGGCGTTGTGGAAGCTGGCGCGCAAGGGCAAGTCGATCAGCATCGAGTTCCCGGTCAAGGCTGGCGGCACGCGTACGGCCGTGTTCGAGACCGGCGGTGTCGACGCCAGTCGCATGCCGCAGTGGTGGCAGTGATGATCGCGACGGGCAGCGCAGTGCACGCGTTGTCCGCGATCCGGCACTGGGTCTTCGACATGGATGGCACGCTGACCGTCGCCGTGCATGATTTCGCCGCGATCCGCCGTGCGCTGCAGATCGCGGCCGAGGAGGACATCCTGGACCATATCGCAGCGTTGCCGGATGCGCCGGCGCAGGCCAAGCGTGAGTGGCTGCTGGATCACGAACGTGTGCTGGCCGAGGAGGCGCTGCCGGCGCCGGGTGCGGTGACGCTGCTGCGTGCGCTGGCAGCCGACGGTTGCCGGCTGGGCATCCTGACCCGCAACGATCATGCGCTGGCGAAGCTGACGCTGGACGCGATCGGGGTCGGGGAACTGTTCGATGATGCCGACATCGTCGGCCGTGATGAAGCGGTGCCCAAGCCCTCGCCGGATGGCCTGCAGCAGCACCTGCGGCGCTGGGGCATTGCAGCGAGGGAGGCGGTGATGGTCGGCGACCACGCCTACGACCTGGAGTGCGGCCGCGCCGCGGGCGCCCATGCCGTACTGGTCAACCTGCCGGAAAACCCGTGGCCCGGCCGTGCCGACTGGCATTTCGCCGATTGCCGCGCGCTGTTGGCGGCCTGGCAGGCCGCATGACCGTGTAGAGCCGAGCCCACGCTCGGCTGCTCTGCGGTCAGATCGCGCAGGCGCGCGCAAGCCGAGCATGGGCTCGGCTCCACAGAGAGCAGGCAACGTGTCGGTCGGAAGTTCCGGTAGTGCCGGCCGCCGGCCGGCAGTGTCGACCCAGGTCGACACCCACCGAGCGATGCGCGGGCAGTTCGGCTTACGCGCCCAGCGCGTAACCGAACTGCTGCTTGAACTGCTCGTTGAACTCGTCGAAGGTGAAGCGCTGGTTCTGCGTGCCCGGGTGCTCGACCTTCAGTGCGCCCATCAGGTTGCCCATGCGGCCGATGGTCAGCCAGTCGTAGCCCTTCTGGATGCCGTAGATCAGGCCGGCGCGGAAGGCGTCGCCACAGCCGGTCGGGTCGACCACGCGGCGCTCGTGCGCCGGCGGGATGTCGTAGCTCTTTTCCGGGGTGTGGATGACCGCGCCCTTCGGGCCGCGGGTGGTGATGTAGGCCTTGACCCGGCTGACGATCTCCTTTTCGTCCCAGCCGGTGCGTTCCTGCAGCAGGTTCGACTCGTAGTCGTTGACCACCACGTAGTCGGCCTGGTCGATGAAGGCGCGCAGTTCCGGGCCGTTGAACAGCGGCATGGCCTGGCCCGGGTCGAAGATGAACGGGATGCCGTCCTCGTGGAATTCCTGCGCGTTCTGGATCATGCCTTCGCGGCCGTCCGGGCCGACCAGGCCCAGGGTCACGCCCGGCACGCCGCGCACATGGTTCTCGTAGGAACGCATCATCGCGCCCGGGTGGAAGGCGGTGATCTGGTTGTTGTCGTGGTCGGTGGTGATGAACGCCTGCGGGGTGAACAGCTCATCGATCACGCGCACGCGCGACAGGTCGATGCCCAGGCCTTCGAAATACTCGCGGTACGGGCCGAAGTCCGAACCCACGGTGCCCATCGGGATCGGCTGGCCGCCCAGCAGGTGCAGGTTGTAGGCGATGTTGCCGGCGCAGCCGCCGAACTCGCGGCGCATGCGCGGCACCAGGAAGGATACGTTCAGGATGTGCACCTTGTCCGGCAGGATGTGATTCTTGAACTGGTCCGGAAACACCATGATGGTGTCGAAGGCAAGAGAACCACAGATCAGAGCGGACATCGATGTAAGCCTATGCGGTGAATTTTGGGGTGGGCCAGCCCGGTTCAGCGGGCAAGCAAACGGCGCCCTTGGGCGCCCGACGGCGCAAAGGTTACCCGCTGGTGCCGCTCAGGGCCAGAACCGGGTGATGCCCGATCAGGCCGAAAGCCTGTGAAGACGCGGGTTCAGCTAGTTTTTTCCTTGCTCGGCGGCAGGCGGGTTGCTAGGCTTGTCGGCCTCGATTTCTGCCCATTTTTTCGCCATCCCGCGGCGGGCACGACACCCCTCAGGACTCCTTCCTCAGATGTTCAAGAAACTCCGTGGCATGTTCTCCAACGACCTGTCCATCGACCTGGGCACGGCCAACACCCTCATCTACGTGCGCGGGCAGGGGATCGTGCTGAACGAGCCGTCGGTCGTGGCCGTGCGCCAGGACCGTGCCATCGGTGGCACCCGCTCGGTGGCAGCCGTGGGCGCCGAAGCCAAGCAGATGCTGGGCCGTACCCCGGGTCACATCACCACCATCCGCCCGATGAAGGACGGCGTCATCGCCGACTTCACCTACACCGAGGCGATGCTCAAGCACTTCATCAAGAAGGTGCACAAATCGCGCGTGCTGCGCCCGAGCCCGCGCGTGCTGGTCTGCGTGCCGGCCGGCTCGACCCAGGTCGAGCGCCGCGCGATCAAGGAATCGGCCGAGGAAGCCGGTGCCCGTGACGTGTTCCTGATCGAAGAACCGATGGCGGCCGCGATCGGCGCCGGCATGCCGGTCACCGAGGCCCGTGGCTCGATGGTCATCGACATCGGCGGCGGCACCACCGAAGTGGCGGTGATCTCGCTCAACGGCATCGTCTATTCGGCCTCGGTCCGCATCGGCGGCGACCGCTTCGACGAGTCGATCACCAACTACGTGCGCCGCAACCACGGCATGCTGATCGGTGAAGCCACCGCCGAGCGCATCAAGGTCGAGCTGGGCTGCGCCTACCCGCAGGCGGAAGTGATCGAGATGGAAATCTCCGGCCGCAACCTCGCCGAGGGCGTGCCGAAGATGATCAAGATCAGCTCCAACGAGGTGCTCGAGGCCCTGCACGAGCCGCTGTCGGGCATCGTCAGCGCGGTCAAGCTGGCGCTGGAGCAGACCCCGCCGGAACTGTGCGCCGACGTCGCCGAGCGCGGCATCGTGCTGACCGGTGGTGGCGCCCTGCTGCGCGACCTGGACCGCCTGATCTCCGAGGAAACCGGCCTGCACGTGCAGGTGGCCGACGATCCGCTGACCTGCGTGGCCCGCGGTGGCGGCCGTGCGCTGGAGCTGGTTGACATGCACGGCAACGAGTTCTTTGCGCCGGAATAAGCCGTCCCGGCCGTTCCTGCCCGCCGCGCCCTTCCGGGGTGCGGCCCGCCGTGATGGCGGGCCGGCACCGGCGGGGCGCCCGCGTGTTTCCCTTTCGCCTTCTGCCAGTTGAATCGTTGCCGTGCCGCCCTACGCCGGTCCTCCCGTTGCCTCCCGATCCGGTGATGCCGCCAGCCCCCTGCGGTTGCTGGCCTATCTCGCGTTGGCCATCACCCTGATCGTGCTCGATGACCAGGCCGGCTGGCTGGCGCGCCTGCGCGAGCAGGCCAACAGCCTGGTGCAGCCGGTATGGGCGCTGGCCGGCCTGCCCGGCAAGCTCGGCAACCAGGTCAAGGATTCCGCCGCCAGCCATACCCAGCTGGTGACCGAGAATCGCGAACTGCGCAACCAGCTGCTGCTGGCCAACGCGCGCCTGACCCGCCTGCAGACCGCCGCGCTGGACAATGCCCAGCTGCGCGAACTGCTGAACGTGGCCGAGCGCAGCGGCCTGGACGTGCAGCTGGCGCCGATCCTGGACATCGACCTGGACCCGGTGAAGCAGCGCCTGGTGCTCGACGCCGGCAGCCGCGAAGGCGTGCACGTCGGCCAGGCGGTGATCGATGCCGGCGGCTTGATGGGGCAGGTGATCAGTGTCACCGGCGGCACTTCCACCGTGCTGCTGCTGACCGACCCCGACCACGCGGTGCCCGTTACCGTGGCCCGCAACGGCGTGCGCCTGATCGTCTACGGCCGCGGCGATACGCTGGAGCTGCGCGACATTCCGCTCAGCGCGGGCGTGGAAGTGGGCGATGAGATCGTTACCTCCGGCCTCGGCGGGCGCTTCCCGGCCGGCTTCCCGGTCGGCACCATCACCGGCCTGCGCCCGGACGACACCCACGCCTTCCTGGTCGGCGAACTGAAGCCGGCGGCCCAGCTCGACCGCGGCCGCGACGTGCTGCTGCTGCGCCCGGGCGCGGCGATCCGCATTCCGCCGGAACTGCGCCTGCAGCTGGAAGAAACCGCCCCGGGGGGGCCGGCCACCGGCGCCAGCGTGCCTGCGGGAGCCGCGCCAGCGGCAACGACGCCGGCTCCGGCCAGCTCCCCGGTAGTGCCGGCCGCTGGCCGGCAACAGCCCTCGTCGCAAACGAGGACTGTTGCCCCCGCATCCTCCCTTACCCCCGCGCCTTCGGCGCGCCCCCCTCAGCCGACTGCACCTTCGGCGCAACCGGCCCGCGCATCCTCCCTTACCCCCGCGCCTTCGGCGCGCCCCCCTCAGCCGACTGCACCTTCGGTGCAACCGGCCCGCGCATCCTCCCTTACCCCCGCGCCGTTGGCGCGCCCCCCTCAACAAGAGGGGGGCTCCACCCCAGCCGGGTCCACGGTAGTGCCGGCCGCTGGCCGGCAACCGACCACGCCGGAGGCCCAGCGATGAGCCGCCTGCGCGACAACCCGTGGGTGCTGCCGGCCAGCCTGGTGGTGGCGCTGCTGCTGGGCCTGCTGCCGTTGCCGGCGCTGCTGCAGCCGCTGCGCCCGTACTGGCTGGCGCTGGTGCTGGCGTACTGGGTCATCGAAGCCCCCGAGCGCGTCGGCCTGGGCATCGCCTTCGCCAGCGGCGTGGTTGCCGACCTGCTGTACGGCGGCGTGCTGGGCGAACAGGCGATGCGGCTGGTGATGCTGGCCTTCATCCTGCAGCGCTTCCGCGCCCGCATCCGCTTCTTCCCGATGTCCCAGCAGATGCTGGCCATCGGCGGCCTGCTGTTCAACGACCGTATCGTCAGCGCGCTGGTCCACATCGTGGTGGATGAGCCGACCCTGCCGTGGTCGTACTGGTGGGCACCGCTGCTGGGCATGGGCCTGTGGCCGCTGGTGTTCGTGCTGCTGGACGCGGTGCGCTTCGGCAAGCGCGGGCGCTGAGCCATGATCCCGCGCCGCCAGGTCAAGAACCCGCACGCCGAAGCCGAACAGTTCCGCCGCCGCGCGGCGCTGGGCTTCCTGGGCGTGCTGGTCTGCCTGCTGGGCCTGGGCGGCTGGTACTTCAAGCTGCAGGTGCTGGACCACGACGTCTATGCCACGCGCTCGGAAGCCAACCGCATCAAGCCGCGGCCGGTGGTGCCCGGGCGCGGCATGATCTACGACCGCAATGGCCGCCTGCTGGCCGAGAACGTGCCGGCCTTCCGCCTGGACGTGACCCCGGACAAGGTCAAGGACATGGACGCCACCCTGGAAGGGCTGGCGAAGATCATCAACATCAGCCCGGAAGAGCTGGAAGCGTTCAACAAGTCGCGCAAGGCGCGCCGCAAGTTCCTGCCGGTCACGCTGAAGCTGCGCATGAGCGACGAGGAGATGGCGCGCTTCGCGGTCGACCGCTGGCGCTTCCCCGGCGTCGAGCTGGAGCCCTACCTGACCCGCCGCTACCCCTACGGCGATCTGTTCGCGCACATCATCGGCTACGTTGGCCGCGTTGATGACAAGGATCTGGAGATCCTCGGCGAAGGCAATGCCGCGCTGACCCACATCGGCAAGTCCGGCCTGGAGCGTTACTACGAGCAGCAGCTGCGCGGCAAGGTCGGCTACGAGCAGGTCGAGACCAACGTGCAGGGGCGCGCGATCCGCACCATCGGCCGCGTCGCCGCGCAGTCCGGCGCCGACCTGCGGCTGTCGATCGACGCCGACCTGCAGCGCGCCATGGTGGCCGCCTTCGGCGACCAGGAAGGCTCGGCGGTGGCGATGGACCCGCGCACCGGCGAAGTGCTGGCGATGGTCAGCCTGCCGTCCTACGACCCCAACCTGTTCGTCAACGGCATCTCGCATGCCGACTTCAAGGCGCTGAACGAAAACCCGTCGCGGCCGCAGTTCAACCGCCTGGTGCTCGGTGGCGTCGCCCCCGGTTCCACGCTGAAGCCGCTGATCGGCCTGGCCGGCCTGGATTCGGGCGTTCGACGCCCGGAAGACAAGGTGCTGTCCACCGGCATGTTCTATCTGCCGGGCACTTCCCGCGGCTGGGGTGACGCCCACCGTGGCGGCCATGGCTGGACCGACCTGCGCAAGTCCATCGCCGAATCGGTCAACACCTACTACTACAAGCTGGCGCTGGACCTGGGCATCGAGCGCTTCGACCATTACATGGAGTACTACGGCTTCGGCCAGCCGACCGGCATCGACCTCACCGGCGAGATCGGCGGTATCCTGCCGTCGCCGGCCTACAAGCGGAAGAGCCGCAAGGAAGCCTGGTACCCCGGTGATACGGTCAACATCAGCATCGGCCAGGGTGACTGGAAGGTCACCCCGCTGCAGCTGGCGCGCGGCGTCAGCGGTCTGGCCGATGGCCAGCTGCGCACCCCGCACCTGGTGATCCAGCAGCGCGAGGGTTTCGACAGCGACTGGTCGGCGATGCCGGCTGGCGAGAGCAAGCCGGTCAGCCCCAACCCCGCCAACGTGCAGGCCGTGCGCGAGGGCATGATGGCGACCATGCGGCCCGGCGGCAGCGGCTGGCGCGTGGCAGTGGGTGCGCCGTACGTGATGGCCGGCAAGACCGGTACCGCGCAGGTCATCAGCCGAAAGGGCACGGCGGCAGTGAATCCGAAGAGCCTGCCGATGCACCTGCGCCATCGCGCGCTGTTCGTCGGCTTCGCACCGGTGGAAAACCCGGTGATCGCGATCGCGGTGGCCGTGGAAGGCGGCGGCTATGGTGGTTCGGCGGCCGCGCCGATCGCACGCAAGGTGTTCGACGCCTACCTGCTGGGCAAGATGCCCGAAGGCATGCAGCCACTGGACAGCGAGCGCGGCACCACCGCCATCGGCGCCACCGCGTTCGACAACGAAGATGCCGGCGCGCGCCAGGCTGGCGACCTCGCCGCGGCGCAGCTGGGTGAACATCCGGTGCTGGTCGGCGTGCCGGCGCCGGAACCTGTACCCGCACCGCAGCCGGGTACGCCGGCCGCCGCCGCGTTGCCCGCCACGCCACGCCCGACCGTCGCGGAGCCCGTACGATGAGAGTGTTCCTGCGCTGGGCCGGCGACATGCTGCGCCGCTTCTTCAGCACGCTGGACTGGGTGCTGTGCCTGGCCCTGGGGACGCTGATGGTGATCGGCCTGGCCACCCTGAAGAGCGCCGGTGGCGACAGCCTGGTGATGGCCCAGGGCGCGCGCTTCGCCGTGGGCATGGCCGCGCTGTGGGGCATCTCGCGGGTGCCGATCCTGCGCATCCGCTCGGCTACGCCGATGATCTACGCGATCTCGATGATCCCGTTGCTGGCGGTGTTCGTGCTGGGCACCGGCAAGTACGGCCGGCAGTGGCTGGACCTGAAGTTCTTCTACCTGCAGCCGGCCGAGCTGCTGAAGGTCAGCCTGCCGATGATGGTGGCCTGGTACCTGCACAAGATGCCGCTGCCGCCGCGCTTCAACACCGTGCTCGTGGCCCTGGTCATCATCGGCGTGCCCACCGGCCTGGTGATGCTGCAGCCGGACTTCGGTACTGGTGTGCTGATCGCTGCCAGTGGCGTGTTCGTGCTGTTGTTGGCCGGCCTGCCGTGGTGGTGGGTCGGCCTGGGCGTGGGTGGCGTGGCCGCGGTCGCGCCGGTGGCCTGGTTCTGGTTGCTGCGGCCGTACCAGAAGGACCGCATCATGATGTTCCTGGACCCGGAGATGGATGCGCTGGGGGCCGGGTGGAACATCATCCAGTCGAAGATCGCGATCGGTTCCGGCGGCTTCGATGGCAAGGGCTGGGGCGAGGGCTCGCAGTCGCACCTGAACTTCATTCCCGAACAGACCACCGACTTCGCGTTCTCGGTGCTGAGCGAGGAGTTCGGCTGGATCGGCGTGGCCACCGTGCTGGCGCTGTACCTGGTGGTGATCGGGCGCTGCCTGTGGATCGCCAGCCAGTCGCGCGATTCGTATTCGCGCCTGCTGGCCGGCGCCACAGGCCTGGCGTTCTTCGTCTATGTGCTGGTGAACGGCGGGATGATTTCCGGCCTGCTGCCGGTGGTGGGCGTGCCGATGCCGCTGATCAGCTACGGCGGTACCTCGGCGGTGTCACTGCTGGCCGGCTTCGGATTGGTGATGGCGGTGCGCAGTCACAACCCGGTGCACGGCGGCTACGGCTGAGTACGGCGTCGGGGTCAGATCCCTTTTTCCACAGGGAAAAGGGATCTGACCCCACAGCCCGGCTACGGAGATCAGAAGCACCCTGACAGCTTCACGCAAGCGCCCGTTGCTAGCGTGCTGCGCGTGGAATGGAAACGACTGTTTGGCGGCTGCCGTGAGGCAGTGCGCACGATCGATCTGCCGTTGCTGGTCGCATTGCTGATCCTGATGGGCGCGGGCCTGGCGGTGCTGCACAGTGTGTCCGGGCCGGTGGCCGGGCAGGCGGCGCGCTTTGCGGGTGGACTGCTGGCGATGTGGCTGCTTTCACGTGTTTCGCTGCTGCGCCTGCGCGCGTGGACACCAGCGTTGTACGCGCTGTCGATGCTGCCGCTGATGGCGGTGTATGTGATCGGCACCGGCAAATATGGGCAGCGCTGGCTCAACCTCGGCGTGTTCTACCTGCAACCGTCGGAGCTGCTCAAGCTCAGCCTGCCGTTGATGATGGCCTGGTACCTGCACCGGCAACCGCTGCCGCCGTCGCCGCGCACGGTACTGACCGCGGCGGTGCTGATCGGCGCGCCGGCGGTGTTGATCCTGATGCAGCCCAACCTCGGCACCGCCACGCTGGTCACCGCCAGCGGCGTGTTCGCGTTGTTGCTGGCGGGCCTGCACTGGGGCTGGGTGGCGACCGGCGCGGCGGGGCTGGCAGTGGCCGCGCCGCTGGCGTGGTTCGGTCTGCTGCGTCAGTACCAGAAGGATCGTGTGTTGACCTTCCTCGACCCGGCGGCCGACCCCCTGGGCACCGGCTGGAACATCCTGCAGTCACGCATCGCGATCGGCTCCGGGGGATGGCAGGGACGCGGCTGGGGGCAGGGCACCCAGGCCACGCTGGATTTCCTCCCCGAATACACCACCGACTTCGCGTTTTCGGTGCTGGCCGAAGAGTTCGGCTGGATCGGCGTGGCGACGCTGTTCGCGCTGTACCTGTTCGTGGTCGGGCGTTGCCTGTGGATTGCCGTGCACGCGCGCGACACGCATGCACGGTTGCTGGCCGGCAGCCTGGGGCTGGCGTTCTTCGTCTACGTACTGGTGAACGGCGGAATGATTTCCGGCCTGCTGCCGGTGGTGGGCATTCCGATGCCGCTGATCAGCTACGGCGGGACATCGGCGGTTTCGCTGTTGGCCGGCATCGGGTTGGTGATGGCGGTACGCGGGCACCGGCCCGTGCACGGGGGATAGGGTTTCCAGCCAACGGCGCAGCCCCTCGTGGGTGGTGTCTGGGTGGCTGCGGAAAGCAGAAGCCGCGGGTGGGCCGGTCGGGTTGGGTACGCGGGGGACGCCGTGAATCCGTCCCTGGAGGCTTGGCAGCCGCATCCATGCGGCTGACACCCCCGCGTACCCAACCCGACCGGCTTCTGACCGATTTCGGAGGTCTGCCACCCACGGAGAAGAAAAAGAAGATCAAAAGCGGATCGCGACGCTGCGCTTGCTCGTGAGCCGAGCATGGCTCGGCTCTACACACGGCAATGAAGCGACCCGCCAGGCCGCCTTTGCTTTTGATCTTCTCTTTACTTCGCCGTGGGTAGACGCGCACGGAACCTGTCCGTGGCCGGGTAGAGGGGCTGCGCAGGGGCGTGAGCCGCATGGATGCGGCGACCGAGCTTACATGGACGTACTTGCAGCGGCCCCTGCGCAGCCCGTCTACCCGGCCCCACCCATGAACTGCTTTCCGCGGCCACCCACGAGGGGCTGCGCCGTTGGCTGGAAACTTCCTGACTGCGCAACGCCCGTTGTGTAAGCGTTCTCACACCGATGCACGACAGCACGCCCGCTGACGAAAGTCCGCAAAAAACGCTAGCTGGTTCACACTTTTACACCGCGTTGATCTTGATCAATGGACTTGTCGTAATCGGCCTGCACAATGGCGGCCCGTTCGGCACGGCGCGCCGTCAATCGTTGCAGCGCGAGGGGGCGTCGGGCGGGAAGCAGTACTGATCCAACGGGTACAGGGAGCGCGGGGTACTGCCACTGGGGAGCGGCAGCCGCGCAGGTACCGACCGGATCCGGTCGCCGGTTGCGTCTGCGGGGATGGGGACGCAACCGGCAACCTCCATCTGAATGGGGAAGGGCGATCACGGTGCCTTCACATTTCCCGCTGGTCGCAGGCAAATCGTTGTGATTCATGGTGTTAGGGGTTTTAATTCATCCATGACCTGCTAACCTGCGACGATGATTCGACGCACTCTGGCCTGCATGCTCACCCTCGGCCTGGTCGCCTGCGCGACCCAGCCGAAGTCCCCACCGTCTTCGCCCCAGGCCAGCAGTACGCCGCGCCAGCCCGCCGCCAAGGCCCATGGCCCGGCCGAGGCCGCGCCTGAAGCCACCGCCGCCACCGCGGCGCCGGTCGATCTCACCCCGGTGCCGTTCGAGGTCGCACGGGCCCGCTTCATTGCCGATACCGCCAAGCGCTATGGCCTGAAGCCGGAGCAGATCAGCAGCGTGCTCGACCAGGCGCAGGTGCGCCAGCCGATCATCGCCGCGATGTCGCGCCCGGCCGAACGGGTCAAGCCGTGGAATGAGTACCGGCCGATGTTCATCAGCAAGGCGCGCATCGATGGCGGCCGCGCGTTCCTGGCCGAACACCGCGCCGAACTGGATCGCGTGCAGCAGCGCACCGGCGTGCCGGCCGAAGTGATCGTCGCGATCATCGGTGTGGAAACCAGCTACGGCAGGAATGCTGGCAGCCATCGCGTGCTCGATGCGCTGTACACGCTGGCGTTCTATTACCCGCGCAGCGGCGACCCGGCCAAGCTGGAACGCGAAGTGCGCCGCGAGCTGTTCTTCCGCGATGAGCTGGCCAAGCTGTTCGAGTTGGGCCACGAAGAGAAACTGGATATCACCACGCTCAAGGGCAGTTATGCCGGTGCGATGGGCATGGGCCAGTTCATGCCGTCCAGCTATCTCGACTACGCCGTGGACGGAAACGGTGATGGCCGCCGCGACCTGTTCACCAGCTACGACGACGTGTTCTCGTCCATCGCCAACTACTTCGTGAAGAAGGGCGGCTGGGTGCGTGGCGGGCAGGTGGCCGTGCCGGCCACGCTGGCGCCGGGCCGCGAGGAGTTCAACCCGACCGAATGGATGCCGACCTGGACGATGGCCGACCTGGCGCAGCGCGGCTACCAGCCGGGCGCGCCGGTGCAGCCGGGCGCCACCGCCACGCCGATCACGCTTGAAGGCAGCACCGGCAAGCAGTACTGGCTGGGCTTCCAGAACTACTACGCGATCACCCGCTACAACCTCTCGAAGATGTACGCGATGGCCGTGTTCCAGTTGTCCCAGGCCATCGCCGGACAGGAGCTGCCCCCGGCATGAACATCAGATGGCTGGTCCCAGGCTTGATCGTCCTCGCGCTGGCTGCCTGCAGCAGCGCGCCGAAGAAGCCGGCCACGGCCGGCCATGGTGGCAAGTCCGGCGGCACGCTGGTGCAGGGGCGTGGCTCGCGCCCGGCACACTGCCCGGAAGGGTCACCGTACGCGGCGGCCAAGGAAGACCTGAGCACCCGCGGCAACTACACTGCCGGTGGCCTGTACAAGCCGGGCGTGCGTGACAGCACGCCGGATTACATTCCCAACGTGGCCTGCATTCCCGAGCCGGAAGTGACCGCCGAGGAGCGCTCGGCGATCGGCAACAAGTCGCCGTACGTGGTGCTGGGGAAGTCGTACAAGGTGCTCGACGATACCCACGACTATGTCGAGCGCGGTACCGCGTCGTACTACGGCGCCAAGTTCCATGGCCGCCTGACCTCCAACCGCGAGGTCTACGACATGTACCAGTTCACCGCCGCGCACAAGACGCTGCCGCTGCCCAGCTTCGCCCGCGTGACCAACCTAGACAATGGCGAGTCGGTGATCGTGCGCGTCAACGACCGCGGCCCGTTCCACGATGGTCGCGTGGTCGATCTCAGTTATGCCGCCGCCGTGCGCCTGGGCATCACCCAGCGCGGTACCGGCAACGTGGAAGTGCGCGCGCTGCAGCCGGGCGAGAGCAACCTGCTGGCGCAGAAGCCGTCCCGCCGCGAGCGTCGTGCCGCCGAAGCGGCAGCTGCGGTGGCCAGTGCACGCCCGGCAGCGACCGCGCGCGCCACTGCCGACAGCGATATCGATCGCCTGGTCAAGCGCCTGCCGGCCGATGGCATGCCGGCACGCGGCCAGCCGGCCACCACCCAGGGCGTGGCCAGCACCGTGCCGGAGGTGGCGGTCAGCAGCCTGCCGCCGAGTGCACCGCTGCGCAGCACCGCACCGGCGCCGGTTGCAGTCGCCAGCGCCGCGCCGCGCGCCGTCGCGCCGGCACCCGTGCGCACCGTCGCCGCCACGCCGGCGGCACCCAGCCTGTCGCAGCAGGTGGTGGGCGCGGTGATGGTGCAGGTCGCCAGCTTCTCCAGTCGCGACAACGCCAACCGTGCGATGGGCCAGCTCAACGCTGCCGGCATCGTCGGCGCGACCATCAGCGACATCGCCGCCGGTGGCCGCACCCTGTTCCGTCTGCGCGTTCCTGCCACCGACCATGCCAGTGCCGCGGAACTTGCCGGCCGCATCGCCGGTCTGGGCCTGGGTTCGCCGCAGATCGTCAAGGATTGATCCGCCCGGGCCGGTGCTGCCGGCCCAGGCTCCCCCGGCCTTACAATGGCCGTTACGTTCCACCCTCCATTCCCGGCCGTCCCCTGGAGCCTGCTGTCCAATGAATTTCCGTTCCGCCGCCACCGCCCTGGCCGCCACCCTGGTGGTGGGCCTGGCTTCCGCCCAGACGCCGCTGCCGACCCCGGCCACGCCGGCGCCTGCCGCCGCCGCCGCCGCCCCGGCCACCGTCGCGACCCCGCCGGCCCCGGCCCCGAGCGTGTCCAAGGCCTGGGTCCTGATGGACTACGCCACCGGCCAGGTGCTGGCCGGCGAGAACATCCACGAGCAGCTGGCCCCGGCAAGCATCACCAAGGTGATGACGTCGTACGTGGTTGCCGCCGAGGTCAAGAACGGCAAGGTCCGTGCAGATGACCAGGTGATGATGAGCGAGCGCGCCTGGCGCGAAGGTGGCGCCGGTACCGACGGCAGCTACAGCGGCTTCCCGGTCAACCAGACCGCACGCCTGGAAGACATGGAAAAGGGCATGGCGATCCAGTCCGGCAATGACGCCGCGATCGCCCTGGCCGAGCATGTGGCCGGCAGCGAAGAAGCCTTTGCGTCGCTGATGAACAGCTACGCCGCCAAGATCGGCATGAAGGACTCGCACTTCGTCAACGCCCACGGCCTGACCGCACAGGGCCACCACAGCACCGCCTACGACCTGGCGCTGCTGGGCCGCGCGATGGTGCGTGATTACCCGGAAACCTACGCGTACAACAAGATCAAGGAATTCCAGGTCGGCAACATCAAGCAGCCGAACCGCAACCTGCTGCTGTGGCGCGATGGCAGCGTGGATGGCATCAAGACCGGCCACACGTCCGAAGCCGGCTACTGCCTGATGAGCTCGGCCCAGCGTGGCGACCAGCGCCTGATCGCCGTAGTGCTGGGTGGTGCGTCGGAGAAGCAGCGTGCCGACGACAGCCTGGCCCTGCTGAACTGGGGCTTCCGCTTCTTCGAGACCCATCGCCTGTACGAGCCGGGCAAGGCCGTGGCCGAGCACAAGGTCTGGAAGGGCACCACCGACAAGGTACAGCTGGGCGTGGCCCAGCCGATGCTGGTGAGCGTGCCGCGCGGCCGCTACAACGATCTGAAGCCGAGCATCGACGTGCCCAAGACCCTGGAAGCACCGTTCACTGCCGGCCAGCAGATCGGCACCGTGAAGGTCACGCTGGATGGCAAGGTCATCGCCGAGGCACCGCTGGTGGCCGTGGCCGCCGTCGAGCAGGCCGGCTTCTTCAAGCGCCTGTGGGACAGCTTCTGGATGTGGTGGGAATCGGAATGATCCACGCCTTTGCGTGGTGAACGAAAAGGCCGGCCAATGCCGGCCTTTTCTGTTTCGGAAGGCCGCTTCCCCCCGCACGCGGGGGGTAGAGCCGGCCGCTGGCCGGCTCCCCAGCAACTCATCCGGAACTGCCGGCATCCGGCCAGCGGCCGGCACCACCTGCAGCGCCTGACTTGCAGCGAGCGATGCGGTAACCGGTGTGCCGACCAACGGTCGGCACCTACCCGCTTCACCCTCAGCCCCTCGCCTACAGCGAGCGGCTGATGGTGAAACTGCCGAACACCGGCGATTGGCGCTGGCCGTTGAACTCCCGCGTGCTGTGGTAACGCGCAGCGGCGAACTTCCAGCGTCCGTACATCACGGCCACGCCATAGCCGCCGTAGGCCACCACATGGCGCTTGTCCACGCTGTGACTGTTGCGGAACGTGTTGCCATCCAGCGTAATGTCGCGGATCACCCAGGCCGCGTCCGAGGTCGCGAACAGGTGCCAGGACCAGCCATTGGGACGGCCGCTGCGGGTCGGTGCCGTGTTCTCACCGGCCGGGCGCAACGGCGTGCTGCCGAAGTCGTCCGGCAGCTTCCAGCCGAAGCGCACTTCACCGCCGAGGTTGGCCTTGGTTTCCAGGTTGCCGATCGAGCCGCCGTAGTGGCTGATCGCGTCCCAACCCCAGCCGTCGGCATTGATGCTGGCATCACCCGGCCAGCGGCGCATGCGCTCATGGGTCAGCATGAACAGCGGCTCGTTGTGCAGCTGGTTGTCCCAGCCCTTGAATTTCTCGTCGCCCAGCACTTCGTGCACGGCATTCTGCACCTGCTTGCCCTGTGCCCACGGGCCAACTACGCCCAACGTCAGCTGGGTGGTCTGCAGGCGGTCGCCGCTGCGCGCATTGAAACCGAAGTTTGCGATCAGTACGCCCGCGTAAGGGCGGTCGTCCTCGATCAGGTCCCTGCGGCTGAAATCGGTCGGGGTGAAGATGCCCTGGCCGATGCTGAAGATCATGTTCTGCTGTTCGAACCTGCCCGGATGCAGGCCTTCCAGGTACTGGTTCACCCAGCGCGCCATGCGTGGAAGGCACGGGTCGTCGGTGTAATCGACCAGATTGGGCGAGACCAGGGTCAACAGCGCACCGTTGGTATAGCCCTGGTCCTGGTGGCGGCCGCCGAACAGGTCGTTGTCGACGCGGAAATTGACCTGCGGCGGGTGATCGCGCATCGCGTCCGGGCCACATTGTTCGGCCGCCTGGGCGGCAAAGGGGAGGGCAGAGGCCAGCAGGCCGGCCAGCCCGAGGGCTGCGACACTATGCATGGATGGAATGCTCATGGGGAAGGGGGCGGTTTTCTGTCGTTTTCTGCAACGCTACGGTACTCGTGCCCGCGCGCCGGAACGAGCACGTTGGGATCACTTGTCTGTTCCGAAAACAACATTGTCCGGCGGACACAATTCGTTACCCGCGCACGCGCCGCAGGCCTGGCGTGAAGGCGACTGCAGGCCGCGCGCACGATGCCCCGGTCAGTGAGGGGCCGAAAGAACCAGTCAGCTGCCGTTGGGCTCTCCGCCCGCGCTTTTGGGCCAGCTGCAACGCAGCAGGCCGCCAGTGCTGTCTTTGACGTTGATGAATACTCTTGGGTTTGTTGCCCTGCGGCCCGATAATGGGGCCATGGAAATCAAGTCCGACAACCCCGACCACGGCTTCCAGTTCCCCGGCCAGTTCGAGCTCAGCGCCATGGGCCCGGCCAACCGCGGCCTGGAGCATGAGCTTCCCCGTCTGCTGCTGGCTGCCGGCATCGATGTGGTGAACGAACGCATCAGCTGGAAGCATTCGTCCAACGGCAAGTACGTGTCCGTCCGCATCGTGTTCAAGGCCGAGAGCCGCGAGCAGTACGACCTGGCGCACCAGGCACTGCGCGACCACCCGGAAGTGAAGTGGACGCTGTAGCCGACAGCTGCCCGGCCGAAGCCGCCCCGGAAGACCGCGCGCCGCGTCCGGCGGTGGTCCGCGACCTCGGCCGCCAGGCGTACGAGCCGGTGTGGCGCGCCATGCAGCGCTTCACCGACCAGCGCAGCGACGCCGACGCCGACGAACTGTGGGTAGTCGAGCACGATCCGGTGTTCACCCTGGGCCAGGCCGGCAAGGATGAGCACGTGCTGGCGCCGGGTGACATCCCCGTGCTGCACGTGGACCGTGGCGGCCAGGTGACCTATCACGGGCCCGGCCAGATCGTGGTCTACCCGCTGTTGCGCCTGCCGCGGCTGGGCATCGGTGTGCGCGACTACGTGTGCCGCATCGAGCAGGCCCTCATCGATACCCTGGCCGAGTGGAACATCGGCGCCGAACGCCGCGAGGGCGCCCCGGGCGTCTACGTCGGTGGCGCCAAGATCGCTGCGCTTGGCATCCGCGTGCGCCGCGGCTGCACCTTCCATGGCCTGGCCTTCAACGTGGCCATGGACCTGGAACCCTTCCACCGCATCAACCCCTGTGGCTATCAGGGGTTGCAGGTGACCTCGGTGGTAGACTTGGGCGGCCCCTCCGGGCTGGATGCCGTCAAGCCGGTGCTGCTGGACCACCTGGCCCGCCAGTTCGGCCTGCTGCTGCAGCACACGCCGGAACTGCCCGATCTTTCTGCGGCCGCCTGACCGCCCCCCGGAACTGCCATGACTGAAACCACCGCCCGTTCCATTCCCCTGCAGATCGTGCAGGGCGACTCTCCGTCCGCCGCGCCGTTGCAGGCCGGGGTCAAGCAGCTGGGCGGTGACAAGATCAACCGTTCGCCGGTGCAGTTCGCCGACGCGCCGGTGCTGCGCAAGCCGTCGTGGATCCGCGTGCGCATTCCCTCGGGCAACGCCGTGCAGAACCTCAAGGCCAAGCTTCGCGAGAACCGCCTGGTGACGGTGTGCGAGGAAGCCAGCTGCCCGAACATCCACGAATGCTTCGGCCATGGCACCGCCACCTTCATGATCCTCGGCGAGGTCTGCACCCGCCGCTGCTCGTTCTGCGACGTGGCCCATGGCCGCCCGAAGCCGCCGGATGCCAACGAACCGGCCAGCCTCGGCCAGACCGTGGCCGACATGGGCCTGAAGTACGTGGTGGTGACCAGCGTCGACCGCGATGACCTGCGTGACGGCGGTGCCCAGCACTTCGTCGACTGCATCACCGCCATCCGCGAAAAGTCGCCGGGTACCCGCATCGAAGTGCTGACCCCGGACTTCCGTGGCAAGGGCCGCATGGAGCGCGCGCTGGAGATCCTGGCGCAGAACCCGCCGGATGTGTTCAACCACAACATCGAGACCGTGCCGGACCTGTACCGCAACGTGCGCCCGGGTGCGGACTACCAGTGGTCGCTGAACCTGCTGAAGAACTTCAAGGCACAGCACCCGGACGTGCCGACCAAGAGCGGCATCATGCTGGGCCTGGGCGAAGACTTCGAACAGATCAAGGCCACCATGCGCGACCTGCGCGCGCACGATGTGGACATGATCACCATCGGCCAGTACCTGCAGCCGACCGCGCATCACCACCCGGTACTGAAGTACTGGACCCCCGAGGACTACAAGGCGCTGGAAGACTACGGCTACGCGCTGGGCTTCAGCCACGTGGCGTCCGGCCCGATGGTGCGCTCGTCGTACCACGCTGACGTGCAGGCCAAGGGCGCCGGCATCTCTTGAGGTGGGTGCGGACCGTTGGTCCGCATACCTCTGCCTGCCGCAGAGCCGAGCCCATGCTCGGCTGCTTGCTGCCGGCCAGCCGAGCATGGGCTCGGCTCTGCATGCATTCACAATTTGCTACACCGGCCCGGCTAGGCTGGTTTTCCACCGAGCGCGGCCGGATGACAAACCCGGCAACTTTCGGCACTGTCGTGGTGTCTGAACACCCTGCAGTCTCCCCCTTGGCAAGGCGCCTTCGAGCACGTCAATGAAATTCAAAGCCCCCGCATTCCTGATGGCCCTGGCGCTGGTCGCGCCGCTGGCGCTGGCGGCCAAGGCCGACTCGCCCGCATTGCCCGCGGCGGCCACCGCCGATCAGGTGACCACCTCCAAGCTGGTGTACGGCCTGTTGTCCGACAGCCGCTACGCCTACCGCCCGCGCGCGCTGGACGAGGCCACCTCCAAGGACGTGTTCAAGCGTTACCTGGAGACCCTGGACGGCGGCAAGCAGTACTTCACCCAGGCCGACGTGGCGCGCTTCGCGCCGTTCGAAGCCAACATCTCTTCGGCCATCCGTGGCGGCGAGCTGGAGCCGGCGTTCCAGGTGTTCGCGGTCTACAAGCAGCGCGTCGGCGAGCGCGTGGCCTATGCGCGCAAGCTGCTAAAGCAGGAGCCGGACTTCACCACCGACGAGCGCTTCGAATACGACCGCAAGAAGGTTCCGTGGGCGGCCAGCAGTGCCGAACTGGATGAGCTGTGGCGCAAGTCGGTGAAGAACGACTGGCTGCGCCTGAAGCTGGCGGGCAAGAAGCCGGACGACATCCGCAAGACGCTGGACAAGCGCTACGCGACGCTGGAGAAGTCGGTCAACGAGCTGAAGGGCGAAGACGTCTTCCAGTTCTTCATGAACGCCTACACCAGCGCTGTCGATCCGCACACCGACTACTTCACCCCGCGCACCGCCGAGAACTTCAACCAGGCGATGTCGCTGTCGCTGGAAGGCATCGGTGCGCAGCTGCAGCGGCAGGACGACATGGTGGTGATCCGCGAGATCATCGCCGGTGGTCCGGCCGCAGTGGACGGCACCCTGAAGCCGGGGGACCGCATCGTTGGCGTTGGCCAGGGCAAGTCCGGCCTGGTCGAGGATGTGATCGGCTGGCGCATCGACGACGTCGTGGCCAAGATCCGCGGTGCCAAGGATACCCAGGTCAAGCTGGAATTCATCCCGGCCGCCGAGGGCGTGGACGGCAAGCACCACACGCTGGTCCTGACCCGCCAGAAGGTGCGCCTGGCCGAACAGGCCGCCAAGGGCGAGACCATGAGCATCCCGGCCGCCAACGGCGAACCGGCGCGCAGGATCGGCGTGATCAAGCTGCCGACCTTCTACCAGGACTTCGAAGGCCGTCGCCGCAATGCCGCTGACTACGCCTCGGCCACCCGCGACGTCGCCAAGCTGCTGGCCGGCTTCAAGAACGACAAGCTGGATGGCGTGGTGCTGGACCTGCGCAACAACGGGGGGGGCTCGCTGGATGAAGCGATCGAACTGACCGGCCTGTTCATTGAACAGGGCCCGGTGGTGCAGGTGCGCGAGTCCGGTGGCCGCGTTACCGTCAACAGCGACCGCAACCAGGGCGTGGCGTGGGATGGCCCGCTGGCGGTGCTGATCAACCGCGGTTCGGCCTCGGCCTCGGAGATCTTCGCCGGTGCCATCCAGGACTACGGCCGTGGCCTGGTGATCGGTGAAACCAGCTTCGGCAAGGGCACCGTGCAGAACATCGTCGACCTCGATCGCTGGCCGAGCGGCGAAACCCAGCGCTTCGGCCAGGTCAAGCTGACCATCGCCCAGTTCTTCCGCATCAGCGGCAGCAGCACCCAGCACAAGGGTGTGGTGCCGGACCTGGCCTTCCCGGCCAGCGTCGATGCCACCGAATTCGGCGAAAGCACCTACGACAACGCCCTGCCGTGGACCCGCATCGCCGCCGTGCCGCACACCCAGTACGGCAACTTCGCGCCGCTGCTGCCGAAGCTGGAGACCCGCCACGACGCGCGCATCGCCACTGACAAGGAATTCCAGTGGTGGAACGAGGATGTGGAGCAGTTCCGCACCGAGGCCGCGAAGAAGTACATCTCGCTCAACGAGGCGACCCGTCGTGCCGAGCGCGAGCGCCAGGACGCCCAGCGCAAGGAGCGCCAGGTGCAGCGCAAGGAACTGGGCCTGGCCCTGGACCCGCTGGCCGACGACAGCAGCGACGATGGCCTGACCGGCAACGAGCGCGACATCGTCAAGGATGCCGCCCGTGAGAAGGCCGCTGAAAAGCGTCCGGACCCGCTGCTGCGCGAGTCGGCCTCGATCCTCGCTGACGCGGTCAATCTGCTGGCCAATGACCGCCCGCTGTCGGCCCAGGTGCTGCCGCAGTCCACCGGCGCGGGGCGCTGGGCGGACTGAGCCGGCCACGGCATGTGACACCTCAGGGGCCGGCATTGCCGGCCCCTCGGCGTAAAAGGGGACGGAGGGAATTAAGTCGTTTGTGGCACAAACGACTTAATTCCCTCCGTCCCCTTTTTCGTGCATGAACCGGGAGCAACGTGGGAGGGTATGTCGACCTGCCGCACACGGGGGTGGGACTACCCTTGGTGCTTCCGTTCTCGCAGGAGTACCCATGCGGGCCTCCCGTCTTTCCAGCGCCGCCGTGGCGCTCACCAGCGCCCTGATCCTCTCGGCCTGCGGTGGCCGTGCCGCCGACAGCACCGTGTTGCGCGAGTCCTTCGATTCCGGCGATACCTTCTCGCGCACGGTCGATGGGCGCCCGGGCGAAGCCTGCGAAGCGGCGCGCCGCACGCTGCTCAGCCAGGGCTATGCCATCGCCCGTTCCGACGATGCACAGGTGGAAGGCAACAAGAACTTCCAGCCGCGCGAGGATGACCATGAGCAGCTGGTGCTGCGCATCTCCTGCGCCCCGCGTGGCGGCCAGACGCTGGTGTTCGTCAGCGCAGTGCAGGATCGCTACGCGCTGAAGAAGAGCCCGACCTCGGCCAGTGTCGGTGTGGGAGCGCTGGGTTCGGTATCGCTGCCCTTCGGCAGCAACGACGACTCGCTGGTGAAGGTGGCCAGCAGCACGGTCACCGATGCCGAGTTCTATCGTCGCTTCTTCCAGCGCCTGCAGCAGTACCTGCCGGCCGCGGCGGGCAAGCCGTCGCCATCGCCGGCGGCGCCACCGGAGCCCGCACCCGCACCGGCGGTCACGGACCAGGGCTGAGCGTGCGCGGCAGGTGGCTGATTGCAGCCCTGCTGCTGGCGCCCGCGTGGGTCGTCGCAGCGCCATCCCCGGACTGTACGCAGGGTCTGCTGCAGCGGTTGGGGTGGCGCTTCGAGGATGCCGAGCTGCGTGCACCGCAGGTACACAAGGGCCCGGTGTGTACGCGTTCCTCGCTCGCCGCGGCACAGGCAGCGGGTGACCTGCGCGTACGCTGGCCGGCGGATCTGCCTGCAGGCGAACTACAGGCACTGCTGCAGCAGCTGCTGGAAGACCCTGCTACGGTCTGCGCCTATGCCTTCGAGCTGGGGGCGGCCACGCGGCGCGCGACCTCGGCATTGCAGGGCAATGCCACGTTCCGTTTCTCCGGCCCGCAACTGGGCTGGATCGGCTTTGGTCTGCGCGGCGCGCCGGCACAGGGCTGGCAGCGTACGCGCAGTTTCGGCCGTGGCTTCGTGCCCAGTGCGGGCAACAGCCATGCGCTGCAGGCGTTCTACAGCGGTGCCGTGCGCGCCGAGTGCGGTGTCGGCCGCCAGGTCGCGCAGCTGGCCACCCAGCGCGAGCTGTATGGCGATGCTGCGTTCGATACGGAGTTCGCAGCGGATGAACTGTCGATCGGCACCTTCCTCGCGCTGCACGCCACCGACAGCATCCTGCTTGGCGCGCACGCGGGCGAGTTCTTCGCCGACGGCAAGGCGGTGCGCACCTCGGCGATGGGGCGGCAGGCGTTCGTGGGTGTGCCCGGCTTCATCGAACATGTGTACGACAACGGTACGCTGGATGACCTGAGCAACCAGGCCGAGAACTTCGTGGTCGTCACTGTGGGCGAGGGCGCTGCGCAGGCCCTGGCGCAGCACGGCGGCCTGGCCTGGTACGACCAGCGCAATGCCGAACTCTGGAACCTGGCGCAGGACATCCCGCGCATCGGCCAGCGCTACTTCGAGCGCCTGCTGTTCGAGCGCGATCCGCAGTTGCGCGCACGGCTGGCGCCGCGCTACCACGACACGCTCGCGCGCATGGACCAGCTGCTGGACGATCCGTTCTACCAGCAGTTCGTGATCTATGTGCATCCACGCGGTATACGTCCCATCGGCTACCACGTCGCCCGCCTGCTCGATCGCAACCCGCGAACCCCGTTTTCAATCGACCTGGCGGTGCACAATCTGCATACCACGCTCTACCGGCGTTGGCGCGAGGCGCAGCTGCGCCACTGCGCGGCTACCGGCAGGCCAGGCAGCCTGACCCTAGACCCCAACTGAAGGTGAAACAATGGATATTGCAATGATCGGCCTCGGCCGCATGGGCGCCAACATGGCCCAGCGCCTGCATCGCGGCGGCCACCGCGTGGTCGGCTACGACCCGGGCGAAGGCGCCCGCCAGCGCGCCGCCGAGGCCGGCCTGGAGGTGGTTGATTCGCTGGCCGCCGCCGTGGCCGCGCTGCCGGTGCCGCGCGTGGTGTGGCTGATGGTACCGGCCGGCGAAACCGTCGACCAGACGCTGGGCCAGCTGACCCCGCACCTGGCCGAGGGTGACATCGTCATCGACGGCGGCAACTCCAACTACCAGGACTCGATCCGCCGCGCCAAGGCGCTGGCCGAGGATGATCTGGGCTACGTCGACTGCGGCACCAGCGGTGGCGTGTGGGGCCTGCAGGAGGGCTACAGCCTGATGGTCGGTGGCGAAGCGTCGGTGGTGGAGCAGATCGCACCGTTGCTGCGCACGCTGGCCCCGGCCGAAGATCGTGGCTGGGGGCGCGTCGGCCCGTCCGGTGCCGGCCACTTCACCAAGATGGTCCACAACGGCATCGAGTACGGAATGATGCAGGCCTATGCCGAAGGCTTCGCGCTGATGGAGCGCAAGCAGGAGATGGAACTGGACCTGGCGCAGGTGGCCGAGGTGTGGCGCCACGGCAGCGTGGTGCGTTCGTGGCTGCTGGACCTGAGCACCGAAGCCCTCAAGCGCAATCCTTCGCTGGATGGCATTGCCCCGTACGTGGAGGATTCCGGCGAAGGCCGCTGGACCGTGGCCGAAGCCATCGCGCTGGATGTGCCGGCGCCGGTGATCACGCTGTCGCTGCTGGAACGCCTGCGCTCGCGCGAATCGAATTCGTTCACCGACCGCCTGCTGTCGGCGATGCGCAATGAATTCGGTGGCCACGCCATCAAGAAGTCGTAAGCACTGCGGTGGGGTCAGAGCCCTTCGGCGTTGCCGAAGGGATCCGGCCCCAGGCAGCCAATCGAGCATGGCTCGACTCTACAGAAGCCTGCTCCGATCGCTTCCACGTTGACGTGTCGACCAAGGTCGACACCTACCGTCGGGCGCGGATAACTGTCGAAGGCGGGGTGGGTCCGCCATCTCACGGGTAGCCGTTTTTTGCCGTTGCTGTTGAGGTTGCCGGCCAGCGGCCGGCACTACCGCTTGTGCGGGTGCAGGGCGCAGCCCTGCCGATCACCCCAACGCGATCCGGCGCCCTTCGCGCGCGCTGTCCATGCCGGCCTGCAGCAACCGCATCAGCTGCAGCGCCTGCACCGGGCTGACCGTGGCTTCGCCCTCGCCGTGCATCGCCGCTGCGAACTGCGCATACAACCGGCGATAGTCGCCGGGTAGGTTGTCGACGGTGCTGCGTTGCACGTTGTCTTCGGTATCGCAGCGCACCAGCTCGCCATGCCGCGGATCGAGGCCCCAGCCTGGTGCGCCCGGCGCCACGCCGCGGCGCAGCTGCGCCTCCTGCACGTCCAGGCCGTGCTTGATCCAGCTGGCGGCGCTGCCATGCACACTGAAGTGCGGCGTCTGCGCTGCCACCAGGGAACCGGCGTGGACGATCGCCCGATGCCGTGGGTAGTGCAGTATCGCGTGGAAGTAATCGATGCCGCCGCCACCTTCGCGCTGCACGGCCAGGTCGGCATCGATTGCCTCGGGCCAGCCGAACAGCACCAGCATCTGGTCCAGCAGGTGCGGACCGAGGTCGTACCACAGGCCACTGCCGGGCCCGTCCTGTTCGCGCCAGCGGTCGCGCACCTGCGGACGGTAACGGTCGAAGTGCGCGTGGCACTCGGCCACGTCGCCCAAGCTGCCTTCGGCCAGCAGCGACTGCAGGGTGAGGAAGTCGGCATCGAAACGCCGGTTCTGGAACACGGTGGCGATGCGCCCGGCATCGCGTGCCGCAGCCAGCACCGTTTCCGCTTCGGCCACATCCAGCGCGAACGGCTTGTCGACCAGCACATGCTTGCCTGCCGCCAGCGCCGCGATGGCCAGTGGCGCGTGCTGTTCGTTCGGCGTGGCGATCACTACGGCATCCACGGCCGGATCATCGAATACCTGCTGCGGCGTGGCACGCACGTGCACATCGCTGAACGTACGCAGCAGGGTGTCGCGTTGTGAACTGACGATGCTGTGCAGCGCCAGCCCGGGGGTGTGCTGGATCAGCGGTGCATGGAAGACGCGGCCGGCGAGGCCGTAGCCGATCAGGGCCAGTTGCAGGTCGGGGCGCATGGCAGGGCTCCGGCAGTGGGAAGGGCAGGGTAAACGACGGGTGCTGGCAGTCCAAAACTGAACGGTTGCCATTGGAAACGTTTCGATTCACGGCGGCATGACCGCAACGCCACGCCTGCTCTACGGTGGGTTGTCCAGACTGGCAGCACATTCCGAAGGAGTACGACACGATGAGCAATACCACCCGCACGCTGATTGCTTCCGCCCTGACCCTGGGCCTGGCGCTGTCCTCCTCGGCCGCATTCGCCAAGGACCCGGCCGCGAAGAGCCCGCCGACCAGCACCCATCCGACGACCCATGCTGATCGTCACGACTCCAATGAGCCGGTGACCGATACCTGGATCACCACCAAGGTGAAGGCCGATCTGCTGGCCAGCAGCAACGTTCCGGGCACCGAGATCAAGGTGGAAACCGTGAACGGCGTGGTCAGCCTGAGCGGTGCCGTCGCTACGCAGGCGGAGAAGGACAAGGCGGTCAACACCGCCAAGGGCATCAAGGGTGTGACCCGCGTCGATGCCGCCGCGCTTAAGGTCAGCGCCGCTGCCAAGCGCTGAGCATCCACCGACCGTTGAACAGGGTGGGCGCCCCGAAGGGGGCGCCCACTCGCGTATGGGGCCGGCTGCGGGGGCCCGTTCAGCCTGCCGCGCTTTGGACTCCAGAGTTGTGATTGCCTGCGCTATATTGCCGGTTCCGCCGCAGCCGGGCTCGTCCCGGGTCCCGCTCCGCGGCCGTGCTGACGAGGAACTATGGCGCTGGTTTTCAGTGACGACATCTGGGACCGCTGGCGGTTGCCGGCCCTGGCGCTGGCGGCTGCCGCGATCATCGTGGTGCCGTGGTTGACCCTGCGCAAACTGCAGCAGGACAGCGAAGAGGCGATGGCCTGGGTCAACCACACCCAGTCCGTTGGTGTGGCGCTGCAACAGCTGCAGGCCGATGTGCGCGACGTCGAATCCGCCGCCCTGACCCTGTCCAAGGGCGTGGATGCGCCCGGCCTGCGCGAGCGGATGGCCAAGGCCAACGAGATCCCCGGGCGCCTGGCCGAACTGGGCCGGATGACGCGTGACAATCCCGATCAGCTGATCCGCATTGGTCGGATCGAATCGATGCTCGAAGGCCGCATGGCGCTTGCCCGCGAGCTGGCCCGGTCCGAACCGAACTCCGACCAGCGTGAGCTGGTGCAGGACCTGAGCACGCGTTATCCGATCCGTGGCCTGGTGGAGGAGCTGCAGGCCAGCGAGCAGAATCTGCTGGCACTGCGCGCCCAGCAGGCCGCGCGCCAGCGCAAGCAGACCGAACTGGTGTCGTGGAGTTCGCTGGCGATCCAGCTGGCCCTGCTCGGCCTGGTGCTGTGGCTGCTGCAGCGGCAGATCGGCCGCCGCCTGCATGCGGAACGGCAATCGCTGCGCTCGGCCGCACGCGCGGCGTCGGTGCTGCAGACCGTGCGCGAACCGATTGTGCTGCTCGACCGCGACCTGCGCGTGCAGCTGCACAACCCGGCGTTCGCCGAACTGTATGACCTGCAGGACGAGCGCGCCGATGGCCTGCTGCTGGAAAACATCGGCGACGGCGCCTGGCGGGATCCGGTGGTGCGCCAGCGCCTGGCCGATGTGCTGTCGCGTGGCCGCGAACTCTGGGACTTCGAGCATGAGCAGCGTACCGCCGATGGCATGGTGCGCTACATGCTGCTCAACGCACGGCGCATGACGCTGCCCGACACCGATGACGAAGTGGTGCTGCTGACCATCAGCGACGTCACCATGCAGCGCGCAGTGCAGCTGCGCGTGGAAGAGCTGAACCGCCAGCTGGAGGGCAAGGTCGCGCAGGTGTCCGAGGTCAACCGCGAGCTGGAAGCCTTCAGCTACTCGGTTTCGCATGACCTGCGTGCGCCGCTTCGCCACGTGGCCGGATTCTCCGACAAGCTGTCGCGCCACCTCGGCGACGCCGCCGATGACAAGAGCCGGCATTACCTGGAGGTGATCTCCAGTTCGGCCCGGCGCATGGCGGCGCTGATCGACGACCTGCTGGTCTATTCGCGGCTGGGCCGCGCAGCGATGCGCCAGCAGGCGGTGGACATGCAGTCGCTGGTGGCCGATACCCGCGCCATGCTCGATGCCAACCTGCAGGCCGAGGCCGAGAACAGCGGCCATGCGCACCACGTGGAGTGGAGCATCGCGCCGCTGCCGATCGTGGTGGGCGACGAGAACATGATCCGCCAGGTCTGGCTGAACCTGCTCGGTAACGCGGTGAAGTACTCGGGCAACCGCGAGCCGGCGAAGATCCGCGTGGACTACCAGCCGCAGCCCGATGGCGGCCATCAGTTCACGGTCAGCGACAATGGTGCAGGCTTTGACATGGCCTACGCCGGCAAGCTGTTTGGTGTATTCCAGCGCCTGCACAAGGCCAGCGACTACCCGGGTACCGGCATCGGCCTGGCCAGCGTGCGCCGCGTGCTGACCCGCCATGGCGGCCGTATCTGGGCCGAGGCCGAACCGGACGTCGGCGCCACCTTCCACTTCTACCTGCCTCCCGCGATCGACGCGGACAAACAAGGGCCTTCTGCATGACCACTCTGCGCACCATTCTTCTCGCCGAAGACAGCCCGGCGGATGCCGAAATGGCGATCGATGCCCTGGAAGAGGCGCGTCTGGCCAATCCCATCGTGCACGTCGAAGACGGCGTGGAAGTGATGGACTACCTGCTGCGCCGCGGCGCCTTCGCCAATCGCGAGGAAGGCCTGCCGGCGGTGCTGCTGCTGGACATCAAGATGCCGCGCATGGATGGCCTGGAAGTGCTTCGGCAGATCCGCGAGCATGAAGAACTCAAGCGCCTGCCGGTGGTGATCCTGTCGTCCTCGCGCGAGGAAAGCGATCTGGCCCGCAGCTGGGACATGGGCGTGAACGCCTACGTGGTCAAGCCGGTGGACGTGGACCAGTTCTTCGGCGCGGTGCAGACCCTGGGCAAGTTCTGGGCGTTGATCAACCAGGCACCGGAACTCGAGTGAGCCCATGCCCCTGACCGGTCCCGCCCTGGGGGCGCTGCGCATCCTGCTGGTGGAAGACTCACCAGAGGATGCCGAGCTGATGTCCGAACAGATGCTCGACGCGGGCCTGGACGCCCGCTTCGAGCGTGTCGAGAGCGAGGCGGAACTGCGCCAGGCACTGGCTGCGTTCCAGCCGGACATCGTGCTGTCCGACCTGAGCATGCCGGGGTTCTCCGGTGATGACGCGCTGCGCATCGTGCGCGAGACCTCGCCGGACGTGCCCTTCATCTTCGTCTCCGGCACGATGGGTGAGGAGAACGCGGTGGCGGCGCTGCAGAAGGGCGCCAATGACTACATCATCAAGCACCTGCCGGCGCGCCTGCCGTCGGCGGTGGCGCGTGCGATCCGCGATGCACGCAGCGCGGTGGAGCGTGCACGGGTGGAAACCGAGCTGATGCGCGCGCAGCGCCTGGAAAGCCTGTCGCTGCTTGCTGCCGGCCTCAGCCATGACCTGCGCAACATCCTGCAGCCATTGCTGATCATGCCGGACCTGCTGAAGGCGCGCACCGAGGATCCGCAGCTGCACCACCTGGCCGATGTCATCGCCGAGTGCGGTCGCCGTGGCCATGAGATGGCCGAATCGATGCTGTCGTTCGTGCGCGGTTCGCGCAAGCCGAGCGAGCGCATCGAGATCGATGGCCTGTTCGATGCGGTTGCACTGCTGTTGCGCAGCAACGTGCCCGATGCCGTGCGCCTGGAACTGCAGGTGCAGGACGAAGGCCTGGTGGTCGATGCCAACTACACCGAGCTGCAGCAGGTGATGTTGAACCTGGCGCTCAACGCGATCCAGGCGATGCCCAACGGCGGTCGCCTGAGCCTGACCGCCAGCCATGCCGGCCAGCGCGATGGCGTGGACTGGATGCGGATCTGCGTGGCCGATGAAGGCATCGGCATGGATGCAGACACGCTGTCGCACCTGTTCAATCCGTTCTTCACCACCAAGGCCGACGGCACCGGCCTGGGCCTGATTTCCTGCAAGCGCATCGTCGAAGGTGCCGGCGGCAGCATCCATGTCAGCAGCCAGCCGGGGCAGGGCACCTGCTTCGAACTGCACTTGCCGATGCACGAAGCCAGCGACGGTAGTGAGCCGATCGAGCAGCTGGTGGCCCTGGGCAGTGGCCAGTCGATCCTGGTGGTCGATGGCGAGGCCACGCGCCTGTCGTTGCTCGGCAATGCGCTGTCAAGCCAGGGATATCAGCTGCAGCTGGCCTCCGATGGCCCGGCGGCGCTGCGCTGGATGCAGCAGGAGGCAATGCCGGCGCTGGTGATTGCCGACGCCGGCTCGAAGTTGTTGCCGGCCAGCCAGCTGCTGGGCGAGATGGCCACGCTGGGCTATCGCGGCCCGGCGCTGGTGCTGGAAGACGCAGCGGTGGAGGTGGCGGCCGATGCATTTCCCGCTGGCGTGCAGGTGCACGTGCTGCGCAAGCCGCTGCAGATGCAGCAGGTGTTCCGCGCGGTGTCCGAAGCGCTGGGCTGATGTCGCGGTAGTGCCGGCCGCTGGCCGGCATCCCTGTGTGGTGGGATCAACGCGGTTGCCGGCCAGCGGCCGGCACTACCGTCCGTTGGTTTCCCAGGGGAAGCGCGGCAGGGCGTCCACTGCCTGTTCCAGCCGCCGCGACCAGTTCTGGTGGATGTCCGCATACAGCGTGGAATCCGCACCCAGCCGCAGCTGCTGGCCGATGCGCAGTTCGCCGTCGCGCAGCAGCGCCAGGTCGATCGGCAGGCCCACCGACAGGTTGGAACGGATGGTGGAGTCCAACGAGACGATCGCCGTGCGTGCGGCATCCTCCAGACGCGTGGCCGGGCTGAGGATGCGGTCGAGGATCGGCTTGCCGTACTTGGATTCACCGATCTGCAGGTAGGGCGTCTCCGGCGAGGCGGCGATGGCGTTGCCGAGCGGATAGATCATGTACAGCCCGGGGCGCTCGCCGGCGATCTGCCCGCCGAAGATCAGCGTGGCCTGGGTATTGACCCCATCGTGGCCATGTTCGCTGTGATTGCTGTGCACCTGGCTGTCCACCAGCAGCTGGCCGACGTACTCGGCGGCTTCGAACAGGTGGGTCATGTCGCGCAGGTTGGGCGCGCGCCGTTCGTCGGCATCGCGCCCCAGGCGCGACACCAGCAGCTGGGTGGTGGCCAGGTTGCCAGCCGCCATCAGCACGTAGGCTGCCTGGCCGGGATACTCGAACACGTGCAGCTTGCGGTGCACGCGCACATCGTCCAGCGAGGCATTGGTCCGGGTGTCGGCAGCGAAGACCAGGCCCTCGTCCACCTCGATTCCAACGCAATAGGTCATGTCGGTGCCCTATCATGTGCATCCCGGATTGTAGGCAGGCCGCCGTGACGACGGCATGTCCACGCCCCCATTGCTGCCACCTGAACCGCATGACGACCGTGCTCCTGAGCCTGGGCAGCAATGTCCAGCCCCGCCGCTACCTCCACGCCGCGGTGGCGGCCCTGCGCGAGCGCTTCGGCGCGCTGCAGGTATCGCCGGCCTACCGTACTGCCGCGGTCGGCTTCGATGGCCCGGCCTTCCTCAACAATGCGGTGGCGATCGAGACCGATCTGCCGCTGCAGGAACTGGACGACTGGCTGCACGCGCTGGAAGACGCGCACGGTCGCGACCGCAGCGGGCCGCGCTTCTCCGACCGGACCCTGGACATCGACGTGGTGTTCTATGGCGACCTGGTGCTGGAAGGCCCGGGGCACCTGCGCATCCCGCGGCCGGAGCTGAAGCACGCGTTCGTGCTGAAGCCGCTGGCCGACATCGCGCCGGGCTTCATCGACCCGGTCAGCGGCCAGGACCTGGCCACGCTGTGGCGCGCGCACCCGCAGTTTGGCGAGGCATTCGAGGTGGTGGATCTGGAGTGACCGGGTCAGATCCCTTTTCCCGCCGGGAAAAGGGATCTGACCCCCGTTGTGGACCCCGGCAACCTTTCAGCTGACCGTACGCCCGCCATCCACGCGCAGGGTGTGGCCGGTGACGAAGCTGGCCTCGGCCACCAGCCAGTACACCGCCTCGGCGATCTCCTCGACGGTGCCGATCCGCGCCAAAGGCGTGCGTGCCAGCAGCGCCTCGCGGGCGAAATCATCCTTGCCCTGTTCCGGCCACAGGATCGCACCCGGCGCTACTGCATTGACCCGCACCTTCGGCGCCAGCTCCAGCGCCAGCGCGCGCGTTGCCATCTCCAGCGCGGCCTTGGCCATGGTGTAGGCGATGTGGTCACGCATCGGGTCGGTGCCGTGCAGGTCGGTGAGGTTGACGATGCAGCCCTGCTGGCGGCGCAGGTAGGGCGCTGCCGCCTGTGACAGCAGCAGCGGCGCGCGTGCATTGACCGCATACAGCGCGTCCATCGCCTCGGCGGTGACCTGGCCGAGCGGGGTGGGGAAGAAGTTGGAGGCGTTGTTGACCAGCGCGTCCAGGCGGCCGAAGTGGGTGACGGCCTGTTCGACCAGATCGGCCAGGGCGTCGGCGTCACGCAGGTCGGCCTGCAGGGCCAGCACGCTGCCCGGGCGCACGTTGTCGAAATCGAACGCAGCCTGCTGCAGCTCGGCGCTGGAGGTGTTGGCGTGCAGCACCACCGACCAGCCACAGGTGTGGAACTGGCGGGCGATGGCCGCACCGATCCGGCGCGCGCTGCCGGTGATCAGGACCACGGGGTGGGTATCGCTCATCGAGGGTCCTCCAAGGCTCGGCTATCCTGTGCACCATTGTCACCGCATTCGAAGACGCCATGCAGCCCACCTTCCCCCTGCCCGAAGCCGATGCCCTGGCCCACAGCGACCAGCTGGCCGCTGCCCTGCGCGCCGAAATCCTTGCGCAGGGCGGGGCAATGCCGTTCTCCCGCTTCATGGAGCTGTGCCTGTACACCCCCGGCTGGGGCTATTACAGTGCCGGCGCCAGCAAATTCGGCGGCAGTGGCGACTTCACCACCGCGCCCGAGCTCGGCAGCCTGTTCGCCGGCAGCGTGGCCAACGCGCTGGCGCCGGTGTTCGCCCAGCTGGGTACGCAGGCGCGGATGCTGGAACTGGGCGGTGGTACCGGCGCCTTCGCCGAAGCGGTGCTGCTGCGCCTGGCCGAGCTGGACGCGCTGCCGTCGCGCTACGCCATCCTCGAACCCAGCGCCGACCTGCGCGAGCGCCAGCAACAGCGCCTGCAGCAGAACCTGCCGGACGAGCTGGCCGCACGCGTGGACTGGGTCGATCGCCCGTTCGAAGAGGACTGGGAGGGCGTGGTGTTTGCCAACGAAGTGATCGACGCGCTGCCGACGCCGCGCTTCCTGATCCGGGATGGCGAGGTCTACGAGGAAACCGTGGAACTGGACGCCGAAGGCAACTTCATCCGTGGTGCGCAGCCGGCCGACATCCTGCTCAACGGTGCGGTGCGCCACATCGAGCGCTACCTGGAGCGCCCCTTCGCCGAGGGCTACCGTTCCGAGGTGCTGCCGCAGCTGCCGTACTGGTTGCAGGCGGTGGCGGGCGGCCTGCAGCGCGGTGCGATGCTGTTCATCGACTACGGTTACAACCGTGGCGAGTTCTACCAGCACGACCGCGATGAGGGCACCGTACGCGCGTTCTACCGCCACCACGTGCACAACGACGTGCACCGCTGGCCGGGGCTGCAGGACATCACCGCGTCGGTGGATTTCACCGCGATGGCCGAGGCCGGCATGCACGGCGGTTTCGAGCTGGCGGGCTACTGCAGCCAGGCCAGCTTCCTGCTCGGCAACGGCCTGGACCAGGTGCTGTCGCTGGCCGAGGAGCGCACTGATGAGGTCGGCCGCATCCAGCTGCGCGACCAGGTGAAGAAGCTGACCCTGCCGACCGAGATGGGGGAGCGCTTCCAGGCGATCGGCCTGCAGCGCGGCGTCGACTTCGAGCCCGCCTTCGAGCTGGGTGACCTGAGCTGGCGCCTGTGAGCGATGCACTGCCGCTGATCAAGCCGCTGCGGCGGCCGCGGCTGTGGGCCGCACTGTGGTTCAGCGCGGTGCTGCTGGTGATCGTGGTCTGCCTGATCCCACCGCCACCGATTCCGTTGCCGGAAAACGGCGACAAGGGTGAGCACTTCCTCGCCTATTTCATCCTGGCTGGCAGCGCGGTACAGCTGTTCCGGCGCGGACGTCCGCTGCTGTGGGTGGGCGTGGGCCTGGTGCTGATGGGGATCGGCATCGAGTTCGCGCAGGGCGCATTGACCGATGACCGCATGGCCGATCCGATGGACGCGCTGGCCAACACGATCGGCGTGCTGGCCGGCCTGGCTACGGCACTGACCCCGCTGCGCGATCCGCTGCTGCGCTGGCGCGGGTAAAGTTCCTGTGGAGCCGAGCCCATGCTCGGCTTCCTCCCAAAGGCAGTCGAGCATGGGCTCGGCTCTACAGTAGATCCACGCCATGCGTGGATCGATTGCGCCAGGACAGGCTTGGGGTCACTTCCCCAGCGTGACCTCATCCAGCACCCACATCGCCGGGCGCGTGTCGCCGGTGAAGTTGATGCACAGGTCACCGGTGCCCTGGGAACCCTTCGGCAGCGTCGCACGCAGCGTCACGAAGCCATCGGCATCCGGCGTGGCCGGCAGCGGCACTTCGGCCAGCACCTTGCCGCTGCAGTCGCCGCGACGCACCAGCATCTCGCCATGCGCACGCTTGGCCTTCTCGAAGCGACGCTTGGGCTCGTCGTGGGCCAGCTGGAAGTAGTACGGAATACGCCCCGCGCGGACTTCCACGCTGCCGATGCCGTCCAGCTGTGCCTGTGGCCAGCGCCAGCATGGCTGGAAGATGTCCACGTTGAACACTGCGCGGTTTCCCTCGCGCGGGCCATCGTCTTCCAGGCGCAGCACCAGCCCCTTCTTGCCTACGCAGCTGAGCAGTTCGTCACTGCGGCGGCTGAGCAGCGATTGCGCACTGAAGTCCGCGACCGTCGGCTTCGCCGCCAGCATCTGGCCCTGGTAGAACGCGGCGGCCTGCACCGTGGTCGGCAGCGTACTGGTCAGCGGCTGCTGGTACAGCGGCGACTGCGCCGTCACCGGCTGGCCATCGGTGCTGTAGCGCACCTCATAGCCCAGCGGGTTGGCCAGCGACACGGTCACCGTGTTGGCGGCGCGGTTGTCGGTGTAGTCCACGCCCACTTCGAACGGGGTCTGCGCGTAGGCCAGGCCCCAGGCGCGGTAGCGTTGCAGCTGCGCGGGCAGGCGCGCGAGGAAATCGCGGAAGTCGCGATGCTCCGGCCTGCTCCAGCCGGTCTCGGCCACCGCGGCCAGGCGCGGGAACAGGTTGTGCTGCAGGCGCGCATAGGTGCGCGTGTGTTCGGTGAACATGTTGGCCTGCAGGCCGAGGATGTGCCCGCGCTTGTCAGCGGCCAGCTCGGCCGGCACGGGCTCGAAGTTGTACAGCTTGCCGAGGTTGACCTGGGCCGGGCGGCCCGGCGGTTCGTTCGGCGAGGCCGTCTGCAGGTAATCCAGATAGAGGTAGCCCACCGGCGACATGACCACGTCATGGCCAGCACTGGCCGCGGCCAGGCCACCTTCGGTGCCCTGCCAGGACATCACCGTGGCCTGCGGCGGCAGCCCGCCTTCAAGGATTTCATCCCAGCCGATCAGGCGCCGGTCGTGCTCCTCCAGGAAGGTCTCCAGGCGCTTGATGATGTGGCTCTGCATGGCCATTTCATCCTTGATGCCCAGCGCACGCATGCGCTGCTGGACCTGCCTGGAGGCTTCCCACTGGTCCTTGACCGCCTCGTCGCCGCCGACGTGCACGTACTTGGCCGGGAACAGTTCGATCACTTCCTCCAGTACGTTCTGGAGGAAGGTGACAGTACTGTCTTCCACGTTGAACAGGTTCGGGAACACGCCCCATTCGCTGATCGGCTTCAGCGGGGTATTGATCGAACCCAGTTCCGGGTATGCGGCAATCGCTGCGGTCGCGTGCCCCGGCACATCGATCTCCGGAATCACCTGGATATGCAGCTTCGCGGCATAGGCAATCACTTCGCGGATCTGGTCCTGCGTGTAGAAGCCGCAATACGGATGCTCCTTGCCAGTGACCGGATCGATGCCACCGTCGCCGGCCGGCAGGCGGCAGCTGCCCACTCCGGTCAGCTTCGGATAGCGTTTGATCTCCATGCGCCAACCCTGGTCATCGGTCAGGTGCCAATGGAAGGTGTTGAGCTTGTGCGCGGCCATTGCGTCGAGCACGCGCTTGATCTCGTCCAGGCTCTGGAAATGCCGCGCCGAATCGAGCATGAAACCGCGCCAGCTGAAGCGTGGCGCGTCCTGGATCTGCACCGCTGGCAGCACGCCGTTGCTGCCGCCGGTGGCGAGCTGGGCGAGGGTGGTTGCGCCATAGAACAGGCCGGTTTCGTTACCGGCCTGTACCACTACGCCCTGTGCGGTGCTTTCCAGCGTGTAGCCCTCGCCGCTGTCGCGGAAGGTGGGCACGATCTGGAAGCGGATGCCACCGGTCCTGGCCGCCGCCTTGCCCTTGGCCAGCCCCAGGCGCGGGCCGCCACTGCGCGCCAGCAGGTCGGCGAACTGGCTGGCGACGCGCTGTGCGGCCTCGCCTTCGGCCTGCAGCACGGTATCGGCGCGCACGGTGATGCCGCTGCCCTGGCCAGGCTGCACATTGCTGGGGGCGGGAATCAGCATCAGGCTGCCGGCACGCAGCTGCGGGCCGGGTGCCTCAGCGGCCGGCATGGGGTCGGCGGCAAGTGCCGGCAGTGCCGGCAACAGGGCGAGCAGGCTGCCCAGCAGCACTGCGCTGCGCATCCGGGCGCGGGAAGGCTTGACCATCGGTACGACTCCTTGGAACGGTGCGATGAACGCTATACATGAAAAACGCCGGGCCCGGAATGACCCAGGCCCGGCGTGCGTGCACGACTCGGCGATGTTGCCGCCGCTGGATCAGTACTTGAAGCGGAAGTTGAGGTAGTACTGGCGACCGTTGCTGTAGAACGAGGTCGGGATGGCCGCGGTCTGGTAGTACTTGTAGGTCGGGTTGTTGAGGTTCAGGCCATCCAGGGTGATGCTCAGCCAGTCGGTGGCCTTGTAGCTCAGCGACGCCGACAGCGTGCCGAAGTCATCCTGGTAGTACGGATTGGTGCCCGACAGGCTGATCAGGAACGAGGAACGGCGGGTATAGCTGACGCGGGCGCCAAAGCGCTCGTTCTCGAAGTAGGCACCCACGTTGTAGGTGTTCTTCGAGGTGCCCAGCAGGTTGTGCGAGCCGTCCGACCAGGTGTGCGAGGTGGTGCCGTTGGCGTAGGTGTAATTGGCATTGACGCCGAAGTACTCGCCGATCGGCTGTTCGTAGGCCACTTCCACGCCGGTGACCTTGCCGTCGGCATTGATCGGGGTGGAGATCTGGTAGGTCTCAAGCTGGTTGGTCAGTTCGCTGTACAGCTGGCGCGAGACCACGTCGAAGGCGATGTAGTCCTTCAGGTCCATGTGGTACGCGCCCACCGACAGCAGGCCGCGCGGCATGAAGTACCACTCCAGGTTGGCGTCCAGGTTGGTCGACAGGGTCGGCTTGAGGTTCGGATTGCCACCGCCGCCGGTGCGGTTCAGGTCCGAACCGTACGAGGAGGCACCCAGTGCCGAGTAGTCCGGCAGGGTCTGGGTCTGCGAGGCGGCGACGCGCAGCACCAGCGAGTCGTCCAGGTCGAACTTGATGTTGGCGCTGGGCAATACGCGGTTGCGCTTGTTCTGGAAGGCCAGGCGCTCCCACATGCCGAACAGGCTGCTGACATCGGCATCGGCGGCCTTGCTGACGGCGTTGTAGGTGTCGATGTCCTGCTTGATGTTGACGTAGCGCAGGCCGACGTTGCCGCTCCACCAGTCGCCGCGGAAGTTGGCCTGCACGTAGCCGGCGAAGTTCTTTTCCTTCACCTTCCACTCGGCGCCATAGTTGTGGCGACCGGTCGGGCCATCATTGCCGGCCAGCCAGGTGGAGTTGTTGGTCACCGCGTCCTTCAGCGCGCCCGGGGTGAAGTACCAGAGGTTGCGCGGGAAGGTGCCGCCGATGTCACCGGCAAAGCCGCTGGGATAGTTGGCCGTCGCACCGTTCTTCAGCGCGCTCCAGATGTCACCCGGGGTTGCACCTTCCGGCGACAGCGCTTCGCGCTTGTGGTCGGCGAAACGCAGGCCGAAGTCGATCGAGCTCAGCACGCCGCCATCGTTGAAGTACTGGTTGAAATCGAGCGTGGCCCACTTCTCCTTGTCTTCAGCGGTGACCTGCTGGTTGCCCCAGGTGCCGAAGCTGGTCACGCCGTTGGGCGAGATGTCGCCGCCGACGTTCCAGTCGATCGGCGAGCCATTGCCGTGGGTAGCCCAGCTGGCGCCGCCGCCGTTGGCCAGGGTGACCTCGGCGATGTACTGGCGCGGCGTCTCGCCGGTACCCTTGGTGCTGCCGGCCTGGAACTTGGCGGTCAGGCTGTCGCTTATCTGCCAGTCGGCATCGAAGGTGACATAGCTCGACTTGGCCTTCGACTCGCGGTAGATCATGTCGTACACCGCATAGTCGGTGCCGGGCACGCCCTTGTAGTTGGCGTTGGTCAGCACGCCGTCCTTGACCACATAGCCCGGATCCGGCGCCTGCGACTTGGCGAAGCTGTTGCCGAACATCATGAAGTTGCGGTTGTAGTTGTTCGCCTTCAGCTCGGAGCTGAAACCATTGAGGCCGAGGGTGAGGCTGTCGCTCGGCTTGAACTGCAGCGAGACCAGGCCGCCCTTGCGCTCGCGGGTCTGTTCGAAAAGGGTCGAACCCAGCAGGCCCGGAACGTTGACGCCGATCAGGTCCGGATTGGTCTTGGCGACCGGATCGTTTGCGCCGATCTTGAAGAAGCCACCCGGGATTTCCTGCGCTTCACGGCGCAGTTCGCGCTTCTGGCTGAAGCCCTGCACCATCACGCCGAAGGTGCCTTCGTCGTTCTTGTAGTTGAACAGCGCCGAATATTGCGGGTCGTTCGACTTGGCCTGGTCCGAGCGCACCAGGCCGATCGAGCCTTCCGCGGTGAACGGCTTGGAGAATTCCAGTGGCTTGCGGGTGATGATGTTGACGGTACCGGTGGTGCCGCCGTCCTGCAGCTTGGCCTGCGAGGACTTGTTCACTTCCACCGAGCTGACCAGTTCGGACGGCAGCAGCGAGTAGCTGACGCTGCGGCCGACGTTGTTGCCCTGGCTGAGCACGAACCAGTCGGCCGAACCGACGGTGTGGCCGTTGATCAGGGTCTGGGTCAGGCTCGGGCTGGTGCCGCGCAGGCTGACACGGTCGGCTTCGTCGAAACCGCCTTCATCGGCGCTGGACGAGCTGATGTTGACGCCCGGCAGGCGCTGCAGGGTGTCGGCGACGTTGTGCGCCGGCAGCTTGCCCACGTCCTCGGCGGTGACCACTTCCACGCGCGCATTGGCTTCGCGCTTGGTGTCCAGCGATTTTTCCATCGAACCACGGATGCCGGTAACGGTCACGGTGTCCAGGTCGGTGGCGGTCGGGGCAGCCTGCTGCGCGTGCGCACTGAAGGCGATGCAGCTGACGATGGCGGCCGAAAGCAGGGTCTTGCGGGTATTCATGATGTCTCTCCTCATCACTCGATTGGATGCCGGCGGCGGTGTTCGATAACGGTTGCGATGACATGCGCGGGGCGGCGGCGAAGTCCCGTGCGTTGGCGTGCCACGTACTGCGTGCTGCGATTGCGTTGAAGCCTGTTGCGGTGTCAGGCGGCCGACTGCTGCTGCAGGTACCAGCTGGCAGCGCCGACCACGCCCAGCTGGCCGTGTTCGACGACCTTCACCGGGATGCGTGCCAGTGCTTCGCCCATCGGCCCCTTCTGCAGGTAGCGTTCGACGAAGGTGCTGGCGTGCAGGTATTCGCGGATCTGCGGCAGGATGCCGCCGGCCAGGTAGACGCCACCGTGGGCACCATAGAACAGGGCCATGTCGCCGATGGTGCTGCCGAGCAGGCCGCAGAACACATCCAGCGCCTGGCGCGCGTGCGCATCGGTATCGGCCATGGCGGCGGCGGTGACCGCATCGGGGCTGGCCAGCGTCGGTGCCTGCCCCTGCAGCGCGCACACCGCGCGGTACAGGTTCATCAGGCCCGGGCCGGAGATCGCATGCTCGATCGACACGTGCGCGCGGTCGCGCTGCATGTGGCGGACGATGGCCATTTCCAGTTCGGTGCTGGCGGCCAGGGTCGGCTGGCCGGCTTCCGTCGGCAGCACCACCGGGCCGTGCGCAGTGGGGATCCACAGCGCGGCGCCGAGGCCGGTGCCGGGACCGACCACCAGAGTCGGGCCACGCGTGCCGGTGTCCGGCCCGCACAGGTGCAGCACGCCGCTGGCGTCCACCTGCGCAGCGGCATAGGCCACCGCTTCGAAGTCGTTGACGATGTAGACCCGCTGCAGGCCGACATCGGCCTCCACCTGGCGTGCCGACAGCGGCCACGGCAGGTTGGCGGTGATCACCGTGCCGTCCTCGCGGGCGTAGCCGGCGCTGGCGACCACACAATGCGTGGGCCGCGGGCCTTCGCCGAGGAAGTCGGACAGGATCGCGCTGAGGCCGGCATGGTCGGCGTTGCGGTACTTGCGGTATTCCAGCACCTGCACCGGATGGGCGGTGTCACCGCTGGCCTGGACCCGGGCCACGCGCACATGGGTGCCACCGACGTCCGCGGCCAGGAACGAGGGCGCGACGCGGGACAGGACATGCGACGGGGCGGGGTGGCTGGCGGTCACGCGGGCTCCTGCTGCAGGTGGGGCTGGCCCCGGGATCGGGGGCAGCGATTGGGGCGGAGTCTGTAACCGCGCTGACAACGATGTCAACGAGTTCGTGACACTTTCGTTGCTGCGCCGCAACGAATGCGACAGGCAGTAAACGTTTACATGGCGTGAGTGCGGGTTTCACGTGGGAACCGTTGCTGCATGGGGCTCTAGGCCTGGCGCGCATTCAGCGCGGAGCACCGCAATCGACTTGCGCAGTGCAGCACGAGGTTGAAGGGGCGTGCATGGAAGTTGACAAACCGCCGTTGTCCACCGAAAGAATGTGACAACGTTGTTCCCAGCCACTCTCCGACGCCGCGTTCTGCGGCTGTCGCCGCAGGAGCCCTCCTGATGTCCGCCGTCCCCGCTGCAAGCGCGCGCCCGAACGTGGCCACCTCCATCGCCATCGTCGGCGTGTTGTTCTTCCTGATCGGCTTCTTCACCTGGCTCAACGGCCCGTTGATCACCTTCGTCAAGCTCGCCTTCGAGCTCAGCGAGGTCGGCGCCTTCCTGGTGCTGATGGTGTTCTACCTGTCCTACTTCTTCCTGGCGCTGCCCTCGTCGTGGATCCTGCGCCGTACCGGCATGAAGAAGGGCCTGAGCCTGAGCCTGCTGGTGATGGCCGGTGGCGCGGCACTGTTCGGCGAATTCGCCACCCAGCGCTGGTACCCCGGCGCACTGGGCGGCCTGTTCGTGATCGGCAGCGGCCTGGCCCTGCTGCAGACGGCCATCAACCCGTACATCTCGATCCTTGGGCCGATCGAAACGGCGGCGCGGCGCATCGCGTTGATGGGCATCTGCAACAAGATCGCCGGCATCCTGGCGCCGATCCTGATCGGCACGGTGGTGCTGCATGGCATTGGCGATCTGGACGTGCAGGTGCAGGCGGCCGATGCCGCGACCAAAGCCGTGCTGCTGAACCAGTTCGCCGCCAAGATCCATGCCCCGTACCTGGCCATGGCGGCGCTGCTGGTGGTGTTGGCGGTGGCGATCCTGTTCTCGCCGCTGCCGGAAATCAAATCGTCCGAAGCCAACGCTACGCCGGTGGCCGCCGGTGCGGTCGAGCGCCGCAGCATCTTCCAGTTCCCGCACCTGTGGCTGGGCGTGCTGTGCCTGTTCGTGTACGTGGGCGTGGAAGTGATGGCCGGTGATGCCATCGGCACCTACGGCCATGGCTTCAACCTGCCGCTGGACGAGACCAAGATGTTCACCGCCTTCACCCTGGGCGCGATGCTGGTCGGTTACGTGGTCGGCCTGCTGGTGATTCCGCGGGTGGTGTCGCAGTCGCGCTACCTGACCATTTCGGCGGTGCTGGGCGTGGTGTTCTGCCTGGGCGCGTGGGCAACGCACGGCTATGTGTCGGTGGCCTTCGTGGCCCTGCTGGGCTTTGCCAACGCCATGATGTGGCCGGCCATCTTCCCGCTGGCCATCCGCGGCCTGGGGCGCTTCACCGAAACCAGTTCGGCCCTGCTGGTGATGGGCATCGCCGGTGGCGCGATCATTCCGCAGCTGTTCGCCCTGCTCAAGCAGCACATCGATTTCCAGCTGACCTTCGTGCTGCTGATGGTGCCCTGCTACCTGTACATCCTGTTCTATTCGGTGGTGGGCCACCGCGTGGGCCTGCCGCAGGACCGGAGCTGATCGGCGATGATGGACGGCAGCCAACCCCAGGAAAAACCGATGCGCAGAGCGACCATCAAGGACGTTGCCGAAAAGGCCAAGGTCTCGCTGAAGACGGTATCGCGGGTGATCAACAACGAGCCCTCGGTGATGCAGGCCACCCGCGCGCGGGTGCTGCGTGCCATCGCCGAGCTGGACTACGAGCCCGATCCGTCCGCGCGCAACCTGCGCAGCGGCACCACCTTCGTGATCGGGCTGGTCTACGACAACCCGAACCCGTACCACATCATCGGCGTGCAGAACGGCGTGCTCGCCGCCTGCCGCGAGACCGGGTTCGGCCTGCAGATCCATCCCTGCGATTCCAGTTCGCCGCTGCTGGCCGATGAACTGGCTGACTGGGTGCAGCGTTCGCGCCTGGCCGGGCTGGTGCTGACCGCACCGATGTCCGAGCGCCGCGACCTGATCCAGGCGCTGACCGCGCGTGGCATCAAGCTGGTGCGCATCATTGCGGCCACCGAAGATCCGGCCGACGGTGCCTGCGTGTTCGTCGACGACCGCGAGGCCGCCTACGAGATCACCGAACACCTGATCCAGCTGGGGCACCAGCGCATCGGCTTCCTCTGGGGCGGCAGCTCGCACCGCTCCTCGGGCGAACGCTATGCCGGTTATGAGGCCGCGTTGAAGGACTACGGCATGACCGTGGACAAGCACCTGGTGGTGCAGGGCGACTACACCTTCGACGACGGTTTCCGTGGCGCGCGCCGCCTGCTGGCGCTGCGCGAACCGCCTACCGCCATCTTCGGTTCCAACGACGAAATCGCTGCCGGCGTGCTGGCCGCCGCCAAGTCGGCCGGCATGAACGTGCCCTACGACCTGTCCATTGCCGGTTTCGAGGACAGCCCGTTCTCGCGCCAGTCGTGGCCGCCGCTGACCACCGCCAAGCAGGCCACCGAAGACATCGCCCGCCATGCCGCGCGCCTGCTGATCGCGCAGCTGCGCAGCGACGCCTACGACGATGCGCCGGCACCGCTGCACAACCAGGGCTTCGTGCCGCAGCTGGTGGTGCGCGGTTCGACCGCGCCGATGCGCCCGGCCGGCGCACGCCCCCTTCCTTCCGATCCTGCCTGAGCCTGCCATGTCGCTGTCAGACCCCACCGCTACCCTGATGTTCGCCGAGGCCGCTGAAGCGGCCGACGTGGTCGCGCGCCAGTTCTCGCGCAACCACGCCACCCTGGAAACCCTGGCCGCCAGCCTGCGTGCCGCGCCGCCGCCGTTCGTGGTTACCTGTGCACGCGGCAGCTCCGACCATGCCGCCACCTATGGCAAGTACCTGCTGGAAACCCAGCTGGGGCTGGTGGTCGCGTCGGCCTCGCCATCAGTGGGCTCGGTCTACGCCGCACCATTGCAGCTGCGCGGCGCACTGTTCATCGTCATCTCGCAGTCGGGCAAGAGCCCGGACCTGCTGCGCAACGCCGAGGCGGCCAAGGCCGCCGGCGCGCGCGTGATCGCGCTGGTCAACGTCGAGGATTCACCGCTGGCGCAGTTGGCCGACACGGTCATCCCGCTGCATGCCGGCCCCGAGAAGAGCGTTGCCGCGACCAAGAGCTACCTGGCCTCGCTGGCCGCATTGCTGCAGCTGGCCGCGTACTGGAAGCAGGACAGCAGCCTGCGTGCGGCGCTGGACCTGCTGCCGGACGCGATGCGTGAAGCCTGGCAGTGCGACTGGAGCGCGGTGACCGAGGGCCTGGTCGAGGCCACCAACCTGTTCGTGCTCGGCCGCGGCCTGGGCCTGGGTGCGGCGCAGGAAGCGGCGCTGAAGTTCAAGGAAACCTGCAGCCTGCACGCCGAAGCCTACAGCTCGGCCGAGGTCAAGCACGGCCCGATGGCGCTGGTCGGCCGTGGCTTCCCGGTGCTGGCCTTCGCCCAGCCGGACGAGACCGGCGCCGGTACCCGTGCGGTGGTCGATGAATTCACCGCACGTGGTGCGCAGGTGTGGATGGCCGGTGCCGGCGGCAACCTGCCGGTGGCCGCCGCGCCGCATCCGCTGTGCGCACCGCTATTGACCGTGCAGAGCTTCTATCGCGCCATCAATGCGCTGGCGCTGCGCCGTGGCTTCAACCCGGACCTGCCGCCGCATCTGAACAAGGTTACGGAGACGGTGTGATGGCGACGGTGCTGCGCAATGCCCGCATCCTGGCCGGCGATGAGTTCCGCGACGACCTGGCGGTGGTGATCGAGGACGGTCGCATCAGCGCGCTGCTGCCCGATGCCGCGCCGCAGCTGGGCCACGCGGCCGAGCAGGTGGACCTGGGGGGCGGCTGGCTGCTGCCCGGCTTCATCGATGTGCAGGTCAATGGCGGCGGCGGCGCGCTGTTCAACAACACGCCGGACGTGGTGGCACTGCGCACCATCGCGCAGGCGCACCGCCGCTTCGGTACCACCGCGATGCTGCCGACGCTGATCAGCGATGACGTGGCGGTGATGCGCGAAGCCATCGGTGCGATGCGCGAGGCCATCACGCAGGGCGTGCCGGGCGTGATCGGCATCCACCTGGAAGGCCCGTACATCGCGCCGGCACGCAAGGGTACGCACGATGCCAGCAAGTTCCGCGTGCCGGATGAAGAAGAGATCGCACTGGCCGCGTCGCTGGACAATGGCGTGACCCTGCTGACGCTGGCGCCGGAGCGCGTGCCGCTGGAGACCATCCGTGCGCTGGTCGAGCGTGGCGTGATCGTCGCTGCTGGGCACACTGCAGGCACCTACGAAGAGATCCGCGCCGGCCTGGATGCCGGCGTGCGCGGCTTCACCCATCTGTACAACGCGATGTCGCCGCTGCAAGGGCGTGAGCCCGGCGCGGTGGGCGCTGCGCTGGAAGACCGCGACAGCTGGATCGGCATCATCGTCGATGGCGTGCATGTGCACCCGGCCAGCCTGCGCGTGGCGTTGGCGGCCAAGCCGCGCGGTCGCCTGCTGCTGGTGACCGATGCGATGCCGCCGGTTGGAGCCGACGATCCCAGCTACGTGCTGTATGGCGAAACCATCACCGCCATCGATGGCGTGGTGCGCAATGCCGCCGGTTCGTTGGCCGGCTCGGCGCTGGACATGGCCACCGCCGTGCGCAATACCGTGCAGCTGCTCGGCCAACCGCTGGCCGAAGCGGCGCGCATGGCGTCGACCTATCCGGCGCAGTTCCTCAACGTCGACGACCGCCTTGGCCACATCGCCGAGGGCTACCAGGCCGACCTGGTGCTGCTGGATGACGCCCTGCAGGTGCGTGGTACCTGGATTGCCGGACAGTACGAGGCCGCCTGATGAACATTACGCCGCCACGCCGTCTGGGCTCGATCGATGCCCTGCGCGGCATCACCGTGGCGGCGATGCTGCTGGTCAACAATCCGGGCGACTGGAGTGCGGTGTTCGCGCCGCTGCGGCACTCGGAATGGCATGGCTGCACGCCCACCGACCTGGTGTTCCCGTTCTTCCTGTTCCTGGTGGGTGTGTCGATGGCCTTCAGCGTGGCACCGCGCGCGCTGGATGCCGCTGCACGGCCAGCATTGGCGCGCGGGGTGCTGGAGCGTGCACTGCGCATCCTGCTCGCCGGCGCGTTGCTGCACCTGTTGATCTGGTGGGCGCTGCATACCCATCACTTCCGCATCTGGGGCGTGCTGCAGCGGATTGCGGTATGCGCAGCGTTGGTGGGTGTTCTGGCGGTGTATGCGCGGCCGCGCGTGCAGGCTGGCGTGCTGGTCACGCTGCTGGTGGGCTACACCGTGCTGCTGCTGGGCATCGGTGATCTGGCGCCATGGACCAACCCGGCCAGCCGCCTGGACACCACGCTGTTCGCACCGTGGATCTACCAGTGGCACGCCGATACCGGACTGGGCCATGACCCGGAAGGATTGCTGAGCACGCTGGGTGCGCTGGCCAGTACCGTGCTCGGCCTGATTGCCGGTGGCCTGCTGCGCAACGGTCGTGCGGCGGCATTGGCTGGCCTGGGTGTGGCAACCGCCGTGCTGGGGCTGCTGCTGGCCACGGTGCTGCCGTTGAACAAGCAGCTGTGGACGCCCAGCTATGTGCTGTGGACCGGCGGCCTGGCCGCGCTGGCGCTGTGGCTGGGCCATGTGTTGATCGACCAGAAGCGATGGCCGCCGCTGGGCCGCCGTTTCGGGGTCAACGCAATTACCGCCTATCTTGGCGCATCGGTGATGTCGGTGGCGCTGATGGCGACCGGCGCGTGGGGCTGGATCTGGCAGCAACTGGCCGCCGCGATGCCGCACGCGCTCGAGCTGGCGTCGATGCTGCAGGCGCTGGCGTTCGTCGCGCTGTGGTGGGGCGTGGCGTGGTGGCTGGACCGGCGGAAGATCTATCTGAAGATCTGACGGCTCCGGGTCGGATCCCTTTCCGCAGGAAAGGGCTCTGACCCAACCCGGGAGGCCACCTCATCCAGGCATGGGCATGACCCCGCAAAGATGAACGATTTCAGGCACGTAGAGGTGGGGTGATGCCCGATCAGGTTCGCATCTGAACTGTGATGATCGGCACGCAAATTCACCTGCCGAAACCGTTCACCATGGCGCAGACTTCGCTCGCAGTACCGCATATCCGCAGTTCCTGATCCCCTGTCCAGGAGTGCTGTATGTCCCGTGCCGTCCCGCGCGCAGTGCGTATGCGCCGCTTCACTGTTCCCGTACTGCAGGCTTTGGCTGTTCCCTCCGTCATGCTGTTGACCGCCAGCGCCGCCTGGGCCGGCTGTGACAGCGTCGCCCCCGTCGCCGGCCAGACGGTCACCTGCGATGCCAATGCGCCGAACCCGCAGACCGTTCCCGTCACCGCCAATGGCGCCGCCGGTATCACCGTCACTGTCGCCAGCACGGCGCAGCTGCAGCAAAGCGGTGGCAGCAGCGCGATTTCGCTTGTCGGGGCCGGTGGGCACCTGTTGTCCAACCTGGGTACGATCAGTTCGGTGGGCGGCGTGGCGGTCCAGCTCGGTGGCGGCAGCCGCGTCGAGAACTCGGGCAGCATCAGCACCGGCAACAACACCGCCCTGCAGTTCGTCGGCGCGGGCGACAGCGTGCTGGTCAACCGCGGAACGATCAGCGGGCGCACCGGCGTGCAGTTCGGTGCCGGCAATGATCGCCTGGACATGCAGGCTGGCAGCATCAGCGGCAGTGTGCTGCAGGGCGATGGCAATGATGCGCTGCTGCTGGACAACGGTACGATCGACAGCGTCGACCAGGGCAGTGGCGATGACCAGATGACCGTCACCGGCGGCACCGTCACCGGCGTGGTGGCGCAGGGCAGTGGCCGCGATGATTTCGTCATGAGTGGCGGCACGGTCGGCGCGCTGCAGCAGGGCGACAACATCGATACCTTCCGCATGAGCGGTGGCCGCATCATCGGTGCGTTCGAGGATGGTGACCAGGCGTGGATGACCGCTGGCCGCATCGGCCGGGTCAACATGAAGCTGGACAAGAACCTGTGGGACCAGTCCGGCGGCACCGTGGACGGCAACGTGGTGACCGGCTTCGATACCGACACCATCATCATCTCGGGTACCGCCTACATCGGCGGCAACATCAGCGTCAGCGGCGGCAACGACAGCGTGACCATCACCGACGGCACCGTGCGCGGGCAGGTACTGCTCAGTACCGGCAACGACACCTTCAACTGGAATGGCGGCGGCATCGTCTACGGCGCGATCGACATGGGGCCGGACAGCGACGTCGCCAACCTCGGCAACCTCAACCAGGGCAACCTGGGGGCGGTGCCGCTGTTCGACGGTGGCGGTGGCATCGACCAGCTCAACTTCCACAACGTCAAGACTGCCGGCGTGGGCCGCTTCCAGAACTGGGAGGCGATCAGCCTGGCTAACAGCACCGAGCTGACCTTTGATGGCGACCTGGTGCTGGGCGACAGCGGAACCGGCACCGGCACGCTCACCGTGGACGACACCAGCACCGTCTACGCGGGCAGTGGCGGCCATGCAGTCCGTCCGTTCAACAGTGGTGCACTGGTGGAGATGGTCAATGCCGGGCGCATCGACCTGACCGGCACCGGCGCAGGCGACGTGTTCACCGTGCGTGGCAACTACCGTGGTGACGGCGGTGGCCTGTACCTGCGTACCGTGCTGGGTGCGGACAATTCCAGCAGCGACCGCCTGGTGATCGATGGCGGAACCGCCACCGGTACCACCGGCATCGGCGTGCTCAATGCCGGCGGCAGCGGCGCCGCCACGCTGGCCGATGGCATCCTGGTGGTGCAGGCCTTGAATGGTGGCCGCACTGCGCCGGGCGCGTTCTCGCTGTTCGCACCGGTTGCAGCCGGTGCCTACGAGTACTTCCTGTTCAAGGGTGGTGTCAGCGCCGGCACCAGCGAGAACTGGTACCTGCGATCGACGCTGGTGACCGGACCAACGCCGGCACCCAACGGAGGCGGCACTGCCACGCCACCGCCCCTGACGCCGCCGGTCGCACCGCCGCCGGCGATCACCCCGGCACCGCCGCCGCCGCCTGAAGGCGCTACCGATCCGAACCTGACCGCCGGCGAGGCCGCGCCGCCACCGCCGCCACCGGAACCGGCGCCGGTGGCGCCGCCCAGCGACCCGGCGGTGCCGGACGTGCCGGTGGCCGGCGGTGCGTTGCCCGGTACCGGCACCCCACCAACGCCGGGTGCACGCCCGGCCGAAGGCGCGGTGGTGCCGCTGTACCGCGTGGAGACCGCCGCCTACGCCGTGGTGCCACCGCTGCTGCGCGAGACCTCGCTGGCCAGCCTCGGTACCTTCCACGAGCGGCAGGGCGAACAGCGCCTGCTGTACAACCAGGGCATATTCCGCACCGCCTGGGGCCGGTTGGTGGGGCAGAGCAGCGAGATCCACTGGAAGGGTGATGCGCAGCCGGGCTTCGATGGCGATGTGATGGGCCTGCAGGCCGGTCTCGACGTGTGGGCTGCGGCGTCTGACAACCACCGCAACCAGATCGGCGTATTCGTTGGCCGCACCCGCGCGCAGGGCAAGACCACGGGTCTGGCACTGGGCTGGGAGAACGTGCAGGTAGGCCAGAACCGCCTGGATGACAAGCACGTGGGCCTGTACTGGACCTTCACCGACAGCAGTGGCGGCTACATCGACGCCGTGGCGATGCAGAGCCGCTACGACGGCCGCGTGCGTTCCTCGCGTGGGCTCGGCTTCGGCCTGAGCGGCGACGGTACCAGCGTGTCGGTGGAGGCGGGCAAGCCGCTGCTGCACTTCGGGCAGTCCGCATGGTGGCTGGAACCGCAGGTGCAGGTGATCTGGCAGCGCACTTCGCTGGATGACCGTCGCGATGAAGTATCGAGCGTGCGCTTCGACAACGACAACGCCTGGACCGGCCGCATCGGCCTGCGCTTGGCGGGCGATTACCAGTTGGCCGACAACGGCTGGCAGCCGTATTTCAAGCTCAATTACTGGCATGGCCGTTCTGGTGAAGACCGCATCCGTTTCGACGACGACGTGATCATCAATTCGCAGCGCTCACGCGCGCTGGAAGCCGGCGTGGGTGTGGTCGGGCGTTTCAACCGAACGATCAGCGCCTATGCCGTGGCCGACTACACGCGCGAACTGGGCGGCGACCGCAACGAGAAGCGCCGCATCATCGAAGGCAACATCGGCCTGCGCGCGGACTGGTAGCGCCCGGTGCAGATGTCCGACCCGCTCTGGTAGGTGCCGACCTTGGTCGGCACGAATCCCACCGGCGCCATGACGTTGCTCAGGTAGGTGCCGATCTTGGTCGGCACGAATCCCGCCGGCGCCATGACGCTGCTCTGGTAGGTGCCGACCTTGGTCGGCACGAATCCCACCGGCGCCATGACGCTGCTCTGGTAGGTGCCGACCTTGGTCGGCACGAATCCCACCGGCGCCATGACGTTGCTCAGGTAGGTGCCGACCTTGGTCGGCACGAATCCAACCGGCGCCATGACACTGCTCTGGTAGGTGCCGACCTTGGTCGGCACGAATCCCACCGGCGCCATGACCTCCGCGCAGCTGAGCATAGGCTCGGCTCTACAGCAGCGGTGCGCACGCATCCGGTTCCACCAGCGCCCCGGCATGATCGGCCAGCACCACCACCGCATGCAGCAGACCTTCCTCCACCTGCGGCGGACACTGCGCCTGCGCATCATCCATCTCGCGTGCCGACTGCGCCGCCAACAAGATGCCCCCACACGCAGACACCGCCGCCAGGCAGCGCGTCGCCTCGGCCAGGTGCCGGCCGCGCGCCTCGCTGAGTTGCCGTTCGCGCCACGCCTGGCCGTCGGCCGCGTGGCTGTGAGCGATGCCGCGCAGCCGCGCGAAGAATGCGGAGGGCGGCGCCTGTTCGTCGACTTCGGTGAGCGCATCTTCCAACGCTTCGGCTGCGGCGTTGGACAGCTGCAGGCCGGGCAGTGCAGCGCCGAGCAGTGCCTGCAGGCGTGGATAGGCGGGGTAGGGCGTGTTCATGGCGGCAACCTCACGAGGCAAGGCCACCTGCGAAGCGCAAGGTGGCGGGCGGTGCGGGTTGGCGTGCCGGTCAAAATCAAAGCGAAAAAGCCGACGGATCACGAGGATCCCCACGCACCGCCCACCATGGGCAAGCCGGTGCATTGTCGCGATTGCCGTTGATGCGGCAAATCGATCGCTTCGATGTTTGATTCAGGACGCCAATCCCGGTCAGCGCAGGAAGCGCCGACGGGGCCACCTTGGCGCGTTGTGCGCCGCGATGGCATGGGCAAAGTTGCAATGTGGTGACCGCACGCAAGCCGCCTTGCTGCAACCCGCGACCGGGCCGGATACGACAGTTCGCGCGTGGCGCAAGCGATCATGCCCCGGTTATGCTGCGGTCCTGATTCAACGACAAGGAAGCGTCGCATGCAGGTTCGCAAGGGAGTGCGTCGCATCGGCGCGCTGATGCTCGTGTTGCTGGCGACCGGCGCCATGGCCGATACGCCAGGCGCGGTCGAGATGCCCTCGCCGGAGGCCCAGGCTGAGATCCTCAACCTGCTTGAACGCCAGGCGCTGTATCGCGACCGGGTGGACTGGCCCGCCATCCGCATCCGCCTGCAATCGGCGCAGGGGGATCCCGCGCAACGGCTGGCCGTTCTGCGCGAAGCCATTGCGCTCAGCACCGGCCACCATGGTGCGTGGACCACGACCCAGCGTCAGCGCGAATCCCTCGCGCGTGCGCAGCAGGCCGGTGCCGCCGCCGTGGACCGGGCCAAGGCCGCTGATGCGGTGGATGCGCGCATCGGCTGGGTGGTCATCGAGGGCTATGCCTCCTCGCCGGGCGCGGCGCCGCAGGAAAAATTCCGCCAGGACATCCAGCGTGCCGCGCGATGGCAGCAGGTCATCCGCAGCAAGGACGACGGCGCGCGCTGTGGCTGGATCGTCGACCTGCGGGACAACGGTGGCGGCTCCATGTGGCCGATGCTGCTGGGCATGGCCCCGCTGTTGCGCACCTCGGTGGTGAACAACGAGGACGTCGGCGCGTTCGAAACCGCGCAAGGGCCGCAGCGCTGGACGTTGACGGCGACTGCGGTGCAGCTGGCGGGCAGGCCGCTGCTGGACTTCGGCCAGTCCGGCCATGTAGTGCGGCAGCCTGGCGCACCGGTGGCGGTGCTGTTCGGGCCCCGCACCGGCAGTTCGGGCGAGGCCTCGGTGCTGGCGTGGCGTGGCCGCCCGCAGGCGCGGAGTTTCGGCCAGCCGACCGCGGGTGTCTCCACCGGCAATGTCGTGCACACCCTTGCCGATGGAAGTCGCCTGCTGCTGACCACCAGCGTGATGCGGGACCGCAATGATCGTGGCGATGGCTTGAAGATCGAACCCGACCAGCGCGTCGAGGGTGATGCCGCCACTGTGGCCGCCGCCCAGGCCTGGCTGCTGGCCCAGCCCGCCTGCCAGGGCAACCGGACATGATCCTGATCGGCCAACAGGAACGGGTGCTGATCGTCGGCCCCACCGAAGCGCACCACTGCCTGCGCTGCCAGACGGAAACCGAGTTCGCGCCGCAGCTGCGCTACAAGATGGCGCGCATCGACCTGCTGTTCGGCTTCACCTACCAGCGCCGCTACGAGCTGGCCTGCACCCGGTGCGAGCACGGCTGGGTGCTCGATACCGAGACCATGGACCAGCAGCTGGGCGGGGTGCCGATCCCGTGGCGGCACCGCTTCGGCCTGCCGTTGATGCTGGTGGGGGTCGCCGCGCTGGCGGTGGCCGGTTGGATGTGGCGGCACGGATACATCGGTTGAGGACCGGGCCTGTTAAAGTCTGCCCTGCAACCACGTACCGGAACCGACCATGGACCACGACACCCCGTTCGAACCCCTCAACGACCTCGAGGTGCGCCTGCTGCAGGCCCAGGACGGCACGCTGACCGCAGCGCAGTTCCTCGACGGCCTGCTGACCTCGACGGCGTTCGTGCTGCTGGACAAGGCCATTGGTGAGGATGGCGCCTGGGACGAGAGCATCTCGCCGCTGGTGCTGACCAGCGAGAGCGGCGAGCCGATGTTCGCGGTGTTCACCGCGCCCGAGCGCGCTGGCTTGTGGCACGAGCAGCTGCCGCAGTTTGCCCATGCCATGCCGATCGCGGTGCACGCGCTGCTGGCCGGTATCGGCGACGGCGTCGGCCTGGTGCTGAACCCGGGCCTGGACGTGGGCATGGAGATGATTCCCGATGCCGTGGCCCAGCTGAAGCAGCGTGCGGCGGCGATTACCCGTGGGATGGCGCACTGAAGCCAGTGATATAGGGGTGCCGGCCAGCGGCCGGCACTACCCATGGGAGTCGGTGCGCGGCCGCCACGGCGGTTGCGGATCAGCGGGCGGCGGCGATGGCTTTCACCCGCGCCTTGGCCAGCGCTTCGCCGATGGCCGGGCCCTTCAGATGCGTGGTATCCAGATCCCGCGCCTGCACTGACAGCGCCGCTTGGTGCAGGCGCTTGAGCGTTTCGCCCTGGGGGTAGTCGGCGTCCTCGAAGCCGAGCCGGCCGCGCTTGTCGGCCTCGCAGCACAGTGCGATGCGGGCCACGCGTTCCGGCCGGCGCAGCGCATCACAGCGGCCCAGCAGTTCCAGCACGGTGGCATCGCGCAGTTCGTCGATGCGGTGCACGTTCAAGTGCTCGCGACACACCGCTTCGGCCAGCTGCTGGTGTTCGGCGGGAATCTTCAACCGCGCACACAGTGCCTTCAAGGGCTTGATGCCGCGCTGCTCGTGCATGATGTGGCGCGGCCACTCCTCCGGCGGGGTCAGGCCCTTGCCCAGGTCATGGGTAAGCGCGGCAAAGCCGACCAGGTCATCGCCCGGCGCCAGTTTCGCGGCGGTGTCGCTGACCATTTCCTGATGGATGCCGGTATCGACCTCGGGGTGGAACTCAGCACGTTGCGGCACGCCATACAGCGCTTCCAGCTCGGGCAGGATCGGGCCCAGTGCCTGCGCATCGTGCAGCGTGCGCAGGAAGGCGGAGGGCCGTTCACTGACCAGCGCCTTGCGCAGCTCCTGCCAGACGCGCTCGGGCACCAGCGCGTCCAGCTCGCCGCTGGCGGCGACCTCGCGCATCAGCGCCATGGTCTCTTCGGCGACGGTGAAGCCCAGTGGTGCGAAGCGCGCCATGAAGCGCGCCGCGCGCAGCACGCGCAATGGATCTTCCACGAACGCGGGGCCGACATGGCGCAGCACGCGTTGCTCGATATCGCGCACACCGCCGTAGGGATCGACCAGCGTGCCGGTGTCTTCGTCGCAGGCAATCGCGTTGATGGTGAAGTCGCGGCGCTGCAGGTCTTCTTCCAGCGTCACTGCCGGGTCGGCATCGACCACGAAGCCGCGGTAGCCACGGCCGGATTTGCGCTCGGTGCGCGCCAGCGCGTATTCCTCAGCGGTCTTCGGGTGCAGGAACACCGGGAAATCGCGGCCGACGGCGGTGAAGCCCTGCGCTTCCATCTGCGCGGGCGTGGCGCCGACCACCACCCAGTCATGGTCGCCGGCAGGTCGCTGCAGCAGGCGGTCACGCACGGCGCCGCCGACAAGATAGATCTTCATGGCTGGAATCATCGCATGCCCGGCGCAGACGCACCGGTAGTGCCGGCCGCTGGCCGGCAACCGCAGTCACCCCGAAGCTGCCGGCCAGCGGCCGGCACTACCGATACAGCGTCCAGCCCGATCCAGGCCAGCAGGCTCATCGTTTCCCTCCCCAGCGAGTGGATGCCGGGGAATGCCGGCCAGCGGCCGGCAGTACTGTGTTGCGATCAATCGCCGCCCTGGTCGGCGTTGGCGGCGCAGCTGAAGCGCTTGCGCTTGTCCACCAGGCGGCCCATCAGGCGATCGCTCAGCGGCAGCGCATCACCATTGAGGCGCCAGTCGTAGATCACGCTGAAGGCCAGCACGCGGGCCACGTACTCGCGGGTTTCCTTGTAGCTGATGGTCTCGATCCACAGGTCCGGATCAAAGCCCGGGCGCTGGCTCTGCCAGCGTGCGGTCGGGGTCGGGCCGGCGTTGTACGCGGCGATGGTCACGTAGGGCAGGCCGTCGTACTTGTTCATCAACTGGCGCAGGTAGGCGGTGCCGATGGCGATGTTGGTGTCCGGGTCGTACAGGCTGTCGGCGCCGCCGTAGCCGGTCAGGCCGATCGACTTGGCCACGCCGGCACCGGTGGCTGGCAGCACCTGCATCAGGCCCATGGCGTTGGCAGGCGAGCGCGCACGCGGGGTGAAGGTGCTCTCGGCGCGGATCTCCGCCGCCACCCAGGCCGGGTCGATTGCGTTGCGTGCCGATTCGCGGCGGATGGTGGCGTCGTGGTGCAGCGGGAAGCGCAGGTCGTACAGGCGCTGCTCCTGCGGCTGCTTGCCGAGCGCGAACACGGCGCGGTCGAACCAGCCGTTGTCCTGCGCCACGCGCACGGCGAGGCGACGCTGGGTGTCATCGAAGCGCGACAGTGCACTGTTCCATTCGGCCACGGCCCAGCCAGCGCGATCGATCTGGTACAACGCCATTGCGCGCTGGATGGCCGGGTCGCGCGCGATCACCGCCTGAGCCTGCGCGCTGTCGTTGGGCTGCCACGGGCACAGCGTGTAGCCCTGCTGCAGCTTGTCGGCGGCGAGGAAGCCGTGGAAGGTCGATGCACGCGCGGCCTCGCGGAACAGCGGCTGCGCCTGCTGGGCCTGGCCGGTCTTCTCCAGCATGCGGCCTTCGAAGTAGCGCCAGCGCGGGTCGCTGCGCTGCTTGCTGCCCATCTTGCGGATGGCGGTCAGCGCCGCGGTCCAGTCGCCGCGGGACATCGCTTCGCGCACGCGCCACTCGTGCAGGCGTTCGTCATAGGCCGACTCCGGCACCGCGTTGAGGCGGCGTGCCGAATCGGGCAGGTAGGACGCCACCGTCCACAGCGCGATCTGGTACAGCACCTGGCCCTGCTGGGCGGCACTCAGCCCCAGTGCCTGCGCGTACTGCGGCAGCTGCTGTTCGGTGGCGGCCGGGTCGGCCTTGGCCAGCTTGGCCAGGCCATCGGTGGCGATGCGCCGGCTGCGCTCGTTGCGGGGCCAGTTCAGGGCGCTGGCGTTGGGCTTGTCGACGAAGGCGGCGTAAGTGTTGGCCAGTGCCAGGTCAGTGGCAGGCAGGCCGCGGGCCGCGCTGCGCATCACGGCGGGCTGCTGCGCGTCGGCGGCAGCATCGATCCGTTCCCAGCGCAGGGCGTCGCTCAGGCCGCCTTGTGCCTGCAGCACGGTGAACACCGCATCGCAGCTGTCCGGCAGCGGCTTGCCGTTCTTGCGCCACAGCTCCTGTGCTTCGCTGATCCACTGCGGATCGGCCTTGCCGGTCACCTGGCGCGCGGTCAGCTGCGCACAGCGCAGGCCGGCGTTGTCGGTGGGCGCCCAGTTGGCCAGCAGGGTCGGCCAGTCCTGGCGGCGGGCGAGCGAGGGCAGCCACACGCTGCGGAACGTGCTGGCCACGGCCTGGCCCTCATAGCGCTTGAGGAAGGCCTGTGCCTGCGCGGTATCGACGGTGTCGATGTTGCGGCGCAGGTTGGCGTACTCCAGCCAGCCATACGCCGGATGGCGGCTGAGCGCAGCGGCCTGGCCAGGATCGAACTGGCCGCGTTCGGCGGCCGCGATCGCGGCTTTCAACTGCGCGTTCTGGGCATCGAGGGACTGGGCATTGGCGCAGCCGATCAGCAGCGTGGTGGCCAAGGGCAGCAGGGACAGGGCGGTCGAAGAGCGTCGGGTCATGGCATGCAGCATAGCGGGCAGTGGCTGAATTCAGTTTCGCATTGCGTGCACGCAATGCGTGGGCAACGATAGCTGAATGACTCCGCACAGGCCCCTGCCGCAGGCGGGCGCAGGCGTCGTAACGTCGGCCTTGGGCGAACGGCCCGGCTGCAGGGAGCGGCACATGGCGTTCAGTAGCGCAGGAAGAAGCGGCCCGCTGGCGGACATCAATGTCACGCCACTGGTGGATGTGATGCTGGTGCTGTTGATCATCTTCATCGTAACCGCGCCGATCGTGGCCCGGCCGATTCCCGTGCAGTTGCCACAGGCCACCGATCGCACGATCGATCGCCCCGAACCGCCGCCGCCGATCGAGCTGCGACTGGATGCGTCGAACCAGCTGAGCTGGGATGGCCAGCCGATGGCGATCGGCGATCTGCAGGGGCGCCTGCAGGCGCAGGCCGGCGAGCATGCCGGCAACCTGCCGGAGCTGCGCATCGCCACCGATCCGGCGGCCGAGTACGAAGGCATGGCGCGGATATTGGCTGCGGCCGAAGCCACTGGCATGGAGCGCATTGCCTTCGTGCGGTGAGTTTCGTGCGGTGAGTCCGGCAACGGGCGGCCTGCCATCGGCAGGCCGCTCTTCCTGCGAGGGAACGTGGCATGCGATACGGGATACAGCACGCGGCCTCACTGATGGCCGCCCCCAATCTGGCACCGCTGGTGGATGTGTTGCTGGTGTTGCTGGCGCTGGTGATCACCGCGCTGCCGATGGCGCAGGCGACCGGCCTCCTGGCGCTCCAGCAGCGCACCTCGTGCCCACCCTGGCCGGCGTCCTCACCCCAGCCGATCCACCTGCGCATCGACGCGGCGGGGGCGATGTTCTGGAATGGCCAGCCGCTCGACGCTGTCGCGTTGCAGCGGCACCTGGTGCAGGCGCAGCAGATGCCGCAGCAGCATCGCCCCTGGGTGCACCTGGCGACCGCCGACGACACCGACTACGAAGACATGGCACGCGTGCTGCTGGCCGTGAGCCAGCATGGGCTGCGCGTCGACGCGCCCGGTCACTAGCGCCTGCACCGACAAGTCCCCTTGATGAGTTGTGGCGGATCTCGGCGCGCGCTGACGCAGCCGGCATCAAAGTGGAGGGCGGTGAACAGTACCGTCCGGTTCTAAACGGTCCTCATCTGACGTAAATGGCTGTCAATTGCGTCAATTCCGCGTGAAAGAGTGTCGATCATCACGCCGTGATTTTTACCGCTTGTTTACAAAGGAGACGCTGCCGCCATGCAGGGGGGAGCGCGGCAGTCCATGTCCCGACATTCCTTTGGAGAGAGAGCGAATGAAGCACCTGCACCACCGCCCGTTGGCGGTTGCCGTCACGCTGTGCGTGATGGCCTTGGCACCCCTGGGTGCCGCTGCACAATCCACCACCAACCTCGACGCGGTGGAAGTCACCGGTACCCGCATCAAGCGCGCTGAAGTAGAGGGCCAGGTCCCGATCCAGACCCTGACCCGTGGCGACATCGAACGTACCGGCCTGACCTCGATCGGCGAAGTGCTGCAGCAGCTCACCGGTTCCGGCTCTGCGCTCAACGCCAAGTTCAACTCGTCCGGCAACTTCGGTTTCCCGCCCGATGGCAGTGGCGTGGGTGCCGGCTCGGCGCAGGTCGATCTGCGCCACCTGGGTGCCAAGCGCGTGCTGGTGCTGGTCGACGGCATCCGCTGGGTCAATGAATCGTCGGCGTCCGGTGTGGGCTCGGCCACCGACCTCAACACCATTCCGCTGGCCATCGTCGAGCGCATCGAGGTGCTGGAGGACGGTGCTTCGTCGCTGTACGGCTCCGATGCCATCGCCGGCGTGGTCAACATCATCACCCGCCGCGATTTCGATGGTGGGCAGGTGACGCTGAACTACGGCGAGTACAGCAAGGGCGACGGCACGCAGAAGGGCGTGGACCTGGCCTGGGGCAAGAGTGGCGATCGCTTCAGCCTGTTCCTGGGCGCCAGCTGGACCAAGCAGGACCCGGTATTCGCCAAGGATCGCGAGCAGTCGCGCTTCCCCATTCCCGGTACCGGCCTGGCGTTCGGCAGCGGTGGTATTCCGCAGGGCCGTTTCATGTTCACCGACCCGAACACCGGTGCGGTGCAGAACATCGTGCCCAATACCGGCGTGAGCAATCCGCGGTACGACGGCAGTGCCGGCTGCAGCCGCACGGATGACTATCACTGCTTCACCACCGCCGACCGCTTCAACTTCGCCGAATACAACATGGTGCTTACGCCGTCGGAGCGCAAAGGCCTGTTCGGCCAGTTCCGCTTTGACATCACCGACAACGTGCAGTGGTACATCAAGGCGCTGGGCAACCGCCGCGAGTCGACCAACCAGGCCGGCCCCGAGCCGCTGTTCTTCGGCCCCGATGGCGCCACCGGCAATCCGTTGGCCGACAACATCGTGGTCTCGCGCCTGAACCCGTACAACCCGTTCGGCTTCGATCTCGTCTCCGGCGACAACATGAGCCTGATCGGTCGTCGCCCGGTGGAGGGCGGTGCGCGCGTGTTCAAGCAGAAAGTGGACACCACCTACTTCGCCACCGGCCTGGTCGGTGACTTCCATGCCGCCGACCGCAGCTGGTACTGGGACGTCAACGGCATGTACAGCAAGAACAAGGCCGAGCAGACCAACTACGGCAGCTATGACATCTACAAGGTGAACATGGCGCTGGGCGATCCCGCGGTGTGCGCGGCCACGCCTGGCTGCGTGCCGTTGAACATCTTCGGTGGCGCCGGTTCGATCACCCCGGACATGCTGAAGTGGATCCAGCCGGTGGTGCGCGACCGCAGCCAGAACGAACTGAGCCTGTTCACCGCCAACCTGTCCAGCGAGCTGTTCTCGCTGCCGGCCGGTCCGGTGTCCTTCGCCACCGGCTTCGAGTACCGCAAGTACAAGGGCGCCTACCAGCCCGATCCGCTGACGGTGATCGGCCACTACAACGGCGTGCCGTCGCAACCGACCTCCGGTTCCTACGACGTCAACGAGGCCTACCTGGAGTTGAGCGTGCCGATCTTCGCCGACTCCTCGTTCGGCAAGAAGCTGGACCTGAGCCTGGCCGGCCGCTATTCGGACTACTCCACCTTCGGCGGCGAGTTCACGCCCAAGTACGGCCTGCGCTGGCAGGTGACCGATGACTTCGTGCTGCGCACCACGTACGCCGAGGGCTTCCGCGCACCGTCCATCGGTGAGCTGTACGGCTCTGCCGCACGTGCCGACCTGCAGCTGTTCGATCCGTGCTCGGTGGGCCTGGGCGGCACGCCGCCGCGTGGCAGCGCGGCCAACTGTGCTGCACTGGGCGTCCCGGCCGGCTTCCAGCAGGCCAACTCGCAGATCTCGGTGACCACCGGCGGCAACCGCGAGCTGGACCCGGAACGCTCGCGCAGCTTCAGCGCGGGCTTCGTGTGGAGCCCGTGGTTCGGCAACAACGCCTCGTGGTCGGAGCGCTTCGATGTGGAAGTCACTTTCTACCGCCATGCCATCGATGGTGCGATCCAGGCCATCAACGCGCAGACCCAGCTGGACCTGTGCGTGGATACACTGGACCCGATCTACTGCAACGGCATCACCCGTGCCAGCACCGGTGCGGTCAGCAGCTTCAACAACCGCCTGACCAACCTGGGTTCGATCAAGACCGACGGTTGGGACGTGGATCTGTTCTGGACGCTGCCGCAGACCTCCATCGGCCAGTTCAAGCTGGGGTGGAAGAACACCTTCGTCGGCCGTTACGAGGCCACTGGCGCGGCCGGGCAGAAGCAGCCGCAGAAGCCGGGCGTGGAAGTGGCCGACAGCTCGATCCCGGAGTGGACCAGCAATGCCAGCCTCGGCTGGACGATGGATCGCTGGAGCGCCAACTGGACGGTGCGCCACATCTCCGAGCTGACCGAGAACTGCGGCGATGCGGCGGCCTTCCCGGTGTGCAGCAACCAGGCTGCGGGCACCAACACGCTGTCGGCCACCACCTTCCACGACATGCAGGTGGGCTACAAGATCGACTGGATGAAGGGGTTGCAGCTGACCGCCGGCCTGAACAACGTGTTCGACAAGGATCCGCCGATCTGCCTGTCGTGCTCGTTGAACGGGTATGACGCCTCGACCTACGACATTCCGCGTGGTCGTTACTGGTACCTGCGCGCGGATCTGCGCTTCTGATGTGACGTTGGCAGCGCCGGTCAGTTCCGGCGCTGCCTTGCGGGTGTAGAGCCGAGCCCGTGCTCGGCTGATTCTCTGAGCCGAGCATGGGCTCGGCTCTACAGGTGCGGGGCGTGCGAACCCCGCGTCTGATCAGAACGCCCAGGTGAACGTCAGCGAGCCATTGCGGCCATCGCCGTAGGCACCGTAGCCGTTGATCTGCGACAGGTACTTCTTGTCCAGCAGGTTGTTGAGGTTGGCCTGCACGCTGAACTCCGGCGAGATGCGGTAACGCACGAAGGCGCTGACCAGCGCGTAGCCGCTCTGTTCGATGCGGCCGTAGGCCGGCACCGGGTAGTAGATGCGGTTCTGCCAGTTGGCGCCGCCGCCGACGGTCAGTGCCTGCAGCGACTGCGGGGTGTAGCTGGTGAACAGCTTCAATGCGGTCTGCGGCAGGTTGGTGTTGATGTCGGCGCCGTTGATGTCCTTGGCCACATAGCGCGACGCACCGAAGGTCGCATTCCAGCCCGGGGCGAGTTCGCCGTTCAGCTCGAACTCGAAGCCGCGGCTGACGGTGCCGCGTGCAGCGCGATAGGCGAACTCGTTCTGGCTGCCCTGCACGGGTTCACCGGTGGCCTGGCCGACGTTGTCCTGTTCGATGCGGAACACGGCCAGCGAGGCGTTCAGGCGGTTGTCGAACCACGCGCCCTTGACGCCCACTTCGTAGCTCTTTCCATCGACCGGATCGAGGTAGCCGCCATTGCGGTCCTTCAGCGTCTGCGGCTGGAAAATCTCGGTGTAGCTGGCGTAGGTCGAGTACGTCCCGTTGATGTCGAAGACCAGGCCAGCGTACGGCGTGGTCACCTTGTGCGCGCGGTCGGCGCCTTCACCCTCGCTCTTCCAGTCGGTGTAGCGTGCGCCGATGATCAGCTTCAGCGGATCGGCCAGCGACAGGCGAGCGGCCGCGTAACCGGCCTTCTGCGTGATGGTGCCCTCGCTGGCCAGGGCCAGCGGGTTCCAGTTCGGCTCACCGATCTTGCCCGTCCAGTTCAGATAGCTGGCGAACGGATCCCAGGGCTGGCCCGGGCCACCGACCTGGTAGTCGCCGTAGTTGGCGTACTCGCGCCTGTTGTAGCTGAGGCCGGCCATCAGCTGGTGCTCGCGGCCAAACAGCTGGAACGGGCCATCCACGTAGCCGTCGACGCCAGTGACCTTGCGCTCGGTGTTGTACAGGCCTGCGGACGGCGAGATGCCCGCGCCAGTGGTCCGGTCGAAGTTCGAGGCGCCCGTGGTCCAGTCGTTGTAGGCGGGGTAGAACAGCTTGTCGTCGGCCCTGGTCTCATCGTGCGTGGCACCCACCTTGAACTTCCAGCCGTTGCTGAAGGCGTGTTGCAGGGTGGCGAAGGCCCGCTTGCTGGTGGTGTCCCAATAGGTCCACTCCGGGCTGGCGTTGAACGATCCGTCGTAGCCGGTGCGCGAGCCATCCGAATACAGCATCGGGAAGCCGCCCCAGGTCGCACCATTGGCGCGCTTCTGCTGGTAGTCGTAGCCCACGCTCAGCTGGGTGCCCGGGGTCAGGTCGGCATCAATGACGGCGTAGCCCAGCGTCTTGCGCTGGTTGTAGCGGTCCATCTGGCCGTCGGTATCCAGGTAGCTGCCGATCACGCGACCGCGCACGCTGCCGCTGGCGTTGAGCGCGCTGCCCACATCCACCGTGGTGCGGGTGCGGCCCCAGCTGCCGACGTTCACCGACACGCTGCCGGTCAGCTCGGCGCTGTCGGCATGCTTGCGGATCAGGTTCACCGAAGCGGACGGGTTGCCGGCGCCGCTGAGCAGGCCGGTGGCGCCGCGCACCACTTCCACGCGGTCGTACAGCGCCAGATCCAGGCCGGAGTCACCGTAGCTCCAGTTCTGCACCATCTGCGTCGGCAGGCCGTCGAACTGGTAGGCGTCGATGTAGAACCCACGCGCGTAGAACTCGGTGCGCTCGCTGTCGGACTGGGTGCTGGTCACGCCGGTGGTGTTGGCCAGCACGTCGATGATGTCGTCGAGCTTCTGATCTTCGATGCGCTGGTGGCTGATGATGCTGACCGACTGCGGGATCTCGCGCGGTGCCAGGTCGAAGCGGGTACCGGCCGAGGTGCGGCGCACCGAATAGCCTTCGGCGCGTTCGCCCTTGACCACGACCTTGTCCAGCGTGGTCGGGTCGGCGGCGGTGTCGGCGAAGGCGGCCGGGGCCAGGGCGCAGAGTGCAACGAGTACGGCAACGGACAGCCGCTGCGGCTGCGGGATACGGAAGGCGGAACAGGTCATGGGGGTCCTGGACGAGCACGCGCGCTCGGCCGGCATCCAGAAGGCGAGGCGCTACGGGTGGGAAACGGGCGGGCAGGCCGTCCTGGCACCACCGGAAACGAAAGAAATGGTAATACGAACTATTCCTATTTACAAATCATGAACGAGGTAGGCACTCACGCGGGCCGCGACGCAGCGCATGGGGTTCAGCGCAGCAGCGGCAGCGGATCGCGCGCGCCATCGGCGCCGTAGATGCCCCAGTGCAGGTGGGGCGGCGTGCCCTTGGCATTGCCGCTGTCGCCTACATGCCCGAGCAGGTCGCCGGCCTGGACCACCTGGCCGCGCGCCAGGCCCTCGGCCCAGTCGTCCAGATGGGCGTAGTAGTAACGTTCGCGCCCGGGCCCGATCACCCAGACCTGGCGGCCACCGAGGCCGCGCTCGCTGACGTCCGCGATGACGCCGGCAGTGACGCTGCGCACCGCGGTGCCGCGCTTGGCGAAGATGTCGATGCCGGCGTGGGAGCGGTCACGGCCACGTGGTGCGCCGAAAGTGTCGGCGATCTGGCGCGGCCGCACGCCGTCCACCGGCACCGCCAGTTGCGTGGCCGGCGGCATACGAGAGAGTGTCCACAGCAGCTTCGGCGCAGCGGCCCATGGGCTGTTCCACAGCGCCATCGCGGCAATGAGGGCGATGGCCAGCCACAGGCCGCGCAGCAACCAGCGGCGCAGGCGACGGGCGGGGGAGGGCGATGTGTTCATGGTCTCCGACTGTAGCGCCGAGCCATCTTCGGCGGCTGTTGCTGTGCGGTCAAAGCGCAGTCGAGCATGGCTCAGCGCTACAGAACCGGGGCCAGCGGCACTTCGAAACTGCGCTTCAACGTCCCCAGCGCGACCGACGTACGGAAGCGCTCGATGTTGTCATCGCCGCCGAACAACCGCTCGGTAATGGCCTCGTACTCTTCCATCGACGCCGCCGAAAGCAGCAGCAGGAAATCGCCATCGCCGGTGATCGAGTAGCACTGCTGCACCGCCGGGTCGTCCTGCACGCGGCGCTTGAACGGCGCCACGTGATCACGCTGCTCGCTGACCACGCGCACTTCGACGATGATGGTCAGTGGCCGCCCGACCTGGGCGGCGGCGATCACCGCCACATTGGCCGCGATCACGCCGCTGTCCTGCAGGCGCTTGATGCGGCGCTGCACGGCCGGCGTGGACAGGTGCACGGCCTCGGCGATTTCGCGCTGCGGCAGGGTGTTGTCCCGCTGCAGCAGGTCGAGGATGGCGCGGTCGAAGCTGTCGAGCACGGGGGCGGTGGCCATGGCGAGCAGAAGTTGCACGAACGGGCCGTCAATTGAGCCAAGTGCTCGGCGCTGGCGCAATAGACTTTGCCCATGCAGACCTCACGACTCGCGCCGATGTTGCCGGCGCTGGCGGTGCTCGGCTCGGTCACCTCGCTGGCCATCGGCACCTCCTACGCAAAACACCTGTTCCCGCTGATCGGCGCGCAGGGCACCAGCGCGCTGCGCGTGGGCTTCTCGGCGCTGTTGTTGCTGCTGTTCTGGCGGCCGTGGCGCTGGAAGACCAGCCGCCCGGATGCGATCACCATCCTGCGCTACGGCCTCACCCTGGGCCTGATGAACCTGCTGTTCTACATGGCCCTGCGCACCATTCCCTTCGGCATCGCGGTGGCCATCGAATTCACCGGGCCGCTGACGGTGGCCATGCTGTCGTCGCGACGGCCGATCGATTTCCTCTGGGTGGGCTGTGCGGCGGTGGGGCTGCTGTTGCTGCTGCCGATCGGCGGTGGTCCGGCGCTGGATCCCGCTGGCGTGCTGTATGCGATGGGGGCTGCGGCGTGCTGGGGCCTGTACATCGTGTTCGGCAAGCGTGCCGGCCACCTGCACGCCGGGCATTCGGTGTCGCTGGGGCTGCTGGCGGCATCCCTGGTAGTGGTGCCGGTGGGCGTGGTGCATGCCGGTGCCGCGCTGCTCGACCCGAAGATCCTGGCCGCCGGGCTGCTGGTGGCGCTGGTGTCCAGCGCGATCCCGATGTCACTGGAGATGATGGCGCTCAAGCGCCTGCCGAAGGAGACCTTCGGCATCCTGATCAGCATGGAACCGGCGGTGGCCGCGCTGTGGGCGATGCTGCTGCTGCACGAGCACCTGCATGGGCTGCAGTGGCTGGCGATCGGCTGCACGGTGCTGGCCTCGGTGGGCAGCACGATGACCGCGCGGCGCCTGAAGGCACCCGTCACCGCCTGAAAAAAGGGGACGGAGGGGATTAAGTCGTTTATGCCCCGATTTAGGGGGCGCCGGGCGGCGCCCGGCGCAGAGCGTGCGGACCAACGGTCCGCACCTACCGTAACGGCGAGTCAGCGCAGGGCGTCGGCCGGGACGTCGATCTGCATCGCCAGGGCGAGGTGATCGGAGAACGCGGCTGGTACGGCTTCCACGGTACGAGTCTGCAGGCCACTGCTGACCAGGATGTGGTCGATGGCGCGGTCGGGGCGCCAGCTGGGGAAGGTCGGCACGATGCAGCCCGGGGGCTGCAGCCGGGTCTTCTGGTACAGCACCTGCATTTCCGGGCGTTCGGCCAGGCAGTTGAAGTCGCCCATCAGCACCGCGTTGGGGTGGTCGGACAGCAGCTCGGCGATGAAGCCCAGCTGCGACATCCGCGAGCCCGCGCCCAATGACAGATGCGCCACCGCCACCGCCAGGCCATCGGTACCATCGCCGAACTTGGCCAGCAGCACGCCGCGCCCGCCGATGCGGCCGGGCAGGGCATGGTCCTGCACTTCCACCGGTTCCAGCTTGCTCAGCAGGCCATTGGCACTGGATGCCACGCCGCCCATGCGCCGGTTCGGCTGGTGGCTCCAGTAGTTGAAGCCGGCGCGCTGGGCCAGGTAGTGGGTCTGGTTGGTGAAGCCCGAGCGCAGGCTGCCCGGGTCGGCCTCCTGCAGGCCGACGATGTCATGGTCGCGCGCCAGGGTGGCGATCGCGTCCAGGCTGCTGCGCTTGCGCCCCGCCGGCAGCGCATGTGACCAGCTGCGGGTCACATAGTCGCTGTAGCGGCGGGTACTTGAGCCGGCCTGGATGTTGGCCGTCAGCAAGCGCAGGGTCCGTGTACGGGGGGAATTCACGGCCGGGAAATGCTTCTCTTGGATCAGTGAGCCTGGGCCGCACCGCGTTCGCGGGCGATCAGGTGGTCGGCGATGCGCAGCATGTCCGGGAAGCTCTTGCCCTTCACCAGGTACTTGCCGTTGACGATGATCGACGGGGTGCCGCTGATCTGGCTGCGCTGGGCGAACTGCTTGGCCGAGTTGGTCTTGGCGTTCACCGCGAAGCTGCCCATGGTGGCGGCGAACTGCTTCGGATCCACGCCATAGGTGGCGTAGAACTTGGCGATGTCTTCCACCGAGTCACGGCCGCGCTCGCCCTTCAGGGTCTTCTGCGAGTGGATGGCGGCGTACAGCGCTTCGTGGGTCTTCTCCTGCACGCCCAGGGTCTGCGCGGCGTAGAAGGCACGGGCGTAGTCATCCCAGGTGCCGCCGAACATGGCCGGCACGTAGACGAAGTTCACGTCGCTGGGCAGGCCGGCCTTCCACGGGCCGACCAGCGGCTGGAATGCGGCGCAGGCCGGGCAGACGTAGCCGAAGATCTCGGTCACTTCGATTTTGCCGGCAGCCGGCTGGAACGGCTGGCCGTTCGGGATCACCTGGTAATCGGCGCCTTCCACCGGGGCCGGGCCGGTCAGCGCGGCGGTGGTCGGGGCCGGCGCCGCGGCGGGGGCGGCTTCGGCCGGGGCCTTTTCGCCTTCGGCGGCAGCCGGAGCGGTGCCTTCGCTGCCCGTGGCCGGCGCAGCGGCCGGTTCGGCGGTGGCCGGGGCGGCTGCCGGTGCGGCCGGGGCCGCGGTGGTGTTGGTGCTGCCGTCATCAGCCTTGCAGGCAGCCAGGATCGGCAGCAGCGCTGCGAGGGCGAGGGCGTAACGGATCTTCATGGAAACGTCTCCAGCATCTGGAAAGGTGGGGGCCGGCGCCAGGCGCCAGCCAGGGGGAAATGATGACATGCGGCGGCGACAGCGCCGTGTCGAGGGTGGGCGTTGGTTCAGCGGCCGCGGGCGGCGCGGGCCTGCGCGATCAGCGCCGAGGCGATGCGCAGCTGGTCGTCGAAGCTGTTGCCCCGCACCAGGTACTGGCCGTTGATGATGATGGCCGGGGTGCCCGGGATCTTGGTGCGCTGGGCGAACGCGCGCGCGGCCTCGACCTTCTTCTGCACGGCATCGCCGCGCAGCGCCTGGAGGTAGCGGTCCGGGGTCACGCCGTAGGCCTTGTAGAACGTGGCGAGCTCATCGGCCGAGACGTTCTGCATCGGCAGCGATCCCTGCTCGTGCAGGGCCTTGAACACGGCAGCGTGGCTGCGCTTGGCCACGCCGACTTCGTCGGCGGCGTAGTAGGCCAGTGCCCAGGCATCCCAGGCGCCACCGAAGGCGGCCGGGACCGGGGTGAAGCGCACGTCGGCCGGCAGCTTGGCCGCCCAGGCTTCCAGTTGTGGCTCGAAATGGGCGCAGTGCGGGCAGGTGTAGCCGAAGACCTCGACCACCTCGATCTTGCCGGCCAGCGGCTGGAACGGGCCCGGCTGGGCGATGCGCTCGTAGTCTTTGCCCTCGACCAGCGGGGCATTGGCGGGGGTGGCGGCGCAGGCTGCCAGCGGCAGCAGCACCAGCACGGACAACAGCAGGCGGGAAATCAACCTCATCGACACGCATCTCCGTTGAAAAAAGCAACGCCGGCGCGGTCGCCGGCGTGAAGGAAACATACCGCAGCCGTGGGCCGGCGTCGCGGCCCGGGCCGACCAGTGGTGGTCAGGGGGCGGCAGCCGGTTGCGTCGGCGTGGCCGCAGCGGCTACATCGTCGGCCTTGTTGTGCAGGCCCTGCAGGTAGCTCGACAGCGCCTGCACCTCCTGCTCGCTGAGCTTCTGCGCGACCGTGGCCATGATCTGGAAGTGCGCCTTGTCGGTCTCGTTGGTCTGGCCGGCCTGGTACTCCTGCAGGCGGCGCGCGACATAGCTGGCGTGCTGCCCACCGAGGTGCGGATAGGCCGGGCCGGGATTGCCGGCACCGCTGGGGCCGTGGCAGGCCATGCAGGCCGGCAGGCCGCGCTTGGCATCGCCGCCGCGGTACAGCTGCTGGCCGATCTCGTAGAACTTCATGCCCTTGTAGGGGCCATCGGTCACTGCCGTGTCATCGGCGATGCCGGCGTTGGCCTTCTGCGTGGCGAAGTAGGCGCCGATATCGCGCATGTCCTGCGGGGTGAGGTTCTGCACGAACGGCACCATCGCCACCGCCGCGCCGGAACTGCGCTGGCCGTTGGCGATCAGGGCCATCTGCTGGGCCACGTAGCGCTCGCTCTGGCCGGCAATGGACGGGTACATCTCCACCGTGGAGTTGCCGTCGGCACCATGGCAGGCCGCGCAGGCCGTCGCCTTGGTCTGGCCGGCCTTGGCATCGCCCCAGTGGGTCTTGCTGAAGTCCACCTCCAGCGAGGCGGTATTGATCGGCCCGTTGTCGGGCAGCGGGGTCAACGTGGTCTGCGCGAACGCAGCAGCGGCAACGACTACAGCAGTGGCAAGGGCGGATACGGCAAGAACGCGAGCGTGGCGCATGCTGAAGCTCCGTATGGACCGGGCCGGACGGTGGCCGCCGGCATCGCCCGGATTATCAACGGCGTTTCCGCGCACGGTCAACGCAGCAGTGCAGCAAAATGGCCGCAGCGGCCGCCGGCACGGGCGCGCGGCGCCGCAACATGCGATCCTAGGCACATGTCATTGCTCATCGAACGCGCCCGTTACCACCTTTCGGCCCACAACGTGCGGCAGCTGCCGCCCGACGAAGGGGCTGAAGTGGCCTTCGCCGGCCGCTCCAACGCCGGCAAGTCCAGTGCGCTCAACGCGCTGACCCGCCAGAACGCCCTGGCCCGTGTCTCCAAGACCCCCGGCCGCACCCAGCAGTTGGTGTTCTTCCAGGTCACCCCGGAAGCGCATCTGGTCGACCTGCCCGGTTACGGCTACGCCAAGGTGCCGCTGGACCTGCAGGCGCACTGGCAGGCCTTCATTGACAAGTATTTCCGCACCCGCGAGGCCCTCAAGGGCCTGGTGGTGGTGATGGACATCCGCCACCCCCTGAAGGACTACGACCGGCAGATGCTGTCCTATGCCGTGCAGCGTGGCCTGCCGGCGCACGCGTTGCTGACCAAGGCCGACAAGCTCAGCCGCAGCCAGCAGATGCAGTCCCTGCAGAAGGTGCGCAAGGAGCTGCAGTCGGCTTACGGTGACAGCGTCAGCGTGCAGGTGTTCTCCGGCGAAGACCGTACCGGCGTGGACGAAGCCCGCGGCGTGATCGGCGGCTGGCTGGGGCTGGAATAAGGCTCTCCGGTCGCCCGGCTGGCAGCCGGGCGCTACCTGATCGGGTGGGTGCCGACCTTGGTCGGCACACCCTCACAACGGCGAATACTCCGCCGGCACCCACGCATAGGCCTGGCCCTCGCCACGCACATGGCCCAGGCCCGGGAACGGCAGGTGCGCACCGGCCACCCACCAACCGTTGGCGGTGGCCTGCTGCAGCAGCCCGCGACGGCTGGCGATGGCCGCCTTGCGGTCCGAATCGGCCTCGAATGCCGCTTCCGGGTGCGCGAACTGCACCGCATGGAAGTGCAGCACATCACCCCACACCAGCAGTGACTGGCCCTGGCTGTCGAACCGGTAGGAGACATGGCCGGGGGTATGGCCGTGGGTGTCCATCGCCACCGCGCCACCGGGCAGGGCATCGCCGGGGCTGAACGTGCGCAGGTGGCCGCTGGCCTGGTAGGGCGCGACCGCGTTGCGTGCCAGCGGGAAGGCGAAGCGCACGCCCTTCGGCGCCGTGGCCTCGCTGGCCGGGCTGAGCCAGTAATCGGCATCGGCCTTGGACAACCACACCGTGGCATTCGGGTAGGCCGGCTTGCCCTGCGCGTCGAGCACGCCGCACAGATGGTCCGGGTGGGCGTGGGTCAGCAGCACCTCGTCCACCTCGGCCGGGTCCACGCCGGAGGCGCGCAGGTTGCCCAGCACCTGGCCCAGGCCGGGGCCGAAGCACTGCGCGGTGCCGGTATCGACCAGGGTCAGGTGGTTGCCCTGGCGCACCAGGAAGGCGTTGATCGCGGTCTGCAGGCCCTTCTTGTCTTCCGGTACGTAGCGGCCTTCCAACAGGCGGCTGACCAGTGTCGGCGGCACGTCGACCACTTCCTGCCGGCCCAGCGCGACCACGCCGTCGAACAGGGCGGTGACCTGCAGCGCACCAACGCGCTGGTGGTAGACGCCGGGCACCTGCTGGGTGGGAGCGGGCGAGGTGGCTTCGGCCAGTGCAGCCAGCGGCAGGGACGACAGGGCCAGCAGCAGGGCGCCGCGCAGCGGCAGGGGACGCAGGATCATGGCGGTTCTCGGTGGATGACGGGCGGTTCCGTTGTGCCCAGCGTGCCGTGGCCGGCGTGTGCACGGCGCTCAAACCACTGCGCGGAATGCTCAGGGAAGGGGGGGCTGCAGGGCTGCGCCCTGCACCCGCAGAGGCAACGGCAACGGCCGAAGCAACAGCAACAGCGACAGCGGGCTATCTGGGATGGCGGGGTGGGTCCGGTTGCGGGAGACGCCGTAAACCCCGCTCCGCGGTCCGGCCCAGTCGCTTGCGGCTGGGCGTTCGGGCGCTTGCGAAGCAGTGCTTCGCAAGCAAAGCGCCCTCACCCATGGGGGCTTGGCCGCGGCATCCATGCCGCGGACACTCGCAACCGGACCCACCCCGCCTTCGACAGTTTTCTGTTATCTGTCTGTTGGAAATGCTCTTGGGGTCAGATCCGTTTTCCGGAGGAAAACGGATCTGACCCCACGAATTTCATTCGATAACTGACAGATGTGTCGACCAAGGTCGACACCTACCAACAGCCGCCGGAATCTGTCGAAGGCGGGGCACTGTGGGTTGGCGGGGTGTGAGCCGCATGGATGCGGCGACCAAGCCCCCATGGACGGGTTTACGGCGTCCCCGCAAACCCACAGTGCCCCGCCATCCCACGGGATGCACGCTATTGCTGTTGCTCTTGCTCTTGCTTCGGCAGGTGCAGGGCGCAGCCCTGCCGAACCCCCTCAAATATCTGTGGGAGCCAGCCCGTACTGCTCGGCGAAGCGCTTGCTGAAACTGGCCGCAGACCGGTAGCCCGCGCGTGCGGCCACGGTCTTCAACGGCAGGTCGGTGGTGTAGAGCAGCTGCATGCCATGCGCCAGCCGGGCCTCGGTGAGCAGCTGGCGCAGGCTGGTGTCCTCGGCCGCCAGGCGACGGCGCAGGGTCGCGCCGCTCAGCGCGAACTGTTCTTCCACATCGCGTGATTGCCAGTCGCGTGCTGGTTCGGCGGCGATGCGGTCGCGGATCTGTTCGCCCAGGCTCGGCGCCTGCGGCAGCAGCAGGTTGCCGTGGCCCTGTCGGCACAGGGTCAGCACCAGCGAGGCCAGGGCCAGCCGCGCGTCGCTGTAACGGCCGTCCTGCAGCGATTGCCGCCACTGGCGCAGCACCGCGCCATGGTCGATCAACGGCAGTCGCGCCATCGCCTGGCCGGGGGCGGGAAGCTCTTCGTTCCAGAGCGTGCGCGCCGCCGCCAGCACTTCGGTGCAGAGCGGCACGATGGCACTGAGGTAGCGGCCGCTGCAGGGATCGGGGGTGTTGACCACGTCGATGCGGCACCGCTGGGTCAGCAGCAGGATGTCGCCGGGAACGAACGTCAGCGACTGGTGTGCAGTACGTACCTGCTTGCGGCCTTCCAGCAGGATCGCGAACTGCGGTTGTGGAACCTCCACCGAGCTGGCGCCATGCTCGCGGCGTGCGGTGATGCAGGCATAGCCCTCGGCGCGCCCGCAGCCGGCCAGGCTGGCCATCTCGGCCAGTAACGCAGTGGCCGCTGGCAGCATGCCGGTCATGACACCTGGGCACCGAACAGGCGACCGACGCCGGCCGCCGCAGCCATCGCCAGCGCGCCCCAGAACATCACCCGGACCGCGCCGCGTACAGGCGGTGCGCCCCCGGCCTGGGCCGCCACTGCGCCGGTCAGGCACAGGCCGAGCAGGGTGCTGGCCGTGGTCATCAACGCAACCTTGTCGGTCGGCGCGAGCAGGGCGGTCAGCACCGGCAGCGCCGCACCGCAGGTGAACGCACCGGCCGAGGCCAGCGCCGCCTGCAGCGGGCGCGCGCGCAGGGTGTCAGTGATGCCCAGCTCATCGCGGGCGTGGGCACCCAGTGCATCGTGGGCGGTAAGCTGTTCGGCCACCTGCCGGGCCAATGCAGGCTCCAGGCCGCGGTGGCGGTAGATCGCGGCCAGCTCCTCCAGTTCGCTGTGCGGGTCTTCGCGCAGCTCGCGCTTTTCCATTGCCAGGTCGGCCGCTTCGGTGTCGGCCTGGGTCTGCACCGACACATACTCGCCGGCGGCCATCGACATCGCGCCGGCCACGGTGCCGGCCACGCCGGTGGCAAGGATAGTGGTGGCGGAGGCGCCGCTGGCCGCCACGCCGACCACCAGGCCGGCCACCGAGACGATGCCATCGTTGGCCCCCAGCACGGCGGCACGCAACCAGCCGACGCGCTCGGAGCGGTGCAGTTCGGGGTGTCGCGAATGACGGTTCATGACGCCGAGTGTACGAGGGTCAAGAGGGCGTCGGTAGGATGCTGAAACCCGTCACCGTCGCATGACGCAACGGGGTGCCACGCTATAGTGCGCCCTTGCGATGGAAGGCCGCGAGCCCCACATCCCCCGCCACCGTCCAGCGAGCCTTCCCCTTGTCGAGCCCCAGCCACGTCGCCGATACCCCCATTACCGACCGCTCGCAGCTGGTGGAGGTGATCGCCTCCGGCGAGAAGCCCCGCGCGCAGTGGCGCATCGGCACCGAGCACGAGAAGTTCGGGTTCCGCCTGGATGACCTGCGCCCGCCGACCTTCGAGGGCGAGCGCGGCATCGAAGCGTTGCTCAACGGCCTGGTCCGCTTCGGCTGGGAGCCGGTGCAGGAAAACGGCAACACGATCGCGCTGCTACGCGACGGTGCCTCGGTGACGCTGGAACCGGCTGGACAGCTGGAACTGTCCGGCGCGGCGCTGGAGACCATCCACCAGACCTGCGTGGAGACCGGCACCCACCTCAACGAAGTGGCACAGGTGGCCGGCGAACTGCAGCTGGGTTTCCTCGGCATGGGCTTCCAGCCGAAGTGGAAGCGCGATGAAATGCCCTGGATGCCGAAGGGGCGCTACAAGATCATGCGCTCGTACATGCCCAAGGTCGGTTCGCTGGGCCTGGACATGATGACCCGCACCTGCACGGTGCAGGTGAACCTGGACTACGCCACCGAAGCGGACATGGTGAAGAAGTTCCGCGTGTCGCTGGCGCTGCAGCCGATCGCCACCGCGCTGTTCGCCGATTCGCCGTTCACCGAAGGCAAGCCGAACGGCTACCTGAGCTACCGCTCGCATATCTGGACCGACACCGACGCCGACCGCACCGGCATGCTCGACTTCGTGTTCGAGGATGGTTTTGGTTACGAGCGCTATGTCGACTACCTGCTCGACGTGCCGATGTATTTCTCCTACCGCGATGGCATCTACCACGACGCCAGCGGGCAGAGCTTCCGCGATTTCATGCAGGCCAGGCTGCCGGTGCTGCCGGGTGCGCTGCCGACGCTGCGCGACTGGTCGGACCACATGACCACCGCGTTCCCGGAAGTGCGCCTGAAGAAGTACCTGGAAATGCGCGGTGCCGATGGTGGCCCGTGGAGCCGCCTGTGTGCGCTGCCGGCATTCTGGGTGGGCCTGTTGTATGACGACACCGCACTGGATGCCGCCTGGGACCTGGTACGCGATTTCACCCTGGCCGAGCGCCATGCACTGCGCGACGGCGTGCCGAAGCATGCGATGAACCTGCCGTTCCGCAATGGCACGGTGCGCGACCTGGCCCGCGAAGCGGTGAAGATTTCCGTCGAAGGCCTCAGGCGCCGTGCGGCGCGCAATGCCGACGGCCAGGACGAGAGCAAGTTCCTGGACGTGCTGCAGGAGATCGTCGAATCCGGCCTGACCCCGGCCGAGCGCAAGCTGGCGCTGTTCCATGGCCGCTGGCACGGCGACGTCGATCCGGTGTTCCGCGAGTTCGCGTACTGAGTGGATTGCGGTAGTGTCGGCCGCTGGCCGGCAGATGTATGGGGTTGCCGGCCAGCGGCCGGCACTACCAGAAGAAAAACCCCGGCATTGCCGGGGTTTTTCTTTTTCGCATCTGCCCTGGATCAGGCGGCGTTCTGCATCGTCGCCATGTCGATCACGAAGCGGTAGCGCACATCGTTCTTCGCCATGCGTTCCCAGGCTTCGTTGACGTTCTTGATGTCGATGATCTCGACGTCGCTGACGATGCCGTGCTCGGCACAGAAGTCCATCATTTCCTGGGTTTCGGCCATGCCGCCGATTGCCGAGCCGGTCAGGTGCTTGCGGCCGAAGATCACGCTGCCGCCGGTCAGCGGCGGGTCCAGTTCGGTCAGCACGCCGACCAGGCACATGGTGGCCTCGCGCTTGAGCAGGCCCATGTACGGGTTGGTGTCATGGCCGACCGGGATGGTGTTGAGCAGGAAGTCGAAGCTGCCGGCGTGCGCCTTCATCTGCGCGGCATCGCGCGAGACCAGTACCTCATCGGCGCCCAGGCGCTTGGCATCGGCACCCTTTTCCGGCGTGGTGGTGATCATCACGACGTGCGCGCCCAGTGCCTTGGCGAACTTCACGCCCATGTGGCCGAGGCCACCGAGACCGATCACGCCCACCTTCTGCCCCGGGCCGACCTTCCAGTGGCGCAGCGGCGACCAGGTGGTGATGCCGGCGCACAACAGCGGGGCGGCCGCCTTCAGGTCGAGGGTGTCGGACACCTTCACCACGAAGCGCTGCTCGACCACCACGTGGTCGGAATAGCCGCCGTAGGTCGGCGCGCCGGTTTCGCGTTCACGGCCGTTGTAGGTCCAGGTCGCGCCTTCGGCGCAATATTGCTCCAGATCGTGCTCACAGGCGTCGCAGTGGCGGCACGAGTCGACCATGCAGCCGACGCCGGCGTGGTCGCCGACCTTGAAGCGGGTGACGTTGCTGCCGACTTCGGTCACCCGGCCGATGATCTCGTGGCCCGGCACCATCGGGTAGATCGAGCCACCCCAGTCATCGCGGGCCTGGTGCAGGTCGGAATGGCAGATGCCGCTGTAGAGGATCTCGATGCGCACGTCGTCCGGGCCGACCGCGCGGCGTTCGAACTCGTACGGGACCAGCGGGTCGGTATGGGAATGGGCGGCATAACCACGGGCGAGGGACATGGGGAATCCTTGGCAGGGTTTATCGAAAGGCGTTTTACAATACGCCCCGCAACCAGCAGCAAGAAGCGCGGATATCGGCATGATTCATCAAGTGAAACTGCACAATCGTGGCCACTGACAACCTCTCCCACCTGGCCGCGTTCGCCGCGGTCGCCCGCCAGCGCAGCTTCCGCCGTGCCGGCGCCGAGCTGGCGCTGTCGACCTCGGCGGTGAGCTACGCGATCCGCGCGCTGGAGGAACGGTTGGGGGTGGGCCTGTTCCATCGCACCACCCGCAGCGTGGCCCTGACCGAGGCCGGGCAGCGCCTGCTGGAGCGCCTGCAGCCGGCGTTGGGGCAGGTGCACGACGCACTGGAAGAAATGAACCACTTCCGCGCAGCCCCGGCCGGCCTGCTGCGCATCAACGCCACCCGCGCGGCGGTACCGACCCAGTTGGGGCCGAGGCTGGCGCGCTTCCTGCACGCCCATCCCGACGTGCGGGTGGAGCTGACCGAAAATGACGGCCTGGTCGACATCGTCGCCGAGGGCTACGACGCCGGCGTGCGCCTGCATGAGTTCGTGCCGGAGGACATGGTGGCGGTGCCGATGGGGCCGCCACTGCGCGGGCTGATCGTCGGCTCGCCGGACTACCTGCGGCGTCGGCCGGCACCGCAGCATCCGCGCGACCTGGCCGCGCACGAATGCATCCGCTTCCGCTTCGCCAGTGGGCACCTGTACAAGTGGCAGTTCGAGCGCGATGGGCAGGCGCTGGAGATCGACGTGCCCGGGCGGTTGACCCTGTGCGAGCAGGGCACGATCGTGCGCGCCGTTCTGGATGGCATCGGCCTGGCGTACGTGCTGGAAGACACGGCAAGGCCGTACATCGAATCGGGGCAGATGGTGGCGGTGCTGGAAGACTGGAGCGAGCCGTTTGCCGGCTTCGCGCTGTACTACCCGAAGCAGCGGCAGATGCCGGGCGCGTTGCGTGCGTTCGTGGATATGTTGCGCGAGTGAGTTGCGATGGATGACGTGGTGCCGACCAGCGGTCGGCACCCACCGGGGCAGGCCATTGCCAACCAACGGTCGGCACCTGCCGGGGCAGGGCGTTGCCGATCAACGAATCGACATCGGCCGGTAGATCCACGCCATGCGTGGATGGCACCACGCTACGGCCCTTGCAACACCGGCGCCAACAACGCCACGCACTCACGCAGATGCATCTCCACTGGCGCATCCTCGGCCACCACGCCGATCACGCGTTCGCGCAGCGGCTCGGCCACGGCCATCGCCAGGATCAGCCGCGCCATGCATGCGGAATCTCCCTCGCGCAGCAGTCCACGCTGCTGCTGACGTGCCAGCCAGTCGGCCAGCAGCGCACGGCCGCGTTCGATGCCGTTGTCGAGGTAGGCCTGCAGCAGCGCGTCCTTGCCGGGGAAATCGGTGGCCAGCAGGCGGAACACCTGCACCGCCTGCGCCGATAGCGCCTGCGTGCACACCGCGTGCAGGATGTCCTGCAGCAACGGCACGACCTCTTGGGCATTGCGCGCATCACGCTGCAGCTGTGGCGCGAAGCCGTCGGTCCACTCACGCACCGCCAACCCGACCAGCTCCTCGCGGTTGCTGGCATGGCGGTAGACGGTCTTCTTCGCCACCCCGGCGTGCGCCGCCACCGCTTCAATGGTGGTGGCCTCGTAACCCTGTGCCAGCAGCAGCTCCAGCGTGGCCTGCAGCACCGCGTGGCGGACTTCGGCTTCCGGTCGCGCAGGGCGGCCACGACGGCGGGACGGTGATGTGGGCGCGGGCAGGGTGGTGCTGTTCATTGCGCCCATCTTACCGCACCCGGTTAATTGCGAAACGGAAATCGTTTCCTTATTGTCGGGTCTCCCAACCCGTAGGAGACTCCCATGGATACCGCTGTGAACGCTCGCCCCTGGCTGGACCACCACGATCTGCTGGACCCGGCGCCGATGCATCTGGAAACCGGCATCCAGCGCCGCGAAGACGGCACGCTGCTGGTGGCGGTGCGCACCGATCTGCACGGCTGCAAGGGCCGCATGCTGGACTGGTGGTTCACCTTCTTCGAGACCACCCAGCACATCCGCTGGTGGCATCCGGTCGATCATGTCGAGCATCGCGGCTGGGACGCGGCCTGGCAGAGCGGGCGCAGCTACCACGGCGCCAGCATCCATGCGGTGGAATCGCTCGCTGACATTCCGCCGGTGGCGGCGCGCCTGAAGTTCCATGACCCGCGCACCTTGCTGGTGCCCGAACGCCTGCAGGCGGCACAGGATGCAGGCCATGTATCGGCGGTGATCGCCGCGCGCATCGGCTTCGGTGATCACGTGCGTCTGGATGTACAGGGCGATCCCTGCGATGGGCAGATGCTGCATGTGGCGCGCGATACGTCGTTTGGCTGCGTGCTGCGCAGCCGCTTCGTGCTCGGCCTGGACAGCGCCGATCCGCGTCGCGATGCCGGCGACGCGGTCGGCCTGGGCCTGCTCAGGCACTGCTATACGGAGTTCAGTTTCCTGTCGCGGCTGCTGCCTTCGCTGTACTACGGCGAGCGCGCCAACGGCGAAGCAGTGCCGTTGCCGTGGTGAACGGCGCGCCGGTCATTCAACCAGCGCATCGTAGCCTTCGCCACTGAACTGGATCAGGCAGAAGCCATGCCCGAACGGATCGGCCAGTACGGCGATGCGTCCCCAGCGACGCTCGCGCACGGACTGCTCGAGTGTCGCCCCGGCCGCAACTGCACGTGCCAGCGCGGCTTCAATGTCATCCACCACCCAGTCCAGGTGCAGCGGCGTCCAATGACGCTCGTAGTCGCGCACGTCGCCGTCTTCCGTGGCGGCGCTGCCGGCGTCGTTGTGCAGCAGGTAGAGCGGCGTTGGCCCACCGAGCAGCTCCACGGCGCCCGGGCCGAGTCGGCGGCCGATGCGCAGGCCGAAGGCCCGGATGTAGAAGTCTTCGGCGGCGGCCAGGTCGGGCACGTCCATGTTGACGATGAAGCTGTGGGCAGTGGCGTTCATGGTAGCGATGGGCGGCATCCGGTGGTCGCAGTCTAGTCCTGCCGCGTGGTGCCGCCGGTTCATCTCCTGCGCGGATTCGGGCAAGCTGGGCGGTCTCGATCGACAAGGACATCCATGAGCGCGCTATCCGGCATCGAACAGGCCACCGGCCAGACCTTCCCGCCCCTGTTCAAGCAGTTGCATGCAGCGGGTCGGTTGAGCTGGGGTGCTCCCCATCCGGAATGGTCCGAGGTGGTATTCCCGGCGCTGCAGGCAGAACCGCCGGTGCTGCTGTACGCCCAGGACTATGAGCCGTTGGAACACGATGAACTGCTCGAGGCGTGGCAGGAGCTGACCGCGGAGGATCATTACAATCCCCTGCGCACTGACCTGCAGTTGCTGCCCTTTGCGCGGACCGGCGCGGGTGACAGTTACTGTTTCTGGAGCAACGCGCCCGGTTTCAGCGAACCGCCGGTGGTGATGGTGTGGCATGACGATGACCGTGCCGACGTGCTGGCCGCCAGCTACCAGGATTTCGTGTTCCGCAAGATGGTCGAAGCGGTTGCCGACTACCAGCGGCCGTACACACTGCTGTCGCACGGCGAGCTGGCCGGGAATCTGCAGCGCTGGCTGCAGACTCACCATTCCTTCCTGCGCGGCGACCAGTACGCGGCATTGCAGCGGCTGTTCGCCCGCGTTGACGATATTGAAGAAGGGAACTTCAGCGAAGACGAGGCACAGGCCATCGTCGCTGAAGTGATCGGCTTCGAGCGGTTGGACGAGTCGTTCGCCTACGTGCGCGAGGACGCCTGAGGGCTGGGGTCGGATCCGGGCGCAGCGTGGCTCTGACTCCTTGTTCGCCGAACAGGGGTCAGAGCCCTTTCCGTTGGAAGGGGATCCGACCCCGTGCGGGCCCCGTGCGGGATCAGCCTGCGGCCGGGTAATCGAGATAGCCCGCCTCGCCGCCCCCGTAATAGGTGCTGCGGTCGGGCGTGGCCAACGCGATGTTGCGCTGCAGGCGTTCGACCAGATCCGGGTTGGCGATGAACGGCTGGCCGAACGCGGCAAGGTCGATGGTGCCGGCCTCGACCAGCTGCAGGGCGCGTTCGCGGGTCATGCCGCCGGCCAGGATCACGGTGCCACCGTAGGCCTGCTTGAACTGCTGCAGGAAGGCCTCGCCCAGCACCGACTGGCCCGCCTGCTGGTTGTCGTTGAGATGCACATAGGCCAGGCCGCGCTTGCCCAGTTCCTCGGCCAGGTACAGATAGGTGGCCTCGTTGTCGGGGTAGAACGGCATGTCGAAGGTGAGATTGTTCGGTGCCAGGCGCACGCCGATGCGCTGCGCACCGATGCGCTGGGCCATCGCATCGACGGTGTCCAGGATCAAGCGCGCGCGGTTGGGCAGCGAGCCGCCGTAGTGATCTTCGCGCTGGTTGATGACCGGGTTGAGGAACTGTTCGAACAGGTAGCCGTTGGCGGCATGCAGTTCGATGCCGTCGAATCCGGCGGCGATGGCGTTCTCTGCGCCGCGCACGAAGTCGTCGACGATGCCGGGGATCTCTGCGGTCTCCAGTGCACGTGCCGGGGTGGGATCGGCGTGGCCGCGGCTGCCATCGTCCAGGTACACGAACGAGGTGTTCTTCGGTGCGCTGGCCACCGGGCGGGTACCGGCGCTGACCGGTTGCCCACCGTCGGGCTGCAGCGAGGAATGCGACATGCGGCCGACGTGCCAGAGCTGGGCGAAGATCGTGCCCTGTGCGGCATGCACCGCCTCGGTGACGAGCTTCCACCCGGCCACCTGCTCGGCCGACCAGATACCCGGGACGTCGATGTAGCCCTGGCCCTGCGGCGAGACCGGGGTGCCTTCACTGATGATCAGGCCGGCGCTGGCGCGCTGCCGGTAGTACTGCGCGGTGAGTTCGTTGGCGACCGCACCGGGGTTGCGGGCGCGGGTCATCGGGGCCATCGCGATGCGGTTGCGCAGGGCGGTGCCTGCCAGATCGAAGGGGCGGAACAGGGCGGCGATCATGTCGGTCATCTCGGTGTGGGGGAAGGCGCCAGCGGCGCGATGCACACAGGATGGAGTTGACATGCGGACGCATAAAGCGCTTCGATCTCCCTGGGCGCGGGACTATTTGTCCCCAATGGAGCGTGATAGATGCTGCCGCTGGAATCGTTGAATGGCCTGGTGACCTTCGTTACCACGGCCCGCTCAGGCAGCTTCACCGAGGCTGCCGACGCGCTGGGCATCTCGCGCTCGGCAGTGGGCAAGGCCATCGCCCGGCTGGAAGCGCGGCTGGGCGTGCGCCTGTTCCACCGCACCACGCGGCGCATCGCGCTGACCACCGATGGCGAGGCGTACTACGCATCGTGTGCGGCGGCGCTGGAAGAAATCTCCGCCGCCGAAGCCTGCCTGGGGTCGGCCGGCCTGCCCAGCGGACGGCTGCGCATCGACATGCCGTCCTCGTTCGGGCGGCTGGTGGTGCTGCCCGTGCTGCTGCGCCTGTGCCGGCAGTACCCGGGCCTGCAGCTGACGATGACCTTCACCGATCATTTCGTCGATCCCGTCGAAGAGGGCATCGACCTGCTGATCCGCTTCGGCGGATTGCACCAGGCCGAGCACCTGGTGGCGCGGCGGCTGGGTCGCCAGCGCCTGGTCACCTGCGCATCGCCGGAGTACCTGCAGGCGCATGGCGTGCCTGCGACCGTGGATGAACTGGCGCAGCATCGCAGCATCGTTGGCTTCCGTCATGGGCAACCGGTGGCGTGGCGGATTGGCAGTGATGATGCCGAGGGAACATTCATCCCGAACGCGGCCTACCAGCTCAACGATGGTGACGCGGTGATCGATGCGGCCATCGCAGGACTGGGCATCTGCCAGATGCCCATTTCACTGGTACGCCGACATCTGGAATCTGGCGCGCTGCACTCGGTGCTGGATGCGCACATGCAACGGCATATCGACATCCATGCGCTGTGGCCACCGACCCGGCACCTGCGGCCGAAGGTGCGCTATGTGGTGGATGAACTGGCGCGGCTGGCGGGTGAGGGCTTGTTCGATTGAACCGGCACGATTGAGCGGGATGGTTGCCTGTGTATACTATCCCCCAGTATAGTTTCGAGGTGGCCTGGTCATGCCGCACTCCCCCGAAGAGAAGAAGAAGGTCCTGGCCCGCGTGCGCCGCATCCGTGGCCAGTGCGATGCGCTGGACCGCGCGCTGGAAGCTGGCGCCGACTGCGGGCCGGTGCTGCAGCAGATCGCCGCCATCCGTGGCGCGGTCAACGGCCTGATGTCCGAGGTGATGGAGGCCCATCTGCGCGAGGAGTTCGGGCAACCCGCCGCCTCCGATGAGCAACGCGCTGAACGCGTGCGCGACATGAGCGCGTTGATCCGTTCATATCTGAAATAAACGACGGCGCAACATGGCGCCGCCCATCCTGTCATTGCCTGTCTCTGGAGAGTCCACCATGAAGTCCCGTGCCGCCGTCGCCTTTGGTCCCGGCCAGCCGCTGCAGATCGTCGAGATCGACGTCGCCCCGCCGAAGAAGGGCGAAGTGCTGGTGAAGATCACCCACACCGGTGTCTGCCACACCGATGCGTTCACGCTGTCCGGCGATGATCCGGAAGGCCTGTTCCCGGTGGTGCTGGGCCATGAAGGCGCCGGCATCGTGGTTGAAGTGGGCGAGGGCGTGACCAGCGTCAAGCCGGGCGACCACGTGATTCCGCTGTACACCGCCGAGTGCGGCGAGTGCCTGTTCTGCAAGAGCGGCAAGACCAACCTGTGCGTGGCCGTGCGCGCGACCCAGGGCAAGGGCGTGATGCCCGATGGCACCAGCCGCTTCAGCTACAACGGTGAGCCGCTGTACCACTACATGGGTTGCTCGACCTTCAGCGAGTACACCGTGGTGGCCGAAGTGTCGCTGGCGAAGATCAATCCGGAAGCAAACCCGGAACACGTCTGCCTGCTCGGCTGCGGCGTCACCACCGGCATCGGCGCGGTGCACAACACCGCCAAGGTGCAGGAAGGCGACAGCGTGGCGGTGTTCGGCCTCGGCGGCATCGGCCTGGCGGTGATCCAGGGCGCGCGCCAGGCCAAGGCCGGTCGCATCATCGCGGTGGACACCAATCCGTCCAAGTTCGAACTGGCGCGCGAATTCGGCGCCACCGACTGCATCAACCCGAAGGACTTCGATAAGCCGATCCAGCAGGTCATCGTTGAAATGACCACCTGGGGCGTGGACCACAGCTTCGAGTGCATCGGCAACGTCAACGTGATGCGCGCGGCGCTGGAATGCGCGCACCGTGGCTGGGGCCAGAGCGTGGTGATCGGCGTGGCCGGTTCGGGCCAGGAGATCTCCACCCGTCCGTTCCAGCTGGTGACCGGCCGCAAGTGGATGGGCACCGCCTTCGGTGGCGTGAAGGGCCGCAGCCAGCTGCCGGGCATGGTCGAGGATGCGATGAAGGGCGATATCGAACTGGCCCCGTTCGTCACCCACACGATGGAACTGGACAAGATCAACGACGCCTTCGACCTGATGCATGAAGGCAAGTCGATCCGTTCGGTGGTCCACTACTGAGCCGCAGCGTGGGCTGGTTCGACGCCCTGCGCAGGCCGCGTGCGGAGGACCCACGCGCGGCCCTGGTCGACCCGATCGAGCAGGCGCTGCGCGCGCTGGGCTGGGTCGAGGGCGGCGTGGGTCCACCGCGCGTGGTGGACTCGCCCTTCGGCATTGATGAAATGCCGTTCGAGCACTGGCTGGCACAGGTATTCCTGCCGCGCCTGCACGAAGCCCGCGCCGACGGCCAGTGGCCACCGCGCAGCGACGTGGCGGTGGCGGCGTACCGCAACCTGGACGGCCAGCCTGGCGTCGAATCGTTGCTGCGCCTGCTGGCACAGCTGGATGAACTGATCAACCAAGGCGTCCACGCCGGGCGTGGATAAGCCGACCAAGGTCGGCATCTACCAGAAGCACGCGTGCGCTGACGCGCCGCGCAGGAGAGCACCATGGAACGCATTGAACACCGCGCCTGTTTCGGCGGCTGGCAGGACGTCTACCGCCATCATTCGACCACGCTGGGCTGCGACATGCAGTTCGCCGTGTACCTGCCGCCGCAGGCGGAAACGCAGACGCTGCCGGTGCTGTACTGGCTGAGCGGACTGACCTGCACCGAGCAGAATTTCATCACCAAGGCGGGCGCGCAGCGCTATGCGGCCGAACACGGCGTGATCATTGTCGCGCCTGATACCAGCCCGCGCGGTGATGACGTGGCCGACGCCGAAGGCTACGACCTGGGCAAGGGCGCAGGGTTCTACCTCAACGCCACCCGTGCACCGTGGGCGAAGCACTTCCGCATGCATGACTATGCAGTGCACGAGTTGCCGGCGCTGATCGAAGCGGAGTTCCCGGCGACCGGCGCACGCGGCATCAGTGGGCACTCGATGGGCGGCCACGGTGCGCTGGTGATCGCGCTGCGCAATCCGGGGCGCTACCGCAGCGTGTCGGCGTTCTCGCCGATCGTCGCGCCCAGCCATGTTCCGTGGGGGCAGAAGGCCTTCCACGCCTACCTTGGCGACAACCCGGCCGACTGGGCGCAATGGGACGCCTGCGCACTGATTGCCGCGGCCAGCGAGCGCCTGCCGTTGCTGATCGACCAGGGCGAGGCGGACGAGTTCCTGCAGACCCAGCTGCAGCCGCAGCGCCTGCAGGAGGCCTGCGCCGCTGCCGGCCATCCGCTGACCCTGCGCCTGCAGCCCGGCTACGACCACAGCTACTACTTCATTGGCAGCTTCATCGGCGAGCACATCGCCCACCACGCCCGCGCCCTGCAGGGCTGAGCCCCCGGGAAAAAAGGGGACGGAGGGGATTAAGTCGCATTTGCCGCTGTGCCGCAAACGACTTAATCCCCTCCGTCCCCTTTTTCAGCGATGGATCACACCCTCGTGGCGTCGCCCCGCGCTATCGTGCGCGTAGACGGCCTTGCGGATCGGGGGATGCATGCCGGTAGTGCTGGCGCTGCTGTATGTGCTGTGCCATGGCCTGGTGCTGGCCTTGTGGCCTGGTCCGGCCGGGGTAGGCTCCTTCGTTTTCCTGACCGGTGCCCCGTTGCTGGCGGCGGCCGCCTGCCTGTGGCGGGCCCGCCGCGACCGCGCGGCACTGGGGTGGCGCGCCACGGCATTGGCGCTGCTGCTGTGGGCCGGCGGCATGGCGTTCAACATGATCGACGCCCTGGGCGCCGGGCGTGCCGATTTCACCCCGCGCGCAAGCCTGTTCCTTTACGTGCTCTACGGTGTGCCCCTGGTGTTCATCCTGGCCAGGGCGCGCCGGGAACGGGTCAGCATCAGCCTGATCGATGCGGCCATGGCGGCGCTGCTGGGCGTGCTGTTCTTCGTGCACGCGCAGTCGTTCGCCGCCCGCGTTGACATCGACGACCACGCGTTGTCCAACATGCAACGCATGTTCGATATCCAGAACCTGTGCATCGCCGTGTTCGCGGTGGTGCGCTGGCTGGCCGGCGACGTTCCCGAGCGGCGTACCTTTTTCCGCGCGCTGGCGATGTATGCGGCGACCTACCTGTTGGTGGCGTATTACATCAACCACTACACCTCCGGTGATGCGTTCGGTGCCTATGCCGATCTGCTGATCGATCTGCCGTTCCTGCTGCTGGCGCTGCTCGCACTCAGCCAGGCACCGGCGCGGGTCCTGACGCCGCATCCGCGGATGGCGCGCACGGTGCAGGCGGCGGGCCCGATGATCCTGCCGCTGCTGCTGCTGGTGGTGGGCACCCTGGTGGTCGACCATGCCCGGCCCCTGGCCGTGAGCGGTTTCGTGGTGGCGACGCTGGGGTTCGGCCTGCGCAGCATCCTGCTGCAGGTGGACCTGATGGAACGGCAGGCCTCGCTGGACCAGCTGGCGCGCCAGGATGGCCTGACAGGCGTGGCCAACCGGCGCGAGTTCGACGCGCTGCTGCTGGCCGAGTGGAATCGCGCACGGCGCAGTGGCACCGAGCTGGGCCTGCTGCTGTTGGATATCGATCATTTCAAGGCCTTCAACGACCGCCACGGCCATCCCGCCGGCGACCGCTGCCTGCAGGCCGTGGCAGCGGTACTGAAGGCGAGCGCCGGTCGCGCCGGTGACAGCGTCGCACGTTATGGCGGCGAGGAATTTGCGGTGATCGTGCCCGGAAGCGCGCTGTCGGGCGTTCTGGCGCTGGCCGAGCGCCTGCGCCAGGCGGTGGAAGCGCTGCCGTTGCCGGAAGGATCGGTCAGTATCAGCATCGGCGTGGGTTACCTGCATCCGCCGGCTCTGGCCAGTGCCGATCAGTTGCTGGCAGACGCCGATGCCGGCCTGTATGCCGCCAAGCGGGCTGGCCGCAACCAGGTGATCCTGCATGCGCACGTGCTGGATGACGAGGGCAGCACGCACGGAACGATGGACTGCTGAGCAGCTCTCTGCATGCGATCACACGGGGGGCGCGACGGCTTATCGCTGCCGCAACCAGCCGGTCGGATCGAGCAGCCTCAGCCCGACCGGTGACAACGAGCGCTGCCGCAACGGCAGGTTTGCCGCCTGCACGGCCATTGCACAGCGCGCCAGCTGCTGGCGCAACGGTGCCAGCGAGTCGTCCTCGCGGGGCCGTGCATGCCGCCATTGCGCGATGCGCAGCAGGCAGACCAGCAGGTCCAGTTCACTGGCGGCAATGAAGGGAGAGCCGGCCGGTAGCAGATCGATCGGAGCGGCGGGGGTGGCCAGCAGCGGCAGCAGGCCGATGAAGGCGTCGCAGCCCTCCTGGCCAAGCCCGAGTCCGCTCAGCTGGGCAAGGCCATCGGCCTGCAGATCGGGGTCGCGCAACTGCCGTATCGCGCCCAGCAGCGCCTGTTCGCCCCGGCCGAACTGTCGACCGAAGGTGCGGTAGTTGACCCGGGTGGGAAACAACGGGGAACGGGAGGCCATGGTGGCTAGGGCTGTGGGTCGCGGGTTTCCACCAACACCGGACAGGGCGCGTGGTCGATGGTCCATTGCCCGATCGAGGGTTCGAACAGGCGTTCCAGCCGGGACAGGTGGCGATGGCCGATCACGATCAGGTCGCACTTCAGGCGCCGGGCCTGCTCGCTGATGACTTCGCCGGGATCGCCGGAGGGGATCTGCGCGATGGCATCGACACCGCGCTCGCGCAGTTCGGCCAGGGCTTCGGCCAATACTGCCTCGGCGCGGGAGCGCTGGCGGGCGGCTTCCGGATACTCGGTGCGATCGGCTTCGCTGGCATCGGCCGCCAGCGCGAATTCGGGGTCGAGCACGCACAGCAGGTGCAGGCGGCTGTGGGGGCCGGCGATGGCGGCGGCCAGGTCCAGCACGCGTGCGTGCTGGGGGCCACCATCCAGGGCGACCAGCAGGGTAGTGAACATGGATGTCTCCTTGGCAGGGCGGGGATGGTCGCCGATGTCACCGCGCGCACCCATGCCGTGCGCGGCAGTCAATGAATGCGTCGAACGCAATCCACGGTGGTTGCAAGTGCCGTAGAGTCATCTGATCTACTGGAGACTGTCATGCCCCTGCCGGACCTGAACCTGTTGCTGGCACTGGACGTACTGATTGACGAATGCAGCGTGGCCGCCGCCGCGCGCCGCATGAACCTGAGCGCGCCGGCGATGAGCCGCACCCTGGGCCGGATCCGCACTGCGCTGGGTGACCCGGTGCTGGTGCGTGCCGGCCGCGGTCTGGCGCCCACGCCCCGCGCGCTGCAGCTGCGCGAGCAGGTCCGCGATGTGATCGAGCAGGCCCACCGCGTCTTCAACGCTGGTCGTGAAGTGGACATGCGCGTGCTCGAGCGAACCTTCAGCGTGCGCGCCAATGATGTCTTCATCGGTGGATTTGGCGGTCGGCTGCGCGAGATCTTCCGCCAGCAGGCACCGCGCGCGGTGCTGCGCTTCGTGCCCGAGAGCGATACCGACGATGATGCGATGGCGCAGGGCCGGATCGACCTGTACATCAGCACCGCCGGCAAGCATGCGCCCGATACCAAGGTGCAGAACCTGTTCAGTACCTCGTTCATGGGCGCCGCGCGCGAGGACCATCCACTGTTCGACGAGGAGATCAGTGCAGAGCGCTTTGCCGCGTGCGACCACATCGCGGTGTCGCGCCGTGGCCTGCCGCGTGGGCCGATCGATGATGACCTGGCCACGCTCGGCCTGCAGCGCCGCGTGGCGCTGATCAGCCCGACCTTCCACGGTGCGATCTTCGCGGCGGCCGAATCAGACCTGATCCTGCCGCAGATGCCAAGCGTGATGCTGGAGCGGATCGTCAGCATGCGCCTGCCGCTGCGCCTGTTCCCGCTGCCGATCCCGGTGCGTACCGCGGCCATCGTGCAGGCCTGGCATCCGCGGCTGGACAACGATGCCGCGCACCAGTGGCTTCGCCGTTCGATCAAGACCATGTGCGAGCGCGTCGAGGACGCCCACCGCTGAGACCCGCAGGCGTGCGCTGGACGCACGCCTGGGATGCCGGCGACGCCATTTTTCACAGGGTACCGGCTCCCTAGACTGCGCTCCCCGGAGTTTCACTGAGCGCATTCCAATGACCCTCAACATGCCGTGCACTGCACGGATCGGCGCCTGGCGATGAGTGCGCCGGCCGCCGCTGTCCCGGCCGCCGCAGCGCGCCGTCCTGCCGCCGCCCCCGGGCTCGATCGCCGCATTCTGGTCGGCCTGTGTGGCGTGCTGCTGGCGGTGCTGGTGTCCGGCTTCAACGAGAACATCACCAAGGTCGCGCTGGCCGACATCCGTGGCGCGATGGGTTTCAGCGTCGACGACGGCAGCTGGATCGTCGCCCTCTACAGCGCGATGTCGGTCAGCGCGATGGCCTTCGCGCCGTGGTGTGCCGCCACGTTCTCGCTGCGCCGTTTCGCGCTGGCGATGATCGGTGGCTTCATGGTGCTGGGCGTGCTGTGCCCGCTCGCCCCGAACCTGCAGGTGTTCCTGCTGCTGCGTGCATTGCAGGGCCTGTGCGGCGGTGCACTGCCGCCGTTGCTGATGAGCGTGGCGCTGCGCTTCCTGCCGCCTGGCATCAAGCTGTACGGCCTGGCCGGCTACGCGTTGACGGCGACGTTCGGCCCGAGCATGGGCACGCCGCTGGCCGCGTTCTGGGTCGAGCAGGTGGGCTGGCACTGGGCGTTCTGGCAGATCGTGCCGTACTGCCTGGCCGCCATGGCGATGGTCGGCTGGGGCCTGCCACAGGACCCGCTGCGGCTGGAACGCTTCGCCCAGTTCGATGGCGTTGGGCTGCTGCTCGGCCTGCCGGCGCTGGTGCTGCTGGTGCTGGGCCTGGTGCAGGGCCCGCGGCTGAACTGGTTCGATTCGCCGATGATCACGCTGATGATCGGTGGCGGTGCCGGCCTGATGGTGCTGTTCATGATCAACGAATGGTTCCACCCGCTGCCGTTCTTCAAGCTGCAGTTGTTGGCCAATCGCAATCTCAGCTACTCGCTGGTCACGCTGGGTGGCGTGCTGTTCGTGCTGCTGGCGGTGATCTCGATCCCGTCCGGCTTCCTGGCCAGCGTGCAGGGCTACCGGCCGCTGCAGACCGCACCGATGCTGCTGTGGGTGGCACTGCCACAGGTGATCGCGCTGCCGCTGGTGGCGGCCCTGTTGAACATCCGCGCGGTGGACTGCCGCTGGGTGCAGGCCACCGGCCTGGCGATGCTGGCACTGGCCTGCTGGCTGGGCTCGCACCTGGACGTGGCCTGGATCCGCGACAACTTCCTGTGGGTGCAGCTGCTGCAGGTGTTTGCCCAGCCGATGGCGGTGCTGCCGCTGCTGATGCTGGCCACCGGCGGCCTGGCGCCACAGGATGGCCCGTTTGCCTCGGCCTGGTTCAACACGGTCAAGGGCTTCGCTGCGGTGCTCGCCGGTGGCGTACTGGATGCCATCGCCCAGGGCCGCCGTCATTTCCATTCCACCGTGCTGGTCGACCGCCTTGGCGAGCAACCGTGGCTGGCCGATGGCCCGCAGCTGGGCGCGCGCCTGCATGCACAGGTACAGGCGCTGACTTCGGCCGACCTGTACTGGGTGGTCGCACTGGTGGCGTTGGCCTTCATTCCCCTCATTGCCTGGATGCCCACCCGCATCCATCCGCCACGCGCCGTGGCCTGAACCTTTCGCAGGAACCCCTCATGACGATCAATCGAACCCCTCTCAACACCGGCCTGGGCCTGGGCGTGCTGGCCCTTGCCATCGGCGCGTGGCTGCTGCTGCGCGATGGCGGTCACCAGACCACCAACAATGCGTACGTGGTGGCCGACTACACTCTGGTAGCGCCGAAGATTGCCGGCTTCGTCAGTGCCGTGGAGGTAGAGGACAACCAGTCGGTGAAGGCCGGTGACGTGCTTGCCCGCATCGACGACCGCGACTACCAGGTGGCACTGCAGGCTGCGCGTGCCGACCTTGCCAATGCCCGTGCGCAGCTGGCCAATGCGCAGGCCGCACTGGCCCAGCAGGACTCGCTGATCGCGCAGGCCAGGGCCAGCGTCGATGTCAGCCGTTCCGAACTGACCCTGGCCAGTGCCGACCAGCAGCGTTACCGCGAACTGGCCCGTGATGGCGCCGGTACCGTGCAGAACGCGCAGCAGGCGCAGTCGAAGCAGGCCGTGGCCAGTGCGCATCTGCAGCAGGGCCAGGCCGCACTGTCGACCGCACGCCAGCGCACCGACATCCTCAGCGCGGGCGTGCAGGCTGCACAGGCGGCGGTGCAGCGTGCAGAAGCGGCACAGGCACGCGCCGAACTGGATCTGTCGCACACCGTGCTGCGCGCGCCGATCGATGGCATGGTCGGTCGCCGCGCAGTGCGCGTCGGTGCCTACCTGACCCCGGGTACGCCGGTGGCTGCGGTGGTCCCGCTGAAGCGCGCCTTCGTGGTCGCCAACTTCCAGGAAACGCAGATGACCCGCATGCAGGCCGGCCAGCAGGTCGAACTGAAGGTGGACGTATTCCCGGGCACGCCGCTGCGCGGGCACATCGACAGCATTGCACCAGCCACCGGCGTCACCTTTGCTGCAGTCGCACCAGAGAACGCCACCGGCAACTTCACCAAGGTGGTGCAGCGCATTCCGGTGAAGATCGTGCTGGAGCCGGGCCAGCCGCCGCTGGACCAGCTGCGTGCCGGCATGTCGGTGGAAGCCAGCGTTGACCTGGGCAGCCGCGCGCGTGCGCAGAGCGTGCAGCACGGACCGGGCCACAAGCGCGGGGAGGGCGCATGAGCGCCATCACCGTGTTCCGCACCTTCGTTGCGGCCACCCTGTGCACGGCCCTGGCTGCCTGCGCGATGGGCCCGGACTTCGTACGCCCGCAGGCGGAACTGCCCGGCCACTGGCGGGGTGGGGCTGTCGCCGGCAACGCCATCGATCAGGACGCCGCCTGGTGGGCCGGCTTCGACGATCCGCTGCTGGGGCAGCTGGCCCACCAGGTGCTGGCGGCCAACCTGGACCTGCAGCTGGCCGCCAACCGCGTGCAGCAGAGTCGCACCGCGCGCGGCATCACCGCCGCCGATCGCCTGCCCAGCGTCAGCGCGAGCGCCAGTGGCGTGCGTGCACGCAACAGCGAGGTGGGCCTGAATGATCCGTCCGGCAACGGCGGCCGTGATGACTACGGGCTGTTCCAGGCCGGTATCGGCCTGGGCTGGGAACTGGACCTGTGGGGCCGCGTGCGGCGCCAGGTGGAAGCGGCCGACGCGCGCGTGCAGATGGCCGAGGAGGATGCACACGCCGTGCGCATCGCGCTGCTGGCGGAAACCGCGCGTGATTACCTGCAGCTGCGTGCGACGCGGCAGCTGCTGGCGATCACCGAGGACAACCTCAGCATCGCGCATGACATCAAACGGCTGACCGAGGCGCGCCAGAAGCAGGGCGTGGCCAGCACGCTGCAGGTGTCCAGCGCGGCCGCGCAGGTGGCTTCGCTGCAGGCGCGCATCGCGCCGCTGCGGCATCGCGAATCGCAGCTGCGCAATGCGCTGGCGTTCCTGCTGGCACAGCCGCCGCAGGCACTGGACGCGCAGCTGCAGGATGCACGCCGTGACTGGCCGGCGTTGCCAGCGGTGGCGGTGGGTCTGCCGAGTGAACTGGCCGAGCGTCGCCCGGACATCCGTCGTGCCGAGGCGGCACTGCATGCGGCAACGGCCGGCATCGGCGTGGCCAAGGCCAGTTTCCTGCCGCGCATCACCTTGAATGGTGACGCAGGCTTCCAGGCCAAGCAGCTGGATGACCTGGATGGCTGGAACGCGCACCGTTTCAGCATCGGGCCGTCGATCAGCCTGCCGATCTTCCAGGGCGGGCGGCTGAAGGCGAACCTCGCGCTGAGCAGGCTGCAGCAGCAACAGTCGGCCCTGCAGTTCCGCCGTACCGTGTTGCAGGCCTGGCATGAGGTGGACGACGCCATGGATGGCTACAGTGCCGCGCAGCAGCGCACGGTGCAGCTGCACGTGGCGGTGGATGAGAGCGAGACGGCACTGGGGGCGGCGCGCCGGCAGTACCAGGCCGGCGTGGTCGACATGCTGGACGTGCTGACCACCCAGCGCATCGCGCTGGACAACCAGGCCGCGCTGGCCAACAGCCAGGCCGCCGCCGCGATCGCGCGTGTAGAGCTGTACCGCGCGCTGGGCGGTGGCTGGTAGCGATAGGGGAAACGCCGGGCCATGCCCGGCGGTTCGTCGGTAGTTGCCAACCTTGGTTGGCAGCTTTTTTGGAGGGCCAACCAAGGTTGGCGTCTACCAGAGCATGGTCATCGGCACCGGGTCGATCACGACACGGGCACGGTAGCGCCGGGCCATGCCCGGCGGGCGGGTGCCTCAACGCACGTCGCGCAGTTCCCAGTGGCTGCCGGCCAGCAGGCGCAGGCGCTGCTTGAACACGTCACTGTCGATGCGGGTGGTGGCGACCAGGTTGATGCGCAGGTCCTTCTGCTCGCCGGTCACGGTGGCCTCCGGGTCGGTCACGCCCCACTGCGGTTCCACCGCATCCGGGTCGGGCTGCTTGGCCTTCCAGCGTTCGAACAGCGTGCCGCTGCGCAGGGCATCCTGCAGCTCTTCGGCGAAACCGGCGGCGCCCTGGGAATGGAAGGACAGGTCAGGGTCGTTGCCGCGGGCCTTGGACGGATCGGGCAGGCTGATGTGGTACTGCGCAGGCATGGAGTTCTCCTTGAAGTGCGGCAAGGCTGGCACAGTCGGGGTGGAATCGATGTGCAGATTCCTGCCGTGGCCAGCGCTCATTCGAACCGATGCGGCCCATCGGCAAATCCCACGGTGACCGCGCCCTTGCCGACGTTGACCATGCCGGTCAGGCTCATCACCGATTCGTACACGGTCACGCCATGGCCGGCGCAGACCTCTTTCATCTGTGCATAGCCGGGCAGGCTGCGCAGCTCGTCCAGTTCGCCGCCGTAGCTGACGCACACCGTCGGCGTCATCAGCCCGGCACGCACGCGCTGGCCGACCACCGCGAACAGCTTCTGCACGGCGCTGTCGAAGCCCTTGATCTTGGCCACCGGCCCGGTCTCGCCACGGTAGCCGTGCAGCACCGGCTTGATGTCCAGTGCACTGCCCAGTGCCGCGCTGAGCAGGCCGACACTGCGGTCGCCCTTGTGCCGCGCGCGTGCGCGCATGTAGTACAGGTCGCGGGTGATCATGTAGCCGTGCACGTTGCCGGCCAGTTCTTCCAGCCGTTCGCGGATCTGCTGCACGCTGGCGCCACTGTCACGCAGGCGGACAGCCTCCACCGCGGTCACGGCCTGCGCGGCGAACAGGTTCTGGGTATCAAGTACGCGCAGCGCGAACGGCGAGTTGTAGCCCGCTGCCTGCCGCACCGGCTTGTAATCGTTGAGGATGGCGAAGCTGGCCTGCAGCGCGTTGTCGTGGATCGGGCTGCGGGTCTTGGTGATGGTCATGCAGAACACGTGGTCGTAATCGATCACCAGCTGCTGCAGGAACAGGTCGCGGATCTGGTTGACGCTGAAGGGGATGGTTTCCGCTTCAGCGCCATGTTCGGCCACATGCGCGTGCAGGAAGCTCAGGGTGGCCTGCTCATCGCGATGATCGGCCAGCACGGCTTCGCCGATCCGTACGGTGATCGGCAGCAGCACGATGTTGTGCTCGGCAATGAAGTCCTGCGGCAGGTCGCAGGCCGAGTCGACGACGATTCCGATGCGCATCCGCGGCTCCCCCTCCAGGGCGGTTGTAGGTTCGGAAATGTGAAATCTATCTCAAATTCTGGCGTGGCGCGCGAGGGAAACGCGGCACGCCCTGTTCAGCGACTGCGCTGCACGGCCACCGGAAGCTCGGCCAGGCGCTGCCATTCGGGCTGCCGCAGCAGATCCGGGTCGGCCAGCACCGCCGCCATCAGTGGGTGGGCGTCGTTGCCCCAGAACAGTTCGCCATCGATGGCCAGGGTCGGCACGCCGAACACGCCGGTTGCAATGGCGGCCTCGGTGTTCCTCCGCAGCTGCTCCTTGACCGCGGGAGTCGCGATGGCGCTGGCGACATCCTCGATCCCCAGCCGCGCGGCTGGTTCGCGCAGGGCCTCGGCGCTGTCGGCGGCATTGCCGTCGCGCCAGATCCAGTCGAACAGCACGTCCACCGCCTGTGCGCTGCCACCCGCGGCCAGGCACAGGCGCAGGGCAGACAGCGGATTGAACGGGTGGCCCGGCGGGAACCGCAGCGGTGTGCCTTCGGCCTGCGCGGTCCACAGCAGCTGGCGGTAGATGAAGCGGCGCTTGGCCGGAATCTCGGCCGGCCCGAGGTTGCCCAGGTGATGCAGCACGGCACCAAAGGCGATCGGCACCGGCTGGATCCGCGGGAACTCGGGCAGCTGCTTCAGCTTCTGCCAATGCAGGTAGGAGTACGGCGAAACGAAGTCGAAATACCAGCGCAGGGTGGTCATGGTGGTGTCCTTCAATGCGGTCAGGGCTGCGCGTTGCGCAGCAGGTAGCGATCGCGCAGCTCGGTCTGGCGCGAGCGCATCGGCATCGCCCGGCCGCCCAGCCAGACCTGTTCGGCATAGTGCGCCACGTCCAGCGGGTCGCCCTCCCACAGCACCAGGTCGGCACGCTTGCCCGGCTCGATGCTGCCGATCTGGTCGGCCACACCGAACGCCTGCGCCGGCACCCGGGTCAGGCCGGCCAGGCCGTCGGCCCAGGGCAGTCCATTGGCCACGGCATTGCCGGCCAGCTGGCGCATCTTGCGGGCGTTGTGCGAGGCGTCGCCACGCTGCACGAACGAGACCGCCACGCCGGCCCGTTGCAGGCGTGCCGCATTTTCCAGGGTTGCACCGATCTGGTCGAAGCTGGCCGGCAGGTTGGACAGCACGTCGACGAACACCGGCACCTGCGCGGCGGCCAGCTCCGGTGCCAGCTGCCAGGCTTCGCTGCCACCGGCAATGGCGATCTTCACCTTCTCGCGGGCGGCCCAGCGCAGCAGCTGGCGGATGTCCGCCGCACGGTCCACCTCCACCACGATGCGGCCCTGGCCGGCCAGGTAGCGGCCCAGCGTGCGGCGCCCGGCCGGGGTCAGCAGCGCATGCGGTGAGTCCGCGGCGACCTGGCCACGCGCCTCGTCCACCATCTGCTGCAGCAGCATCCATTGCGCCGCACGCGAATGCCCGGTCAGTTCCACTGCGGCCGACCCCAGGCGCAGGAACAGCGCGCGCGGCCCGAGGGGATCGGCGCTGCCGTCCAGCCGCATCACACCGCCCTGGCCAGCGACGAAGCCGCCACCGGTGGCGGCCCCCAGGGCGGTGAAGCCGATGCCGTCCAGGCGCGCCACCGGGATCAGCACCGAGGCCGGGTTGTAGGCCAGGGTGACATCGAATTCGGGGCGCAACGGTTGTTCGCCGATCTTCAGCGTGCTGTCGACCGTGCTCGCTTCACCGGAGACTTCTTCGATGCCGATCTCGGTGATGCCCCCGAACAGCGCGGGTGTCAGCGGGCGGCCATCGGCCTCGACGACGTTGGCCCCGGCCGGTGCGGACAGCCCGTTGCCGACTGCGCGGATGATGCCGCCCTGCACCAGTACATCGGCGTGCTGCAGGCTGCCGCGCGCGCTGGCCGTATGTACGGTGGCGTTGCGGACCAGCAGGTCCTGCGCCTGCGCGGCTGCGGAGAGGCAGGCCAGCACCATGACCGTAGCGCCGAGCCATGCCCGGCGACGCTTGTTCAACGCGCCCATCAGTGCACCTCCTGGCCGAGCTGGAAATCGGAACGCGGCGTCGCTGCCGGCGCACTGCGGTCGTACAGGCGGCGGCCGTCGATGAAGACCTGTTCGGCCAGCGCGTAGGAACCGAAGGGGTTGCCGTTCCACACCACTACGTCGGCCATCTTGCCGGCCTCCAGGGTGCCGGTCTGGCCTTCAATGCCCAGCGCTCTGGCGGCATTGGCCGTCATCCAGGTGATGGCATGTTCGGGCGTGATCTCCGGCATGTGCGCGCGGCGCGCGGCGGCGATCACCTTGGCCGCTTCCTGGTTCAGGCGCTGGATGCCTTCGGGCGAATCGGAATGGACGATGGCGCAGCTGTTCTTCGGCCGGTCGACCAGTGCGATGTTCTCCGGAATGCCATCGAAGGCTTCCATCTTGAAGCCCCACCAGTCGGCCCACAGCGCACCGCAGACGCCGTCGGCGGCCAGCCGGTCGGCCAGCTTGTAGGCCTCTACGCCGTGGTGGAAGGCCGCCACCTTGAAGCCGAATTCCTTGGCCAGGTCGAGCATGGTGGCCATCTCGTCGGCGCGGTAGCAGTGGATGTGCACGCGGATATCGCCTTCGATCGCGCCGGCCAGCGTGTCCAGCTTGAGATCGCGCTTGCCGCCGGCATCACCGGCGCTGTCGCCCTTGTCGCTGCCGAACCAGCCCTTGCGCTTGGCCGGCTTGGGTTTGTTCTTGGCGATGTAGTCGGCAGCATCGATGAAGGCGGCGCGGTAGCCGGCAACGTTGCCCATCCGCGTGGCTGGGGCGACGCCCTTGCCTTCGCCGTAAACCCGTTTCGGGTTCTCGCCGCAGGCCATTTTCAGCCCCCACGGAGCACCCGGGAATTTCATGGCCTGGTAGGTGATGGCCGGCACGTTCTTCAGGGTCACGCCACGGCCACCGACCAGGGCGGCCGAGCCAGGCAGCACCTGCATGCTGGTCACGCCTCCGGCCAGGGCTGTAGCGAAGCCCGGGTCCTGCGGCCACACCGAGTGCTCGGCCCAGACATTGGCGGTGACCGGTGCGGTCATCTCGTTGCCGTCGCTGTGCGCGCCGACGCCCGGGCTGGGGTACACGCCCAGGTGCGAGTGCACGTCGATCAGGCCCGGGGTGACCCACTTGCCCCGCGCATCGATGCGGGTGACCCCGGCATCGGCCTGCAGCTGGCGGCCCACGGCGACGATGCGGCCCTCGCGCAGCAGCACGTCGGCGTTGTCCAGGCGCTGGCCGGTGCCGGTCAGCACGGTGGCGTTCTGGATCAGCACCGGCGCATCGGGATGCGCCCGGTAGGTGCTGGGGTAGGGATCGGCGACGAAGCGCGAGGCGCCCACCGCCGGTGCCGTGCTCAACGAAACCAGCGCCAGCCCAAGAGCGGCGCGCAACACCATCGATGCCATGCAGAGATCCCCAACCCACGCGTGAATCCGCCGACGCTATCCGTCGTCGATACCACTTGCCAAGTGACCTTGGGCAGGGGCAGGGGTGGGGATTTTCCTATACAAAAATTCTGAACGAAGCATTAATTTTTTGTGACACCTGCCGCTACCAACCGGTGGGACAGCGAGCGCTGACCCGCCGTGAGGTGTGCTTTCCATTGCTCCATGACGGAGCTGCACCTGAAATATTTCAAGGAATCAAGGACGTAACTGCAGATGATTGTCTTCCCGTCGTATCGCTCCACCGCTTCCCGCCGCTCGATCCTCCCCTCACCCCTGGCCTCGGCCATTGTTGGCTCGCTGCTGATGGCCGCCGCTCTGCCGGCGCTGGCCCAGGACAGCAACGCAGACGCCTTGTCGCGTTACCAGTTCCAGCGCAGCCTGCAGGCCGCGTTTGCCGCACCGGTCCTCACCGCTTCGCCGTCGCTGGCCGTCGCCGCCGCCGATGTGGAAGTCGATCCGGAACCCATCATGGGCAAGCCGGGTGATGCCGCCAGCTGGCGCACCACCGAATTCAACAGCGACTGGGGCCTGCAGGCGATCAACGCCGATGTGGCCTACGCACGCGGACTGACCGGCACCGGCATCCGCCTGGGCGTGTTCGACAGCGGCACCGGCCTGGACCACGACGAGTTCGCCGGCAAGGACCACCGCAGCATCCATCTGGCCGACGTGCTGGCCGATGGCAGCCTGTGCGCGCGCGAAGTGCTGAGTGGCCCGGACGCCTGCTTCGCCAGCGACGGTGACCAGGTGGCCGTGTCCTACCAGCTGCTCGACCCGGACTATGCCGATCTGCTGGAGCGCAATGGCTTCTACGAAGGCCTGAGCTACAACGTGCACGGTACCCACGTGTCGGGCACCATCGCCGCCAACCGTGATGGCCACGGCACCCACGGTGTTGCCTTCGGCGCCGACCTGAGCGTGGCCCGCCTGTTCTCCAACAGCGCCACCTACCTGTCGGTGGTGAATATCGGCGGTTCCCTGTATCTGGACGAACAGACCATCGCCGCCATCCAGGCCGACGATTCGATCTACCCGCAGCTGTATGCGCAGATGAACGAGCAGGGTGTGCGCGCCATCAACCACAGCTGGGGCCTGGCCAACGAGCCGACCACAGCGGAAGACCTGGACATGTACCAGTCGCACCCGGTGTTCGCCGCCAGTCTGGCTGCGATGGCCGAAGGTTCGCGCAGCAGCGGCCTGATCCAGGTATGGGCCGCTGGCAACACCGATTCGCCCAACACTTCGCCGGAAGAAGCGCCGATTGCCGGCATGTATGCCTCGCTGCCGCGCGCCGTCGCCGACGTCGAGCCGTACTGGCTGGCCGTGGTCAACGTCAATCAGGACCTGGAGCTGAGCAACCGCTCGATGCGCTGTGGCCTGGCGGCGAACTGGTGCCTCGCCGCGCCCGGCTCGAACATCAACTCGACCGTGTACGGTCCCGATTCGGTGATCGAAGGTGATTTCTACGATGACAATGGCAACCTGGTGGTGGACATCATCAGCCAGACCCCGTCGTCCGATTACGAGGAACTGAGCGGCACGTCCATGGCCGCCCCGCACGTCACCGGCGCGCTGGGCCTGCTGTTCGAGCGCTTCCCGTACCTGGACAGCGCGCAGGTGCGCGACGTGCTGCTGACCACCGCCACCGACCTGGGTGCTGCAGGCGTGGACGATGTCTACGGCTGGGGCCTGATGAACCTGGCTGCGGCCGTCGAAGGCTACGGCTCGCTGCGCGTGGACACCGAAGTGGTGATGAACCAGAAGGCCGGCGGCCTGAAGGTGTGGGAAGGTGATGCATGGGACGACTGGACCAATGACATCGGCGGCCCGGGCAAACTGACCAAGAGCGGCATCGGCTGGCTGCGCCTGAGCGGCGACAACAGCTTCAACGGCGCGGTGGTGCGCGAAGGCGTGCTGGAACTGGACGGCGTGAACACGCTGACCAGCGCCGTGGACGTGACCGGCGGAACCTTCCTGCTGAACGGCACCCTGCAGAACACAGCGCTGAACAGCCTGGGCGGCAGCAGCCGCATCACCGCCACCGGTGTGCTGGACGGCTCGGACCTGACCGTCACCGGCGGCGTGGTGTCCTTCAACGGCGTGCAGACCGGCGGCAGCACCTTCGTGGGTGAAAAGGGCACGCTGAAGGGCGTGGGCCAGCTGGGAAACACCACAGTGGCCGGCATCATCGCTCCGGGCAACTCCATCGGCACGCTCACCATCAACGGTGACTATGTGCAGACCGCCACTGGCGTGTACCAGGCCGAGGTGGCCCCGGGCAGCCGCAGCGACCAGCTGCACGTGACCGGCACCGCCACCCTGGGCGGCACCCTGGTGGCGCTGCCGGAACCGGGCACCTACTACCTGGGCGAGCAGTTCAACTTCATCCAGGCCGACGGCGGCGTGAACGGTCGGTTCGCCAGCACCGATTTCAGCGCCTTCTCGCCCTTCCTGCAGTTCGGCCTGGCCTACTCCGCCGCCGGCGCGCGCATTGAAGTGACCCGCGGCAACGCGCTGGCTACCGCGGCCACCACCGCCAACCAGTTGGCCGTGGCCACCGTGGTCGACGGTCTGGCGGTCAACCAGGGCCTGCCGCGTCCGCTGACCATGCTGTTCCCGGAACAGGTGGGCAGCGCACTGGACAGCCTCAGCGGCGAACTGCATGCCGCCACCAGCGCGGCCCTGCTGGAAGGCAGCCGCTACGTGCGTGATGCCGCGCTGGCCCGCCGTGCCGGTGCCGCTGCACCGGGTGCCGAAGGCGGCGACGCCACCGGTGTGTGGGTGCAGGCCCTGGCCGGCAGCACCACGCTGGATGGCAACACCAACACCGCCCGCACCGAAGCCAACAGCAACGGCCTGCTGGTCGGTGCCGACCGCGAGTTCGGCGGCTGGCAGGTGGGCGTGCTGGCCGGTACCGGCCGCACCGACGTGAAGCAGGGCGAAGGGCGCCGTGCGAGGTCGAAGGTGGACAACACCCACTTCGGCGCCTACGCCAGCCACAACTGGGGCGGTTTCGGCCTGCGTGGCGGCCTGGCATGGAGCGAACACGATGTGGACAGTACCCGTGAGCTGGCGTTCGCCGGTTACAGCGACACCCTGAGCGCCCGCTACGACGCGCGTACCCGCCAGGCCTTCATCGAAGCGGCCTACCGCTTCGGTGGCCGCGAGGCTGGCCTGGAGCCGTACGTGCAGGTGGCCCGCGTGGAAGTGGACACCAAGCACGTGAACGAGCGTGGCGGTGCTGCGGCCCTGCAGGGTTCGGTGGACGACGTGCGCACCACCCTGGCCACGGCCGGCGTGCGCTTCGACAAGGGCCTGAAGGCCTCGTTCCAGCAGGACAGCTGGTTGCACGTGCGCGGCGCGGTGGCGTACCGCCACGCCAGCGGCGACCGCAACCCGTCGGCCCGCCTGGGCTTTGCCACCGGCGGTGACAGCTTCGTGGTCAACGGTGCACCCATCGCCGACAGCGCGGTGGTGGCCGAACTGGGCCTCTCGGCCTGGCTGACCGCCAAGCAGCAGCTGGAACTGGGCTACAGCGGCCAGTTCGGCGACGAAAGCCGCGACCACGGTGCCAACCTGCGCTGGTCGGTGCGTTTCTAAGCCACCGGCTCCCGCAGGGAAACCAGGAGGGGCGGCCGTTGGGCCGCCCCTTCTCTTTGTGTGGCAGGGCAGGCGCAGCGTTGCCTACAATGGCGCCCCTGCAGAACCGGACCGGGCATGAAGAGCAAACAGGAAATCGTCGACAACTGGCTGCCGCGTTATACCGGCGTTCCGCTGGACCAGTTCGGCCAGCATATCCTGCTGACCAATTTCGGCGGCTACCTGCACACCTTCTCCGCGCTGACCGGCGCCCCGGTCATCGGCCTGGACCGGCCGATGGCCAGCGCCACCATCGATGGCATCACCATGATCAACTTCGGCATGGGCAGCCCCAATGCCGCGATCATCATGGACCTGCTGTCGGCGGTGATGCCCAAGGCGGTGCTGTTCCTGGGCAAGTGCGGTGGCCTGAAGCGCAAGAACCAGCTGGGTGACCTGGTGCTGCCGATCGCAGCGATCCGCGGTGAGGGCACTTCGGGCGACTACCTGCCGCCGGAAGTGCCGGCCTTGCCGGCGTTCGCGCTGCAGCGTGCGGTCTCGACCATGATCCGTGATCTCGGCCACGACTACTGGACCGGTACCGTCTACACCACCAACCGCCGGGTCTGGGAGCACGACGAGGCGTTCAAGGAGCGGCTGCGGGCGATGCGCTGCATGGCCATCGACATGGAAACCGCCACCGTGTTCGCCGCTGGCTTCGCCAACCACATTCCCAGCGGCGCACTGCTGTTGGTGTCGGACCAGCCGATGATCCCCGATGGGGTCAAGACCGAGGCCTCCGATGCCAAGGTCAGCTCCCAGTTCGTGGAAAACCATATCCAGATCGGTATCGAGGCGCTTAAGCTTATCCGGCGCAACGGCAAGTCGGTCCGCCACCTGCGCTTCGACGAATGATGATGATGGCCTGGCGCGGCGCGCCGGCCCTGGGGAGTAGGTGATGGACGTTGCCGCGCACGTGGTGGAATTCTGGAAAGAGGCGGGCCCTGCGAAGTGGTTCGCCCGCGATGATGCGTTCGACGCGCAGTTCCGCCAGTTGTTCCTGGATGAGCATTTCGCAGCCGCCTCGCGCGCGCGCGAACACTGGCTGGGCAGTGCCGAGGGCGCACTGGCGCTGATGCTGCTGCTGGACCAGTTCCCGCGCAACTGCTTCCGCGGTAGCGCCCATTCCTACGCCACCGATGGCCTGGCCCGGCACTACGCCATGCGCGCCATCGAGGAAGGCCTGGACCTGCAGCTGGTGCCCAAGCTGCGCGCCTTCATCTACCTGCCGTTCGAGCACTCCGAGGATCCGCTGGACCAGGACCGCTCGGTGGCGATGTTCGACGTGCTGGGCGACAAGGAATACCTGCAGTACGCCGAGCTGCACCGCGACATCATCCGCCGCTTCGGTCGCTTCCCCCACCGCAACGCCGTGCTGGGTCGCATTCCCTCACCGGAAGAACTGGACTACCTGGCCGAAGGCGGTTTCGCCGGCTAAGAAAAAGGGGACGGAGGGAATTAAGTCGTTTTTGCCACAAACGACTTAATTCCCTCCGTCCCCTTTTTGGGGGTCAGATCGCCTTTCCGCAGGAAAGGGCTCTGACCCCGGGCCTTCAATCAGTACTTCGGCACGCCGTTGTCGACGTCTTCCGACCAGGCGTTGATGCCGCCGGTGACGTTGAACACCTTGGTGAAGCCCAAGGCGCGGAACTGCTCGGCGGCCTGCGCGCTGCGGCCACCGTGGTGGCACATGAAGGCCAGCGCGGTGTCCTTGGGCAGGGCTTCCAGCGCGGCGCGGCCGTTGCCGTCGAAGGTCTTGAACGGCACGCCCACGGCGGCGATTTCACGCTCGTCGGCCGGGCGCACGTCCACCAGGGTGATGTTGCCGGCACGCACCAGGTCGTCGGCATCGCGCACGCTGATTTCCTGCACCGGCTTGGGCGCATTCGGGTTGTCGATGGCCAGGCCCTTGCCGCGGATGTCGTCCACCCAGTCGATGGTGATGCCGTTGGCGCGACGGGCGCTGGCCAGGTCGAACTGCACGCGCAGGCCGTTGGACTCGGCGGCGATGGCGCCTTCGTCGTGCGGGGCCAGCTGGAAGTTCGGCTGGAAACCGGCGTCGATGGACAGCTGCAGGGCAGCGCCCGGGGCATCGGCCAGCGCGCCCTTGAGCATTTCCACGGCCGCCGGGGTGACGGTGATGCTCGGCGGGGTACGGTCCGGCGCGGCCAGGCCCAGCACGCTGCTCAGCTCGCCGCTGGCAGCCATCTGCAGCACGATGTCGCTGCCGCCGACCAGTTCGCCGTCGATGTACAGCTGCGGAATGGTCGGCCAGTCGCCATAGGCCTTGATGCCTTCACGGATTTCCTGGTCGGCCAGCACGTTGACGTGGGCGAACTCGACGCCGAGGTCCTGCAGGGCGCCCACGGCCTTGGCCGAGAAACCGCACTGCGGCATCGACGGCTGGCCCTTCATGAACAGCACGACGCGGTTGGCGTTGAGGATGGATTCGATGCGCGAACGCAGGGCGGGATCGAGGGACATGGACGTCGGGGTTCCGGGAATTCGAATCATCAATTCTACCCCTCATGGCATCATGGGGGATGAGCAACGCAGGAACATTGCATCGCATCCCGACCCGGCCCTGGCGCTGGCTGCCCTGGCTGGTGGCGTCGCAGCTGGCCGTGATCCTGGTCTGGGCCCTGGCCGGCTGGCACTGGGGGCTGCCCGTGATGGTGGCCAGCCACGCACTGTTCCTGGTGCCGGTATTCCTGCCCAACAGCCGCTTCTACGCGCCGGTGCTGAGCCGGATGGGAGAGGCCGGAAACAGCGTCTGGTTGACCATCGATGACGGTCCCGGCCCGGAGACCCGTGCGGTGCTCGACCTGCTGGACCGCTACCAGGCCCGCGCCACCTTCTTCCTGGTGGGCGAGCGTGCGCTGGCACAGCCGGAGCTGGTGCAGGAGATCCTGCGCCGCGGCCACGACCTGGGCAACCACAGCCACAGCCATCCGCAGGCGCGCTTCTGGCGGCTGGGCCCGGCAGCGATGCGTGCCGAGATCGAGGGCTGCCAGCATGCACTGCAGGCGGTAAGCGGCCGCCCGGTGCGCTGGTACCGTTCGGTGGTGGGCATGACCAATCCGTTCGTGGCGCCGGTGCTGAAGGCGCTGGGACTGGTGCGCGTGGGCTGGAGCGCCCGTGGCTACGACGGTGTCGGCTGCACGCCGGAGGGCGTGCTGTCGCGGCTGCTGCCGGACCTGCGCCCGGGCGCCATCGTGCTGCTGCATGAGGGGGCCGCCCACGGCCACAACCTGGCGATCATCGAACGCGTGCTGCAGGCGCTGGACGAGCGGGGGCTGAAGGCGCGGCTGCCGGTTCCGTAACGCCGGACCCTGGTGGTGTGGAGCAGCCGAGCATGGGCTCGGCGCTACAAGGGTTGGCGATCATCCTGTAGCGTAGCGCCGGCACATGCTGCACTCGGCGCTACAACGCGGGGCGTTCGGCCACCAGCAACCAGCTGTTGAACGGCGTGCGCCCGTGCAGGGGGCGCGGGGCCGTCACTTTCAATCCGGCCTCGGCCAGTGTCGCCTGCAGCACCTGCGGGTCGGGGTAGTGGCGCGGCCGCGTGCCCATCCAGCCGACCAGCCAGGCCAGCCGGTCCGCCACCCGCGTGGTGCGGTCGCGGCCATCGCCGGTGGCCAGTGGCGTGCGCAGCAGCAGGCGGCCGCCGGGAGCGACCCGCATACTGGCCTCACGCAGAAGTGCCTGCTGTGGGCCCGCGTCCAGGTACTGCAGCACATCCAGCAGCAGCACATGCCCGGCCTGCGCCGGCAGCGGCGCCTGCACGTCCAGGCAGTCGAAGCGCACAGCGGGCAGGCCGGTGGCGGCACGCTGGGCGCGGGCGATCTTGCCGGCATCCACGTCCACGCCCCGGTAGGGCTGGGAGCCACCGCGCTGGCGCAGCACGTGGGCGAACAGGCCCAGCCCGCAGCCCAGGTCCAGCACGGGTTGCCCGTCGCCAGGCAGGTGCTGCAGCACGCCGTCATACAGCGGGTCGCTGCCCAGCTTGCTGCGGGTGTAGTAGTAGTCGCGGCGGCTGGCCCAGGCGTGTGCGGGGCGGAATGCCTCGGCGATCGCGCGGGCCTGCGCGGCGCTCAAGGGTGTGCAGGGCAGGGGCGGGCCGTTCCGTGGCGTGCCATCCATCGGGTCAGTCCGTTCCGCCGAGCAGGTGGGCGGCGACCGGCAGCGCGCGCGCGCTCCACAGCGCGTACATCCGTGCTGAAGGGTGCAGGCCGTCGTCGGCGATCATCGCCGGGTCGCCACCGTGGTCACGGCTGATGTCGGTGATGTCGACGAAGGCCACGCCCTGCTGGGTGCAGATCACTTCAGCGGCCGCGTTGAATTCGTCGGTCTCGATCTCGATCGCGGCCAGGTCACGGCCGCTGCCGATACCGAACGGCGTCGCGCCCCAGTCGGGGAAGGACAGCACCAGCACACGCCCGGGGCGGCCACCGGCAAAGCCGATCGCCCGCTGCAGCAGGGCGTGGAACTGTACGCGGTACTCGTCCAGCGGCCGGCCGCGGTACTGGTTGTTGACGCCGATCAGCAGGCTGACGAAATCGAACGGGCCCTGCGGCGCGGCCGCATCGATGCCGGCGTCCAGCTCGTCGGTGGTCCAGCCGGTGGTGGCGATGGTCTGCGGGTCGGCCAGCGCCACATCCTGCGCACGCAGGGCGGCGGCGAGCTGGTACGGCCAGCGGCCTTCGACCGCAACCGCTTCACCGATGGTGTACGAGTCGCCCAGCGCCAGGTAGGACAGCGCCACGGCTCAGGCCACCGAACGGCGTGGCTTCAGCGGTACGACCTTGGTCGCGTCCTCGGCACGGCGGGCCAGCACGCGGTCGATGCGGGCGAACACATCGCGCATCACCGAGGCTTCCGGCAGCAGGGTCACGCGGAAATGATGGCGGTAGGGCACGTTGAAGCTGGAACCCGGTACCACCAGCACGCCTTCATTGTTCATCAGATCCAGCGCGAAGTTGTGGTCGTCGAAGCCCTTGGCGGCGGCACCGACCACGGCCGGGAACGCGTACAGCGCACCGGCCGGCGCGACCAGCGACAGGTGCTCACTGGCTTCGCAGGCTTCGATCACCGCGCGGCGGGTTTCATACAGGCGGCCGCCCGGGGTGCACAGTTCGGAGATGGTGTCCGGGCCGTTCACTGCGGCCTCGATGGCGTACTGGCCCGGCACGTTGGCGCACAGGCGCAGCGCGCCGAGCAGGTCCAGCGCAGCGCGGAAGTCGCCCAGGCGCGCGTCGTCGCCGCTGAGGTGGGCCCAGCCCACGCGCCAGCCGCAGGCACGGTGCACCTTGCTCAGGCCACTGAAGGTCAGGCACGGGTGGTCGCCGGCCAGCGGCGCGACCGGCTGGAATACCGCATCGTCGTACAGGATCTGGTCGTAGATCTCATCGACCAGCAGCAGCAGGTTGTGGCGGCGCGCGATCTCGACCACGCGCTCGAGCAGTTCACGCGGGTAGCTGGCGCCGCTGGGGTTGTTCGGGTTGATCAGCACGATGGCGCGGGTGCGCGAGGACACCAGCGTCTCGATCTCGCTCGGGTCCGGCTGGAAGCCGTTCTCGGCGGCGCAGCGGTAGTACACCGGGCGGCCATCGTTGAGGATGGTCGAGGCCGACCACAGCGGGTAGTCGGGTGAGGGCACCAGCACTTCGTCGCCCGGGTTGAGCAATGCGCGCAGCGACAGGTCGATCAGTTCGCTGACGCCGTTGCCGACGAACACACGGTCGGGGTGCGCATCCGGTGCGCCACGGCGGGCGTAGTACGCCGCGATGGCTTCGCGTGCGACCGGCAGGCCCTGCTGGTGGGTGTATGGATCGGTGCGGCCCATGTCATCGGCGATCGCGCGCTGCAGGTGCTCGGGCGCGCGGAAACCGAAGTTGCCCGGGTTGCCGATGTTGAGCTTGATCAGCTTGCGGCCCTGCGCCTCCAGCTCCCGGGCTCGCCGCGCCAGTTCTCCGCGGATTTCGTAGCGCACTTCGGAAAGGCGCTCGCGGATGGCCAGGGGCTTGGGCGAGTTGGTGGACATGGGGGCTGGGCCGTCAAAAGGCATGGGGATTCCATCCTACCGGAATTGCTGCAGTGCATGGCAAGGGTGCCGGGCTTGTCATTGCTGGGCTGGCAGGGCGCCGGCGCAGGTAGAATGGCGGCGATGACCCAGACCCCCGATTTCATCGCCCTGCAGACCATCGGTTGGCCCTGGCCGGGCCCGGCGCAGCAGGCCGACTGGCAGGCCGTGATGGCCGCGCACCCGCAGGCCCGCCCGGCGCGGGTGATCGAACAGCACCGCACCCACTACGTGGTGGCCGATGGCCCGGATGCGTCGATCAAGGCCGAATCGCTGCCGGAATGGCAGCGCCCGCGCTTCCCCAGCCACGAGCGGCCTGCAGTGGGCGACTGGGTGCTGCTGGACGGCATCCGCATTGTCGCGCTGCTGCCACGCCGCACCGCGATCAAGCGTGGCGCCGCCGGCGAGCACTACCACCAGCAGGTGATCGCGGCCAACATCGACACGGTGTTCATCGTCTGCGGCCTGGATGCCGACTTCAATCCGCGCCGCATCGAGCGCTACCTGCTGCTGGTCGGCGGTGGTGGTGCAGAACCGGTGGTGGTGCTGACCAAGGCCGACCAGACCGAGTACAGCGAGGATGCGCTGGCGGTGCTGGAAGAGCTGGAGATGCAGGGCATCGCGCTGCATGCGATCAACGGCCTGGATGCCGACAGTGTGGCGGTGCTGCAACCGTGGCTGGGCCCGGGCCGCACGGTGGTGCTGGTCGGTTCCTCCGGTGCCGGCAAATCCACGTTGACCAACACCCTGCTTGGCGAGCAGCGGATGAAGACCAACGCGGTGCGCGCCAACGATTCGCGTGGCCGCCATACCACCACCCACCGCGCGCTGATGCCGTTGCCGACGGGCGCCTGCCTGATCGACACCCCGGGCATGCGCGAGCTGAAGCCGACCGGCGAAGAGACGCTGTCCGAAGGTGGCTTCGCCGACATCGAGGCGCTGGCCGCACAGTGCCGTTTCAACGACTGCAAGCACCAGCAGGAACCAGGCTGTGCGGTGCGGGCGGCGATCGAGGCGGGTGAGATCGAAGAGAGCCGGTTGCTGAACTACTTCAAGCTGAAGGAAGAAGTGGCTGCCGCTGCCGCCAAGCTGGCGGTACGCCAGGCCGAGACCGCGCAGGAGCGCGGCGGCAAGAAAGGCAAGGGCCAGCAGTTCCGCCCGGCAGGCAAGCCGCGTAGGCGGTAACAAGGCAGCCGAGCATGGGCTCGGCTCTACAGCTGGTCCGCGGTGGAGTCATTTCATGTAGCGCCCGAGCCAATGCTCGGGCGGCGGCGCACCGCGCCGGGCACGGCAGGGCGTTATAGTCCGCGCATGGAACCGACTGCGACGCTGGACCGTGACGTGGCCCACCATGCAGCGCTCGATGCGCGCCTGGTCGAGGCCGTGGGAGGCATCCGCCTGCTGGGCCTGACCAGCTGGCCGGCCACGCTGCAGGCACCGTTCCTGGACAGCGTGGCGCGTGGCCAGCCGGTGCTGCCGAAGGTGGATTACCCACGGCTGGACTTCAGCGAAGAACGTCGCGCGCTGGCCGCGATCGCCGCCGACTGCGACGACAGCCATCCACTCGGCCACTACGTGCAGCAGTCAGCGCAGAGCTGGGACCTGGCCGCGCAGCTGCTGGAAGGGCTGGGCACCGCCGCCGTTGATACCTGTTCGGTGCAGCTGTTCGGCGCCCCCGAGCAGCCGCTGCCGGGCAATGGCCCGAGCACGCGCGACGCGGCGCGCCACTTCATACAGATTGCCGCCGAACTGGACCACGAACTGCTGGCGCCGGAAGAGCAGGTGCCGGTCTCGGCCATCGCCCTGCAGCTGCAGCTGCAGAATGATCTGGATGCGTTCTTCGAATCGCGCATCATCCAGGTGCAGCTGGATCCGGAGCTGGTGTCCAAGGCCGCCGCCGGCCCGACCCGCATCCGCCTGCGCACCAGCGCGCGCTTCAGCGCCTACGACCGCGCGCAGTTGTTCCACCACGAAGCGCTGGTGCATTCGCTGACCGCATTGAATGGCCGCGGCCAGCCGGTACTGCCGAGCCTGGCGTTGTCCTCGCCACGGGTAACGGCGACCCAGGAAGGGTTGGCGACCTTCGCCGAGCAGATCACCGGCAGCATCGACATCGAGCGCCTGAAACGCATCAGCCTGCGTACCGAAGCGATTGCGATGGCACGCGAAGGCGCTGATTTCATCGAAGTGTTCCGCTATTTCTGCGATGCCGGGCAGAACGCGGAAGAGAGTTTCGCCTCGGCCCAGCGCGTGTTCCGTGGCGTGCCGCCGAGTGGCGGCCTGGCGTTCACCAAGGACACGGTGTACCTGCGCGGCCTGGTATCGGTGCATACCTTCTTCCGGCACATGCTGGCCGAGGACCGCCTGCAGGTCTGCCGCTGGTTGTTCGCCGGCAAGATGAGCCTGGCCGATGCGATCGCGTTCGCGCCGCTGTTCGAGGCGGGGGTGCTGAAGCCGCCGCGCTGGCTGCCGCATTGGGTGAGCCGGGCGAACGGCCTGGCCGGCATGCTGGCGTTCTCGCTGTTCGCCAACCGGATACGGATGGACCAGCTGGCGCCGGAATGAAATGCGTTGGCGGATCCTCCTGCGCCTGCCTGCTATCGGCTGGGAGGAGGCGGGGCACCCTGGTCAGGACACGCAAAAGCCCCTCCATGGTGCTCGATGGCGCCATCCATGGCGCCAACGGTCCTGACCAGGGTGCCCCGCCTCCTCCAGACAATTTCCTGCGGGCGCGGCAGCAGGTCCACCAGAGGGATTGCGTTTGAGAAGTTTGAAAAGCAAAGCGCCGGGCAATGCCCGGCTCTTTGCTTTTGCTCTTGCTTTCCATTGCCTCCGCGCCGGCGCTGGGAATTGTCGAGCGCGGGTAGGCAGGCCCATGCAGGACCGTTGGCGCCATGGATGGCGCCATCGAGCCCCCAAGGACGGGTTTACGGCGTGTCCTGCATGGGCCTGCCTACCTGCGCCATGCAGGAACAGTCAATGCGCCGCAGCGCCCGCTTCTGACTTAGAACTCCGCCGCCACCGTCATGAACAGCTGCCGCGGCGCACTCGCATGGATCGCATAGCGCGTGCCCTTCGGATCAGTCGGTGCGAACGAACTCAGCTGGCCGGCGTAGCGCTTGTTGGTCAGGTTGGTCGCGTTCAACGACACCCGCACGTTGCGCAGGCCCAGGCCCGGGCCGAAATCGTAGCCCGCACCGGCGTCGAAGGTGGTCACGCCCGGCACCGACTGGTCGTTGGTGTAGGTGTAGTAGCGCTTGCCGGTGTACTTCGCACGCAGGCTGGCGAAGAAGCCGTCGCGGTTCCAGCTGATCTCGCTGGAGGCCATGCGCTGCGGCGTATCCACCGTGATCTTGCCGGCCACCGGAACGATCGCACCGCCCGAGGTGTAGTCATCCTCGTAGGTGGTCTTGTTCCAGGACAGCGCGTTGTACCACTGCAGGCCATCAATCGGCTTGAGGATGAAGGTCAGTTCCGCGCCATGGCTCTTCACCGAACCGACGTTGATGAAGCGCGTCACGCACTCCGGGCGCGTGCCGACTTCGATGCTCGAACACGGGTTCAGCGACAGCAGGCGGTTGTCGAACTTGACGTTGTATGCAGCGATCGAGGCCTGGTACTTCTCACCGAAAGTGCGGAAGCCGGCTTCCAGGCTCTTGGACTTCTCCGGCTCCAGCCCGGCGCTGGCCGCGAACGATTCCGGCGACACCTGCAGCGGGCCGCCGCTGCCACCGCCGACGAAGGCGGCGATGTTCTCGGCGTAGGAGGCGAACAGCTCGTTGTTGGCGTTGAGCTTGAAGCCCAGGCCTACCTGCGGCAGCACCGATTCCTTGGCGGTCAGTGTGCCCGACGCAATGCGGGTTTCAACGCCGGGCTGCGCGGTGGCGCGCATGCGGGTGTTGGGGCTCTTGATGCCCACGTCCACGGTCAGGCGCTGGTCCAGGAAGCGCATGCGGTCCTGCACGTAGAACTGGCGCGTGCGGATGTCGAAGTCCTGGTTGAACAGCAAGCGGTCGGGGTTCTTCAGGTACAGGTCGTCCAGGAACGGGCCGCTGATGTAGTAGAAGTTGCGCGACACGTTATGGTCGTTCTGCTCGTACCACAGGCCGGCTTCCAGCTCGTGGATGCCCACCGTCCACGACAGCGCGGCGGTCAGGCCATCGCGGTTGATCGTGTAGTTGGTGCTGCGGATCGAGATCGGCAGCATCCTGTCGGTACCCGGGTAGGACGGCTGGCCCGGTGCCCACCAGTGGCCCTGGCCACGGTTGTCGTGGTGGTAGGCCAGCAGCTTCAGGCGGCCCTGCTCGCCCAGGCGCAGGTCGGCATCGACCGAGTACAGGTTGTCGTCGCGCAGCGCACGGCTCTGATAGTACGCATCGTCGATGCTGTTGACGCCGCCGCTGAACTTGCAGCGCGCCTTGTTGTAGGTGCCAGGCGCGCAGTACGCGGCGGCGACGGCGCGATCCCAGTCCGGCGCGTAGATGTTCCAGTCATACCCCAGTCCGCGTGCCAGCATGTCCTTGGACAGGTAGGCATAGTTGGCCTGGCTGGAGCGCGAGGTCGCCACGAACGCACCGAAACGGTGGTCGCCAACGTTCCACACTGCCTTGGCATTGAACTGGCGGGTGGTCTGGTTCTGGAACGGCGCGGCCCACATGTCCTGGTCCTGGTGCACGCCGGACACATAGGCCGAGAAGCCGTTGAGGTCGCCGCTGTCCACGCGCAGGTAGCCGCGGCGCTGGTGGTTGTCGCCGACGGTGACGCTGGCGCGGCCACCGAATTCGGTGGACGGATCCATCGAGAAATACTGGATGGTGCCGCCCAGGTTGCTGGTCGAGGCCACGCCCAGCGAACCAATGCCCTGCGACAGTTCGGCGCCGGCCAGGTTCTCGGCGATGATCGCGCGGGCGATGCTCAGGCCGTTGTAATTGCCGTAGCTGTTGTCGCCCAGCGGGATGCCGTCCAGCGTGTAGCCCAGGCGGCTCTTGTCGAAGCCGCGCAGGCTGATGGTCTGCGATTCCTCGTTGGCGCCAAAGGCATCGTTGGACTGCACCGACACGCCCGGAAGGCGATCGAGGATCTTCTGGCCACTGGTGCCCGGCGGCAGCACCTGCTTGTCCACGGCAGTGATGCGCTGCACCTGGCGGGTCTCGCCCTGGCCGATCACAGAGACGGTATCCAGCGTCTGCGCGCTCAGCGCGGCATCGGTGCTGGCGCCGGTATCGGCGGTGGTGGCGGCATGGGCGCTGGCAGCGGCGGAGAGCACGATCGCTACGGCGATCGTCAGGTGTCGGGTCTGCATGGTGGTCCGTTGCATGGGGGGTGATCACCGGCACGCGTGCGCGGTGCAGGGCCACTATGCGAACGGAACATGAAACCTTCTTTACGGAAAACCAACGAATGGTGCCGGGCACCCGCGCAGGTCCCGCAGCCGGATGAAAAAGGGGCCGGATTCCCTTCGCAAGCAAAGGTTCACCGGCCCCGCGCACTCCGTGGGGGAGGCGGTCCACGCGCAGCGTGGAGAAAGGCTCAACCCATGTACAGGCCACCGTTGACCGGATAGTCGGCGCCGGTCACGTACGAGGCTTCATCCGAGGCCAGCCACGCGCACAGGCCGGCCACTTCCTCGGGGCGACCCAGGCGGCGCACCGGCACCGAGGCCGCCAGCCGGTCCAGTACATCCGGCGGGAAGCTGCTGATCGCCTGGCTGGCGATGTAGCCCGGCGACAGCGTGTTGACGGTGACGCCGCGCGAAGCCACTTCGGCGGCCAGCGCACGGCTGAAGCCATGCATCGCGGCCTTGGCGGTGGCGTAGTTCACCTGGCCGATCTGGCCCTTGTGTGCGCTGACCGAGCCGATGTTGATGATGCGGCCCCAGCCCCGCGTGGCCATGCCGTCGACCACCTGCTTGGTCAGGTTGAACAGCGCATTGAGGTTGGAGGCGATCACCGCGTTCCAGTCCTCCACCGTCATCTGCCGGAACAGCAGGTCGCGGCTGCCGCCGGAGTTGTTGACCAGTACATCGACCTCACCCACTTCGGCGCGGACCTTGGCGAACGCGGCGCTGGTCGAGGCCCAGTCGGTCGCGTTGCCTTCGGAGGCGATGAAGTCGAAGCCCTGTTCGCGCTGCTCGCGCAGCCAGTTGGCCTTGCGCGGCGAGTTCGGCGCGCAGCCGGCAACCACGGTGTGGCCGCTGCGGGCCAGGCTCTGGCAGATGGCAGTGCCGACACTGCCCATTCCACTGGTGACGTAAGCGATTCGAAGCGTCATTGCAGAAGGCTCCTTGGCAAAGGGTCAGGCGGCGAGGGGATACAGGCCGAACAGCAGGCTGCCGATCATCAGCAGCATCGAGATGGCGATGGCCCACTTCAGGGTGAACTTCTGGTGGTCGGCGAATTCGACCTTGGCCAGGCCCACCAGCAGGTAGGTGGACGGCACCAGCGGGCTGAGCAGGTGCACCGGCTGGCCGGCCAGCGAGGCGCGCGCCATTTCCACCGGAGTGATGCCGTAGTTGCCGGCGGCCTCGGACAGGATCGGCAGCACGCCGAAGTAGAACGCGTCGTTGGACATGAAGAAGGTGAACGGCATCGACGCCACCGCGGTGATCACCGCCAGGTACGGGCCCCACGACTCCGGAATGACCGCCAGGAAGCTGTGCGACATCGCTTCGACCATGCCGGTGTTGTTGAGGATGCCGGTGAAGATGCCTGCGGCGAAGATCAGCGACACCACCGACAGCACGTTGCCGGCGTGGTTGACCACGCGGCGGCGCTGCTCGGCCAGGTTCGGGTAGTTGATCACCAGGGCGATGGCGAAGCCGACCATGAACAGCACCGGCATCGGCAGCACGCCGATGATCAGCGCGGTCATCAGCGCCACGGTCAGGGCCAGGTTCACCCACAGCAGCTTCGGCCGCTTGATGTCCTCGGCGTCTTCCACGGTCGGCAGCGGATTGCTGTCATCGGACACGCTGTTGTCCATCCAGCTGCCGCCCTTGGGCAGGGTCACCACGCCGAGGCGACGGCGTTCCTTCAGGCCCAGGTACCAGGCCAGCAGCAGCACGCCGGCACAGGCGATCACCATCGACGGGATCAGCGGCACGAACACATCGGCCGGGTCCACGTGCAGCGCAGTGGCCGCGCGTGCGGTCGGGCCGCCCCACGGGGTCAGGTTCATCACGCCGCCGGCGAGGATGGTCACGCAGGTCATGTTCAGCGCGTTCATGCCCAGCCGCTGGTACAGCGGCAGCATCGCCGAGACGGTGATCATGTAGGTGGTCGAACCGTCGCCATCGAGCGAGATCAGCATCGCCAGCACGGCGGTGCCAAGCACGATCTTCATCGGATCGCCCTTGACGAAGCGCAGGATCACCCGCACCAGCGGATCGAACAGGCCGGCATCGATCATCACCCCGAAGTAGAGGATGGCGAACATCAGCATCACGCCGGTCGGCGCGATCTTCTTGATGCCCTCCAGCATCATCTCGTCGATGCCGGCACCGAAGCCACCGATCAGCGCGAACAGGATGGGAATGGTGATCAGGGCGACGAGCGGCGACAGGCGCTTGCTCATGATCAAGTACATGAACGTAATGACCATGCCAAAGCCGAGGATGCTCAGCATCATCTGCGGACTCCTTGCGAAAACAGGACGTGGGGAGTGGAAGGGGCCGGGCGCCGCGCGCCCGGAATGTCAGGCCTAGAAGTCGTACTGCAGGCGGCCGGTGACCGCGCGGGTGCGGTCCACCGTGACCCCGGCCAGGCGGTCGCGGTTGCGGCTTTCGATCACGTTGAGCATGAAGCGCAGGTTGTCGCGCAGGTACCAGTTGCCGCCCAGCGTCCAGGCTTCGGTGCTGCCGCGGCGCAGGTCCGGCGCGCCATCAAGGTGCTGCGCGCCCCACATCTGGTCGTAGCGCAGCGCCACTTCGAATGCACCGGCCTTGTGGCGGATGTCCTTCACCCGCGCGAAGCGCCCGGTCTTGCGGTCATAGGCGCGGCTTTCGCCGGTGACGAACCAGCTGAGCATGCCGTAGGCGGCCATCACGTCGCCGCGCTGGGCGCCGTCATCGAAGGTGGCGCCACTGAACTCGCCCTGCCACGACAGCGGGCCGCGCACTTGCGCGTATTCCAGCGACCACTTGTTGACGTCGGTATCGCGGCCGGCGGAGAAGTCGACCAGGGTCAGGCGGCTCTCGTCGGACAGGTGGCCGGCCGGGCGCGGGCGGATGCGCAGGCCGGGCACGCCATTGGCGCCGGGGTTGTCGTACGCTTCGCGGGCCAGCGACAGGCCCAGGTGCAGCACGTCGCCGTCGCTGGGCGAGGGCGCCCAGGTGACGCGACCACCCGCCGCGCGACCCTTCACCTGCCAGGCGTCGATGCTCTCCAGGCTGTAGAGGCTGGCCGCCCAGGTGAAGTCGCCCGGGTTGGCCTGCCAGGACGCACCCAGGCGGTACAGCGGCGCCAGCGTGGTGCCGGCGTTGCCGCGCTCCAGGAAGCTGCCGTAGTTGGAGCTGGTACGGTCATCCAGCGAGAAATACTGCTTGAACTGGCCCACGGTCAGCTTGCCCGCCTTGCCGAAGCTGCGGGCCAGGTAGACATCCTTGGCCTCGACGCGGTCGCCGGAGAAGTCGGCTTCCAGCTTGTAGTCGACCACGAAGAACTTGCCGGACACATCGACCCATGCACGGCGGATCTCGGTGTCATCCTTGTTCGGCGTTCCGCGGTTGTCGTTGTCGAAGGTGGCGAAGTCCAGGTGCAGGCGGCCACCCAGGGTGGCGGTGACCGGACGGTCGTCTTCGGCGGCGAAGGCCGGCACCGACAGGACAGCCAGCGCCATCATGGCGGCAGGACGCCGCCAGGCAAACGTGAATTCCACAAACCCTCCCAGGTGCGCGCCAGGCGCGCGGCAATCGTGGGCACCGGACGGTGCGCGGCCGCAGTCTGGGTCGGGCAAGCTGTCATCGTCCTGTCAACGGATTGTGCGGTGCAGCGAAAAGCACAGGCCGCTGGGCTCGCCGTGCCGCGCCCGGCGAGCCCAGCGGCGGCATGCGGTAGCATTCGGTTCCCCTCCCACCCGTGTGCCCATGCGCCTGCTGCTGGTCGAAGACAATCCGGATCTGGCCGATGCGATCATCCGCCGGATGCGCCGCAGCGGGCACGCCGTGGACTGGCAGGCCGATGGCCTGGCCGCTGCCAGCGTGCTGCGCTACCAGAGCTTCGACCTGGTGGTGCTGGACATCGGCCTGCCCAAGCTCGATGGCCTGCGCGTGCTGGCCGGCATGCGCGAGCGCGGTGACAGCACGCCGGTGCTGATGCTGACCGCGCGTGACGGCATCGAAGATCGCGTGCAGGCGCTGGATGTGGGGGCCGACGACTACCTGGGCAAGCCGTTTGATTTCCGCGAGTTCGAAGCGCGCTGCCGCGTGCTGCTGCGGCGTGCGCGCGGCCAGGCCAGCGAAGTGGTGCAGATCGGCGGCTTCCAGTTCGACAACGCGGCGCACCGGGTCAGCCTCGACGGGGAGCCGATCGAACTGCCCAATCGCGAGTACCGCCTGCTGGAGATCCTGGTCGGCCGTCTTGGCCAGGTGGTCGGCAAGGACGAGATCGGCAACGGCCTGTTTGGTTTCGATGACGAAGCGGGCCCGAATGCCATCGAGTTGTACGTTGGTCGCCTGAGAAAGAAGCTGGCGGGCGCGCCGCTGCGCATCACCACGGTGCGTGGCGTCGGTTACCTGCTGGAAGCCAGCGATACCCATGCCGACGCCGATGGCTGACACGCGTGCTGCGACTGCGGCGCCGGGTTCGCTGCGGCGCACGCTGCTGCTCTACCTCGGCGTGCTGCTGGCGGTGTTCGCGGTGGCCCTGCTTTTCGCCGCACGCGATTACGGCCAGCGCGCCGCCAACCGATCCTACGATCACCTGCTGGTGTCCTCGGCGCTGTCCATTGCCGATTCGGTGGCCCTGGTCGACGGCCAGTGGCAGGTCGATCTGCCCTATGCGGCGCTGGACCTGCTGGCGATGGCGCCGGAGGACCGCGTGTTCTACCGGGTGGCCGACAGCCGCGGCACGCTGATCACCGGCTACGGTGATCTGCCGACACCGCCGCGCAGGCCCGGTACCCAGCCGCAGCTGTTCGACGCCCCCTACAGCGGCGAAACCGTGCGCTTCGTGGTGGTCGGCCGCAGTTTCGCCGCGGCCTCCGCGCAGGGCGAGGTGCAGGTGCAGGTGGGCCAGACCCGGCGCGCGCGCGAAGCCGTTGCGCAGGACATGGTCAATCGTGCATTGCTGGCGATCGGTGTGTTGTCCGGGCTGCTGCTGGCGCTGGTGGCGTTCGGCGTGCATCGTGCGTTCCGGCCGCTGGTGCGGGTGGAGCGCGAGCTGTCGCGCCGCGAGCCGTCCGACCTGAAGCCGCTCGATGCCCGCGTGCCACGCGAGATGGACCAGATGGTGGCCGCGTTGAACCGCTTCATGGAGCGCCTGTCCAGCAGCAACGAGACACTGCGCGCGTTCATGGCCGAGGCCGCACACCAGATGCGCACGCCACTGGCGGCATTGCGAGCTCAGGCGCAGTTGGCGCTGGATGATGACGATCCGGAGGACATGCGACGCAGCCTGCAGGCGATCGAGCGCAACGCCACGCATATGAGCCGGCTGCTCAACCAGCTGCTCAGCGATGCCAGCGTGATCCATCGTTCGCACCTGCAGCGCTTTGCGGCGGTGGATCTGGCCGAGACCGTGCACCAGGCGTTGCATGAAGCACTGCCGCAGGCAAGCCCGGCACCGCGCGTGCAACTGGCGATGACTGCCGAGCCGGTGCAGGTGCATGGCGACGCGCTGCTGCTGCGCGAGGCAATCAAGAACCTGGTCGACAACGCGTTGAAGTACGGCGGCGACGGCCCGTTGCAGATCGCGCTGACCGTGGAAAGCGGGCAGGCCGTGCTGACCATCGCCGACCATGGCGCAGGCATCGCGGCTGCCGATGCCGAACGCGTATTCGAGCGCTTCGCGCGTGGCGAAGGCGCGCCATCCGGCGGTGCCGGGCTGGGCCTGGCCATCGTCAAGCGGGTGGTCGACAGCCACGGCGGCCGCATCGACCTCAGCAACCGCCCGCAGGGCGGGCTGATCGCCACCATCCGCCTGCCACGGAGCAGTCCATGATCCGCCTGTTTGCCACGGCCGTTGCCCTGCTGCTGGCCCTGCCGGTGCTGGCCGCGCCCGGCGATGTGCGTCGTTTTCCCGCACAGGGGGCGGCCACCGCGCAGCTGCGCATTCACGGCACTACCGACATCGAAGTGTTCGCGGTGGTGATTGCCGATTACCAGCGGCTGCACCCGGGCACCGAGGTGGTGTACGAGGACATCATCACGCAGGACCTGTACGCGCGTTACCTGCACGACCGCGGTGGGCCGGCATCGCCGGACCTGCTGATCTCCAGCGGCATGGACCTGCAGACCAAGCTGGTCAACGATGGCCACGCGCTGCCACATCGCTCGGCGCTGACCGCTGCGCTGCCAGCCTGGGCGCAGTGGCGCAACGAGGCCTTCGGCATCAGCTACGAGCCGGTGGTGATGGTCTACAACACCCGCGCAATGCCTTCGGCAAAGGTGCCGCACACGCGCCGCCAGCTGCTGGACCGGCTGCGTGCCGAAGGTGCACCGCTGCGCGGCAGGGTCGGCACCTATGACATCGAGCGCAGCAGTGTCGGCTACCTGCTGGCAACCCAGGATGCGCAGCGCGGCAGCATCGCCGGCGCGCTGCTGGGGGCGCTCGGCGACAACGACGTGGTGCGCGAAGAGCGCACCGGCGTGCTGCTGGACAAGGTGGCCAGCGGCGAGCTGTCGCTGGTCTACAACGTGCTTGGTTCCTATGCGCAGGCACGTGTCGATGCCGGCGCGCCACTGGCCATCGTCGAGCCTGAGGACTACACGCTGGTGGTGCTGCGCACCGCGGTGATTCCGCGTACCGGCCCACACCCGGAAGAAGCGCGGCGCTTCCTCGACTACCTGCTGTCGCCCCGTGGCCAGCAGGTGCTGTCGCGCGAGGCGCGGCTGATGCCGATCGTGACCGGCAACGCACGTGGCGACGATGCGCCCGGCCGCAGCCGGCGTCCGATCCAGCTCGGCCCGGGCCTGCTGGTGTACCTGGATGCGCTCAAGCGCCGCCAGTTCCTCGATGCCTGGCGCAGCAGCGTCGAGCCGGCGGGGCGCTGAGGCTCCGGCCTGCCCGTACAATGGCGGCATGAGCGAATACACCATCCTGATCGCCGACGACCACCCGCTGCTGCGTTCGGCGGTGGTGCAGTCCTTGCGGCAGAGCCTGCCGCTGGCGCAGGTGCGCGAGGTGGCCAGTGCCGATGCGCTGGCCGAGGCGCTCGACGCACAGCCGGACGTGGACCTGGTGCTGCTCGACCTGACCATGCCCGGCGCGCACGGTTTTTCCGCGCTGCTGCACGTGCGCGGCTCGCATCCGGACATCCCGGTGGTGATCCTTTCCTCCAACGACCATCCGCGGGTGATCCGCCGTGCCCAGCAGTTCGGCGCCGCCGGTTTCATCCCGAAGTCCGCGCCGGCCGAGACCATCGGGGAGGCCGTGCAGGCAGTACTCGATGGCGGCCTGTGGTTCCCGGCGATGGCCGCCGAGCGTTCCGAGGCCGATGCACTACTGGCCAGCCGCCTGGCCCAGCTGACCCCGCAGCAGTTCCGCGTGCTGCTCTGCCTGGCCGACGGCCTGCTCAACAAGCAGATCGCCTACACCCTGGGGCTGGCCGAGAACACGGTGAAGGTGCACGTCACCGCCATCCTGAAGAAGCTCGAGTGCCACAGCCGCACACAGGCGGCGGTGCTGGTGAAGGCGCTGGAGCCCGAGGGCGACGCCGGCATCGGGCTGTAGTTTCCAGCAAACGGCGCAGCCCCTCGTGGGTGGACACGTAGAGCAGTTCATGGGTGAGGCCGGGCAGGTGGACTGCACAGGGGCCGCTGCAAGTACATCCATGTAAGCTCGGTCGCCGCATCCATGCGGCTCACGCCCCTGCGCAGCCCACCTGCCCGGCCACGGACAGGTTCCGTGCGCATCCACCCACGGAAGAGAAAAGAAGATCAAAAGCAAAGGCAGCCTGACAGGCCGCTTTTTGTAGAGCCGAGCCCACGCTCGGCTGCTTTCTGGCCGGTCCGTGAAGCCGAGCATGGGCTCGGCTCTACACGAGCAAGCGCAGCGCGCGACCCGCTTTTGATCTTATTTTCTTCTCCGTGGGTGCAGGCCACCGAAATCTGTCGGAGGCCGGTCGGGTCGGGTGCGCGGGGGTGTCAGCCGCATGGGCCCGAGGCATGCCTCGGGCGGGTTGGGCAGGACGCCCAACCCCGGTCTTGCCGTGTGCGCAGGACAGCGCACACGAGCAAGCGGCTGCCAAGCCTCCAGGGACGGATTCACGGCGTCCCCCGCGTACCCAACCCGACCGGCCCACCCGCGGCTTCTGCTTTCCGCGACCACCCAGACACCACCCACGAGGGGCTGCGCCGTTGGCTGGAAACTACCCACGATGGCGGATCAGCAACTGACTCATCAGTGCCCGCAGCGCCGGCGGCTTCACCGGCTTGGCCATCATCCCCCAGCCGCGTTCGGCGGCCATCTCACGCAATCCCGCATCGCGCTCGGCAGTAACCAGCACTACAGGCGGGCGGGCCTGCCACAATTCGGCCAATGTCTCGTACAGCACCGGCCCATGGTGATCGCCCATGCGCACATCCAGCAGCACCAGCTCCGGTACTGCGCCTGTTGCTGCCAGCTGCAGCGCCGCCTGTGGGCCATCGGCCAGCGCCACCTCGCAGCCCCAGCGCTCCAGCAGCGCGCGGCTGGCCGCGCACACGTGCGGATCGTCGTCGATCACCCACACCCGGCGACCGCGAAGCGGGTTGTCCGCCGCCGGTTCCTGCACCAGCACCGGCACAGGAGCAGTAGCGGGAATCGCGCTGGCTTCGCCGAACGGCACGCCCACCGCGAACACGCTGCCCTGGCCCAGCTGCGAGCGCAGCCGGATCGGATGCCCAAGCAGGCGGCCGATGCGATCGACGATGGCCAGGCCAAGGCCGGCGCCGCGCTGCTGGCCGTCGTGCAGGCGGCGGAACTCCTCGAAGATCTCGCCCTGCAATGCGTCGGGAATGCCGGGGCCCTGGTCGTGCACCTCGATCCACAGCATGCCTTCACGGCGACGGCAGCCGAGCAGCACGCGGCCGCGTTCGCTGTAGCGCAGCGCGTTGGACAGGAAGTTCTGCAGGATTCGGCGCAGCAGGGCTTCATCGCTGACCACCACCGCATCGGTATCGACCCAGTCGACCACCAGGCCACGCGACTGTGCGGCGATGCCGAATTCGCGCGCCAGCGTCTGCAGCAAAGGCCCGAGCCGGAACGCCTGCACTCGGGTCGGCAGGCTGCCGGATTCCAGGCGCGCGATATCCAGCAGGCTGTTGAGGATCGCATCCTGCGCGGCCAGCGCAGCATCGATGTGGTCCGCAGTCTGCTGCTGCGCCGGGTCGCCCAGCTTGCCGCGCAGCACCGAGACGAACATGCGCGCCGCGTTGAGCGGCTGCAGCAGGTCGTGCACGGCCGAGGCGACGAATCGCGTCTTGTAGCGGTTGGCCTGCTCGGCTTCGCGGCGTGCTTCTTCCAGGTCATGGGTGCGCTCGGCGATGCGGTGTTCCAGCGCATCGGCCAGCGAGCGCAGTTCGCGCGCGGCGTTCTTGTAGCTGGTGATGTCGGCATAGCTGGTGACGAAGCCGCCGTCGGGCAGCGGGTTGCCGCGGATTTCCAGCACGGTGCCATCGTCTTTTTCGCTCTCGCGCATGTGCGGGCGGCCGCTGCGCAGGTGGTTCAGGCGGCGCTCGATGGCTTCATCGACCGGGCCCGGACCAAGCAGGCCACGGCGTGCGTTGAAGCGGAACAGTTCCTCGATCGGCCGGCCGACGCGAACCAGGTCCTGCGGGAAGCGGAACAGTTCCAGATAGCGCGAATTCCACGCGACCAGGCGCAGTTCGCGGTCGATCACCACCACGCCCTGCGGCAGGTGTTCGAGGCTGCGGCTGAGGCCGCTGTCGGCATCGGTGGCGGCCTGCAGCAGGCCATCCTGCGCGGTACGCAGTTCCTGTGCATGCTGCTTGAGCAGGGTTTCCAGCTCGCGGCGGCTTCGCAGGCGATGCTTGGCCAGTCGCCGGCGCTGCTGCACGAACAGCACCAGGAAGCCCAGCGCCAGCCATGCAGCGCCACCGGTGAGTGCTGCGGCGCGGCCGGCGCCGGTGGCGGCACTGGCATCGTGCAGCAGGTGCAGGTTCCAGCCTTCGGCGGGCAGCGGCAGGCTCTGCCACAGCATCGGCTGCGGCAGCGCCGGATCCAGCAGGCGCACCATGCGGCCGCCATCGGCCAGCACGTCTTCGGTGCGTGCGCGCAGGGGCTGCAATGCGCGGTCGGCGTACTGGCGGGCGTCCAGCATCTCACGGCGCTCATCGGCTCCCAGCGGGCGCAGCAGCCGGTAGCGCCAGCTGTCCCGGTTGGCCAGGAACACCACGTCGTGGTCGTCGCTGGCCAGCACCACGTCCGGGCTGCTCAGCCATTCCTGTTCCAGCGCGGACAACTCGACCTTGATCACCACCACGCCCAGCCGCTTGCCGTCTTCTTCGATGGCCTGCGAAAGGTAATAGCCGGGCACGCCGGTGGTCATGCCGATGCCGTAGAAGCGGCCACGGCCCTGCGCCAGCGCCTGGCGGTAGTAGGGGCGGTAGCTGTAGTTCTCGCCGACGTTGGTGGTCGGCTGGTCCCAGTTGCTGGCCGCCACCGCCACACCGTCGTGGCCGACCAGGGTCAGGGTCGAGGCACGGGTGACTTCGTTGGCGCGTTGCAGCTTGAGGTTCAGCCGCTGCCGTTCGCTGGGCGAGGGCGGCACGCGCAGTGCATGCAGCAGATCCGGGTCAAGTGCCAGCACCTGCGGCAAGGTGCCGAAGCGGTCGATGCGCTGTTGCAGGCCCTGGCCATACAGCTGCAGCTGGCGTTGCACCTGGCTGCTTTCCTCGCCGAGCGCGCGCCGCCAGGCGTAATGACCGGCGGCGACCGCGCACAGCACGGTACCGCCGACCATCACCAGCAGGGTCAGCAACAGCATCCGGTGGCGGCTGAGCCAGTACATGGCGGCAGTCTACGCAGGGCCGGCGGGCGTGGCGTGCACGCCCGCCGGGGTCTGACGTGGAAGGGGTCAGAAGTGCATCTGCGCGCGCAGTTCGAAGATCTCCGGCGTGCTGTGCACGCCACGACGGCTGGCGTCGACCTTCACGTAGTTGGCCTGGAACTTGAAGTGGCTGGTCAGGTACCAGTTCGCGCCCAGCGTCAGGTCGTGCTGGCGGCCGCCGAGGATGCTGCCATCGTCCAGGTCGAGACGGCTGTATCGGGCCAGCAGTTCGACCGCGCCGTAGTTGTGCGCCGGCTTGATGTTGGCCACCGCGCCGGCGTTGTACGGACGCGATTCGCCGGTCAGCACCCAGCTGGCCATCGCGTACTGGCCACTGCCGGTGTAGTCGGGCTTGCCGTCACGACGGGTGACCGTAGCGCGCAGCGCTTCGGCCTGCAGCGAGAACGGGCCCCGGATCCAGATGCCTTCCAGGCCGGTGCGGCGGATCTGGTCGGCAGTGACCAGCGCACCGGAATCGACGTAGCGGATGTCGGTCAGGCCGGCTTCCGGGCGCGCGCGCAGGCGGGCGCTGGCCTCGTGATGCACGTCGCGGCCATCGCTGTAGCCACGCGGGTTTTCCTGCGAGTAGGCCAGGCCCAGGTGGATCACATCGCCTGGTGCCTTCACCGGCGTCCACACCGCACGCACCGCCTGGGTGGTGCCGGGGTTGTCGCCCTGCAGGTCCTTGCCGCCATAGGCCCCGGCCTGCAGCAGGTACTGCGGGCGCTCCAGCACCCACTCCACGCCGGTGCGGCGGCCTTCGTAGAAGGCCTGCACCGGCAGCGAGGTTTCCAGGAAGCTGCCGGCACGCGAAGAGGTGTTCGCATCCAGGCCGACCGGGGTCTTCATGTAGCCGAAGCGGAAGCGGCCGACGTCACGGCCGAAGAAGGCCTTGCTCTCGAAGCGCACGAACACGTCCAGCCAGGTATCGGCCTGGAAGTCGTAGTAGACCATCGCATCGTAGACGCCCTTCTTTTTCAGCGTCGCGCCGAATTCCTTGCGGCGCACGGCATCGTCGTCCTCGAGGCCACTGGCCGAGGAGAAGTCGTTGTAGTCGTAGGCGATGTTGGCGGTGGCCGCCAGCTCGGTGCCATCACCGAAGGTGTACTTGGTCGGCCAGTTGTCGAAATCGGCGGCCGAGGCGAAGGCGGGAAGGGCGGCCAGCGACAGGGCCAGCAAGGTGGGATTCGGGCGCATGTTGGGTGCGGCTCTCTCAGATTGCGTGTGGACAGGACATCAACGGCCGGAAGGGCCGGAACTTTCGCAAAGACTCACCCAGCCGTTCAGCCCGGGCCACCAGCCTCCCCGGGATCGGGCGGTGCGGCGCCAGTGTAGGCACCTGTGCCACCTGAACCGGGAGGCTAGTACCAATAGGTTATCTGCGCTGGCGTGCCTGGCGCGTACAAAGGCGTCCATTGGTCGCACCTCCTGTGCGTGCTGCACAGGGCCTGCGATCAGTTTCCACGGTAACGGTTCCCGTGCAGCTCCGGGGCCGTACGTGCCTGAAAACGCCCCTTCCGGAGTCCGCCATGCACATCCCGACCGCAGCACCGGTGCCTGCAAAGCCGTTGCCGATCTATCGCCAGCTGTACTTCCAGGTGATCGTGGCGATCGTCCTGGGCGCCATCCTCGGCCATTACGAGCCGTTGATCGGCGAGAAGATGAAGCCGCTCGGTGATGCCTTCATCAACCTGGTGAAGATGATCATCGCGCCGGTGATCTTCCTCACCATCGTCACCGGCATCGCCAGCATGACCCACCTGCGTACGGTGGGCCGGGTCTTTGCCAAGGCGATGGCGTACTTCCTGTTCTTCTCCACGCTGGCGCTGATCGTCGGCATGATCGTGGCGCACGTGGTGCAGCCCGGCGCCGGCATGAACATCAACCCCGCCGAGCTGGACCAGACCGCGGTGCACGGCTACGTCGAGAAGTCGCACGACCTGACCCTGGTCGGCTTCCTGATGGACATCATCCCGAAGACGCTGCTCAGCGCGTTCGTCGACGGCAACATCCTGCAGGTGCTGTTCGTGGCCGTGCTGTTCGGCATCGCGCTGGCGATGGTGGGCGAGAAGGGCAAGCCGGTGCTGAACTTCCTGGAGGCGCTGGTCGCTCCGGTGTTCAAGCTGGTGCACATCCTGATGAAGGCCGCCCCGATCGGCGCCTTCGGTGCGATCGCCTTCACCATCGGCAAGTACGGCGTCGGATCGCTGATCAACCTGGCATGGCTGGTGGGCTCGTTCTACCTCACCGCCTTCCTGTTCGTGGCGGTGATCCTCGGCGTGGTCTGCCGCCTGTGCGGCTTCTCGGTATTCAAGCTGGCGCGCTACCTGAAGGCCGAACTGCTGCTGGTGCTCGGCACCTCGTCGTCGGAGTCGGCGCTGCCGTCGCTGATGGAGAAGATGGAACGCGCCGGCTGCAGCAAGTCGGTGGTGGGCCTGGTGGTCCCGACCGGCTACTCGTTCAACCTGGACGGCACCAACATCTACATGACCCTGGCGGCGCTGTTCATCGCCCAGGCCACCAACACCGAACTGACCCTGGGCCACCAGATCGCCCTGCTGCTGGTCGCCATGCTCAGCTCCAAGGGCGCGGCCGGCGTCACCGGCGCGGGCTTCATCACCCTGGCCGCCACCCTGGCCGTCGTGCCGGAAGTGCCGGTTGCCGGCATGGCGCTGATCCTGGGCGTGGACCGCTTCATGAGCGAATGCCGCTCGCTGACCAACTTCATCGGCAATGCCGTGGCCACCGTGGTGGTCTCGCGCTGGGAAGGCGCGCTGGACCGCAACCGCTTGAAGCTGGCGCTGGATGGCCGCGAAAGCGAACTGCCGCCGCCGGTCGATGCGCTGCCCGAGGCACTGCCGGCCAAGGGCTGATCCAGGTGTGTGGTACCGCGGGGCCGGTCACGACAGTGGTACGGCCCCGCGGCGTTTCAGGGCGTCCCATGGCTGTCATGGGCAACGCCGAAGCTGACATCCCGGTACCGTCGCATACGGCACGGAATTGTGCGGTCGCAGCATGCTTGCGACAGGATAGCGACAGGTCCAGACGCTCCAACGGGGGTATCATCCCCTGTCCCTTCTGCCCATTCATGTAACCCACATCGATGTCCAACGAAGATTTCAAACAGGCCGCCCTCGATTACCACCGGATGTCCCCGCCGGGAAAGATCAAGGTTTCCGCTACCAAGCCCATGCTGACCCAGCGCGACCTGTCGCTGGCGTATTCGCCGGGCGTGGCGTACGCCTGTGAAGCGATCAAGGCCGACCCGCAGCAGGCCAGCGAGCTGACTGCCCGCGGCAACCTGGTGGCGGTGATCTCCAACGGCACCGCGGTGCTGGGCCTGGGCAACATCGGCGCGCTGGCCGGCAAGCCGGTGATGGAAGGCAAGGGCGTGCTGTTCCAGAAGTTCGCCGGCATCGATGTGTTCGACATCGAAGTCGACGAGACCGACCCGGACAAGCTGGTCGACATCATCGCCTCGCTGGAACCGACCTTCGGCGGCATCAACCTGGAAGACATCAAGGCGCCGGAATGCTTCGTGGTCGAGCGCAAGCTGCGCGAGCGCATGAAGATCCCGGTGTTCCATGACGACCAGCACGGCACGGCGATCATCGTCGGCGCGGCGGTGCTCAACGCCATGGCGATCACCGGCAAGAAGATCGAGGACGTGAAGCTGGCGACCACGGGCATGGGCGCGGCCGGTATTTCCTGCGTGAACATGCTGGTGCAGCTGGGCCTGAAGCCGGAAAACATCCTGGCCTTCGACCGCGAGGGCGTGATCCACACCGGCCGTACCGACCTGGACCCGGAAAAGCAGCGCTATGCGCGCGACACCGACAAGCGCACCCTGGCCGAGATCGTCGACGGCGCGGACATCTTCCTGGGCCTGTCGGCGCCGGGCATCCTGACCGCCGACATGGTCAAGACCATGGCGCCGGATCCGGTGATCTTCGCACTGGCCAACCCGACCCCGGAAATCATGCCGGAACTGGCGCGCGCCGCCCGTCCGGACGCGATCATCGGCACCGGCCGTTCGGACTACCCGAACCAGGTCAACAACGTGCTGTGCTTCCCGTACCTGTTCCGTGGTGCGCTGGACGTGGGTGCCACCGCGATCAACGAGGAAATGAAGATCGCCTGCGTGCGTGCCATCGCTGCACTGGCCCGTCGCGCCGCCACCGACATGGGCTCGGCCTATGGCGGTGACACCCCTAGCTTCGGCCGTGAATACCTGATCCCGCGTCCGTTCGACCGCCGCCTGCTGGTGGAGCTGTCGGCCGCCGTGGCCCAGGCCGCAATGGATTCGGGCGTGGCCTCGCGCCCGATCGACGACATGGGCGCCTACCGCGACAAGCTGGCCCAGTTCGTCTACCGCACCAGCCTGATGATGAAGCCGGTCTACGACCGCGCGCGCAGCGACAAGCAGCGCGTGGTGTACGCCGAAGGCGAAGAGGAAGTGGTGCTGCAGGCGGTGCAGAACGTGGTCGATGACGGCCTGGCGCACCCGATCCTGATCGGCCGCCCGGAAGTGATCGAGTCGCGTATCGAACGCCTCGGCCTGCGCCTGAAGATCGGCGAGAACGTTGAAGTCACCAACATCAACGATGATCCGCGCTTCAACGAATACTGGCAGTACTACCATGGCCTGACCGGCCGTCGTGGCGTGACCGTGGCCGCGGCGAAGAACCTGATGCGTTCGCGCCCGACCCTGATCGCAGCAGTGATGGTGGCCCGTGGCGAAGCCGATGCGATGCTGACCGGCATCGTCGGCCGCTTCCACAAGAAGCTGGGCTACGTGCGCAGCGTGCTGCCGCTGGAGCCGAAGGTCACCTCGACCTCGGCGATGACCGGCGTGATCAACCAGCAGGGCGTGTTCTTCTTCGTCGATACCCACGTGCAGGAAGACCCGACCGCCGAGCAGCTGTGCGAAGCGACCCTGCAGGCGGCCTACCGCATGAAGTTGTTCGGCATCGAGCCGAAGGTCGCGCTGCTGTCGCACTCCAACTTCGGCAGCCACGATTCCAAGGACGCGCTGAAGATGCGCCAGGTGCGCGAGCTGCTGCTCAAGCGCAACCCGCGCCTGAACGTGGACGGCGAAATGCAGGGCGACACCGCATGGGATGAAGCGCTGCGCCAGAAGCTGCTGCCGGGCTCGACCCTGCAGGGCCGCGCCAACCTGTTCGTGCTGCCGAACCTGGAAGCGGCCAACATCGCCTACAACCTGGTGCGCGTGTTCACCGATGGCGTGGCGATCGGCCCGATCCTGATGGGCGTGAACAAGCCGGTGCACATCCTGACCACCAGCGCCACTTCGCGCCGGATCCTGAACATGACCGCGATCGCGGCGGTCGATGCGCAGATCCGCAAGCAGCTGGAAGCGGAAAAGAAGGCATAAGCCTTCTTTCCCACTTCCGCTGCCCACGCATTCTTCCTCTACCCCCGCCTTCGGCGCGCCCCTTCAACAAGAAGGGGCTCCTGGTCGGAAGAATGATGGCGCTGGCGCGGTTGGACGTCGGCGCAAGTGAAAACACCGGGCATTGCCCGGTGTTTTCATTTGCCGCAACGGCCGCCGAACCTGCCACACGCGCTACGCCGCCCGGTCATTTCCCTGCAACGCCGTTGCGGCCCAATACGCCCACGCGGCCCGGCCGTGGGAAGGGACCGGACCGGCCTTCCCACCCTGGGCCCGACCAACTTTCATGGGCGAGGGCGTCATGCGTAATCGAGTCACGCGGCGATATTTCCAGCAGCTGTTCGCGCTGTACGCCGGTTTCGTGCAGTCGCGCTGAGGCGTAGAAAGCAGCGAGGTAGAGTCGACCGTTGGTCGACTATCGCGCGAAGCGCGGGGTTTTCGGTGGCTGTACGAAAGTCAGTCGACTAACAGTCGACTCTACCCAGTCGCCCCAATTCCCAGTTGACCACCCAGTCAGCGCCGCTTGCCGCGGCGTGCAGGGGCCGGCGGCGGTGCATCCGAACGCGGCTTGGCGTACTGGGCCCACAGTGCGGGCAGTGCCTTGCCGGTGTGCTTCTGCCACAGCGCCGGTGCATAGCGGCCATCGCGCAGGGCCGTGTCCAGTGCCAGCACCAGGCCGGGGTGTTCGGCGTCGGCCCATTTCAGGAACGCACCGGTGACCCGGTAGCCGCTGTCGAAGTTCTGGCCCTTCTCGACCTTGCCCGGCAGCGACCAGCCCGCGGCGGCATTGTCCATGCCGTAGCGGTCGCGTGCGTAGTCGGCGATGCCCTCCACCAGCCAACCCGGCACCCGTGCGTCGCCATGGCCCGGATAGCCCTGCACGATGTGCATGGCCTCATGGGTGACCAGGTCGATGTCGTTGGGGTGCTGCGCCAGCCAACCCGGATTGATGGTGATCGTTGCCGCCTGGTCCTTGTCACCGACGAAGGCGATCCCGGTGTAGGCCGGATCGATCACGATGCGCACCATCGATGGCGCGGCCGGGTGGAAGTCCGCACGTTCGCGCAGGTAGGCGAAGTAGAACGTATCGATCACCCGCTTGCGCTGCGGCGCGGCCAGGGCGCCACGGGCGTCCTGGTAGTTCAGCGTCACGCCGTCGCGGGTCAGCTGCGCATCAAAGGCCTGGGTCTGGCCGAAGCTGGAGAAGGAAAGGGCAACAAGGGCCAGAGGCAACAGACGGTAGCGCATAGGGCTCATTGTACGGCGCTGGGCGCCAACAGTTCGATCTCCGCCAGCGGCAGCCGGCCCGGCGCGGCCAGGCGCAGCCGGTACTCGCTGTAACGACCGGGTCTGGCGATGCGGAACGGACGGGTCTGGCGGGCAGACTCGAAGGCTTCGCCGCTGCGCTGGTCGAGCACGGTCCAGTGGCCGTTGCCATTGCGCGCTTCCAGCGTCCATTCGCCGCCCTGGATGCGGCCGTCACCGCTGGTCAGCGTATACATCGTCGGCGTGCCATTGCTCAGGCCGGTCAGTGCGATGGTCGCGCCGCCACCCAGGCCGACGGTGGTGGCCGCATCGTCATCGACCAGCGCCGGCAGGGCGCGGCCATCGGCCAGTGTTGCCTTCGCGCCGCTGCCGAGCAGGTCGTGCAGCAGCTGCGGGCGCTGGCCACGGGCGGTCAGCGAGCGCGGCACGTCATCCACGCCGCTGCCCCAGCGCGACGGCTGCGGGCCCATCACGAAGTCCAGCGTCGCGCCCCTGGCGATCAGCTCGTGCGGCACCCAGGTCTTCGTCCAGGGCGTGCCGTTGATCTTCAGCGACTGCACGTAGACGTTCTCTCGCGAATTGTTGGCCGCGTTCACGGTCAGCACCGCGCCGCCCTGCAGTTCCACCCGCGCGTGGCGGAAGGCCGGCGAACCGATCACATACTCCGGGGCGCCCATGCGCAGCGGGTACAGGCCCAGCGAGGCCAGCACGTACCACGCCGAGGTCTCGCCATTGTCCTCGTCGCCCGGATAGCCCTGGCCGATCTCGCTGCCGACGTACAGCCGCGACAGGATCTCGCGCACGTGCTGCTGGGTCTTCCACGGCTGCCCGGCGTACAGGTACATCCACGGGATGTGGTGCGCCGGCTGGTTGCTGTGCGCGTACATGCCCATGCGCACGTCGCGCGCCTCGGTCATCTCGTGGATGGTGCCGCCGTAGGAACCGGCCAGTGCCGGGTCCGCGGTTTCCGGCGTGGCGAAGAAGGCATCCAGTTTCGCCGCCAGCTTGTCGCGGCCACCGTACAGCGCGGCCAGGCCCTCGCCATCGTGGGCGGCGGTGAAGGCGAAGGTCCAGCCATTGGACTCGGTGTAGTCGTGGCCCCACACGCGCGGGTCGTAGTCCTTCGCGTCCACGCGCCACTGGCCATCGGCAGTGCGGCCCTGGAAGAAGCCGGCGGCCGGATCGAACATCGTCGTGTAGCTGGCGGCGCGATAGCGGAAGTAGTCGGCCTCGGTGCTGTAGCGCTCGCGTGCGGCCGGCGTGGTCGCACGCTTGGCCAGCGCGTCGGCCATGTTGGCGATGCCGAAATCATTGAGTGCGCCTTCCATCGTCCACGACATGCCTTCATGCACGTCCGCGCTGGCGTAGCCACGGAAGGTCGAACGGTCCATGCCCTTGCGGCCGACATGGCGGTCGGGCGGGACCACGGTCGCGTTCTTCAGCGCGGCGGCGTAGGCCTCGGCCGGATCGAAACCGCCGATGCCCTTCAGCCACGCATCGGCGAAGGCCACGTCCGAGCTGGTACCGACCATCAGGTCCGCATAGCCCGGCGACGACCAGCGTGCGATCCAGCCGCCGGCGCGGTACTGCTCGATGAAGCCCTGCACTAGCTGGCCGGCATCGTCGGGCGTGAACAGTGCATAGGCCGGCCAGGTGGTGCGGAAGGTGTCCCAGAAGCCGTTGTTGACGAACACCTTGCCATCGCGCACGCCGGCGTAACTGCGGGTCGCGCTGCCTTCGGTGTTGTCATCGCTGGCGCTGGCCTGGTTGGCGTAGCGCCACTCCGGTGCGGCGGCGCTGCCCACGTTCTCGTGGCCGGAATTCGGGTACAGGTACAGCCGGTACAGGCTGGAGTACAGCGTGGTCTTCTGGTCGTCGCTGGCATCGCCGATGTCGAAGCGGGCCAGGCGCGCGTCCCACGCGTCCTGTGCGCGGCCGGCCACGCTCTCCAGCGTATCGGCGGCGGCGATTTCCAGTGCGAGGTTGTGCCGCGCCTGCTCCACCGAGATCAGCGAGGTGGCGATGCGCATCGTCACCCGCCGCTCGCTGCCGGCATCGAACTTGATGTAGCCGGTCGGGCGCCCGGTGTCGAGGCGGCCGCTGCTGCGCCAGGGCTTGTCGAAGCTGGCCACCACGTACATGCGGCTGGCGCCGTTGGAGAGGCCGCTGCGCGTATCGGTGTAGCCCGACAGCGTCTGTGTGGCGGCATCCAGAGTCAGGCCACCACGTGCATCGACGTTGTCGAACAGCAGGTTGGCGTCACCGCCTTCGGGGAAGTCGAAGCGGAACAACGCGGCATGGTCGGTCGGCGCGATGGCGGCAGCGATGCCGTTGTCGAAGCGCACGTCGTAGCGGTAGGGGCGCGCGCTTTCATGGCGGCGATCGAACGACAGCGCGCGCTTGCGGCGGTCGGCCTCCGGCACGCCACGGCTGGCCGAGGGCATCACCTGGAAGGTCTGGCGGTCACCCATCCACGGGCTGGGCTGGTGGCTCAGCGCAAGCGCCTGCAGCTGCGGGCGGTTCTGTGCGTCGTTCTGTTCGTTCCAGCGGTACAGCCAGTTCAGTGCGCCGGCATCGGTCACCGGGGTCCAGAAGTTGAAGCCGTGCGGCACCGCCGTGGCCGGGAAATTGTTGCCGCGCGAGAAGGTGCCGTTGGCCTGGGTGCCGCGGGTGGTCAGCACCCAGTCGGAGACGCGCTGTGGCTGCTGCCGCGGCTGTGCGTCCAGGCGCACGTCATCGATCCAGCCAGAGACCGGCGCGCCCTCGGCACTGGCCACCTCCAGCTCGATCGCCACCACGCGGCGGCCCTTCAGCGTGGGTACGTCGCCCAGCCGCACTGCCTTGCGCGCCCACTGTTGCGGGTACAGCGTCTTCGATTCGCCCTGCGCGCGTGCGCCGATCGCCACCCCATGCTGGTCGCGCGCCGCACCGGCCGACACGCGGCTGCCATCGTCCAGCAGCAGGTCCAGCGAGACATAGGTCGAAGCGACGGTGTCCTTGCCGACGATCTCCGGCAGCACCAGCCACGACAGCGTGGTATCGGCCTCGATGGGCAGGTCGGCCTTGAACAGTTCGCGCCGCGCGCTGCCACCTTCGCTGCTGTAGCGCAGTGCATGCAGGCCGCTGTAGCCGGCGTTGCGCTTGGCCGCGTAAGGCGCCGCAGGGCCGTTGCCGATCGTGACCTGAAGTGCACCCGCGGCCTGCGTCGGGGCAGGTTCGCCGGGCTCGAACGAGGTCTGCAGCCCCTGTGCCAGCACCGGCATCGCAGTGGTCGCACAGGCCAGGGCCAGGGCGAGTGGAAGCAGGGCGCGGCGCGGATCGGACAGGGTCATGCAAGGGTCTCCCGGAAGGGCTGGCGGCGGGCAGAACCCGCATCGGCGGACACCACGGACAGCATCGCTCCGCCCGCCAGGCTGGCAGTGGAAGAGGCGATGCCGGTCCGGTGGGGGCGGGCCATGCGATCGGGTTGGATTGGGTGGGTCGGGGTGCGACCTGGCCCGATCCTGCAACAGCCGTCGCGCGCTGGCAAGTGCCATTTAGTTCGATCCAAATGCGGGAAATATCGCTGGAGTCGATTCTGGCGAGCGAACCTGCCGGAACGACCGCGAAATCCCCGGCGCCGCCGCCGCCCGGCGTGCGGCGGGGAGATGCGAGGCATCGGCGGGAGCGCGCAAAGGCCTTGTGGCGCAATGTCGGTGCGGCCCAGATGCTAGAATCACAGGCCTCGCAACCCGTTCACCGACATCCGCCATGAGCCATACCGCCACCGCGCCCGCCAACGCCGAGAAGCGCTACACCGTGCACCGCAGCGATCTGCCGTTGAGCTGCCCGACCCCGGAAATGGCGCTGTGGAACTCGCATCCGCGCGTGTACCTGCCGATCGAAGACGAGCCCAACGGTGAAGCGCAGTGCCCGTACTGCGGTTCCGTGTTCGTGCTGGCCGACTAAACGGCGGCCCCTTCGATGCGCCGATTGACCGTGGTGCAGTTGCTGCCGGCGCTGCACTCCGGCGGTGTCGAGCGCTCGACCCTGGAAATCGCTGCTGCCCTGGTCGCGGCCGGCCATCGTGCGCTGGTGGTGTCCGCCGGTGGCCGCCTGGTGCAGCCGCTGCTGGACAGCGGTGCCGAGCACCTCACCCTGGACATCGGCCGCAAGTCGCTGCTGACCCTGCGCCATCTGCCGACCCTGCGCCGCCTGTTTGCCGAGGTCGGTGCGGACATCGTGCACGCCCGTTCGCGGCTGCCGGCCTGGCTGGGCCTGTACGCGATCCGCGCCATGCCCGCCGCACAGCGCCCGCACTGGGTGACCACCGTGCACGGGTTGAATTCGCCCAGCCGCTACAGTGCGGTGATGACCAGTGGCGAACGCGTGATCTGCGTGTCCAATACCGTGCGCGCCTTCGTGCAACGCCACTACCCGACGGTGCCGGAAGAAAAACTGCAGGTCATTCCCCGCGGTGTCGATGTCGGCCAGTTCCCACGCGTAGCACGTGCCGACCGTCGCCCGCGGCTGGCCCTGGCCGCCGATTATCCCTGGCTGGCGCAGGTTGATGGCCCGCTGCTGCTGTTGCCCGGGCGCGGTACCCGGCTGAAGGGCCACGCCCACGCGCTGCAGCTGCTGGCCGACGTGCGTGCCGCCGGCGTGCCTGCGCAGCTGTGGATGCTGGGTACCGAGGAACCCGGGCGTGAGGCCTACGTGGCCGATCTGCGCCGCCAGGCTGCGGCACTGGGCGTGGCCGAGGCCGTACAGATCAGCACGCCTACCGCACGCATCGCCCTGGCCTACGCCGCCAGCGATCTGGTGCTGCAGCTGTCGGACAAGCCGGAAGCCTTTGGCCGCACCGTGGTCGAGGCGCTGTCGGTCGGCCGCCCGGTGCTGGGCTGGGACCACGGTGGCGTTGGCGAACTGCTGCAGCAGCTGCAGCCCGGCGGCGCGGTGCCGCTCGGCGACGCGCGCGCGCTGGGTGAACGTGCGCTGGCCCTGCTGGCGCAGCCGCCATCCTTGCCGACCCGCATCCCGTTTACCCTGCAGGCCATGCAGCGCGATACCCTCCGCCTCTATGCCGATCTCGCCGGCTGACCCCGCTGCCATCGTGCGCGACGACCGCGCTGGGCGCTGGGCACCCTGGTGGGTGCTGGCGTACGTGGCGATGTGGCCGTTGCCAGGCATCGCTGAAACCGTGCTCGGCCTTGGCGCGCTCTATGCTGCCGTGCGCATGGTCATGCGCCGGCTGCAGCGCCGCCCGCACCTGTTGAGCACGGCGGCGTGGGCCCTGACCTCGATCCTGTTCCTCGGCTACTGGCTGCCACAGGCGTTCTCGGCCATCGATGCGATCGATCCGGCGGCCTCGTGGACCAAGGCTGCCGCCGGACTGCGCTACCTGCCCTTCATGTGGCTGGTGGCGATCGCGGTAGCCACGCCGGAACGGCGGCGGCTGACCTTCGGTGGCCTGGCGCTGATCACCGGCGCGTGGACGCTGGACGCGTTGGTACAGGCGCTGGCCGGCACCAGCCCATGGTTCTGGTCGCTGGAGCACCTGAAGCTGGCCGTAAGTGGCCACGCGCTGTGCCCGGCCGACGAAGCCGCACTGGCCGACCGCCTCAGTGGCGCGCTCGGGCCCTGCAACCTGAAATTCGGCCAGGTGCTGGCCAGCCTGTCACCCTTCCTGCTGCTGCCGATGGCGCGGCGTTTCGGCAGTGCGGGGTGGTTGCTGGCCGCCGCCGCAGTGGGATGCGTGCTGCTGCTGGCCGGTTCGCGCGCCTCGTGGATCACCTTTGTGCTGGTGCTGGGCTACAGCGGCCTGCGCCAGTTCGGCTGGAAGCGGCTGCTGCTGCTGGCCCTTGTGTCAGCGCTGGGTACGGCCGCACTGACAGCGGGCGTGCCGCAGCTGCGCGAGCGTGTTGCGCGCACGGCACAGGCATGGAACGAAGACGGGCAGGGCGTTGACGAGGCGCTTTCGGGGCGCGCGCGCATCTGGACGGCGGCGGTGTGCATGATCGAGGAACATCCGGTCAACGGTGTCGGTGCGCGCGGCTTCCGTGATGCGTATCCGGCCTGCGTGTCAGACGAGGGCCCCGCCGTGTGGGGCAATCAACCGGCATTGCACGCCCACCAGATCGTGCTGGAAATCCTGGCCGAGACCGGCGTGCTGGGCCTGCTGCTGTGGCTGGCGGCGGTGGCGCAGGCCTGGCGGGCCTGGCGCTATGCACCGCCGGCGGCGCGTGACCGCGCCCGCCCGGCGATGCTGGCGCTGGCGGTTACCGTGTTCCCGCTCAATACGCACCTGGCGTTCTATTCTGCGTTCTGGGGCGGCCTGACCGTGCTGCTGGCGGCCCTGTTCGCCGGCAGTCTGCTGGCCCGCGAATCGGACGAATCTCCGCCGATGCAGTAGTTGCCAACCTTGGTGGGCTCCCCGGGACCGGCCTCGGTTCATCCGGCGCCAACCAAGGTTGGCGCCACGAGGACGCCGGCCCTTCCACCGCATCCGGTTATTTGTAGAAATCACTCCGGCCGCCGGGCTGGCGCTTGAAGCGGCGGTGGATCCACAGGTACTGGTCGGGGGCTTCGCGCACCATCTCTTCGATGGCCTGGTTGACCCGCGTGGTATCGGCTTCCACGTCCTCACTGGGGAAATTCTCCAGCGGTGCGCCGATCTTCAGCACGTACTTCCCGCCTTCGCGGCGGTGGAAGTACGGGATCACTGCACAACCGGTCATCCTTGCCAGCTGGTGGGTGGCGGTGATGGTCGAAGCGGTGTGGCCGAAGAACGGCACGAACACGGTGTCCTTGCCACGCATGTCCTGGTCCGGCGCGTACCAGAGGAAGCCGCCCTTCTTCAGGTGGCGCACGGTCGCGCGGATGTCCTCGTTGGCGAACATCGCCTTGGCATAGCGCAGGCGGCCGAACTTCACCGCCCACTCGTACACCGGGTTCTTGTGCTTGCGGTACATGCCGGACAGGTCGACGTAGTCGCACAGCAGGCGTCCGCACATTTCCAGGGTCATGAAGTGGCCGGAGACCAGCAGCACGCCGCGGCCTTCAGCCTCCATCTGCCGCAGGTGTTCCAGGCCTTCGATCCGTACCTGCGGGCGGATGCGGTCGATGCTGCCCCACCAGGCGCGGATGCACTCGAACACGCCCACGCCCAGCGCATCGAAACTGTCGCGCACCAGGCGCTGGCGCCAGGCTTCGTCCTTCTCGGGGAAGCACAGCTGCAGGTTGACTTCGGCGGCGCGGCGGCGGCTGCCGAGCAGGCGCCAGGTGATCCAGCCGACGCCCCGGCCCAGCGCGCGCTGCAGCATCCACGGCAGGCGAGCGATGGCGAAGGCGCCGAACATGGCGGCGAACATCGGCCAGTTGCGCGGATCGCGCAGCGATGGGCGGACGGCGGTGGAGGCATCTGACATGGGGCCATTCTACCAAGGCGGCCGCGTGTCTTTCCCCGGGGGCTCCCGTATCCTTGCCGCATGCGCAAAGACCCTGTCGAATGGATCCTGCGCGGCCTGTATTCGGTCGTGCTCTACATCCTGCTGCCGATCACCGTGTACCACCTGGTCTGGCGCGGTTTCCGGGTTCGTGAATACTTCCGGCGCTGGGATGAACGCTATGCCTCCTATCCGCAGCCGACCGGGCAGCCGCGGGTCTGGCTGCACGCGGTCTCGGTGGGCGAGGTCAATGCCGCCGCGCCGCTGGTCAATGCCCTGCGCCAGCAGCGCCCGGACATCCGCTGGGTGATCACCACCATCACCCCGACCGGCTCCGAGCGCGTACGCGCGCTGTGGGGCGACGCCCTGGACCATGTCTACCTGCCGTACGACGTGCCGGGCAGCGTCAACCGTTTCCTCGGCCATTTCCAGCCCAGCCTGGCGCTGATCCTGGAAACCGAGCTGTGGCCGAACATGCTGTTCGGCTGCCGTGACCGCGGCATTCCGGTGTACATCCTCAACGCCCGGTTGTCGGCGCGTTCGCTGCGCGGCTACCGGTTGCTGGCGGCACTGATCCGCCGCGCGCTGCGCACCGTCACCTGCGTGGCCGCGCAGTCGCAGGACGATGCCGAGCGCTTCGTGCAGCTGGGGGCGGATCCCGGCCAGGTGCAGGCGCTGGGCAACCTGAAATTCGACATCGCCACGCCGGATGTGCAGGGTTTCGTCGAACAGTTCCACGCGCGGGTACCGGCCGCTCGTCCGGTATGGATCGCCGCCAGTACCCATGATGGCGAGGAGCAGGCGGTGATCGACCTGCACCGGCGCCTGCGCCAGCGGCATCCGGAGCTGCTGCTGCTGTGGGCACCGCGACATCCCGAGCGTTTCCCGAAGGTGGAAGCGCTGGCGCGCGAACAGGGCTGGAGCGTGGCGACCCGCCGCGTGGACCAGTGGCCACACGCGGCCACAGACGTGTTCGTCATCGACACCCTTGGCGAGCTGATGCCGTTCTATGCCTGCGCCCAGGTCGCCTTCGTCGGCGGCAGCCTGCAGGCCATCGGTGGTCACAACCTGCTGGAGCCGGCCGCGATGGGAACGGCGGCGGTGACCGGCCCGCACCTGCACAACTTCGCGGAAATTTCCCGGCGCATGCGCGAGGCCGGAGCGCTGCTGATCGGCGAGGACGCGCAGGCGGTGGGCGATCTGCTGCAGCACCTGCTCGACGATGCCCAGGCCCGCGAAGACATGGCGCGGGCGGGATGCACGCTGGTCAGCAATGGCCGCGGCGCGCTGCAACGCACGCTTGCCCTGGTGGCGCCGCACCTGCCACCACCGCGCGAGTGATCGCGGCAGCGCGGAGTCAGCGGCGCTGACGAGCATTGTCGTGATCAACTTCATCAATTCTGCTTAGCGACGATTTTTCTGTCGTTGCTGGACCGACCCTGCCGCTGGCAGCGTGCCTGCCATCACATCGTTGCGCACATTCCACCGATTCTGATTCCGCAGGACGACGCAGGCTGCCAGCCTGCTGTCGACCGCGCTTGGGCGGATATCAAGGGAACTTGCGATGGACGGCGACAGGGGCGGGGACGGCACGGGTGGGGCCGGACTGGGGACGGACCATCTGGCGGTGGTGGCGTTGACACTGTTGGTGGGCGGTAGCGTGATCGCACTGGTGGGCCAGCACACGGCGGCACAGGCAGGCCCCGCCATCGTGCTGAGCCTGTTGCTGGCTGCACTGGGGGCCGGCCTGGTGCTGTGCTGCCTGCAGGATCTGGTGCTGCGGTTGCCGGCGGGCGAGGGCCTGCACGGGCTGCTGGCTGCCAGCTGGGGGCCGCGGGTGGCGGGCGTGTTGGGCATGGCCCTGCTGCTGGAGCTGGTGGCGACCACGGCGGGCGTGGCGCAGTCCATGGCCCTCCATCTGCACGCGGTGCTGGCCGCCGAAGGCCTCCAGCCCTGCGACTGGCTGCCGGAACAGGTCACGGCGGCGGTGGGCCTGCTGATGCTGGGCGCGCTGGCATTGCTGCCGCCACGGCGTGTGGTGCTGGTGGCCTGCGCCCTGTTGACGGTGAAGATCGGTGCGGGGGTGTTGCTGCTGGCGCTGGCGGCACGTCATGTGCATTACGCGCACTGGATCCCCTGGCTGCCACCGGCGACCGCGCCGTATCGCTTCGGGCTGGGCGGGGTGCTGGCGGCTGCGGTGCCGCTGCTGGGGGTATTTGCCAGCGTCGGCTTGGCACTGGGCTTTCCTGCGTTGCGCCGCCAGGGCGCGATGTGGCAACCGGCAGTGCTGGCGCTGGTCTCGTTGCTGGCGATGCTGCTGCTGATCGTGCTGGCAGCACTGCAGGCAGGGCTGGTCGAGTTTTCCGCGCTTGCCAGTACCCGGCCACTGTCGGTGGCGCTGCAGATGCATCCGCAATTGGAGTGGATGCTGCCGTTGTTGCCGCTGGCGGGGGCTACGGGCCTGGCCGCCCTGCAGCTGGTGCTGCTGATGCTGGCCTTGCGGCTGGCAACATCGCTGTGGCCAGGGGCGGGTGATGCAGTGGGACGCTCCCGCGGTGTGATCGTGGCGGCGGTCGGACTGCCGGCGGTGATGCTGGTGCTGTGGCTGCCGTTGGGCACCCTGCCGGCGCTGCCGGGTCCGGCAACCCTGCTGGTGATGGCGGCGCTGTGCCTGGCGGTGCTGCGGCGGCGGAATGACATGAGGCAGGGCGCAACCGGTCGCGAACTGGTGCTGCCGATGCTGGCGCCCTTGGCGGCCGCGCTGTGCGTCCTTGCGGCGTTGGAACGCCTGCGGGCATGGCCGGGCTGAGGGTTCGCGGGGCCACGCAACGGGTAGCTGCGGGCGGATGCACCGCCCGCAAAAAAGCCACCCTTGCGGGTGGCTTCTTTGTTGCCGGCAGGGCGACGGATCAGTGCGTGGTCGTTGCCGGATTGCCCGCGTCCTGGGTCAGCAGGCGGTTGACGTCCTGCAGCTCTGCCACGTCCAGCGCACCCAGCGACTGGCTCAGCAGCAGGCGGTTCTGCAGGAAGGTGTAGCGGGCCTGGGCGTAGTCCAGCTGCGCCGAGAACAGGATGCGCTGGTTCTGGATCACGTCCAGCACGGTACGGGTACCGACTTCCAGGCCGACCTGCGAGGCGTCGTACGCGCTCTGTGCCGAGACCACGGCCAGGCGACGGGCCTCCACTTCGCTGATGCCCTGTACCAGGGTCTGGTAGGCATTGCGGGTGTTGCGGTCCAGGGCGCGCTTCTGCTGCTCGTAGCCGTCCTGGGCGATGTCACGCTGGGCCAGCGCCTGGCGCACGCCGGACTGGGTGGCACCACCGGAGAAGATCGGCACGCTCAGGGTCAGGCCGATGCTGTTGGTGCGGGCGTCCGGCGACAGCGAACCGGAACCAGTGCTGTCACCCCAGGTCGCGCTCTTGCCCCAGCTGCCGCCCAGCGACAGGGTCGGGTAATGGCCGCCACGGGCGGCCTGCACGCCAGCCTCGGCGGCGCTGACCTTCAGTTCCTGCGCCTTCAGCGCCGGATTCTGGGTGGTGGCCTGCTGCACCAGCTCATCGATGTTGCCACGGTTGGCCGGCACTTCCGGGCGGAAGTCGGCCGGCAACCCACGCAGGTTGGTCACCGGCTGGCCGGTCAGTTCGGTCAGGGCCTGGTAGTTATCGGCCAGGGTGTTCTGCGCAACGATGGTGTTGGCACGCGCCTGGTCGTACTGCGCGCGTGCTTCGTGCACGTCGGTGATCGGCGCCAGGCCCACTTCCAGGCGCTTGTCGGCGAAGTCGAACTGCTTCTTCGCGGCCGCTTCATTGGTCTGTGCGGCATTCAGCGATTCGATCGCCACCAGCACGTTGAAGTAGGCCGCCGAGGTGCGAACGATCAGGCTGTCGTTGGCCGAATCGAGGGTGAAGTCCGCCGCCTTGCTCAGCTCGCGCTGCGAACGCAGGTTGTTGATCTGGGTCCAGTTGAACAGCGTCTGGCTGCCGTCGATCGTGTAGGTGCGGCGCTTGTTGGTGAACGAGCCGGAGTTGGCGTCGGCGTTCGGCTCACTGCGCGTGCGGTTCAGCTGGGCCTGGCCGTTGATCTGCGGCAGCAGGGCGGCGCGCGCCTGCACGGCGCCTTCCTTGTCATACAGCCGGGTCGATTCGGCGGCGGACAGCTGCGGATCGCCATTGCGCGCCATTTCGTAGACCTGCAGCAGGTCGGCGGCATGGGCGGACAACGGCAGCAGGGCAGTGGCCAGCGCAACAGCGAGGGATCGGCGGATCATTGCGGCTTCCTTGGACTCAGAGGTGGAACTGGGGGGCCGGGGCGGCACCACGCAGGTAATCGATATCGGTCTCGAACAGGGACTCGCTGCTGCCGTCGGCCTTGACCAGCAGGGCCTCCATCGCCGGCGAGCGGCCGTGGATCACGAACAGGCGACCACCCGGACGCAGCCACGAGGCGAACTGTGACGGCACCACGTCGACCGCACCAGTGACACAGATCACGTCAAAGCGGCGTTCGGTCTGCCAGGACAGGGCGTCGGCCACTTCCACGCGGACGTTGGTGCCCAGGCCGGACGCGTCCAGGCGGGCGCGCGCGGCGGCGGCCAGCTCCGGGTCGATTTCCAGGCTCAGCACGTCGCGCGCCAGCGCGCCGATGCAGGCCGACAGGAAGCCGCTGCCGGTGCCGATTTCCAGCACTTCGTCACCCGGCTGCAGGTCCAGCGCCTGCAGGGTACGGCCCTCGATGACCGGCTTCATCATCTTCTGGCCATGGCCGATCGGCAGTTCGACATCGGCGTAGGCCAGTGCCCGGTGTGCATCGGCGACAAAAGCCTCGCGCGGCAGGCGGGCCAGGACGTCGAGCACCTTGATGTCCAGCACGTCCCAGGGACGGATCTGCTGTTCCACCATCAGTTCGCGGGCGTGGGCGTAATCAATCGTCATGAGGTTCAAATCCAGCGCAGTGGGCCGGCCATTTTACCGGTGCCGGAGGCCGGCGGCGCGCCCAGAGCATCAGCTGCCGGGTGGCCGGGGTCGCAGTGCCGGAAGTCATCGCGACCTCCGGTTCGTTCAGTTTTGGTTATTCAGCCGTCCCGACCCCTCGCGGCGCATAGGCGCGCAGGAAGAAGTCGATGCTGGCAGTCACGTGGGCAAGAGGGTCGCATTCCACCGGTGACAGTGGCATGCCGCACATCATATGCATGTGCACTTCGCCCTTGACCAGGGTCAGGAACTGCTCGCCAGCCAGCGAATAGTCGGTGATTTCCAGCTCGCCGCGCTCGGCGCGTGCCCGCAGGAAGTCAGCCAGGGCCTCGCAGGTACGTTCCGGTCCTGCCTTCCAGAACAGCTCGCGCAGGCGTTCGTCGGTCTCCGGCGCCATCATCATGCGCTGGATCGAGATCGCCGCATCGGACGTGATCAGTTCGAAGAAGGCCAGACCGATGCCGATCAGCTGGTCGCGCAGCGGGCCGTCCGCGTCGGCCACGAACAGGGCATCGGGCAGCATTTCAATGCACTTCGACTGCACGGCCTCGGAGAACAGGGTCTCCTTGTCGCCGAAGTGGCTGTACACAGTCAACTTCGAGACGCCGGCCTGAGCGGCGATGGTGTCCATGCTCACGCCGGTATAGCCCTGTTCGATGAACAGTGTCTTGGCTGCTTCAAGGATCGCCGCGCGCTTGCCGAGGTCCTTGGGGCGCCCGGGTCCGGCGGCCTTGGCAGCGGGCTTGGCCGACGGCTTGCGGGAAGTGTGAGAACTCATCACGACAATACTAGACCAAGCGGTTCGATATTTATACTATACCGGCCGGTTTATTAAATTGGGCCGGCAGTCGCGGCTCCCCCCTTAGTTGCAACCCTGCGTTTTCAGGACGTTGACCGATGAAGATCGTGCGCTGGATGGGCGGTATGGTGTGGATGGCTGCGCTGGCAGCCTGTTCGGGACAGGAACAGGCGCCCCAGGCGGCCGTTCCGGTGCTGGTGGTTCACCCTGGCGAGCAGGCCGGGCAGGCGCCGGCGGCGTTCCCGGGCACGGTGCGTGCGCGGCAGGAAAGTCCACTGTCGTTCCGCGTTGGCGGCAACCTGGTCAAGCGCCACGTCGATGCCGGGCAACGGGTGAAGAAGGGCGACGTGCTGGCCGAGCTGGACGTGGCCGACTTCGCGCTGCAGGCCCGCGCCTCGCAGGCGCAGCTTGCTGCGGCCGAAGCCGATCTGGTGCGTGCCCGTGATGACCTCAAGCGCTACCAGGTGCTGGCCGACCAGCAGCTGGTCAGCCGCTCGCAGCTGGACCAGCAGTCCGCCGCCTTCAAGGCCGCGCAGGGCCAGGCCAACGCCGCCCGCGCCAACCTCGATGTGCTGCGCAACCAGGCCGACTACGCACAGCTGCGCGCGCCGTCCGATGGCGTGATCGCCAGCCGCGAGGCCGAAGCCGGGCAGGTGGTGTCGGCCGGCCAGACCATCTTCAACCTGGCCGCCGATGGCGGGCGCGAAGTGCTGATCGACCTGCCCGAGGCCACCATCCGCGACTATGCGGTGGGCCAGCCGGTCGAGGTGGAGCTGTGGAACCGTCCTGGCCAGCGCCTGCCAGGCACGATCCGCGAGATCGCCGCTGCCGCCGATCCACAGGCACGCACCTATGCAACCCGGGTCAGCCTGCCCGCCGATGCGCTGGCCGATGTCGAACTGGGCCAGAGCGCGCGCGTCTACAGCAGCGCCGGCCGCCACGGCACCCTGCAGCTGCCGCTCGGTGCGCTGCAGCGCGGTGCCAACGGTGCCGCCAGCGTGTGGGTGGTCGATCCGGCCAACAGCACGCTGAAGGCCGCGTCGGTCACCACCGGTGCCTATGGCAGCGAATCGGTGCCGGTGCTGTCCGGCGTGAATGCGGGTGACTGGGTGGTCGCTGCCGGCGGACACCTGTTGCGTGCCGGCCAGCCGGTGATCGCCGTGGACCGCCAGAACCGCCCGGTGCTGAAGCCGGCCACGCCGGCCGCTGCCGCCAAGGCCAAGGAGTAAGCCGGTGCGCCGCTTCAATCTTTCCGAGTGGGCGTTGTCCAACCGCCCGCTGGTGCTGTTCGCGATGCTTGCCTTCGCGCTGATCGGCGCATGGTCGTACAAGCATCTGGGCCAGTCCGAGGATCCGCCATTCACCTTCAAGGCGATGGTGGTGCGCACGCTTTGGCCGGGCGCCACCGCCGAACAGGTCTCGCGGCAGGTGACCGAGCCGATCGAGAAGGCGCTGATGAACACCGGCGAGTACGAGTTCATCCGCTCCTATTCGCGCCCCGGCGAATCGCAGGTCATCTTCATGGCGCGCGACAGCCTGCGTTCCAAGCAGATCCCGGACCTGTGGTACCAGGTTCGCAAGCGCGTGGGCGACATCCGTGCGACGCTGCCGCGCGAGATTGTCGGCCCGTTCTTCAACGATGAGTTCGGCGACACCTACGGGAACATCTATGCGTTGACCGGCAAGGGCTTCGACTACGCGGTGATGCGCGACTACGCCGACCGCATCCAGCTGGAACTGCAGCGCGTACCCGATGTCGGCAAGATCGACCTGGTCGGCCTGCAGGACGAGAAGGTGTGGATCGAACTGTCCAACACCCGGCTGGCAACGCTGGGTGTGTCGATGCAGCAGGTGCAGCAGGCGCTGGCCGACCAGAATGCGATCACCGGCACCAGCTTCTTCGAGACCGCCACCGATCGCGTGCAGCTGCGCGTGACGGGCCAGTTCAACGACATCGACGCCATCCGCCAGTTCCCGATCCGTGCTGGCGACCGCACCGTGCACCTGGGCGACATCGCCGAGGTCAAGCGTGGCTTCGCCGATCCGGCGTCGCCGAAGATGCGCTTCATGGGCGAAGAGGCGATCGGCCTGGCGGTGGCGATGAAGGATGGCGGTGACATCCTCAAGCTGGGCGCCAACCTCGACGCCGAGTTCGAGCGGCTTCAGAAGACCCTGCCGGCCGGCATGCAGCTGCGCAAGGTGTCCGACCAGCCGCAGTCGGTGGAGGAGTCGGTTGGCGAGTTCGTGCAGGTGCTGACCGAAGCGGTGGTGATCGTGCTGCTGGTCAGTTTCTTCTCGCTGGGCCTGCGCACCGGCCTGGTGGTGGGCGTGACCATTCCGCTGGTGCTGGCGATGACCTTCTTCGTGATGCATTACTTCGACATCGGCCTGCACAAGATTTCGCTGGGCGCACTGGTGCTGGCGCTGGGCCTGCTGGTGGACGATGCGATCATCGCGGTGGAGATGATGGCCACCAAGATGGAGCAGGGCTTCGATCGCCTGCGCGCGGCCAGCTTCGCCTGGGAATCGACCGCGTTCCCGATGCTGACCGGCACATTGATCACGGCAGCCGGCTTCCTGCCGATCGCCACGGCGGCATCGAGCACCGGTGAATACACCCGTTCGCTGTTCCAGGTGGTGACCATTGCACTGGTGGTGTCGTGGATCGCAGCGGTGCTGTTCATCCCGTACCTGGGCGACAAGATGCTGCCGGACCTGTTCAATCCGCAGCCGCCGAAGCCCGGCAGCCTGTCCGCGCGTTGGCTGGCCAAGCGCCAGCAGTGGGCCGACCGCTATCCGGCGCTGGCCAACCTGATCGCACCGCCGCAGCATGGGCACGACCACGATCCCTACCAGCGCCCGTTCTACCGCAGCTTCCGGCGCTTCCTCGATGCCTGCCTGCGCCGCCGCTGGTGGGTGATCGCCGCGACCGTCGCCCTGTTCGTGTTCTCACTGATGATGTTCCGCTTCGTGCCGCAGCAGTTCTTCCCGGACTCGACCCGGCCGGAACTGATGGTGGACATCGAGCTGGCCGAGGGGGCGTCGCTGCGCTCGACCCAGGCCCAGGCCGAGAAGCTGGAGAAGCTGCTGTCCAGCCGCGAGGGCATCGCCAACTATGTGTCCTATGTGGGTACCGGTTCGCCGCGCTTCTACCTGCCGCTGGACCAGCAGCTGCCGGCGACCAACTTCGCCCAGTTCGTGGTGCTGGCCAAGGACATCAAATCGCGCGAAAGCACCCGTGACTGGCTGCTGCACGAGGTGATTCCGAAGTTCCCGGACGTGCAGATGCGCGTGACCCGCCTGGAGAACGGCCCGCCGGTCGGTTATCCGGTGCAGATGCGCATCTCCGGCGAGCACATCGAGAAGGTGCAGGCGATCGCGCGCCAGGTCGAGGCCAAGGTGCGTGAGAACCCGCACGTGATGAACGTCAACCTGGACTGGAGCGAGCCGAGCAAGGTGGTGCGGCTGGTGATCGACCAGGAGCGTGCCCGCGCGCTGGGCGTGAGCAGCGCCCAGGTCAGCCAGTTCCTGGCCAGTTCGCTGGCCGGCCAGTCGGTGAGCGTGTATCGCGAAGGCAACCGCCAGATCGAGATGCTGCTGCGCGGGCCGGCCGATGAGCGCAACCAGCTGGAGCTGCTGTCCAGCCTGTCGATGCCGACCGCCAACGGCGGCAGCATCACGCTGTCGCAGGTGGCGACGATGGAGTACGGCTTCGAGGACGGCATCATCTGGCACCGCAACCGGTTGCCGACCGTGACCGTGCGCGCCGACATCAGCGATGGCATGCAGGCGCTGGACGTGGTGCACCAGATCGTGCCCACGCTGGATGGCATCCGTGCCGAGCTGCCCAGCGGCTATCTGCTGGAAACCGGCGGCACCGTGGAGGACTCGGCGCGCGGGCAGAACTCGATCAAGGCCGGCATGCCGCTGTTCCTGGTGGTGGTGGCGACGCTGCTGATGCTGCAGCTGCGCAGCTTCTCGCGTGCGGCGATGGTGCTGGTGACCGCGCCGCTGGGCATCATCGGTGCGACCCTGTTCCTGCTGCTGTTCCGTGCGCCGTTCGGCTTCGTCGCGCTGCTGGGCACGATCGCGCTGGCGGGCATGATCATGCGCAACTCGGTGATCCTGATCGACCAGATCCAGCAGGACATCGATGCCGGGCATGACCGCTGGCATTCGATCATCGATGCCACGGTGCGCCGCTTCCGCCCGATCGTGCTGACCGCGCTGGCGGCCGTGCTGGCAATGATTCCGCTGTCGCGCAGCGCGTTCTATGGCTCGATGGCGATCTCGATCATGGGTGGTCTGATCGTGGGTACGGTGCTGACGCTGGTGTTCCTGCCGGCGTTGTACGCGGCGTGGTTCCGGGTGAAGCCGGACGAATCCGGGGCGTAATGCCCCGGGTTCTGCGGCTGCACCCATCCACGCATGGCGTGGATGGATCTGCTCGCGGAATCTGCCTTCTGTAGAGCCGAGCCATGCTCGGCTGCTCTTCGCTCTTCGCTCTTCGCGCGATGATGGGATGAGTCGAGCATGGCTCGACTCTACAGAAGCACCCACGCATGACGTGCATCTACAGCAGCGGATCGTTGCCCTGGTAGGTGCCAACCTTGGTTGGCACTGCAGCATGCATCCACGCATGGCGTGGACTGATCTGCTCGCGGGATCTGCTTTCTGTAGAGCCGAGCCATGCTCGGCTGCTCTTCGCTCTTCGCTCTTCGCGCGATGATGGGATGAGTCGAGCATGGCTCGACTCTACAGAAACATCCCCGCATGGCGTGGATCTACCGCAACTGGTCCTTGTCCTGGTAGGTGCCAACCTTGGTTGGCACTGAAGCATGCATCCACGCATGGCGTGGACTGATCTGCTCGCGGGATCTGCTTTCTGTAGAGCCGAGCCATGATCGGCTGCTCTTCGCTCTTCGCTCTTCGCTCTTCGCTCTTCGCTCTTCGCGCGATGATGGGATGAGTCGAGCATGGCTCGACTCTACAGAAGCACCCGCGCATGACGTGGATCTACTGCAGCTGCAGGCCGATCCGCAGCACTGGCAGCAGCCACTCGACGAACACCTGCACGCGCAGTGCACGGTGTTGCCGATGCGGTTGCAGCAGGGTCACCGGCAGCGGCTGCGCCGCGTACTGCGGCATCACCTCCACCAATGCGCCTGACTGCAGCTCGGCCTGCACGTCGTAGCGCGGAATCTGCAACAGCCCCAATCCCGCCACGCAGCACGCGATCGAGGCCTCGGCGCTGTTCACGCGTACCCAGCCGGGCATCGGCAGCGTGCGCAGCTGGCCGCCATCCTGCCATTCCCACGGTTCCACCCGTGCCGTGGTCGGCGATGCGTAGTTCACCGCGCGGTGCTGCTGCAGGTCGGCAGGGTGCTGCGGCATGCCGTGCTCGCGCAGGTAGGCCGGCGCGGCCACGTTGACGAAGTCGAGTTGGCCCAGCGTGCGCGCCACCAGGCTGGAATCGCCCAGCTGGCCGACCCGCAGCACGGCATCGCAGCCGTCTTCGATCAGGTTCACCGCGCGGTCGGTCATGCCCAGGTCCAGTTCCACCTGCGGGTAGCGCGCGAAGAAATCCGGCAACGCCGGGGCGATGATGCGACGGCCGATGCGGCTGGGTACGTCGATCTTCAGCAAACCGGCCGGTTGCGCGTCGTCCTGCCGGAACAGCGACTCGGCGTCTTCAACCTCCGCGATCAGGCGCAGGCAGCGGGCATGGAACACGTCGCCGTCATGGGTGGTGGATACCCGTCGGGTCGAGCGCTGCAGCAGGCGGGTGCCAAGCCGCTGTTCCAGCTCGGCAATCGCCGCCGAGACGGTCGAGCGGGGCAGGCCGAGCTGGTCGGCAGCACGGGTGAAGCTGGCGCATTCCACGACCCGGGTGAAGATGCGGAAGCGATCGATCCGGTCCATTGTTCGCTGGTCCTGGAAAGTTAAGTCAATGTGGCGGGCTTTATCCGCATTTTCTGCACGATATCGTCGTCAGGGCAGGGTTGCCACCCCGGGCAGCCCCCTCCTGAGACCGAAGCCATGACCGACCATTCCCTCAAGGGCAAGACTGTGCTGATTGCCGGTGGTGCCAAGAACCTGGGCGGCCTGATCGCCCGCGACTTCGCCCGCCAGGGTGCCAGCGCCGTCGTCATCCACTACAACAGTGCCGCCACCCAGGCCGATGCAGAAGCAACCGTTGCCGCCGTGCAGGCGGCCGGCAGCAGGGCGGTAGCCCTGCAGGGCGACCTGACCTCGGCGGCAGCGATGGAGCGCTTGTTCGCCGATGCCGTGGCCGCAGTCGGCCGTCCCGACATCGCCATCAATACGGTCGGCAAGGTGCTGAAGAAGCCGCTGCTGGAGATCAGCGAAGCGGAGTATGACGAGATGAGCGCGGTCAACGCCAAGGCCGCATTCTTCTTCCTCAAGGAGGCCGGCCGCCAGGTCAACGACGGCGGTCGCATCTGCACCCTGGTCACCTCGCTGCTGGGTGCGTTCACGCCGTTCTATTCCAGCTATGCCGGCACCAAGGCGCCGGTCGAGCATTTCACCCGCGCGGCGTCAAAGGAGTTCGGTGAGCGCGGCATCTCGGTGACTGCGATCGGGCCGGGCCCGATGGACACGCCGTTCTTCTACCCGGCCGAGAGTGCCGATGCACAGGCGTACCACAAGACCGCGGCCGCGCTCTCGGCGTTCACCCGTACCGGCCTGACCGACATCGCCGACATCGTGCCGTGGATCCGCTTCCTGGTCACCGATGGCTGGTGGATGACCGGGCAGACCATCCTGGTCAATGGTGGGTACACCACCAAATAATGCAGCCGCGCATGGCGTGGATCTGCTGCGCGACATTCGAACGATCCACGCATGGCGTGGATCTACAGTAGAGCCACCCCATGGGTGGCTGCGCACAATGACCAAAGGCAGAGGCGCCACGCATGGAGTGGCGCCATCGGATCAGTTGAGTTTGGCCAGCACCGCATCCGTGGCGGCGGCGGTACTCACGGCCTGGCCCTTGGCGGCCAGGTCGGCAGTGAACACCCCATCATCCAGCACCGCGTGCACCGCCGCTTCCACTGCTGCGGCTTCGGCTTCCAGCCCCAGCGAATGGCGTAGCAGCATCGCCGCGCTGAAGATCGTCGCGTAGGGATTGGCGATGCCCTTGCCGGCGATGTCCGGGGCCGAACCGTGGATCGGTTCGTAGATGCCGACCGCACCCGGTTCACCCAGCGAGGCCGAGGGCAGCAGGCCGAGCGAGCCGGCCAGCATCGAGGCTTCGTCGGTGAGGATGTCGCCGAACATGTTCTCGGTGACGATCACGTCGTACTCGCGCGGCTTGGCCAGCAGGTGCATGGCCATCGAATCGACCAGCTGGTGCTCCAGCGCCACCTCCGGGAACTCCTCGCGGCCGATGCGCGCGGCCACGTCGCGCCACAGGCGCGAGGTTTCCAATACGTTGGCCTTGTCCACCGAGGTGACCTTGCCACGCCGCTGCCGGGCCAGGCGGAAGGCACTGCGCAGCACGCGCTCGATCTCGGCCACGGTGTAGCGGCACAGGTCGCTGGCACTGTCGGCATCGCGGGTCTTGTCGCCGAAGTAGATGCCGCCGGTCAGTTCGCGCACCACCACGAAGTCCACACCCTGCAGCAGCTCGGCCTTGATCGGCGAGGCGTGCAGTGCGGCCTCATGGGTGCGCACCGGGCGCAGGTTGGCGTACAGGCCCAGAGCCTTGCGGATCGCCAGCAGACCCTGTTCCGGACGCACCTTGGCGTTCGGGTCGGACCACTTCGGGCCACCGACTGCGCCCAGCAGCACCGCGCTGGCGGCCTGGCAGGCGGCCAGGGTCGATGCCGGCAGCGGTTCGCCGTGGCGGTCGATGGCGATGCCGCCGATGTCGTGCTCGCTGAAGGTGAAGCTGTGGTTGAAGCGTTCGGCGACGGCCTTCAGGACGGCGACTGCCGCGGCGGCCACTTCCGGGCCGATGCCATCACCGGGAAGGACAACAATTTCAGCGTGCATGCTCACTCTCGTAACGTTCGATTTCAGGGACACGGCCCAACAGATACCCCAACTGGTCGACACCTTCCAGCAGGCAGGTCTGCGAGAAGCCGTCCAGCGGGAAGGAATAGACGCGGCCGTCCGGCGTGCGCAGTTCGCGCGCGGCCACGTCGATGGTCAGCTCATCATCCGGGCGCTGCATCAGCGCCTGCACGTCGGCCTCGTCCAGCACGATCGGCAGCAGGCCGTTCTTCAGCGAGTTGCCACGGAAGATGTCGGCGATCTCGCTGCTGACGATGGCGCGCAGGCCCAGGTCGGTCAGCGCCCACGGTGCATGTTCGCGCGACGAGCCGCAGCCGAAGTTGCGACCCGCCAGCAGGATGCTGCGGCCGGCGTTGTGCGGCTGGTTGAAGGCGAAGTCGGCCACCGGTGAACCGTCGGCCTGCCAGCGCCAGTCATTGAAGGCGTGGCGGCCCAGGCCGGCGCGTTCGGTGGTGGACAGGAACCGCGCCGGGATGATCTGGTCGGTGTCGATGTTGGTCTGGCGCAGCACCACGCTGGCCGAGGTCAAGGTACGGAAACCGGCCATCACGCCACCTCCTGTGCGAACAGCTCGCGAGTGTCGGCGACATGCCCGTTCACCGCGGCCCACGCCGCGCTCATCGGTGAGGCCAGCAGGGTGCGCGAACCGGGACCCTGGCGGCCTTCGAAATTACGGTTGCTGGTGCTCACGGCCAGCTGCCCGGGCGCGACCAGATCACCATTCATGGCGATGCACATCGAGCAGCCCGGCTCGCGCCATTCGGCACCGGCCGCGCGCACGATCTCATGGATGCCTTCGGCCTCGGCCTCTCGCTTGACGATCTCCGAGCCCGGCACCACCAGCATGCGCACCCGGTCGGCGACGCGACGACCGCGCAGCACCTGCGCCACCTCACGCATGTCACTCAGGCGGCCGTTGGTGCAGGAACCGACGAACACCACGTCCACCGGCGTTCCGGCCAGCGCCTTGCCGGCCCGGAAATGCATGTAGTCCAGGCCCTTCTGTGCGGCGGCATCGTTGGCGGCCGGGATCGGCGCATCCACCGCGATGGCGGTACCCGGGTGGGTGCCCCAGGTCAGCGTCGGGCGGATATCGGCGGCGTCGATGTGCACTTCGCTGTCGAAGCGCGCGCCGTCATCACTGCGCAGCTGCTGCCAGCGCGCCACCGCAGCCTCGAAATCGGCGCCCTTTGGGCCGCGCGGGGTGTTGGCGACGAAGTCGAAGGTGACCTGGTCCGGCGCCACCATACCGGCACGCGCACCCGCTTCGATCGACATGTTGCACAGGGTCATGCGCTGTTCCATGTCCATCGCTTCGATGGTGCTGCCGCGGAACTCGATCACGTGGCCGGTGCCGCCATTGACGCCGATCACGCCGATGATGTGCAGGACCACGTCCTTGGCGCCGACACCCGGCGCCAGCGGCCCATCGACGGTGATCGCCAGCGTCTTCGCCTTGCGCTGCAGCAGGCATTGCGTGGCCAGCACGTGGCCGACCTCGCTGGTGCCGATGCCGAACGCCAGCGAACCGAAGGCACCGTGGGTGGAGGTGTGGCTGTCGCCGCAGACGATGGTCATGCCCGGCTGGGTGAAGCCCTGCTCGGGCGCGATCACGTGGACGATGCCGCGGTTGTCCGAGGCCATGTCGAACAGCTCGATGCCGTGCTCGGCGCAGTTGCGCGCCAGCGTGGCGACCTGTGCCTCGGAGGCGGCGCTGGCATAGGGCAGCGTGCCGTCCGCGGCGGCCGGCAGGGTCGGCGTGGAGTGGTCCATCGTCGCCTTGGTGCGGTCCGGCCGGCGCGGCGACAAGCCGCGTTCGCGCAGTTCGGTGAAGGCCTGCGGCGAGGTCACCTCGTGGATCAGGTGCAGGTCGATGTACAGCACGGCGGGCGCGCTGTCGGATTCGGGAACCACCACGTGGGCGTCCCACAGTTTGTCGTACAGGGTGCGGGGTGCGGAAGTCATGCGTATGCCTGGCAGAAGTACGAAATAGCGAACATCAGTAAGGAAAGCGGAACGGTCAAGTCAGCGACGGCGGGCGAGCACACGCAGGCGCACGTAGTCGGCCAGCGGCTGGCCAGATGCGTCACGCGGCAGCTCGGCCAGCAGTGCGGTGGCCGCCTCGCGCACGGTGGCGCGGGCCTCGGCCGGCAGGTCGTCCAGCAGCGGTGCGGCGAATACCCGCAGCCAGCCGGCCACGCCGGTCGGCAGTGCGGTCGGGCGCGGCGTGCACTCGATCAGTTGCACCTGGAAGCCATGCTGGCGCAGGCGATCGGCGTAGGCATCGGCCGTCGGGAAGTACCACCGGAAGGTGCTGGCGCCATGCCCGTGGGCCACGCGCGCGGCCTGCACGGCCGCGATGATCGTGGCCACGTTGCCGTGGCCGCCGAACTCGGCGACGAAGCGGCCACCGGGGCGCAGGGCGCGGCGCACGCCTTCCAGTACGCGGTCCGGAGTCGTCATCCAATGCAGTGCCGCATTGCTGAACACCGCATCGAACTCGCTGTCGAACGACAGTGCGTGGCCGTCCATCAGCTGGGCGTCGACGCCGCGCGCACGGGCGGCGATCACCAGTTCCGGCGAGGCATCCACGCCGTGGATGCGCGCACCGCTCAGGGCCAGTTCGGTGCTGAGTACGCCATCGCCACAGCCCAGGTCGAGGATGCGCTCACCGGCGCGCGGGTCGAGCAGGCGCGATACCGCACCGCCGAGCAGCGGCACGAAGCCGGCATCGATCGCATAGTCCTGGGCGTTCCACTGCTGGCCAGCGGCGCTGGCCGGGGTGGGGGTGTCGAAGGCGCTCATGGTGGGATCCTCAGGCGGTGGCGGAAGCGGGAACGTCGGTGCTGCTGTGGACGGCGGCCTGACGCTGGCGCAGCAGGCGGTTGGCCACATCCAGCCAGGCCAGCGCGGAGGCTTCGATGATGTCCTTGCTGGTGCCGGTGCCGTCGTACTCCACGCCGTCATGGCGCACACTCAGGTTGGCTTCGCCACGCGCATCGGCACCGATGCCGACGCTGTGCACGTGATAGCTGTCCAGCATCAGCTGCACGCCGGTGGCGGCCGACAGCGCGCCGAACAGCGCATCGACCGGGCCGTCGCCCTGCGCGGTCTCGGCCACGCGGTTGCCATCCGGGTCGGACAGTTCGACCAGCGCGTTGGCGCGGCTGCCGACGTCGCTGATGGTCATCGAGGCCAGGCGGTAGCCCTGCGCGCTGGAGCCGCCCTGCATCAACGTCTGCAGGTCGGCATCGGTGACCACGCGCTGCTGTTCGCACAGGCCCTTGAACTGCTCGAACACCAGCTTCAGTTCGTCTTCGTCCAGCCAGAAGCCCAACGCACGCAGGCGCGCTTCGACGGCGGCGCGGCCACTGTGGCGGCCCAGCACCATCTGCGAATCTTCCCAGCCCACGTCTTCCGGACGCATGATTTCGTAGGTGCCGCGATGGCGCAGCATGCCGTGCTGGTGGATGCCCGATTCATGGGCGAACGCGTTGGCACCGACGATGGCCTTGTTGCGCTGTACCGGCATGCCGACCAGACGCTGCAGCAGCTGCGAAGTGCCGACGATGCGTGGGGTGTTGATCGAACTGTCCTGTTCGTAGAAGGCCTGGCGGACCTTCAGCACCATCGCGATCTCTTCCAGCGAACAGTTGCCGGCGCGCTCGCCGATGCCGTTGATGGTGCACTCGACCTGGCGTGCACCGCCTTCGATGGCGGCCAGCGAGTTGGCCACCGCCAGGCCCAGGTCGTTGTGGCAGTGCGCGCTGAAGATCACGTTGGCCGCGTTCGGCACGTCGGCGACGCCGGCGATGACCTGCTGGAACATCGCGCGGATTTCTTCCGGCGTGGTGAAGCCGACGGTGTCGGGCAGGTTGATGGTGGTGGCGCCGGCGGCAATGGCCACGCGCGAAACCTCGATCAGGTAGTCCAGCTCGGTGCGGGTGGCATCCTCGGCCGAGAACTCGACGTCGTCGATGTAGGAACGGGCCAACGAGACGTGCTTGCGTACCGACTCCAGCACCTGCTCGCGGGTCATCCGCAGCTTGTGCTCGCGGTGCAGCGGGCTGGTCGACAGGAACACGTGCAGGCGCGGGTTGGCTGCCGCTTCCAGTGCACGTGCGGAGGTCTCGATATCGGCCTGCAGGCAGCGCGACAGCACCGCCAGGCTCAGGCTCGGGCGGCGCAGTACGCGGCCGATCATCGCCATCGCCTCGCGGTCGGATTGCGAGCTGGCCGGGAAGCCGGTCTCGATGATGTCCACGCCCAGTTCGTCCAGCGCACGCGCCATCACCAGCTTCTGCGGCGGGCTCATGCTGCAGCCGGGGGACTGCTCGCCGTCACGCAGGGTGGTGTCGAAGATGCGGATGCGCGGGGTGGTAATTCGTTCGATGGTGGTCACAGGGAAATCTCCTCGACAGCGGGTGCGACGGCTTGCAGGGGGGAAGGGGAAGAGGCGGGGGAGGCGAGGGCGCTGGCCTTGGTCGGCGAGCGCGGGGTTTCGCTGCGCCGTCGCCGCGGTTTGCGTGGCGGGCGCGGACGGATGTCGGTGAGCAGGCCGGCCAGGACACCGGCATCGATGTTGCCGCCGGACACCACCGCACACTTGCGGCGGCCGGCGACGCGGCGGCCGGCCGCCAGCGCCAACGCGCCCGCGCCCTCGGCGATGATGTGTTCCTCCAGCGCAAGCCGGACCAGCGTTTCGCGCAGTTCGGCCTCGCGCACGATCACCACATCGTCCAGCAGCGAGGTGCACAGGCGGCGGGTCAGGAAGCCGGGAATCTTCACCCGCACGCCGTCGGCCAGAGAGGCAACCGGGGCGATCTCGCGCACGTCGCCGCGGATCGCACGTGCCATCGAATCGACGCCTTCCACCTGCGCGCCAATCACGCGCACGCCCTGCGATTTCAGCGCCAGTGCAACGCCGGAGGCCAGTCCACCGCCGCCGATCGGCACGATCACCACGTCCGGCGCGTGTGCGGCCAGCTCGATGCCGACCGTGCCCTGGCCCGCGATCACATCGGCGTCGTCGAACGCGGACAGGAAGCGGTAGCCGTGTCGCTGTGCCAGTTCGACCGCGAAGGCGTAGGCCTCGTCGTAGCTGGTGCCGTGCTGGCGAACGGTCGCGCCCCAGTGGGCGACGCCGGCGATCTTGGTGGCCGGTGCGCCATGCGGCATCACGGTGATGGCCGGCACGTCCAGGCGGTAGGCCGCCCACGCCACGCCCTGGGCATGGTTGCCGGCCGAGGCGCAGATCACCGGCCGGGTATCGCCGCGCTCGCGGCCGGCCAGCAGCGCGTTCAACGCGCCGCGTACCTTGTAGGACCCGGTGCGCTGCAGGTTCTCCAGCTTCAGCCAGGTGCCGAAGCGCTCGGCATGGTGCAGCGGGGTAGGCGGCAGGAAGCGGCGCAGCCGGGCCTGCGCCGCCAGTACGTCGGCGACGCTTACGTCGCCGACATCGCTTTCCTGGCTGGCATCAGCGGCCGGCATGGGCCACCAGCGCGGTGCGGGCGACCGCCGCATGCGGGCACGGGCGGCGAAGAAGACGCCTCCGTACCGGCACCGTGGTCACTACGGTACGGGTGTTCATACGGATGCTCCTTCCACGGCAGTGACCTGCACGGACACGCAGTCGTAGATCTTCTCGATCTGCCGGCACAGCGTTTCCGCCGGGCGCTGGCCATCCACCACCAGCTGCAGGTGCCAGCGGCCATCGTCGTCGGCCACCGGCGCACCGCTGATCGCGCGCGGTGCGAAGCCGCGGCGTTCGGCCATGCCGATCACGCGCAGCAGCGCGCCTTCGGCCGGGTGCAGCACCAGGTCAAGCCGGTATTGCATTGGGGGTCTCCTGGCGGGCATGGGCGGGGTTGCTTTCCAGCATCGTGCTGTTGGCGGTGTTCGGCGGCACCAGTGGCCACACGTTGGCACGTGCATCGATGGCCACGTGCAGCAGGGCCGGGCCCGGTTCGGCCAGCAGCGCGGCCAGGCCGCCTTCCACGTCGTCGCGGTTGTCGATGCGGGTGGCGGCGATGCCGAACACCTGTGCCAGCGCCACGAAGTCCGGGTTGTCGGACAGGTCGATCTCGCTGTAACGCTCGGCGAAGAACAGTTCCTGCCACTGCCGCACCATGCCCAGCGAACTGTTGTCCAGCAGCACGATCTTCACCGGCAGGCGGCAACGCGCGATGGTCGCCAGCTCCTGCACGTTCATCATGAAGCTGCCGTCGCCGGACACCAGCACCACGGTGCGCTCCGGGCATGCGAACTGCGCACCCATCGCCGCCGGCAGGCCGAAGCCCATGGTGCCCAGCGCGCCACTGGTCAGGTGGTTGCGCGGGTGGTTGAAGCGGCAGTGCTGCGCCACCCACATCTGGTGCTGGCCGACATCGCAGGCGATCACCGCATCGGCCGGGGCCAGCTCGCTCAGGCGCTTCAGCAGCGCCGGGGCGTAGATGTGCTGGCCCGGTGCGTCGTAGCGTGCAGAGAAGTGGTCGCGGTGCTGCGCGCAACGCCTGCGCCACGCGTCCTGATGGGCCTTGGGGGAGGGGAAGGCCGCACGCAGGGCACGGATGGCATGGCCGACGTTGCCAGGCACGGCGACATCGGCGCTGCGCAGCTTGGAGATCTCGTAGGCGTCGGCATCGATATGGACGACGCGGGCGAACGGTGCGAACTCGGCCAGCTTGCCGGTGGCGCGGTCGTCGAAGCGTGCACCCAGCACCAGCAGCAGGTCGCTTTCCTGCACCGCCATGTTGGCCGCGCGGGTACCGTGCATGCCCAGCATGCCCAGTGACTGCGGATGGCTGGCCGGCAGCGCGCCCAGGCCACGCAGGGTCATCACGGTGGGGATGGCGCTGGCTTCGACGAAGTCGCGCAGGTCCTGCACCGCATCGCCCAGCGCGATGCCGCCACCGGCGTAGACCACCGGCTTCTCGGCGGCTGCCAGTGCGGCGATGGCTTCGGCGATGGCCGCTTCGGCCGGCGCAGGTGGCGGCTCGACGCTGCTCGGCACGTGCGCCGGCAGGTGGCTGGCATCGGCCAGCTGCACGTCCTTGGGCAGGTCGATCAGCACCGGGCCGGGCCGGCCCTCGCGGGCGACGCGGAAGGCATCGGCGACCACGCGCGGCAGGTCGTCGACGCTGCGCACCAGCCAGCTGTGCTTGACGATCGGCATGGTCAGGCCGAACACATCCAGTTCCTGGAAAGCGTCAGTACCCAGCAGCGGCGTGGCGACCTGGCCGGTGATGCAGACCATCGGCACCGAATCCAGCATCGCATCGGCAATGCCGGTGACCAGGTTGGAGGCGCCCGGGCCGGAGGTGGCCACGCAGACGCCGACCTGGCCGCTGGCGCGGGCGAATCCATTCGCCGCCAGTGCGGCACCCTGCTCGTGGCGCACCAGGATGTGCTTCAGCGACGAATCCACCAGCGCGTCGTAGAACGGCATGATGGTGCCGCCGGGATAGCCGAACAGCGTGCGGATGCCTTCGGCTTCCAGCGCCTGGGTCAGCCAGCGCGCGCCGTTGGGCGGCGCGCTGCGGTGTGTGGAAGAGTTCATGGGGGAACCTTGCAAAGCGGGTGGGGGAGGGCCGCGCGGTTACGCGGCCTGTCCTTGCAACCAGACCATCTTGGCGCGCAGTTCCTTGCCCACCTTCTCGATCGGGTGCTCCAGGTCGGCCTGCTTGAACCGGTTGTAGTTCGGCAGGCCCGCTTCGTACTCGGCCACCCAGTTCTTGGTGAAGGTGCCGTCCTGGATGTCCTTCAGCACTTCCTTCATGCGCGCCTTGGTGCCGGCGTCGATCACCCGCGGGCCGCTGACGTAGTCGCCGTACTGCGCGGTCTCGGAGATGAATTCCAGCATGCGCGAGATACCGCCTTCATAGAACAGGTCGACGATCAGCTTCAGTTCGTGCAGCACTTCGTAGTAGGCGATCTCCGGCTGGTAGCCCGCTTCAACCAGGGTCTCGAAACCGGCCTGCACCAGTGCCGAGGCACCGCCGCACAGCACCGCCTGCTCGCCGAACAGGTCGGTCTCGGTCTCTTCCTTGAAGGTGGTCTGGATCAGGTTGGCGCGTGCACCGCCGAGGCCGGCCGCATAGGCCAGTGCGTACTCGGCCGCCTTGCCGCTCTTGTCCTGGTAGACCGCCCAGATGCAGGGCACGCCACGGCCGATCTCGTACTCGCGGCGCACCAGCGCGCCCGGGCCCTTGGGCGCAACCAGCACCACGTCCAGGTCGTCGCGCGGCCTGATCATGTCGAAGTGCACGTTCAGGCCGTGCGCGAACAGCAGCACCGCACCCTGCTTCATGTTCGGCGCCAGCACGTCGTCGTAGAGCTTCTTCTGCACCATGTCCGGGGTCAGCACGGCGACCAGGTCCGCATCCTTCACCGCGTCGGCCGGTGCTTTCACGGTGAAGCCGTCGGCCTGTGCCTTGACTTCGGTCGGGCCGCCCGGACGCAGGCCTACCACCACGTCGAAGCCGGATTCGCGCAGGTTCAGTGCGTGGGCGCGGCCCTGGCTGCCGTAGCCGATGACGGCGATCTTGGTCTGGGGCAGGTCGTTGGTGCTCATGGGGGAGGTTCCTTGCGGTGGGAAGAAAAAAAGAACGGCCGGTCGTCGAGGTGACGTACCGGCCGGTCAGGGGAAAGCGGTGGAGGAGGCACCATGCGCCGCGCAGGCACAGCCACCACGAGGCGTGGCGGCGGTGTGGGTCCGGGTTTTGCGTTGGGCGTTGTGCATGGTGGTTGCGTCTGAAACCAGGTTCTGAAATGAAAAAACCCGCACCGGGGCGGGTGCGGGTTTTTGAAGAGTTCCGGTGTATTCGTTGCTTACACGCTGGCTCGTCCCGCACCTGTTGGTTGGGTAATAAGTACGAGCACAAGAATCGAACGCAGCGAGGCGGCGCCGATGTCGGCGGCTTCGTTGTGGGTTCGCGGTGGCGTGTTGTGATGCAACATGTGATCGAGAGAAACACAGCCGTTTTGGCGATGTCAACCCTCGCGACGGAATTCTTGTTGGTTTCCGTTGCATCCGGCGCAATCGCCTGTGGCACAAGGATGGTTGCCGCTGAAAGTGTTTCGGTGAACCGGAATTCACTCCTTTCAGGGCGGTTTTTGCGCGGAATCCGGCGGATCCTCGCCTTGCTGGGTGCGGACCTTGCACACCCACCCCAGGATCAACGTCCATGACCTCTGCCCGATACCCCAGGATGGCCGCAGCGGCGAAGATCGGGGGACCACCCTTCCATCGGAACCCGACCGTGTCCCGACGCCTTGCCCGTTCCCTGCTGGCCGCCGCTGTACTGGCCGCTGTGCCCGCACTGTCTTCGGCCGCCGACCGCATCACCGGCCACACCTTTGCCACCCGTTCGGAGGTGATCGCCCCGCATGCGATGGCCGCTACCTCGCAGCCGCTGGCCACCCAGATTGCACTGGACGTGATGAAGGGGGGAGGCTCGGCGGTGGACGCGGCGATCGCCGCCAACGCCGCGCTTGGCCTGATGGAGCCGACCGGCAACGGCATCGGTGGCGACCTGTTCGCCATCGTCTGGGACCCGAAGACGCAGAAGCTCTACGGCTACAACGGTTCGGGGCGCTCGCCGAAGTCGCTGACCCTGGCCGAGTTCCAGCGACGTGGCCTGAAGGACATCCCGGCTACCGGCCCGCTGCCGGTCTCCGTGCCCGGCGCGGTCGACGGCTGGTTCGCGCTGCACGACCGCTTCGGCCGCAAGCCGATGGCCGACAACCTGGCGCCGGCCATCCGCTACGCGCGCGAGGGCCATCCCGTCGCCGAGGTGATCGCCTACTACTGGGACCGCTCGGTGCCCAAGCTGTCGCAGTACCCGGGCTTCAAGGAGCAGTTCACGATCAACGGCCACGCCCCGCGCAAGGGCGAGATGTGGAAGAACCCGAACCTGGCCAGCACCCTGCAGCAGATTGCCGACGGCGGACGCGATGCCTTCTACAAGGGCGCCATTGCCCACACCATCGGCGACTACTTCAAGGCCAATGGTGGCTACCTGAGCTACCAGGACATGGCCGACCACCATGGTGAGTGGGTCGAACCGGTCAGCAGCAACTACCGTGGCTACGACGTGTGGGAGCTGCCGCCGAACAGCCAGGGCATCGCCGCGCTGCAGATCCTCAACGTGCTGGAAGGCTACGATTTCTCGAAGATCCCGTTCGGTTCACCCGAGCACGTGCACCTGTTCGTCGAAGCGAAGAAGCTGGCCTTCGCCGACCGTGCGCGCTTCTATGCCGACATGGCCTTCCAGCCGGCGCCGGTGCAGAAGCTGATCTCCAAGGAATACGCCGCGCAGCGCCGCGCACTGATCTCGATGGACAAGGCGCTGAAGGAAGTGCAGCCGGGCACGCCGAAGCAGCTGGAAGAAGGCGACACGATCTACATGACCGTGGCCGACGCCGACGGCATGATGGTGTCGTTGATCCAGTCCAACTACCGCGGCATGGGCAGCGGCATGGCGCCGCCGGGGCTGGGCTTCATCCTGCAGGATCGTGGCGAGATGTTCGTGCTGCAGAAGAACCATCCCAACGGCTATGCACCGGGCAAGCGGCCGTTCCAGACGATCATCCCGGCGTTCATCACCAAGGGCGGCAAGCCGTACGCCAGCTTCGGCGTGATGGGCGGCGCGATGCAGCCGCAGGGCCACGCGCAGATTGTGATGAACCTGGTGGATTTCGGCATGAACCTGCAGGAAGCCGGTGACGCACCGCGCATCCAGCACGAGGGCTCGACCGAACCGACCGGACAGGCCACGGCGATGACCGACGGTGGTGAAGTGAATCTGGAAACCGGCTTCCCGTACGAGACGGTGCGTGCGCTGATGCGCAAGGGGCATCGCATCGTGTTCGCCGATGGCCCGTATGGCGGGTACCAGGCGATCATGCGCGACCCCGAGAGCGGGGTTTATTACGGAGCTTCGGAGAGTCGCAAGGATGGGCAGGCGGCGGGGTATTGAGGGTTCCCGGCCACCGGGCGCAGCCCCCTCTGCGGTGATGGTTCAGCGATGCTTGGCTTGGCCGGGCGGGTGGATTGTCTGGGGGACGCCGTGAATAGGTCCCTGTAGGCTCGGTCGCCGCATCCATGCGGCTCACGCCCCCAGCCAACCCACCCGCCCGGCCACGGACAGTTTCCGTGTCCGTCACCGCAGGAAAAGAAAAAGAAGAGCAAGAGCAAAGGCAACGGCAACAGCCGCGGGCTTTGGGTTGGGGTCGGATCCGTTTTCCGCAGGAAAACGGATCCGACCCCTTCTTGTTTTCCGATACACATCTTCCACGCAAAGCGTGGAAAACCAACCGTCACCGGAAATCTGTCGGGCGTGGGGCGGTGTGGGTGGGCAGGACCGTTGGCGCCATGGATGGCGCCATCGAGCCCCCAAGGATGGGTTCACGGCGTGTCCTGCCCACCCACACCGCCCCGCCAAACCCTCAGCATCCCAGAGCCGGTTTAGACGTTGCCGTTGCTTGAAAAAAGCAGTGCAGCCGCAGGCTGCAAAACACCCTCAATCCTGATCGTGCGCGCGTGCGGCCTCGGCCTGGGTCTCCTCCTGCGCCGCCATCTCGCGCGCGATCCACGCATCGATCATGTGCCGCTGGCGCTGCGCCTGCCGCCGCTCACGCGTGTACTCCTGGTCGAGCACGCGGTACAGCGACACCATCACCAGCACCATCAGCAGCGCGAATGGCAACGCCGCAATCGTGATCATGCCCTGCAGTGCATCCAGGCCACCGGCCAGCAGCAAGGCCGCTGCGATCAACGCCACCGCAATGCCCCAGGCCAGCTTGCGCTTCAACGGGGGATCGCCTGCTTCGTCAGTGGACATGCTGGCCAGCACCAGTACCGCCGAGTCGGCCGAGGTCACGAAGAAGATCATCAGCAGTACCAGTGCGATGCACGACAGCAGCAGCGGCAGCGGCATGCTGTCGAACAGCGTGAACAGCACGGTCTTGTAGCCATTGCCCAGCGCCTGCACCAGGTCGGCATGGCCGAAGATCTGTGCGCACAGCGCGGTGCCGCCGAATACGGCGAACCAGAAGAAGCCCAGCAGCGTCGGCGCGAGCACGACGCCGATCACGAACTCGCGCACGCTGCGGCCGCGCGAGATGCGTGCGATGAACGACCCCACGAACGGAGCCCAGGAAATCCACCAGGCCCAGTAGAAAATCGTCCAGTCGGCCACCCATGTGCTGCCGGAGAACGGTGACATGCGCAGGCTCATCGTCACCAGCTGGTTGAGGTAGGAGCCCAGCGTGGTGGTGAACGTATCGAAGATGAATCCGGTCGGCCCCAGCACCAGCAGGATGGCGGCCAGCAGGGCAGCCAACGCCAGGTTGAAATTGGACAGCCACTTCACACCTCGCTCCACGCCACTGGCGGTGGACGCCATGTACAGCACGAAGGCGATGGCGATGATGGTCATCTGCACCGGGACCGTAGCTTCCAGGCCGAACACGCGTTCCACGCCCGCGGCGATCTGGATGGTGCCGAAGCCCAGCGTAGTCGCGACACCGATCGCGGTGGCGACCACTGCAGCGATGTTGACCACCCTACCGATCCAGCCGCGATGGTGGCGGCCGATGATCGGCTGCAGCATGTCGCTGACCAGGCCGCGGCCGTTGCGGTTGAACTGGAACCAGGCCATTGCCAGCCCGATCAGCGCATAGATGGCCCACGGGTGCAGGCCCCAGTGGAAGAATGCATAGCGCATCGAGGCGCGTGCCGCATCCAGGCTCTGCGGAGCAAGCCCTTCCGGTGGCTTGCTGAAGTGCGAAATGGGCTCGGCGGCGCCCCAGAACACCAGGCCGATGCCCATGCCGGCGGCGAACAGCATCGACATCCAGCTGGCTCGCGAGAACTCGGGCTCGGCGTCTTCGCCACCGATGCGCAGGTTGCCGAAGCGACCGAAAGCCAGGTACATCAGGAACACCAGGGCCAGGAATACCACCAGCAGGTACAGCCAGCCGACGCTGCGGATGACTTCTGCCAGCATCGACTGCACCACGGCATTGAAGGGGCCTGGTGCAATACCGGCAAGCAGCACCAGCAGCAGAACCAGTGCGATGGAAACGCGAAACACCATGAAGGAGCTTCTCCGATCAAGGGATTGAGGGGAGCGAGCAGAGCTTGCAGCGAAGGACCGGCGGCATGCAGCGCGAACCGGGCAGGGGCCGCGTCGGCGGCGAAGGACGCATCGGTCGCTGGAGGGCGACGGACGTGCACGTTACTGAACGCGACGTCATGGTTCTGTTAACGAACAACGATCCGGATCAGATCCGCTTTCCACAGGAAAGCGGATCTGACCGCGGGGGCAACTCCCGGAGCGGGCGGTCTATGCTCTAATGCACGCCAAGAAGCGGGGGTACCGCGGCCATGTGGCCACGGTTGAGACAGTCCCTTGGAACCTGATCCGGCTCATACCGGCGTAGGGAAGCTTTGCAGTGCAGCCGTGCCCGGACACCGCCCAAGGACCGTCCGTGCGCGGTCGCAGTGCGCCGCCGCTTCGTCCCTGACCTTCCTGGACGATGCCCGATGAACGCACAGCTCTCCGCCCTGCAGCAACAGGCCCAGCAACTCTCCGAATCCGTGACCCGGCCCATTCCCGGCTCGCGCAAGATCCACGTACCCGGTTCGCGTCCGGATCTGCAGGTGCCGATGCGCGAGATCGCGTTGACCCGCACGCCGACGCTGTTCGGCGGCGAAGAGAATGCACCGGTCACGGTCTACGATACGTCGGGCCCGTACACCGATCCGGACGCGCGTATCGATCTGTCCGCGGGCCTGCCGGCGCTGCGTCGTGGCTGGGTGGAGGAGCGCGGCGATACCGAACAGCTCGACGGCCTGAGTTCGTCGTTCGGCCGCGATCGCGAGCACGACCCGAAGCTCGATGCTGTGCGCTTCCCCACACGCAGCCTGCCGCGCCGTGCACGTGCAGGCGCGAACGTCACCCAGATGCACTATGCGCGCCGCGGCATCATCACGCCGGAAATGGAATTCGTCGCCATCCGTGAAAACCAGCGGCTGGACGCGATCCGCGATGCCGGCCTGCTGCAGCAGCACCCGGGCGAGGCGTTCGGCGCCTCGATCCAGAAGATCATCACGCCGGAGTTCGTGCGCGATGAAATCGCCCGTGGCCGTGCGGTGCTGCCCAACAACATCAACCACCCGGAAAGCGAGCCGATGATCATCGGCCGCAACTTCCTGACCAAGATCAACGCCAACATCGGCAACAGCGCGGTGTCCTCGGGCATTGCCGAAGAGGTGGAGAAACTGGTGTGGGCGATCCGCTGGGGTGGTGACACCGTGATGGACCTGTCCACCGGCAAGCACATCCACGAAACCCGCGAGTGGATCATCCGCAACTCGCCGGTGGCGATCGGTACCGTGCCGATCTACCAGGCGCTGGAGAAGGTCGACGGCCGCGCCGAAGCGCTTACCTGGGAGATCTTCCGCGACACGCTGATCGAGCAGGCCGAGCAGGGCGTGGACTACTTCACCATCCACGCCGGCGTGCTGCTGCGCTACGTGCCGCTCACCGCCAAGCGCGTGACCGGCATCGTCAGCCGCGGTGGTTCGATCATGGCCAAGTGGTGCCTGGCGCACCACAGGGAGAATTTCCTCTACACGCACTTCGAAGACATCTGCGAGATCATGAAGGCCTATGACGTGACCTTCTCGCTGGGTGACGGCCTGCGCCCGGGCTGCATCGCCGATGCCAACGACGTGGCGCAGTTCGGTGAGCTGGAGACGCTGGGTGAGCTCACCAAGATCGCCTGGAAGCATGATGTGCAGACCATGATCGAAGGCCCCGGCCACGTGCCGATGCAGCTGATCAAGGAGAACATGGACAAGCAGCTGCGCGAATGCGGCGAAGCGCCGTTCTACACGCTGGGGCCGCTGACCACCGACATCGCGCCGGGCTACGACCACATCACCAGCGCGATCGGTGCGGCGATGATCGGTTGGTTCGGCACGGCGATGCTCTGCTACGTGACGCCGAAGGAGCACCTTGGCCTACCCAATCGCCAGGACGTGCGTGACGGCATCATGGCCTACCGCATCGCCGCGCATGCGGCCGACCTGGCCAAGGGCCATCCGGGCGCGCAGGTACGCGACAACGCACTGAGCAAGGCGCGCTTCGAGTTCCGCTGGGAAGACCAGTTTCACCTTGGCCTGGATCCGGAGAAGGCCAGGGAGTTCCATGACGAAACGCTGCCGAAGGATGCGCACAAGCTGTCGCACTTCTGCTCGATGTGCGGCCCGCACTTCTGTTCGATGAAGATCACCCAGGATGTGCGTGACTACGCCGAGGCCGGCATGAAGGAGAAGTCGGAGGAGTTCCGCGCCGCGGGTGCCGAGGTCTACCACCAGGGGTGATGCGCAGACGGTGGTGCCGGCCCGCGGCCGGCACTACCGCTCATCACGCCGCTCCCGGCTATCCTCCGCCCATCATCCCGCGGAAAGGACACCATGCCTGTTGCCATGACCACCCGTTGGCTGGCCATTGCCCGCCGGCATCCTTCGGCCTGGTTGCTGGGCGCGCAGCTGCTGGCGGTGCTGCTGTATCCCGCGCTGGATGACACCGCCGCCGGCCGCGCGGCACTGGGCATGTTCGGCATGGCGGTACTCGGCCTGGCGCTGTGGGTGGTCCAGCGCAGCCCGCTGGGCACCTGGCTGGCGCTGTTGCTGGCCATTCCCTCGGTGGTGTTCTCGTTGGCAGGCGCATTGCTCGAGCGCACCGCATTGCTGACCACCGCGCAGGTGCTGGAGAGCCTGCTGTACTTTTACACGGCTGGCGCCCTGATTGCCTACATGCTCCAGGACCACAAGGTCACCCGCGACGAACTGTTCGCCGCAGGCGCAACCTTCACCCTGCTGGCGTGGGCGTTCGCCTTCGCGTTCGCGGTGTGCCAGCAGTGGTATCCGGGCAGTTTCCACGGCACCGGCGGGCAGGCGCAGCGCAGTTGGATGGAGCTGCTTTATCTCAGCTTCAGCTTGCTGTCTGGAGTCGGCTTGAGTGATGTCGTGCCGCTTCATCCACAGGCACGAGCACTGGTCATGCTGGAGCAGTTTTCCGGCGTGATGTACGTGGCTTTGGTGGTTTCGCGGCTGGTCGGATTGACCATGCTGCGGCGCATGTGAAAATGAACGCCAGATAAAAATTTCGCGCCCAAGAGGGCGCGAATGATGTCGCGAATTATGTGAATGCGTCGGCGAGAGAGAGCCTGATGTCGACCACGCGATAGGCGAGGTAACTTGCATAGGCTAGTATTCGCGCGCTCGATTGTTTTTGCGGTATGCGCCGATGCTTTGTGCGGAGTCTGGCTTTTCGCTGTTCCCAGGACGGGACCGTAACGAAGGCAAACACTGCCCGGGACCTGTCTCTACTGTGTAGCAGAAAATGAACAGCAGCGAAATACAGCCACCCGTGTCCGATCGGATACGGATAGGAGAGTGCATCGTCACTCTGTCCTCGCGCGAAGTCGAGGTCGTCGGTGCGCGTCGTCCGCGCCGGCTGACGCCGAAGGCGCTGGGCGTGCTGCGCGTGCTGCTGCGGCAGCCGGGCCGTGTGGTCACCCGCGACGAGTTGTTCGCCGAGGTGTGGCCGGACACGCTGCCGACCAACGATGTGCTGACCCAGGCCGTTACCCAGCTGCGCAAGGCGTTCAGCAACGACGACGACAGCGGCCAGGCCTACATCGAGACCATTTCCAAGACCGGCTATCGGCTTCTGGTACCGGTACAGGCGCTGGACGATGCGGAGCCGTCGGCTGCGGGCTTGCCTGACGACGAAGGTGTGGACGTGCAGCCCGCACTCGCCGCCGCTGCGGTGCTGCCCGCGCGCGCGCAGGAATCGCGCCGCCGCTGGCGCCATGTCCGCCGCCGCGTGCTGCTGGCGCTGGGCGTGTTGATGCTGGCCACGCTGCTGGTGATGACCACGCTGCTGCTGCGCCGCGCACCGGCCAGCAGTTCGCCGGTGGAGGCCGCCGTGGAGAACGGCACGCGGGTGATCGGCAGCCCCCAGCGTCCCTATCGGTTGATCACCGCAACCAGCGGCTTTGAAACCTATCCCACGCTGTCACCGGATGGTTCGCTGGTGGCCTATGAAGGCGCCAACGAAGATGGCAACGGCGGTGGTGCGATCAAGGTACAGACCTCCGGCAACGCGCCGGCGCGCCAGTTGCTGGCGCCGCCGGCCGGTGCCGTCGATCGATTCCCGAACTGGTCGCCGGATGGTCGCGAAATTGCCTTCGCACGGTTCTCCGCCGACGGTGGCTGCCAGGTGCTGATCGCCAGCGCAACCGGTGGCGCCCTGCGCCAGGCCACGCGCTGCGATGGCACCGAGCTGCTCAGCTTCGACTGGACGCCCGATGGTCGCGGCCTGGTGTTCGGCAGCATGGTCGGGCGCTACGCGCACCGTGGCATCCGCGTGCTGGACCTGGGCAGTGGTCAGTGGCGCGCGCTGGCGTACAGCGTCGACCAGGACGACTTCGACTACGCACCGCGTTACTCGCCCGATGGGCAATGGCTGGTGTTCGTGCGCAATCCGCAGCTGGGCGATCTGTGGCGGGTGCCGGCCGCGGGCGGTACGCCCGAGCAGTTGACCAACGAGGCGGCAGAGCTGCGCGGATGGGCCTGGCTGGACGATGGCCGCACCATCGTGTTCGGTCGCCGCGTCGACAGCGAGGCGCGGCTCTATTATCTGGACGTCGAGCGGCACACGCTGCGCGATGCCGGCCTGGATGATGCGCAGTGGCCCGCCGTGTCGCGACGTGGCGGGATGCTGGCCTTCGTCCACCGGCGCGCGCAGTTCGGCGTGTTCAAGGTGCCGGTGCAGGGCAGCGGCGCGCCCGAACGCCTGTTTGCATCCAGTGGCCGCGATGGGCAGCCGATGGCAGCGCCGGATGGCCGCCAGCTGGTCTTCACCTCGGATCGCTCCGGCAGCTTCGCCCTGTGGTGGGCGGACATGCAGCGGCCGGATTCGCTGCGCCCCATTGAAGGGCTGCGGCCGGAAGCGCGGCAGGCACCGGACTGGTCGGCCGACAGCCGCCAGCTGCTCGTGGTCGGCCGCGACGCGCATGGGCGCACGGTGGTCTACGAGATCGCGCCACGCGATGAACGCCTGCAACCTTTGCCGGTCCCGGCCGAACAGCCGCTGCAGGCCCTGTATGGCGCGTCGCCGGAGCAGTTGTTTGTGGTCGAGCGCGATGCCGACCAGCGCACCCGGTTGAGTCTGTTCGACCGCAGCACCCAGCCCTGGCGCCGGTTGGCCAGCATCGAAGGGGTGTCGCAGGCGCGCTTCGACCGCAGCAGTGGCCGCGTGTTGTTCACCCGCCTGGCCGCAGGTGGCCTGTGGTCGGCCGACGCCGCGTTGTCGTCGGGCAGCGTGCAGCAGATCAGCGATGACCGGCCCAGCCGCTGGCGATACCGGGCCTGGACCGTGGCCGGCAACACTGGCGTCGGTTACCTCGGCACTTCGAGCACGTGTGGCACCACCTTCGTGCGCATCCTGCCCGGCCGCGCGGAGCCGGAACGCTGCCTGGATGCGGAGCGGCTCAGCGCCGGCAACGGACTCAGCGCCAGCGCTGACGGGCGTGACCTGTTCGTGGCGATGGCGGTCAGCGATGGTGCCGACATCGGTGTGATGCGGTTGCCCGAACGCCCCCCCGCGCTGTTCCCGGCGTTCTCCAAGTTGTTGTTTTTCAGTGGAAATGGGCCTTCGTAATTTCTTCGTCTGGATCTCGTCGCGAATTCGTGGCGATCTCGTCGGACTTTCCTGACGCGGTGTCGCCTGATTAGGCAAAACGGAGTCCTGTACTAGGCAAATCCGTGGTGCCCCCATGCGTCAACTCTCGCTGGCCGATCGCGGCCAAACCGTCTCCCTGGACCGGTCGCTCGACGATGTCACGCCGACCTGCCTGGGCGTGGCCCGGCTGGGCAGCCTGCAGACTGCCGGCTCCAGCTTCACTGTCTGGATGCAGGTGCGTGGCAGTTCGTGGGTGGAGGCCAAGGAAGGGCGATTCCGCCTGCGCCAGGGCGAGTGGATCGCCTTCGAGAAGGAATCGCGGCCGTTGGTGCAGGCCGGTCGCAACGGGCTGTGCGTTGGCCTGAACCTGAACGTTGAAGCGCTTCGCGTGCTGACCGAGATGGCCGACTGTGGCCTGTATGCCGGTCGTGGCCGCATGAACCGCAGTGACGCCCGCGTTGCGCTGCGCTTGTGGCGCGATGCGCTGGCCAGCGGCCAGCCGGCCCAGGCCTTGCGTCCGCTGCTGCTGCACCTTGCTGGCCTGCAGCGTGGCCTGGCCGACAACGTGCAGCGCTGCCCAGGCCGCTCGCGCAGCCGCAAGCGCCAGGTGTTCGGCCGCATGCAGCGTGCGCGCCTCTATCTGGAAGGCAACAGCCACCGGGTGGTGCGCATCGGCGAACTGGCCGAACTGACCAACTTCTCCAGCTGGTACCTCTCCAAGACCTTCCAGAGCCTGTACGAGGAAAGCCCGCAGTCGCTTTCGGCACGACTGCGCCTCGAACGCGCCGCTGATCTGCTGCGCGACACCGACATGATGGTGGGCGAGGTCGCCGCCGCCAGCGGCTTCGACAACTGCTGCAGCTTCGCGCGTGCGTTCCGCGCCCGCTACGGCCAGTCCGCGTCGCGCTTCAGGGAGAACGGCGGCTTGCTCCCGCCACAATCCGCAAAGTCTCCGGTTGGTTCGCGCAAATACAGCGCTGCAACGCAATCGTAACGTGCTGGGGTGTTTTAACACGCTGCTAACACGTACCTTGGAGAGATAGATGAACGTTCGTAATCCCGCAGTGCGGTTCGGCTTGCTGCCGGCCGGCATTGCGCTGGCGCTGGCGCCGGCCTTTGCTTCGGCTCAGGAAGCAAAGGGCACCACCGACCTGGACCGCATTTCGGTCACCGGCTCGCGCATCCGCGGCGCCTCGGTGGAGACCCAGCAGCCGATCCTGACGATGACCCGCGAATCCCTGGAAAAGCAGGGCTTCTCGAGCGTCGCCGACGTGCTGAACAACCTGACCTCGGCCGGTTCCCCGGCCATTTCGCGTTCGGAGTCGCTGGCTTCGGGCGAGAACGTGGGCGGCTACTACGTCGACATCCGCAACCTGGGCGCCGAGCGCACCCTGGTGCTGATGAACGGCAAGCGCCTGGGCGCTTCGACCTCGGGTCTGCAGGACCTGAGCCAGATCCCGATGTCGGCCGTTGAGCGCATCGAGATCCTGAAGGACGGCGCCTCGTCGATCTACGGTTCCGACGCCATTGCCGGCGTGGTCAACGTGATCACCCGCAAGAACTTCGACGGCGGCGAAGCCAATGTCTACGTCGGCCAGTACGGCAAGGGCGACGGCGACAGCGAAACCTATTCGATGACCCTCGGTGCCCGCGGTGAGCGCGGCAGCCTGACCCTGTCGGCCGAGTACTCGAAGCAGGATCCGGTGTGGGCCAAGGACCGCTGGTACAGCCGTGACGGCTCGCTGGGTCCGAACTCCACCTCGGCTGATTGGAGCCCGATCAGCCAGAACGGCAGCTGGTGCAACCCGAAGCTGTACGACTGCAGCAAGTCGAGCGCGGTGTGGCAGACCCTGAACCCGGGTGGCAATCCGAAGAACCCGAACGACTACCACGCGATCACCGAAGACGAGTTCGCCAACTCGAACGAGCAGATGACCCTGCTGACCGGTGTGAAGCGCAAGTCGGTCTACATCAACGGCACCTACGACTTCACCGATTCGATCAGCCTGAACACCGACGTGCTCTACAACGAGCGCCAGACCTTCCAGCAGATCGCCGGCTATCCGTACCAGTCCGCTTCCAAGTCGATCAACACCCCGCTGTCGGCAGACAGCGCCTTCAACCCGGTTGGCCAGGACGTCAGCTTCCGCCGCCGCCTGTGGGAAGTGCCGCGTACCACTGACAGCCAGCTGAAGACCCTGCGCTTCGCTCCGACCCTGACCGGCTTCTTCGAGCTGGGTGGCAAGACCTTCGACTGGGATGTCGGCGCGCTGTGGAACCGCAACGAGTCGATCAAGAGCAACCGCGGTGACATGAGCCTGATCGGCGCGCGTCAGGCGCTGGGCCCGTCGTTCATCGATGCCGGTGGCGTTGCCCGCTGCGGCACCGCCGCCAACCCGATCCTGGGCGATTGCCGTCCGTGGAACCCGCTGCTGCCGTACGGCGTTGAGGGTCAGGGCTCGCTGGCGAACCAGGAGCTGCAGGACTTCCTGTTCCCGACCTTCACCACCCGTGGCGTCACCAAGACCACCAGCTTCACCGCCAACCTGTCGGGCGCCATCGTGACCCTGCCGGCCGGCGACCTGGGCTTCGCCCTGGGTGTCGAGCACCGCAAGGAAGAAGGCAGCTACGTGCCGGACGCCTTCGCACAGTCGGGCCAGTCCACCGGCCTGGGCCAGAAGCCGACCCGCGGCCAGTACGATCTGAACGAGGTCTACCTCGAACTGAACGTGCCGCTGCTGGCCGACATGGCCTTCGCCAAGGAACTGACCCTGAACGTTGCCAGCCGTTATTCGGACTACAGCAACTTCGGTGGCACCACCAACAGCAAGTTCGGCCTGACCTGGCGTCCGCTGGATGAACTGCTGGTCCGCGGCACCTACGCCGAGGGCTTCCGCGCTCCGACCATCAGCGACCTGTACGGTGGCCTGAGCTCGAGCTTCGAGTCCTACATCGATCCGTGCGGCGTGAAGGCTCCGGGCAGCGTTGCAGGCAATGCCGCGTGCTCCGGCGCAGGCGTGCCGGCCAACTACGTGCAGCTGGGCCAGGCAGGCAAGGAATGTTCGACCCTGCCGTGCCAGTCGGGTGACCAGTTCATCTCGGGTGCCAATCCGAACCTGAAGCCGGAAACCTCCAAGAGCACCACCTTCGGCCTGGTGTGGAGCCCGCGTTGGGTGCAGGGCCTGGACGTGTCGCTGGATTGGTACAAGTACGAAATCAGCGACATGATCATCGCTGACAGCGTCGACCGCATCCTGCGTGACTGCTACGTGCTGGGTAACGCTTCGCGCTGCTCGAGCGTGACCCGTGCGGCTGACGGCCACGTCAGTGCGATCACCTACGGCACCGCCAACCTCGGCAAGATGGAAACCCAGGGCTACGATCTGGGCATCAAGTACCGCCTGCCGGAACTGGCCATTGGTCAGTTCAGCATCGACTGGCAGACCAGCTACACCGCCAAGTACGACGAGCAGCGCCAGAACAGCGCGGGCGACAACATCATGGTCGGCCGCGTCAGCGAGCCGGGCCTGTTCCGCGTGCGTTCGAACCTGGGCGTCAACTGGCAGTACGGCGATTTCGGTGTGAACTACACCGCGCGCTACTACTCGGGCATGAAGGAAAGCTGCATCTCGCTGGCTGACGGCTGGTGCGATGCTCCGAACCACATGGCCAACGGTGAGACCGATCCGCTGCGTCACACCGGTTCCAACACCTTCCACGACCTGCAGGTCAGCTGGAAGGCGCCGTGGGATGCGACCATCGCCCTGGGCGCGAACAATGTGTTCGACCACAAGGGTGCCCTGCAGTACTCGGCTCCGAACTCGGCGTTCGCCTACTACGGCGGCTTCGACGTGGGTCGCTTCCTGTACATGAAGTACACCCAGCGCTTCTGATCCATCGAAGTGCGGTAGCAACAGAAGGAGGGCGGACCGCAAGGTCCGCCCTTTTTCTTGTAGGGGAATTCCGGAAATTGTTGGAAGGTGAGCGCAGTCACGGTCCCGTCGTGTCGTAATCAACACAGTCAGGAGGTCCACTACCGGACGCTTGCATGTGGAGAGGGATATGAAGAACACGTTGCTGCGGCAGGCATCCGCCGCTGCATTGATCTACGCAACGCTGGTGGGCGCGGTGTTCGCGCAGGGCCTCGGGGTCTGCGGCGGTGGGCTCTACTGCGAGGAGTTCCGCCAGCAGTGCCTGGCCAGTGGCAAGTCACCGGTCATCTGCGAGTCGCAGTACCGTCGCTGCGTGCAGGACGCCTGCGGTATCCGCTGACATGGAAAGGGCGCACCTTGTGGGTGCGCCCTCTGTCATCCGGACATCATGCAACGCGCTCAGGCGTCGCTGGGCACCAGTCCCATCAGCGCATTGGCGTGTTCGCGCCATTGCGGCAGTTTGTTCAGCACGCCTGCGCGCTGCAGGTAGTCCTCGTCCACCGGATCGCCATTGACCAGCGCCAGGGCCACGTGCACCGCACCGGTCACCCAGAAGCTGCGGGTGTTGGCGCGCTGCGGCTGCAGGTGGAAGGCCACCGCTTCGATGATCGGCATCGGCAGGCCCCACAGGCCCAGCAGGTAGGCGCCGGCCTCGGCATGGCCAGGGCGGGTGTCGCCGGCCAGCGAGGGCTCGCTGCGCTCGTTGCGCACACCCGGCAGCAGCAGGCCGATGTCGGCCAGCAGCGCGGCAGTCGCTCCCAGTTCGGCACTGGATTCGGGCAGCAGGCGTGCGGCGAGCCGCGAGGCCAGCAGTGCGCGCTGTTGCAGCGAGTTGCGCTCGGCGGCCGACAGCGTCGGTGCGGAGAATACTTCGCTGGCCAGCACCAGGTCACGCAGCGTGGCCAGGCCCAGCCGGGTCACGGCGGTGCGCAGGTCGGCAATGGTGCGGCCCTGGCTGAAGAAGGCCGAGTTCGACAGTTGCAGCACCTTGGCGGCGATCGCCGGATCGGCGGCGACCAGCTTGGCGACATCGGCACTGTCGGCGTCGTCGTCATGTTCCAGGGCCTGGGTCAGGCTCAGGTACAGGTGCGGCGGCGAGGGCAGTTTCTCGATACGGCCGATGGCATCGCGCAGGCGCGGGCTGTCCAGCACTTCGCGCAGTTCTTCCAGGCTGGTCAGTGCCTCCAGCAGCACTTCCGGCGCCAGCGGCAGCGGCAGGAAGCGGTGGGCGACACCAATGAGGCGCGCCGGCGGCGGCCGGTTGCCATGCTGCGCATCGACCAGCGCGATGCGGATGGTCTCCGGGCGCAAGGTCCGGATCTGCCCCAGCAGCGTGGTGGCATTGAGATCCGGCAATTGCGGGCAGACGATCACCGCGTCCACGCCCTGCGTGGCCACCGCGGTCATCGCAGCCTGGCCATCGGTGGCGGTCAACGGCTGCCAGTCTTCCCCAAGATCGGCAATGAATTCGGTCAGCTCGGCCGGCAGGCTGGCTGCATCCCCAACAAGCAGAATACGCACGACACATTCCCCTGGCTGTCTCGACGATGGATGTCGATGACGTGTGAAGTGACGCAATTTACCTAATACGGCAGCAAGAGTGATGTGCCGTCGTCATGAAACGTGACCCGCATCGCTCCGGCAGGGTACCGCCGGAGCGATCCGGTTCAGGCTCAGGCCTTGCTGTCGAGATGGCGCTGGTGCGCCTCGATCAGGATCTGCTTGGCCTCAGCGGCGCCGCCCCAACCGTCCAGCTTGACCCACTTGCCCTTCTCCAGGTCCTTGTAGTGCTCGAAGAAGTGGCCGATGCGCTCCAGCCAGTGGCTCGAGACCTGGGCGATGTCTTCGACGTGGGCGTAGCCGCTGAAGATCTTCGAGACCGGCACGGCCAGGATCTTCTCGTCGCTGCCCGCCTCATCGCTCATCTTCAGCACGCCGACCGGACGGCAGCGCACGACCGAGCCCGGCACCAGCGGCAGCGGCAGCACCACCAGCACGTCGGCCGGATCGCCGTCGCCACACAGCGTGCTCGGCACGTAGCCGTAGTTGCACGGGTAGCGCATCGGGGTGGAGAGGATGCGGTCGACGAAGATCGCGCCGGTTTCCTTGTCCACTTCGTACTTCACCGGCTCCGAGTCCTTCGGGATCTCGATGATGACGTTGATTTCTTCCGGCGGGTTCTTGCCGGGCGAGACGAGTTCCAGACCCATGGTGTGCTCCAGGTGGGGGGATATAGACGGATAGCTCACCATTTTATGCCTTTGCCGGGCGCTGTGCAGCGGGCGGGTCGCCGACCTGCCGACGCGGCAAGGCCTGACGGGGGGCGCCGCCCTTGGCCGATGGGCCAGGAGGGTCTGCCGGCGCAGGCTGGACGCTCATTCCCGAGGAGTTCCGTCGATGTCCTGGTATGCCCGATGCATGGGGGTCGTGCTGTTGCTGGCGTCCCTGCCTGTCTCCGCCCGCGGTCTGCACGTGGACCTGATCGATTACCCCCGGCCCGAGGCCAACTGGGAGCGCGCCTACGGGCTGCAGGCCGCCCTGGCAAGGGAGTTCGACCGGCTTTGTGCCGATACCTGGTGCGAAGGTGAGTACAGCAACTACCGGGTGATGGAGGTCCGCTGCGCGGTGCTGGCCCATCGCGGAACGGTGCAGCGCTGCGCCTGGGTGGTGGTGGCCAGCGAGCTGGCCGTGCAGGCCGATACCGGGGAGGTGCAGGTCGACAATGGCCGCTGGGTCTGTCCGTTGGAGTTGGGGCCAGGGGTACCTGTTGACGCCTTCCATGCTTCACTGGAAGCACCAGATGGCCTGGCGGCGAACCTGCCTGGACTTGACCATGGCCTGTTCGATGCGCTGCCGGACTGCCTCCGGAAGACCGGGAGGGCGGGGTGATGCGCGTCTTCCCGGCACGATGGCTGGTCTGCGCGCTGCTGATGGCAGCCAACGCCCAGGCGACCCCTCAATTTGTCGATGCCCGTGACTACCCGAATCCGGCAACCGGGCGCGAGCGCTTCCTGGCGGCCGAACGTCTGTTGGTGCGCGGCTTTGACGATATCTGTGGGGATACCTTCTGCGAAGGGCAGTATTACAACCTGCGGGCGATGCGCTTGCGTTGCTCAGTGCAGCGGGCCACCGGTGTCGTGGCCCGTTGTGTCTGGACGTTCGCCGGGAGCTACACCTGGGTCCAGAAGACCGGGCAGATCGATGTTGACCAGGGACGCTATGCCTGCATGCTGCCACTGGCGGCGGGAACCCGCCTGGACGAGCTGCTGGCAGCGTGGGAGCGCGCCGGGCATGAAGCCCTGCATGCCACCCTGCCCGGAACCAGCACCCACGTTTACGAGGGGCTGACTGATTGCCTGTGACCATTTCGACAATGCAAACGTGACTGATTCGCATTTGCGGAGTAGCATGCGCGGCGCCTCCCGTCTGTCGTCCCGGCTCCGCGCATGTCCTCCAATGCTGCCTCCCTCACCGAACTGCTGATCCGCGAGCGGCCAGCGCTGCTGCGCCGGGTGCAACGGATACTGGGGGGCGACAACGGCGCCGAGGACGTGATCCAGGCGGTGTGGTTCAAGGCCCGTGGGGTCGATGACAGCCAGGCCATCGACAACCCACGCGCCTATCTGTATCGATTGGCCGCCAACCTCGCCACCGACCACGGCCGCGAGTCGACCCGGCGCAACCGCCTGCTGGCCGATCACTACCTGTGGGGGCCGGACGAGGTGATCTCGACCGAAGAGCAGGCCATGGCGCAGGACGAGCTGCAGCGGGTACTCGACGCGGCCGGCCATCTGCCGGAGCCGACCCGCACCATCTTCCGGCTCAACCGCCTTCAGGGCCTGACCCAGGCCGAGATCGCACGCCGCCTTGGGGTATCGGTGACCACGGTGGAGAATCACGTACGCACCGCGCTGCAGCGCCTGGCCTGGGCCCGCAGCGGCCGATGATCGCGCCGCCTTGGGGCTGGCCTTCGCGCAAACGTCTTGATCATTGGACCGTGGATGCGGTCCAGTTTCTCCGCCCCGCGCTTGAATGCGCCTGTCCGCCAGCCGATGAGCCCGCCGAACATGCTGCCTGCCGCCAATGACGATGCCCTGGCCGAGCAGGCCCGGGACTGGATCGCGTGGCTGGCCTCGGGCGATATCAGCGACGCGCGCATGCAGGCGTTCGAACACTGGCTGCAACAGCCGGGGCACCGCAGGGCCTTCGAACACGAGCGCGCGCTGTGGCGCAGCGTCGGGCCGCGAGCGCAGCCGGCCCGCGTGGCTGGTCGACGCCCGCGCCGACGGCGTTGGGCCATGGCTGCGGCGGCAATGCTGGCGATGCTGGTGGCATGGCCGGAGGCGTGGCTGCGCCTGCAGTCCGATCACCGCAGCACGCACCAGGTGCAGAACGTACTGCTGCCTGATGGCAGCCGTGCGGTGCTGGACGCCGACAGTGCGATTGCCGTGCACTTTGATGCGAACGCCCGCCAGGTCGAGCTGTTGCGCGGGCGTGCCTGGTTCGAGGTCAGTCCGGACGCGCAGCGACGTTTCAGCGTGCGCGCCGGCAATGGCGTGGTCGAGGACATCTCGACCGCCTTCACCGTGGCGCGGGGTCACGACCAGGTGGAAACCCAGGTCGGGCAGGGCAGGGTACGGATGGCCAGCCCGGTTGACGGTGGCTGGACCTACCTGCAGCAGGGCCAGCGCGCGGCCTACGGTGAACACAGTGGGGTGAGGCGATTGGGGGACGTTGCGGCCGACAGCGTCGGCGCCTGGCGTCAGGGCGAGCTGCTGTTGGAACAGGCCCGCGTCGCTGACGCGGTGCAATGGGTGGGGCGCTATCGCGCTGGCCCGACCTTCGTGCGTGGTGATCTATCGCAGCTGCCGGCGGTAAGCGCGGCGTTGCGCATCGACCGCCCGGAACAGGCGCTGGATGCGCTGGCCGCGACGGCTGGATTGCAGGTGACCCGGCTGCCGCTCGGCGTCGCCATCGTCCATCGGTAGATCCACGCCATTGCCCCGGTGCCGACCAACGGTCGGCACCCACCACTGCAACCAGCCACGCAACCGTCGGCGCCCACCACTGCAACCGGGCGCGCAACCGTCGGCACCTGCTTCGACTGCAAATCCCCTTGGGGTTGCCACGCTTTCATCCGTCTTACTCCGCGAACGTACCCGCCGCCGCCACGTACGTCGCCGTGTCCGCCCGTGTTGCGGATGACGCCGCGTTCGCGGCACCGATTACCTGACAGGTTCCCCCATGTTCGACTTCCATCGCCCGGGCCGCGTGCTGCGCCCGTCCCGCCTGTGCATCGCGTTGCTCGCCGCCGGCCTGGCCAGTGCCGCGCCGTCCGTACTGGCGCAGAGCGCCAGCAGCGACCACGCGGCCGTGCTGCGCTTCGATATTCCGGCGCAACCGCTGGATGACGCGCTGCGCAGCTACATGCGCCAGTCCGGTGTGCAGGTGGTCTATCCCGCATCGCTGGCACGTGGCGTAACCTCTCGCGCGGTCGGCGGCAGCCTGTCGGCCAACGAGGCGCTGCAGCAGCTGCTGCAGGGCAGTGGCCTGGCAGTGCGCCGGGTCAGCGCCGATGCGGTCACCCTGGAAGCGGCAACGCCGTTGCAGGCCGACAGTGGTGTGATCGTCACCGACACGCTGAGTGTGGCCGGCGACCGCGTCGGGAGCGGCGCGACCAGTGATGAAGCACGCCTGCTCGACAGCTATCGCAGCGTGGGTTCGACCACCACGCTCAATCGCACGCATCTGGAGCGTTTCCGCGGCACCTCCAACGGCGACATCGTCAAGGGTGTGGCCGGTGTCACCGCCGGTGATCCGCGCGTGGGCAACGGCTTCGACGTCAACATCCGCGGTATCCAGGGCCAGGGCCGCGTGCCGGTGATCATCGACGGTGGCCAGTCCAGCATGGATACCTACCGTGGCTACGCCGGCCAGTCGCAGCGCACCTACCTCGACCCGGACCTGATCTCCAGCCTGACCATCACCAAGGGGCCGAGCCTGCAGGCCAACGCGTCCGGTGGCATCGGCGGCGTGGTCGAGATGGAGACGTTGAAGATCGGTGACGTGCTGCGCGAGGGCCGCGACGTCGGCGTGCGCGTGCGCGGCGGCCTGGCCAATGGCAGTGCCAACAGCCTGCCGTCCTACAGTGCGGCACCGCGCACCGATCGCAGCGCCACCGGCAGCCAGTTCTTCAACGTGGCCGCCGCAGGGCACTGGGACCGCTTCGATCTGGTCGCCGCTTACGCCTACCGTGACAACGGCAACTACTTCTCCGGCCGCCATGGCTACGACGACTTCCCGCAGGATCGGCGCACGCTGGCGCCGCTGAATCCGCCGCGCACCGAGGTTTTCAATACCTCTTCGCGCTCGAAGTCGGCGCTGCTCAAGGGTGCCTGGCGCATCGACGACACGCAGACGCTGGAAGCCGGCTATCGCCGCTATGAAGGCACTGCCGGCGAGATCATGGCCTCGCAGATCATCCGCGTGGATCGTGACCGCATTCCACAGTGGGATCCGGGCCACGTCGACATGGACAGCTACAGCCTGCGCTACCGCTTCAATCCGGACAGCGAGCTGATCGACCTGCGCGTCAACGCCGCGTACACCGACACCGACAGCGTGATGTACAACAGCCTGACCGGCATCACCCCGTGGTACTTCGACCGCCGCACCGAGTGGTACGACGCGCCCAGCTTCAGTGGCGACCCCGGCTACAAGGATGCCTACCGCAATCCGCTGCGACAGAAGCGCTTCGGCCTGGATGTCAGCAATACCTCGAAGTTCGACACCCGGGCCGGCGCGTTCACGCTGGACTACGGCCTGTCCTACAGCGACGAAGACATCGCGCCGGGCAGTTCGGGGCCGGTCATGCACGACGATCTGGTCAACAACCGTTTCCTGCGCAACGCCGAGCGCAAGGAATACAGCGCGGTGGCCTCGCTGAAGTGGCAGCCCGATGAGCACTGGGAGCTGCTGGCCGGTGGCCGCTGGAACCGCGTGGATGTGCATGACCGCAACCGCCTGGCCACGCCTGATGCCTATGAGGTGCAGGGCCAGTACCGCTACACCGAGCTGCTCAATGGCAACCCGGCGCTGCCGTCGTGGCGGGCCAAGCGCATCGCGCTGCTGAACTGGTATCCAGATGCCAACGGCAACTTCACCCAGGAATCGCTGCTGGCCTCGCCGTACAAGAAGGGCACGGTGGCGGACATCGCGGGCTGGAATTTCTACGACGCCGGCAAGGCGCAGGACCTGGAGGTGCCGGTCAGCTGGACCTGGTCGCAGCCGATCCGCCGTCGCGACAGCGCGTTCTCGCCGACCGCCAGCGTGGCCTACCGCTTCAGCGAAGACACCCTGGTCTACGTGAAGTACGCCGAAGGCACCAAGCTGCCGAGCCTGTTCGAGACCACGCTGGGCCTGTTCACCGCCGCCAAACCGGTGGGCGAGCTTAAGCCGGAGCGCGCGCGCAGCTGGGAAATCGGCGCCAGCACCCTCCGCCACGACCTGTTCACTGCCGGCGACCGCCTGGCGCTGAAGCTGGCGTATTTCGATACCCGTATCGACGACCTGATCACCCGTGACTACCGCACGCTGTCGGCGGGCCTGATCCGCAACGTCGACCAGTTCAAGGTTTCGGGCATGGAGTTCCAGTCCAGCTATGACAGCGGCAAGGTATTTGCCGATCTGTCCGCGCACTACTACTCCAAGGCCAAGACCTGCGCGCCGGACATCGCCGCCGAGCGCCGTGCCTATGGGGCGCAGCGCAGGAACGGCGAGCTGGCCAACACGCCCGACTGCGTGGACGGCGGCTTCGAGGGCTCGTACACCAATACCCAGAACCCGCCGCGCTACATGGTCAACCTGACCCTGGGCTCGCGCCTGTTCGACGAGCGCCTGACCTTCGGCACCCGCGTGGTCCACAACGCTGGCCCGATCAGCAAGCTGGACAAGGACTGGAACGTGGGCCTGTCGGCGATCCAGCAGTTGTACCGGCCGACCACGCTGGTCGACCTGTTCGCCAGCTGGAGCTTCAACGACCAGCTCTCGGTGGAAGCCGGCGTGGACAACCTGACCGATCGTTACTACCTGGACCCGCTGGCCCTGGGCGTGATGCCGGCACCGGGCCGTACGGCCCGGCTGGCGTTGACCTGGAAGTACTGATCGGTCGCGGATGAGCGCTGGGGTCGGATCCCTTTCCTCCGGAAAGGATGAGCGGCGGGGTCGGATCCCTTTCCTCCGGAAAGGGCTCTGACCCCACCAGCGGGGGATACCCCGCTTACAGCCCCGTCGCCGCCTTCACCGCGTCCTCGTGCAGCGACTCGTTCAGCTCATCCACCACGGTGGTCCATGCCGCATCGGCCTGCAGCGACTCGGACAGAAACTGGCGCTGCGCATCGTTCCAGTACGGTGCCTCGACCACTTCCACATCGGTGGCCAGCTGGTGCTCGCGGATGAAGCGGGCGATGCCCTCGGCGCTGGCGTCCAGGCCCAGCTGCAGGAACAGGTTGGTCATGCGCGGTTCGGTGGTGATCATCGTCGGTTCCTGCGGTAGAAGGGATGCGCCATTATCGGCGCACATAGCCTTGGGGAAAGCCCCGTGGCGAACGTCTACAGCAGGACGACCCCCTTGGCATCCCTCATGAACGCACACACCGCCCCTGAAGACAGCCGCAGCCTGCGGCTCAAGGCCGCCACCCGCGACAGCCATGGCGCCCTGGACAAGCGCATCATGGCCGGTGACATCTTCGCCGACCGCAGCAACTTCGCCCGGTTCCTGCGCGTGCAGTACCGCTTCCATCGCAGCATCGATGCGCTGTATGCCAACCCTGCGCTGGACGCACTGCTGCCGGACCTGGGCGAGCGCCGCCGCCTGGCCCAGGTGGCGCGCGACCTGCAGGATCTGGAGCAGACGCTGCCCGGGGCCGACATCGCGGCGTTGCCGTCCGATCTGGAACTGCCCGCCGCGTTGGGGTGGCTGTATGTGGCCGAAGGGTCCAACCTGGGCGGCACCGTGCTGTACAAGATGGCCGCCAGGCTCGGCCTGGATCGTGATTTCGGCGCCCGCCACCTGGCCGCGCATCCGGATGGCGCGGCGCGCCACTGGCGCGAGTTCACCGCTGCGCTGGACGCGGTACCGCTGAGTGCCAGGCAGGAGCAGCAGGTGATCGATGCGGCCGACGCCGCGTTCCGCAGCGTGCACGGCCACGTCGAAGTGGAATTCGCCTGATGCCTGGTGCCCGCCTGCGGATGCAGCGCTGATGCGTTGGCTCTGGTTCGCGCTGGGATGGTTGATGGTCGGCCTCGGGGTGATCGGCGCGTTGCTGCCGGTGATGCCGACCACCATCTTCCTGATCCTCGCCGTGGGCTGCTTCGCACGCAGCTCGCCGAAGTTCGAGCAGCGCCTGCTGGCGCATCCGCGCTACGGCCCGTCACTGCGGCTGTGGCGTGAGCAGGGTGCGGTGTCGCGCAAGGGCAAGGCATTCGCCAGTGCCGGCATGGCCGTCGGTTTTGCGCTGTTCTGCTGGGGAGCGCACCCGTCGTGGCGCCTGCTGCTGGGCGTGGGCCTGTTCTTCGCGGTCAGCGCCGGCTACGTGCTCAGCCGACCCGCGCCGCGGCTGCAGCCCCATCCGGTCGTGGAAGTGGACGACGCCAATGATCCGCGTGCGACCCGCCGTCGCGCAGCGACCCCTGATGCTGATGGAAACCGAGACGATGCTGCCTGCTGACCTGGCCCCTGTGGCCGCCCCCGCATTGACCCCGTGGGGCATGTACCTGGCCGCCGACGTGGTGGTGAAGGCCGTGATGATCGCGCTGGCACTGGCGTCGCTGGCCACCTGGACCGTGCTGCTGGCCAAGGGCTGGGAGCTGGCGCGGCAGGCCCGGCAGCTGCGTGCGGCACGCGCGCTGTTGCTGCAGTCCGCACAGCTGCCGACGCAGAGCGAAGAAGCGACCCTGCAACAGGGCGCTGCACTGACGATGCTGGACGCTGCACGCACCGAACTGCGCCTGTCGCAGGAGCTGGACAGCCACGACGGCATCAAGGAGCGCGTCGCCTCGCGCCTGGAACGCATCGAGCTGGAAACCGCGCGCGTGCAGCGGCGCGGTATCGGCGCGCTCGCCAGCATCGGCGCGGTGGCGCCGTTCGTCGGCCTGTTCGGTACGGTGTGGGGGATCATGAACAGTTTCATCGGCATCGCCCACAGCAACACCACCAGCCTGGCGGTGGTTGCGCCCGGCATCGCCGAGGCCCTGTTGGCGACAGCGCTCGGCCTGGTCGCGGCGATTCCCGCGGTGCTGGTCTACAACCATTTCAGCCGCGTGCTGGCCGGCCTGCGGGGGCTGCTCGGCGATCTGTCGGCGGCCGTGCAGCAGCTGGTGTCGCGCGATCTTGATCGTGCCGTCCCGCGTGCCGCTGCGGCGCCGCTGCGCGCGGTGCACTGAGGCGCGACGATGGCGATCAGGACCGCGTCCGACCGCGACGATGCCCCCGAAGAAGCGCACGAGATCAATGTCACGCCCTTCATCGACGTGATGCTGGTGCTGTTGATCATCTTCATGGTGACCGCACCGCTGGCCACGGTGTCGGTGCCGGTGCAGCTGCCGGCCAGCAGCGCCAATGCCGCGCCGCCGGAACAGGCACCGGTGTACGTGACCGTGCAGGCCGACCTGTCGCTGCGCGTCGGCGAGCAGGCGGTGGCGCGTGACGGGCTGGCGGCTGCATTGCAGGTGGCCACCCACAGTGATACCGCGCAACGCATCTTCCTGCGCGCCGACACCCGCGTGCCCTACGGCGAACTGATGGCCACCTTGGATGCGCTGCGTGCGGCGGGCTACCTGAAGGTGGCACTGGTCGGCCTGGAGCAGCGCACGCAATGAGCGGACTGCGGCGCTGGGCGACCAGCCTGGCGATCGTACTGCTGGTGCACGCGCTGTTGATCGGCGCGGCCTGCTGGTGGGTGGCGCGCGCACCGGTGCAGGCTGCAACGGCTCCCCCGGCAGCGCTGACGCTGGAGCTGGCGCCGATGGCGCAGGCACCGCCGGCGCCGCCGCGCGAGGTCGCCACCGGGCCGCTGCAGCAGCAACAGCAGCGGCAGCAGGCGCCAGCGCCAGCCGTGCGTGAGCAACCCAAGGCACCCGTGCAGCCGCAGGGTGAGCTGCCTCCGCCAGAAGCGCCGGAACCAGCGCCCGCGCCGGACAGCGCCGATGCCAACGTCGCGCAGACCAGCGCACCGCCGCAGGTGGCCGCCGACGCTGCCGCACGCTACACCGCGCCGCAGACCACGGCGGGTGAGCGCAGTCGTGCCGAGGCGACCTGGGAAGGACGCCTGCTCGGGCACCTGCAGCAGCACCGGCGCTATCCACGCCAGGCCGAGCGGCTGCGCCAGCAGGGCGTGGTCTACGTGCGCTTTGCCGTGGCCCGCGATGGCGCGGTCTCGGGGTTGAAACTGGGCCGCAGCAGTGGCTTCGCGCTGCTCGACCAGGAGACGCTGGACACCGTGCAGCGGGCCAGCCCGCTGCCGGCGCCGCCGGCCGAAATGGCCGGCGACCCGGTGGAAGTGATGGTGCCGGTGTCGTTCTTCCTGCGTGGGCGGTGATTGACGGTGGGGTCGGATCCCTTTCCGCAGGAAAGGGCTCTGACCCCATCGAGGCCGTCATCCACGCATGGCGCGGATCTACAACAGCGGCACCAGCAGCAGCGCCACGATGTTGATGATCTTGATCAGCGGATTGATCGCCGGGCCGGCGGTGTCCTTGTACGGATCGCCGACGGTGTCGCCGGTCACTGCCGCCTTGTGTGCCTCGCTGCCCTTGCCGCCGAAGTGGCCATCCTCGATGTACTTCTTGGCGTTGTCCCAGGCACCGCCGCCGGTGGTCATCGAAATGGCCACGAACAGGCCGGTCACGATGGTGCCGATCAGCAGGCCGCCCAGCGCGCGTGGCCCCAGCAGCAAGCCGACCACCACCGGCACCGCCACCGGCAGCAATGACGGCACGATCATTTCGCGGATCGCCGAGCGGGTCAGCATGTCCACCGCCCTGTCGTACTGGGGCTTGCCGGTGCCCTGCATGATGCCGGGGATCTCGCGGAACTGGCGGCGCACTTCCTCCACCACCGCACCGGCGGCGCGGCCGACCGCTTCCATCGCCATCGCACCGAACAGGTAGGGAATCAGGCCGCCGATCAGCAGGCCGATGATCACCGTGTGGTCGCTGAGATCGAAGCGGAACTCCTGGCCGGGATTGGCCGCCTGCAGGTTGTGGGTGTAGTCGGCGAACAGCACCAGTGCGGCCAGCGCCGCCGATCCGATCGCATAGCCCTTGGTCACTGCCTTGGTGGTGTTGCCCACTGCATCCAGCGGATCGGTGATGTCGCGGATCTCCGAGGGCAGCTCGGCCATTTCGGCGATGCCACCGGCGTTGTCGGTGATCGGGCCGTAGGCATCGAGGGCGACAATCATGCCGGCCATCGACAGCATCGCAGTAGCGGCGATGGCGATGCCGTACAGGCCGCCCAGCGCGAAGGCTCCCCAGATCGCCGCACACACCGCCACCACCGGCAGCGCGGTGGACTTCATCGAAATGCCTAGGCCGGCGATGATGTTGGTGCCATGGCCGGTGGTCGAGGCCTGCGCCACGTGCTGCACCGGCTTGTACTGGGTGCCGGTGTAGTACTCGGTGATCCACACGATCAGCCCGGTCAGCACCAACCCGATCAACGCGCAGCCATACAGCGCCATCGGCCCATGCACGTTGTCGGACATCAGCCCGGTGGTGATCGGATAGAACGCAATCGCCGCCAGCACGCCGGAGACGATCACGCCCTTGTACAGCGCACCCATGATCGAGCCGCCCGGCTTCACCTTGACGAACAGCGCACCGATGATCGAGGCGATGATCGATACGCCGCCCAGCACCAGCGGGTAGAGCACCGCGTTGGCGCCGGCCTCGGCCAGCATCAGGCTGCCCAGCAGCATGGTGGCGATCACGGTCACCGCGTAGGTCTCGAACAGGTCGGCGGCCATGCCGGCGCAGTCACCGACGTTGTCACCGACGTTGTCGGCGATCACCGCCGGGTTGCGCGGATCATCTTCGGGAATACCGGCTTCGACCTTGCCGACCAGGTCGGCGCCGACGTCGGCTCCTTTGGTGAAGATGCCGCCGCCCAACCGCGCGAAGATCGAGATCAGCGACGAACCGAACGCCAGCCCGACCAGCGCGTGCAGCGCCTGCTCCATCGGCAGGCCCATGCGCAGCAGCAGTGCGTAGTAGCCTGCCACGCCCAGCAGGCCCAGCCCGACCACCAGCATGCCGGTGATCGCGCCGCCGCGGAAGGCGACGTCCATCGCCGCGCTGATGCCCTGGCGCGCCGCCTCCGCGGTGCGCACGTTGGCGCGCACCGACACGTTCATGCCGATGTAGCCGGCGGCGCCGGACAGCACCGCACCGACCGCGAAACCAATCGCGGTGTACCAGCTGAGGAACACCCCGACCAGCACGAACAGCACCACGCCGGCGATGCCGATGGTCAGGTACTGACGGTTGAGGTAGGCACGCGCACCTTCCTGGATCGCGGTGGCGATCGCAACCATGCGCTCATTGCCGGTGGGTTGGCGCAGGATCCAGCGCGCCGAGACGATTCCGAACAGGATCGCGAGAATGGCGCAGCCCAGCGCCAGTGACAGCCCGTGACGTTCCAGCATTAGACCCCTCCGCAGAATGGATGTAGGCATCCAGTGGCGATGAACGGCACCACGAGGGGGACGACGGGCTGCAGCCTGGAACCAACCCGTACCGACCTTGGTGGTCGTCCGACGTATGGCGGTGTTCAGCATTCCCTGGTGCCCGCAGTATGCGTGCCGCTCTTTGTAGAGTCGAGCCATGCTCGACTGGCCCGTGGGAGCCGCGCCGCATGACCCGTGGGCGCCCTGCCAATGAACGCGTCGACATGCGCGCGGACCCGCCGCCAGGCAAGGGCATGATTTGCGAGCCACCGGCCTTTGCACCCCGTTAAGCCAGCCTCTGCAAGCCTGCGCGGAGTCCCGATGGAGATCCCCCATGCGCCTGTCCCTGTTGATGCTCGCCGCCCTGGCCCCGGCCGTGCCGGCACTCGCTGCGGAAACCCCGGAGCTGCAGCGTGCCGTGGGCGCACCCCAGGCGGTGGGCGCGGTGCATACGCTGCGGCAGATTCCCGAGGCCTGCGCACGCCTGGAAGGTGCGTTCACCGGCGATGCCGCCGTCCCGTACCGCTTCTCCGCCGTGCGTACCAGCGAGCAGTGCCAGCCACGTGCGCGCTTCGTCGACTACACCAAGGCACAGCCGAGTGCCGACAAGGGCTGGAAGCTCAACGATGTGATCCGCGTGCCCAACGCGGCATGCCCGGCGCAGCAGGCGGTGGTGCGGGTGTGGCGCCTGCCGTCGAGCAACAAGGTCGAGCTGGATGGGCAGGGCCAGTCGCGCATCTATCTGGAAGAGGCCAAGAAGCAGGCGGCAGCCGGCCAGATTCCGCAGGTGACGATGTTCGCCGCGCAGCTGCAGATGGAAGGCAAGGCCTGCAATTGAGATGATGCGTGCGCTGCGCCCACGCAGTCGTCCACGTGGTAGTGCCGGCCGCTGGCCGGCATCCGGCTGATCTCACTCCGCCAGCGTCGCCCCGCGCGCCACCAGCAGCTCGCGCAACGCCCTGCGATGGCAGTGCGCTTCGTCCTCGCAGTAGCAGCCCACGCTGAGGTCGCTGTGCTGCGACATCGCGGCCAGCAGGTCCAGCGCGTGCGCGGCATCGGGCGCTTTCATCTCGGCCTTGTAGTGGCGGAAGAACGCAGTCCAGTCGGCGGCGGTCTTCGCCTCATGGGCCTGTTTCACCAGCTCCGCGCTGGGTGACAGAGTCGGGAACCAGACGTCGTACCAGTCCCGTTTCGCGAATTCGCTGCGGGGCACGCCGCGCGGTGGTCGCCGCACGGTGCCGATGCGCAGGCCCTCACCGGGTTGGCGCGGGCTGCCGAGACGAACAACACGCAGTGCCATGATGACCTCCAGGCGGGGCGTCCATCATCCTGCGATGCACGTGCGCCAGGCGTGAACCGCTGGGGAAACGAAAAGGCCCGGGCGCCTGCGCACCCGGGCCTTTTCCCATGCCGGCAGCGGTCAGTTGCCGCGGCAGTCCTTCAGCCACAACACCCGACCGATCTGGTCGTAGCTGTCGACCACGCCGGTCAGCGTGACTTTCTCGCGCAGGCGCAGGGCCAGCGCATACGCGGCCTGGTTGGCTGCGAACGAGCAGGAAATGGCCACACGCTCAAAATCGATGCTGCCATCGCTGGGCAGGTCGAAGCTGGTGTTGTAGGTGCCGCCACTGCGCAGCACGGTGGTGATGCGACCGGTGATGGCGTAGGTCTTGCCCTTGTAGCGCGGCTCGACCGCGGCCGGGTTGTCCTTGTTCTGGTTGCGCAGCTGGAAGCCGAAGCGGTCGGCGGCAATGGTCACCACCGAGGCCTGCGGAGTGGCCTTGGCCGCCTGTTCGCCCGCCTTGCCTGGCTTGATCTGGTTGAGCAGCTTGCACATTTCTTCGCGCACGCCGTCGGCCGGGGCGATGGCGCCCTTGTTGACCTTCACCACCATGCCGACGGTGCCCTGGCCGCCTTCGGAGGTGGCACTGATGATCATCGGAATCGGCTTGTGGGCCATGGATTCCGGCTCTTCGATCAGCATCGAGCCGCCTTCCACGTCCTCGCTGAGGACGTCCATGTTGGCGTTCTTGGCGATTACCCGCATCTGGCCGATGGCGCTGGCCACGGTCAGGTCCGGATGGGTGACCGATGAAGTGAAGGTAGTGCCGACGAAGGGATTGCCCTTCTTCTGGAAGTTGCTTTCGCAGGTCGCAGCGAAGGCCGGCGCGGCAGCACCGCACAGCAGCGCGGCGATCAGGATCGGGTGCTTCATGGTTACAGTCCTTGTGAAATGGCAGCACGGGCCCGGGCCTTGAGGGCCGGGCAGCGTCGAATCTGGCTTGCAGCGGCCCCTTTGCCCCGGGCCGGAGCCCGATTGTGGGGCGCTTCGGCGGCCGCCGCAATGCGCCCTGTGCGCCGCACAGGACGCAGGCACACTTCAGCCCTCGAAGGCCGGCAGCTTCTGCTTCACCGCCACGTTCTTCAGTGTCACGTACTTCGGCAGGCCGTCGGTGCCATAGGGAAGCGGCGCTTCGCCCTTGATCAGCGGCGACAGGTAGGCGCGCGCCTTGGCGGTGATGCCGAAGCCATCGCGGCGGATGAAGCCGGCTGGCATCTTCTTCTCGTGGTTGGCGATCTTCGACAGCGGGGCCGCTTCGATCTTCCAGCGATAGGGCGCATCGCTGCTGCGCACGATCACCGGCATCACGCCGTTCTGGCCCTTCAGTGCCAGCTGCACGGCGGCCTTGCCGACCGCCTGTGCCTGCTCCCAGTCGGTCCTGCTGGCCAGGTGGCGGGCCGAGCGCTGCAGGTAGTCGGGCAGCGCCCAGTGCACCTTCAGGCCCAGCTGGTCCTTGACCCGTGCAGCAAGGTGCGCCGCCACGCCGCCCAGCTGCGAGTGACCGAACGAGTCCTTGCCGCCGCCTGCGTCGGCGACGAAGCGGCCATCTGCGGTCGCGATACCTTCCGACGCCACCACCACGCAGTAGCCGACGCGCTCGACCACGGCCTTCACCTTGGCCAGGAATGCGGCCTCGTCGTAGGCGCGCTCGGGCAGCAGGATGATGTGCGGTGCTTCGTCATCACCGTTGCCAGCCAGGCCGGCGGCCGCGGCCAGCCAGCCGGCGTGGCGGCCCATCGCCTCGTAAATGAAGACGCGGGTGGAGGTCTCGGCCATCGCCGCCACGTCCAGCGCCGCCTCGCGCACCGAGACGGCGGTGTACTTGGCCGCCGAGCCGAAGCCGGGGCAGGTGTCGGTCACCGCCAGATCGTTGTCGATGGTCTTGGGCACGCCAATGCAGGTCAGGTCGTAGCCGGAGGCCTTGGCCAGCTGCGAGACCTTCAGCGCGGTATCGGCCGAGTCGTTGCCGCCGTTGTAGAGGAACCAGCGCACGTCGTGCGCGCGCAGCACCTCCAGCAGGCGGTCGTAGCGGGCGCGGTCGGCGTCCAGCGATTTCAGCTTGACCCGGCACGAGCCGAAGGCACCGCCCGGGGTATGGGCCAGCGCGCGGATGGCCGCGGCACTCTCCTTGCTGGTGTCGATCAGCTCCTCGCGCAGGGCGCCGAGGATGCCGTTGCGGGCGGCCAGGACCTTGATGCCCTTGGCCCGCGCCTGCTCGATCACCGCCGCCGCCGTGGCGTTGATGACGGCGGTGACACCGCCGGACTGGGCATAAAGGAGAGTACCGTTGCGCATGCTTCTACCTGCTCGGGGGAGGGGACATTGCAGGGACATTACCCGGATGCGGTAAAGTGGCGCTATTGCGGTGCAGCGATACCGGACCGTCCGGGACGCGAACCTTCTTTGTTTTCAACACGTTGGAGTCAGGTCAATGCGATTGGTTCTGTTGGGACCGCCCGGTTCGGGCAAGGGGACACAGGCGACGCGCCTGAAGGAAAAGCTGGGCATCGCCCACATTTCGACCGGTGACATGCTGCGCGCGGAAATCGCCGCCGGCACCGAGCTGGGCAAGCAGGCCAAGACGGTGATGGATGCCGGCAACCTGGTGTCGGACGACATCCTGCTGGGCATGCTGGAGTCGCGCCTGACCCAGGCTGATGTCGCCAAGGGCTTCATCCTCGATGGCTACCCGCGCAACGTGGCCCAGGCCAATGCGATGGACGGCCTGCTGGCCAAGATCGGCCAGCCGCTGGACGCCGTGGTGCAGCTGGACGTGGCCACCGAGCTGCTGGTGGATCGCATCGCCGGTCGTGCCAAGGAGCAGGGCCGCGCCGACGACAATCCGGAAGCGGTGCGCCAGCGCCTGCAGGTCTACAACGAGCAGACCGCCCCGGTGGTCGATTTCTACGCCGGCCGTGGCACCCTGGCCCGCGTCGATGGCGTCGGTGAGCTGGACGAGATCGAAGCCCGCATCCTGGCGGCGATCAAGGCCTGATCCGGCCGGGCCGGCGCGAATTGCCGGCTCCCCGGGCGCAAAAAAACACAGGCCTGGTCCGCGAGGATCAGGCCTGTGTCGTTTGACAGGCGCCGGCGAAGGGCTTGCTCAGGGCCCCGCAGCATGAGCTCCCTTGGGGATGGCCTCTTGGGGAGTAGGACCGGTTCGGGTACTGCGGCTGGCAGTTCGAATTGTGTCCGGGTTCACAGAACATCGCTATCGGGAATTCCCTGACAGCTGATTGGAGTTTTCTCACATCCCGTGTAGGGGTTGTCTTACCCGATAGCGGACATTGGCCCTATACAGCCGTCATCGGTCACAATCCTCGGTCATGAGCAGCGTACATATCCTTGCAATTGCCGGCACCTTCATGGGCGGCGTGGCCGCCCTGGCGCGGGAACTCGGGCATTCCGTCAGCGGCAGCGACCAGGCCATCTACCCGCCGATGTCGACCCAGCTCGAACAGCTGGGCATCACCCTGGACCAGGGCTACCGTGCCGACAGCGTGCCGGCCGGCACCGACGAGGTGGTGATCGGCAACGCGCTGTCGCGCGGCAATGCCGCCGTGGAAGCCGTGCTCGATGCCGGCCAGCGCTATATATCCGGCGCGCAGTGGCTGTCCGAGCAGGTGCTGCCGGGCCGCGACACGCTGGCCGTGGCCGGTACCCATGGCAAGACCACCACCACCACCATCCTCACCTGGCTGCTGGAAAGTGCAGGGCGCTCGCCCGGCTTCCTGATCGGCGGCGTCGCCGAGGATTTCGGAGTCTCCGCGCGCCTGGGCCAGGGCCGCGAGTTCGTGGTCGAAGCCGATGAGTACGACACGGCCTTCTTCGACAAGCGCAGCAAGTTCGTGCACTACCGGCCGCTGGTGGCCATCCTCAACAATCTTGAATACGACCACGCCGACATCTTCCCCGACGTGGCGGCGATCCAGCGCCAGTTCCACCACCTGGTGCGTACCGTGCCCGCACGTGGGCGGCTGATCGTCAACGGCGAGGATCAGCACCTGGCCGAAGTGCTGGCGATGGGCTGCTGGACCCCGGTCGAGCGGTTTGGTTTCGATCCGTCGCTGGAGTGGCATGCCGAGCTGCTGGCCGCCGATGGCAGCGCGTTCCGCGTGCACCATCGTGGGCAGGCGCTGGGCGACGTGCAGTGGTCGCTGCTGGGCCGCCACAACGTGCTCAACGGGCTGGCCGCGCTGGCCGCTGCGCATGCAGTGGGCGTGGCGCCGGCCACGGTGATCCCGGCGCTGGCGCGCTTCCGCAGCGTCAAGCGCCGCATGGAAGTGATCGGCAGCCATGGCGGCATCACCGTCTACGATGATTTCGCCCATCACCCCACCGCGATCGCCACCACGCTGGAAGGCCTGCGCGCCAGGGTCGGCGATGCGCGCATCGTGGTTGCGATGGAACCGCGCAGCAACTCGATGCGGTTGGGCGCACATGCGCAGGCACTGGCACCGTCGCTGGCGCTGGCTGATGAAGTGGTGTTCCTGCATCGCCCGGAACTGGCCTGGGATGCCGCTGCGGTGATCGCTGCGGTACGTGGTGACGCCCACGCGGTGCCGGATACCGACGCATTGCTGGCGCAGCTGCAGTCCAGCGTGCGCAGCGGCGACCACGTGGTGTTCATGTCCAACGGTGGCTTCGACGGCGCCCCGCGCCGCTTCCTCGCCGCGTTGCAGGCCCGATGAGCGTCGACGGCCCGCTGCCGCTGTTTCCGCTGCACACCACGCTGGTGCCGGGTGCGGCGGTGGGCCTGCGTGTTTTCGAGCGCCGCTATCTGGACCTGGTCCGCGACAGCGGCCGCAGTGGTGAGGGGTTCGGTGTCTGCCTGATCCTCGATGGCGAGGAAGTCGGCGCACCGGCGACGCCAGCGGCCTACGGCGTGCAGGTGCGCATCGAAGACTTCGATGTCGGCGCCGATGGCGTGCTGCAGCTGCGCCTGCGCGGCACCCGCCGTTTCCATGTGGAGCGTACCCGCGTGCGCGACAACGGCCTGGTGGTGGCCGACGTGCGCTGGTGCGAGGAAGACCCGGACGACGAACTGCGACCACAGCACGCGCTGCTGGCCACGGTGCTGGGACACATCATCGAACAGGCCGGCGAGGCCTATGCGCCGTCCAACCCGGCGTTGCTGGACCAGGCCAGCTGGGTCGGCTGGCGGCTGGCCGAGCTGTTGCCGCTGAGCGAGCAGCAGCGCCTGCAGCTGCTGCAGATGGACGACCCGCACCAGCGATTGCAGCAGTTGCTGGGCTGGATGCCGTAGCAGCCTGCCTTGGGTGGGTGTGCACCTTGGTGCACACGCTGGGGCATGCGTGGAATGCCATCCACGCACGGCGTGGATCTACTGATTTACTGTAGAGCCGAGCCTATGCTCGGCTTGATGGTTCCCGCGAAGAGCGGCCGAGCATGGGCTCGGCTCTTCAGTGGGTGATCGCGCACCGGTGCCGGTCAGGGCGCCGTGGTCTTCAACCGCAGCACCGGCAACCCGGTTTCGCTGTGCACATCCTCGCGCTGCGGCAGGTCCTGCACGGCGTCCTTCACTGCGTTGAGCGCCGGGTCGACGCCACGCAGCGGGTGCCACATGCCGATCCACTCGAAATGACGCTCGTAGCGCAGGGTCTGCGCACTGCCCAGCCATAGCGGCGTATTGCCCGGTTGCAACTGCGCAGGGGCTGGCCACAGGCGCAGTACGTAGCGCTCATCGCGGTGTGTACCCGGGCGCACCATCAACAGCGCTTCCACGCGCGTGTCCAGCGTGGCTGGCAGCACCGGCAGTTCGTCGGCACCCGTGTTCTTGTCCAGCATCAGCAGCGCCTCCTGCCAGCCGGCCTGTTCCTGCCGCTTCCAGCCGCGTGCTTCCAGCTGCGCCTGCAGCGGGGCCAGCGGGCCCGCCACCTGCACGTCCAGCGGCCAGCGCTGGTCGTCGTCGAACTCGTTGCGGCGCGCCGGCAGTGTCGCCCAGTCGTGCTGCCACCAGGCCTGCATGTCCATCGCCTGCGCCGCCGGCAGGGTCGGCTCGAAGCGTTCCAGCTTCACCGGAATGTGGCGCGGCGCGTACCACATCGCCGCCACGGCGAAGACACCGTAGAACAGCCACGCCACCGGCTTCACCCAGAACGAGCGGTTGAAGCGGCGGCGGTAGGCGATGCCCAGCACCAGCAGCCAGAACGTGCCGAACAGCATGCCGCCGATCACATCGCTCAGCCAGTGCGCGCCCAGGTACAGGCGCGAGAAGCCGATCAGGCTGACCACGATGCCCGACACCAGGTACGGCCAGACACGGGTGCGGCCAGGCATCTCGCGGGCGATCAGCACCGCGAAGAAGCCGAAGGTGATGGTGGCCATGGTCACCGACACCGACGGGAAGCCAAAGCCACTGCTGGCATCGACCGGTCGCACCACATCCACCGTTGCGCCGAGCAGCATGGTCAACGCCAGGCCGAAGGCAAGCGCGGCCAGCCAGTGCGCGGCTGCCATCCAGCGGCGGCGCCAGATCAGGTAGCCCATCGCTGCAGCGGTGGCCGGCAACAACACCTGCCAGGCGCCCAGCGATGCCAGCGCGGCCATCGGGTAATCGGCCAGCGGATTGCGCAGCGCCAGCATGGCCTGGTGCACCAGCAGGTCGATCGCCAGCGGCTCGCCATGGGCGACCACCACGGTCAGCAGCGCGAACCAGCCCCAGCCCAGCACCAGCAGCATCAGCGCCAGCATCGCCAGCGGCACCGACTCGCGGCGCTTCGGGTCCAGCACACCGACGGTGTAGCGGCCCAGCGTCGGGTGTCGGTTGGACCAGTCCAGCAGCCGCGCCAGCCAGTTGTCCATGCGCGCGGCCGACCAGCGGTAGCCGTACAGCACGATGGCCCAGACCAGGCCGAGGATCACTGCCAGCAGGCCGACCACCACCACCAGGCGCCCTGCGACGGCGGCCACCGCGTCGTAGGCCTCGCCGAGCACCCAGCCCGGTGCCAGGAACAGCACCGCCCACGAAATGCTGGCGATGCCACTGGCCTGCATGTAGCGGCTGGCCGGCATTTTCATCATGCCGGCGATGGCCGGCACGAACGGCCGGATCGCGCCCACGTAGCGTGCTACCAGGATGCTCTTGAAGGCATTGCGGCGGAACAGGTTTTCGCCGCGGTCGAGCAGCTGCGGGTAACGGCTGAAGGGCCACACGCCACGCAGGCGGTCACCCCAGCGGCGCCCGATCCAGTAACTGATGCCATCACCGGCGAATGCGCCCAGTGCGGCTGCCGCCACCGCATACGGCCCGGAGATCTGGCCCAGCCCGATGAACACGCCCACCGCGAACAGCAGCGGCAGGGCCGGCACGATGGCGCCGAGAATGATCACCGCATCGCAGAAGGCGATGAGGAAGATAACGGCACCCGCCAGCACGGGGTGAGCGGCAATCCACGCGAGGGTGGCGTCGATCCATGAAGAGTCCATTGCCCGATTATAGGGGCGTGAAGGTGACTGGTTCCCAGCCGCTTGGTGACCGTTTGCAACGGGCGCCATCGCCTAGAATGGGCACATGCCGCATTCGTCAGACACGCCCTCGCACGCCCTGAAGGCCGACAGCTTCGGTCGCATCCTCCTTGTGGAAGGGCCGGCCGGCTCCTTTGTACGCCGTGATCTGGGCGCCACACCACTGTGGTTGCGGCTGCCGGCCTGGTGGCTGGCCCGCCGTGAAGCACGCGCACTGCGCCACATCCACGGCATGGCCGATGTGCCGCAGCTGCTGGCGTGGGATGGACGTCATCTCGACCGCAGCTTCATGGCCGGCGACGCCATGTACCAGCGTCCGCCTCGCGGTGACCTGGCCTGGTTCCGCGCCGCGCGTCGCCTGCTGCAGCAGCTGCATCGCAATGGCGTGGCCCACAACGATCTGGCCAAGGAAGCCAACTGGCTGGTCACCGACGATGGCCGCCCGGCGCTGATCGACTTCCAGCTGGCGGTGATCGGCAACCCGCGCTCGCGCTGGATGCGCCTGCTGGCCCGTGAGGACCTGCGCCACCTGCTCAAGCACAAGCGCATGTACTGCCGCGAGTCGCTCACCCCGGTGGAAAAGCGGGTGCTCAAGCGCACCTCCTGGGTGCGCGAGCTGTGGTTCGCCACCGGCAAGCCGGTCTACCGCTTCGTCACCCGCCGCATCCTGCATTGGGAAGACAACGAGGGGCAGGGGCCGAAGCCGTGAGCCGTACGCAGGTGGTGACCGGCCCGCCGAGTGCAGGCAGCATCCTGCGCCCACAGCTGGCTGGCGCCGACTTCGTGCACGCCTGCCAGGCGACGACCCGTCGTGATGGGCGCTCGGCCTTGCAGGCCTATCGCGACATGGCGGCGACCATTCCCGGCTGGTTCGATGGGCTGATGGCACTGCGCAATCGCGGCATGCGCCTGCTCGGCATGAAGCACCTGGGCTCGTTGCGTGCGGTACAGGACATCGCGCAGCCGCGTCCGGGGCAACGGCTGGGCATCTTCACCCTGCAGTCGCTGGATGACGATGCCATCGTGCTGGAAGACGACGACCGCCACCTGCGTGTGCAGCTGGCCCTGCAGTGGCAGGGCGATGTGCTGGAAGTGGCGACGGTGGTCCATACGCACAACGCGTTCGGGCGCGTGTACATGCTGCCGGTTGCACCCGTGCATCGGCTGATCGTGCCGCATCTGCTGAGGAAGCAGGTGCAGGCGTACCGGTAGATCCACGCCATGCGTGGGTGCATTAAGCAATTCAATGGTCGCGTGCAAGTGCCAGATGATTGCCGTTGACGACCCCTTCCATCTGTTCGCAGCGCTCGCCTAGAATCAGGAACGAGAGAGTCGCATGGAAGCAACGTCGCGCCGTCCTGGCGCGGCTACGCATGCGGACGCGAGGGGAAAATTGTGAAGCGAGTTGCTGCTTGGCAGTGCCGTGTTGCTACGGCACTGACGCTGTGCGTGGTCGCAGGTTCGGTCTCGGCAGTCGAGCCCTACCAGGAATACCGCAAGCTCATTGAGTCCGCCCAGAACCTGACGGCGCTGAAGGATGATCTTTTCGGCGAGAGCGTCAGCCTCTACAACGGCAAGACTGAGTTTGCCGTCACCGACGTCAGCCTGCCAGGCAACAACGCCCTGCCGGTGCAGATGCGGCGCCGGTTCAGTGTCGAGATGGACCTGGTCGGGAGTGGCAGCTTCAACGCCAGTCTCGATGGTGTGGGCGGCTGGGAGGTCGACACGCCGTACATCACCGGCATGTTCCCCGGCGCGAGCGCCTGGCTGAACAATCGTTGCAGTGGCGACATGGTGCCTCAGTGGCCCATTTCCTTCCGGCTCAACGAAGTCTGGCAGGGCAACATGATCCATGTCCCGGGTGGTGGTGATCGCACCATGTTGGGGGCCTGGAACAACACGCCGATGCCGACAGACGGCGTTGCACGCAAGTGGAGCACCTCGCATCGCGATGCCATCGACTGTATTCCAATGAAGTCGGGTCTGGCTGGCGAGGGCTATCGGGTCAGGACCACCTCGGGCGAGTCGTACTTCTTCGATACCGCGTTCACGCGCTTTGGCGGCACGCTGGAGCGCTCGGGCGGCGAAGGAGACAGGACCAAGATCGCTCGCACGCGCATCTACCTCATGGCCAGCCGTGTAGAGGACCGGTCGGGCAACTGGGTACAGTACGAGTACAACGGCAACGGTCACCCGACCCGGATCTGGTCCAGCGATGGCCGCGAGATCACGCTGGCCTACAGCGGCACGCTTCTGGTGTCGGTGACTGCCGCGGGCCGTACCTGGAACTATGGCTACGGTCAGGTCGAAGGCCAGAACCGCCTCACCGCAGTTACCCAGCCCGATGGAAGCACTTGGTCCTACGCCTACTCCAGCGCGCTGCGCGCCTGGGAGAAGGTGAACTGGGACGGCAACAGCAACGAGACCTGTCAGGAGCAGCCGCCGGAGCGTGACGGTACGCTGGTCATGACCATCAAGCATCCGTCCGGTGCGATGGGTGAGTTCCAGTTTTCGAATGGTCGCCAGTACCGCAGTGGCGTCCATGCCAGCGAGTGCATCCGCCGGATCGCACAGTCGGCGTACTACTACGAAATCGTCACCCCGTTTTTCTACGACGTAGTCTCGCTGAGAGCCAAGAAGATCTGGGGACCGGGCCTGCCGAAGGTGCTGCAGTGGAGCTATGACTATGGCAGCGGCTACGAGCCGCTCTGGGGCGGCGTGGGCGGTGCAGCCATCTACCCCTGCACGACCTGCAAGAAGGAAAAGCAGGTCACGATCTCAAATCCCGACGGAACCCGCACGGCCTACCGCTATGGCTCGCAGTACGCGCTGAATGAAGGGCGGCTGCTGGGTAGCAGCGTCATTGACGCGGCCGGGAATGTGGTCAAGAGCAGCACCTCGGTCTACATGACCGAAGACGAAGTGAAATCACAGCCATTCGCCCCGCTTCACGGGATGATCTACAGTGGCGACGAGCCGAGCACAGCTCAGGTGCGGCCGGTCGTGGCCGAGGCCATCCAGCAGGATGGCGTGACCTACCAGACCAGCATATTGTTGTTCGATGATCTGGCTCGCCCGTTGCGTGTCAATAGCGCCAGTCCTTTGGGCAGCCGCACCGATGCCACTCAGTATGCGGACGACCGAAGCAGATGGATTCTGGGCGCGATCGCGAAGGTCACCAACGAGAATACCGGCGTGGTGGTCGAGCAGACGACGTTCGATGGCCTGATGCGGCCCACGGAAGTGCGTTCGTATGGGTTGTTGAAGCAGGTACTGGGCTACAACCCTGACGGAACCGTGGCCATGGTGGATGACGGTCGTGGCAATCGCACTACGCTTTCCGGCTGGAAGCGCGGCACGCCACAGCAGATCCAGTTTGCCGACGGCGCTGTGCAGTCGGCGGTGGTGGACGACAATGGCTGGGTCAGCAGCGTTACCGATGAGAACGGTGCAACCACCCAGTACGGCTATGACGCAATGGGACGCATGGCCACCATCGACTGGCCGGCGGGCGACAGTGTGGCTTGGGCACGTACGACACAGAGTTTCACCGCCATCAACGGCGACGAGTACGGTATCGGAGCGGGTCATTGGCGGCAGACCGTCGCAACCGGAAACGCGCGGCGCAACGTCTATTTCGATGCCTTCTGGCGTCCGCTGCTGACTGAGGAATATGACGAGTCCTCGCGTGGCGTGACCCAGCGCTACCAGAGGTTTGCCTACGACGAAGCGGGTCGGCAGGTGTTCGCCTCGCACCCTGGCGAGTCTGCTGTGCTGAGTACAGGTACATGGACCGGCTACGACGCGCTGGGGCGACAGACCTCGGTGTCCGTCGACAGCGAGGCCGGTCTGCTGACATCGCTGACCAGTTATCTGGCGGGTGGCGGCTTGAAAGTGGTCGACCCCAAGGGCAATACGACGCTGACCACTTTCCAGGCGTTCGGTGCGCCGTCGACGGAATCCCCGGTGTCGATCATTCACCCGGCGGGCGCGTTCACCGATATCGATCGCGACATCTTCGGCAAGCCGCGCTCGATCGTGCGCCGCAACCAGGACGGCAGCGCCCGGATTGCCCGCAATTATGTGTATGACGGTCATCAGCAGCTCTGCAAGAGTGTGGAGCCGGAGACCGGCGCAACGCTGATGGGTTACGACGCAGCGGGCAATCTTGCCTGGAGCGCAGCTGGCCTGGACCTTTCCAGCACCACGGCATGCGACGCTGATGCTGGACCGGTTGCGGCCCGCAGGATCGTTCGTGGCTACGATGCGCGCAATCGGCTGTCGACACTTGCGTTCCCGGATGGGAATGGCAACCAGGGCTGGACGTATACAAGGGACGGCAAGCCGGCCACGGTGACCACGGCAAACGATGCGGGGACGACGCAGGCGATCAACACCTATACCTACAACAAGCGTGGGTTGTTGACGGCCGAAACCTCCAGTGACAGTACCCTCGGCATCCAGTCGCTGGGATATGCCTACAACGCCAATGGCGCACTTTCAGGCCTGACCTATCCGAGTGGGCGCTTCGTTGACTATGCGCCCAACGCGCTGGGCCAGCCGACCAAGGCGGGAGGCTACGCCTCAGGGGTGACTTACTACGCCAATGGGGGCATGAAGCAATTCACCTATGGCAATGGCATCGTGCACACGATGGCGCAGAACCAGCGCCAGTTGCCTACCCGGGTGGTCGACAGTGCCGGAGCGCTGGACACGACCTATGAGTACGACGCCAATGGCAACGTCGCGCGTATCGTCGACAATCTGGACGGGCAGCGCACGCGCACCATGGCCTACGACGGACTGGATCGTCTGATTCAGGCCACCTCGCCTTCGTTTGGCGGAGATGGCGTGTACCGCTACACCTACGATGCTGTGGACAACCTGCGTTCGGCCGCGCTGACCGGTGTCAAGGATCACGTCTATTGGTACGACACCCATAACCGGCTTACCAACGTACAGAACAGTGGAGGCGCCACCACTCTGGGCTTGAGCTACGACGCACAGGGCAACCTCTCCAGCCGCAACGGCGTCGGCTACAGCTTCGACTTCGGCAATCGCCTGCGCAGTGTGGCCAGCGCGGAGCGATACCGATACGACGCACATGGCCGGCGCATCCTGTCGGCGGGCGCCAATGACGGTGCCACCATTCGATCGCTGTACGGCAACGACGGTGTGCTGCGCCGGCAGGAAAATGCCCGGGAGGGCCGCAATACCGAGTACATCCACCTCAATGGCAGCCTGGTGGCGCAGGCCATCCAGGTCGTCGCGCCGGTTACGCCGGTCCTGACCGCGCCCGCGTTCAGCAACAACGGTGCCTATGCACTGCAGTGGACGGCGGTGTCTTACGCCAGCCGTTATGAACTGCGAGAGCAGGCAGCTGGCGGAGCTTGGGCCACGATCTACAACGGCGCCGAACGTAGCTGGAACACGTCCGCGAAGGCGGAAGGAACGTTTGGCTATGCTGTCCGCGCTTGCCAACAGGACAGCTGCAGTGGCTGGTCGGCGACGGCCAGTGTCGTGGTGCAGCGTCCTCCTGCGGCAAAGGCTGCTGTAAGCGCGCCCGCAACGGCATTCAATGGCAGCTACAGCATTACTTGGACGGAAGCGGCGGGCGCGGCAACCTATCGCCTGCAGGAGCAGGTGGGAGCGGGCGCCTGGCAGACGGTGCAGGAGAGCGCGGCGCGCAGTCTCGCGGTCTCCGGCAAGCCGGCCGGGACGTATGGGTACCGGGTCTTTGGCTGTAACCCAGCGGGCTGTGGTCCTGAATCAGATGTTGCCCGGACCCAGGTGATCTATCCGCCTGCAGCGGCACCTTCGCTCAACGTGCCGGGGCAGAGTCTCGATGGCAACTATACGATTGCGTGGAGCAGCGCCGACGGCGCATTGCGCTATGCACTGGAGGAGAGCTTCAACAATGGTGCATGGGCACAGGTTGCCTCACTGGCCAGCACCAGTCAGGCATTCGGTGGCAAGGGGACCGGCAACTATGCCTACCGCGTCCGGGCCGGCAACGATGCGGGGTGGGGCGTGTACTCGGCGACGAGTGTTGTTTCAGTGATCCGGCCACCGGCACCGCCCAGCCTGAGTGCGCCCGCAGGAACCTCGTCGGGCAGTGTCACGTTGAATTGGACGGGCGTTGCCATGGCGGCCAGCTACCTGCTGGATGAGAGTGTCAATGGCGGAACCTGGACGGCGGTCCAGAACGACGGTTCGACCCAGTCGCAGCGCAATGCTCTGGTGTTCGGCAACTACGCCTATCGCGTAAGGGCATGCAACATCTCTGGCTGCAGTGACTTCTCCAACACGGTGGTCGTCGCTTCCAATCCGCCCCCGGGTACGCCGCAGTTCATTCATTCCATCAAGTCGCAATGGAAGGAAGGGCGCGCCACCAAAATCTCCTGCGAGGTGAAGTGGACCAGCATGCCGGGTGCAACCAACTACGAGATGATGGCCTACGGCGGAAGGCTCGAGTATTCCGGTCCGGAGAGCTCAATCGAAGCTCAGGGCGCGGTCTACTGCGCGGAAGTACAGATTGTGCGCGCCTGCAATGCCAGCGGTTGTTCAGCCTGGTCCAACCCGTATCCGCAGAGCGTTGTGGATTACGGCGACCTGACCAACCCTCGGTGACCTGAAAATGAAGATCAAGAAAATTCTGGTTGGTGTCGCTGTTCTGTTGGGACTGTTGCTGTGCACAGTGAGTGTTTCGGCGCAGGAGATCGTCCAGTATGTGCATACCGACGCGCTGGGTTCCCCGGTTGCCATCTCTGATGCCAACGGCGCGATCGTCGAGCGCACCGTTTATGAGCCCTATGGTGCGACCGTAGGTGATGCGAAGGGGGATCGCCCGGGATTCACCGGGCATGTGTCGGACTCGGCGACGGGTCTGACGTACATGCAGCAGCGGTACTACGATCCGTTGGTCGGGATATTCCTATCGACAGATCCGGTCGACGTGGGCTTGGACAACGGAGCCCTATTTAATCGATACATGTATTCGGCACTGAACCCCTATACTTTCGTTGATCCAGATGGCCGCTGCACTGGCTCTAGAATCACGAATAGTGACGGTACTTGTAAGAGTACCGGTGGGAACACGACGGCCACTGGGCCGACATCATCTGACTCCGCGATTCCGAGGGCGCCATCCTCTGGCTCATCTCCGAGCGTGGCATCTGGCGGAGAATCAAACTCCAACTGGCAAGAGATAAAGTCGCGTCTTGGCTTGTCGGGAGATTTGACAAAGAATGGAAACATCTTTGACGTCGGTGCCCTTTTTCATGATATCGCGATACCCGCAATGTACTCGCGGGGCGGCGGAGGGCTGGCTTCTGTTCCTGCTGCAATTCCAATGCTTGCTCGATTCAATTTTGCGGTACGAGCAGAGCATGTATTTAGAAGCGCCGCAGGGCATGTGAATCCCACTACGGTTGCTTCATAAATGAGATTTGTTGGTCTTTTCCAGCGTGTCAGCTCAAACCCGGCGAACCTAAGGGTGGATGCGGTTGCCGCGCGGCTAATGACGCAAGATGCAGCCTCTGCCGGTGTCAGTACGTACACTCAGACGATGAGGGGAGGGGCGCAGGTTTGGGTTCATGTGCGGAATGGTGAGATAGTCAACGCAGGCGTTAATGCCGCCGGAAAGGTAAGATGATGATTGATTCTGATGAATTGACTGATGTGGCGAAAACTCTTGCCTGGTACAAGAGTAATTTCTTCGAGGGCTGTGAAGAGAGCTTTGTTGCGGATTTTATGGTTTTTTGTTGGCAGGCGGTTGATCCCGGTCGCGTTGCTTCGCTGGATTTAGATGATGAAACTGTAGATGCATGCGCCGACATGCTCTCTGAGTTGAAGCTCTTTGTTGATGAGAGATGCGGGGAATGGGGGGCGCCTGCTTTCTGGAGGCGCTATATCGATTGGGCGGACTACGCCGCAGATTTTCCGCTTGATGAGTGCAAGCGGTTTATGCGAGAGACTGTTGGTTATCTTGAGCCTTCATTTTTCGTATTTACGACCACCGGCGGCACTGAGATGAGGTCCGAAGCAATGACGATTTTTGCCGAATACTCGCAGTCCCGCAAGGCGCGGGCTGCCTATGTTCGATCGGTAATTGAAAGTCGGCTGACGACTGACTCCTTCTATCAGCGATCCCGTTGATTCTCTCTGTCGCGAGATGCGAGAAACTGCTGCTGCGGTCGTCGTTCGGCTTTGTGGTCAGGGCAAAGCCGATATGTATGCTTCGCGCGGTCGATGTCGCCGGGCATGGCCCGGTCCACAGAGCATCTCGGCGCTTAACGCTAACGCTTAATGCCTTACGTCGTCGCCGGCACCACCTGCTGGCCAATGAAGTTGCGCTTGGCGTCGAAGTCGTACGCGATCTGCAGTTGGCCCACATCCGGGCAGGCGTGGCAGTCGCGCAGCGGCGTGCGGTACAGCAGGCGGACGCCACCGTTCTCCAGCGGCGTGGCCCCGGCCGACTGCGCCGGTGCGAACGGCGTGGCCTGCGGGTGGTCCTTCAGCAGGGCCTGCACGGCGGGGTCGGCACGCAGGGTGTCGTCCAGCTGCACGGCATCCACATCGATGCGCTTGCCGGTGGCGTCGACCAGGCGGGTGCCCTCGTTGGTGTTGGCGCGGAACGGATACTCGACCGTCGCAATGCCCAGGCCTTCGTTCTCGTGCCAGGCCGTCACGTAGGCCAGCTCGCCCCCGGTGGACAGCTGTTCGGCGGCGGTGATCGCATCGGCGCTGGCGCCGCCGGCGCGCATCGCATCGCGCAGGCAATCACGCGTGGCGGCGTTCTCACCCTGGCGGCAGGCGTTGAGGTCGCCATCCCACACCACGGCCTCGCTCCAGCGCAGCTTGCCGTCGGCGGCGGCCTTCTCTGCGCTGGGCGTGTCACCGGCAGGTGGCTCCTTGCCCGGTTCCGGTGAACGGCCCTGGCAGGCGGTCAGCAGCGCAAGCCCCAGGGCAGGCAGCAACAGGTGGGAACGGCGCATGGCGTGGACCTCGTGCGTTGTCTGGAGGCCCAAGTATCGTCAAGGCCGGGTGAACTCCACGTCGGCGCGGCATACTAGCGGCTCATTGCATACGCTGGAGTGTGGGACGTGGGCAGTCTGCAGGGCAAAACGCTTTTCATCACCGGTGCCTCGCGTGGCATCGGCCTGGCCATCGCACTGCGCGCTGCGCGCGACGGCGCCAACGTGGCCATTGCGGCCAAGTCGTCGGTGCCGAATCCGAAGCTGCCGGGCACCATCCATACCGCGGCCGAAGCGGTGACGGCGGCAGGCGGGCAGGGCCTGGCCCTGAAGTGCGACATCCGCGAGGAGGAGCAGGTACACGCCGCAGTTGCGGCCACGGTCGATACCTTCGGTGGCATCGACATCCTGGTCAACAATGCCAGCGCGATCTGGCTGCGTGGCACGCTGGATACGCCGATGAAGCGCTTCGACCTGATGCAGCAGGTCAATTCGCGCGGCAGCTTCCTGTGCGCGCAGGCCTGCCTGCCGTACCTGCTGCAGGCGCCGAACCCGCACATCCTCACTCTCGCGCCGCCGCCGAGCCTGGAACCGAAGTGGTGGGGCGCGCATACCGGCTACACGCTGGCGAAGATGGGCATGAGCTTCGTCACGCTCGGCCTGGCCGCGGAATTCGGCCCGCAGGGTGTGGCGGTGAACGCGCTGTGGCCGCGCACGGTGATCGCCACCGATGCGATCAACATGATTCCGGGCGTCGATGCGGCCGGCTGCCGCACGCCGCAGATCATGGCCGATGCTGCGCACGCGGTGCTGGTGCGCGAGGCGGTGGGTTTCCACGGCCAGTTCCTGATCGACGATGACGTGCTGGCACAGGCGGGTATCACCGATCTGTCCGGCTATGCGGTGGATCCATCGCGTCCGTTGTTGCCGGATCTGTTCCTGGAGTGATCGCGCGTCGCCGGCAGAGGCCGAGGGCTGCGACCTTCGGCCTGCTGCGCTAGAATGCGCGGCTGTAATCGTTTTCAACAAGGACGTGAACCCATGTCACGCACTCTTTCCGTCGCGGCGCTGGCCGCTTCGCTGTCGATTGTCCTGGCTGCCTGCGGCGGCAAGGCACCCGCAACCACTGGCGACGCCGGCCCTTCCAGCACGCCCGACGCCAGCGCGGCGCCGTCCGACGCACAGCAGCAGTTGACCGCCAAGCTCAACGCCTACATCGGCTGCTTCAACACGCTTGATTCGAAGACCCACGGCAGCATCGAGTCCTATACGCGCTGGATCAAGGACGTCGAGGCCGGCCCGAGCGGGCGCGAGACCCAGGTGTACGGTCCGTTCGAGATCAGCGATTACGACATGAAGCAGTGCGATGGCCCCGTGACCGAGGCGATGGCTGCCAAGCCGGCGCTGGCTGAGCTCGATGCCGCTGCTGGCCATTACCAGCACGCGCTGAAGGCACTGGTGCCGCTCAGCAAGGACGCGCACGACTATTACGATCGCCAGGACTACGAAGACGACCAGTTCGCCAAGGGAAAGCAGCTGCACGCGCCCTTGATGGCCGCCTTCAAGGAGTTCGTGACTGCCAGCGAAACGTTCAACGCCGAGCTGGAGCGCCAGAACGACGCCGCCCAGCGCGAGCAGCTCAAGGTATTGGAACAGGCCGAGGGACGCACGCGCGAGTACTACCGTCTGGCAATGATGCTGGAAGCCAAGGCCATCATGGATCTGATGAGTGAGGATGACTTCGATCAGGCCAAGGCGCGCGAGCGCCTGGATGCGTTCAACCGCATTTCCGACGAAGCGCATGCGAAGGTGGCTGATCAGGAGCCGGGCAAGCTGGACTGGAACAGCTTCGAGCGTGAAGCCGAGAACTTCCGTCGCGAAGGCAAGGAGCGGCTGCAGCGCGTCGGCGAGAAAAAGCCTTACAGCGATTTCGAACGACGCATGCTGGATTCGCCCTCGATGGCGCCGCGTGGCTCCGCCAACAAGCTGATGCAGGAATACAACTCGCTGGTTTTCCAGAGCAACCGCCAGTAGCGAAGCTCAACGTTATTTTTGTCGCGATCGAGCAGGATGATTGCGACATGACGCGCCCCGCAGCCCCGAATGCCAGCACCTTCCCGAGGTGCTGGAGCGCGCGCCCGCGCCATGCATGAAGATGCCTGCAGTTTTCACTGGTGCAAGGAACTGATTTGAACGCATCCACACGCCTGATTCCCGTTCTCCTGCTTGGCGCGCTGGCCGGCTGCAACAACCCGGCGGGGCTGGCGGTCGCCGACCCCGGGCTGGGGAAGGTGAACGCCTACATCGAGTGTTACAACGGCGTCGAACAGCCCATCCGCGAGGGTTTCCAGACGTATACGGGCTGGATGAAGGATCCCGAGGCCGGCCCGACCGGCAAGGAAGCGCAGCCGCGTTCACCCGGCAAGCTGTTGTCGCACCGGGTCGACTATTGCGGCCAGCCGCTGACAGATGCGCTGGCAAAGACCCCTGCCACGCCGCTGGATGCACCAGCGCGACAGTACCAGCGGGCATTCCAGGCACTGAACACCCTGATCGAGCGTGCCGATGGGTACTTCACCCGCGAGGACTATCGTCGCGATGGTGGCGAAGGGATGCGCAGCCAGCATACCCCGCTGATGCAGGCCTATGCTGATTTCTTCAAGGCCAGCGAAGCGATGGATGCTGCGCTGGAAAAGAACGAGAACGACCGCCGCGCCGCCCAGCTGAAGCAGATCGAGGAAAGCGAAGGCCGCTCGCTGGCCTATTACCACCTGCGCCTTGTCGGCGATGGCAAGCAGCTGGCGATGGCGTTCCAGAGCGACGCACCGGACGTTGCGGCGTTGCGCGGCCAGCTGGCCGACTATCAGGCGCTGGTGACGGAAATCCAGAACAGTGGTGTCGGCAAGGACGACCCGATGTGGGGTCATGTGCAGCGTTCGGCCGACAAGCTGGTGCGTACCGCCGGTCGCGGTGTCGAACGTCTGGAGCAGGGCAAGCCGATCACCGCCGATGCGTTGGCCGCCGAGCGCAAGGCGTCGGGCAGCTGGCTCACCACCGATCCTGAGGGCGCGCAGTCGACGATCCTGGATGCCTACAACGACCTGGTGACCACCAGCAACCGCATGCGTTGAGGAGGATCCACGCATGGCGTGGAGCTACCGAGGGTAGTGCCGGGTCACGCCCGGCGCGCACCCTGCGGGTTTGGTAGTGCCGGCCGCTGGCCGGCATGTGCCTCAATGGCTGAATGCATCCGGTAGTTCACCCCCGCACTTGCGGCAATGCCGTGCATCCGGCTCGTGGCCTTCCAGCCCGCAGTGCGGGCAGCCACGCGCATCGCGGCGCGCGGCCAGCTCGGCTTCGCGCATGGTGCTGGCCAGCTCCGCGGTGTAGATGCCGGTGGGCACGGCGATGATGCTGTAGCCGATCAGGATCAGCACCGACGTGACGAAGCGGCCAAGCACGGTCTGCGGCACGATGTCGCCGAAGCCGACCGTGGCCATGGTCACCACCGCCCAGTACATGCTGGCCGGGATGTTGGTGAAGCCGTGTTCGGGGCCCTCGATCACGTACATCAGCGCGCCGGCGATGATGGTGATGGTGATCACCGTGAACAGGAACACCAGCACCTTGCGCCTGCTGCGCCACAGCGACGTCATCAGCACGCCGCTTTCCTCGATGTAGCGGGTCAGCTTGAGGATGCGGAACACGCGCAGGATGCGCAGCGCGCGTACCACCAGCAGGCTCTGCGCGCCAGGAATGAACATCGACAGGTAGGCGGGCAGGATCGACAGCAGGTCGATGATGCCCCAGATGCTCACCGCGTAACGCAGCGGGCGCTTGACCACGGCCAGCCGCAGCAGGTACTCGGCGGTGAAGATGATCGTGAAGGCCCATTCCAGGATGTACAGGCCGGTGGACCATTCGGCATGCAGGTGCTGCACGCTGTCGATCATCACCACCAGGATGCTGGCGACGATCGCCACTACCAGGATCAGGTCGAAATTGCGCGAGGGCCGCGAGTCGTGGCGGTAGATGATGTCGAACCACCGGCGGCGCCAGCCGGTCTCGGTGGCGGGGTTCAGCTGGGGGGCAGAAAACGGTCGCATGGGCGCATTGTGCCGCAGGGGTTCCGGCGCGAGAATGGGGATTCCTGAACCCTGCCGACTGCCATGACCGCCGCTACCGATCCGCTGATCTCCCTTTCGCACTATTACCTGCCGGTCTACAAGCCCCGTCAGGTGGTACTGGAGCGAGGCCAGGGCGCCCGCGTGTGGGACAGCCAGGGCCGTGAGTTCATCGACCTGGCCGCCGGCATCGCCGTGTGCGGGCTGGGCCACAACGATCCGGACCTGGTGGCCGCACTGGTCGAGCAGGCCGGCAAGCTCTGGCACACCAGCAACGTGTTCTACAGTGCGCCGCCGCTGCACCTGGCCGAGGAGCTGGTGAAGGCCAGCCGCTTCGCCGAGCGCGTGTTCCTGTGCAACTCCGGCGCCGAAGCCAACGAAGTGGCGATCAAGATGGTCCGCAAGTGGGCCTCCAGCCAGGGCCGCCCGGCCGACAAGCGGGTGATCATCACCTTCCGTGGCAGTTTCCACGGCCGCACCCTGGGCGCGGTGACCGCCACTGCCCAGCCGAAGTACCAGGAAGGCTACGAGCCGCTGCCCGGCGGCTTCCGCTACATCGATTTCAACGATGAAGTACAGCTGGAAACCGCGATGGCCGCCGGCGACGTGGCGGCGGTGATGCTGGAGCCGATCCAGGGCGAGGGCGGCGTGATGCCGGCCAAGTCCGGTTTCCTCAAGCGCGTGCGCGAACTGTGCGACCAGCACAACGCACTGCTGGTGCTGGACGAGATCCAGGCCGGCATGGGCCGCACCGGCACGCTGTTCGCGCACTGGCAGGACGACGTGGTGCCGGACATGGTTACCCTGGCCAAGGCACTCGGTGGCGGCTTCCCGATCGGCGCGATGCTGGCCGGCCCGAAGGTGGCCGAGACCATGCAGTTCGGCGCGCACGGCACCACCTTTGGTGGCAACCCGCTGGCTGCTGCGGTGGCCCGCGTGGCGCTGCGCAAGCTGGCCTCGGCGGAGATCGCCGCCAACGTCAGTCGCCAGTCCAAGGCGCTGCGCGATGGCTTCGCCCGCATCAACGACGAGTTCGGTGTGTTCAGCGACGTGCGTGGTCGTGGCCTGATGCTGGGCGCGGTGCTGAGCAAGGACTTCGCCGGCCAGGCCGGTGCGATCCTCGACCACGCCGCCGAGCAGGGCCTACTGACCCTGCAGGCCGGCCCGGACGTGCTGCGCTTCGTGCCGTCGCTGAACATCACCGACGAAGAAGTGGCCGAAGGCCTGAAGCGCCTGCGCGCGGCGATTGCCGCGTTCATCGCCGCGCGCTGAGGCCATCGTGCCGGGGTCGGACCCCTCTCCTGCGGAGAGGGCTCTGACCCCGTTGCTGAGGAATGCCCGTAGAGCCGAGCCCATGCTCGGTTCATCGCGATGCCAGGCCACAGCAGCCGAGCATGGGCTCGGCTCTACAGTAGTTCACGCAATCCGGTAGCGCTTCAACACCTTGCCCAATCCCCGGCCATCGCGCACGGTTTCCGCGTGCAGGCCGGCAGCGCGCGCGCCACGCACATTGGCGAACAGGTCATCGACGAACAGCGTGCGCGAAGGTGCCACGCCCAGCGCTTCCAGCGTGCGCAGAAACACCGCCGGCGCAGGTTTGCGCAGGCCGAAATCCGCACTGCAGAACACGCGCGCCTGCAGGGCAGGAAACAGTTCCGGCAGCAGGGTGGGCAATGCCTGCTGCATCAGCGCGCCGTTGTTGGTCAGCACCGCGATTGGCAGTTGCAGGGCCTGCAATCGTTGCAACACGGCCGCCTGAGGATGGCTGGCGGCCCGTCGCGCCGCGGTCCATGCAGCCACATCGACAGTCGTGCCCAGAAGCTCTCCCAGCTGCGCCAGATAGGCCGGGCCATCCAGCGTGCCATTGTCATGCGCTGCTTCCAGGCCGCTGTCGTACAGCGCGGCCTGTACGGCGTGCGTCGGAACCTGCAGTGTCCGGGCCAGATGCAGCACGCGTTGCCCGCGCTGGTACTGCACCAGCACGCCATCCACATCCAGCAGCAACAGGTCGATCCGCATCGGCTGAGCATGCCATTGCGATGAGTGCGCGGGAAACCCTGGAGCTGGCATGCGACAGACGGTCGCAGACGGCGCCGCAGGGGGCTGCCTAGAATGGCGCTTGAATCCGCAGGAGATGCAATGATGAAGGCTTGGAGGGTGGCAGTGGGACTGGGTGCGCTGATGCTGGCGCCGTCGGCGATGGCGCGGGTGTGTGCGGTGAGCATCGACAGCACCGACCAGATGAGCTTCAGCAGCCGCGAGATCAAGGTTGCCGCTGATTGCACCGCCGTGGACCTGACCCTGCGCCATACCGGCAAGCTGGCGGTCACCGCGATGGGCCACAACTGGGTGCTGACCCGCAGCGCTGATTACCAGCCGGTGGCGATGGCGGGCATGCGCATGACCCTGGCTGACAGCTACCTGCCGAAGGCCGACAAGCGCGTGCTGGCGCACACCAAGGTGATCGGCGGCGGCGAGACCACGCGCGTGCGTTTCTCTACCCAGGGCCTGCAGAAAGGTGGCGACTACACCTTCTTCTGTTCGTTCCCCGGCCACTTCGCGATGATGAAGGGCAAGTTCCTCTTCGGTTAGAAAAAAAGGGGACGGAGGGGATAAAAAAAGGGGACGGAGGGGATTAAGTCGTTTGTGCACAAACGACTTAATCCCCTCCGTCCCCTTTTTGCGATCAGCCCTTGGTGGCCTTGAACGCCACGCGTGCAGCGGCGAGGGTGGCCTCGATCACCGCATCGTCGTGCGCGCTGGACAGGAAACCGGCTTCGTACGCCGACGGCGCCAGGAACACGCCCTGGTCCAGCATCGCATGGAAGAAGCGGTTGAACGCCGGGATGTCACAGGCAGTGGCCTGCGCATAGGTCTCCACCTTCTCGCTGGTGAAGAACAGCCCGAACATCGCGCCCACGCGGGTGGTGGTCACGGCCACGCCGGCTTCGGCGGCGGCCGCTTCCAGGCCGGCACACAGGCGCGCGGTGCGCTCGGCCAGGTCGGCGTGGAAGCCCGGCTGCTGGATCAGTTCCAGCATCGCCAGGCCGGCGGCCATCGCCACCGGGTTGCCGCTCAGCGTACCTGCCTGGTAGATCGGGCCGGCCGGGGCGATCTGCTGCATCAGCTCGCGGCGGCCACCGTAGGCCCCGACCGGCATGCCGCCGCCAATGATCTTGCCGAAGGTGGTTAGGTCCGGGGTGATGCCGTAGTGCGCCTGCGCACCGCCGAGGGCGACGCGGAAGCCGGTCATCACCTCGTCGAAGATCAGCAGTGCGCCATGCTTCGTGCACAGTTCGCGCAGGTGCTGCAGGTAGCCCTCGCGCGGCGGGATGCAGTTGGCGTTGCCGACCACCGGCTCGATGATCAGGCCGGCAATGTCGTCACCCTGCTGCGCGAACAGCGCAGTGGCCGCTTCGAAATCGTTGTAGGGCAGGGTCAGGGTCAGTTCGCTCAGCCCGGCCGGGACGCCCGGCGAGGTCGGCACGCCCAGGGTCAGCATGCCGCTGCCGGCCTTGACCAGGAACGAGTCGCCATGGCCGTGATAGCAGCCTTCGAACTTCACGATGCGGTTGCGGCCGGTCGCACCACGCGCCAGGCGGATCGCCGACAGCGTGGCCTCGGTGCCGGAGTTGACCATGCGCACCATCTCGCACGACGGCACCAGGCGGGTGATGGTCTCGGCCATGGTCACTTCGGCTGCGCACGGCGCGCCGAAGGACAGGCCGTTGTCGATCGCCTTCTTCACCGCCTGGCGCACGGCCGGGTGGTTGTGGCCGACGATCATCGGGCCCCAGGAACCGACGTAGTCGATGTAGCGGTTGCCGTCGACGTCGTACAGGTAGGCGCCGTCGGCGCGCTCGACGAAGAACGGTTCGCCACCGACCGATTTGAACGCGCGTACCGGCGAATTGACGCCGCCCGGCAGCAGTTGCTGGGCGCGGGAGAACAGGGCGTGGGACTGGTCGTGGTTCATGGGGCTTTCCTGGGCGTTACGCGAACTGGGCGAGGTAGGCGCGCTGGGTCGCGACCGGGTCTTCGGCGGCGAACACGCTGCTGACCACGGCGACCAGATCGGCGCCGGCGTCGATGATGGGACCGACATTGTCCGGCGTCAGGCCGCCGATCGCCACCCGCGGCACGCCCAGTGCGGCGCTTTGCCGCAGCAGGCCGGTATGCGCGCGGCTGCTGGTGACCTTGGTCGTGGTCGGGAAGAACGCGCCGAAGGCCACGTAGCTGGCGCCGGCGGCCACGGCCTTCTCTGCATTGGCAAGCTGGTCGTAGCAGGAGGCGCCGATGATGGCCTCGGCACCGAGCAGGGCGCGTGCGCTGGGGATGTCACCGTCGGTGCCGCCCAGGTGCACCCCCGCCGCGCCAACGGCTTTGGCCAGCGCCGGGTCGTCGTTGACGATCAGCGGCACGCCGTGTTCCGCGCACAGCGCCTGCAGGGCGGTGGCCTGCTCCCGCCGCAGCGCGTCACTGGCGGTCTTGTTGCGGTACTGCAGCCAGGTGGCGCCAGCGGCCAGCAGCGGCGCGGTACGGGCCAGCAGGCGTGCGGTATCGGGCTCGTCCGGGGTGATCAGGTAGACGCCGCGGGGCGCCGGGGAAGCAGAAGTCATCGATGGCTACCGGTGAGTGGACCGCGATGGGACAATGGCGGCCCGTGAATCCAGCCCTGATTATCCGATGAGCGATGCCACCCCCACCACCTTGCGCACCTGGATGTGCGTGGTCTGCGGCTTCCTGTACAACGAAGCGGAGGGCCTGCCGGAGGAGGGCATCGCGCCGGGGACGCGCTGGGAGGACATTCCGGAGACCTGGACCTGCCCGGACTGCGGGGTCACCAAGGCCGATTTCGAGATGGTCGAGGTCGATTGATGAGGGTAGGTGTGGACCGTTGGTCCACACCCCGGCACCCTCAATGCAGCCGCGGCATCGGTCCGCCGAGGTCGATCAGCTTCTCGCGCAGCCACTGCGCATCACTGGCTTCCGGGTTGCGCTTCAGGTACTGCCCCAGATCGTGGCGGGCACCGGCCAGGTACTCCAGTTGCAGGTAGGCCAGGCCGCGGTCACGCAGCGCATCGTCCTGCTCCGGGGCGAGCTTCAGCAGGCGGTCGGCACTGCGCGCGGCGCGGTCCCATTCGCCGGCCTCGGCATACACGCCGTGCAGGTTGCGCAGCATGCGCATCAGGATCGCGCGCGCCGGCGCCGGGTCCAGAATCTGCGCCAGCACCTGGTCGTCGGGCATCTGCCCGCCCAGGTGTGACTTGGCGCGTTCGCGCAGTTCGTCCACGTCCAGCGGGCGACCACCATTGAACGGGTCCATCACCAGCACGCCGTCGTCCACCGGCAGGCGCACCAGGAAGTGGCCGGGGAAGGACACGCCGTCGAGCGGAATGCCCAGCCGCCGCGCGACTTCCATCTGCACCAGCGCCAGCGAGATCGGGTTGCCCAGCCGGCGCTCGAATACCTGGTTGAGGTAGCTGTTGCGCGGGTCGTAATACTCGTCGTGGTCGCCGCTGTAGCCCAGCTCGTCGAACAGGTGGCGGTTGATCGCCGCCATCTTCAATGGACTGTTGTCGATGCTCTCCACTTCCGAGCGGAGGTGGTCGACATGGCTCTGGATCAGCGCATCGTAGGTCGACGGCTGCAGATCGGGGTATTCATCGCGCGCGATCAGCAGCGCGGTCGGCAACAGTGGCAGCGCCTCGTCTTCGAGGTCGGCCAGTGCATCCCAGTCGGGGAGTGTGATCCGGTCCTGCATGGCCACAGACTGGCGTCATTCGCAGGCCGTTTCAAGCGGTGCCGCGTGAAAAATGCAGGGGTCAGATCCCTTTCGCGTGCGAAAGGGATCTGACCCCTGCAGGGTTGCCGGCCAGCGGCCGGCACTACTGCGGGTGCCGGGCGCAGCCCGGCCGTACCTTACTTTTCGATGCCCGGGCCGAATTTCAGCTCCGTGCCGTCCTTCAACTGCAGCTTCTCGGCCTGGCCGGCGTTGAGTTCCAGCACGTAGCGCGCCGGGCCACCGCTGGGGTAGGGCGGGCACATGTCGCCGGCCGAGCACGGCGGTACGTCGCGCTGCTGGCTGACCAGCCTGCGCTGGCTGTCGAAGTACAGGATGTCCAGCGCGATCCTGGTGTTCTTCATCCAGTACGCCTGCATTTCTTCGCGGTCGTGGATGAACAGCATGCCGTGGTCGGCCGCCATCTGGTCGCGGAACATCAGCCCGCGCGCGCGGGTTTCATCGTTGGTGGCCAGCTCCACCTGGTAGCGGGCGCCATCCAGCTCGACCCAATGGCGGGCCGCGTCGGTGGCACAGCCGGCCAGGGCCAGCAGCGGAAGCATCAGCAGCGAACGCAACAGCGACATGGTCAGGATCCTTCGGAAGGGTCAGAGCACGACCGGCGGCTCGCCGCCGACGATCACCACGTCGGCGCGACGGCGCGCGAACAGGCCCACGCAGACCACGCCCGGCAGTTGGTTGAGCTCGCGCTCCAGCTTTTCCGGATCGGTGATCTGCAGGTTGTGGATGTCCAGGATCTGGTTGCCATTGTCGGTGACCACGCCTTCGCGCCAGGTCGGCTGGCCGCCGGTCATGTCGCGGATCTGCCGGGCGACCAGGCTGCGCGCCATCGGGATCACTTCCACCGGCAGCGGGAACCTGCCCAGCACCGGCACCTGCTTGCTCGGGTCGACGATGCAGATGAAGCGCTCGCTGGCCTCGGCGATGATCTTCTCGCGGGTCAGTGCGGCGCCGCCGCCCTTGATCAGGCACTTGTTCGGATCGCACTCATCGGCGCCGTCCACGTACAGCGACAGGTTGCCGCTGTGGTTCAGCTCGATCACTTCGATGCCGTGCTGCTTCAGGCGCGCGGTGCTCTGCTCGGAGCTGGACACGGCGCCCTTGATGCGGTGCTGGATGCGGGCCAGGGCATCGATGAAATAGGCCACGGTGGAACCGGTGCCGACACCGACGATCATGCCGTCTTCGACGTATTCGATGGCTTTCTCGGCGGCCAGGCGCTTGGCTTCGGACATGGGAGAACTCTCAGGCAGGGAATCAGGATTTCTTTTCCAGCGACAGCAGCAGCTTCCACTGCGCGGCGGTCACCGGGAACACCGACAGGCGGTTGCCCTTGGCAACCAGCGGGAAGCCTTCGCCCAGTTCCTCGGCGTGCAGCTTGATCTCGTCCAGCGCGATCACCTGCTTCAGCTTGCGGTCGAAGGCCACGTCCACCAGCATCCAGCGCGGGTTCTCGCGCGTGCTCTTGGGGTCGTAGTAGTCGGATTTTGGATCGAACTGGGTGTCGTCCGGATAGGCGGTGCTGGCCACCGTGGCCAGGCCGACGATGCCCGGCACCTTGGTATTGGAGTGGTAGAACAGGATGCCGTCGCCCACCTGCATGCCATCGCGCATGAAGTTGCGCGCCTGGTAGTTGCGCACCCCGTTCCAGGGTTCGACCTTGACCTTGGCCAGGTCATCGATGGAGAAGGCGTCCGGTTCGGACTTCATCAGCCAGTAGCGCTTGCGGGCGGTCATGCGTTCACGGGGGCAGCGGAGGGGAACAGGGTGCCGTCTTCGGTGCAGATCGCATCCACCGGCACGTCCCACGACGCCACCGGCAAGGACTCGACCTGCTGCACCGCGAACGCAGCACCGACCAGCCAGGGCGGCGCCGGCCGGTCTTGGCGGAAGGCGAAGCTGCGATCATACCAGCCGCCCCCCATGCCCAGCCGCCGGCACTGTGCGTCGAAGCCCACCAGCGGGGCCACCACCAGCGCCATCTGCGCCGGTTCCAGCGTATCGTCCAGCGCTACGTCCGGTTCGGGAATGCCGTAGCGGTTGCTGGTCAGCGCCTGCCCCGGCCGCCACGGCGCGAAGCGCAGCACCTCGCCGGCCAGCACCGGCAGGCAGTAGGTGAGGCCTTCGGGCAGTTGCAGCTGCCAGCGGTGCAGGGCGATTTCGCCATCCAGCGCCCAGTAGCCGGCCACGGCGCCTTCGCGTGGGGCGAACGGCAGGGCGAGCAGGGCATCGGCAAGGGATTCGGCGGCAGCAATGCGCTCACCGGCGGAAAGGTCGCGGCGGCGTTGCCGCAGGTCGTGGCGCAGGGCCTGGCGCGGGTCGGTCATGGCAGCGTGCGGCAAGGATCAGCCGCCATTGTGCCGGAAAGAACAAGGGCGACGCCCGAAGACGCCGCCCTTGCTGGAATATTGCATTCTCCGCAATGTCGATGCATGCGAAACGACCTTGAACCCGGGGGCTCAAGTGGGAACGCTGGAGAACCATCGGGCTTCCCGCTACAAGGCGGACCTGCACTCCCGGCGCTGTCGCGCTCCCGGTGTCGTTCTTAAGGGACAAGGCGAATGTTTGCACATGCCGTCGAGTACCGCAGAGAACGCGTGGCCATTATAGCCAGCGTGCAGGATCTGGATAGGCCGTTCGTCGGCAACAGTCCGTGCCAATTCAGATATGCGAAAAGGGGACGGAGGGGATTAAGACGTTTCCGGCACGGATGGGGCGAATGCGCCTTAATCCCCTCCGTCCCCTTTTTCTAGGGGGTGCCGTCGATCGCGCGGTCGAGGCGCCTGTTCAGGTCGGCCAGCGTCTGCTGCAGGGCCACGGCCTGGCGGGCGTTCTCGTCGCGCAGCAGCTGCAGTTCGTGGGCCAGGTTCAGTGCGGCCAGCACGGCGACGCGGTCGACGGCGGCCATGCGGTTGCTGCCGCGGATTTCGCGCATGCGCGCATCGAGCAGGCGCGCGGCGGCCATCAGGCTGTCGCGTTCATCGCCGCCGACACCCACCGTGTATTCACGATCGAGGATGCGGACACTGACCGGTTCGGCGCTCATGTGTGCTGCTCCAGGGATTTGAGCCGGCTGATCATTGCTTCCACCCGCGAGCGTGCCTGCTCGTTCTTGGCCAGCAGCGTGGAACGCTCGGCCACCAGCTGTTCCTGCTGGTGGCGCAGGCTGCGGTTCTCCTCGGCCAGGCGCTGGTTGCGTTCGAGCAACGCTTCCACGCGGGCGGCGAAGTCCTGCAGCTGGGCAAGGGGATCGGCGGGTTCCATGCGGGCACGATAGGCAAGCCGGGCAAGGGCGGTCAAGCGTTGTCGCAGCAAGGCCTGGCGGCCGCAGAGAGGACGCCGCCGGGTTGCTACACTACGGGGTCTCACGGGCGCGCGCGTGCGCGCCCCGGGTTTCCTTTCCGAACGAGCCGCACGATGACCGAACTTCCCTCCGTCGACGACGTTACCCGCGCCAGCCAGGAACTGGGCCTGGGCGCTACCGCTGCCGAGCTGCACGGTGCGCTGTGTGGCTGGCTGGCCGCCGGTGGCGCCCCCGGCAACGACTGGCCGGCACGGGTGCTGGCCGACGACAACCTGCCGCCGGTGGCTGCCGACAGCGTGCTGGGGCAGCTGCTGCAGGCGACCATCAAGCAGCTGGAAGACCGCGACTTCGCCTTCGAACTGCTGCTGACAGACGGCGACGACGTGTCCGCGCAGGCCGATGCCATGTTCAGCTGGACCCGCTCGTTCCTGGGTGGTTTCGGCCTGGGCAGCGGCGGCCGCCGCCCGACCTTGTCCGAAGAGGGTGAAGAAGCGCTGACCGACATGGCCAGCCTGGCACGCGCCTCCAGCGAGGATTTCGAAGCGGGTGGCGATGATGACGACGAAGCCCTGTCGGAGATCGAGGAGTTCATCCGCGTGGCGGTACTGCTGCTGCACGGTGACGTGGTGCTGGCCTCGCGCCATCGGCAGCGCCTGAACTGATGGACATCAAGCAGCGCACCGGCATCGCGGCCGGCGAATACAAGCGTCGGCGCCGCCAGCTGATGGACATGGCCGGCGAGGACGCAATCCTGGTGCTGCCGGCCGCGGCCGAGAAGGTGCGCAGCCTCGATACCCATTACCCGTTCCGCCAGGACTCGGACTTCCAGTACCTGAGCGGTTTCCCGGAGCCGGAGGCGGTATTGGTGCTGATCCCGGGCCGGCGCCACGGCGAGGCCATCCTGTTCTGCCGCGAACGTGATGCCGAGCGCGAAGCCTGGGACGGCAGCCGTGCCGGCCAGGAAGGCGCGGTGGCGCAGTACGGCATGGACGATGCGTACCCGATCGATGATCTGGACGACATCCTGCCGGGCCTGTTGGAAGGCCGTTCGCGCGTCTACTACCACTTCGGTCGCGACGCCGATTTCGACCTGAAGCTGATCGGCTGGGTCAACCGCGTGCGTTCGCAGGTGCGCCACGGCGCGCAGCCGCCGCATGAATTCCTTGAACTGGGTCATCTGCTGCACGAGCAGCGCCTGTTCAAGTCCGGCGCGGAAGTGGCGCTGATGCACCACGCTGCGCAGATCAGCGTGCGTGCACATCTGGCGGCGATGAAGGCTGCCAGGGCCGGCATCCACGAATACGAGCTGCAGGCCGAGCTGGAACGCGTGTTCCGCGCCAGCGATGCGGTGCCGGCGTATTGCAGCATCGTCGGTGCGGGCCGCAACGGTTGCATCCTGCATTACCGGGACAACAACGCGCGTTCGCGCGACGGCGAGCTGGTGCTGATCGACGCCGGTGCCGAGTACCGTGGCTACGCCAGCGACATCACCCGCACGTTCCCGGTGAATGGCCGCTTCAGCGCCGAGCAGCGTGCACTGCACGACCTGGTCGGCGATGCACAGGCCGCCGCGCTGGCCCAGGCCAGGCCGGGCGTGCCGTACGAGGCCGGTCACCTGGCCGCGGTGCAGACCCTGACCGAGGGCCTGCTGCGGCTGGGCCTGCTGAAGGGGACGCTGGAAAAGAACCTGTCCGAAGGCCTGTACCAGCGTTTCTACCGGCACAAGACCGGGCACTGGATCGGGCTGGACGTGCACGATGTGGGCGATTACCGCCTGGCGGGCGATTCGCGGCTGCTGGAGCCGGGCATGGCATTCACCATCGAGCCGGGGCTGTACATCGGCGTGGACGATACGACGGTGGAACCGCGCTGGCGCGGCATCGGCATCCGTACCGAGGATGATGTGCTGATCACCGACGACGGTCATCGCGTGCTGACCGAAGGCCTGGCGCGCAGCGCCGACGAGATCGAAGCGGTGATGGCGGGGTAAGGGGTGTTCTGCAGGGCTTGCAGCCCTGCACCCGCAGAGGCATCAGCAAGAGCAACAGCAACAGCAACAGCAACAGCAACAGCAACAGCAACAGCAACAGCAACAGCAACAGCAACAGCGCGCATTCCGTGGGATGGCGGGGCACTGTGGGTGTGCGGGGACGCCGTGAACCCATCCATGGGGGCTTGGTCGCGGCATCCATGCCGCTCACACCCCGCAAACCCACAGTACCCCGCCTTCGACAGGTTCACGCGGCTGTTGGCAACCGCGGTTATTGGCACGCGCGGCTGTTGGTAGGTGTCGACCTTGGTCGACACGGAGCGAGCGCAGCGAGCGACCCGCTTCTGCTTTTCTTTCTTCTTTTTCCGTGGTTGGACGCAGCAGGAAACTGTCAAAGGACGGGCGGGGTGGGTTTGCAGGACCGTTGGCGCCATGGATGGCGCCATCGAGCCCCCATGGATGGGTTTACGGCGTGTCCTGCAAACCCACCCCGCCCGGCCAAGCGCGGCCTTTGATATCAGCGCCCAACCACGAGGGGCTCAGCCGTTCGCCGCCGCAAACGCCGGCCGCGTCAGGTTGTCCGCCTCGCCCTCGGTGCACAGCACTTCGTCTTCAATGCGGATGCCACCATACGGACGGAAGAAATCCACGCGGTCCCAGTTGATCGCATCACCATGGCCGGCATCCTTCACTTCGTTCAACAGCATGTCGATGAAGTACAGGCCCGGTTCAATGGTCACCACCATGCCCGGTTGTAGTACGCGAGTCAGGCGCAGGTACGGGTGGCCCGCCGGGCGCTCGATGCGGCCGCCCTCGTCGCTGGCCGCGAAACCGGCCACGTCGTGCACCTGCAGGCCGATCAGGTGGCCGATGCCATGCGGGAAGAACGCGGCGCTGACGCCGGTCTCCAGCGCGGTCTGCGGCGAGACCTTGATCACGCCGAAGTCCTTCAGCACGCCCATCAGCGAAAGATGTGCGTCCACGTGCAGCTGCCTGTAGTCGAAGCCCGGGCGCACCGCTGCGCACATCTGCTGCTGGGCGGCGTCGACGGCAGCAATCATCGCAGCGAATTCGTCGTGGCCCTGCGCGGCGTAGGTACGGGTGATGTCGCTGGCGTAGCCGTGCGCGCTGGCGCCTGCATCGATCAGGAAGCTGCGCAGCGGCTGCGGCGCCTTGCGGCCCAGCTCGGTGTAATGCAGCACGGCGGCATGTTCATTGAGCGCCACGATGTTGCCGTAGGGCAGCTCGTTGGCATCCTGGCCCACTGCCTGGCAGTACGCCATGTGGATGCTGAATTCGTCGGCGCCGTTGCGGAACGCGGCTTCGGCGGCGCGGTGGCCGCGCACGCCCAGCACCTGCGCCTGGCGCATCAGCGCGATCTCATACGGCGTCTTGCTGCCGCGGTGCCATTCCAGGTAGTTCACCACCGGTGCCGGGTTGTTCGGCACGTAGCTGCCCAGCGCGCTCTGCGACTCGCCGAGGATCGCGCAGCGCGACGGGTCGGCCGGCAGCAGGGCCAGCGCCTCTTCGGGCTTGCGGATGATGTGGATGTCGAAGTGCTCCACCCACCAGCCACTCGGTGCGTCCGGTACCACGTGCCAGTAATCGAAGGGCTGGTGGAAGATCACCGCCGGGCGCTTGCCCGGGGTGAACACGATCCAGCTGTTGGGCACCCGGGTCAGCGGCAGCCAGGCCTTGAACTGCGGATTGACCGCGTACGGGTAGTCGCGATCGTCGAACACCTGGTAGTGCAGGGTGCCGCTGGGCACGACCAGATGGTCGAAGCCGCCGCGGGCCAACGCCTGTTCGGCACGTCGGCACAGCACGGCCAGGTGGTCGGGGTACAGGGCGCCGGGGTCTTGCTGGATCATTGCGGTGGCTCGACACGGAAAACGGCCCTAGATTCTGCCGCATACCGGGAAAAACCGCTGTGCTGGAACCGGCACTCAGGCCGTCGAAACCGGTGCCTCGTCGCTGTCTTCGCCTATCCACTGGCGCAGCAGCTGCCGATGTTCGCGTGACAGGGTGAGGAAGCGGAAACCGGTCCAGCTCTGGCCGGGCACATGCGCCGGCTCGCTCCACAGCAGGTGCACGCCCACGTCAATGGCCTCGTGGCGGCCGTCACTGATCGGCAACGGGAAGCGGAACTGGTACAGCGCGTCCTCGCGCAGCGGGGTGCTGGCCAGCATCAACATGCCAGTCTCGGAGACATTGCCGAGCCGGCCCACCACGCATTCGCGCATCTGGTCGGTGACCGGTACCAGGTCCGAGACTTGGCGACGCGGCGCGCGGCGGGTGTCCTGCGGCGGTTGCACGTTCAAACGGACGCCTCCTTGTAACGGCCGCCGGCCAGCGCACGCAGCGCACCGAGGCTGGCCTGCCATGCGCGATCGACCAGCCGCCCCTTGTCTTCGGTGACCAGCTGCGCACGTCCAGCGCTGAGCTGCCGGGCCAGCGTATCAAGGTCGGTATCGGCGATCTTCTGCCCGCGCGGATTGACGAACAGGGCGTGGCCGGTCAGCAGGCTGTACCAGGACAGGCGCTGGCGGCGCAGGGTGCCGTCACCGTTGTCGATGTCGAACCAGCTGCCAAAGGGCAGGGTCACGAGCTGCTGGTAGGCCGCCTCTTCGGCGCTGCTGCGCGGCGTGCGCGGGGCGTCGGCGCTGCCGCTGGCAGCATGTTCACCCAGTCGTGCACGTGCCTTCAGGCGCGCACTGAGCTCGGTGCGCGAGGTGCTTTCATCCTCGCCTCCTGGCGTGGCCAGGCGGCGCGCAACGGCGGCGGCTTCCTCGGCGTGATAGCCGACCTGCACGAGCGCCGATTCCACCTCGTTGGCCAGCACTGCATCGGTGCCACCGTTGGCATCGACGGCCTGCGCGGTCACCGCGGCGATGCGCTCGGTCTGTAGCAGGCGTTCCCGCCACTGCGGCGAATCTTCGCCATGGCGCAGGCGGGTGAGGGTGAGTGCATCGGCCCAGGCCTGGCGCAGCAGGGTCTGCACGAAGCGCGGCGGCGCCTGTGTGTCGCAGCACTGGTCGATCTGCGCATTGGCCTGGCGACGCGCCAGTTCCAGCCGTTCCTTGCCACGCGCGGCCTCGACGTGGCGGCGCTCGGCCAGTTCGGCGCGATGGGCCGCCGCGCGCTGATGCTGCTGCACGTCCTCGTTGGCGGTGGCGAAGGCCTCGGGCGAGCGTGCATCCTGGCCGAGCAGACCCTGCACGCTCTGCGCCATGCGCTGCAGCAGCTGGGGATCCACATCATCGTCGCCCAGCCAGTTGGCGCCGACTTCGGCAATCTGGTTGAGCAGTTCGCGTGCAGGGTGTTCATCGCGCACGAAGAAGCCGGGGTCGGCCATCGCCGCACGCGCCAGTGGTACCTGCAGGCGCGCCAGCAGGGCGGCCGGCACCGGGTCGGGGCGCTGCTGTTGCTGCACCTGCTGCATCAGCAGGCGCAGCAGGTCGAGGTTGTCGCGGTCGTGGCTGCCCAGCTGGGCCTGCGCGCCGTGCTCGCTGCGCAGCTGGGCGACCACCGCAGCCTGCAGGTCGGCGACGCCGGTCGCCGCGCTGGACTGGGCCTGCAGTCGCGCGAGGACCGCATCGACGGCCGCACTGGGCACGGCAGCGGTGTCCGCAGGAGGGGCAGTGGCATGGCGGGCCTGCTGCAGCAATTCATGCAGCGCACTGCCGGTGGACGTGGTCACGCCAGCGGTGGCTGCGCCCGGCGTACCCGCGTCGTTGAATGCGTCCTGCACCAGGTTCGACCAGGAACCGGCCGGAGCGGAGCCGTTCCAGCCGGTCAACGGCGCGGCGGAACGCTTGGCAGGCTGGGTCGTGCGGCCGCCGCCCACCGACTGGGTGATGATCCGCCGGGTGCTCGACGAGCGTGCCAGGTACGGGGTGTAGACCAGGCCCGGCAGCACGCCATGCTGGGCCAGCAGCGCATTGGCGCGGTCCAGCACATCGCCCAGGCGTTCCAGCACCTGCCGTTCGAAGCTGCGGTACAGCGCAAGCTGCACCTCCACGCCAAGGGCGTCCTGTTCGGCGATCCGGCGCACCATCGCGCACAGGGCCTGCGGTGCCAGTGGCAGGGTGTCGGCCTCGAACGCCGGCGCCGCCGCGAGCACGCCCAGGCGCTGTCCCAGCAGGTTCAACGTATTGGTTGAACGCAGGGTCTCGCGCCGGATCATTTCGGTCAGCAGCAGGTCGCGATCCACCTCGTGCTCATCGACCAGCGACAGGCCGAGCGCGCCCGGTAGCGGCGGCGGCGAAGCAGGGGCCGCAGCGACGGTGGACGGCTCGCGCAGGCCCGCCAGCGCTTCGGCCACGGCATCGAGCATGCGGTCGGCGAAATGGCCGGCGAAGGCGTGCAGCTGGCCACGCTGGGCCATCAGGTCCGCCTGCTGCATCGGATTGCGTGCACGGTCGGCGTCGTGCAGCAGCGTCTGCTCCAGCGCTTCGACGGTCAGGATCAGGGGCGCGGCCAGCGTTTGCCGGCACAGGCCGATCAACGCACCCAGCAGTTCACGCACCCGCGATGGCAGGTCGCTGGCGGCCAGGCGTGCCTTGTCGGCAGAGGTGATGGAAAAGACAGCTGACATCGGCGAGCGGTACCCGGATTCCCGCGGATCGATCCTGTGAATCTACCGTGTCGGCCGCAGTCGGCGCTACTTTAGGCTGAACGTGTCTCACGTTCATCGGGCAGGGCCGACGGATGAACGGTAGTGCCTGCCGCTGGCCGGCAGCGCTGTCTTTACCAGAGTGCCGGCCAGCGGCCGGCACTACCCGGTATGGCGGAAGGCTTATTCCTCCAGGAACAGGCTCACCACATCGTTGGTGAACCGGCGGCCCAGCTCGGTCGGCTGCACATGACCCTCCGCCACCTCCAGCCAGCCGCGCTGGACGGCCTCGGCCAACGGAGCGTCCAGCACGCCGCGCGGCAGCCCGGTGCGCGACTCGAAATCGCGAAGGCCGAACCCTTCGTGCAGGCGCAGCAGGTTGAGCATGTACTCGAACGGCAGGCGCTCGGCTGCGATCACATCGTCACCCCCGAAAGAGGCCGGCGTGCCAGCGCTGTCCAGGTAGGCCTGCGGATGCTTCAGCTTCCAGCGGCGCAGCACGTGTTCTTCGGCGCCCGAGCTGATCTTGCCGTGCGCACCGGCACCGATGCCCAGGTAATCGCCGAAACGCCAGTAGTTCAGGTTGTGCGCGCTTTGCCGGCCGGGGCGCGCATAGGCGCTGACCTCGTACTGGCCGAAACCAGCCTGTGCCAGCAATGCCTGGCAGTGTTCCTGCATGTCCCAGGCGTTGTCTTCATCGGGAATGCCCTGCGGCGGCCGCGCGAAGAACACCGTGTTCGGTTCCAGGGTCAGCTGGTAGTGCGAGATGTGCGCCGGTTGCAGTGCAAATGCACGCTCCAGGTCGGCCTCGGCGCCGGCCAGGGTCTGTTCCGGCAGCGCATACATCAGGTCGATGTTGAAATTGTCGTAGCCCGCGTCCTGCGCCATCTTCACCGCGCGCTCGGCTTCGCCACCGTCGTGGATGCGGCCCAGGCGCTTGAGCATGGCGTCGTCGAAACTCTGGATGCCGAAGCTCAGGCGGTTCACGCCGGCCGCGCGGTAGCGGTCGAAACGGCCATGCTCGGCGGTGCCCGGGTTGGTTTCCAGGGTGATTTCGGCGTTGGGGGCAAAGCGCAGGCGCGCGCTGGCCTGCTGCAGGAAGCGGTCGATCGCTTCCGGCGGGAACAGGCTGGGCGTGCCGCCACCGAAGAACACGCTGTGCACCACCCGGCCCCAGACCAGCGGCAGGTCCTGGTCCAGGTCGCGCAGCAGTGCATCGATGTAGGCCTCGAACGGCAACTCGCCCTTGGCCTGGTGCGAATTGAAATCGCAGTACGGGCATTTGCGCACGCACCACGGCAGGTGCACGTACAGCGACAGCGGTGGCGGCACCAGCCGCGGTGCGCTGTCGTGGTCAGCGGAGCAGGCTTCGCCGGGCAGGTGGTTGCAGTGGTCGTGGGCGTGCGGCATGGGCTTCATCGGTAGTGCCGGCCGTTGGCCGGCTTCCCTGGTTCGATCAGGTCGGGCGTCAGTACAGCGTCGCCAGCTGTTGCTTGAGCTGCTGCAGGGCAACGGCACGGTGGCTGATGGCGTTCTTCAACGCCGGCTCCATTTCCGCGGCGGTCAGGCCGTGGGTGGTGTCCAGGAACACCGGGTTGTAGCCGAAACCATTCGTGCCACGCAGCTCACGGATGATCTGCCCTTCCCAGCGGCCTTCGCAGATCAGCGGCTGCGGGTCGGTGGCGTGGCGCAGCAGCACGATCACCGCATAGAAGCGGGCACTGCGCTGACCATCGGGAACACCGGCCATCGCGTCCAGCAGCTTGGCGTTGTTGGCAGCGGCGTTGGTCGGGTGGCCGGCATAGCGCGCGCTGTACAGGCCCGGTGCACCACCCAGGGCATCGACGATCAGGCCGGAATCATCGGCCAGCGCCGGCAGGCCGGTCGCTTCGCAGGCGGCGCGTGCCTTCAGCAGCGCGTTCTCGACGAAGGTCAGGCCGGTCTCTTCCACGTCGCCCAGGCCCAGCTCGGCGGCCGAGGTGATCTGCAGCGGCAGGTCGGCGAGGATCTCCTGCATCTCCACCAGCTTGCCGGCATTGTGGCTGGCCAGTACCAGTTTCTTCATTGACGGGGCTCCAACAGGTCCCAGGTGTTGCCATACAGGTCGCGGAATACCGCGACCGTTGCATAGGGTTCTTCGCGCGGTGCTTCCAGGAACTCGACGCCGGCGGCCAGCATCGCCGCGTGGTCGCGGTGGAAGTCGTCGGTGTTGAGGAAGAAGGCAACGCGGCCACCGGTCTGGTTGCCGATGCGGCTGCGCTGTTCCTCGTCGCTGGCACGGGCCAGCAGCAGGGCGGCGGCGCTGCCGTCGGTCGGGCCGACCACCACCCAGCGCTTGTGCCCCTGGTCGATGTCTTCGAGCAATGCGAAGCCGAGCTTGCCGGTGTACCAGGCAATGGCTTCGTCATAGTCGGCAACCACCAGGGTGGTCAGGGCGATGCGCCGGTTCATGCCGACAGCGCCGCCTGCTGCGCGGCCAGCAGCTCGGCCACGCCCTTCTCGGCCAGGCCCAGCAGCGCGTCCAGTTCATCGCGACGGAAGGCGTGGCCTTCGGCGGTGCCCTGCAGCTCGATGAAGCCGCCACCGTCGTTCATCACCACGTTCATGTCAGTGTCGCAGTCGCTGTCTTCGGCGTAGTCCAGGTCCAGCACCGGGGTGCCGCGGTACACGCCCACCGACACTGCTGCAACTGCGCCCAGGACCGGGTTGCGCTTGATGTCGCCACGCTTCATCAGCACGTTCACCGCATCGACCAGGGCCACATAGGCGCCGGTGATGGCGGCGGTGCGGGTGCCACCGTCGGCCTGCAGCACGTCGCAGTCGAGGGTGATGGTGCGTTCGCCCAGCGCATTGCGGTCCACGCAGGCACGCAGGCTGCGGCCGATCAGGCGCTGGATCTCCAGCGTGCGACCGCCCTGCTTGCCACGGGCCGCTTCGCGGTCGCTGCGGGTATGGGTGGCGCGCGGCAGCATGCCGTACTCGGCGGTGACCCAGCCTTCGCCCTTGCCGCGCAGGAAGCCCGGCACGCGGTTCTCGACGCTGGCGGTGCACAGCACGCGGGTTTCACCGAAGCACACCAGCACCGAACCTTCGGCGTGGCGGGTGAAGCCGCGTTGGATGACGACCGGGCGGAGCTGGTCGGGCTGGCGGCCGCTGGGGCGGGAGTCGGACATGGTGCGGGTTCCGTAATGGCGAGGGAGTACGCCGCCATGCCCGCGGCCTTCACGGGGCGGGCAAGGGGGCTCTGGTGAGGGCGCTAGGGTACCATTCCCCCTTTGCACGCACCGGACACATTCCATGATTCGAAGCATGACCGCCTATGCCGGCGGCGAGCGGGTCACCCCGTGGGGCACGCTGGGCTGCGAGCTGCGCTCGGTCAACCACCGCTTCCTGGAGGTCGGCACCCGCCTGCCCGAGGAACTGCGGGCGCTCGAACCGCAGCTGCGCGAGCGTATCGCCGCGCGCCTGAGCCGCGGCAAGCTGGATCTGGTGATGCGCCTGCGCGCGCCGGAGGCGGCTGCCAACCTGCAGGTGGACGAGGCCCTGCTGGGCCAGCTGGGCCGCCTGGCCCACCGCCTGACCTCCGATTTCCCGAACCTGCAGGTCAGCTTCACCGATCTGCTGCAGCTGCCGGGCGTGACCCGCGGCGAGGCCACGGATGCCGCCGCCCTGCAGGTCGAGGCGCTGGCCCTGCTGGACCAGGTGCTGGACGGCTTCGTCGAAGCGCGTGAGCGCGAAGGCGGCAAGCTGGCTGCGGCCATCAGCGAACGCGTGGACGGCATCGAACGCATCGCCACCGAAGTGCGCACCTTGATTCCGGCCATTCGCGACGGCCAGCGCGCCAAGCTGGCCGCCCGTCTGGCTGACCTGCCGCACCCGGTCGACCCGGGCCGTGCGGAGCAGGAGCTGGTCCTGTGGCTGCAGAAGCTGGACGTGGATGAAGAGCTGGACCGGCTCGGCAGCCATATCGTCGAGATCCGCCGCGTGCTCAAGCAGCGCGAGCCGGTCGGCCGCCGCCTGGACTTCCTGCTGCAGGAGTTCAACCGCGAAGCCAATACGCTGGGCTCGAAGTCGGTGGACAGCCGCACGTCCAATGCCGCGGTGGAGCTGAAGGTGCTGATCGACCAGATCCGCGAGCAGGTGCAGAACATCGAATGATGTTGCATCCAGCGATACAGCAGGGGCGCCTTCGGGCGCCCTTGTCGTTCCAGCGCATCAGCGCACGCTGACGCCCGGCGCTCCTTCACCCAATCGCCCGACCACGGCCGCCTGGCCGAACCCTGCGTCGTGGAAGCAGGCCAGCACCGCATTCACTGCCTCCGGGGCGCAGGACACCAACAGCCCGCCACTGGTCTGCGGATCGGTCAGCAGTGGCTGCCAGTGGCCGGCCAAGCGTTCGGCGAAGCGCACTTCGGCGCCATACGAGGCCCAGTTGCGGGCGGAGGCGCCGGTCACGCAGCCGCGCTGCAGCAGCTCCAGCGCCTGCGGCAGCAGCGGCACCTGTGCACTGTCCACTTCGGCAGCGACGCCGCTGGCGCGGCACACTTCCAGCAGGTGGCCGAGCAGGCCGAAGCCGGTGACGTCGGTCATCGCGTGCACGCCGTCCAGCGCGGCCAGCGGCACGCCCACGCTGTTCAGGCGGGTAGTCGACGCGATCATCTGCCGGTAGCCCTCTGCATCCAGCACTTCTTGCTTCAGCGCCGACGAGTACACGCCCACGCCCAACGGCTTGCCCAGCACCAGCACATCGCCGGCGCGGGCATCGGCATTGCGCTTGAGCCGCTGAGGATCGAGCACGCCGATCGCGGCCAGGCCGTAGATCGGTTCCACCGAATCGATGCTGTGGCCGCCGGCCACCACGATGCCGGCGTCGGCGCAGGCACGCTCGCCGCCCTGCAGGATGCCGCGGATGGTGTCCTGCGGCAGGGTGTTGATCGGCATGCCGACGATGGCCAGCGCGAACAGCGGCCGCGCGCCCATCGCGTACAGGTCCGACAACGCGTTGGTGGCGGCGATGCGGCCGAAGTCGAACGGGTCGTCGACAATGGGCATGAAGAAATCGGTGGTGGCGACGATTGCCTGGCGATCATCGAGGCGGTACACCGCGGCGTCGTCGCTGGTCTCGCGGCCAACCAGCAGTTCGGTCGGTGCGGGAAGTGCTGGAACGCCGCGCAGCAGTTCGCTCAGCACGCCCGGCGCGATCTTGCAGCCGCAGCCGCCGCCATGCGCGAGAGAGGTCAGTCGTTGCGGGGCATCGGCCGTGGATGGGGCGGGTGACTGCGCGTGCGTGGCCATGCCGACATCTCCTGCGGAAACACGAATGGCGGAAGGCAGCAGGAGTCGAACCTACCAGGGAACGATCGACGCCCCCTACTGGGTTTGAAGCCCAGCCACATGCCCGGATGCGCATGCCTTCCGAAAGTACGGCGGTACCGGTGGGCTCAGTCGCGGGCTGCGTTCCACTGCAGGTCGCCGCGCGGCCGATGCTGGTCACCGACGCGTCGAGTGTAGCCAACGCGATTGAAGAACTCCAAGATCTGGATGCTGCGTTTGCGGCCCAGGCCGATGGCATCGCGGAAGGCCGCCGCATCCACCGCGCCGCTGGCCTGTGACAGCTGCGCGACCATCGCGGCGAGTTCCGCAATGCGCGCGGGTGCATAGAACAGGTCCGGCACCACCTGGAACAGTTCGCCACGTGCGGCGGCGCGGCGCAGGACGGCGCGGACATCGTCTTCGGTCAGTCCGAAGTCGGCGGCCAGAGTACGCACCCACGGCGGATCGAAGCCACCGGCGTGCAGTTGCGGCAGCACGCGTTCCAGCAGCAGGCGCTCGCGTTCCGGTGGCGCATGGTCATGGCCGGGCAGGCGCCACCAGGCGCCCACGCGTTGCACGCTGCCGTCGTCCAGCAGGTCCTGCAGCAGCGCATTCCAGAGCCCCGTCGCAAGCGCGGGCAGGGTGCTGCGTTGCAGGCGCCCGCTGTCGACACCGGGTTCGTCCGGGCGTCGCTCATGCCAGCTACGCAGCGATGTGATCACCTGCTCGTGCAGCACCTGCCAGTGCGAGGCAAGGATGACCACCGTGTCCTCGCGGGTGATGATGCGCTGTGCGTCTGGAGGAAGATCGATCCGGTCGGCCGCGCGCCGGCAGTAGCGTTGCAGCGCGGCCATGGCAATGCCGAAGGGCGCCTGCTGCAACAGCGGGCCGATTCCCGCACCTGTGGCCAGCTGCTCCAGTGCGCCCAGCCAGGCGAGCCGTGCCGGGCTGCGCCGGCGCCGCTGTGGCGGGTCCGGGTCGAGCACGACGCCACCGCCCAGCGTGTGGGTCGCGGCGGAATCGCGGGCGATGAAGCGTTCACCACACATCGCACAGACCGGTGCATCGAACACCAGCTGCACCAACTGCCCATCACCTTGGTCACGGTCCTCCAGCAGCACCACATGGGCCTGCCGGTGCATCGTGCCCCAGTGGATGTGCAGGGGTGCCCAGTCGCGCAGTGGTGCTGCCCGTGCGGACAAGCGCAGGCGCACATCGACGCGGGTGGTGGCCAGCAGCGCGCGCGGGTCGGCAATCCAGTCGCCACGATGAATCTCGTCGCGGGCGATGGCGGCCAGGTTCAACGCGCAGCGCTGTCCGGCCATGGCGTGATCACTGGCCTGGTTCTGCGCGTGGATGCTGCGTATGCGCACTTCAGTGGCGGCCGGCATCAGCTGCAGATGCTCGCCCACCGCGGTGACACCGCCATGTACCGCGCCGGTCGCCAATGTGCCGTGGCCGGCCAGCGAGAACACGCGGTCCACCGGCATGCGGAACAGCTCGCTGCGCAGCGCGGCCTGGCGCGCGTTGGCATCGCCGGCGGCCCATGCGTGCAGGTGGGCGCGCAAGGCGTTGATGCCTGCGTCATCGGGGGACGTGCTGTTGCAGGCGAACACGGGGGAACCCTGCAGCGGCGTTCCGGCCAGCAAAGCGGCAATCTCGATCTCGACCCGGGCGATGCGCGCGGCGTCCACGCGGTCGATCTTGGTCAGCGCCACCGCGCCGCGATCCACGCCCAGCAGCTGCAGGATCGCCAGATGCTCGCGGGTCTGCGGCATCACGCCGTCGTCGGCGGCGACGACCAGCAGGGCGACATCGATACCGGTGGCGCCGGCCACCATCGTGTGGACGAAGCGCTCATGACCCGGCACATCGACGAAACCCAGCATCGCGGCGGGGCCTGTGCCGTTCGCGCTTTCCACCGGGACATAGGCATAGCCCAGTTCAATGGAGATGCCGCGCGTGCGTTCTTCCTGCAGGCGATCGGTTTCGATGCCGGTCAGTGCCCGCACCAGGCGCGTCTTGCCATGGTCGATATGCCCGGCGGTGCCGACGATCATGGTTGCAGCGTGCTCCATTGGGCGAGGAAGTCCGCTTCGTCGGCCGGTTCCAGGCAACGCAGGTCCAGCCACAATGCGTCCTCGCCGATGCGGCCCAGCACCGGTCGCGGCAGCTGGCGCAGGCGCTTGGCCAGGCGGTCCAGGCCGCCACGTTGCGCAGTGGTGATGCGCAGGCCGGCACTGCCGAGCTGCGCCTGTGGCTGCGCACCACTGCCGATCTGGCTGTGCATCCGTGCCTGTTCAAGCATGTAGCCGGTCGGCAGCACCGAGCGCAGCGGTGGCAGCAGGCGCTGGGCCTGCGCATCCATGTCCTGCTGCGTGCGCGAGAGCGTACGCAGTGTCGGCAGCCGTTGCGCCAGCAGCTCCGGCTCGCGGTACAGCGCCAGTACCGCCTCCAGCGCGGCCAGGCCCATCTTGTCCATGCGCAGCGCACGCTTGAGCGGGTTGCGGTTGATCCGCGCGATCAGGTCGGCGCGGCCGGCGATGATGCCGGCCTGCGGCCCACCCAGCAGCTTGTCGCCACTGAACGAGACCAGGTCGGCACCGGCCGCCAGTGTTTCCTGCACGGTCGGCTCGTGTGGCAGGCCGAAGGCCGCCAGGTCGCACAGGCTGCCGCTGCCCAGGTCCACCACCAACGGCAGGCCATGGTCGTGCGCGATCGCTGCCATCGCCGCGGTGTCGACCTTGGCGGTGAAGCCGGTGATCGCGTAGTTGCTGGCGTGCACCTCCATCAGCAGTGCGGTGCGCGGGCCGATGGCATGGGCGAAGTCGGCCGGGTGGGTGCGGTTGGTGGTGCCCACTTCCAGCAGCCGCGCGCCGGCACTGCGCATCACATCGGGAATGCGGAAGGCACCGCCGATTTCCACCAGTTCGCCGCGCGACACCACCACCTCGCGGCGGTTGGCCAGGCTGTTGAGCAGCAGCAGGACCGCCGCCGCATTGTTGTTGACCACGGTGGCGGCTTCGGCGCCGGTCAGCTCGCAGACCAGCGCCTGCACCCGTGCATCGCGGTCGCCGCGGCGGCCGCGGGTGATGTCGAATTCCAGGTCAACCGGTGCGGCCATCGCGCGGGTGACGGCCTGCACCGCGGACTCGGGCAGCAGGGCGCGACCCAGGTTGGTATGCAGCACGGTGCCGGTCAGGTTGAACATCGGCTGCAGGTTCAGCCGTGCATCGGCGATGAGTGCGGCATCAAGCGCCGCGACCAGTGCCGGGCCTTCAATGGCCTGATGCAACTGCTCGGCCGAGAGCTGCGTGGCACTGATGCGCTCACGCAGCGCCTGCAGATGTACGCGCAGCAACTGGGTGATGCGGCTGCGGCCGTGGCCCTCGATCAGTGTTGCCAAGGCAGGCAGGCGCAGCAACCGGTCCAGCGAGGGCAGCGCGGAAGCCGATGCCGGGGTGGGGGGCGTGGCTGTCATCGCCTCACTCGCCGTCGGATTGCCACAGCAGCGGATTCTGGCTGGCGCGTGCATAGCCTTCCTCGCCCAGCAGCAGGTCCAGCGCCAGCGTGCCAAGGTCATCAGCCACCGGTTCCAGCGACGGATCTTTTTCCAGATACAGGATCTTGCGGTAGCTGTGGCAGTGGTCGCAGGTTTCTGCACGTACCGCGCTCTCGCGCACCGCCTGGCCGGTATCGCCGTCGGCATCAGCCAGGGCGCGATAGGCGATGTCCTTGCCAGCGGCGCCACACTGGCTGCACTGCACGCGCACGTAGTGCCACTGGCAGGCGCACAACGAGCACGACAGGTAGCGGTAGGAGGCATAGGGCGGGCGGGCCTGCACCATGCTGGTCACCGGCAGGGTGCCGCACAGCGGGCACAGCCCTGGCGCATCGGCCAGCGGCTTCAGGTCGCTGGGGCGGAAGCTGGCCGCCAGTACTGCCCAATACACCTGCAACGCATTCATCACCAGCAGCGCAGCGACCGCGTCGACCGGGGGCGCGTCAGCGCGTTCCAGCACGGCGTGGGCCTGCGCATCCAGCCAGGTGTCGTCGGCGGCGGCGACGCGCAGCAATTCCTGCCGTGTTTCCGCCGGTAGCCCCGCTTCGTCGGCGCAGTGCCGGCACAGCGTGCGCAGCCAGTCGCGCCAGCGCCCGTCCAGATGAAGTGTGTTGGCGGGCCGCAACGGCATGCCGGCACTGGCGGCCGCGCTGGACTGCTGCGCGCGCGCGTGGTCCTGCAGCGCCTCGCGTTGCTGGGGTGTCAATTCCTCCAGCAGCGCCTGCTGTGCATCGGCCAATGCCGCCAGCAGCTGCAGGTAACCGCCGATGGCGCTGTGCGCGGCCAGGCTGCGCAGGCGCGCCGCGCGTGTGGCGAACAGCGACCCGGTATCAGGCAGGATGATGCGCGGCACGTCGCGCGAGGCGAGCGTCTCGATCTCACCGGGTTCAAGGATGCGTTGCGCCATGCAGGGCCAGCCAGAAGAACCAGCCTCCATCCTCGCCGTTGTCAGCGCTGGCGTCCAGCGCACTGTAGGCCATTTGAAATGGGGTCAGATCCGTTTTCCATAGGAAAACGGATCTGACCCCATCGGTTGCTGCCGTGTTCATCGTGTCGACCAAGGTCGACACCTACCAAAAGCACCGGGGAACTGTCGAAGGCGCCTCTGCAGGTGCAGGGCCGCAGGCCCTGCCGTTACCCCTCTTCCCGACGTCCGCGCAGGATGTCGCGGAACCACTGCCGGTGGTGCTTGTACGCCCACCCATAGGTCACCTTGCCCTGGGTCATCGCCCGCACCGAGCCCTTGATCCAGAGCGCCGCATAGATGTGCACCACGATCGCGCACACCAGCACCCAACCGAACAACGCATGGGCCAGCACCGAGAAGCGGATCAGCCCGATCGGGAAGAGATGGCTGAAGTATTGCCGCCAGATCACGAAGCCGGTCAGCAGCAGTGCCGACAGGCAACCAATGATCGCCCAGAACAAGAGCTTCTGGCCGGCATTGAAGCGGCCCACCGGCGGCAGCCTCTCATCCTCGTTGCGCAGTACATCGCGCATGCCGCGCATCCATGCGCGATCGTCGGCCGTCGGCAGATTGTCGCGCCACATGCGGAACGCCAGAAACGCAAAGCCGACCACCATGGCCAGCCCGATGAATGGATGCAGGATGCGCGTCCACGGGCCGCCACCGAACAGCTGGGTCAGCGGAAACAGCGCGGGATGGAACAGTGCCAGCCCGGACAGCGCCGTCAGCACGAAGCAGATCGCCACGATCCAGTGATTGATGCGGGTCGGCGCGCGGTAGCGGATGATCTGCCGCGGGTGCGGGGCGTACTTCATGGCCGCTGCTCCTCTTCGATCTTCTTCGCCTCGTGTTCGGCTTCCTCTTCTTCCTCGTCATTGACCGTGTTGCGGCCGATGCCGATGTAATGCAGGAAGCCGGCGAAGGCGGTGGCGGCGATCGCCAGCACGCCCAGCGGCTTGGCCACGCCCTTCCAGACTTCCACCATCGGGCTGATCCGCGGGTCCTTGGGCAGGTCGGCGTACAGCTCCGGCTTGTCCACATGCTGCAGCACGTACATCACGTGGGTGCCACCCACGCCCTGCGGGTCGTACAGGCCGGCGTTCTCGTAGCCGCGCGATTTCAGGTCTTCCACGCGGCCGGCCGCGTGCTCGGTCATCGCCTGCTTGCTGCCGAAGGTGATCGCCCCGGTCGGGCAGGTCTTCACGCAGGCCGGTTCCTGGCCCACCGCCACCCGGTCCGAGCACAGCGTGCACTTGTAGGCCTTGTGGTCCTTCTTGGAAATGCGCGGCACGTCGAACGGGCAACCGGTCACGCAGTAGCCGCAGCCGATGCAGTTCTCTTCCTGGAAGTCGACGATGCCGTTGGCGTACTGGATGATCGCGCCCGGCGACGGGCAGGCCTTCAGGCAGCCCGGGTCGCTGCAGTGCATGCAGCCCTCCTTGCGGATCAGCCACTCCAGCTTGCCCTTCTCGTCCTCGTACTCGCGGAACTTCATCACCGTCCACGACTGGTCGCTCAGGTCGGGCGGGTTGTCATAGCTGCCAACGCAGCTGCCGACCTCGTCGCGCAGGTCGTTCCATTCCATGCAGGCGACCTGGCAGGCCTTGCAGCCGATGCATTTGCTCACATCGATCAGCTTGGCGACCTGGCCGGTGTGCGCACCGCGCGCTTCCGGCGAGGGCGTGGTGGTGGCCGAGCGGCGGATGATGTCCAGCGATTGCAGTGACATGGCGTGTCTCCTACACCTTCTCGACCTTGACCAGGATGCACTTCGATTCGGGCGTCTGCGAGTTGCCGTCACCGATGGCGTTGGTCAGCGTATTGGCGATGTATCCGGGCTTGGCCGCACCGAGGAAGCCCCAGTGGATCGGCACGCCCACCTGGTGCACGGTCCGGCCATCGATCTGCAGGGCCTTGATGCGCTTGGTCACCATCGCCACCGCTTCGATGTGTCCACGCTTGGAACTGACCCGCACGCGGCTGCCGTTGCTGATGCCCAGCTCGTCGGCCAAGGCCGCGCCGATCTCGACGAACTGCTCGGGCTGGATGATGGCGTTCAACTTGCCGTGCTTGGTCCAGAAGTGGAAGTGCTCGGTCAGGCGGTAGGTGGTGGCCACATGCGGGAACTCGTCCGGCGAACCGATCTGTGCGCGATCGCTGGCGAATACGCGGGCGGCCGGGTTGTTCAGCGTCAGTGCCTGGCCGGGGCTGAGCGGATTGCTGCGCAGTGGCGTGTCGAATGGCTCGTAGTGCTCCGGGAACGGCCCTTCGGCCATGCCGGCCTTGGCGAAGAAGCGGGCGATGCCTTCCGGGTTCATGATGAACGGGCCCATCCCGCCGGCGGGATCTTCGTCGGCCTTGAAGTCCGGTACGTCCACGCTGCCCCAGTTCTTGCCGTTCCAGGCCAGCAGCGTGCGGCGCGGGTCGAACGGCTGGCCGGCCACGTCGCACGACGCGCGGTTGTACATCACGCGGCGATTGGCCGGCCACGCCCAGGCCCAGCCCAGCGTGTTGCCGATGCCGGTGGGGTCGCTGTTGTCACGCCGCGCCATCATGTTGCCGGTCGGGCCCCAGGCACCGATGTAGATCCAGCAGCCCGACGCGGTGCTGCCATCGTCGCGCAGGTCGCCGAATGCGGCCAGCTGCTCGCCGGCCTTGCGCACCAGCCTGGTCGGGTCCTTGGGATCGAACACGTCGGCCAGCGCCTTGCCGTTGTATTCCATCGCCAGCTCTTCCGGCGTTGGCAGCTCCGGGTTGGAATACTTCCAGGCCAGGTCGCGCACCGGCTCCCACCACGCACCGCCGTCCTTCTCGTACATCGCCTTGATGCGATGGAACAGCTCGGACATGATCTCGATGTCGCTGCGCGCTTCACCCGGCGGATTGGCGCCCTTCCAGTGCCACTGCAGCCAGCGCGAGGAGTTCACCACCGCGCCGTTCTCCTCGGCGAAGGACGTGGTGGGCAGGCGGAATACTTCGGTCTGGATCGTGCTCGGGTCGACGTCGTTCAACGCGCCGTGGTTCTGCCAGAAGGCGATGGTCTCGGTTTCCAGCGGGTCCATGCTGACCATGAACTTCAGCTTGGAGAACGCGCTGATCAGCTTGCCCTTGTTAGGCGCCGAGGCCAGCGGGTTGAAACCCTGGCAGATGTAGCCGTGGATCTTGCCCTCGTTCATCAGCTCGTACGCCTGCAGCATGTCGTACGGCTTGTCGAGCTTTGGCAGGTAATCGAAGCACCAGTTGTTGTCGGCGGTGGCGGCATCGCCCCACCACGATTTCATCAGGCTGACGTGGAACTTCGGATAGTTCTGCCAGAACGACATCTGGTTGGCGCGCAGCGGCTTCTGCGTGCGCTTGGCGATGTAGGCGTCGTAGTCCTGCTCGTCCTGCCTCGGCAGCGTCAGGTAGCCGGGCAGCAGGTCGGACATCAGGCCGATGTCGGTCAGGCCCTGGATGTTGGAATGCCCGCGCAGCGCGTTCATGCCGCCACCGGCCACGCCGATGTTGCCCAGCAGCAGCTGCACCATGGTGCCGGCACGCACGTTCTGTGCGCCGATCGAGTGCTGCGTCCATCCCAGCGCGTACAGGATGGTCATCGCCTTGTCCTTGCCGGCGGTGGACGCGATCATGTCCCAGATCTGGCGGATGCTGTCGGCCGGCGTGCCGCAGATGCGCTCGACCATCTCCACGGTGTAGCGCGCGTAGTGTTGTTTCAGCAGGTTGTAGACGCAGCGCGGGTCCTTCAGCGTCGGGTCGCTGCGTACGTAGCCGTCGTCACCGTAGGCGTAGTCCCAGCTGGAACGGTCGTAGCTGCGCTTCTCTTCGTTGTAACCCGAATACAGGCCGTCCTTGAAGGCGAATTCGTCCTTCACCAGGAACGGCATGTCGGTGTAGTTCAGCACGTACTCGTGCTGGATGCGGTCCTCGGTCAGCAGGTAGTTGATCAGGCCGCCCAGGAACACGATATCGGTACCGGTGCGGATCGGCGCGTACACGTCGGCCACCGCGGCCGAGCGGTTGAAGCGCGGATCGACCACGATCAGCCGGGCCTTGTTGTGTGCCTTGGCCTCGGTCACCCATTTGAATCCGCACGGGTGTGCCTCGGCGGCATTGCCACCCATGATCAGGATCAGGTCGGCATTCTTGATGTCGACCCAGTGGTTCGTCATCGCACCACGGCCTAGCGTCGGGGCAAGACCTGCCACCGTCGGGCCGTGTCAGACACGTGCCTGGTTGTCGAATGCCAGCATGCCAAGGGAGCGGACGACCTTGTGGGTCAGCACCGCGGTTTCATTGCTGGTGGCCGAGGCCGCCAGCATGCCGGTGGTCAGCCAGCGGTTGACCGTCTGCCCGGCTTCGTTCTTCTGCACGAAGTTGGCATCGCGGTCTTCCTTCATCAGCCGCGCGATGCGGTCCAGCGCATCGTCCCAGCTCAGCCGCTTCCACTCGTTGGAGCCCGGTGCCCGGTACTCGGGGTAGAGCAGGCGCGACTTGCTGTGGATGATGTCGGCCAGGCCGGCGCCCTTCGGGCACAGCGTGCCGCGGTTGACCGGATGGTCCGGGTCACCCTCGATATGGAAGATGCTCGGCTCGGCGTTCTTGGCGCCGTCGCCGAGGCTGTACATCAGGATGCCGCAGGCCACCGAACAGTAGGTACAGGTGTTGCGGGTCTCGGTCGCGCGGGTCAGCTTGTACTGCCTGACCTCCGCGAGCGCGATGCCGGGCGCGAAGCCCATCAATGCCAGGCTGGAGCCGACCAGGGTTGTCCCGGTCACTTTCAGGAACTGGCGGCGGCTCATCGATGGCATGCCGTTCTCCTGGGATGGCGGGGAGGCACGGGCCTCCGGGCTGTCGTTGGGTACGGCCCGGTTATAGCACAGGCCCCCGCACGCCCATGTGGCACAAGGCCCGGCGCCGGCGGGGCGGGCGCGCAACGGGGCCGCTCTGGTAAAGTTGCGTGCCCGCCCCCCCGGGGAAGCGTCTGCCGGGCCTGGTTCCAGGATGTTCCGCGCAGCCCCCGCCGTCCTGGCGCGATCCTCCGCGCCGGATCTGGAACACCGAGGAAAAATTTTGCGAAATCAACCAGTTGGGTTCCGCGCATGAGCGCCCCGTCGAAGCCGTCGGACGCCGTTGCGCGCGGCACGCTGTACATCGTTGCCGCCCCCTCCGGCGCCGGCAAGAGCAGCATCGTCAATGCCACCCTGGCGCGTGACCCGCAGATCGCGCTGTCGATCTCCTTCACCTCGCGCGCGATGCGCCCGGGGGAAGTGAACGGCCAGCACTACCATTTCGTCTCTGCGGAAAGGTTCGAAGAAATGATCGCCGCCGGCGACTTCTTCGAGCATGCGTGGGTGCACGGCGACTGGAAGGGCACGGCCCGGCAGTCGGTGGAGCCGCAGCTGGCCGCCGGCCAGGACGTGCTGCTGGAAATCGACTGGCAGGGCGCGCAGCAGGTGCGCCAGCTGGTGCCCGGCACGGTCACCGTGTTCATCCTGCCGCCGTCCAGGCAGGCCCTGCAGGATCGCATGCGCAAGCGTGGCCAGGACAGCGAGGCGGTCATCGCCCAGCGCCTGGGCGCGGCGCGCGATGAAATGCTGCACTTCAACGAGTTCGACTACGTCATCGTCAACGAGGTGTTCGACACCGCCGTGGACGAGTTGTGCGCCATCTTCACCGCCAGCCGCCTGCGCCGGGAGGCCCAGAAGGTCCGCCACGCCGGCCTGATCCAGGCCCTGCTGACTCCCGATCCGGGCGCAACTGACTGATTCCAAAAGAATCGGGTAGGGGTTGGCTTGATTTTGTCCAGCCCCTGCCAGTACACTCCGTCCCCTTTCCCTCATTCGACTGAGCGGCCGACCGGTCGCCGGGAGCCCGTATGGCCCGCATCACCGTAGAAGATTGCCTGGAAGTCGTTAACAACCGTTTCGAACTGGTCATGATGGCATCCAAGCGTGCCCGCCAGCTCGCCAACGGCGTGCAGGCCACGCTGGACAACAGCGAGACCGAGGACAAGCCGACCGTGCTGGCGCTGCGCGAAATCGCCGCCCGCAAGATCGACAACGCGCTGATCGACGAAGTCGAGAAGGCCGAGCGTGAGCGCGCCGAGCGCGAAGCGCTGGAGTGGGCTGCCGCCGAAGTGGTCGCTGACGAAGACATGTCCAAGAACGACGATTGATCGCATCGATCAACGTAATCGATGGATACACCGAACAGCCCGCCCCGTGCGGGCTGTTTCGCATTCAGGATTTGCCGTAAACGTCGCGCTGGAATAGGCTGCGGGCATGAACCCAGGCCCCACTGCCAAGGTCGCCGCAGCCCCCACTGCCGCCGTACCCGACTACGTCCTCCAGCTTGAACGCGCCGCCCATTACCTGCCGCCGGAACAGCTGCCGCTGTTGCGCCGTGCCTGGGAAGTCGGAGCCTCCGCGCACGCTGGGCAGACGCGCAAGTCGGGTGAGCCCTATATCACCCACCCGGTGGCGGTGGCCCAGGTGCTGGCCGAGCTCGGCCTGGACGTGGAAGCGCTGATCGCCGCGATCCTGCACGACACCATCGAAGACACGCCGCTGACCCGCGAGGCGCTGGCCGCCGAGTTCGGCGAAGCCGTGGCCGAACTGGTCGACGGCGTCACCAAGCTGGACAAGCTGAAGTTCCGCGACCGCCAGGAGGCGGCCGCCGAGAGCTTCCGCAAGATGCTGCTGGCGATGTCGCGCGACCTGCGCGTGATCATGATCAAGCTGGCCGACCGCCTGCACAACATGCGCACGCTGGGTGCGCAGAGCCGCGAAGCGCGCGGCCGCATCGCCCGCGAGACGCTGGAGATCTACGCGCCGATCGCCCAGCGCCTGGGCATGAGCCTGGTCAAGAGCGAGCTGCAGAACCTCGGTTTCAAGGCGCTGTACCCGTGGCGCCACGCCATCATCGAGAAGCACATCCGCAGCCAGCCGGTGGTGCGTCGCGAGGCGATGGCGCAGGTGGAAGTGCAGCTGTCGCAGCGCCTGGCCAAGGAGGGGATCGAGCATCGGCTGATCAGCCGCATCAAGACCCCGTGGAGCATCTACAACAAGATGCGCGACGAGAACAAATCCTTCGACCAGGTGATGGATGTGTTCGGCTTCCGCCTGGTCGTGCGCAGCGTGCCCAGCTGCTACCACGCGCTGGGTTCGGTGCATGCCACCTTCAAGCCGCTGGATGGCCGTTTCCGCGACTTCATCGCCATTCCCAAGGCCAACGGTTACCAGTCGCTGCACACGGTGCTGTTCGGACCGTATGGCTCGCCGATCGAAGTGCAGATCCGTACCGAGGAAATGGACCTGATCGCCGAACGCGGCGTGGCCGCGCACTGGACCTACAAGTTCGGCGGCGATTCGCCCAACAGCGCACAGAGCCGTGCCCACGCGTGGATCGTCGAGCTGATCGACTCGCAGCGTGCCGCCGGTTCCTCGCTGGAGTTCCTGGACAACGTCAAGGTCGACCTGTTCCCGGACGAGGTCTACCTGTTCACGCCAAAGGGCAAGATCCTGGCCCTGCCGCGCAACTCCACCGCGCTCGATTTCGCCTACGCCGTGCATACCGACGTCGGCAACATGGCGGTGGCCTCGCGCGTGGACAAGAAACTGGTGCCGTTGCGCACCAAGCTGGTGTCGGGGCAGTCGGTGGAGATCATCACCGCACGCTCGGCCACGCCGAAACCGCAGTGGCTGGAATTCGTGGTTACCAGCAAGGCGCGCACTGCCATCCGCCACCAGCTCAAGCAGCTGGAGCACGAGGATGCCGTGCAGCTGGGCCACCGCATGCTCGACCGTGCGCTGGAAGCGATGGATTCGTCGCTGGAGCGGCTGCCGAAGGGGCGCCTGGATGCGTTCCTGGCCGAACACCGCTTCCCGCGCCTGGAAGCCCTGCTGGCCGAGGTCGCACTGGGCAACTGGATGCCGACCCAGGCCGCGCAGGCGCTGATGGCCTACGCCGAACTGCGTGGCGGCCCGCATTCGCGCCACCACTCGCAGGAAAAGATCCTGATCAACGGCAGCGAGCGTGGCGTGGTCACCTTCGCCGGCTGCTGCCAGCCGATTCCCGGCGACGAGATCATGGGCTACCACACCGCCGGCAAGGGCATCGTGGTGCACCGCATGGACTGCCCGAACCTGGCCGAGCTGCGCAAGTCGCCCGAGCGCTGGGTGCCGATCGGCTGGGACACCACCGTCTCCGGTGACTACGACACCTCGCTGGTGGTGGAAGTGGAGAACGGCACCGGCGTGCTGGCACAGCTGGCCGCTGCCATCGCGCAGAGCCACTCCAACATCGAGCGCGTGGACTACCTGGATCGCGATTTCAACGCCGCCGTGCTGGCGTTCAACATCCAGGTGCGCGACCGCAACCACCTGGCCGAAGTGATGCGCCGCCTGCGCCGCCTGTCGGTCGTGCAGTCGGTACGCCGCCAGTAGGTCCACGCCATGCGTGGATGACGTTCCGCGCACACGACGTACGGGGTCGGATCCGTTTCCCGCCGGGAAACGGATCCGACCCCCAGCCGATGCCGCGCCCACCCGGTACAATCACCGCTCTGTTTTCCCCCAAAGCACCGGAGCGACCCATGTCCCGCCAGATCATCAACACCGAAAAGGCCCCCGCCGCCATCGGCCCGTACTCGCAGGCCGTGCGCGCCGGCAACACCGTGTACTTCTCCGGCCAGATCCCGCTTGACCCGGCCACCGGCGACATCGTCGGCGCTGGCGACGTCGAAGCGCAGGCCCGTCGCGCCTTCGACAACCTCAAGGCCGTGGCCGAAGCCGCCGGCGGCTCGCTGGACAAGGTCGTGCGTCTGGGCCTGTACCTGACCGACCTGGGCGAGTTCGCCAAGGTCAACGCGGTCATGCAGGACTACTTCCAGGCCCCGTACCCGGCCCGTTCCACCATCGAAGTCTCCGGCCTGCCGAAGGGCGCCAGCTTCGAGGTCGACGCGGTGATGGTCATCGACTGACCACCACGTGGCACGCAAGGCGGCGGTCACCCCGGTCCTGTCACCGTCCGGCGAAGCATCCCTGGCGATGCTCGCCGGCGTCGGTCCGGCCGTGGCCGCCAAACTGCAGGCGCGTGGCCTGGCCACCCTGCAGGATCTCTGGCTTCACCTGCCCCTGCGCTATGAAGACCGGACCCGGCTGACCCGCATCGAAGACCTGCGCAACGGCGTGCCGGCGCAGGTGGAAGGGCGGGTGGTCGCGGTCGAGCGCGGCATGCGCTATCGACCGATGCTGAAGGTCGCGGTGGAGGACGAAGGGCAGGGCACCCTGGTGCTGCGCTTCTTCCATTTCCGCCAGCAGCAGGTCGGCCAGTTCGCGGTCGGCAACCGGCTGCGCTGCTTCGGCACGCCCAAGCCCGGCCACCTCGGCCTGGAAATCGTCCATCCCAGCTACCAGGTGCTGGGCCGCAACGATGATCCCGAACTCGGCGACCGCCTCGACCCGGTGTATCCCACCGTCGAAGGCGTGGGCCCGATGACGATGCGCAAGCTGATCGGCCAGGCCCTGGATCGCCTGCCCGAGGAGAGCACGCTGGAACTGCTGCCCAGCGGTTGGCTCGATGGCCTGGGCCTGCCGTCGCTGCGCAGCGCGCTGCTGACCGTGCACCGGCCACCGCCGGATGCCGACCTCGCCGCGCTGGCCGCCGGCACCCACCCGGCGCAGCGCCGCCTGGCGATGGAAGAACTGCTGGCCCACCACCTCAGCCTGCGTCGCCAGCGCATTGCCTTGCAGGCACACCATGCGCCGCCGCTGGCTGGTCCTGGCAAGCTGGCCAAGGCGCTGCTGAAGCAGCTGCCGTTCGCGCTCACCGGCGCGCAGGCGCGCGTGTTCAAGCAGATCCGTGAAGACCTCGCGCGCCCCAGCCCGATGCTGCGGCTGGTGCAGGGCGACGTCGGTTCCGGCAAGACCGTGGTGGCCGCACTGGCGGCGATGCTGGCGGTGGAGCAGGGCAAGCAGGTCGCATTGGCAGCGCCCACCGAACTGCTGGCCGAACAGCATCTCAACAACCTGCGCGGCTGGCTGGAGCCGCTCGGTGTGCGTATCGCCTGGCTGGCCGGCAAGGTCACCGGCAAGGCGCGCGCCAAGGTGATGGAGCAGGTCGCCAGTGGCGAAGCGCAGGTGGTGGTCGGTACCCACGCGCTGATGCAGGAGGCGGTGGTGTTCCAGGATCTGGCCTTGGCCATCGTCGACGAACAGCACCGCTTCGGCGTGCACCAGCGCTTGGCGCTGCGCGACAAGGGCGCGGGCGGCAACAGCGTGCCGCACCAGCTGGTGATGACCGCCACGCCGATTCCGCGCACGCTGGCGATGTCCGAGTACGCGGACCTGGATGTGTCGGCCATCGATGAACTGCCACCGGGACGCACGCCGGTGCAGACCGTCGCCCTCAACAATGACCGTCGCCCGGAACTGATCGAGCGCATCGCGCTGGCCTGCGAGGAAGGGCGGCAGGTGTACTGGGTGTGCACGCTCATCGAGGAAAGCGAAGAACTGGATGCCACCCCGGCGCAGGCCACCTACGAATCGCTGCAGGCACTGCTGCCCGGCGTTCGCGTGGGGCTGGTGCACGGACGCCTGAAAGCCGCCGAAAAGCTGGCGACGATGGTGGCGTTCAAGACCGGCGAGATCGACCTGCTGGTCGCGACCACGGTCATCGAAGTGGGCGTGGACGTACCCAATGCTTCGTTGATGGTGATCGAGAACGCCGAACGCCTCGGCCTGGCCCAGCTGCACCAGCTGCGCGGCCGCGTGGGGCGTGGTTCGGCGGTATCGCGCTGCGTGCTGCTGTACCAGGCTCCGCTTTCGCAGATGGCGCGCGAGCGCCTGCAGACCATGCGCGAAACCAACGATGGTTTCGTCATCGCCGAGAAGGATCTGGAACTGCGCGGCCCCGGCGAACTGCTGGGTACCCGCCAGACCGGCCTGGCCGGTTTCCGCATTGCAGACCTGGCCCGCGATGCCGGCCTGCTGCCCGGCGTGCATGACCTGGCCGAGCGGCTGCTGGCCCAGCAGCCCGCGTTGGCCGATCGCGTGGTGCAGCGCTGGATCGGCACCGCCGTGCGCTACGCCTCGGCGTAAGTGGCGGGGTCAGGCCCCTTTGCACAGCAAAGGGCTCTGACCCCATCCCCGGGACGCTCATCCCCGCATGGCGTGGATCTACTGTAGAGCCGAACCCATGCTCGGCTGCCGTTCGCGCTGCGCGCGTGAGTCGAGCATGGCTCGACTCTACAGAGAGCTCTTCCCTGCCATCCGCGGGAAACCCGTTTTCGGCGTTGCTGTTGAAGTTGTCGGCCAGCGGCCGGCACTACCGCGGGTGCAGGTCGCAGCCCTGCCGCCCCCCATACTTGCAACGGTCATCATCCCGGTCCACACTTCGTTGCCGATCTGAAGACGGCAACGATGACCCACAAGATCCCCCTGTTGATCGACACCGACCCCGGTGTGGACGACGCCCTGGCCCTGCTGATGGCCTTTGCCGATGAACGGCATGACGTGGTCGCCCTGACCATCGCCGCCGGCAATGTCGGCCTGCAGTACACCGTCCGCAACGCCCTCAAGCTCTGCGACATCGTCGGCCGCACCGACGTGCCGGTGTTTGCCGGCAGCCCGGATCCGCTGCTGCATCCTTCCGTAGACGCTGCCCACGTGCATGGCCGTGATGGCTATGGCGACGTGGACCTGCCGCCGCCGAGCCGCCAGGCCGAAGCCGAGCATGCTGCGCTGGCCATCCTGCGCCTGTCGCACGCGCATGCCGGCGAACTGATGCTGGTGATGCTTGGCCCGCTGACCAACCTCGCGCTGGCACTGAAGCTGGACCCGACCCTGCCCCAGCGCATCAAGCGCATCGTGGTGATGGGCGGCGCGGTCACCTGCCACGGCAACATCACCCCGGCAGCCGAATTCAACATCGCCTTCGACCCGGAAGCGGCGCATGTGGTGTTCACCTCGTTCAAGCACCTGCTGGTGTCGGACTGGGAGGCCACCGTCGCCCATGGCCTGCCGCTGGAGGAAGCCGAGAAGTGGCTGCAGGCCGACTCCGATCGTGCCCGCTTCTACGAGCTGATCTCGCGCAAGACCCGTGGCCTGTCCGAAGACAGCAAGGGCGGCCGCTGGTACACCGCCGACGCGGTTGCCATGGCCTGGGCACTGAACCCGGAAGGGCAGCTGCAGGTCGAGTCGCGTCCGCTGAACGTGGAGCTGAATGGCACGTTCAGCCGCGGCGCCACCATCGTCGACTGGAACCGCCAGACCGGCCAGCCGGACAACTGCGATCTGCTGATGGCCTACGACCAGCAGCGTTTCGAGACCCTGGTACGCCAGGCCCTGGGCGCGGACTGAAGCCGATTGACCGGCACCGGTTGCCCCGGGCGGCAACCGGTGCTTATAATGCCGCTCTTGACCACCAGCCCATTTACGGTGTGAGCCCATGAAGGCCGATATCCATCCGAACTACCGCGACGTCGTCTTCCATGACGTCACCTCCGATTTCAAGATCCTGACCCGCTCGACCATGGCGACGAAGGAAACCATCAAGTGGGAAGACGGCAACGACTACCCGCTGGTGAAGGTTGAAATTTCCTCGGCTTCGCACCCGTTCTACACGGGCAAGCACAAGGTCATCGACACCTCGGGCCGTATCGACAAGTTCCAGAAGCGCTACGCGCGCTGATCTGTCGATCCAGCTTCGAACCGACGGCCGCGCTCTGCGCGGCCGTTTGTTTTTCCCCAACGCCTACCCAACGGGCGTTTGGATGGACAGAACACTGCGTTCGTGTGACAACGCTTTTGCCGATCCGGGCCGCTTGCTGGCCGGGTTATGGCCGCCTGCCGTCTACGACTTCTGTCTAGCGCCTGGCAAATGCTGCTGTGCGATAATGGCATGATCCCCGGCACAGGCCGAGGACGTCATTCACGTGCCTGACCAATGCGCTTGGGCAGGCGCCTTCCCATGAAGGAGCGCACACAGTGTCCGATCTTGATCAGGTCACGCTCAACGCCGGCGATAAGTCCGTCGTTCTGCCCGTCATCAAACCCACCCTCGGCAACGACTGCGTCGACATCGCGAAGCTGACCAAGGAAACGGGGTTTTTCACCTACGATTCCGGCTTCACCGCGACGGCCAGCTGCAAGTCCGCCATCACTTACATCGACGGCGACAAGGGCGTGCTGCTGTATCGCGGCTACCCGATCGAGCAGCTGTCGGAAAAGTCGAGCTACGTCGAAGTGGCCTACCTGCTGATCAACGGCGAGCGCCCGAGCGCCGAGCAGCTGAAGGCCTTCACCGATGAGCTGACTGCCGAAGCCAATGTCGACGACTCGATCAACACCCTGATCGGCAGCTTCGCCAAGGACGCCCACCCGATGGCCATTCTGGCTGCTGCGATCGCGCAGCTGTCGGCCATCTACCACGATGCGCTGGACCTGTCCGACGCCGAACAGCGCCGCCAGGCCGCCGTGCGCCTGATCGCCAAGGTGCCGACCCTGTCGGCGCTGATCTACCGCCATGGCAAGGGCCTGCCGGCCAACAAGCCGGACACGTCGCTGGACTACGTCAGCCGCTTCCTGAAGCAGACCTTCGAGTCGGCTGACGGCCAGTACGATCTGAACCCGGATGTGGTCAAGGCGCTGGACCTGCTGTTCATCCTGCACGCCGACCACGAGCAGAACGCCTCGACCTCGACCGTGCGCCTGGTCGGTTCGACCGGTGCCAACCCGTACGCGTCGGTCGCCGCTGGCGTCACCGCGCTGTGGGGTCCGGCCCACGGCGGTGCCAACGAAGCCGTGCTGAAGATGCTGGAAGAGATCGGCAGCGCCGACAACGTCGAGTCCGCCGTGGTCAAGGCCAAGGACAAGACCTCCGGCTTCCGCCTGATGGGCTTCGGCCACCGCGTCTACAAGAATTTCGATCCGCGCGCCAAGGTCATCGGCGAGATGACCAGCAAGGTGCTCAAGCAGCTGGGCGTGCAGGATCCGCTGCTGGACGTGGCCGTGAAGCTGGAACAGGCCGCGCTGCAGGACGAGTACTTCGTCGCGCGCAAGCTGTACCCGAACGTCGATTTCTACAGCGGCATCATCTACAAGGCGCTGCAGATCCCGACCGAAATGTTCACCGTCATGTTCGCCCTGGGCCGTACCTCCGGCTGGGTCTCGCATTGGCTGGAACAGCAGGTCGATCCGGAAATGAAGATCGGCCGTCCGCGCCAGGTCTACACCGGCAGCGATTTGCGCGACTACCAGGGCTGATCGCCCCGCGTAGGTTGTGCCGAGAACGCCCCGCATGCGCGGGGCGTTTTTTTTTTCTGCCGCCCTGGTGGGTGCCAACTTGGGTTGGCACGCTTTCGACATTCGCGGAAAACCATCCACGCATGGCGTGGATCCACTTGTTCCCAACCTTGGTTGGCACGCTCCCCCATCCACGCGTGGCATGGATTTACCGCGTCCCCGCCTTTGGTAGGTGCCAACCTTGGTTGGCACGCTCCCCCATCCACGCGTGGCATGGAGTTACCGCGTTCCCGCCTTGGTAGGTGCCAACCTTGGTTGGCACGCTCTTCAACGCGCCAAGACCGCGTGATCCAGGGGTCTCATCAGCTTCACAAGCGCTCGCGCAGCCTCAGGACGCCAGCTGCATTCGCAGCACCTGAAATGGAGCGTCCATCCCGATGAGTACCCGATTCGACCCACCCGAGCGCGGCCCGCTCGGCGCTGACGTCGCCGCTGTCGTCACTGCCCCCATCGTTCCGCCCGCCAGCGAAAGCGCGGTGTCGTGGGGAGCCATCTTCGCTGGCGCCGCCGCCGCCGCTGCGCTCTCTCTCATCCTGCTGATCCTCGGCGTGGGCCTGGGGTTGTCGTCGGTGTCGCCCTGGTCGTTCGAAGGCGTCAGCAAGGAAACCTTCGGCTGGTCCAGCATCGCCTGGCTCACCTTCACCGCGCTGGCCGCTTCCGGCCTGGGTGGCTATCTGGCGGGTCGCCTGCGCACCAAGTGGACGCAGATCCACGGCGACGAAACCTACTTCCGCGACACCGCGCACGGCTTCGTGTCGTGGGCGGTGGCCACGCTGCTGACCGCGGGCCTGCTGACGTCGGCCATCGGTGGCGTGCTGGGTGCGGGCGCAAAGGTGGCCGGCGCCACTGCCGGTGCCGCTGCGTCCACCGTCGGCGTGGCTGCAGCCGGTGCCAGCGGCGCTGTGGCGGCTGCACCGGAAGGCGACCTCGACTATTGGGTGGATGCGCTGTTCCGCAGCACGACCCACGCAGGGCCGGCCGATCCCGCAGCGCCGCCGCCGGGCACACCGATGGACCCGGATGCCGCGCCACCGCCGGCAGCGGGCGCCGGTCCGCGCGACGCGCGCATGGCCCCGCCGCCGCGACCGGCGCCGGGCAACGGTCCGATCGGCGATCGCCGCGAAGTGCGTGCCGAAGTGAACCGCATCATCGTCAACAGCCTGCAGGGGGAAGGCTTGGATCCGGCCGATACCCAGTACCTGTCACAGCTGATCGCGCGCGATACCGGGATGAGCCCGGCTGAAGCGCAGGCCCGCGTGACCGATGTGCAGACGCGCATGCGTGCAGCGCTGGAGAAGGCCAGGAATACCGCCAAGCAGGCTGCCGACGATGCGCGGAAGGCGACCGCCTACGCCGCATTGTGGCTCTTCATCACCCTGCTGATCGGCGCGTTCTTCGCCAGCCTCAGCGCCACCTGGGGCGGCCGCCGCCGCGACCTGTAATCCACCCTTCCATGCAAGGAGACCTGCCATGAAGATGATTCTGCTCTGGTTGCTGGGCGTGCCGATTCCGCTGCTGATCCTGTACGCGATCTTCTTCTGATCGCGCACCACCGCGCCGTGTCATCAGGCCGCCGAAAGGCGGCCTGATGCCATCCCGCAGGCGTGGATGCCCCACTATAGAGTCGAGCAATGCTCGACTCTACAAAGGCAAAGCAATGAGGTTTGTTGCATTGAGCCGATGAGGAAAATTGCATAACCCTCAAACATTGAACACCTTCAAAAATTCTCCTTAACGTTCAACGATTTAGGAATGCTTGAATGGCCTGCATGGCAATGGATTTCTAACATTCTCTCCGTCGCCCGCACCCATCCCCGCGGGCGGCGCTTCCCTCCCTTTTCTCCTTGGGGAGGGGAGCTTTCAAATTCCCCCTTGTCCGAGAGAGACAACCATGCACGCCATTATCAAGAAGGCCGCGCTCGCTGCAGCGCTGGCTACTGCTTCGCTGTCCGCGCACGCGCTGGAAACCAAGATCACCGTCTACGCCGACGTCGACCCGACCCTGGCGCTGCTGCGCGACGATGGCACCCCGCTGCCGGACACCGTGCAGCTGACCCACGATCCGCTGCGTGGCCTGCTGCCGTCGACGCAGCAGGTGCGCATCCATTCCAATGACGAAACCGCGGACATCGAGGTGCGCCTCGGCCACGATCCGGTGCTGCTCAATGGCGCCACGCGCGTGCCGCTGGCCGTCAGCCTGAACACCGACGCGCTGACCACTGCGGTCACCGAGTTCAAGGCGGCTGACCTGTTCAACGGCGCCAGCTCGACGCCGGGTGCCTCCATCTCGATGCCCCTGACCATCGCCCAGGCGGGTGCCGGTGGCCCGCTTACGGTCAACGGCCGCTACGAAGGCATGGTCTACATCGTCATGAACCAGAAGCCCTGATCCACGGCTTCCCGCGCCGGCCCGCACTCCGGGCCGGCCGCTACTCCAGCGGTACCCCCCATGACCCCACATGCCCCCGCCGTTACACGGTTGGCGGTCGCGCTCGCCCTGGCACTGGCTGCTCCCTCGGTAGCGGCCCACGGCGTCCCCGCCGGCTTCGAGGATCTGGTCGAAGGCCAGACCGAACAACTCGACATCCAGCTGTTCGGCCGCTCGGCCGGGCTGTCGCCGGTACGCGTGACCCTGGAACACGTGCAGCTGGAAGACCCCGCGCGCGTGCTGCAGGCGCTGACCCTGCCTGCCGAAGCACAGGCTGCGTTGCTACCGGCGCTGTCGCAACCGTTGCCGCGCAACAGCCACCTGGCCTGCCGTTTTGGTGGCGCCACGGCGGGGTGCGGCTATCTGGACCCGCCCGAAGAGCCCACCGCGGCGCGCGCGCTGTACGACGAAGGCGAGGGCGCGGTGCGCCTGTTCGTGGCGCGTCAGTGGATTCCCGGCGAGCCGGCAGCGGAGCGTTACCACACGGTCACGGCCAACGCCGAGAACGCCTTCCTGCATCAGCAGACGCTCAATGTGAGCGGTGGTCGCGATTATCAGGCACTGTCCGCGCGCGGCGTGGGCACGCTGGGCCTGTTTGATCGCGGCCACCTGTCCGCCGACTGGTACTACACCCAGCAGCGCTACCGCAGCCGTGGCAGCAACGACGACTTCCAGTTCGACAACGTCTATTACCGCCATGACCTGGGCCAAGCGCATTACTTGCAGGCCGGGCGCATGGACCGCCGCAACCTGTCCAGCCCGCAGGGCGGCACCTTCAGTTTCAGCATGCTGCCGCTGGACCGTTTCCAGGGCGCACGCGTGGGCACCACCCAGGCCTATGTGGACACCGACGCGGCCGTGCAGGCCACGCCGCTGACCGTGCTGCTGGCGCGCGATGCACGCGTCGACGTGTTCGACGGCGAGCGGCTGCTGCAGACCTTCTACCTGCAGGCCGGCATCAACCAGATCGACACCCGCAATTTCCCCTTCGGCAACTACCTGGTGCGCATGCGCATCTACGAAGATGGTGTACTGGTGCGCACCGAGGAGGCGCCGTTCGACAAGGGCGGCGACTGGACCAACAGCCAGTGGCAGTGGTTCGTGCAGGGTGGCCGTCGCAACGAGCGCCGTAGCGACCGTTTCGATGGAGAAAGCGTGGCAATGGCCGGCGTGCGCGTGCCGCTGGGCCGCGATGCCGCACTTACCGCGGGTGCCGCCAACCTCGGCGGCCACAGCTACGGCGAGCTGCGCCTGGACCTGCGCCGCGTGCTGGCCACCCAGGAAATGCGCGCCTCGCTCAGCGGCATGCGCGGCAGCGATGGCAGCAATGGTCAGCAGCACCAGCTGTCATACCGGCGCAAGGCGTCGTGGAATCTTTACCAGCAGCGCAAGCGCGGCAAGGCCTGCCAGTTCGAGGCCGATGCGCGCGACCAGCTGGGCTGCACCAACTCACTCAGCGGCTCGGTATCGCTGCCGCTGGCCGGCGGCAACGTCTACGTGGGCTACACCCGGCGCCAGACCTGGCGCACCGGCTGGCATCGGCCTGAATTCGAGCAGGACCCGTTGTTCGGGCTGGATCCATTGCTGCCGCCCGGTCCGCTGGAACCGCGCCGCGAGCCCGTGCTCAGCCGCACCTGGCAGGCCAGCTTCAGCCGCAGCCACCGCTGGCAGGACTTCAGCGTGTCCACGCGCGTGGGGCTATGGCAGCAGCGCAGCACCGACAGCGTGCGCGGCAGCAACGAGCGTGACCGTGGCATCTACTTCAACTTCAGCCTGACCCGCCTGCAGCGCAGCCATGACAGCAGCGGCCAGCGCCGCTATGCGGTGGACGTGCGCCAGCCGCAGCATCAGCGCCCGGCCATCGACTACAGCGTGGGCCAGAGCCTGCGCCAGGACCGGGACACGCACTATCGGGAGCTGAACGCCGAACTGCGCGCCAACAACAACGATCGCTACAGCGCATCGCTGAGTGGCCAGCTGCAGAACGGCACCGGCAACACAACCGCCAGCATCGCGCACTATCAGCAGCGGGGGCGTGGCGAGACCGGCTACAGCGGCAGCCACAGCTCGGGCTTCGCACTGGGCCGTCGTGGTTTCTTCTGGAGCGGTGCCAACGGCGCCGAGGCCGGCCTGGCCGTGCAGGTGGACGGTTTCGACGATGCCGACCTGCATGGCGTGGCCGCGGAATTGCAGGTGGGGGGACTGCGCCGACAGCGTCTGCAGATCGGCGAGCGCCGGCTGCTGCCGCTGCAGGCCTATCAGTCGCAGCGCGCCGAAGTGCAGGACGCCAGCACGCTGGACAGCATCGCCGCGATCCGCGTGACCGGCGTGGGCGGTGCACGGCCGATGTTCCTCACGCCCGGCAAGCTGATGCGCATGCCCGTGCCGATCGAAGTGACCTACACCTTCATCGGCAATGCCAAGGACCTTGCGGGGTCGCCGCTGGGCGGCGCCCGCATCCTCAACGCGCCGGTGCCCGGCACCAGCGCCAACGGCAGCTTCGTTGCCGATTTCCCGCGTCGCGAAACAACGCTGTACCTGCTGCAGGACGACCGCCTGCTGCACTGCCCGCTGCAGGTGCGCGAGCGCCGCCAGGTGGTGCTGCTGGTCGGCGCCGTGCACTGCGAGCCGCTGGCCGTGGCCCAGTTGCCCCCCGAGATCCGCCAGCAGGCCCGCGTGACCCGCCTGCTGCAGGAACGCGCGTTGATTGCCGCCACGCCCCAGACCGCTGCTGCAGGAGGGACGCCATGAGCCGGCGTTGGATGTGTGTGTTGATGCTGGTGTGTGCGCTGGTGCTGGTGATGCCGCGGGCGTGGGCGCAATGGCCGCCGGAGACGCATCCGACGGACCAGAGCCGGGACATCGTGCTGAGCTGGGATCGCTCGGCGGTGCCGGGTGATGTGGAGCTGTGGGCGCCGCGGACGGTGCTGGGGTTCAGTCATGACCTGGCGTTCAAGTATGGGCAGATCCATGTGGTTTGTGGGTCTGCTTCTGATAGTGAGTTTGGGCGATGCCCGACGGAGGGAGCACTTCCCCTTATCACAGGGACTTCTGAGGTGGTGCTGCTTTTTGTGGAGCAGCGGACAGGAATGGTTGCAGAAGCTCGTGCAATTGGAAGTTTGCGAAGAATCATGTCGGGCCGCATTTGCGCACGTGACTTCTGGGAGGAAACTCCGCGGCCTCTGTACTCAGCATTCTGGTTTCGATGTGGCGTGGGAAGCGGAGCAGACGAACCGATTGGGACTGGATTCGAACTGAGGCTGCCTGAGCGCGAGATCTCGCGGCTCGTAGCAGGCCACTGGAAGGCCACGATGCGCCTGAACATCAAAGCTGATCCCGCCGCAGCACCCGTCGCCACAGCCACCTTCAACTTCGACTTCACCGTCACCGACTACGACGCGATCTCGATCTACTTCCCGGGCTTCGACGGCATCGCACCGCTGGTCAACATGGACCTGCGCTACGACCCCATCCGCAAGATGGTCGGCGGCTACAAGGAAGTGGACATGTGCCTGTACGACGGCGTGGGCTCGCAGAGCGAGTTCCTCGGCGTCACCGTGCGCGACAGCGGTCCACGGCCACCACCAGGGCGTGACTATGCGGTCTGGCACGGGGATGGCGGCAGTGACGACACCCAGCGCCTCGACTACCAGGTCGGCCTGAAGTACGGCGGAAACCTGCTGGCCATGAAACACGGCGAGGAACAGCTGCTGCGCGGCATCGACAGCGCGCAGCTGCGCTTGGTGATGCTGCCGGGCATCAATCAACCCGTGTACTGCGTGCCCACGCCGCTGGTGCTGGAAACGCCGCCTACGCCCATCGCCAGCAAGCGGCCCGGTCTCTACGACGGCGAGCTGACGGTAGAGCTGCGCGTGCCGACCGCCAAACCCTGACCCCACGGAGCCTCATTATGAAGAAGCTGCTGTTCTGTCTGTTGCCGCTGAGCGCCCTGCTGCCGCCGCCGGCGCATGCCAACCTCTCGATCCATCCGATGCGCGCGGCCGTCGATGGCAAGCGCGGTACGCAGATCCGCGTCTACTCGCACTCCACCCAGCCGCAGTACGTGCAGGCACGCCTGTTGCGCATCTCGAATCCCGCCCAGGCTGGCGAGGAAGAGGTGGAAATGGAGGCGGCCGATGCCGCGGTCGCCATCACGCCTGGGAAGTTCGCACTCAGTGGCGGAGGCAATCGCCTGATCCGGGTGATTCCGCTACGCAGCGTGGAGAAGGAAGTGGCCTACCGCGTCTACTTCGAGGGTGTCAGGGGACCAGACGGAACCCTGCTCGAGGGTGACGAGCAGGCGGCACAGGCCAACGTCGGTGTCAGCCTGGTCTGGGGCGCGCTGGTGAACGTGCTGCCCACCAACGGCAGCGTGGATCTGCAACTGCAGGGCGACACCCTGCGCAACGTGGGGACCTTGCGGGTCGGCATCACCGGACTGGCCGAGTGCAGCGCCAGTGGTGCCTGTACCACCCACGACTTTGCCAAAAGCCTGTACCCGGACGCGGAGCTGAAGCTGCCGTTCCAGCCTCAACCGGGCAATACCGTGCAGCTGCACTACCGCCTGTCCAAGGACGGCTACCGCGAGCACACAACCACCCTGGCGCCGAGCGCCTGAACGTTCTGGCCCCGCGCTATTCGCGGGGCCTCATTTCCGATGTCCTGTTAAGGGAGAGAGCATGAACCACATCTATCGTCGTATCTGGAGTGCCGCCAAGCAGTGCTGGGTGGTTGGCAGTGAGTTGAGCAGTCCGCGCGGCAAGTCCGCTGGAGGCAGGGCACTATTGCTGGTGGCGGCACTGGTGGGCCTCCCTGCCGCAGCGCACGAGCACTCGGAGGAAGTGGCTGAGGGCGAGCGTGAAGGGACCGACTCCACTCAACTCCTGTTGCCCTCTCCGTGGCGCTTCTCGTCATTTTCGAACCAGGTAAATGCGGGTTACACCCAGCTGGCTCTGGTAAATGACAGCCAATATCGGAATGCCACGATCAGCGGTGATATGCAGATGATCCTGGGTTCACGGTCGAGCATCAGTGGCTGGGGATCGGTGGTCTACGGCACCGAATCATCGTTGTCGGGGTTGGGAAGTGTGCTTGTGGGGAATTCATCGATTGCACGCGGCGACAGGAACGTCGTCGTTGGATACGGGTCTGAGGCCAAGAGCGGATACTCGACAGTCGTAGGCGCCAGCTCGATCGCATCAGGAATTGGTGCAACCGCACTGGGGCATGACGCCAGGGCATACGCGAGCAACTCCATTGCGGTGGGCAGCGGTGCCAGGACGGTGGAGAGTTCCGCAGGTGTTTCCCGTATTGCTATTGGCGGAAACGCCTTCGCTGGAACGGCGGGATATTCAGGTGCCATCGCGTTGGGGGGTAGCTCCAGGGCCGAGTTCGACAGTGTTTCTATTGGCTACAACGCCAAGGCGTCAAAGACGGGCGCAGTTGCTCTCGGTGTGCACTCGATAGCCGATGAGGCGAACACCGTGTCGGTGGGCAACCTCTCAACCAAGCGGCGAGTGACCAATGTGGGAGATGCGCGATTGAGCGCCAGCAGCACGGATGCCGTTACCGGAAAGCAGCTCCACGCCACCAATAGCAATGTCTCTGCCGCGCGTTCGGTCGCGGACTCTGCCAAGACCAATGCTGACAGTGCGCTGGCAAAGGCCAATGTGCTCTCAGGCCTTTTGAAAGAGAAGTCTCCTTCGGGAAATATCCTCATAGGTGCAAGCAATAGCGGCTCTGTACTGGACGTCCGCAACAGTGCCAGCGCCAATCGCAAGATCACGGGCGTGGCGGATGCCACGCTGAGTACGTCCAGCACCGATGCTGTGTCAGGGAAGCAGTTGAATGCCACCAACACCAAGCTGGCAGATGCACAGCGCGTCGCAGACGCGGCAGCCGCGCGCCTGAACGCATCCGCCCCGGCTATCGGGCTGGCGGCAGAGGCGGAGGGGAGCGGAAGCACCGCCAGCGTAGCGATGGGGCGCTCAGCGAAGGCGTACAACACCAACAGCATCGCAGTTGGTGCAGATGCTCGGGCCAGTGTCGACGCCAATGGCGATAAGAGCGCCGCCACGGGGGCAGTCGCTCTTGGTGCCGCAACGCGCAGCGGCAACGGCGCGGTGGCGGCAGGCCTGCGTGCTTCGGCAGTGGGTGATCGCGCCGTGGCCGTAGGCAATGATGCGACCGCCGCGGCGACCCATGCCGCCGCGCTGGGCTACAAGGCAGATGCGAGCGGCAATCAGGCCGTCGCCATTGGCCGGGAGGCCGCCGCATCGGGTTTGTATTCGACGGCGCTTGGCAATCTTGCAAAGGCGGGTGCCGAAAGTGCCATTGCGTTGGGCGACCGCGCCCTGGCATCGCACACGGGAAGTGTCGCTCTGGGCAACGGCTCGCAGACCACCGGCATCAATCAGGTCTCGGTCGGCAGCTCCAGTATCAAGCGCAAGATCGTCAACCTGGCGGATGGTGCTGTCAGCAGCAGCAGTACCGAGGCCATTACGGGCAAGCAGTTGAATGAAACCAACGGCCGGGTAACGACTGCACAGAATGCCGCGAATGGCGCGCAGGCCACTGCCAACGCCGCACAGGTTGATGCCACCAAGGCCTTGGCTGAGGCCACCGTATTGGGTGGTCTGGTCGGGCAGGTTTCGGTCACAGGGATTGTCCGCCTGGGTGAAAAGAACAGCGGCACCGTAGTGGATGTGCGCAATAGCGCAAATGCGAACCGTAAGCTGACCGGCGTGGCCGATGGCGTGGTCAGCGCCAGCAGCTACGAGGTCGTCAACGGCAGGCAGCTCAATGCCACCAATGAGAAGGTGGGGGCTGTGGAAGGCATGGCCACCTCTGCGGCTGCGGACGCGACCGTGGCAAAGACGGACGCGACCAAGGCGCTGGCCGAAACAGCGTCGCTGAGCGGGCTGGTGGCGCAGGTTTGGGCGTCTGGCGATGTGCGTTTGGGAGAGAAGAACAGTGGTACGACGTTGGACGTACGCAACAGCGCCAATGCCAACCGGAAGATCAGTGGTGTGGCGGATGGAGTCCTGGACAACAGCAGTGATGAAGCGGTATCTGGGAGGCAGCTGTATGCGACGAACAGTCGAATTTCTCACCTGGAGGGAGCAAACCTGTATGTGAGCGTTGGCGTCGACGCGTTGAGTGAGCGCGCTGAGGCCGTCTTGCTTGGGGTGGCTGTTGGTGATTCAGCGAAAGCAGGTGCTGAGGGCGGGGTTGCCTTGGGAGCTTTCGCAACAGCGCTGGGAAAGAACTCAGTGGCAGTTGGCCGTGGGGCGGGGGTTTCCGGTGAAGCATCCAGTGGGTTTGCGATGGGCGTCGGCGCTCAAGTGCATGCAGTCAACGGAGTCGCGATTGGAGCGGGCGCCGTCGTAGAGAACTCAGCCTCCGGGTCATTGGCGCTGGGTGCGGGTTCCTTTGCAGAGGAGGGGCAGACGGCATCCTTCGGTAATGCAACGTCGCAACGTCGGCTTACAAACATCGCCAGCGGCACCGCCGACCACAACGCCACCACCGTCTCCCAGCTCAAGGATTCCCTCGCCACCCTCGGCGGCGGCGCAGGCATGGATGCGAACGGCAACATCATTGCCCCTACTTATTCAGTGCAGAGCGGAACGCAGAACACTGTCGAGGATGCGCTGATGGCGCTCGACGGCGCTGTCGTCAGCACCACCTCGCGCGTGAACCAGGTCGAATCACAGCTCCGCTCCGTGTTCCAGGAAACCCCCTCGGCCCGCGCAGACGGTACCCATCAGCTCACCCTGGCCGGTGCCAACGGCATGGTCATCTCCAACGTGGCCAACGGCCTGATCGCGGCCGGCAGCCGCGATGCGGTCAACGGCGGCCAGCTGCATTCGATGCAGCAGCAGATCAACGGCCGCATGGATGGGCTGGAGCAGCGTATCGACGGTCAGCCGCAGGCCCGCGCCACGGCGGCAGCATCCACGCCTTCGCCATCCACCGAAGAGACCGCGCCGGCGCCGGAGACCGGCGGCTCGCCGCAGATCGCCTCAACCGGTGAAGGTGACAAGCCAGCCCCGCAGCCGAAGTCGAAGCAGGACGACACGCCCAAGCCGCAGGTCGATACCGCCGAGCTGGAGAAGATGCTTGCCCGGGCCAACGAGTACACCGATGGTGCGATCAGCACCTTCGAGCGCCGCCTGGACAAGATGGACAAGCGCTTCAACCGCATGGCGGCGATGAGCAGCGCACAGAGTGCGATGGCGATGAATACCGCCGGCCTGGCTACCTACAACCGCCTGGGTGCGGGCGTGGGTTACAGCGAGGGTGAGTCGGCGATGGCGGTGGGCTACCAGCGCGTGCTCAACGAGAAGGGTTCGGCCACCTTCAGCCTCAATGGTGCGTTCACCAACAGCGGTGAGCGCAGCATGGGCGTCGGCGTGGGCATCGGCTGGTAAGCCGTGCAGCCCCGGCGTGGTGCGCGTAATGAACCCCGCCGCGCCGGGGTCCTTGCCGAGGAGATGGCAATGTATCGATGGGTAAGCCGATTCATCAGCTACCGCACGTTCTATCTGTGGCGGGCGCGTTTTTACTACTACACCCGCAATCTGGATCGCTGGGTGCAGTTCACCTTGTTGTGCCTGGTGGGCATGGCGCTGGTGCTCTGGTACCACTGGCGGGTGGCGAGCGTGCCGCCACCGCGCGTGCATCCGGAGGCCGCCGCGCTGCGCGTGGAGAACATCACCCAGGAAGCGATCCACCGCATCGTGCTGGTGCGCCATGGCGGCCCGACACCGGGCGAGCCGTTCACCACGCCGGAAGACGTCCGCGCGGGAACGCTGCGCACCCTGCGGGTGCGACAACTGCTGGACAGTGAGAGGGTGTGGCAGCTGAAAGCCCATATGCTGGCCGACATGGCGGCATACATCGAAGCCACGGGCAGCTGCTTCCCCTTCCCATGCTGGCAGGTGAGCCACCGGCTGGAGCTCATGCGTGCGGCGGAGGCGGAGAACGCGGCCATCAACCGGGGGCTGGAGCCGGTGCTGGAGGTGCCGTTGGACAGGATGCCCAACCTCAACGGCGGTGAGCGCGCGCGGATACAGACGGCGTGGTCGGACCCGTTCGGCGATGTCTACAACCAGACCTGGTTGCTGGGCGATCTGCAGAACATGCACGCGCGGATGATGATGGCGTACCCGCAGCGGGTGGGAGCACCGTGGCTGATGCGCCTGCTTGGCGATGAGCCGGAGGAGCAGCACCATGATGTCTGGTAGGGCAGCGCGCCTTCTGTAGAGCCGAGCCATGCTCGGCTGCTCTTGGGCCAGGTGTCCGGATGCCTGACGCACAGTGCGGACCAACGGTCCGCACCCACCAGAAAAAGGAAGCAGGCAGCGCGCCTTCTGTAGAGCCGAGCCATGCTCGGCTGCTCTTGGACCAGGTGTCCGGATGCCTGATGCATCGTGCGGACCAACGGTCCGCACCCACCAAGGCCGGAACCACCCAAGGCCGGAGCTACCGCTACCCGCCGATATACGCGGTGATCTCCGCCTCGGCCAGCAGCTGCCGCAACTGTGCGACAGACGCGCGTCGCATCGGCTTCTCATCCACCGGCGACAAGGGCGCCTGGCGCAGGGCGTCATACGGCAGCACGGCCAGGTCGAAGGTCAGCTCTTCGGCGCTGAACACCCACACCGGCACGTCCAGGCTCCGTTCGCGGTCCATCCGCAGTCGGCGCGTCCGCGACTCGGCGGGAATGCCGTGCTCGTCCAGGAAGCGGTGCACGGCTTCCGGGTCGTCGCTGTGCAGGTGCAGCTGTACGGGGCTGTTGGCATCGGCGGTGCCCTCCAGCACCGGGCCGGCCAGGCGCGGTGCGAAGCCGTGCAGGAACTCCAGCGCACGCAGCGCGGCTTCGCGGCGGCGCTGCAGTTCGTTGCCGTGCTGGGGGCCGGAGAACAGCCGCTGGTACTCGCGCAGGGCGTCTTCGATCTCGGTGTTGCGGGGCAGGGAGGCATCGTCGTGGATGCCGAGCCGGCTGGCGGCCTTCAACTTGGCCTGGTGATAGTCGCGGATGCCGCCTTCGGCCATCAGGCGGGCGGCTTCGTGGGCGAGGCGATGGCGCCGCTCGCGGGTCTGGCTGGCAGCATGCTGACGGGCGCGATGCATGCGATGACTCCTGTTGCGACCTGGCTACAGACTAGCGCAAGGATGTGACATCCGCGTGGGTATGGCGGAGGCAACCGCTCTGGTAGGTGCCGACCTTGGTCGGCACGGGGCGCCAACCAAGGTTGGCCTCTACCAGAGCCGCATCGGTATCAACCCATGGTTGGCACCCACCGGACCCTTCCTCAGAAGATATCGAACGCGGCGGCGTCGGCCTGCGGCGTATTGAGGTTCAGGTCGTAGTCGGTCAGGCGGTCCATGTCTTCCACCTTCACCCACTCGGTCGCGCCGTTGAGGGTGGCCTGGACCATGCCGCTGGGCGGGTCGTTCTGCGCGATCGGGGTGTCCTTCAGCGCGGTGCGCATGTAGTCGATCCAGATCGGCAGGGCCGCCTTGCCGCCGTACTCGCGGTAACCCAGCGAACGGAAGTCGTCGCGGCCCACCCACACGGTGGTCACGTACGGGCCACCGAAGCCGGAGAACCAGGCGTCGCGGTGGTCGTTGGTGGAGCCGGTCTTGCCGCCCACGTCCTCGCGGCCGAGCACCTTGGCCTGGACGCCGGTACCGCGCTGGACCACGTCGCGCATCATCGATACCAGCTGGTAGGCGGTGCGGGCGTCGATCGCGCGCGGGGCTGTGCGGGCATCCGGGTTGGCCGGTGCCGCCGGGGTTTCGACCTTGGCTTCGGCCTTGGCTGCGGCGGCCGGGTCCACCTTCGGGGCCGGAGCGCCGAAGTTGAAGCCGTCCACCACCTGGTTGACCGGCTGGTCGCTGCTGCCGGCGCAGTCGCGGCAGGCCAGCGCCGGGTTTTCCTTGAACACCAGGCTGCCGTCGCGGTCATTGACCTGGTCGATCAGCCAGGTGTCCACGCGCGAGCCGCCGTTGGCGAACACGGCGTAGCCGCGCGCCACCGACAGCGGGGTCAGCGAGGCGGTGCCCAGCGACATCGACAGGTTCGGCGGCAGCTCCGATTCGGCAAAGCCAAACTCGCTGATGTACTTGCGTGCGTAGTCCACGCCCATGCCATCGAGCAGGCGCACCGACACCAGGTTGCGTGACTGCACCAGCGCTTCGCGCAGACGCATCGGGCCGCGGAAGCCGCCGCCGTCGTTCTGCGGGGCCCAGGTCTTGCCGCGGCGGTCGCGGAACACGACCGGGGCGTCGAGCACGATCGAGGCCGGGTTGTAGCCCTTGTCGAAGGCGGCTGCGTAGACGAACGGCTTGAAGCTCGAACCCGGCTGGCGACGGGCCTGGGTGGCGCGGTTGAACTTGTTGCCGGAGAAGCTGAAGCCACCCACCAGCGCCTTCAGCGCGCCGCTGTGGGCATCCAGCGAGACCAGCGCGGACTGGCCGCGCGGGATCTGGTCCAGCAGCCACTCGCCCTCCTTGGCACCGGCGCGCACGCGCACGATGTCGCCGCGCTGCACCAGCTTGCCCGGGGTCTTGTTGGTCCACTTGGCGGCACCGGCCGGCAGCACGATCTCGCTGCGGTTGGCGAGCACCACGGTGGCGCTGCCGTCGGCGCCGGTGCTGGCGACGATCGCCGGCAGCAGGCCGGCCTGGCCGTACATGCCGCGCAGGTGCTCGGCCAGGGCGGCGGCGTCTTCGCCGGCACCCACCTGCACCTGTTTCTCCACGCCGTGCCAGCCGTGGCGGTGGTCGTACAGCAGCAGGCCGTCGCGCACCGACTGGTTCGCGGCGGTCTGCAGGGTGGAGTCGATGGTAGTGGTGACGTGATAGCCCTTGTTGACCACGTCACCGCCGAAGCGGGCGATCATCTCCTGGCGCACCAGCTCGGCCACGTACGGGGCATCGACCTGCACCGGCGGCTCATGCGCGGTGGCGTGCATCGGCACGGCCTTGGCCGCGTCGGCCTCGGCCTGGCTGACGAACTTCAGGTCGGCCATGCGCTGCAGCACGTAGTTGTCGCGGCGCTGGCGGGCACGTTCCGGGTTGGAGATCGGGTTGCCCGACGAGGGGAACTTGGGGATGCCGGCCAGCGAGGCCATCTCGTCCAGGTCCAGCTCGTTCAGCTTCTTGCCGTAATAGAACTCGGCGGCAGCGGCCACGCCGTAGGCGCGGTTGCCGAAGAAACTCTTGTTCAGGTACAGCTCGAAGATCTCGTCCTTGCTCAGCTCGGACTCGATCTTGCGCGCCAGCAGGATCTCGGCCAGCTTGCGGGTGTAGCTGTACTCGGAGCTGAGGAAGAACTGGCGGGCCACCTGCTGGGTGATGGTGGAGCCACCCGGCACGCGCTTGTCGCTGGTGGTGGCCAGCAGCCAGACCGCCCGGCCGATGCCCATGTAGTCCACGCCGCCGTGCTCGTAGAAGCGGGCGTCCTCGGTCGCCAGGAAGGCCTGCTTCAGCTTCTCCGGCACGTCCTTCATGGTGATCGGGGTCCGCCGGGTCTCGCCGAACACCGCCATCAGCTTGCCATCGGCAGCATAGACGTACATCGGCTCCTGCATTTCCACGTCGCGCAGGGTCTGCACGTCGGGAAGCTTGGAGGAAACGGCGTAGTACAGACCGCCCACGGCGGCCGCGCCGATCAGCGCCAGGACCAGGACAATCAAGAAGATCCAGCGCAGCCAGCGGCGGAGTCGAGTCATCGGGTTCAGATTCCGATTGCGAATTTCGTGGTCGCAGAGTATAGATTACGCAAGGTGCCGGCTGGGGTCGGCACCGGGGAGCGCAAGGGGAACAGTCAGGGGCTGCATGGTGAATCCGTGAAGGAATTCACAGCAGGGCCGTTGCCATTTGCTAAGAATACGTTATTAATGCTTGGGCGCAGGTCTTGCGTCCAAGTGCCCGTCGGCAGGGGAGAAACCGTGGGGCTCATCCCAAAAAGTCAGTCGCCGCTCGTAGGCGTCGACATCAGTTCGACTGCGGTAAAGCTTTTGCAGCTGTCCCGCAGCGGCAATCGTTTCCGCGTGGAACATTACGCTGTGGAACCTCTGCCGCCCAATGCGGTGGTGGAGAAGAACATCGTTGAAGTGGAGGCCGTGGGTGAGGCCATCCGTCGGGCGATGAACCGTTCAGGCAGCAAGGCCAAAGTGGCCGCTGCCGCCGTCGCGGGGTCGGCAGTGATCACCAAGGTGATCCCGATGCCGGCCGATCTCGACGAAAACGACATGGAAGCCCAGATCGAGCTGGAAGCGGTCAACTACATTCCGTATCCGATCGAGGAAGTGAACCTGGACTTCGAGGTGATCGGGTCGATCCCGAACAACCCGGAGATGGTCCAGGTGCTGCTGGCCGCGTCGCGTTCGGAGAATGTCGAGCTGCGCCAGTCCGCGCTGGAACTCGGTGGCCTGCAGGCCAAGGTGATGGACGTGGAGGCCTTCGCGGTCGAGAACGCCTACGCCCTGGTCGCCAGCGAGCTGCCGGTATCCATCGACGGCGTGGTCGCGCTGGTCGATATCGGCGCCACCATGACCACCCTCAATGTCCTGCGCGGCGGCCGCAGCCTCTACAGCCGCGAGCAGGTGTTCGGTGGCAAGCAGCTGACCGACGAGATCATGCGCCGCTACGGGCTGAGCTACGAGGAAGCCGGGCTGGCCAAGCGCCAGGGCGGCCTGCCGGAAAGCTACGAGATGGAAGTGCTGGAGCCGTTCAAGGAAGCCACGGTCCAGCAGATCAGCCGCCTGCTGCAGTTCTTCTACGCAGGCAGCGAATTCAACCGCGTCGATCACATCGTGCTGGCCGGCGGCTGCGCCGTGCTCGGTGGCCTGCCGGAGATGGTCGAGGAACAGCTGGGCGTGCCGACCGTGGTCGCCAACCCGCTGGCGCAGATGACCCTGGGGCCGAAGGTGAACGCGCATGCGTTGGCCCAGGATGCCCCCGCGCTGATGATCGCGACCGGTCTGGCGCTGAGGAGCTTTGACTGATGGCACGCATCAATCTATTGCCCTGGCGCGCCGAGCGGCGCAAGCAACGCCAGCGCGAGTTCTACGCAATGCTGGGCATGGCCGCCGTCGGTGGCCTGCTGCTGTCGCTGATGATCTGGTTCTACTACGACCGTCAGGTGAGCGGCCAGATGGACCGCAATGCTTATCTGGAAGCCGAGATCGAGAAGGTCAAGGAACAGAACAAGGAGATCGACCGCCTCGACGCGCAGAAGGAACGCCTGTTGGCGCGCAAGAAGGTGATCGAGGAGCTGCAGGCCAAGCGCTCGCAGATGGTCCACCTGTTCGACGCGCTGGTGCGCACCATCCCCGACGGCGTGGTGCTGACCGCGCTGAAGCAGGAAGGGGATGTACTGACGCTGGAAGGCCGCACCCAGTCCAACGCCCGCGTTTCGGCCTACATGCGCAACCTGGAGACCTCCGGCTGGATGACCAACCCGGAGCTGTCGATCATCGAAGCGCGTGACCCGGAGAAGGACAAGGACGGCAAGGCCGGCCCGCTGGCCGACATCAAGGCGCTGCCCTACGTGTTCGTGGTCAAGGTGAAACTGCCGGCACAGAGCGAAGAGGTGTCGGCGACGCCGGGCCTGAACGCCGATGGCTCGGTGGCGACGGCTGCGCCGGCACCGGTGGCTCCGTTGGCCGCAGGTCCGGATGCCGCAACGCCTGCGGCGCCGGCGGCGGGCCAGCCGGCAGCAGCTCCCGCCGCACCGGCCACTGCACCGGCCACGCCGGCCAAGCCGAACCAACCGGCCGCTCCGGCCGCCGCGCCGGCCCCGGCACCTGCCCCGAAGCCTGAGGGCAGCCGCCTGGCGCAGCCGCCGCAGGCCTTCAATGCGCTGCTGCAGGGGGACCGCGCATGAGCCAGAAGATCGACATCAAGAACCTGGATTTCAACGACATCGGCAACTGGCCGCAGAAGGCCAAGATCGTCTTCTGCTCGTTGCTGGCGCTGGTCATCATGTTCGTGGCGTGGATGCTGCTGATCAGCGGCAAGCGCGAAGAACTGGCCGGCCTGGAATCGAAGGAAGTCGAGCTGCGCACCGAGTTCACCAAGCAGCAGGAACGCGCGGTGAACCTGGGGCCGCTGAAGCAGCAGCTGGCGCAGATGGAGCAGGTGCTGCAGCAGATGCTGCGGCAGCTGCCGAGCAAGACCGAAATGCCCGACCTGATCATCGACATCTCGCAGACCGCGCTGTCCAGCGGCCTGACCAACGAGCTGTTCGAGCCGGAGCAGGAGCAGATCAAGGAGTTCTACGCCGAGAAGCCGATCAAGCTGCGCATGGTGGGCAGTTACCACCAGTTCGGCGCGTTCGTCAGCGGCGTGGCCTCGCTGCCGCGGGTGGTGATCCTGACCATGCACGACATCAACCTCAAGCCCAAGGAAAAGACCGGCGGCAACGTCCGCAGCGGTGCACTGGAACTGTCCGGTACGGTCAAGACCTACCGCTACCTGGACGAGACCGAGGTGCAGGCGCAGCAGGCGGCCGACGCTGGCAAGGAGGGCAAGAAGTGATGCGCGCGCAGACCGTACGTGGTGCGATGGTGCTGGCTGTGCTGCTGCTGGCTGGTTGCGGCCGTGGCGTGACCAGCACGCCCGGTGACGCACCGAACCTTGAGAAGTGGGTGGAAGGCGAGCGCGCGCGACCGGCGCAACCGCTGGAGCCGCTGCCGGTGATGCAGCAGTTCGAGACCTTTGAATACTCCGCGCAGGGCATGCGCGATCCGTTCACCGATGCCTGGACCAATCCGCAGCAGGGGAATGGCGGATTGCGACCGGACCCGAACCGGCGCAAGGAGCCGTTGGAAGGCTTCCCGCTGGATGCGCTGGACATGGTCGGCACCATCGGTACCGGCGCAGGTACCGTGGCGCTGGTGATGGGGCCGGACAAGGTCACCTACCGGGTTCGCCCGGGCGGTTACCTGGGGCAGAGCGACGGGCGGGTCACGGCGGTCTTCGAAGACCGCGTGGAGCTGATCGAACTGGTGCCGGATGGCGCGGGTGGCTGGCTGGAACGGCCGGCAACGCTCTCGCTTGAAGATCAATGATCGTTTACTGGGGATAGCACGATGACCTTTCACCAAGCCAAGGGGCTGCGTCCCATCCGGCGCTCTACCTTGAACCGTGTCAGCGCGCTGGGAGTCGCGCTGATGCTGGCCTGCGCTCCGGCGCTGGCTGCCGCACCGGCGGAAAAGCCGGTGGGCGCCACCGTGGCACCGGCCGCCGCGCCGGCGGGCCTGTCGGTGGCCAAGATCGATTTCAAGCGTGGCGATGACGGCGCCGGGCGCCTGATCGTGCAGTTCGACGGGCAGGGCGCGATCCCTGACCTGCGCACGCAGGGCAACAGCGTCGTGGTCGACGTCGGCAATGCCCGGCTGCCGGCCAACCTGCAGAAGCCGATGAACGTCACCGACTTCGCCACGCCGGTACAGCGCATCGACGCCAAGCCGTCGGGCGCCGGCACCCAACTGGTGCTGAGCACCGGTGGCGCGGTGGAGTCGCTGGCCTACCAGAGCGGCAACGAATACGTGGTCGAGATCAGCCCGCGCCAGGCCCAGGCCGCCGTGGGTGCGGTCACCGCCGGCAGCGTCACCCAGGCGGCCAAGGCCGTCGGCCAGCGCGGCTTCACCGGCAAGCCGGTGACCTTCAACTTCCAGGACGTGCCGGTGCGCACCGTGCTGCAGTTGATCGCCGAGGAGTCCAACCTGAACGTGGTGGCGTCCGACTCGGTGCAGGGCAACGTGACCCTGCGCCTGGTCAATGTGCCGTGGGACCAGGCGCTGGACATCGTCCTGCGCGCCAAGGGCCTGGACAAGCGTCGCGACGGCAGCGTGATCTGGGTGGCGCCGCAGGCCGAACTGGCCAAGTTCGAGCAGGAAAAGGAAGACGCGCGCATCGCCATCGAGAACCGCGAAGACCTGCAGACCGACTACATCCAGATCAACTACCACAGCGCCACGCAGATCTTCAAAGCGCTGACCGAGGCCAAGGGCATCGGCGGCGGCGGTGGTGGTGGCAGTGGTGGTGGTTCGGGCAGCTCCTCGCAGGAAGACAGTGGCTTCCTGTCCTCGCGCGGCCGCATCGTGGCCGACGAACGCACCAACACGCTGATGATCAGCGACATCCCGAAGAAGATCGCGCGCATGCGCGAGCTGATCAACGTGATCGACCGCCCGGTCGACCAGGTGCTGATCGAAAGCCGCATCGTCATCGCTACCGACACCTTCGCCCGCGAGCTGGGCGCGAAGTTCGGTGTCAGCGGCAGCCGCGACAATGTGTACTTCAGCGGTAGCCTGGATGCCAATGCGAAGACCCGTGAGTCGCAGGTTGCGACCGACCTGGCCAATGCCAAGGCCGAGCGTGACTGGGTAGCCGGTGGCCGGGTCGGCCCGCCGCCGGTGAAGTCCGGCTCGGCGATCACCCGTGGCCTGAACTGGAACCTGCCGGTGGCCGCCGCCAGCAACCCGGGTTCGCTGGCACTGTCCATCCTCAATGCGGGTTACCTGCTGGACGTGGAGCTGTCGGCCATGCAGGAGGAGTCGCGAGGCGAGGTGATCTCCAACCCGCGCGTGGTCACCACCAACCAGCGCGAAGCGATGATCAAGCAGGGCAAGGAAATCGGCTACGTCACCATCAGCGGTGGTACCGCTGGCGGCGTGGCGACCCCGAACGTCCAGTTCAAGGAAGTGGTGCTGGAGCTGAAGGTCACCCCGACCATCACCAACGACAACCGCGTGTTCCTCAACATGCAGGTGAAGAAGGACGAAGTCGACCAGCTGATCCAGCTGGAGGGCTACGGCACCGTGCCGTCGATCAACCGACGCGAAGTCAACACCGCGGTGCTGGTCGAGGATGGGCAGACCGTGGTGATCGGTGGCGTCTACGAGTTCACCGATCGCAACAGCATCAGCAAGGTGCCGTTCCTGGGCGACGTGCCGTTCCTGGGCAACCTGTTCAAGAAGCGCGGTCGCAACAAGGACAAGGCCGAGCTGCTGGTGTTCGTCACCCCGAAGGTGCTGCGCGTGGCCAAGCAGAACTGAGCCGTCGCACCGGAGTCTTCGAAGAAGGGCCGCCCCGTGCGGCCCTTCTTCGTTTGGGCTGGCGGCATGCACGAAGCAGATCCATGCCCAGCGTGGACGGCTGTTCAGCGGTTCTTGATGCCAATCGCAGGGCACCCTGCGATGATGTCGGGAACCCGTGCCGTCCTGCGCCGGTCAAAGGCCCCCATGAACCTGCCACCGCCGATGCCCGAAACCGTCTCGCCGCCGCCCGCGCCGGCCACCTCCCGCCTGCATGCGGCGTTCACCCAGCTGCGCGACGCGCTGTCGGCCGAGATCGTCGGCCAGGCGGCACTGGTCGAACGCCTGCTGATTGCATTGTTGGCCGACGGCCATCTGCTGGTGGAGGGCGCGCCGGGCCTGGCCAAGACCACGGCGATCCGTGCACTGGCCTCGCGCCTGGAAGCAGACTTTGCCCGCGTGCAGTTCACCCCCGACCTGCTGCCGGCCGACCTCACCGGCACCGAGATCTGGCGCCCGCAGGAGGGCCGCTTCGAGTTCGTGCCCGGCCCGATCTTCCACCCGATCCTGCTGGCCGACGAGATCAACCGGGCACCGGCCAAGGTGCAGTCGGCGCTGCTGGAGGCCATGGGCGAGCGCCAGGTCACGGTTGGCCGCCATACCTATGCGCTGCCGCCGCTGTTCCTGGTGATGGCCACGCAGAACCCGATCGAGCAGGAGGGCACCTTCCCGCTGCCGGAAGCGCAGCTGGACCGTTTCCTGATGCATGTGCGCATCGGTTACCCGGACCAGGCCGCCGAATCGGAAATCCTGCGGCTGGCCCGTGAGCGTGCCCGTGGTGCATTGGGCGAGGCTGCGCCGGCGCCGGACAAGATGCCGATGCAGGACGTGTTCGACGCCCGCCGCGAAGTGCTGGACCTGCACATGGCACCGGCACTGGAGCGCTACCTGATCGAACTGGTGCTGGCCTCGCGCGATCCCGCGCGCTACGACGCCGGCCTCGGCCGCCGCATCGCCTGGGGGGCAAGCCCGCGCGGTTCCATCGCACTGGAGCGCTGTGCCCGTGCGCGGGCGTGGCTGGCCGGCCGTGACTTTGTCACGCCCGACGACGTGCGTGCAGTCGCCGCCGACGTGCTGCGCCATCGCGTGCTGCCCAGCTATGAAGCCACCGCCGAGGGCTGGGACGGCGAGCGCCTGGTGCAGGAGCTGCTGGCCCGGGTGCCGGCACCCTGAGCCTGCGCATGACCGATCCATCCCTGGAACAGGCACCGTCCGCGCTCGAAGGTGACGGGCTGCGCCCGCAGCTGGCCGAACTGGTCGCGCTACGGCGGCTGGCACAGCGTCCGCCGCCGCCGCGCCGTGGCCGCACCGGCAACGCGGGCCAGGCACCGTCCCAACTGCGCGGCCGCGGCATGGAATACGCCGAGTCGCGCGAATATGTAGCTGGCGACGACGCGCGCCACATCGATTGGCGCGTGACTGCGCGCACCGGCCGCGCCCATACCAAATTGTTCCAGGCCGAGCGCGAGCGGGTCAGCCTGATCGTGGCCGATACGTCGCCGGCGCTGTACTTCGGCACGCGCGTGCGCTTCAAATCGGTACAGGCCGCCCGTGCCGGTGCGGTTGCCGCGTGGTCGGCGCAGCGCCGCGGCGACCGCGTGGGTGCGCTGCGCGGCAGTGACCGCGAAGCGCCGATTGCCCCTGCGGGCGGGCCACGCGGCGTGCTGCGCGTGCTCGACGCGCTGACCCGCTGGTATGCACAGCCGCCGGTCGACGATCTGGGCCTGGCGCGTGCACTGGATCATGCCGGTCGCGTGCTGCGCCCGGGGGCACGCATGCTGGTGCTGGCCGATCCGCAGCAGGCCATCCGCATTCCGCCCGCGCGCTGGAGCGCGCTGGCCCAGCATCACGATCTCAGCCTGGTGCTGCTGGTTGATCCGCTGGAACTGCATCCCCCCTCGGCGGCGCTGCAGTTCCAGACCGCACAGCAGCGCATCGGCCTCGACCTGCGCCGCAGTGAAGTGCAGGCGCATTGGCAGGCACACTTCGTCGAACCGCTGCAGGAACTGCGGCGCCAGCTCGGCGCACGCCGTGTCGATGTGCAGGTGCTGTCCACGGATGCGCCCAGCGACGCGTGGCTGGCGCCATCACCGACCGAGGTGCCGGCGTGAGCGCCGCGCTGCCGCTGCGCGATGTGCAGTTGCCACCGGCACCTTCATGGTGGCCGCCTGCCCCCGGTTACCTGATGGTCGGCGCGGCGGTGGTGCTGGTGCTGTTGGTGATCGCCGTGCTGATGTGGCGGCGTCGCCGTCGCCGCCAGCGTTGGTTGCAGCTGTTCGATAGCGAACTGGCAGCCACCACCGACGCTGCGGCCGAACTGGCGGCCATTGCCGGATTGCTGCGCCGTGCCGCACGCCGTGCAAAGCCGGGCAGTGAATCGCTGCGCGATGATGCCTGGTGGCAGCGTGTAGACCCGCAGGGCACGTTGCCCGATGCGCGCCGCAGCCTGCTGGCCGAAGGCGCGTATCGCCCACGCGTCGACAGCAGCGACGTGGCGGCCGTGCGCAGTTGGGCCCGCGAGCGCTATCTGGCGATGCTGCTGGAGCGCCGCCGATGAACCTCTGGACGACCTATTGGCCATGGCCGGACCTGCAGCTGGCATGGCCACTGGCATTGCTCGCGCTGCCGTTGCCGTTGCTGATGCGCTGGTGGAAGCGCCGTGCAGAACCGGGCGCCGCGCTGCGCGTGCCCTACGCCGCCGCCGAGCTCGAAGCGCTGTCCGGTGGGGGCCGCGTCGACGTGTCGTGGCTGCGCACGCTGCTGCTATGGCTGGGCTGGTGCGCGCTGTGCATCGCGCTGGCACGGCCGCAGCAGCTGGGCGAAGCCATCACGCCGCCGCAGCAGGGCCGGCAGATGATGCTGGCGATGGACGTGTCCGGCAGCATGGGCGAGGGTGACATGGTGCTGGGAGCCCAGGCGGTTGATCGCCTCACCGCGGCCAAGGCCGTGCTGGCCGACTTCCTGGATCGTCGTGCCGGCGACCGCGTCGGCCTGCTGATTTTCGGTGATCGCGCCTACACGCTTACGCCGCTTACCGCAGACCTGGCCAGCGTGCGCGATCAGCTGCGCGACAGCGTGGTCGGCCTGGCCGGGCGCGAGACCGCCATCGGTGATGCCATCGGCCTGGCGGTGAAGCGCCTGCGCAGCCAGCCGGAGGGACAGCGCGTGCTGATCCTGTTGACCGATGGTGTCAGCAACGCCGGTGTGCTGGAGCCGCTGCGCGCCGCGGAAGTCGCGCGCGCCGAAGGCGTGCGCATCCACACGGTTGCATTCGGCGGCGATGGCAGCATGCGCCTGTTTGGTATCCCGATTTCCACCGACCAGGATCCGGTCGATGAGGCCACCCTGAAGAAGATCGCCAGCATGACCGGTGGCCAGTTCTTCCGCGCGCGTGACACCGCGCAGCTGGCCGGGATCTACGCCGAGCTCGATCGCCTGGAGCCGGTCGCCGCGAAGGGGCCGAGCCTGCGTCCGCGCGAAGAACGCTATGCCTGGCCGTTGGGGCTAGCGTTGCTGCTGGGCGTGCTGGCCTGGCTGTGGCCGGAGCGTCGCCGATGATCGCGTTTGCTTCGAATCTCCCCGATTGGAGCGCATTGCACTTCCTGCGACCGGAGTGGTTGTGGGCGCTGCTGGCGTTGCCCCTGATCCTCGCGCTCGCGATGTACCGGCAGCGAAGCAGTGATGCGTGGCGGCAGGCGGTGGACGCACACCTGTTGCCCCACCTGCTGGCCGCGGGCGCGAAGCGTCGAGTGCGCCTGCCATGGGCGCTGCTGCTGGGCTGGACACTGGCATCGCTGGCCATGGCCGGGCCGAGCTGGCGCCAGCAGGCACAACCGATGTTCCAGGCCAGCGCACCGCTGCTGGTGGTGCTGGACCTGTCCAGCCGGATCACGGCAACCGATCTTCCGCCGTCGCGCCTGCTGCAGGCGCGGGCGAAAGTGGGCGAACTGCTGCGCGCGCGCCAGGGCGGGCAGGTGGGGCTGGTGGTGTATGCCGATGATGCCTACACCGTGGCGCCGCTGACCGACGACGGCAGCAATGTTGCGTTGTATCTGGATGCGCTGTCGCCGGACGTGATGCCGCGTGATGGCCAGCGTGCCGACCGCGGCATCGACTGGGCGACACGCTTGATGCGGCAGATCGGCGCGTTGCAGGGGCAGATCCTGCTGGTCAGCGATCAGGCGGACAGCGAAGCTGCACTGGCGGCGGCGCAGGCACGCAGCCTGGGCCTGCAGGTGTCGGTGCTGGGCCTGGGCACGCCTGCCGGTGCGGCCTACCGCGATGGCAATGGGCAGATCCGCCAGGCCGCGCTGGATGAGGGCAGCCTGCGTGCAGTCGCCACTGCCGGTGGCGGCCGCTATGCGCGCATCTCTGCCGATGACGGCGATCTGCGTGCGCTCGGTGTACTCGACGCGCGCGACGGCACGGCGGCGCAGCGGCCGGGCGAAGGCAAGCAGTGGCGTGACGAAGGCTTCTGGTTGCTGCCGCCGGTGATGCTGCTGGCATTGCTGGCCTTCCGCCGTCGCGCGGTGCTGGCTGCGGTGCTCGCGGTGGGTCTGCTGCCATGGATGAATGACGCGCAGGCGCAGGCCCCTGCGACGCCTGTCTCGCAGCCGGCGCAGGGCACGCTGTGGAAGCGCAGCGACCAGCTGCAGCATCAACGCCTGGCCGAGGGGGTTCAGGCCTACCGCAGGGGCGACTTCGCCACTGCACGCAGACAGTTCGAAGGCATCGACAGCGATGCCGGTTGGTACAACCTGGCCAACACGCTGGCACGCGAAGGCAACTACGACGACGCAATTGCCGCCTACGACCGCGCGCTGGCGCTGCATCCGGGCATGGCCGATGCGGTGGCTAACCGTGCCGTGGTCGATGCCGCACGCAAGCGCAGGCCATCCGGGGGCGGCCAAGGCCAGGATCAACAGAAGCCACCGCACAACGGGCAGCAGAAACAACCGCAGGGCCCGCAGGGCCAACAGAACCCACAGGGACAGCCGAAGCAGGGCCAGCAGCAACCCGGCCAGGGCCAGCCGCCGTCGGGCCAGCAGGGCCAGCCCAAGGCGGGTGACAACAACGCGCAGTCGGAGCCTCAGCCTGGCGAACGTGGCCGCGATGGCCAGCAGGCACCACCGCAGGTGGAAGATGCCAAGGCGCAGGCGCAGGCCGATGAACAGCAGCGCCAGCGCATGCAGCAGGCGATGCAGCAGGCACGCGAGGGTGAGGCCGGCAAGGGGGGCAAGCCAGTGCCGGGTGGTGAGGGCCGCACGCCGCGCCAGCGCGAGGAGCAACAGGCGGTGGAGGCATGGATGCGGCGTGTGCCGGATGATCCGGGCGCATTGCTGCGGGCCAAGTTCCAGCTGGAAAACGAACGCAGGAAGAGGGAAGGGCGATGACGCGGTCGATCAACATGCACGGGCACTGGCCTCGACAGGTGCTGGCGGCGCTGCTGTTGTGGCTGCCGCTGCTGGCCTGGGCGCAGCCGCGCGCGTGGCTGGACCGCGACCGCATCGCGATGGGCGACACGGTCACGCTCAATGTCGAGAGCGACCAGGGCGCCCCTGACTTCACGCCATTGCGCACCGACTTCGACCTGAGCGGGCAGACCAGCAGCCGCCAGGTGGAATGGAGCAATGGCAGCATGCAGCAGCGCAACCTGTATGGCGTGGCGCTGACACCACGACGTAGTGGTGCGCTGGTGGTACCGGGCCTGCAGGTGGGCAGTGTGCGCACCGCACCGCTGACGCTGCAGGTCGATGCGGCCGCCGTGGCGGGGCCCGACAGCAATGCGATGGCCTTCATCGAAACCGTTGTCGATGACGATACACCGTATGTGCAGCAGAGCGTGGGCGTGGTGGTGCGGCTGTACTTCGCCTCGCAGCTGGCCTCCGGCGAGCTGGTGCTGGATACCCCGGCGGGCGCGTCGTTGCAGCGTGTGGGCGACGACCGCACCGATGTACGCCAGGTCAACGGGCGCCGCTACAACGTGGTCGAACGGCGTTTCCTGCTGATCCCCGAGCGCAGTGGCGCGTTGCGCCTGGCCGGTGCCCGTTTCAGTGGGCGCAGTGCGGGTGGCTTCTTCGACGACTTCTTCGGCGGTGGCGATGGCCGCATGAATGCCACCGGCGCAGACCGCACGCTGCAGGTGCAGGCACAGCCGGCGCAGGCCCCGCAGCCGTGGCTGCCACTGCAGAGCCTGCAGCTGCGCTACACCAGTGCGCCGACCAGTGCCCGCACCGGTGAGGCCGCCAACGTGGTGGTCGAAGCGGTTGCCGAAGGCGCGACGCGCGCGCAGTTCACCGACCTGCCGGTGCCGGATGTCGGCACCAATGCGCAGGTGTTCGCCGAACCGGCACAGTACGAAGAGACCTTCAACGGCAGCACGCCGCGCCTGAAGATCACCCGCCGCTATTCGATCGTGCCGCGCCAGCCGGGTTCGCTGGTGGTGCCGGGGCCGCGCCTGCCCTGGTGGGATGTGCGTAACGGCAGGGCGCAGGAGGCGAAGCTGCCGGACCTGACGCTGGCCGTCGCGGCCGGCACCGGCACCGGCACTGCCTCACCGGCGCCATTGCCGCCGATCGACACCGATGCCGCGCTGCCGGGCGCCGATGGCCAGGACAGCCGCATCGCCGCGACCGATCCGCGTGCCAGCGGCCTGTCCGAGCGTCCGTGGCCGTGGATGGCGGCGGCCATCGGCCTGGCGTTGCTGTGGCTGCTGACTCTCCTGTGGGGCTGGCAGCGAGGTCGGCGCCCGCGCGCAGTGGCGCCAGTAGCGGGCAAGGCCTCTGTGCCGACTGCGGCGGGCGGGCGTGCCGGCCTGGCAGAACTGCGCCGCGCGCTGGATGGCGAGGGCTTCGAACAGGTGGAAGCACAGCTGTGTGCGATGGCTGGTGTGGAACGCATCGAGCAGGTCATCGCGCGGCTTGGGGATGCAGCCCAGCGTCAAGTGCTACAGGACCTGCAGCAGGCGCGGTGGGGCGGGCAGGGGGATCTGGCGCCGCTGCGCACGCGCCTGCGCGAGGTCTTCCGTGACGGACCGCACTGGTCGGCGGCTGCGGGCACCGCCGACACTGACCTGGCGCCGCTGTATCCGCCGCGGCGAACCTGAACCGGCGCCGCTTGCGCGCTTTGTTAGAGTGCATTCATTTTTCGAGGAAACCCGCGTATGACAGCAGCTGCTGCCGACAAGAAGAAGTTGCCCCTGCATTGGAAGATGGGCATCGGCTTTGCGATCGGCCTGGTCCTGGGACTGATCGTGCACGCCCTGGGCGGCAGCGTCGATGGTCTGCAGGCTGGTGCCAAGTGGGTAATGGACTACGTCACCACCCCGGCGTCGGGCCTGTTCCTCAACCTGATCTTCATGCTGATCGTGCCGCTGATCTTCTCGGCGCTGATCATGGGCGTGTCGGAGATGGGCGACATCCGCGCCCTCGGCCGCATCGGCTGGAAGACCCTGGCCTACACCGTGCTGCTGTCCGGCATCGCGGTGGGCATCGGCCTGGTGCTGGTCAACCTGCTCAAGCCGGGCGCGGGCGTCGATCCGCAGACTGCGGCACTGATGCTCTCGGAGAACGCCGAGCGCAGCAAGGAAATCGTCGCTGGCATCCACGGCACGCCGAAGGGCATGGACATGCTGCTTTCGATCGTGCCGAGCAACGTGCTGCAGGCCGCGTCGGACAACGGCGCGATCCTGTCGCTGATGTTCTTCGCGCTGATGTTCGGCATCGGCATGGTGCTGACCGACAATGAAAAGGTTGCCCCGCTGCGCCGCGCCATCGAAGGCGTGTTCGAAATCTCGATGACCCTGATCAACCTGGTCATCCGTCTGGCCCCTTATGCGGTGGCCTGCTTCATGTTCAACCTGGCCGCGCTGTTCGGCTTCGAGCTGATCATCCGCCTGGGTGCCTATGTGGGCGTGGTGGTGCTGGCGCTGGGCCTGCACATGATCGTGACCTACGGTACCGCGGTGTGGCTGTCCGGCCGCTCGCCGCTGTCGTTCTTCCGCGATACCCAGGAAGCAACGGTGATGGCGTTCTCCACCGCCTCCAGCAATGCCACCCTGCCGACCGCGCTGCGCGTGGCCGACCAGATGGGCTTGCCGCAGCGCGTGTCGCGCTTCGTGCTGACCGTGGGTGCCACCGCCAACCAGAACGGCACCGCGCTGTTCGAGGGTGTGACGGTGATCTTCCTGGCCCAGTTCTTCGGCGTGGACCTGAGCATCGGCCAGCAGATCATGGTGATGGCGGTCTGCATCCTCGGTGGCATCGGTACCGCCGGCGTGCCGTCGGGATCGCTGCCGGTGGTGGCGATGATCTGCGCGATGGTCGGTGTGAACCCGCTGGGCATCGGCCTAATCCTGGGCGTGAATCACTTCCTGGACATGTGCCGTACCGCGCTGAACGTGACCGGCGACCTGGCCCTGACCACGCTGGTGGCCAAGGGCGAGTCGCACGATGGCCCGGCGCTGGGTCCGCAGCAGGACTGAGTCCAACGCCACTGCTGGCGACCTGATCGGGGTCGGATTCCTTTCCGCAGGGGAAAGGGCTCCGGCCCCTTTCACATGCGGAATCCGGCGGAGATCATGACGTGCCGGCCAGCGGCCGGCACGACCGGGCAAGGTGAACTGACCCCCCGCCCGGCGACTATGGGACAATAGGCCGCCCGCACGTCCGCGGCCGCCTCCCGATTCCGACAGAACCATGACGCAGCCTACCCGTCGCCAGTTGGCCAACGCCATCCGCTTCCTTGCCGCCGATGCGGTTGAAACCGCAAAGTCCGGCCACCCCGGCATGCCCATGGGCATGGCCGACATCGCCGAAGTCCTCTGGAACGACTACCTCCGCCATAACCCGAGCAACCCGCACTGGTTCAACCGCGACCGTTTCGTGCTGTCCAACGGCCACGGTTCGATGCTGCAGTACGCGCTGCTGCACCTGAGCGGTTACGACCTGCCGATCGAGCAGCTGAAGCTGTTCCGCCAGCTGGGCAGCCACACCGCCGGTCACCCGGAACGCCACGAGACCCCGGGCGTGGAGACCACCACCGGCCCGCTGGGCCAGGGTTTCGCCAATGCAGTGGGCTTCGCCCTGGCCGAGAAGCTGCTGGCACAGCGCTTCAACCGCCCGGAGCTGGAAGTGGTCGACCACCGCACCTGGGTGTTCATGGGCGATGGCTGCCTGATGGAAGGCGTGTCGCATGAAGCCGCTTCGCTGGCCGGCACCTGGGGCCTGCACAAGCTGGTCTGCTTCTGGGACAACAACCACATCTCCATCGACGGCAACGTCGAGGGCTGGTTCACCGACAACACCCCGGAGCGTTTCGAGGCCTATGGCTGGAACGTGGTGCGCGACGTCGATGGCCATGACCCGGACAGCATCAAGGCCGGCATCGAGGCCGCGCTGTCGCAGAGCGACAAGCCGACCCTGATCTGCTGCCGCACCACCATCGGGTTTGGTTCGCCGAACAAGGCGGGCAAGGAATCCAGCCACGGTGCACCGCTGGGCAAGGACGAGCTGGAAGCCACCCGCAAGCAGCTGGGCTGGGAATACGGCCCGTTCGAGATCCCGCAGGCGATCTACGACGGTTGGCGCGCCAATGGCGCCGGCATCCTGCGCCAGGCCGAGTGGGAACAGCTGTTCGACAAGTACGCCAGCCAGTACCCGGCTGAAGCAGCCGAACTGACCCGCCGCTCGCATGGCGAACTGCCGGCCGACTTCGTTGCCAAGGCCGATGCGTACATCGCCCAGGTGGCCGCGGAAGGCCCGACGATCGCCTCGCGCAAGGCGTCGCAGCTGGCCATCGAAGCCTATGCCCCGCTGCTGCCGGAAATCGTCGGCGGCTCGGCCGACCTGGCGCACTCCAACCTGACCCTCTGGAAGGGCAGCAAATCGGTTGCCAGCGACGACGCCAACGCCAACTACGTGTACTACGGCGTGCGCGAGTTCGGCATGACCGCCATTGCCAACGGCCTGGCCCTGCACGGTGGCTTCATTCCGTTCGACGCCACCTTCCTGGTGTTCAGCGATTACGCCCGCAATGGCGTGCGCATGAGCGCGCTGATCCCGGCGCACGCCATCCACGTCTACACCCACGACTCGATCGGCCTGGGCGAAGACGGCCCGACCCACCAGCCGGTGGAGCACCTGGCCTCGCTTCGCTACATCCCGAACAACGACGTGTGGCGTCCGTGCGATGCGGTCGAGTCGGCGGTGAGCTGGAAGGCCGCGATCACCCGCCAGGACGGCCCGAGCTGCCTGGTGTTCAGCCGCCAGAACCTGCCGCACCAGCCGCGCAGCGCCGAGCAGATCGCGCAGATCGAGCGCGGCGGTTACGTGCTGGCCGATGCCGCCGGTACCCCGGATGTGATCCTGATCGCCACCGGTTCGGAAGTCTCGCTGGCCACCGAAGCCAAGGCCCAGCTGGATGCGGCTGGTCTCAAGACCCGCGTGGTCTCGATGCCGTCCACCGACGTGTTCCTGCGCCAGGACGCGGCCTACCGTGAATCGGTACTGCCGAACGCGGTGCGCAAGCGCGTGGCTGTGGAAGCCGGTGTCACCGGCTTCTGGCGCCAGTTCGTCGGCCTGGACGGTGCAGTGATCGGTATCGACACCTTCGGTGCCTCGGCCCCGGCCGACCAGCTGTACAAGCACTTCGGCATCACCACCGCGCACGTGGTGGAAGCCGCCAAGGCGCTGTAAGCAGCATCGCGACGTAATGAGGAAAGGCCGGCGCACGCCGGCCTTTTCTTTGCCGCAGGAAAAAGGGGACGGAGGGGATTAAGTCGTTTGTGCACAAACGACTTAATCCCCTCCGTCCCCTTTTCTCAGGCGGTGCGCGCCAGTGCCAGCCGCAGCAGGCGCGCGTCCAGGCGTTCGGCGAAATCCTTCGGTGCCTGCAGGCCCATGCGCTGCAGGTACACCGCATCGCCGTCGCCGGCCGGTTGCCGTAGTGCTGCCCAGACGGTACGCAGCTTGTCGCCGCGGGTCTGCGTATTGGCCTTCAGCCACGCCAGCGCTTTCACCAGCACCTGCTCGATCTCGTTGAAGTCACTGCCCAGCGGATAGTCCGGCAGGCTGCCATCGGCGCGGAACGGGGCCAGCGCCGCTGTCAGCGCCTGCGGCGTATTGCGCTGCTGCCGCTGCGGATCCGGTTGCGCGACCGCCAGCAGTTTGCGCGAGGCGTGCGCCTGCTGCAGCAGGCCGCCCTGGAACGGGGCCTCGGTGATTGCGGTCATCGCATGCACGCAGTCCTCGTCGGTCAGTCCGCGCAGGTCGGCAATGCCGTATTCGTTGAGGTAGATGTCGCGCAGGTGGCGCGGAATGGTGGTGTGCCCGTAGTTCCAGCGCACGTTGGATTCGCGTCGGCCCTTGTCATCGCGCGCGGCACGGAACATCAGCACGCTGCGGGCTTCCGGCAGGGCATGTGCCATCGCCACGAAGTTGTACTGGCCGCCCACACCGGATACCACGCGTCCATCGTCCAGCGCGTCGGACACCGCCGCGCCCAGCGCGGTGGCCATCATGCAGGAGTTGAAGAAGCGCGCATGGCGGCGCTGCAGGCGTTCCAGCGTTTCGTTGCCGCCGTACAGCTGGTTGATCTCGCTGATGCGGCGCATGCCGATCGCACGGCACTCGTCCTCTGGCAGCGTGCGCAGCCACTCGTAGAATTCCGGCGAGCCCAGGTAGAACGCGCCGTGCAGGTACTCACCTTCGGCCGCCAGTGTGGCGTGGTCGATCGACAGCGTGCTGCCGTTCTCGATGCGCTGCATCAGCGCCAGGTCATCGTGTACCTTGCGCTTGATCACCCCGGTCTGCACCAGCCTGCGGAAGCCCTCGTTGAGCATCTCGCTGCAGCCGTACAGGCCCACTTCGAACGGGTCCACGCCGCCGATCTCCTGCACCAGCGGGTGGCTGGCCAGCTGCGGATCCAGCGCGTGCAGCACGCGGCGGTAGCGCGCGTTGTCGGTGTGGCGCAGCACCAGCGCATGGCTGAGCGCGTCGGCCAGCGTACCGATGCCGATCTGCAGCGTGCCGCCATCGCGCACCAGCGTGCTGGCGTACAGGCCGATGGCGTAGTCGACATCGCCGACCGGCTGCCGCGGCAGCCCGAACAGCGCCGGGTACGGCGGCGGTGGGGTGATCACCAGATCGAAGAACGAGACATCGACCGTGGCCGAGCCGCCCAGGTAGGGCAACTGGGGATCGATCTCGGCAATCAGCAGCGGACGCGGCAGGCCACGTGCGGTCATCGCGTCCAGCGTGTCCTGGGTGATGTCGTTGTTGCACGACAGGGAAAGCCGGCGGTCGTTCGGGCGCATCGCCACTTTCTGCACGATCACCTGTGGCGCGCGCTGCGCCACCGCATCGGCGGCGTGGGTGTAGTTCAGGCTGGTATAGCTGGACTGCGCCTGGCGCGACCCGAGCAGGGCGCCGGACTGCATGTAGAACTCTTCCACCTGCACATGTGCAGGCAACGCGTCGCGCGCGATCGCATCGGCATAGGCCAGGCGCGGGAAGTCGTCGCCGAAATGGCGCTGCGCGAACGGTGCCAGGAAGCGGGCTTCCAGGCCGTTGCCCCGCGCCTTCGGCGGATTCAGCGACAGCGCGGTATACAGCTGCAGCGGCCGCGACGGATCGTGCTCGACGCGCGCGTAGAGGGCATTGAGCAGCCGATGCGGCTTGCCCAGTGCCAGCGGTGCCCCGATCCGCAGCGGCCCGTCCACGCGCGCAAACAACCAGTCGACGGCGGCGTCCAGGTCGGTGAGGTGTTCGGTCATGCGCGGCGGTCCTGCGTCGGGGGAGTGCGGGCATTACAGCATGTCGGGCTTGAACCGCCGTCGACGCGAGACTTCCGCGCCGGCCACCATGAACTGCCCATCGCCGCGGTAATGCACCGTGCGCGGCAGTTTCGGCCGGGGCGCAACATGGGCGTGCACGATTTCCCAGATGAACAGATTGCTCGCTGCCACCTGGCTGTCGTCGTACAGGCGGCATTCGAAGCACGAATGGCATTGGCCGACCAGTGGCGCGCCGACCTCACGCGCGGGCAGTGCGTCGAGCCCGAAACGGGCGAACTTGTCGACCTCGCGGCCGCTGCAGTTGCCGATGTCCACCACGGTATCGAGCAGCTCCACCCCGGGCACGTTGATCACGCACTCGCCGCTGCCGCGCGCCAACGCGTGGCTGTGGTTTGCGTCCCACAGGTAGGTGGCGACCAGTGAAGGCGAGAAGCCCATGACCATGTGCCAGCCCATCGTCATCAGGTTGCGCTGGCCGCGCCATGCCGTGCTGACCAGCACGATCGGGCCGGGTTCGAGGAAGCGGCGGGCCTGCTCGACCGGGAAATCCTTCTTCGGCAGTGCTTTCATCCGGGGCCAGGGGCGGGAGGAACCGATGCTGGCGCAGCCGGGATGAACCCGGAGTCGAGGGGCTTGACAGGCAGTTCGATTACGCGCGCAATCAATATGTCGATTACGGATGTAAACCATGACCCCGATCAGCGAAGCCGAAGCCGTCGTGATGGAGGTGCTGTGGCAGCAGGCACCGCGTAGTGCCGATGACGTGGTGGCCGCGCTGGCCCATCGCGACTGGGCCGAGCCGACCATCAAGACCCTGCTCAACCGCCTGCTGACCAAGGGCGCGATCACTGCCGAGCGCGATGGACGGCGTTACCTGTACCGGCCGCTGCTGCAGCGACAGGCGTGGGTGGAGGCGCAGAGCCAGGACTTCATCGGCCGTGTCTTCGAAGGGCGCGTGGCGCCGCTGGTCGCGCACTTCAGCGAACGCGGCCAGCTGAGCGCGCAGGACATCGCCGAACTGAAGAAGCTGATCCAGGAGCTGGACCATGACTGAGCTGCTCGACGGACTGTGGCGGGCCAGCTTGTGGCTGGCCGTGGGTGTGGTCCTGCTGGCGGTGCTGCGACCGCTGCTGGTGCGGTTGGGGGGCGCTGGGCTGGCCTACCGCAGCTGGTGGCTGCTGCCGCTGCTGCTGGTGGCCCTGACGCTGCCATTGCCACAGGTTGCGGTGTTGCAGCAGGTACCCACGCTGCCGCTGAAAGTGATGCCCGGTGCCCTCGATGCCCTGAGCGGGCCCTCGTTGCCATGGGCCGGGCTGTTGTTCGCGCTGTGGGCATTGGGTGCGGGCATCCGCCTGTTGCGCGACCTGCACGCACAACATCGTTTCGAACGGAGCATGGGGCCACTGACGCCGCGCACCGATGGCAGCTGGCAGGCCAGCGGCGATCCCGGCTTGCCCGCGCTGGTCGGCCTGTGGCGCCCACGCATCGTGGTTGGTCCCGACTTCGACCTGCAGTTCACCGCACAGGAACAGAGCTTGATCCTGCAGCACGAGCGCAGCCATCACCGTCATGGCGATCACTGGGCCAACGGTGCGCTGCTGCTGGTGCGCGCGGTGTTCTGGTTCCACCCGCTTCTGCCGTGGGCTGCGGGCCGCTTCCTGCGCGACCAGGAACTGGCCTGCGATGCCCGCACCATGGCCCCGCAGCCGGCGCTGCGCGGCCTCTACGCCAGCACGCTGCTGAAGGCGCAGCTGGTCCACCCGGTTGCGCCCGCGGTCTGCCATTGGCGCAGCCAACCCGTGTTGAAGGAGCGTATCGCCATGTTGAAGCAGTCCAAGCGGAAGGCATTGCCGTGGGTGTCCGGGCAGGTGCTGGTGGTCGGGTTGTGTGTGGGCATGGGCGCGGTGGCATGGGCCAGCCAGGGCGGCGCGGTCGGGAGCCCGGGGATCGGTGTCGAGCCGTTCGAGCACGCTGAAGAAGATGCGGCCAAGGCTGGGCTGGACCGTCCGATCCAGATCGACAGGATGCCACCGCCGTCCTATCCGAAATCCGCGTTCGAGCAGCGCCAGGTAGGCGTGGTGAACCTGCGCGTGGAGGTGGATGCGCAGGGGCGTCCCAGCGATGTCCGCGTGCTCAGTGCCACCAATCCGGGCGTGTTCGATGCGGTGTCGATCGCTGCGGCACGCAGCTGGACCTATCGGCCGGCGATGAAGAACGGTAAGCCGGTTGCAGCGGCGGTGAAGATTCCGATCACGTTCGCCATGGACAACACTGAGGACACCCAATGAAGTCCATGTCGCTGATCATGGCGGCAGCGCTGCTGGTCGGGTGTGCGAGCCAGGACCGCCTGACCACGGTGGATACCCGCAGCGAAAATGTCGGCCACCAGCGCCTGCAGCCGCAGGCGGGCAGCGGCGGTGGACAGCTGCAGGTGTATTCGCTGGGTGCGACCGAAGGCTACCGGATGCCGCAGCTGTACGCGGCACCGGACCCGGAGGTTGGCGATCGTGACCCGCGCGCGGAACTGGCGCCGACCACGATCTGCCTGCAGGTGGTGGTTGATGCCAATGGCGCCGTGGAGCGAAGCCTGCCATTGACCGATCGTCCGGAGTGCGCGGCAGGTGCTGCGGGCGAGAATGCGCCCCTGCTGCAGGCTGCCCAGGAAGCCGTGGCGATGTGGAAGTACTCGTCCGCAGCGGTCTGCCACTTCGCGGCGGGCAAGGTGCCTGCCGACCGCGGTGACTGCCGGGGCGCCGAGCGCGTCGAGCCGGTAGCGGTCACCCTGCAGTACGCCTTCACGTTCGAGATCGTGAAGGGCCAGCACGTGGTGCGGATGCAGGGAAAATGAACGCTCGCGGTCCGTGATGGAAACCGATGGCGCCGGGCTCTGCCCGGCGTACGTCAGGCCCCGCCCTGGATATTGGCCTTTACCGCAGGCTGCATCAGCTTCGGTTCTTCCAACGTCGCATCGCGGGCCTGGCGCACGCTGACGAACTCCGCCTCGGCCACGCCGTCGTGCACGTGGATGTTGTGCGCGCGCTGTTCACCGATGGTGGTTTCGTTGGCGAAGTCGCGGCCGCCCGGGCCGTAGTCGTGGCAGACGAACACGCGGGTGGCATCCGGCAGGGCCAGCAGGCGCTGGATCGAGCGGTACAGCTGTGCGGCATCACCGCCGGGGAAGTCGCAGCGGGCAGTGCCGCCGTCGGGCATGAACAGCGAGTCGCCAGTGAACAGCGCATCGTCGATCAGGTAGGCGATGCTGTCGCTGGTGTGGCCGGGCACGGCGATCACCTGGCAGCGCAGTTCGCCCAAAGTGAAGGTCTCGCCGTCACTGAACAGGTGGTCGAAGATTTCATCGGCGCCCGGAAGCTGCAGGCCATAGCGTGGCGCAAACGTCGCCTGCACCGCACGGATGCCTTCACCGATGGCCAGCGTGGCCTGCGGAAAGCGCTGCTTGAGCCGGCGCCCGGCCGACACATGGTCGGCGTGGGCATGGGTCTCCAGCAGCCAGCGCAGCTGCAGGCCCTGTTGTTCGATGGCCTGTAATGCCGCGCGCAGCGGTGATTCGCTGCTGGCGTCGGTGTCCGGGTCGTAGTCCAGGACCGGATCGATCAGCGCCGCCTCGCCGCTGGCCGGGTCGCTGACCAGGTAGCTGAAGGTGTTGCTGTCACGGTGGAAGAACGACTGCACCTGGACCGGCATTGGAGCTCTCCTCAGCGCGTGCCGAGCACGCGGTTCAGCAACTGCGCCAGGTTTTCACCGGCCAGCCGCAGCTGCGCTTCGGCCAGCGGCCGGTAGCGCTCGGTGTACTCGTCACCGATTTTACGCGAGGCCGGATAAACGCCAGCTTGCATGGAGATGCGGCAGCTGGCCTCGGCCCAGACCTGCGGGTCGCGCTGCGGGTTGGACTGGCGCGCCAGCTTCGGTGCGCGCTGGCTCTGCAGCACCGGCAGGTAGCCGGCATCGTCCAGCTTGCGGGTGTTGAGCATGCCGCTGTCCCACAGCGAGTGCAGGTTGGTACCGCGGTTGCCGAACTGCAGCTGGAAATCATTGCCGCCCTTGTCGTGGGCGTAGCCGGCGTGCATCGGCTGGTGGATGTCGCCGACCAGGTGCACGACGAACTTCAGCGCCTGCAGGCGCTCGCCGTCAGTCAGGCTGCGGTCGCCCAGAATGGCGCTCTGCGCCTTGAGGGCTTCGACGATGCAGTTGCCGTTCCTGCAGTGCTTCGGTGCTTCGTAGTGGCAGTCGTCTTCGGCGATGTTGACGTAGTGCCAGCCGGCCGAGCGACGGCCCAGGCCCGGGTCCTTGGCGCGCAGCTGGTCGGCCCAGGGCGCGATGCTGGCCAGGGTGGCGTCCGGTTCGGTGGCCAGCAGGCGGTCCACTTCGGCGCGGGCGGCGGGGGTGAGGCGGGCGTCGGCGACTTCGGCGACAAGGCGGTGGCCTTGCGCGCCCCAGGCATGGGCAGGGGCGGAGACGGACAGCAGGGCCGGCGCCAGGGCGGCGGCGAGGAACAGGGAGTGCAGGGCTTTCATGCGCCCATTCTAGCGGGGTAGGTGGATTGAAGAGCGGCGCGTTCCTGTTCCGAAGTGGAAGCGTAGAGGGAGGGGCGGCGGGACACGCCGTAAATCCGTCCTTGGAGGCTCGATGGCGCCATCCATGGCGCCAACGGTCCCACCGCCCCTCCCTCTGCGCTCCCCTCCAAACATGGCCGCGGAGGCGGATGCAAACGTCAAATGCAACATCAAAAACAAATGCAGGATCAAAATCGGCCTCCTGCAATTACAGGCAATCACTGCGCCTCGGATGCACGGGTTCTGCTCTTGCCTTTGCTTGAGCTGGTACGCACGCGGTGATGGGAAGGGGCAAGGCGGGGAGCGGAGCCGGGACCGTTGGCGCCATGGATGGCGCCATCGAGCCCCCAGGGATGGGTTTACGGCGTGTCCCGGCTCCGCTCCCTGCCTTGCCCCAGCTCCGGAACCGCTTCAGTCCCAGGCACAAAAAAGCCCCGGCAATTACCGGGGCAACATGCTGCGAGGGTTCTGCGTGTAGCGGGGGAGCGGGGGCGAAGCCCCCGCGCCCAATACACCGCTTTAGAACTTGAAGACGTACGAAGCGCCGTAGACCAGCGGATCGATGTTGACCGTGCCGATCTTCTCGCCGTTCAACTTCACCTTGCTGTCGATGTCGATCCAGCGCATGTCCACGCGCAGGGCGCCCTTCTCGCCGATCGCGAAGTCCACGCCGGCGTGTGCGGCCAGGCCCCACGAATCCTGCAGCTTCAGCTTGCTGCCGGCCAGCGCACCCGTAGTGTCTTCGCTGAAGAAGGTGGTGTAGTTCAGGCCGGCGCCGACGAACGGCGACACCTTGCCCTTGCTGTTGAAGTGGTACTGCAGGGTGACCACCGGCGGCAGCTGCTTGGTGCTGCCGACGCGGCCCAGGCCGTTGATGTTGATGTCGTGCTTGAACGGCAGCGCGGCCAGCACTTCGATGCCCAGGTTGTCGGCGATGAAGTACTCGCCGGTGATGGTCGGCTTGACGTCATTGTCGACGTCGACCTTCAGGGTGCCGCCGGCCAGCCAGCCGTTGTTCGACTTCGGCGCCACCTGGTGCACGCCGGCCGAGACGGTCCAGTCGCCCTTGGACTGGGCCATGGCCGGGGCGGCGGCGAGCGACAGGGCGGCGGCCAGGCTGGCCACGATCAGGGGGGAGGTCTTGCGCATGGGGGTGTTCTCGTTGCTGGGTGGATGGCGACAGTCTCGGCCTCACGCCGCGCTAACGCTTTGATCCGGATCAAATCCTGTCCGTGGGCCGGCCGGCGGTCCCGGCTGGCCCACGGTGGCCAGCGGCGGTTTGCTAGACTTGTGGGCCCTATCCATCCCGCCGCACCTGTCGCGGCCGCAGGAGCTTGAGAAATGGCAATCAAGGTTGGTATCAACGGTTTCGGTCGCATCGGGCGTAACGTCCTGCGCTCGGCGGTGCTGAACTTCGGCGACGACATCGAAATCGTGGCCATCAACGATCTGCTGGAGCCGGACTACCTGGCGTACATGCTCAAGTACGACTCCGTGCACGGCCGCTTCAAGGCCGACGTGGCGGTGCAGGGCAATGACCTGCTGGTCAACGGCAAGAAGATCCGCCTGACCCAGGAACGCGACCCGGCCAACCTGAAGTGGGATGAAGTCGGCGCTGATGTGGTGCTGGAAGCCACCGGCCTGTTCCTGACCAAGGAAACCGCGCAGAAGCACATCGATGCCGGCGCCAAGAAGGTCATCATGTCGGCCCCGTCGAAGGACGACACGCCGATGTTCGTGTACGGCGTGAACGACAAGACCTACGCCGGCCAGGCGATCATCTCCAACGCCTCGTGCACCACCAACTGCCTGGCCCCGCTGGCCAAGGTCATCAATGACAAGTGGGGCATCAAGCGCGGCCTGATGACCACCGTGCATGCGGCCACCGCCACCCAGAAGACCGTCGATGGCCCGTCCAACAAGGACTGGCGCGGCGGCCGTGGCATCCTGGAAAACATCATTCCCTCGTCCACCGGTGCGGCCAAGGCCGTCGGCGTGGTCATTCCGGAACTGAACAAGAAGCTGACCGGCATGAGCTTCCGCGTGCCGACCTCGGACGTGTCGGTGGTCGACCTGACCGTCGAGCTGGAAAAGGAAGCCACCTACGCCGAGATCTGCGCCGAAGTGAAGGCACAGAGCGAAGGCCCGCTGAAGGGCATCCTGGGCTACACCGAAGACAAGGTGGTGGCCACCGATTTCCGCGGCGAAACCTGCACCTCGGTGTTCGACGCCGATGCCGGCATCGCCCTGGACGGCACCTTCGTCAAGCTGGTGACCTGGTACGACAACGAGTGGGGCTACTCGAACAAGTGCCTGGAAATGGCCAAGGTCATCGCCGCCAAGTAAGGCTGGCGTAGATCGCAGACGAACCCCGGCCTGGCCGGGGTTCGTCGTTTAAGGGGCCCACCCTGTCGTAGCATGGGGCGGTCGACCGCTGCCGCTGGGGCGCGGGAACGCAATGGAAGCACGCAATGGAAGCACTGATCGCACTGGTCGTATTGGTCCTGTTGGCCATCCCCCTGCTGCTGGTGGTGGCGCTGGTGATGATCTCCGGCCTGCGCCGCCGCGTCGCGGCGCTGGAAAGCGCGATGGCCGCCGCGCCTGCCACCGCCAGGCCGGCCGCCAGCGCGCCCACGCCCGAACGGGCTGCGGCCACGCCCACGGCCAGTGCCGATCCGCCGTTCCTGCGGCCGGTCGCCGCTGCTGCGCCGCACCCCCCGCAGCCACCGGTGCGCGAAGCAGCGCCGACCGAGGCGCCTGTTCCCCGACCTGCTGCGCCACCGCCGGTGCCACCGGTGCCGGTGCAGCCGCCGCTGCCTTCCGAACCGGCACTGCCCAACGTCATCGAGCGCGGCATCGGCGCGGTCAAGCGCTGGTTCACCGAGGGCAACGTGCCGGTCAAGATCGGCATGCTGGTGCTGCTGGCCGGTGTCGCGGCGCTGCTGAAGTACGTCAGCGACCAGGGCTGGCTGGTGTTGCCGATCGAGCTGCGCCTGGCCGGCATCACCGTGGGCGCGCTGGGCCTGCTGGCCTTCGGCTGGCACCAGCGCGAGCGCCGGCGCCTGTTTGCGCTGGCCTTGCAGGGCGGTGCCATCGGCGTGCTGCTGCTGACCATCTTCGCGGCCTTCAAGCGCTTCGACCTGATTCCGCCGGGCTTCGCCTTCGCCAGCTCCATTGCCCTGGTGGCCGGGCTGTGCGTGCTGGCGGTGGTGCAGAACTCGCGCACGCTGGCCGTGCTGGGGATCCTGGCCGGCTTCATGGCACCGCTATGGCTGTCCACCGGCAGCGGCAATCACGTGGGGCTGTTCAGCTATTACGCGGTGCTCAACGCAGGCATTTTCGCCATCGCCTGGTTCCGCCCTTGGCGCGCGCTGAACCTGCTGGGCTTCGCCTTCACTTTCGGCATCGGCACCTTCTGGGGCGTGCTGCAGTACGTACCAGACAAGTTCAGCAGCACTGAGCCGTTCCTGCTGTTGTTCTTCGTGTTCTACCTGCTGATCCCGCTGCTGTACGCGCGCCGCCGGCCGGCCGGCCGACGCGATCTGATCGATGGCAGCCTGGTGTTCGGCGCGCCGCTGGTCGCATTCTCGTTGCAGGCAGGCATGCTGCACGAACAACCGATGACGCTGGCACTATGCGCGCTGGGCCTGGCCGCGATCTACGCGGTACTGGCACGGGCGCTGATTGCACGTGCGTCGTATACCATGCTGGCGCAGTCGCATGCCGTGCTTGCGGTGGGCTTCGCCACGCTGGCGGTGCCGCTGGCCTTGTCGGCGCGTGCCACCGGTGCCGTGTTTGCGCTGGAAGGTGCAGGCCTGGCCTGGTTGGGGCTGCGCCAGAAGCGCTGGCTGCCGCAGGTATCCGGCGCGTTGCTGCAGATCGGCGCCGCATTCGCCTTCGTTGCCGGTGGCGACCACTGGCACGAAGACCTGCGCTTCCTGATCAACCCGACCGCCATCGGCGCGCTGTTGCTGGCCCTGGCCGGCTTCGCGTCGGCGTGGAGCTACCAGCGCAGGCCACGTCATGAGGTCGCACTGGTGTACTACCTGTGGGGCCTGCTGTGGTGGCTGGGCGGCCTGGTCCATGAGATCACGCGCTTCTTCCCGTACCGCACCGAAGTGGACGCGTTGCTGGTGCTGGCCGCGGTCACTGCCTGGCTGGTGGCCGGAGTGCAGCGTCGCCAGCCGGCGCATGCACTGGGCGTGACCGCACTGGCCATGCTCGCGCTGGGCTTCCCGCTGGCCCTGGTGCAGAGCGATGCACACCACCAGCCGTTCGCCGGTTATGGCGCGCTGGCCTGGGCGGTGTTCGCGGTGCTGGGCGTGCGGACCCTGCTGTGCCTGCGCCAGGGCGGCGATACCGTGGCCCGCATCGCGCAGTTCCTGTGGTGGCTGCTGTGGCCGTCGCTGCTTTCGCTGCTGGCCCTGTGGGGCGGTGGCGAAGCCGATCTGGCGCAGGGCTGGACGACCCTGCTGGTGACCTTGCCATGGCTGCTGATGGCGGCACTGTCGCTGTGGCGCTGGAATGCGCTGCGCTGGCCATTGGGACAGGCCTTCGACAGCGTGCGCGTCCCGCTGCAGTGCGTGCTGTTCGGCCTGCTGTCGATCGGCTGGCTGTTGGGCCAGCTGCTGCCGGGCGACGCTGCACCGCTGTTGTGGCTGCCGGTGCTGAATCCGGCCGAGATCGGCCAATGGTTGAGCCTGCTGCTGCTGGCGCGCTGGCTGTACGGCGATCAGCAACCGCAGGCCCCGCAGGCATTGCTGAACATCCGCATGCCGCTGCTGGCACTGGCGGCCTTCGTCGCACTGACCAGCCTGGTGCTGCATGGCGTGCACCAGTGGGGTGGGCTGGCGTGGAACGTGTCGATGATGCGCTTCAGCCTGGCCCAGACCAGCCTGACCGTGTTGTGGAGCGTGCTGGGCGTGATTGCCTGGGTGTGGGGTTCGCGTCGTGGCCAGCGTGTGCTGTGGATGGTCGGTGCCGTGCTGATGGGCGTGGTACTGGCCAAGCTGGTTATTGTCGATCGCCAGCACCTGGGCAACCTGCTGGGCATCGCATCGTTCATCGCCTACGGTCTGCTGTGCACGGTCGTGGGTTATCTGGCACCGGCTCCGCCGAGCGTGGCGCCGACCGTGGAGGAAAAGCAATGAGGAAGTGGAGCAGGGCGCTGCTGCCGGCGATGTTCGGCATGCTGGCCGCCGTCGTGGTGCAGGCGGCTGATTACCGCACGCAGTATGCCGAGCAATGGCCGCTCACATTGTCCAGCGCGCAGTCCGGTGCCTACCGCATCGTGCTGGAGCCGGCGATCTACCGCCGTGCCGTGAGTCCCGACCTCAGCGACCTGCAGGTGTTCAATGCAGCCAGCCAGCTGCTGCCGTCGGCACTGCTGGCGCCGGACCAGCCGCTGGCGCAACCGCCGGTGCAGCGTGAACTGCCGTGGTTCGTGCTGCCACCGCTGGCCGATGCCCAGCGCAACGATCTGCAGCTGCTGACCGAGCGTGATACCGATGGGCGCGTGCGCCGGGTCGAAGCACGGGTGAGTGGCGGGGCGACGGCGAACGGGCAGGGCGGCTGGCTGATCGACGCCAGCATGCTCGACCAGCAGCCGCTGGCGGCGCTGGTGCTGGACTGGGCCGACAGCGGCCAGCCGCTGCAGGCGCAGGTTCAGCTGGATGCCAGTGATGACCTGCAGCACTGGCGATCGTTGGGTCGCGACGTGCCGCTGGTGGATCTGCAGCGCGCCGGCAAGCGCCTGCTGCAGCGCCGCCTGCAGGTGGACGGCACTGCACGCTACCTGCGCATCCTGGCGCAGGGCGACTCGCGGCTGCCGACCCTGCGCGGCGTGTTGGCGGAACTGCCGCCAGCGCCGGCCACGCTGCCGTGGGAATGGCTGTCGCTGGAGCCGACGTCGAAGGGCAAGGGCGAATACACCTTCGAGATGGATGGCCGGTTCCCGGTGGCGCGCGCCGATGTGGCCAGCACCGACAACAGCCTGGTGCAATGGACGCTGTTCAGTCGTGATGATGAGAGTGCCGAGTGGCAGCGCCGCAGCGCGCCGTGGATCGCCTACCAGGTGCAACAGGGCACGCAGGGCCAGCGCCAGCAGTCGGCGGCGCAGCCGCTGGGCGGCGTGCACCGCGACCGCTACTGGAAGCTGGTGGCGAATCCGGCGGAATCTGCCACTGCGCCGACGCTGCGCCTGGGCTACCAACCGGAAGTGCTGGTGTTCCTGAGCCAGGGTGCGGCGCCCTACGCACTGGCGGTGGGCAGCGCGACCGCGCGCCGCACGGACGCGCCGATCGGGGTGTTGATCGAGGAACTTCGGCAGCGCAACGATCCGTCGTGGCAGCCGACGCTGGCGCGACTGGAAGGCAGCCCGGAACCGCTGGCGGGTGACGCGGCGCTGAAACCGCAGCATGACTGGAAGTCGTGGCTGTTGTGGGCGCTGCTGGGTCTGGGCGTGCTGGTGGTGGGTGGCCTGGCGCTCAGCCTGCTTCGGCAGAAGCCGACGCCTTCGGCGTAGGTTCCGGCGAACGGCTGGGTGGCTGCAAAGCGCGATCCCGGGGATGGGCCGAGCGGGTGGGCTGGGCAGGGGACGCCGTGAATCCGTCCCTGGAGGCTTAGCCGCGCCATCCATGGCGCGGATACCCCTGCCCAGCCCACCCGCCCGGCCTCTGACAGTTTCCGTGTGCGTCCACCCACGGAAAGAAAAAAAGAAGAGCAAAAGCTGCTTGGCTGGGCGCTCTTTGTAGAGCCGAGCCCACGCTCGGCTGCTCTCCACGAGATCCCCAGCCGAGCATCAGCTCGGCTCAACCTTCCATCTCCCTCCGACACCAGAAACCGCCTTTGCTTTCGCCGTCCGCTCCGCCTCATGAACCTGTCGAGGCCAGGGGGGTCTGGGCTCGCGGGGGCGTAAGCGCCATGGATGGCGCGCCCGAGCCTCCAGGGATGGATTCACGGCGTCCCCCGCGAGCCCACACCGCCCCGGCCCACCCACAGCATCACAAGGCGCCAGCGCGTTGGCTCTGGCTGTTGCCGTTGCTGTTGCCGTGCGCCTCTGCCTGCCGCAGGCATCGGCCCTCCCACCAGCCGCACCCGATACAATGGCCGCCTGCCGTAGCCCGGCATCCCGTCCCTGAGCCAAAGAGTTGCCCATGTCCATCGTCCGCATGACCGACCTCGACCTCTCCGGCAAGCGCGTGCTGATCCGCCAGGATCTGAACGTGCCGATCGAGAATGGCCGCATCACTTCCGAACAGCGCATCACCGCTTCGCTGCCGACGCTCAAGCGCGCGCTGGAGCAGGGCGCGGCAGTGATGGTCACCTCGCACCTGGGGCGCCCGAAGGAAGGCGTGTGGAGCGAGGCCGACTCGCTGGCGCCGGTCGCCCAGCGCCTGTCCGAGCTGCTCGGCCGCGAGGTTCCGCTGGTGCGTGACTGGGTCGACGGCGTCGACGTGCAGCCGGGCCAGCTGGTGCTGCTGGAAAACTGCCGCATGAACGTCGGCGAGGGCAAGGACGACGAGGCCCTGTCGAAGAAGTACGCCGCCCTGTGCGACGTGTTCGTGATGGATGCCTTTGGTACCGCACACCGCGCGCAGGCCTCGACCCATGGCGTCATCCGCTTCGCCCCGGTCGCGGCCGGTGGCCCGCTGCTGATGGCCGAGCTGGACGCGCTGGCGCAGGCGCTGGACGCACCGGCCAAGCCGCTGCTGGCCATCGTTGCCGGCAGCAAGGTCAGCACCAAGCTGGAACTGCTGGCCAACCTGGTCGGCAAGGTCGACCAGCTGATCGTTGGTGGTGGCATCGCCAACACCTTCATCGCTGCCGCCGGCTACAAGGTCGGCAAGTCGCTGTATGAGCCGGACCTGCTGGACACCGCGAAGAAGATCGTGGCCGATGCCAAGGCGCGTGGCGCCGACATCCCGCTGCCGGTCGACGTGGTCACCGCCAAGCAGTTCATGCCGGACGCTGTTGCCGAAGTGAAGGCGGTCGACGCCGTCGCCGAGGACGACCTGATCCTGGATATTGGCCCGCAGACCGCTGCGCAGTACGCGCAGCTGATCGGAAAGGCCGGCACCGTGGTCTGGAACGGCCCGGTCGGCGTGTTCGAGTTCGAAGCCTTCAGCAAGGGCACCGAAGCGCTGGCCCGCGCCATCGCCAGCTCGCCGGCATTCTCCATCGCGGGCGGTGGCGACACCCTGGCGGCGGTCGACAAGTTCGATATCGCCGGGCAGGTCAGCTATATCTCCACTGGCGGTGGTGCGTTCCTGGAGTTCCTGGAAGGCAAGACCCTGCCGGCCGTCGCCGCGCTCGACGCGCGCGGCGCATGAGTGCCGACCGTAGCAAGGATGTCCTGTTCTTCGACCTCGACGGCACGCTGATCGATTCGCAGGTGGGCATCACCGCCTGCATCGCCTATGCGCTGCAGAAGATGAACCATCCGGTGCCGCCGCAGGAGACGCTGCTGGGCTGGATCGGTCCGTCGCTGCGCACCACCTTCGCGCCGCTGTTCGTCGAACCGGCACGGGTGGAACAGGCGGTGGGCTACTACCGTGAGCGCTTCGACGTCGAAGGCTGGCGTGAACACACGGTGTACCCGCAGGTGGAAGACACGCTGCGCACGCTGCATGGCCGTGGCCACCGCCTGGCGGTGGTCACCGCCAAGAACGAGCCGCATGCGCGCCGCATCCTTGCGCACCTGCCGTTTGGCGGGCTGTTCGAGGAGATCATCGGTTCGACCCTGGATGGCTCGCGCAGCCACAAGCCGGAGCTGGTCGGGGAAGCTCTGCGCCGGCTGCAGGTGCAGCCCGCACAGTGCTGGATGATCGGCGACCGCCGCATGGACATCGAAGGCGCGCGTCACCACGGCCTGCGCAGCGTGGGTGTGCTGTGGGGCTTTGGCGGTGAGGCGGAACTCACCGCGGCCGGCGCTGGCCAGCTGGCACGCGAACCGGCGCAGCTGGAAACGCTGCTGGCCTAGCTTCCTGTAGCGCCGAGCCGATGCCCGGCTGCTCCGGCGAGTGGCCAGCCGGGCATGGGCTCGGCTCTATGGAATGCCCTGCGCCAGCGTATGTCCGGACAATGTCCGTTGCATGACCTGCGGAGTCAGGCAGCACAAGGCTGTAACCGTATACATGCGGCGTGAAGGATGTGCTAATTTCCGTTCTTTAACGGGAGAGGCCCATCCACCATGTTCGAGCGTCAGCGTCGCACCAAGATCCTTGCCACCCTCGGTCCGGCCACTGATCCGCCGGGCGTGCTGGAGGATCTTTTCCGCGCCGGCGTCAATGTGGTGCGCCTGAACTTCAGCCATGGCGATCCGTCCGGCCAGGCCAAGCGTGCCGCCGAAGTGCGTGCTGCTGCGGCCCGCGTAGGCGTGGAAGTGGGCATCCTGGCCGACCTGCCGGGCCCGAAGATCCGCATCGAGCGCTTCGCCGAAGGCAAGGTGCAGCTGAAGGCGGGTGACCGCTTCGACCTGATCGCCAGCGAGAACGCCGGCCCGGGCAACGCCAGCCAGGTGGGCGTGAGCTACCTCGGCCTGCCGCAGGACGTGGGCCCGGGTGATGTGCTGCTGCTCGACGACGGCCTGATGCAGCTGCAGGTGGTGGAAGTGCAGGGCGAGCGCATCGTCAACACCGTGCTCAACGATGGTGTGTTGTCCGACCGCAAGGGCCTGAACAAGCAGGGCGGCGGCCTGTCGCTGGGTGCCCTGACCGAGCGCGACAAGGAACTGATCGGTATCGTTGCCAAGATCGGCGTGGACTTCATCGCCGTGTCGTTCTGCCGCAACGCGCAGGACATGAACGACGCGCGCGACATCGCCCGCTCGCACGGCTGTGATGCCGCCCTGGTGTCGAAGATCGAGCGCACCGAGGCGATCGAGAACCTGGAAGAAATCGTCGAGGCCAGCGACGTGGTGATGGTTGCCCGTGGCGACCTTGGCGTGGAAATCGGCGATGCCGAGCTGCCGGGCCTGCAGAAGAAGATCATCAAGGCCTCGCTGGCGCAGAACAAGGTGGTGATCACCGCCACGCAGATGCTGCAGTCGATGGTGGAAAGCCCGATCCCGACCCGCGCCGAAGTGCTGGACGTCGCCAACTCGGTCATCGACGGTACCGACGCGGTGATGCTGTCGGCGGAAACCGCCGCCGGTGCCTACCCGGTCAAGGCGGTGGAAGCGATGGCACGCATCTGCCTGGGTGCCGAGCGCCAGTTCCAGACCGAGACCGATTTCAACGCCTCGCCGCGCAACCTGGAACGTGCCGACCAGGCAATTGCCATGGCCACCATGTTCCTGTCGCAGCATGTGGGCGTGCGCGCGATCGTGGCCATGACCGAATCCGGCGGCACCGCGCGTTACCTGTCGCGTTTCCGCGCCAAGGCGCCGGTGTTCGCGGTCACCCGCCATGACGGTGCGCGTCGCCAGATGGCGCTGATGCGCGATGTGTTCCCGATCAACTTCGACAGCCGCGGCCTGACCCCGCGCGAAGCGGCGCGCGGCAGCATCCGCCTGCTGGTCGAATCGGAACTGCTGCAGGCCGGTGACCGCGTTGTGTTTACCAGCGGCGAGCACATGGAAACCCACGGTGCCACCAACACCCTGCGCCTGCTGGAAGTGGGCGAGGATGGCCGCGCCATCGGCCTGGGCGATCTGTAAGCCCTGACGGTCGGGTCGGCGCTGCCGATCTGGGGTCAGAGCCCTGAAGGGATCTGACCCCGTACTGACCAGGGGTCAGATCCCTGAAGGGGCTCTGACCCCATGCCGCAGGACATCCTTTGTCCTGCGTAGACGTGGAAGCGTTTCCATCCTGTCCTCCACGGCGAGGCAACGGGCAGCAGGGCTATACTTACGTTTTTCCCGCACCCGCCACAGGAAATACATGAGCATCGAACAGCTGGCTGAAACCGCCCAGGCCATGGTCGCCCCGGGCAAGGGCATCATCGCGATCGACGAATCCACCGCTACCATCGCCAAGCGTTTCGCCGGCGTCGGTATCGAGAACACCGAGGAGAACCGTCGCGCCTACCGCGAGCTGCTGCTGACCACGCCGAAGCTCAACGAGCACATTTCCGGCGCCATCCTGTACGACGAGACCATCCGCCAGTCGACCAAGGACGGCGTGCCGTTCGCCAAGTACATGGCCGACCACGGCATGATTCCGGGCATCAAGGTGGACAAGGGTGCGCACCCGCTGGCCGGCTGCCCGGGCGAGCTGGTGACCGAAGGCCTCGACGGCCTGCGCGAGCGCCTGCAGGAGTATTACAAGCTGGGCGCGCGCTTCGCCAAGTGGCGTGCGGTCATCAACATCGGCGAGAGCATCCCGTCGGGCACCTGCATCGAGTCCAACGCCCATGCGCTGGCCCGCTATGCAGCGCTGTGCCAGGAATGCGGCCTGGTGCCGATGGTCGAGCCGGAAGTGATCATGGACGGCGACCACGACATCGAAACCTGCTACGAAGTCACCGAAGCCACCCTGCGCTCGCTGTTCGACGCGCTGTACCAGCAGAACGTGCTGCTGGAAGGCACCATCCTGAAGGCCTCGATGGTCATCTCCGGCAAGGACTGTGAAGAGCAGGCCGATGTCGAGGAAGTGGCCGAGTCGACCGTGATGTGCCTGAAGAGCACCGTGCCGGCGATCCTGCCGGGCGTGGTGTTCCTGTCCGGTGGCCAGAGCGACGAGCAGTCCACCGAGCACCTGAACGCGATGAACCAGCTGGGCAACCTGCCGTGGCCGCTGAGCTTCTCCTACGGCCGCGCCATGCAGCAGGCCGCGCTGAAGCTGTGGGCCAAGGACATGAAGGGCAACTACGCTGCTGCCCAGAAGACGGTGTACGAGCGCGCCAAGGACAACGGCCTGGCCGCGCTGGGCAAGTGGAACGGTTGATCCGTCCCATCGCCGGATGAACAAGGCAGCGCCGGCATCACGCCGGCGTTTGCTTTTGCGGGTATCTTTTCCGCCCCCGCGTGCCTGGCCGGTATGCGGGAACCACATGGAAGGCCAAGGAGAAACAACATGCGTTTGGCAGCAATCACACTGGCCGTTGCCACGGTCCTGGTCGCCAGCGGTTGCAACCGCATCGGCGGCGGCGCGGACGCGGGCAAGGCCGCGTCACTCGATTTCGACAAGCCGGTATCCGGCGAGATCACCTCGCGCAGCGGCATCAACTACAACGACGGCAGCCACCACCAGCTCTACCAGATCAAGCTGGAAGACAAGCAGCTGGTCGGGCTGAAGCTGACCGGTTCGCTGAGCGGCTCGATCGCCGTGTTCAACAACGGCAGCCTGGTGGCCAGCAGCAACACCGGCTACGAGCGCGAAGGCGACGTCTCGGTGGCCTTCCGTGCCAACGGTGGCGGCACCTACCAGGTGGCGGTCAACGCCAACGGCTCGACCGACTACGGTCCTTACCGCCTGCGCGCCGAGAAGCTGGTGCCGTACGACGGCAAGCCGCTGGCGGGCAGCGGCGAGATCGTCGACATGCTGGCCGGTGGTTCCCAGGACTACACCCTGCAGGTGGACAAGGCCGGCCTGTACGAGATCCGCCTGGTGTCGGATGTCTTCGATCCGGTGCTGAAGCTGTCGGGCCAGGGCGTGGATGCAGAGAATGACGATGGCGGCGACAGCACCAACTCGCGCCTGACCCTGTCACTGAAGCCGGGCAAGTACACCCTGACCGCGCGCGGCCTCGGCGACGGCGTCAGCGGCATGTTCACCCTGTCGGCCAACCGCATCGAGCTGCCCGGCAATCTGGTCGAGCGCGATGGCACGGCGCTGCCGAAGGCGGGCAGCGTGTACACGATGCTCGACAACGATGGCCGTCGCCGCTTCCTGCTGTCGCTGGACCGCCCGGCCGATGTGCGCCTGGATGCGATTTCCAGCCAGGTTGATACCGTGCTGCGCGTGGTCGGCGGCGACGTCGAGCTGACCGACGACGATGGTGGCAACGGCACCAATTCGCGCCTGGAAGAGACCCTGCCGGCCGGTCATTACACGGTCGACGTGTCCAGCCTGAACAATGGCGCGGGCATGGTGGAAGTGCGCGTGCAGGTGGATGGCGCCAGCGCCGATGGGGCTGCGGCCTCGGCGGCACGCGCCGCAGCCGACGCAGCCGCCGTGGCCGATGACGCCGCCGCGGTGGAAGCTGCCAGCCGTTGAGCGTGACCCACGCCATGCGTGGCTGAGCACAACGGTGCAACGGAAAAGGCCGGGTACTGCCCGGCCTTTTTCTTTACGTCGCGCACCGGGATTCAGTGCGCGGCGGCAAAACCCGCATCACCCAGCGGCGGCAGCATCGACCCGCGCGGTTCGCTGTCCGCGCTTTGCCCGGCGGCGCTCAACGCCTGCTGGTAGGCCTTGGCCGTAGCGGTATTGAACGCCACCAGCACGATGCGCATCGGTTGCGCATGGCTGCGCTGCCACGCCAGTGTTTCGGTCACTGCGATCTGCGCCGCCTGGTACAGCGGATAGCCATAGACGCCGCAGCTGATCGCCGGGAACGCGATCGACTGCACGCCCAGCGACTCGGCCAGCTGCAGCGACTTCCAGTAGCAGTTGGCAAGCAGCGCCGGTTCGTCGCGCTGGCCGTCATGCCAGACCGGGCCCACCGTGTGCAGTACATGGCGCGCCGGCAGCGCATGGGCGCTGGTGGCGCGCACTTCGCCCGTCGGGCAACGCACGCCCGGGCGCAACTCCGGCAACTGCGCGCACTCGGCCAGCAATGCGGGGCCGGCCGCGCGATGGATCGCGCCGTCGACACCGCCGCCACCGAGCAGTGTTTCGTTGGCCGCGTTGACGATCGCATCCACCGCCAGGGTCGTGATGTCACCCTGCCAAACCTCGATCTTCATGCGTCCGTCTCCTGCCTGTGAGGTGATCCGCGCAGCATCTGCGCCGGCTGTTCCCACGGTAGGGGACAGGGCATCGATACTGCGTCATGACCGTCTCACGCGCTGCGATCCGACGGCCTTCACGCACGATGGCGGGCGACGCCTTCACGCAGGCTGAAGCAGAACGGGGTCGGAGCCCTTCCCCTGCGGAAAAGGGATCCGGCCCCGGGCATGTAACAGGCTGGGTCAGATCCTTTTCCGCGCGAAAAAGCCCTGACCCGGGGTGTCACGGCAGGCCGGCCAGCCAGTCGTCGTCGGAGCCTTCGTTGACATCGGCGAACAGCGGTGTGGAGAAATAGCGTTCACCAGTGTCCGGCAGCATCGCCAGGATCACCGAGCCGGGTTCGGCGCGGGCAGCCACGTCCAGCGCGCTGGCCACGGTGGCACCGGCAGAGATGCCGACGAAGATGCCTTCCTCGGCGGCCAGGCGGCGCGCGGTGGCGATCGCGCGGTCATCTTCGACCGAGACCAGTTCGTCCACCACATCGCGGTTGAGCACGTCCGGCACGAAGTCCGGGGTCCAACCCTGGATCTTGTGCGGCTTCCAGTCATCGCCCTTGAGCAGGGCGGCGCCGGCCGGCTCGGTGGCGATGATGCGGGTCTGCGGGCGCGCGACCTTCAGCACTTCGCCCACACCAGTGAGTGTGCCGCCGGTGCCCCAGCCGCTGACGAAATAGTCCAGCCGCTTGCCGGCGAAGTCGCGCAGGATTTCCGCGGCGGTGGTGTTGCGGTGATAGGCCGGGTTGGCCGGGTTGGCGAACTGGCTGGCCAGGAACCAGCCGTGCTGTTCGGCCAGTTCGGCTGCCTTGCGCACCATGCCGCTGCCGCGTTCGGCGGCCGGGGTCAGGATCACCTTGGCACCATAGGCACGCATCAGCTTGCGGCGCTCGACCGAGAAGGTCTCGACCATGGTCGCCACGAACTTGTAGCCGCGCGCTGCGGCGACCATCGCCAGTGCCACGCCGGTATTGCCCGAGGTGGCCTCCACGATGGTGTCGCCCGGCTTGAGCAGGCCACGCGCTTCAGCGTCGAGGATGATCGCCAAAGCCAGGCGGTCCTTGACCGAGCCGCCCGGATTGAACGACTCGACCTTGGCGTAAACGCTGACCTGCGGCGGTGCCAGACGCTGCAGCTTGACGATGGGGGTGTTGCCGACGGTGTCGAGGATGGAGTCGTACAGGGCCATGGAAGCGCTCCGGAAACGGGGCCGCGCCGGGCTTCGGCGGGCGAAGGGGGAGGGCTGGCTGTTCAGGCCAGCGGCTGCCGGCTGACCGTAGCGCCGGCATATGACGCCCGGAAATGACCAGATACCTTTCTTAAACAACCTTTGGTTATAAGCTGGTGACGGCAATTGACCCTAGAGTGGACCTCCGCCCCACGCCGCCTGCCTGCCCATGACGCTGACCCAGCTGCGCTACCTGGTTGCCATCGCCGACGCCGAGCTGAACATCACGCTGGCCGCCTCGCGCGTGCATGCCACCCAGCCCGGCTTGTCCAAGCAGCTCAAGCAGCTGGAGGACGAGCTGGGTTTCCTGTTGTTCGTGCGCAAGGGCCGCAGCCTGGAGTCGGTCACCCCGGCCGGGACCGAGGTGATCGCCCGCGCCCGCGCCGTGCTGGCCGAGGCCAACAACATCCGCACCTACGCCGCCAACCAGCGGCGCGAGAGCCAGGGCCAGCTGATCCTGACCACCACCCACACCCAGGCGCGCTTCGTGCTGCCGCCGGCGGTGGCGGCGATCAAGCAGGCTTACCCGCAGGTCAGCGTGCACCTGCAGCAGGCCGGTGAAGCCGACGCGCTGGATCGCTTGAACCAGGGTGACGCGGATATCGCCATCATCAGCACCGCTGGGGGGGAGCCCACCGATGGCATCGCGGTGCCACTGTTCCGCTGGCGACGCCTGGTGGTGGTGCCCAAGGGCCACCCGCTGGACCGCGCCGGGCGTGCACCGGACCTGGCCGTGCTGGCCCGGCAACCATTGATCAGCTACGAATCCTCGACCCGCCCGAATTCGTCGCTGCAGCGTGCGTTTGCCGCCAACGGGCTGGTGCCGGATCTGGCGCTGACCGCGCTGGATGCCGATCTGATCAAGACCTATGTGCGTACCGGCCTGGGCGTGGGCCTGCTGGCCGAAATGGCGGTCAGTTCCAACGACGAAGACCTGAGGTCGTGGCCGGCGCCGGACCCGATCAGCGAGTGCATCGCCTGGGCGGTGCTGCCGCGCGACCGCGTGCTGCGTGATTACGCGCTGGAGCTGGTGCATGTGCTGGCACCGCAGATCGATCCGCGCGACCTGCGGCGGGTGCTGGATGGCAACCAGGCGGCCGCGTGGCCGGTGCCACCGACCTGGGAATCACTGACCCAGACCATCACGGTGTGAGGTTGGTCGAGCAGGGCTTGCAGCCCTGCACCTGCCGAATCAATGGCAACAGCCGAAGCAACAGCTGGCTTCCGTGGGAGGCGAGGCGGTGTGGGCAGGCAGGACACGCCGTAAACCCATCCCTGGGGGCTCGATGGCGCCATCCATGGCGCCAACGGTCCTGTCTGCCCACACCGCCCCACCTCTGACAGATTTCGATGGCTGTTGGTAGGTGTCGACCTTGGTCGACACGGTAGATCCACGCCATGCGTGGATGAAAGCTGTCAGATATCGAAATACATCTGGGGTCAGATCCGTTTTCCTTCGGAAAACGGATCTGACCCCAAAGCCGTTCCAACAGACCGCAGGAAACTGTCGAAGGCGGGGTGGGTCCGGTTGCGGGAGTGTCTGCGGCATGGATGCCGCGGCCAAGCCCCCATGGATGGGTTTACGGCGTCTCCCGCAACCGGACCCGCCCCGCCATTCAACAGGAAGCCCGCTTTTGCTTTTGCTGTTGCTTCGGCTCTTGCCGTGGACGTGGCCTCTGCAGGTGCAGGGCGCAGCCCTGCCGATAAACCCCTCCTGCGACGGTTCGTCGCACGGGCAACCCTGGACCCGGCTCTACACTAGCGGGATGACCCGGCTGTCCCGCCCGCAGCGCCTTCTGCTCCAGCTTGCCGTCCTGGCGACGCTGCTGATGGTGCTTGCGCCGCTGGTCAGCCGCGCGCTGCAGGCGCAGCCGATGGACCACGCTGCGATGGCCGGCATGGACCACGCGCACATGCAGCATGATGGTGCCGTAGCGGGCCAGAGCCCCTTGCCCGGGCACACGGATCCGGCCCCACCGGTCGATCCCCACGCCATGCACGGCGAAGCCTGCGAATACTGCGTGCTGGCGATGCGCCTGCTGCCGTGGCTGGCCGTGCTTGTGCTGCTGTTGCCGCTGTTGTGGCGGCCGCGGCTGGTGTTCCCCTGGTCGCGGCAGGTGCTGCCCGCGCTGTGCTGGCCGGCGCATGCCGCGCGTGGGCCGCCGCCTTTCTCCATCGTTCGCTGATGTCCCTGTCGAATCTGCCGCACGACGCCTGACCGGGCGCCGTGCGCGCGTGCGTACCTTGGAGCTGTTCCGATGAAAATGACTTCCCGCCCCGCGGGCGCCTGTGCGCGCCTGCCGGTTGCCCTTGGCCTGGCCGTAGCTGCAACGCTCGCCCATGCCGAGCCCGCCGAAGAGGCGCGTACCCTCGACACCCTGGTGGTCACCGCTGCCGCACCGTCCTCGCCACTGCACTGGGTGACCGACCCACGCCTGCCGCGGCAGCCGGTACCCGCCAGTGATGGCGCCGATTACCTGAAGACCGTTCCCGGTTTCTCCGCCATCCGCAACGGCGGCACCAACGGTGACCCGGTGCTGCGCGGCATGTTCGGTTCGCGCCTGAACATCCTCAGCAATGACGGCAACCTGATCGGTGCCTGCCCGTCGCGCATGGACAATCCGCTGTCCTACATCGCGCCGGAAAGCTTCGACCGGCTGACCATCATCAAGGGCCCGCAGAGCGTGCGCTGGGGCGCAGGTGCCTCGGCTGGCACCGTACGCTTCGAGCGCGATACACCGCGCTTCGAAGAGCCGGGCCTGCGTGCCGATGCCAGTGCGCTGGTCGGTTCGCGCAACCGCAACGACCAGGTGCTCGACCTGACCCTGGGCAACCCGACCGGCTATGTGCGCGCCAGTGGCAACCGTTCCGAAGCCGATGACTACAAGGACGGCCACGGCGATGTGGTGCCATCGAAGTGGCGCAAGTGGAACGGTGACGTAGCGATCGGCTGGACGCCGGATGCCGACACGCTGCTGGAAATTTCTGCCGGTGCCGGAGATGCGATCGCACGCTATGCGGGACGCGGCATGGACGGGGCCGCGTTCGAACGCACCAGCTATGCCGCGCGCTTCGAGAAGCGCAACCTGCCGGGTGCGTGGGACACGGTGCAGGCCAACGTGTACTACAACGAGGCCGATCACGTGATGGACAACTACACGCTGCGTGCGCCGAACCCGAACAGCATGATGCCGACGCCGATGGCTTCGAACGTGGATCGCCGTACCCAGGGCGGCCGGGTCAGTTCCGAGTGGCGCTGGCAGGACGTGCAGCTGGTGGCGGGCGTGGACGGCGAAGACAGCCGCCATCGTGGGCGCATGGGCATGGGCCGCGGCACCTATCGCCAGGTGGCGTGGGAGACCGATGCCCACTTCCGCCGCTATGGCGTGTTCACCGAGTTGACCCTCGGCGCCGGCACCGATCAGCGTTGGATCAGCGGCCTGCGCATCGATCGCGCCAGCGTGTGCGACGAGCGGCAGTCGCTCCGCGGAATGATGGGCAACATGCCCAATCCGACTGCGGGCCAGCGTCGCAAGGAATGGCTCGGCAGTGGCTTCCTGCGCTACGAGCAGGACCTGGCCGACGGCCTGACCTGGTACGCCGGCCTCGGCCACAGTGAACGCATGCCCGACTACTGGGAGCTGTTCTCGCCCGACCACGGCCCGGCCGATGCGGTGAACGCGTTTGCCGGCATCCAGCCCGAGCGCACCACCCAGCTCGACGCTGGCCTGCAGTACAAGGGACCGCGCGTGCAGGCCTGGGTCTCGGCGTACGCCGGGCAGATCCAGGACTACATCCTGTTCACCTACCACCGCAGCGGCGCGATGGGGATGAGCCAGGCCAGCAACGTCGATGCGCGCATCGCCGGTGCCGAGGCGGGGCTGGAAGTGAGCGTGGCCGAACAGTGGAAGCTGGGTGGCACGCTGGCCTATGCCTGGGGCGAGAACCGCGACCAGCAGCGTCCGCTGCCGCAGATGCCGCCGCTGGAAGCGCGCCTGAGTGCGAACTGGGAAGGCCAGCGCTGGAGCGCCGGTGCGCTGCTGCGCGCGGTGACCCACCAGCACCGTGTCGCAGATGGCCAGGGCAACGTGGTCGCACAGGATCTCGGGCCGAGCGCGGGCTTTGCCACCTTCGCGCTCAACGCGGCGTACCGTTTCGGTTCGCAGCTGCAGCTCAGCGCAGGCGTCGACAACCTGTTCGACCGCGCCTTCAGCGAGCACCTGAACCTGGCCGGCAGCGCCGACTTCGGCTTCCCGGCCGACCCGGTGCGCATCAACGAGCCGGGGCGCAGCGTGTGGATGAAGCTGAACTACCGGTATTGATCCGCCGGATGTAAAAAAACGGGGCCGGATCCCCGCCAGGATCCGTCCCCGCCCGACGCCCTCCGTCGGGCAGCTTCGACTCTACGATGACTGACCCGGTGGTGCACGACGGGATACACCCCGATACACGCCGACACTGCCCATGGCAGCCTTGCACGGAATGGGTTCAAGGCGCTATCGCAGCCCTGGTTCCACGCCGGTAAACGCTTGGCACATACCGCTTTCAGGGGCACTTGCCTACACTCGGCGGCCGTGGATCAATTTGGACCGTTCATGTTGGCTCGTATCGCTTCGACCCTGGCCCTTGGCCTCAGCCTGGCCGTGCTGGCCGGGTGCGCAGGCAAACAGGAGGCCGCCGCGCGTCGGCAGGGAGAAGCGGTGCCGGTCACTGCGCAGGTCGTGCAGTCCCGTCAGTGGAGCGACACCCTGCAGGCGCTTGGCACGGCCAAGGCGCGCGAATCGATCAGCGTGACCGCCAAGGTCAGCGAGATCGTCGAGAAAGTGCATTTCGAAAGCGGCCAGCACATTGCTGCCGGTGCGCCGATCGTGACCCTGCGTGGGCAGGCCCAGGAGGCCGCACTGGTGCAGGCGCAGGCGACCTTCCATGAAGCCGATCAGCTGTACAAGCGCCAGCGCGAGCTGGCCGCCCAGCGGCTGGTGTCCAGCGCCACGCTGGATACGCAGAAGTCGATCCGCGATGCCGCCGAAGCGCGCGTGATGCAGATGCAGGCAGACATCGGTGATCGCCGTGTGCGCGCGCCGTTCGCCGGCGTGCTCGGCATCCGCCAGGTCAGCCCTGGCTCGCTGGTGACTCCGACCACGGTCATCGCCACGCTCGATGACATCGAGCACATGCACATCGATTTCCAGGTGCCTGAAGTGGAACTGGCTGCGCTGGGCGTCGGTGACAAGGTCAGCGCCACCAGCGTGGCCTGGCCGGGCCGCACCTTCGAGGGCGTGGTCAGCACCATCGATGCGCGCATCGACCCGGCCACCCGTGCCGTGACCGTGCGCGCCGACTTTGCCAACGGCGACCATGCGCTGCGTCCTGGCATGCTGCTGGACGTGCGCCTGTTCCGCCCCGAGCGCCCGGCGCTGGTGATTCCGGAAATCGCCGTGGTGCAGGTCGGTCGCGATACCTTCGTGTACCGCATCAAGGCTGACGACAGCGTCGAGCGTGTGGACGTGGTGACCGGCGCGCGCCGTGCCGGCGTGGTCGAGATCAGGCAGGGTCTGGAAGCGGGCCAGCGCATCGTGGTCGATGGCACCGGCAAGCTGCGTCCGGGCCTGAAGGTTGCCGCCAAGGACGCAGCGCCCGCCAGTGGTGCAAAGCCCGCTGAAGACGCTGCGCCGGCCGCGGCCGAGGGCCACGGCGGATGAAGCTGTCCGACATCTCCATCCAGCGGCCGGTGTTCGCCGTGGTGATGAGCCTGTTGCTGCTGGTGCTGGGCGTGATGTCCTTCACCCGCCTGACCCTGCGCGAACTGCCGGCCATCGACCCGCCGATCGTCTCGGTCTCGGTGGACTACACCGGCGCCTCGGCGGCGGTCATTGAAAGCCGCATCACCCAGGTGCTGGAAGATGCGCTGGCCGGCATCGAAGGCATCGATACGATCAACGCGCGCAGCACCAACGGCCGCTCGCAGGTCAGCATCGAGTTCACCTCCAACCGCGATATCGAAGCGGCGGCCAACGACGTGCGCGATGCGGTCAGCCGCGTGGCCGACCGCATGCCGGAAGAGGCGCGGCCACCGGAGATCGCCAAGGTCGAAAGCGATGCCGACCCCATCATCTGGTTCAACATGGTCTCCTCGACCATGGACACGCTGGAGCTGAGCGACTACGCCGACCGTTACGTGGTCGATCGCTTTTCCAGCCTCGATGGCGTGGCCCAGGTCCGCATCGGCGGCCGCCAGCGCTATGCGATGCGGATCTGGCTGGACCGGGACCAGCTGGCCGCACGCGGGCTGACCACCGGCGACGTGGAAACCGCGCTGCGCAACGAGAACGTGGAGCTGCCGGCCGGCCGCATCGAGTCGACCGACCGTGATTTCACCCTGCGCGTGGAGCGCAACTACATCAAGCCCGAAGATTTCGCGACCATCCCGCTGGGCAAGGGCCGCGACGGTTACGTGGTGCGCATGGGCGACGTGGCGAAGATCGAGCTGGCCTCGGCCGAACGCCGCGCATACTACCGCAGCAACGGCGAACCGGGCATCGGCCTGGGCATCGTCAAGACCTCCACGGCCAACTCGCTGGACGTGGCGCGTACCGCGCGCGCTGAAGCCGAGCGGGTGGCGCTGACCCTGCCCAAGGGCACGCAGATCTTCGTCGCCTTCGACAACACCACCTTCATCGAAGCGGCGGTGGACCGCGTCTACGCCACGCTGGTGGAGGCGATGATCCTGGTGCTGGTGGTGATCTGGCTGTTCCTCGGCAGTTTCCGCGCCGCGTTGATCCCGGCGGTGACGGTACCGGTCTGCCTGGTCGCGGCGTTCATCGCACTGTATGCGTTCGATTTCTCGATCAACCTGCTGACCCTGCTGGCGCTGGTGCTGTGCATCGGCCTGGTGGTGGACGATGCGATCGTGGTGGTGGAGAACGTGCAGCGCCGCATCGACCTGGGCGAACCCCCGCTGGTGGCCTCCAAGCGCGGCACCGCGCAGGTCGCCTTCGCGGTGATCGCCACCACCGCCGTGCTGGTGGCAGTGTTCCTGCCGGTCGGCTTCCTGGAAGGCAACACCGGGCGCCTGTTCCGCGAGCTGGCAGTGGCGCTGGCCGCCGCCGTGGCGTTGTCCGCGTTCGTGGCGCTCACACTGACGCCGATGATGGCCTCCAAGCTGCTCAAGCCGCACACCGGGCAGGCGCCACGTGGCCTGCACGGCTTCATCAACCGCAACCTGGAGCGCCTCGCGGGTGCCTATGGGCGGGTGCTCGATCACCATGTCGACCGCACCTGGATCTACCTGCTGGTGATGGTGGCCGCGCTGGTCGCCAGCTGGGGCCTGCTCAAGCTGCTGCCCTCGGAACTGGCGCCGGCCGAAGACCGCGGTTCGTTCCAGATCATGATCGACGGCCCGGAAGGTGCCGGCTACGACTACACCGTGCAGCAGGTGCAGCAGGTGGAGGCGCTGCTGGCCCCGCATGTCGGCCCGGACAAGCCGATCGTGCGTGCCAACCCGCGCGTGCCCGGTGGCTTCGGTGCCAGCGAGGAAATGCACACCGGCCGCGTCAGCATCTTCCTGCAGCCGTGGCGCCAGCGCAGCGAGGCCACGCCGGACGTGGCCAACGAACTGCAGAAGGAACTGGACACCATCCGTGGCGTGCGTGTGCGTACCCAGGTCGGTGGCGGCCTGGTGCGCAGCGGCGGGCAGCCGTTCCAGATCGTGCTGGGTGGGCCGGAATACGCGGAGATCGCGCAGTGGCGCGACCGCATCCTGCTGCGCATGGCCGACAACCCCGGCCTGGTCGGCCCCGACTCGGACTACAAGGAAACCCGGCCGCAGATGCGGGTCAACATCGACCGCCAGCGTGCGGCCGATCTCGGCGTGCCGGTCACCGCGATCGGTTCGGCGCTGGAAACCATGATGGGCTCGCGCCGCGTCACCACCTTCGTCGACAACGGCGAGGAGTACGACGTGCTGGTGCAGGCCGGACGTGACGGTCGCGCCAGCCCGGCCGACCTGGCCGCGATCCGCGTGCGCGCCACCTCTGGCGAACTGGTGCCGCTGTCCAACCTGGTCACGTTGAGCGAAGTGGCCGAGGCCGGCACCCTGAACCGCTTCAACCGCCTGCGCTCGATCACCATCAGTGCCGGCCTGGCGCCGGGCTATCCGCTGGGCGAGGCCATTGCCTGGGCGCAGAACGTGGCCCAGGAAGAGCTGCCGCAGTACGCGCAGGTGAACTGGAAGGGTGAATCGCGCGAGTACCAGAGCGCCGGTGGCGCCGTGCTGCTCACTTTCGCCATGGCCCTGCTGGTGGTCTACCTGGTGCTGGCCGCGCAGTTCGAGAGCTTCATCCACCCGCTCACCATCATGCTGACCGTGCCGCTGGGCGTGCTCGGCGCGCTGGTCGGGTTGTGGGTGAGTGGCGGTACGGTGAACCTGTTCAGCCAGATCGGCATCGTGATGCTGGTTGGCCTGGCCGCGAAGAACGGCATCCTCATCGTCGAATTCGCCAACCAGCTGCGCGACGATGGGCGCAGCGTGCGCGAGGCGATCATTGAATCGGCGATGGTGCGCCTGCGCCCGATCCTGATGACCTCGATCGCCACCGTGGTCGGCGCCATTCCGCTGGTGGTGGCCGGTGGTCCCGGTTCGGCCAGCCGTGGCACGATCGGCATCGTGATCATCTTCGGCGTGACCCTCTCGACCTTCCTGTCGCTGTTCGTGGTGCCGGCGTTCTACGCGCGGCTTGCCCCGTACACCCGTTCGCCGGAAGCGGTGAAGCGCGAGCTGGAGAAGCAGGAAGCGGAATCGCCGTCGGTGGGCGGCCATGCCTGACCGGCACACCGACGGGATCGGGTCCCTCGCTGACGGGGTCGGACCCCTTTCCCAAAGGGAAAGGGCTCTGACGCCACTTCGAGGCGACGGCTTCCAGCTGCGCCCCTGGCGCCCGGATGATCTGGAATCGCTGCTGCGCCACGCCAACGATCCCGAGGTGTCGCGCGGCCTGCGCGACCGTTTCCCGTACCCGTACACGCGTACCGATGGCGAGGCCTTTCTCGCCGGCCGCGTGCTGGCCCCCGGAACCCTGAATCTGGCCATCGAGATCGACGGCCAGGCCTGCGGCAGCGTCGCTGCCCAGCAGGGCATGGCCGAGCGTGGGCACACCGCCGAACTGGGCTACTGGCTGGGCCAGGCCTATTGGGGGCACGGCGTGATGACCCGTGTGGTCGGGCTGTTCGCACCGTGGGTGATGGACGAGCTGCGCCTGTTCAGGCTGCAGGCCACGGTCGTCGACTTCAACCTCGGCTCGGCGCGGGTGCTGGAGAAGAACGGCTTCCAGGAGGAGGGCGTGGAGCGCTGCGCGGTCTACAAGCGCGGCGTGCTGCACGACCTTCGCCGTTTCGCCCGGGTACGCACCCAGCTGCCGTGAACACGCGGGCTGGCCGTTGTAGAGCCGAGCCCATGCTCGGCTGCCCTCGGGGGCCCAAGCCGAGCATGGGCTCGGCTCTACAAGACAGCGCTACCGCAGCGGCCTGCGATCAGGGAGAATCGACCGGTCCCTTCCAGCCGACGGGACGTCCTTACAACCCGCCGACTGGAGAGAGCGCGCGTGGAAGCAACCGTACACTTCATCAACAGCATCATCTGGAGCAAGGCACTGATCTTCGTGTGCCTGGGCGCCGGCCTGTTCTTCAGCCTGCGCACGCGCTTCATGCAGATCCGCGGCTTCTTCGAGATGTGCCGCCTCACCGTCAAGGGTGAGAAATCCGACGCCGGCGTGTCCTCGTTCCAGGCCCTCGCCATGTCGATGGCCGGCCGCATGGGCATCGGCAACATCGCCGGCGTGGCTACGGCCATCGCCTTCGGCGGCCCCGGTGCGATCTTCTGGATGTGGGTGATGGGCTTCCTCGGCGCGTCCACGTCGTATGTGGAATGCACCCTGGCGCAGATCTACAAGACCAAGGACGCCGAAGGCCGCTACCGCGGTGGCCCGGCGTACTACATCGAAAAGGCCATGGGCCTGAAGTGGTACGCGCTGGCCTTCGCCATCGCCACGATCATCGCCGCCGGCTTCCTGATGCCGGGCGTACAGGCCAACGCCATTGCCGACAGCATCATCAACGCCTGCCGTGGCACCGCGCTGTGCGGTCCGCTCGATGGCCAGGCCTTCGGCATGGAATCGGTGCAGGCGCTGAAGCTGGGCATCGGCATCGTGGTGGCGCTGCTGCTGGGCGTGGTGATCTTCGGTGGCGTCAAGCGTATCGCCAACTTCGCCGAAGTGGTGGTGCCGTTCATGGCCGCCGGTTTCATCCTGATGGCCATCATCATCATGATCATCAACTACGACCGCGTGCCGGAAATGTTCGGCATCATCTTCAAGAGTGCCTTCGGCACGCATGCCGCATTCGGCGCGATGATGGGCCTGGCGGTGGAGTGGGGCATCAAGCGCGGCATCTATGCCAACGAAGCCGGCCAGGGCTCGGGCCCGCATGCAGCGGCCGCCTCGGAAGTCTCGCACCCGGCCAAGCAGGGCTACGTGCAGGCCTTCGCGATCTACTTCGACACCATGATGGTGTGCACCGCCACCGCGTTCCTGATCCTGGCCAGTGGTACCTACAACGTGTACTCGCCGGTGGAGGGCGCCGCGCCGATCTTCCAGGGCCTGGCCGGCATTCCCGAAGGTGCGGGCTACGCCCAGGCCGGCGTGGAAGCGGTGCTGCCGGGCTGGGGTTCGGCGTTCGTGTCGGTGGCCATCTTCTTCTTCGCCTTCACCACCATCATGGCGTACTACTACATGGCCGAGACCAACCTCAGCTATGTGAACCACAACAGGAAGCGCCCGCTGACCGTGCTGGTGCTGCGCCTGGGCATCATCGGCATGGTGGTGTTCGGCGCGTTCCATAATGCGACCCTGGCCTGGGCGCTGGGTGACATCGGCGTCGGCCTGATGGCCTGGCTGAACATCATTGCCATCCTCATCATCCAGAAGCCGGCGATGCTGGCCCTGCGTGACTACGAACGACAGAAGAAGCTGGGCCTGGATCCGGTGTTCGACCCTGATGCCCTGGGCATCAAGAACGCCGATTTCTGGCGCCAGCGCAAGCAGGAGAGTGTGTAAGTGAACAACCCCTGGAACAACCGCCGCCCGTCCGCCCGTCCGCCGCGCGCAACGCCGTTGCCGCGCCCGGAGGTGCCGGCCACGGGCGGTGGTGGGCGCGGTGGCAGCGACGAGCTGCGCCTGTACGGCCTGAATGCCGTGCTGGCCGCGTTCGAAGCGCGGCCACAGGCGCTGCGCAAGCTGTACCTGCTGGAGGCGCGCATTCCGCGCCTCCAGCCGCTGCTGAAGTGGTGCGTGGCCAACCGCGTGGGGTATCGCGTGGTTGAAGACGGCGATCTGAACAAGCTTGCCGGCACCACCCACCACGAAGGCGTGGTGGCCGATGTGCTGCGCGCACCGGCGCTGCCTCTGGCGCAGTGGCTGGAGCAGGTCGGCGACGGCCCGGCGCTGGCGCTGTGGCTTGATGGCGTGGGCAACCCGCACAACCTCGGTGCGATCCTGCGCTCGGCCGCACACTTCGGCGCCAAGGCGCTGCTGCTGCCGGCCGGCAGCACGCTGGCGCTGTCCGGTGCCGCCGCGCGCGTGGCCGAGGGCGGTGCAGAAGCGGTGCCGCTGGTGCAGCTGCCGGAGACCGCCCAGGCGATGACGCAGCTGCGTGCGGCCGGCTTCGGCCTGGCGGCGACCCTGGTGGAGGGCGGTGACGACGTGTTCCGCACCTCGCTGCCGGCCCGCCTGGTGTATGTGATGGGCGCCGAAGGCGAGGGCATGGACCGCAGCCTGGCGGGAGCGTGCGACCAGCAGGTCTCGATTCCCGGCAGCGGCGCGGTGGAGAGCCTGAACGTGGCCTCGGCCACGGCGGTACTGCTGGCGCAGTGGGCGAGCCGCCGCGGCTGATCCGGTATCCCGGGTCGGATCCCTCGCCGCAGGCGAGGGCTCTGACCCCTTCCAGGGTCCGTAATTGCGTCAAGCGCGCATGATGTTTTGAAAGTTTCCTTATTGGTCAGCCGCTTCCGGCAACGCAGGGTGGAACTCCATCCCACGTTGTCCAGAAGAGGCTGCCATGCATCACCCACGCTGTATCCTCATCGCATTGCTGGTCCTGACCAGCGTCCTTGCCAACGGCCGTGCCGCAGCCAGCGAACGCAGCCTGGACGGCGTCAACTTCACCGGGCCGCTGATCACCCCCAACCCGGCTGGCCTGCCGCAGGGCAACTGGTACATCGAACCCTATCTGGTGCGGATCGACAGCCGCGATCATTACGACGATGGCGGCCATCGCCGCCGCAGTGGGCAACGCAGCGGCGCATGGGCAACGGTGGTACCGATCATCTACGGCTTCAGCGACCGGGTGATGGGGCAGGTCAATCTCAGTGCATCGCGTGCCGAACAGGGCGGAGCGCGCAGCAGTGGTTTCCGTGCCGGTGACACCACCGCGCGCCTGCAGTACCTGTTGCAGGCGCCCAATGCCGATGGCACGCGTCCGGCCATCTCGGTCGCGCTGGTGCAGCGCTTCAGCACCGGCAGCCATGACCGCATCACCGGCAATCCGCTCGATGCGCAGGGCGACGGTGTGCAGCGCACCACTGCCGCATTGGGCGTGCAGCAGGTGGTCTGGCTGGGTAACGACCGCCCGCTGCGCTGGCGTGCCCAGCTCAGCGCCGGGCCTGCGCCGTCGCGGACGGCGATCTCCGGGGCCAGCGTCTACGGCACCGACGACAGCTTCCAGGGGCACATCTCCCGGGGGTCGGTGCTGGGCCTGTCGGTCGGCGCCGAGTACAGCTTCAATCCGCGCTGGGTGGGCGTGATGGAAGTGGCCGCCAGCCGCGAGACCGGCCAGCGCCTGAGGGGTTTCGCGCGCAACGCCAGCGGTGGTTTCGAACGCATCGACGAGCATCGCCCGGCCAGCCGCAGCGTCACCCTGGCGCCAGCCGTGGAGTACCACTTCAGCCCGTCACTGGGCCTGATCGCCGGCGTCGAGTTCAGCGTGGCCGGCCGCAACACCGGCCGCATCATCAGCCCCCAGGTCGCCCTGGGCATGTTCTTCTGAGGGGCCGCCGATGAACATCGAATCCATCGTCAACGCGATCCTCGGCATCGTCTGGAGCCCCTACCTGGTGGTGCTGTGCCTGCTCACCGGGCTGTACTTCAGTGTGCGCACTCGCTTCATCCAGCTGCGTGCATTGCCGGACATGCTGCGCCTGATGTTCCGCCATGAGCGCTCCGATGCCGGCGTGTCGCCGTTCCAGGCGTTGTCCCTTTCGCTGTCCAGCCGCGTGGGCGTGGGCAACATCGCCGGCGTCGCCATGGCCATCGCCTTCGGCGGGCCCGGCGCGATCTTCTGGATGTGGATCGTCGCCTTCCTTGGCGCATCCAGTGCCTTCATCGAATCCACGCTCGCGCAGATCTACAAGGACCGCGACGGCAAGGGGCAGTACCGGGGCGGCCCGGCGTACTACATCGAAAAAGGCCTCGGCCAACGCTGGTATGCAGTGCTGTTCGCACTGGTGACGGTGCTGGCGGGCGCGATGCTGGCTGGCACGCAGTCCAATGCGATCACCAGCGCGGTGAACGAAGCCTGGGACGTGCCGGTGATGACCACCACCGCGGTTCTGCTGGTGGTGCTGGGCGCCATCCTCATCGGCGGTGTACGGCGCATTGCGCGCGTGGCCGAATGGGTGGTGCCGCTGATGGCCGTGGCCTACCTGCTGGTCGCGGCGCTGGTGATGGTGCTCAACGCGGACAGGGTGCCGGAGGTGATCATGCTGGTGCTGCGCAGTGCATTCGGCGTGGATGCGGCGTTCGGCGCGATGATCGGCACCGCCATCCAGTGGGGCGTGCGCCGTGGCGTGCTGTCCAACGAGGCCGGCATGGGCAGTGGTGCGCATCCGGCCGCCGCCGCGGAAGTCTCGCATCCGGTCAAGCAGGGCCTGGTGCAGTCGTTCTCGGTCTACATCGACACAATGGTGGTGTGCAGTGCGACCGCCTTCCTGATCCTGTCCACCGGCCTGTACAACGTCTACGACCCGGCGGTGAACGGTATTCCGGATGAGGCGCGCCTGCTGCTGGGCAATCTGCCGGGTGTCGAAGCCGGCCCACGCTTCGTGCAGCACGCGGTGGAATCGACGCTGCCGGGCTTCGGCCGTTCGTTCGTGGCGCTGGCGATCCTGCCGTTTGCGTTCACCACCATCCTGGCGCTGTATTACATGGCCGAGACCAACGTCAGCTATCTGTGCCGCGATCGGCCGGCGGCGTGGCTGATGGGCGTCTTCCAGTTGCTGTTCCTGGCAGCGACCGGCTACTCGGCGGTGAACAGTGCCACAGTGGCCTGGTCGCTGGGCGACATCGGCGTCGGCCTGATGAGCTGGCTGAACATCATCGCCATCCTGCTGCTGCAAAGGCCTGCCCTGGCCGCACTGCGCGATTACGAGGCGCAGAAGCGCAAGCAGCGTGATCCGCTGTTCAAGCCGCAGACGATCGGGGTAAGCAACACCCGGGTCTGGGAGAGCTAATACGATCAGGGGTCAGATCCCTCGCCAAGGGCGAGGGCTCTGACCCCCTGTGTCACCGCATCACTCGTTCGGCGGCGTGGTCGCCTTGGCCTCGCTGCCGAAGCTGCCGTCGGCTTCCGCCGCCAGGTACGCGAACACGGTATACGCGGCCACGTTCTGCGCCAGCGCCTTCGGGTCGATCTTGTCCAGCGTGTCGTCGGCGGTGTGGTGCAGGTGGAAGTAGTCCGAGCCATCCTGCACCAGCCACGCCCACGCACCGCCCTTGGCGGCCAGCGGGCCGACGTCCGGGCCCGGGCCACCCTTGTCGGCCTGGTACTCGATGCCCAGCGGCTTCATTACTTCGGCAATCTGCTTCGTCGCTTCACGCGAGCCTTCCGGATTCGGTGAACCGGTATTGAAGGCGTAGATGCGGCCTGCGCCGAAGTCGCTCTCGGCGGCCAGCTGGTGCAGGGCCACGTCCTTGGCGTGTGCCTCGGCATAGGCCTTGCCGCCGTAGAGGCCCTGTTCCTCGTTGGCGAAGGCGATCACGCGGATGGTGCGCTTCGGTGCCTGCTTGAGCTGGCCGATCAGGTGGCCGGCGGCCATCGTGATGCCCACGCCCGCGCCGTCATCCACGGCGCCGGTGCCCAGGTCCCACGAATCCAGGTGACCACCGATCACCACCACTTCCTTCGGCAGGCTGCGGCCGGTGATCTCGCCGATCACGTTGTACGAGGTGGCGGTGCCGTCCCAGCCGCAATCCAGTGCCACCTTCACCGTGGTGCTGCCACGCGCCAGCAGGCGGGCCAGCTGGTCGGCATCGGGCACCGACAGCGCGGCCGACGGCACCGGGGTCAGGCCGTCATCGAAACGGGTGATGCCGGTGTGCGGCACGCGGTGCGAGTCGGTACCGGCCGAGCGCATCAGGAAGCCGACCGCGCCCTTGCGGATGGCTTCGGATGGGCCCTTGCTGCGGATCGCACCGCCGCGGCCGTAATCGCGGCCATCGCGGAAGGGCAGCATCTGGTAATCGACGAAGGCGATCTTGCCCTTCAGCGAACCTGCCGGTGCGGCCTGCAGCGCGGCCAGGTCGGCGAAGCGCACCACCTCGGCTTCCACGGTGCCACCCGGGCTGCCGCCCAGTGCGGTGATCTGCAGCGGCTGCGGGTTCCTGCCGGTCACGGCGGCGTGTTCGCTGCGACGCTCCCATTTCGGGAACGTCACCGGCTCCTTCCAGACCTTGTCGAAGCCCAGGGCCTTGAACTTGGCTTCGGCCCAGGCAACGGCGCGGGCATCGGCTTCGCTGCCGGCGATGCGCGGACCAATCTCGGTGGTGAGCGACTCGACCACCTTCCAGCCGGTGTCATCGGCCAGCGCCTGGTCGCGCAGCTGCGCGGCGGTCGCCAGCGAGGCGGGGGGCAGGGTGGTGGTGCGCGGTGCCGCGAAGGCCGGGGCGGCCAACAGGGCGAGGGAGGATGCGATGGCAAGGACGCGGCGACGCATGGACAACTCCGGGAAGGGACCTAAGCCTTGGAGCTTAACAGTCGTTCAGCCCGGCGCATGGGCGGGAGGTCATGGCTGGCGCGGATGCTGTTTTCCGCCAGATGCAGCAAAGCGAAAGCCCCGCCGGAGCGGGGCTTTCGCCTGCTTCTGTAGAGCCGAGCCCATGCTCGGCTGCCTTTGCAGATCAGCCGAGCGTGGGCTCGGCTCTACAGGTGGGAGGGGCGCCCATAGGCGCCCGGTACCCTTACTTCTTCAGGCTGTCGCGGATCTCGCGCAGCAGCACCACTTCTTCGGCCGGCGCCGCCGGTGCCGCTTCCTTCTTGCGCGACAGGCGGTTGATCGCCTTGACCACGATGAAGATCGCGAAAGCCACGATCACGAACTGGATGACGGTGTTGATGAAGTCGCCGTAGCCAACCACCACCGCCGGGATCTCCTTGCCATCCGGTCCGAGCCGGGCTGGCGACAACGTCCAGGCCAGGCTGGAGAAGTCCACGCGGCCGATCAGGTAGCCCAGCGGTGGCATGATGATCTTCTCGACCAGTGCGGTCACGATCTTGCCGAAGGCCGCGCCGATCACCACGCCGACGGCGAGGTCGATGACGTTGCCGCGCATCGCGAATTCCTTGAACTCGGTGAGCATTCCCATTGTTGTTTTTCTCCGGTGGGGAAGTGGACAGCGCGCAGGGTAGCGCAGGTGATGTCAGCCGGCGATCACGCCGTGGCGCTCGGCCACGTTTTCCAGGCGCGCGCTGAAGCGGTCGCCGGGCTTGAGCGCGGCCACGCCGGACGGCGTGCCCATGAACACCAGGTCGCCGGCACGCAGCTGCCACAGCTTGGACAGCTCATGCAGGATCTCCGGCACGTTCCAGATCATCTGGTCGAGCAGAGCCTGCTGGCGCACCTCGCCGTTGACCTCCAGCGACAGGTTCAGCGCGGCCAGGTCGCCGACTTCCTCGGCGTGGACGATTTCGCTGATCGGCGCGGAGGCGTCGAAGCCCTTGGCCGCGTCCCACGGGTGGCCCTTGTCCTTGGCCGCGGCCTGCAGGTCGCGGCGGGTCAGGTCCAGGCCGACGGCATAGCCGTAGACCAGTGCGTCGGCGTCGGCCACGGCCAGCTCGCCGGCGGGCGCATCGCGGCCGATCGCCACCACCAGCTCCACTTCGTGGTGCAGGTTGGCGGTCGCTGGCGGGTAGGGGATTGCATCGTCGTGGCCGACCACGATCGCATCGGCTGGCTTGCTGAAGAACATCGGGCGGCCACGGTCATCGGCCGCCGGCACTGCCGCACCCATTTCGCGGGCGTGGTCGGCAAAGTTGCGGCCGACGCAGTAGATGCGGTGCACGGGGAAACTGCCACCACCGGCTACCGGCACACGCGGCAAGGCTACGGCAGGGATCACATCGGAGACATCGGACATGCGGGCATCCAGGAAGGGCGTGCCCGCAGTCTAGAACGCATGGCGCCCGCCGTCAGCGGGCGCGGAGGAGGTGGATCAGCGCGAGGCCGGCAACACCGGCTTGCGTACCACGCGGTACTCGCCTTCGACCACGGTCGGGTCGACCGGACGGGCAACACCCGGCTTGCGCGAGGCCAGCAGCTTCCACGCCAGGCCGACCAGGATCATCGCCGCACCGACGAACACACCGATGAACACCATCGCGGCCAGGATCGCCAGGCCAAGCAGGCCCACGGCAACGCGCACCAGCGGGTGGCGCGGCTTGCGCGGCGCGAACAGGGTGCGGAACTGGTTGAAGGCGGATGCGCGATTGAACATGGCGGCTCGATAGGCTGGGATCAGCGAAACCAGAGTATCGGGACGCGCCACTGTCATTGAGTGAAAAACTCGTTAAATATAGCCTGTGCTTATTACGGATCAATGACTTGTGTTCATGTCGCAGCCAGTCACCTGAGTGGGCATGCGACAATGCGGGTTTACCGTACGAGCCTTCGCCATGACTGCCGCTGCTGCCCTGATCGCCCTGGATGCCATTTCCGATGGCACGTTTGCCGAGGTCGAAGCGGTGGTCGATGGAGATGCCGAATCGCTGGTGCTGTACCGCGACGGCGCGCAGGTGCGCGCATTCCTGAACATCTGCCCGCATGCCGGCCGCCGCCTGGACTGGGCGCCGGGGCAGTTCCTGAAGAGCCGCGAGGGCCACCTGGTGTGCGCCGCGCATGGCGCGTCGTTCGCGCTGGACAGTGGCGACTGCATCGCCGGCCCGTGCAAGGGCGACCGCCTGCGCGCGGTGCCGGTGGACGTGCGCGACGGGCAGGTCTACCTGGCTTGAGGCCAGAAGCAGTCGAGCACGGCTCGACGCTACAAAAGCCGTGTCGACCAAGGTCGACAGCTACCAGAGCGAGATCCGTGCCGACCAACGGTCGGCACCCACCACCAGCCGCGTGAAACTGTCGAAGGCGGCGCACTGTGGGTTTGCGGGGTGTGAGCGGCATGGATGCCGCGGCCAAGCCCCCATGGATGGGTTTACGGCGTCCCCGCAAACCCACAGTGCCCCGCCATCCCACGGAATGCCCGCTGTTGCTGTTGCTTCGGCTTCTGCAGGTGCAGGGCGCAGCCCTGCCGATCAAGCCCCTCAGAACATCAGGTTGATCATCAGCACCACCACGCAGGTGTAGATCAGCGACAACGGGCCGCCGACCCGCCACATCTCGCGCGGGGTGTAGTTGGCCGGGCCGGTGATCATCGAGATCACCGGGTTGGAGGCCGTCATCAGGTTGTTGGACGCCGACAGCGCCACGATCAGCGCGAACGCGGTCGGGTTGCCACCCGCCGCCAGTGCCAGGTTCACCGCAATGGGGACCATCACGATGGTCGCGCCCACATGGCTGATCACCAGCGAGAACGCCGTGGTCAGCAGCGCCAGCGCCACCTCCAGCACCCACACCGGAATGCCGGTCGGCAGCTTGTCGATGGTATGGCCGGCCACCCACGCGGCCGCACCGCTGGAGTCCATCGCCCAGCCGAGCGGAATCAGCCCGGCCATCATGAACACCGTCTTCCAGTTGATCGAGGCATAGGCCTCGTCCATGCGCAGCACGCCGGTCAGCAGCATGCCGGCCACGCCGGTCATCAGCGTCAGCGCCACCGGCAGCTTGCTGGTCAGCGCGATCAGGATGGTCAACGCGAAGATCGCCATCGCGATCTTGAACTTGTGCGGGCGCTGCTCGCCGGTCGGGTAGTCGGTCACCACCACGAAGTCGCGGCTCTTGGCAGCCTGCGCCAGGTCGGTCCAGATGCTGTGGAACACCAGCATGTCACCGGCGCGCAGCTGCACGTCACGCACGTCCTCGCGGATCACCTGCTTGTCGCGGTTGATCGCCAGCAGGCTGATGCCGCGCTCCTTGCGCAGGCGCAGGTCGGCCGCACTCTTGCCGATCACGTTCGAGGTCGGCGGCACCACCGCCTCGGAAATGCCGGCGCGGCTGGGGTTGAACAGGTCGCCCAGGTGCTTCAGGCGCGAGGACATGCGCAGGAACTGGTTCTGCGCGAAGTCGCTGATCTGCTGGCGCGGGCCCATCGCACCGAGCACGCTGCCGACCCAGATGCGCATCTCCGCCGGCGGCGCCAGGCGGGTGTCATTGCCGGTCTTCAGGGCCAGCAGCAGTGGCGCATCGTGCAGGGTCTCGGCCTCGCCCAGGGTCATGCCGACCAGCGGGCTTTCGGCGCTGACCACCAGCTCGAACACATCGCCTTCGATGCCGTAGGTCTTGGCAAAGTAGCTCTCGGTTCGCGCCGGGGTGACCCCGTCGTTGACCAGGTTTTCTTCCTCGATCAGCTTGCGGTCGCCGTAGTAGCGGAAGTACAGCAGCGAGGCGACCAGCAGTGCCACGCCGATCGGCAGCGGCGCGAACATGCGCAGCGGCTCGATGGTGGCCAGGCCGGAGGGCAGGTTGTTGTTGGCCGAGGCCAGCAGATCGTTCAGCAGGATCAGCGGCGAATTGCCGACCATGGTCAGCGCGCCGCCCATCACGATCGCCGCCGAGATCGGCAGCAGCAGGCGCTGCATCGTCAGCCCGGTGCGCGCTGCCAGTCGCGAGGCGACCGGCAGGTACAACGCCATCACCGACGGGTTCTGCATGAAGGATGAGTTCAGGCCGGCGATGGCCGTGGTCATCATCAGCAGCCGCTGCTCGACACCGTGGCCGCGCCGCAGCAGCCAGGCGGCCAGCCGGTTCAGCGCCCCGGTGCGGTCCAGACCCGCACCGAGGATGGTGGTGGCGATGATGCTCATCACCGCGTTACCGGAGAAACCGCCGAAGATTTCCTCCGGCGCGATCAGTCCGGTGACACCGAGCACCACCAGCACCACCAGCGCGACCACGTCGGCGCGGATGCGCTCGAACAGGAACATCGCCATCGTGAAGCCGACCAGCCCGAGCACGAGCTTCATGTCGTTGGTCAGCGTCAGCGCGGTATCCATGTGGGGCGCGGCGTCCTCAGGCGATCGTCAGGTGCGGTCGTACAGCAGGTCCCAGACGCCATGGCCGAGCTTCTGGCCGCGGGTCTCGAAGTGGGTCTGCGGGCGCCAGTCCGGGCGCGGCACGCTGCCACGCGGGCCGGCACGGTTGACCAGGCCGGCGGTGGCATCGAGCACATCCCACATCTGCTCGGCGTAGTCCTCCCAGTCGGTGGCACAGTGCAGGCGGCCGCCCGGGCGCAGCTTGCGCACCAGCAGTTCGGCGAACGCCGGCTGCAGCAGGCGGCGCTTGTTGTGGCGCTTCTTGTGCCACGGGTCCGGGAAGTAGATGCGCACTTCATCGAGCGCGCCGTCGGCGATCTCGTTCTGCAGCACTTCCACCGCATCGTGGTGGTACAGGCGCACGTGGTCGGCATTGTCCTCGGCCAGCGCGTTCAGCAGACGGCCCACGCCCGGGGCGTGCACCTCGATGCCGATGTAGTCGCGCGACGGGTCGTGCTGGGCGGCGAAGCGCAGCGCGGCACCGTTGCCGAAGCCGATTTCCAGCACCTTGTGTGCCGGGCGGCCGAAGGTGGCGTCCAGGTCACGCGGTTGGCCGGTGTAGTCGAGGCCGAAGCGCGGCCAGCGTTCGTCGAACGCGCGCTGCTGGGCAGGGGTGAAGCGGCCCTGGCGCAACACGAAGCTGCGCACCTCGCGGCGGCCCTCGCTCACGGTGAAGGGCTTGGGCGGGGCCTTGGAACCGGCGCTGTCAAAAGGATTGGTCATCAGCCGATCAGCCCATCCACCGGCGAGGAGGCGCTGGCGTAGCGCTTGCGCGGGATGCGCCCGGCAAGGAAGGCCTCGCGGCCGGCCTCGACCGCCTTGCGCATCGCACTGGCCATCAGCACCGGGCTGCGCGCACCGGCAATGGCGGTGTTCATCAGCACGCCGTCGCAGCCCAGCTCCATCGCGATCGCCGCGTCCGACGCGGTACCGACGCCGGCGTCGACGATGATCGGCACCTTGGCGTCTTCGATGATCTGCAGCAGGTTGTACTTGTTCTGGATGCCCAGGCCCGAACCGATCGGCGCGGCCAGCGGCATCACCGCAGCGCAGCCGATCTCTTCCAGGCGCTTGGCCAGGATCGGGTCGTCGGAGGTATAGACCATCACCTCGAAACCGTCCTTGACCAGCTGCTCGGCGGCCTTCAGGGTCTGCATCACGTCCGGGTAAAGGGTCTTCTGGTCGCCCAGCACTTCCAACTTGGTCAGGTTGTGGCCGTCCAGCAGCTCACGGGCCAGCCGGCAGGTACGCACGGCGTCCTCGGCGGTGTAGCAGCCGGCGGTGTTGGGCAGGATGGTGAAGCGCTCCGGCGGCAGCACGTCCAGCAGGTTCGGCTCGCCCGGGTTCTGCCCGATGTTGGTGCGGCGGATGGCCACGGTGACGATCTGGGCGCCAGCGGCCTCGGTGGCCAGGCGGGTTTCTTCCAGGTCCTTGAACTTGCCGGTGCCGGTCAGCAGCCGCGAGCCATAGGTCTTGCCGGCGATCACCAGCGAATCGGGGGAGACATGAACGTTCATGGCGCGATTATCGCTTATCCGCCTGAAGATGGGGTCACGCAGAGGGCGGGGTCGAGCGTGGGGTCAGATCCCTTTGCCATCGGCAAAGGGATCTGACCCCTGAACACCCGCGCAGGCCTCAGCCCCCGCCCAGCGCGTGCACGATCTCCACCACGTCGCCTTCGGCCAGGACGTGCTCGCCATGGCGGCTGCGGCTGACGATCTCGCCGTTGACCTCCACCGCCACCCGGCGCTGCAGCAGCTGCTCGGCCTGCAGCAGGTCGTGGAGGGTCGCCGAAGCGGGCAGGGTACGGGGTTCGCCGTTGAGCTGGATGTTCATCGCCGCATTGTCGCCGATGGCCTGCGCGGATCGGAACCCTTGCAAATTTCGTTGATCGCCAGCCCCGGCACAGCATGGTCCAGCGCCCTCAGGCGACAATCCATGCGGCGGCGCAGCGTGAGCAAAACGCGGCGCAGTGGAACCATTCACCGTGCGCCGGCGTACGTCCGCCGGGTCCTCAACGATATCCCCACAGGAGTTTTTTACATGCTGCTCAGCAAACGCCCGATCCGCTCCCTGATGGCGGCCGCGATCGCGCTGGCCGCGCTTCCGGCCATGGCAGGCGAATCCCCCTATTCCAAGGCCGTGTTCTTCGGTGACAGCCTGACCGACGCTGGCTATTTCCGCCCGCTGCTGCCGGCCGATGTGCGTCCGGTGACCGGCCAGTTCACCACCAACCCGGGTTGGGTGTGGGCGCAGCAGGTCGCCAACTACTACGGCCTCAACGGCACGCCCAACGGCAATGGCCAGAACGGTGACAACTACGCCGTCGGCGGCGCCCGTGTATCGACCGACGAAGCGGGTGGCCTCGGAGCCATTCCGTCGCTGAAGTCGCAGGCGACCCGTTACCTTGCTGCGAATGGTGGCAAGGCTGACGCCAATGCCCTGTACACCGTATGGGGCGGTGCCAATGATCTGTTCGCGGCCACGCGCGCAGCGGCCGGCGGTGCCTCGCAGGCCCAGGTGCAGGGCATCATCGGCGCCGCGGTCACCGACCAGATCGCGCTGGTGGGCGCCCTGAAGCAGGCCGGTGCCCAGTACGTGCTCGTGCCGAATCTGCCGGACGTGGGCATCACTCCGCAGTTCCGTGGCCCCAACGCCGCCGCCGCCACTGCACTGTCGGCCGGTTACAACAAGGCCCTGTACGGTGGTCTGAAGCAGGCGGGCATCGAGTTCATTCCGCTCGACACCTTCAGCATCCTGCGTGAAGTGACCGCCAACCCGGGCATGTACGGCTTCACCAACGTCACCAGCACCGCCTGCAAGATCGATCCGGCCAACTCGACGCAGAGCATCCTGACCTGCAACCCGACCAGCTACGTCAGCCCGGATGCGGCCAACACCTACCTGTTCGCCGATGGCGTGCACCCGACCACCGCCGGTCATCAGCTGCTGGGCCAGTACGCGGTCTCGGTGCTGGAAGGCCCGCGCCTGCAGCAGGTGCTGAGCCACTCGGCACAGACCATCGGCCGCTCGCGCGCCGACCAGGTCAGCATGCACCTGGGTGGTCGTCCGGCTGACGGCCTGTCTTGGTGGGGCGGCGTGCGCGGCGACCTGCAGCGCTACGACCACGCCGACCTGTACGACGGCCTGGCCCCGGCCGGCCTGTTCGGTATCGACTGGGCCCGCGACGGCATGGTGTTCGGCGGTTTCGCCGGCTTCGGCCGCCTCAGCGCCGACTTCGGCAACAGCCGTGGCGACTTCACCCAGAAGGACACCACCGCCGGTCTGTTCGCCGGCTGGTATGGCGACCGCATCTGGGTGAACGGCCAGGTCAGCTACACCTGGCTGTCCTATGACGTGAACCGCAAGGTCCAGCTGGGCCCGGCCACCCGTGAGCATGGTGGTTCGCCGGACGGCAGCAACCTGACCGCGGCCCTGAACGCCGGTTACGAGTTCGGCACCGAAGGCGGCTTCCGCCACGGCCCGATCGCCTCGGTGATCTGGCAGAAGGTGAAGATCGACGGCTACACCGAAAGCGCCGCGGCTGGCACCCTGGCCACCGCACTGGGCTACGACCGCCAGAACGTCGATTCGACCGTCGGCCGCATCGGCTGGCAGGCCCGCTTCGATGGCGGCGCCGTCAAGCCGTACGCGCAGGTGACCTACGATCACGAGTTCGAGGACACCAAGCAGGCCAGCGCCTGGTTGCAGACCCTGCCGGAACTGGGCAGCTACCGCGTGCCGGGCATGAAGTTCGACAAGAACTACGCCACCGTCGTGCTGGGCGCCCGCACCGAGCTGTTTGGCCTGCAGAGCAACTTCGGCCTGAGCGCGTCGACCGGCCAGAAGCGCGCGCAGGACGCTACCCTGTTCGCCAACTTCAGCGGCACGTTCTAAGCAGCACCCGCCGGGGTCGGGGCCCTTTCCGCCAAGGAAAGGGCTCTGACCTTTTGCGCCGGGGGTCGGATCCGTTTCCGCCAGGAAACGGCTCTGACCCCATTGCGGCATGCTGCCATTGCGCAACACTGGCCCAACCGCATAGACTTTCACCGCGCACTGCGGGCGTAGCTCAATGGTAGAGCTGTAGCTTCCCAAGCTACTGACGTGGGTTCGATTCCCATCGCCCGCTCCAATCACGCCACGCGTGTAGACAGAAGGCCGCTCATCAGCGGCCTTCTTCATTTCTGATTAGTTTCATATCCACGGCCATCCGCGCCCGGTTAGCGTTGCCGTATTTCCTACACGGAAGCAGCGCATGGAAACGAAGGACGACGTCGTCGGCAGCCTTCATGAGATCTACAGGAACTCCGGTGCCGGCACCTCCCGCCAGCTGGCGGCAGTGCGCGCACTGGGTCGCGCCGGTGGGCCGAAGGCCGCGCAGCTTCTGTGGCAGATCTATGAGGAGACCTCGGCCGGATCGGTCACGCAGATGGCCTGCATCGCAGCGCTGGGTGAATCCGCGCGCGGGTTCTGAAGCGGAACCAGCCCGCATGGTGATGCGGGCCTGTGGTGTATCCGGCGACGGTTACTCTTTCGCCGGAATCGTCGCCGCAGGAGCCGGCCACTACCGGCGCAGGCAGCACGGGCCAGGCATCATCCACCCGCCACACGCCCGCGCTATGCTTCGCGCCTGCCGACCGATCCCACCGCGATGAAGCTCGCCATCCTGTCCCGCAACAGCTCCCTGTATTCCACCCGTCGGCTGGTCGAGGCGGCGCGCGCGCGCGGCCACACCGTGCGCATCCTGGACCCGTTGCGCTGCTACATGCGCATCGCCGCCGATGGCTTTTCCATGCACTACAAGGGCCGGCCAATGACCGGCGTGGACATGGTCATCCCGCGCATCGGTGCCTCGATCACCCGCTACGGCACCGCGGTGCTGCGCCAGTTCGAGCTGATGGGCGCGCGCACGCCCAATCCGTCCGACGCCATCCTGCGTTCGCGCGACAAGCTGCGCGCGCACCAGCTGCTGGCGGCCAAGGGCATCGACATGCCGGTCACCGTGTTCGGCGACAACCCCGACGACACCGTCGACCTGCTGTCCATGCTGGGCCCGCCGCCGCACGTGGTGAAGCTCAATGAAGGCACCCAGGGGCGCGGCGTGATCCTGACCGAGAAGGCCAGTGCCTCGCGCGGCATCGTCGAAGCGCTGCGCGGCCTGTACGCCAACTTCCTGATGCAGGAATTCATCGGCGAGGCCAAGGGGGCCGACCTGCGCTGCTTCGTGGTGGGCGACCAGGTGGTGGCGTCGATGCAGCGGCAGGCACCGGAGGGCGACTTCCGCTCCAACCTGCACGCCGGGGGTACCGCCGTGGCGGCCAAGGCCAGCCGTGCCGAGCAGCAGGTGGCGGTGCGTTCGGCCAAGGCGCTGGGCCTGTCGGTCTGCGGCGTGGACCTGATCCGTTCCGCGCGCGGCCCGCTGGTGCTGGAGGTCAACTCCACGCCCGGGCTGGAAGGCATCGAAGCGGCCTGCGGGGTCGACGTGGCGACACGCATCATCGAGCACGTAGAGAAGATCAAAAAACCCTGATTATCCATGGGGTTATGATTCTCACCGGCAAATGATCCGGGCCTTTAACGAGGCTTTAATCGGATCGGGCGTAGGCTTCAGCGAACCGCAGCTCTGCCTCTCAGCAGGATCGGTATCGGGATACGACTTCAGGCCCAGGCGGGTGCACCGTCTGGGCCTTTTTTATGCCTGTCGGCCCCATGCCCAAGGTCTCTTGTGGAGGCCGCGTGACGGTCGTAGAGTTGGCCCTTCGTTCCGGGATGGATCGGGAGGTTGGCGATGTACCGCATCATGATGATCGCGTTGCTGCTGGGCCTGTCTGGCGCTGTTGCCGCCAAGCCGGAGAAAGTGGCTGTACAGATGGACCGGCAGGGCTCGGTCGCCGAGCAGATGCGCCAGGTGGAGACCGCCCTGGCCGCCCCCGACTATGCCGAACTGTCCGCCGAGGATCGCGGCCAGGTGCAGCAGTCGCTGTCGCGTATCCGCCAGCACATGGGCGAACGCCAGACCGTGCAGGAGCTGCCGCCGCAGCTGCAGGCCGAGGTCTTCAACGAGCAGGAACGCATCAACACCCTGTTGGCGCGTGGCCATGAAGACAGCCGGCAGATCTGCAGGTACGAACGCACCACCGGCAGCAACATGCCCAAGAGCCGCTGCCTGACCGTGGCCGAACGGCGCCGGATCGAAGAGAAAGGCAAGGCGCTGATCAACGACCAGCGCAGCTACAACACGCTCAGCCCACCGCCCGCCGGGCGTTGACCGCACCGCCCTTCGGCCCATCGAGTGTGCTGTGACGGCGCATCGGTGGCACCGCAGGATCGATGTTCCACTCATGGAAGAACCTGGAGGTAACGATGCAGCGCATGACCCCCTTCGCCCTGATGCTGGGCCTGGCCCTGGCCACCACCGCCCACGCCAAGCCCGAGAAAGGGCAGGTGAAGTTCGACGCCAACGCACCGGTGGCCGAACAGATCCGCAACGTTGAGACGGCGATCAACAGCGAGGACTACAGCGAGATCGGGCTGGAAGACAAAAGCCGCGTGCAGCAGGCGCTGGGCCGCATCAAGATCAAGATGGGCGACCACGAACGCGTGGAGCAGGTCAGTCCGCAGGACCGCACCGAGATCTTCAACGACCAGGAAGTGATCAACACGATCATGACCCGCGCCCACGCCGACAGCCGCATGGTCTGCCGTCGTGAACGCACCACCGGCAGCAACATGCCGCAGAGTGTCTGCCTGACCGTGGCCCAGCGCCGCAAGGCGCAGGAAGACAGCCGCAAGGCGCTCAACGACAACCAGCGCTTCAACAACTACAAGCCCTGATCGCTGCCGGACCGATCGCATGCCGCCATCGGTCACCCTGCCGTGCGTCCCTTGTGGGCGCATCGGCGGAATCGTAAAGTCGAGACCCTATTCATGGACGAACATGGAGCTCGTCATGTACCGCAACACGACACTTGCCCTGATGCTGTCGCTCGGCCTGGTAGCCACCGTGCAGGCCAAGGCGCAGAAGGACACCGTGCAGATGGATGCCTTCACCCCGGTGTCCGAGCAGATCCGCCGCGTTGAAACGGCCATGGGCAGCGAGGACTACAGCGAGATCGGGCTGGAGGACAAGAGTCGCGTGCAGCAGGCACTGAACCGGATCCGGATCAAGATGAATGGCCGGGAGAAGGTGGATGAGCTGGCCCCGCAGGAGCGCAACGACCTGTTCAACGAGCAGGAGATCGTCAACACCATCATGACCCGCGCCCAGGCCGACAGCCGCATGATCTGCCGCCGCGAGCGCCTTACCGGCAGCAACATGCCGACCAGCGTCTGCCTGACCGTGGCCCAGCGTCGCAAGGCCCAGGAAGACAGCCGCCGGGCGCTGACCGACCAGCAGCGCATCAGCCGCTGATCGCTCGCCGAGGGGGCTTTTGTCGGTGTCGGCCCTTCGGTACGAAATGTTAAGAATGGAACCTGTATCGTTCAGCAGGTAGACGTCGCGTCCACCCACGCAGGGGCATCCTGAGCGGGTGGGCCTGGCCCCCCGACGACCCTTCAAGAACCAGAGGTCCCAGTGCGCATTCTCGTAATCGAAGACAACAGCGACATCGCCGCCAACCTTGGCGACTACCTTGAGGATCGTGGCCACACCGTGGACTTCGCCGCCGACGGCGTGACCGGCCTGCACCTGGCCGTGGTCCACGAGTTCGACGCCATCGTTCTGGACCTGAACCTGCCGGGCATGGATGGCATCGAAGTGTGCCGCAAGCTGCGCAACGAAGCGCGCAAGCAGACCCCGGTGCTGATGCTGACCGCCCGCGACTCGCTGGACAACAAGCTGGCTGGTTTCGATTCCGGCGCCGATGACTACCTGATCAAGCCGTTCGCGCTGCAGGAAGTGGAAGTGCGCTTGAACGCGCTGTCGCGCCGCGGCAAGGGTGTGCAGACCCGCGTGCTGGAAACCGGCGACCTGGAATACAACCTGGACACGCTGGAAGTGCGCCGCCAGGGCAAGCTGCTGCAACTCAACCCGACCGCGCTGAAGATCCTGCAGGCCCTGATGGAGGCCGCGCCGGCCGTGGTCACCCGCCAGGAGCTGGAAACCCGCGTGTGGGGCGAGGAGCTGCCCGACTCGGATTCGCTGCGTGTCCACATCCACGGCCTGCGTGCGGTGGTCGACAAGCCGTTTGAAGTGCCGCTGATCCAGACCCGCCATGGCATCGGATACCGCATCGCCACCCCGGAAGCCTGATTCCGTGGCAACCAAGGGGGAGCGCCGGCGTTCGCCGTATCGGCGGCGCCTGCGCAGCCGCATCATCGTCTCGTTCGTGTTGTTGGGCTTCTGCCTGACGACACTGTTCGCGTTTGCCACCAACTGGGCCCGCATGCGCGTGGAAAACCAGCTGGTGGAAGACGTGATGAACCGCAACATCAACGAGTACGTGCGGCGGTTCTACGAGAGCCCGGATCGCAACCCCGACCTGCCCGTGCAGCAGATGCGTGCGCGCCTGATCAAGCCTGACAAGTTTGACGCGCTGCGTGAGGAAGAGCCGGACTGGTATGAGTTCAAGGATGGCCTGTACAACATGGGCGGCGTGGACGAGCGCGGCCAGCGCTATTCCTACAAGCTGGCCGTGCGCAAGACGCCCGACGCCTGGGCGTTCCTGGCCTACGACATGACCGACAGCGTGCGCGGTGGGCAGCAGCTCAACCGCGCGCTGGTGCTGTCGGTGCTGGTGTTCAGCCTGTTGTCGCTGGTGCTGGGCTGGTGGTCGGCATCGAAGGTGATGAAGCCGGTTTCGGACCTGGCCGCGCGGCTGCGTGCCTATCGCGGCGGCACCAGTGATCCCGAGCCGCTGGCGCCGCGTTTCCCCGATGACGAAGTGGGGCAGCTGGCGCAGGCGCTGGATGATTATTCGTCGCGACTGACCGAAGTGGTGCAGCGCGACCGCGAGTTCAATGCCGACGTCAGCCACGAACTGCGCACGCCGCTGGCGGTGATCCGTGGCGCCACCGAACTGCTGCTGACCCGGCCCGGCCTGGATGAGAAGGTGCTGCAGCGGCTACAGCGCATCCAACGCGCCGAGCAGCAGTGCAGCGACCTGATCGGCGCGCTGCTGCTGCTGTCGCGCAACGAGCGCGGGCAGGGCACCAGCAACGTCGCGCGCGTGGCCGAACAGCTGCTGGACGCCCACCGCGCCCAGCTGGGTGGCAAGCCGCTGGAGCTGGCGCTGGAAGGCGAGCGCAACCTGGTGATCGATGCGCCGGAGGCGGCCTTGTCGGTGGCGCTGGGCAACCTGATCGGCAACGCGGTGAAGTACTCGCAGGATGGCGAAGTGCGCGTCTTTGTCGGCAGCAATTCAGTGTCGGTGACTGACAGCGGCCCGGGCCTGAGCGAAGAAGACGCCGCCAAGCTGTTCCAGCGCGGCTATCGCGGCACCCATGCCGGCCATTCGCAGGGCGGTGGCATCGGCCTGTCGATCGTCAGCCGCCTGTGCGATCTGTACGGCTGGCAGGTCAGCGTGCGCCCCGGTGGCGAGCGCGGCGTGATCGCCACGCTGACGTTCTCGCCGAAGCCGTTGTAAGGGCCCCTGCCAGGGTGGGTGCTCCACTTGTAGAGCCGAGCCTGTGCTCGGCTGCCGTGGCTTCCCGGAGCCGAGCATAGGCTCGGCTCTACAGCGGGTTCGTGTCGCGCCCTCTGTCGCTTGTGCCACCGAATTTCCCTCGCAGGAAGGATGGGCCAGAAGCCCAACACGACATCACCGTGACCGTTGCCACGTAGCGCGCGTGTCCGCATGCACGCATTCGTACACCCAACAGCGGCTTGAGAATTTCCCTACAGATCACAGCGCTGCGTGATGGCCAGATGGGGCGGCCGGGGCAGGTGCCCTGGCCGGGATTGGCGTCCTGAAAAAAACCTTCAACTCAAGCGCTCCGGGTGGGCTGCGGCTCATCATGGAAAATGCATCGCCTGCCTCGTTTCGGCGGATGGTGCGTGGGGATTCATCAGAATCCGCTGGAGTCTTTTTCCTCGCGCTTGAGTTGTTGGGTCTCCGGTACGCCAACCCGCACCGTCCGCCACCTCGCATCCGCAGGTGGCTCGTCGTCTGCGAGGAGATTCACCATGTCCGCACGCCCCGTGTTCCCCCAACTGTACGCACTGATCGGCGAAGCCGCTGACCTGCTGCCGGCCGACGTGGCCGAGCGTGTCGAAACTCTGCTCGATGATCCCAAGGATCTGCTGCCCGCGCTGCTGGCCCGCATGGACGGTCGCGATGCCGCCGACGGCCGGCGACTGGAAGCGCAGGGCCTCAGTCCTGCCCAGGCGGCCACCATGGCCGGTCTCAGCCGCACCCTGGCCGGCCTGAATGCACTCATGCAGGTGCTGCACGCCGCCGAAGCCGCCCGCGAACAGGGCGGTGCCCACCAGCAGCTGAGCCCGGATGTCGTCGACGGCCTGCTGCTCGGCGCCCGCGAACTGGCCCGATATGCCCGCCTGCAGCTGGAGTAGGTCCACGCAATGCGTGGATGCGCGAGCTGCTGCCGCAACTGCCTTGGGTCGCGCGTACGCTTTCTGTGGTCCGCTTGTGGCGCGCTTCGCGCGCTGCTTGGGGGGGGGCACAAACTGCTGTTATGTCGTGCTACCCCCAACGATGGGCAGATGCGATGAACTCGCTTGCCACGATGAGGCGGGAGGGGATTGCAGGTCAATTGCCACAATCCGATACTCCGTGCCTGGACGCGCCACGAAGGTTTCACAGGAAGCTTCTCCTGTGTAGAGTCAGAAGGAAGCTGTGTACAGGCCTTCGGAAGGCTAATGCTTGGACTTGCGCGCGCTCTTACAGCGTTGCTTTCTTTCGCTTTTTCCACAGGGAGGTGGTTGTGGCTGTTCTGTGTTTAGATACGGCCGGATGCGCGCTAGCCGCAACGACGCGAGACCACCGCGGGCGCCTCATTGAAAGATCGGGTTGCGCATCTGTGCCGGACTGCAACGGCTTTCGGATTTCCTGACTTGATCCGGATGCTAGGTGGGATCTTCTCACTCAATGCAAACGCTCAGGAGCGGGTAACGAGAGACTGCTACGAAAGGCATTTCTCAAGACTTTATGAGGCGGATGCCGAGCTTCGGCGGGGGCTCTCCCATTCAGCTATGAAAATTGGTGCGGTCTCGTCAGTGGGAATCGTTGGCCAAAGGCGGTGGAATGCCACGGCGAGTTACGTCATTGCGCAAAGCAGTCTCTTGGGTGCTGGTGTCAGATGGAGTAGCTGCGAATGCCCTTAGAATCCATATTCGAATTGCTTTGTGTATTGGCAGCCGTGATGCTAATGATCGCGATCGCTTCAAGGCTTATTCTTGTTTGGGAGTTAAAAAGAAATTCCCCGGAGCTGTGGATCTCACTTGGGAGGCCTGCGATTCTGGAGCGGGATCACTTGATGCGGAAGTATCCATTTTGTGGCTGGCGGCAGGTGTTCTGGGTGGCTTCTGGTGCCCGAAGGATGCTTCTTGCGATATTCTGGTTGTCATTCTCTACCTATCTCGTCGTGTTGATTCCGTTGGTCTGGATTTGGGTCATTCGGTGAGGGGGCTTGTCTCTAGCTGGAGTTTGAATTGAATCTTGATTCAGGCCCGAGCTGTTGAACGCCGAGCTAAAGGCCAACATCGACCAAGGGTTCATGCGAATCGGCACCTTGCGCACGTTACGGCCGGTAACCGTGGCTTGCTGGGCGCTTGGGAAGCCCCCGTTGGCTATGCTGACCCGTAGTGGGCGGTGAAGTGCGCAACCATATTGCGGCGAGTGAATGCTCCGTCGTTGAATCCTGGGCTGGAGATTGCCTGAAATGCTGGCAGGTGGATCCGAAAGCGCGGTAGGGCGCTCTCCAGGTGCGCGCCCGGTAGTTGGAGCTCTTTATGCCAATGGCGGAATCTTTGACGCGAATTAAGGAATGAAGATGCTCGCCTTGCGTATTTTCGGATGTCTCGTGGGTGTACTGATGGTCGTGTATGGCGTTGCAGTCATGGACGATGCATTGATTGAGACGGGTCCTTGCCGAGCGAACTGTGGTCTGTATAGCGCCTTGATTCGTTTATTCGGACAGTCGGCCTATAACAGATTGATGGGCTTTTCCTGGGTTGTTGCGGGAGTGATGTTCATTTTTGTTTCTGTTGTGGTTTGGCACGGAAAGGGCTCCGCGCGGAAAGGCGTAGGCAAAAAAAGGGACGCCGACGTCGATAGGGATGAGCGGATGAAATATCTCAGAAGATCCAAGTCATGCGTAAAAGCGCTTCCGCGCATTGCGAGCACCTCGGTCCCTAGCGAGCCTCGGATGGCGTCCGTGTAGAGGTTCGAGCTGCGCCTGCAGGCCTTCCCATTGGACATCGTTGATCACCGCATCGTCGGCCGATGCCGAGCGCCGCACGCGACTGACCTGGGCGAAAGTGATCTAATAGGCGTAGAGCTGGGAGAGTGCATCTGAAGGCGCGAGAATTTCGTTGCTTGCAAGGAGGCCGTCGCTATATGAAGTTGAACTGGTAAAGGTGCGTTGATTGCAATGCGCGCATGCCCGATTGCATCATTCTGGTGTTCGTATAATCCGCTGCTCTATTCGTGGAAGTTGCCAATCATCGGTGGAAGTGATGCATCCTGAGATTGAAGTGAAATTGACGGCTTCGGTAGCTGGCTGTGCTAGCTGTGACTTGATGGCGCAGCTGTCGCTCGAAGTGAATGAGCTGGATGCTGCGGATGTTCTGATCAGGAAAGTCATTGATTGTCGCGGGGCGGCAAGCCTGTCCGAGTCGACCCATCAGACTCTTGAGGTCGATGTGCGAGTTCGGGCAGGCGAGGGAGATAGGGCGTGTCTGAATCTCTCTTCCGCAACCCTTGAAAAGATGGCATCTATATCTGCTTCATTGAATTTTGATCCCGAGTTGACTGGAGACGGAGGCGCAGATGGATTGGAATTGGGGGAGGACAGTGCTTCATCGACGCGCCCTGAGCTGGTTGTCGTTCTCGTTGGTGACTCTCCTGTGAGTGGTGAAGAAGTCATCCTTTCCAGAGTCGAGCGCCAGCAATACAGAACTGGCGACATCCAGGAGGGAGTTCATGAAGCGTTGCAGCGCGGCCTTGAGAAGGTGGGAGGAGAGGCGAAGGTGTGGGCGCTGGAGGTGGGAGTACGCCTATCGAGTCAGCGCGGGGTGTGGCCGGGTTTCAATCTTTCTTGTGACGTGATCAGACTGATGGCGTCTAGTGGAGTCTCATTGGATTTCGATCCGTATGTCTAGCTCGGTCCTGTTGGTGGCCAGCAGTTGGAAATCCGAATCGACCATCCCGTATGGCGCTATCCGAAGGCATGCTTGAGCTCGAAGCCCGCTCTGATCTCGTCGACATTCATGGACTTCCCTGAGTGCTTCCTATGAACTACCCGGATGGGGAAAAGGTATTGCTTGGCGACACCGTTGATCTAGGTGGCGGAACGCGCGGGATCGTGGTTGCCGTGATCGATGATGAGTCCTATGCAGTTGGCTTTTCCGCGGAAGAGTGGCGGTACCTCGGACGAGGTGCGTTGTTGCGAGCGCCTGGATTCGGTCTACTGCATTGTCCAGATACAGGGCACGACTTCACTTTGATCGAGCGCGGTCGATCAGGAAGTCCTGCGTCGTAGAGCTGGGGGGCTTGATTCAATTGTATGGCTTGATAAGCAACGTCCTTTGCAGGTGGGAAGTACATGATCAAGTTGATCCCGTGCAAATGGTTGGTGCATGATCGTTTGCAGATGAGTGTCGATCATGTCCGGTGTCATGTGCGGGCTTATCGAGGGCGTTGGTCTGCCTTATTGGTGATGATTCATGGATAGAAGTGCGTATCTGGAAATGATGGAATTCCCGACCAAGTGGTGGGAGTACGACTTGTTGCCAGCGGAGTTGATCGATCAGCTCATGGCTACATATCAGCCTGGGATGGAGAACGCCTCAGAACATGATAGGAACAGTGTTTTCCATTGGTGGTTGAGAAAGTCGCCAAGTAAGGATCTGCTGATGAAGTTGGTTGAGCTTTCTTTCTTGGACCCTGATCAGGCAATGGCGGGTGATGTCAGAACGTACATCGCCCAAAGCGTCTTCTTTGATCGAGACGTGGCTCTGTTTATTCGTGGCGGCCGCTGATTTCCTGATTGATTAGTGATGTGGGTCAGAGCTGCAATGACCCACTGGATCAGCTGAAATTTGTAGGTACATCCGAGCCACGGCCAATAGTGTTGAGCGCATTTCCCCGTGGCTTATTGGAGGCTGAGTTGGTGGTTCGAAATCCATTGGAGGCGACGGGACTTCATGACTCGTCTCTCGATTCAGTGCAGGTGTCGATCCTGGATAGATCCTGCCTGATACGGACTGTTGGCGTATGTGGTGACCTTGCGGAAGGAGCATTGGCTGACATTGGTTGCCATAACCTAGAATCGTTCTTCCTGCTGTCCGACAGTCAGGAGCTGTCGGACAACGCTTGGCCCGGGAACATTCAGGATGGCCATTTTGATGGGTTAGGCTGCACTGGCGTGCTTCGGCTTTATCTGGCCGGAGGCATGCTGGAGGCGGGGGGCAGTCTACTCAGGTCGGAGCTCCCTGCGCTGTCTGGACATTCTCCACGACCCAGCGTGTCCGCGGCCTCTGGAACACGACTCGATGGAGTTGCTGCCGGGCGGCTGAGTTTCGCTGTCTTGACGGGGTTGAGCCATTCCGTAGGCAGCAAGCAGTTCTCAGCTCAGCTGTTGGTGCTGAGGGATACAGATGTCATCTGCTTGCCAGACGTGCCTGAGCGCATTCCCGTGTCTGTCTGCTTCGAGGGCGTCAAGTCGTGCGCGGTGAGGTTTGATGAAACCGCAATGGAGTGGAGCGAACGTCTTGGAAATGTTGCGAGCTGCATCGTCGACGAAAAGCGAGGAGTCTGCTGGTTATACCTGCGAAACGGGATAGTCATGATCGAGGCCCGCGCCGCAGTGATGATGTCCGATTGGATTGAGTCGAAGAAAACGCAAGAAAGTTCGGCTGCGATCATCAAGCCGAGCATAGGCTCGGCTCTACAGTGGATCCACGCCATGGGGCGATGCGCTTCGGTAGTGCCGGTCGCTGGCCGGCAGCCAGGCCTCAGCCCCCAGCCAACCCCAGATACCGCGCATGCAACTGTTCCACCTGCGCCTGCAGGTCTTCCGGGTGACCATCGTTGACCACCACATCATCGGCCAGTGCCAACCGCTGCGCGCGGCTGGCCTGGGCGGCGATCATCTTGTCGGCCAGCGCGGCGTCGATGCCGTCGCGCTGCATCAGCCGGGCGTGCTGCACGGCTTCGGGCGCATCCACCAGCAATACCCGGTCCAGCCACGGGTAGGCCTGCCGCCCACCGACCTCGGTCAGCAACGGAATGGCGGCAATCGCATAGGGGCTGGCGGCCTGCTCGCACTGCTGTTGCATCAGCAGACGGATGGCCGGGTGGGTGATCGCTTCCAGCGCCGCCCGTTCGGTCGGGTCGGCGAACACGTGGGCCCGCAGGCGTGCCCGGTCCAAGCTACCGTCCGCCTGCAGCATGCCGGCGCCGAAGCGCTCGGCGATACGGTCCAGGGCCGGGCTGCCGGCGGCAACCACCGCGCGGGCGGCCAGGTCGGCGTCGGCCACCACGATGCCCAGCGCCTCGAAGCGCCGGGTCGCCTCGCTCTTGCCGGCGGCAATGCCGCCGGTCAGGCCAACCACATAGCGGCTCATGGGGATTCCCCTCAGCGCAGTCCGCTCAACACCAGGTACTGCTCCACCACGGGCGCGCCCCACATGAAGTACAGCCAGCCCGCGATGGCCAGGTAGGGGCCGAACGGGATCGGCGTGGCGCGGTCACGGCCCCGGGTGTACAGCCAGATCGAGCCGATGATGGCGCCCAGCACCGACGACAGCAGGATGATGGGCAGGATGCCCTTCAACCCGCACCAGGCGCCGAGCGCGGCCAGCAGCTTGAAATCGCCGTGGCCCATGCCTTCCTTGCCGGTCAGCTGCTTGAACAGCCACCAGACCATCCATAGCGACAGATAGCCCACCGCCGCGCCGACCAAGGCAGGCTTGGCCGGCATGTACAGGTTGTCGATGTTGCCTATCAGGCCCAGCCACATCAGTGGCAGGGTCAACTGGTCAGGCAGCAGCTGGGTGCGCAGGTCGATGCCGGACAAGGCGATCAGGAAGCAGGTCAGCACGATGGCGCCGAAGCCCTGCCAGCCGAAGCCGAACTGCCAGACGCAGGCCAGCACCAATACCGAGGTCAGGGCCTCGACCAGCGGGTACTGCAGCGAGATCGGCGCCTTGCAGTGGCGGCACTTGCCGCCCTGGATGATCCAGCTGAACAGCGGGATGTTCTCGTACCAGCTCAGCTTGTGCTTGCAGTGCGGGCAGTGCGAGGGCTCGACCACGATCCCCGGTGGCGGGGGTTCGTAGAAGTCCGGTTCTTCCAGGACCTCGCGCGCATCGCGCTTCCACTGCCACTCCAGCCGCTTGGGCAGGCGCAGGATGACGACGTTGAGGAAACTGCCCAGCAGCAGCCCCAGGGCGGCCGCGGCGGGGTAGCCGAGGCCGGGATGCTGGTCGAGAAATGCCATTGATACCTTTAGCCGACGACGGCGCCAAGTTTGAAGATGGGCAGGTACATGCCGACAACAATACCGCCGACGATGGTGCCAATGAATACCATGATCATCGGTTCCAGCAGGCTGCTCAAGGCATCGACCGCATTGCTGACCTCCTGTTCATAATACTCCGCAACCTTGAACAGCATCGCGTCCAGGGCACCGGCCTCTTCACCGATACCGGTCATCTGGATGACCATGTGCGGGAACAGCGCGGTCTGTTTCATAGCCATGTTGACTGGATAGCCTACTGAGACATCGTCGCGCATACGGAGCACGGATTCCTCATAGACCTTGTTACCTGTGGCACCTGCAACGATTCCAAGCGCTTCGACCAAGGGCACACCAGCTTTGAATGTCACTGCGGTCGTCCGGGCGAAGCGCGCAATGGAGCTGTTATGCATGATCTGGCCGATCACTGGCACCTTGAGGATGAGCCTATCCATGGTGTGCCGCATGTTAGGCGAGCGTTTGTAGGCAGCAATGAAGCCAGCAACCGCGCCCGCCAGCACTAGTAACATCAACCACCACCAGGACACCATGAACCGCGACAGGTTCACGATCATCTGGGTGAACGCCGGTAGTTCTGCACCGAACCCTTTGAAAACGTCCTCGAACTGTGGGACCACCCAGACCAGCAGGATGCCACTGACGACGAGTGCCACCGCCATTACCATGACTGGGTAGAACAAGGCCTTCTTGATCTTGCCCTTAAGGGACTCGATGTTCTCTTTATAGGTTGCGACAGTGTCCAGCACTGTTTCCAGCACGCCTGCGCCTTCGCCAGCGCGGACCAGGTTCCGGTAGAGGTCATCGAACTGCACAGGATGTTTGCTGACCGCTTCATATAGAGAAGAGCCGCCCTCAATGTCCGTACGGACCGAATCCACCATCTTCTTCATGCGTGGGTTCTTGTGGCCGCTGGCGATGATGTCCAACGCACCCACGATAGGTACGCCCGACTTCATCATGGTGGCCATCTGCCGACTGAAGAAGGCAATATCCTTTGATGAAATCTTGCTGCCGGCATTGCCGAACAGAGGTTTGGGCTTGGGCTTCACTGTGCCAGGATTGATGCCCTGACGTCGCAGTTCGGCCCTCAGCAGATTGGCATTCTTTGCCGCCTGCTCCCCTTTCATCTTTACGCCCCGCTTGTCGGTCCCCTCCCAGACAAACGGCTGCAGCTCCGTAGTGCCACGCGCCACGGGCTGCTTCTTGATCGTACTGCGACTGACAGACATATCGGCTCCCCAAGACCCACCATCCCCAGGCGGGCGTCTAGCGGCTGATGGTAGCGGGTTCACGCCCGTCTGGGCAGTTGGTAAGGGGGGCGGAATGCAATTTCGTGCCCGGCGCCGGCCAAAGGTGACGCACTGCGTCACATTGCCGCGTCCATCGCAGATTCGCATCCGGGGGGTTCCCATCCGTGAAATAGCTGCCATCATGGGCGCGGGGAAATCCAGGGGGAGGCGTGCCGGGGTTGGCACGCAACCTGCGTTGATCCACCCGCAGGGGGCAGGACCCGCTCAGCTGGCCGCCGGCCAGACCGATCCTGCGCTCTGAAATCAACCACCACTATCTTGGGGATGTACCAAATGAAGAACCAGAAGGGCTTCACCCTTATCGAACTGATGATCGTCGTTGCGATCATTGCAATCCTGGCTGCCATCGCCCTGCCGCAGTACCAGAACTACGTAGCCAAGTCGCAGTTCACGGCAGGCCTCGCCGAAGTTTCGGCCGGCAAGACTGCCTACGAAACCAAGGTGAATGACGGTGTCACTGACGGCACGCAGTACACCACTGTATCGAACCTGGGCCTGAAGGATAGCGATCGTTGCGCGCTCACCGCGACCGCTCCGGATAACACCGGCGCTGGTTCGATTGTGTGCACCTTGAAGGGTAACCCGAAGGTTGCCACCAAGAAGATCACCTTGGAGCGTGACGCCAACGGCAACTGGAGCTGCAAGTCCGATCTGGCTGCTGCCGACAAGCCGAAGTATGCTCCGGCTACCTGCCAGGGCTGATACTTAGCAGTGATCGAAGGAGGGCCCCGCGTTGTCGGGGCCTTCTTCGTTTGGAGGCTATCCAACTAATTCGAGCCTGATGGGGAGGCGCGATGTTAAGGCATGCCGGTTTTACTCTGATTGAGCTCATGATCGCGGTCGCGATCATCGCGATCCTATCGGCGATCGCGATTCCTGTGTACCAAACTTTTGTCGCGAGATCGCAATTGACCGCTGCGTTGGCGGATATCAGGCCCGGCAAGACTACGGTTGAGTCTGTAGCCCAAGACAGCCGCAACGCGAGTCTGGTGAATGCGGAGTTCGTCGGTCTTTATCCGACGTCTCGTTGCACTGCTGTATCCGCTGTCTTGGATGAAGCTGGGGTGGGCAGTATCAGCTGCGTAGTCGATGGGGCACCGTCGATAAAGGGTAAAATCCTGTACCTAAAGCGCGCAGCCGACGGCACCTGGACCTGCGACGGCAGCGCCTTCGAAGCGCGCTATCGCCCAACCGGCTGTTGATCACACTTCGGCCTGCCAATGGGATGTTGGCGGGCCGTTGACGGGGCTATCATCCCCGGGGGAGTCAGGATCGTGCCTGCCGGGCTGGGAGTGCCGGGCGAGGCAGTCATGCTGAAGGATTGGCGTCGTCGTCGGCCATCGGGTCGCGGCAGGTTCTGCTGCCCTGTGCGGTGCCTCTGGAAGGCGCGCCGCACTGCCTGACCCATGATGAGCCAAGGATCCATATGAACGCCGTAACCACCGCCAATCTCGTCGGCATCACCGGCCTGGCCCGTCGCCTGGTCCAGGATGGTGCGCTGGACGAGGCTTCCGCCCGCGACGCCATGGCCAAGGCCGCTGCGGCCCGGCAGCCGCTGCCGACCTGGTTCGCGCAGAACAAGGTGGTCGGGGCGGCCCAGTTGGCGGCGGCCAACGCGGTCGAGTTCGGCATGCCGCTGTTCGACGTGTCCACGTTCGACGCCAGCCAGAACGCGATGAGCCTGGTCAGCGAGGAGCTGCTGCGCAAGCACAACGTGCTGCCGCTGTTCAAGCGCGGCGGCAAGCTGTTCGTGGGTACCAGCAATCCGACCCATTCGCTGGACGAGATCAAGTTCCACACCAATCTGGTGGTGGAGCCGATCCTGGTGGATGAAGACCAGATCCGCCGCACGCTCGAGCAGTGGCATGCCAGCCATGACACGCTGGGCGACGCGCTGGGCGGTGACGACGATGGCATGGGCAACCTGGATGTTGCGGCCGGAGACGAGGATCTCGGCGCCGGTGGCGACTCCGGCATCGATGCCAAGGGTGATGACACCCCGGTGGTGAAGTTCGTCAACAAGGTGCTGGTGGACGCGATCCGCAAGGGCGCCTCGGACATCCACTTCGAGCCCTATGAAGACGACTATCGCGTGCGCCTGCGCATCGATGGCCTGCTGAAGATGGTGGCGCGCGCGCCGGTGAAGCTGAACCAGCGCATCGCCGCGCGCCTGAAGGTGATGGCGCAGCTGGACATCGCCGAGAAGCGCGTGCCGCAGGACGGACGCATCAAGCTCAACCTGTCCAAGACCAAGCAGATCGACTTCCGCGTGAGCACGCTGCCGACCCTGTTCGGCGAGAAGGTGGTGCTGCGTATCCTGGACGGCAGCGCGGCCAAGCTGGGCATCGACAAGCTGGGTTACGAGCCGGACCAGCAGAAGCTGTTCCTGGACGCCATCCACAAGCCCTACGGCATGGTGCTGGTGACCGGCCCGACCGGTTCGGGCAAGACGGTGTCGCTGTATACCGCGCTGGGCATCCTCAACGACGAGACGCGCAACATCTCTACCGCCGAAGACCCGGTGGAAATCCGCCTGCCCGGCGTCAACCAGGTGCAGCAGAACAACAAGCGCGGCATGACCTTCGCCGCGGCACTGCGCTCGTTCCTGCGACAGGATCCGGACATCATCATGGTCGGCGAAATCCGCGACCTGGAGACGGCCGAGATCGCGATCAAGGCGGCGCAGACCGGCCACATGGTGCTGTCCACGCTGCACACCAACGATGCACCGCAGACCATCGCGCGCCTGATGAACATGGGCATCGCGCCGTACAACATCACCAGCTCGGTGACGCTGGTGATCGCCCAGCGCCTGGCGCGCCGGTTGTGCAACAACTGCAAGCGCCCGGCCAACCTGCCCGAACATGCGTTGCTGGCCGAGGGCTTTACCCAGGCGCAGCTGGATGCGGGTATCGAGCTGTACGAGGCGGTCGGCTGTGACGAGTGCACCGAGGGGTACAAGGGCCGCACCGGTATCTACCAGGTGATGCCGATGACCGACGAGATCGCCACGATCGTGCTGGCCGGTGGCAATGCGTTGCAGATTGCCGAGGCCGCACAGCAGATCGGGGTGAACGATCTGCGCCAGTCGGCGTTGAAGAAGGCGGCGGCGGGTGTCACCAGCCTGGCCGAGATCAACCGCGTTACCAAGGATTGAGGTAGAGCCGAGCCTATGCTCGGCTGATGGTTCGAAGAGCAGCCGAGCGTGGGCTCGGCTCTACAGTAGATCTGCGTCGTGCGTGGATGGGGTGGCCCGCGTCGGGCCCTCCTTACTCCATCCCCAGCTTCTTCAGCTTGTAGCGCAGCGCGCGGAAGGTGATGCCCAGCTGCGCGGCGGTGCGGGTCTTGTTCCAGCGGTTCTCTTCCAGCGCGCGCTGGATGGCGCTGCGCTCGAGCTGTTCGATGTACGAAGGCAGGGCGGCGCTGCCGGGCTGCAGGTCCACCACGGCCTCGGCGTGTGCTGCGCTGCCGGGCGTGCGCGGGGCATGCTGCGGCAGGCGCAGGTCGTCGGCGCCGATGCAATCTTCCTCGGCCAGTGCCAGCGCGCGTTCCAGAATGTTCTCCAGTTCGCGCACGTTGCCGGGGAAGGCGTACTGGGCCAGTGCGTCCAGCGCCGACGGCGCCAGCAACGGCGTCGGGCGGCCATGGCTGCGGGCCAGCCGTGCCAGTACCGATGCGGCCAGTTCCGGCAGGTCCTGGCGACGCTCACGCAGCGGCGGCACCCTCAGTTCGATCACGTTGATGCGGTAGTAGAGGTCGTGGCGGAAGCGCCCGTCCTCGACCAGCTCGGCCAGGTCCTTGTGGGTGGCCGAGAGGATGCGCACGTCCACCGGCTCCTCGGCAGCCGCGCCCACCGCGCGCACCGACTTCTCCTGGATCGCGCGCAGCAGCTTCACCTGCATCTGCAGCGGCAGCTCGGCCACTTCGTCGAGGAACAGGGTGCCGCCATGCGCGGCCTGGAACAGCCCGGGCTTGTCGGCGTGGGCGCCGCTGAAGCTGCCCTTGCGGTGGCCGAAGAATTCGCTTTCCATCAGCTCGCCGGGAATGGCGCCGCAGTTGACCGGCACGAACGGGCCGGCCGCGCGGGCGCCCTGGGCGTGGATGGTGCGTGCGACCAGCTCCTTGCCCACGCCGGATTCGCCGAGGATGTAGACCGGCGCCTGGCTGCGCGCGACCTTGCCGATGGTGGTGCGCAGCACGTCCATGGCCGGCGAATCGCCGAGCAGGCGTGCGCCCTGTTCGGCGGCGGGGCCGGGCGCAGGGCGCTCGGTGTTGTTCAGTTCCAGCGCGTGCTTGACCAGGCCGCGCAGCACGGCGATGTCCACCGGCTTGCTGACGAAGTCGAAGGCACCGGCCTTCAGCGCTTCCACCGCCAGGTCCATGCTGCCGAAGGCGGTGATCATCGCCACCGGCGTGCGTGGGTAGTGCTGGGCGATCTCACTGACCAGCTCGATGCCGTTGCCGTCCGGCAGGCGCATGTCGGTGATGCACAGGTCGTACGGATTGCTGGCCAGCAGTTCGCGCGCTTCGGCAAGGTTGGCTGCCGTACTGATGCGCAGCCCCATGCGGCCGAGCGTCAGTACCAGCAGTTCGCGGATGTCGCGTTCGTCGTCGACGACGAGGGCGCTGCGGGTTTCGTTCATGGGCGTGAAAGATAAACGAGGGGGCTGGAAGCGACAAATGTTTGACGCACAGAATCGAGATCAGGTGGGCAACAGCGTATGCGGGCCGGGCAGCACCAGGCGGAAGCAGGAGCCTCCAGCGGGAACCGGGATGTAGTCCAGCCGCGCCTGGTTGGCCCGGCACAGCTCGCGGGCGATATACAGGCCCAGCCCGGTGCCATGCTCGGACGTGGTGAAGAACGGCCGGAACAACTGTGCGGCCACACTCTCGGGAATACCGGGGCCACGGTCCATCACGTCGATGACCGCACTGCGCTCGTGCTGCGCCACGCGCAGGCGCACCCGCGCCGGCTGCTGGCCGATGCGCCCGTACTTGAGCGCGTTGTGCACCAGCACGGTCAGCACCTGGTAGAGGTGCTTGGTGTCGACCTGGGCCAGCACCGAGGTGTCGTTGATGATCGGCTCGATGCTGTCGGTCTCCAGCGTCTGGCCCTGCTTGTACTCCAGCACGAAGCGGCGCACGAAGGCGGCCAGGTCGACGTTCTCCGGCGTGGCGCGCTCGCGCCGGGCCAGGCCCAGCACGCTTTCGACGATGCCGTTGGTGCGCTGGCACTGCTGGCGGATGATCTGCAGCAGGCGGCGGTCGCTTTCGTTGAAGCCGGTGCCTTCTTCCAGCAGCTGCACCGCGTAGTTGATCGCGGCCAATGGGTTGCGGATCTCGTGGGCGAGGCTGGCCGAGAAGCGGCCCATCGCCGACAGGGTGAGCGATTCGGCGCGGCGCGAGACCACGCTGGAGTCGTCCAGGAACACCAGGGCCAGGTCGCTGCCGGCCAGCAGGCGGGCAAAGCGCGGCTGCACTTCGGGCTGGTCGGGGTTGAGCTGCAGCGGTAGTTCGTCCTGCGCCCAGCCATTGCGCCAGCGCTGCAGGCGACGGGCGAGTTCCGGGGCGGCGCTGGCCAGGTCCAGGCGGCCGCTTTCGCCGCTGCCATCACTGTCACCGAGCAGCATCGAGGCGGCCTCGTTGGCCAGGGTGACGCGGTTGTCGGCGTCGACCACCAGCACGCCGGTACGCATGCGGCGGATGATCAGCTCGTTGATCTGGAACAGGTTGGCCACTTCATCGCCGCGCTGGTTGGCCAGCTGCTGGTTGCGGCGCGCGCGGCTGCCGACCTGGTAACTGATGAAGGCCAGTGCCAGGTAGCTGGTGGCGAACATGGCCAGTTCGGCCAGGGTACGGGTGGGGTCGCCGCCTTCCAGCAGCTTCCAGGTGTACTCCACGCCGGTGGCGAGGCTGGCGGCCAGGGCCAGGCCCAGCCCCAGGCTGAGCGGCAGCAGGGTGGCGGCGGCGGCGATGTTGAACAGCAGCGACATCGAGATGCCGGCGCTGGCACCGGGCAGGGCATGCGACAACAGGGTGGCGGCGACGATATCCACCAGCACGCCGCTGACCACGATCGGGCGCAGCCAGCGTTCGTTGCGGCCGATCACCAGAGCCAGCAGGGACAGCACCAGATAGATGGCGGCGACGGTGTCGGCCAGCCGCGGGTGGTGCGCTTCGCCGACCATGGCCGACAGCGGGCTGTAGAGCAGGGCGGCGATGACCGAGGCGATCAGCACCCGGTACAGCGCGAAGAAATACAGCTCACGCCGCGGAATCGATTCGATGCGGTCGATCAATGAAGCACTGGGTGACACGCCGGAACTCCCCTTCTGGCTGCCTGGGTCTGGACGCTGCGGCGGGCCTGCCTGGCGTCCCCTGAGGCCGGGCGGGCACGTCGCTTCGATGTAGCCTGCGGTGGAAGCAGCAGGGCAAGCCCGACTCTACACACCTTGGTCGGCCAGTATAGGGCCCCGGGCAGGGCGCCGCCGGAGCCGCCCGGATCGCGCATTTGGCCCGGGATGGATACCGGTGGCCAGTGGGCCGCCGGGCGCAACTGCCTGAATGACCGCGGAAATCTGGCCGGGTCTGGCGTTTTGTACAGACTTCTTTGCGCCCCGGCGCCGGCTCGGCCACAATAGTGGGCCCGCCGCGGTCCATGCCGGCGCCCCGCCGGGGCCCTGAGGAATTGCGTGCGGTCGTTCCTATTCCCACGGTGACGCATGAATTTCCACGAATACCAGTCAAAACAACTGCTTGCCGAGTACGGCATCCCGGTCCCGGCCGGCAAGGTCGCTGCGACCCCGGACGAAGCGGTTGCCGCTGCCAACTCCCTGGGCCAGGGCCCCTGGATGGTCAAGGCGCAGATCCACGCTGGCGGCCGCGGCAAGGCTGGCGGCGTCAAGTTCTGCAAGACCACCGACGACGTGAAGGCCGCTGCGGCCAAGATGCTCGGCACCAAGATGGCCACCTACCAGACCGCAGGCGTTGAACTGCCGGTCAACCTGGTGCTGGTGACCACCGCCGGCGAGATCGTCAAGGAACTGTACCTGTCGGTGCTGGTCGACCGTGGCACCAAGACCATCACCTACATCGCCTCTTCGGAAGGCGGCGTGGAAATCGAGCAGGTCGCTGCTGAAACCCCGGAGCTGATCCACTCGCTGAACGTCGATTTCGTCGAAGGCGTGCAGGGTTACCACGGCCGTGATTTCGGCTTCAAGCTGGGCCTGACTGCCAAGCAGGCCGGCCAGTTCGCCAGCATCATGGTGAACCTGTACCGCCTGTTCAACGAAAAGGACCTGGCCCTGGTTGAAATCAACCCGCTGGCCATCCTGGACGACGGCAACCTGTACGCGCTGGACGGCAAGTTCGACAGCGACGACAACGCCGCGTTCCGCCAGAAGGCCCTGGTCGCCATGCGCGACAAGACCCAGGAAGATCCGACCGAAGTGATCGCTTCGGAGCTGGACATCAACTACGTCACCATGGACGGCAACATCGGCTGCATGGTGAACGGCGCCGGCCTGGCCATGGCCACCATGGACGTCATCAAGCTCAACGGCGGCGAGCCGGCGAACTTCCTGGACGTGGGCGGCGGTGCCAACAAGCAGCGCGTCATCGAAGCGTTCAAGCTGATCCTGTCCTCGGACAAGGTCGAAGGCATCTTCGTCAACATCTTCGGCGGCATCGTCCGCTGCGACATGATTGCCGAAGGCATCATCGCCGCCGTGAAGGAAGTGGGCGTCAAGGTTCCGGTCGTGGTGCGCCTGGAAGGCACCAACGTGGAAGAAGGCAAGCAGCTGCTGCGCGACAGCGGCATGGCCATCATCCCGGCTGACAACATCAACGATGGCGCCAAGAAGATCGTTGAAGCTGTCAAGAACGCTGCCTGATTCGACACCAAGGAATTCCCATGTCTGTTTTGATTAACAAGAACACCAAGGTGATCGTGCAGGGCTTCACCGGCCAGCAGGGCACCTTCCACGCCACTCAGATGATCGAGTACGGCACCCAGGTTGTTGGCGGCGTGACCCCGGGCAAGGGTGGCACCACCCACATCGATCTGCCGGTCTTCAACACCGTTGCCGACGCCGTGCAGAGCACCGGCGCCAACGCTTCGGTCATCTACGTGCCGCCGCCGTACGCGGCCGACGCGATCCTGGAAGCCGCAGCTGCAGGCATCAAGGTCATCGTCTGCATCACCGAAGGCATCCCGGTGCTGGACATGCTGCGCGTCAAGAACGTGCTGACCCGTTCGCATCCGGACACCGTGCTGATCGGGCCGAACTGCCCGGGCGTCATCACCCCGGGTGAGTGCAAGATCGGCATCATGCCGGGCCACATCCACCAGCCGGGCAAGATCGGTATCGTGTCGCGTTCGGGCACCCTGACCTATGAAGCGGTCAAGCAGACCACCGAAGTCGGCCTGGGCCAGTCCACCTGCATCGGCATCGGTGGTGACCCGATCAACGGCCTGAACTTCGTCGACTGCCTGAAGCTGTTCAACGAAGACCCGCAGACCGAAGGCATCATCATGGTTGGCGAAATCGGCGGCGACGCCGAGGAAGCCGGCGCCGAGTACATCAAGAACCACGTGAAGAAGCCGGTCGTCGGTTTCATCGCCGGTGCGTCGGCTCCGGCCGGCAAGCGCATGGGCCACGCCGGTGCGATCGCCTCGGGCGGCAAGGGCACTGCCGAAGGCAAGTTCGCCGCCATGGAAGCTGCCGGTGTTGTCACCGTCCGCTCGCCGGGCGACCTGGGCGCTGCCATCGCCAAGCTGGTGAAATAAGATCGACTGCCTCCGGCAGACGATGCTGTAGAGCCGGCCGCTGGCCGGCTGCTTGAACACAGAAAGGCCGCCTCCGGGCGGCCTTTCTGCGTCTGGCGTGGGGCCAGATCCCTTTTGCTGCGCAAAACGGATCTGACCCCGGCGTTACAATGGCGGCATTGCAACCACAGGCTGGAATCCCATGGCTTCGATCCGCATCGCGATGGCGCAGTTCGACTTCCCGGTCGGCGATGTCGCCGGCAACACCGAGCGCATCATCGAGATGATCGGCCAGGCGCGCGACGAGTACGGCGCCGAGCTGGTGATGTTCCCCGAGCTGGCGGTGAGCGGCTACCCGCCGGAAGACCTGCTGCTGCGCCCGGGCTTCCTGTACGAGTGCGAGCAGGCGATGGCCCGCATCGCTGCCGCCTGCCGCGGCATCACCGCCGTGGTCGGCTGGCCGCAGGCGGCTGGCGCGGTGGTCTACAACGCCGCCAGCGTGCTGCGTGATGGCCTGGTCGAGCAGACCTACCGCAAGCGTGAGCTGCCCAACTACGCCGTGTTCGACGAGCGCCGCTACTTCGATGTCGATCCGGATGGCGGCAGCTGCGTGTTCGAGGTCAACGGTATTCCGGTTGGCCTGCTGATCTGCGAGGACCTGTGGTTTGCCGAGCCGCTGGCCGACACCATGCGCGCCGGTGCGCAGCTGGTGGTGGTGCCGAATGCTTCGCCGTACGAGCGTGGCAAGCATGCCCAGCGCGACGCCGTGCTGGCTGCACGTACCCGCGAGAGCGGGGCGGCGATCGCTTACCTCAACGTGGTTGGCGGCCAGGACGCGCTGGTGTTCGATGGCGCCTCGGTGGTGGCCGACGGTGATGGCACGGTGCACCCGGCCGCTGCTGCCTTCGTCGACCAGTGGCTGGTGGTGGAGTACGACGGCGCCAGCCGCCGCTTCATGCCGCACGTGTGGATGGACGACGGCGACGAGAGCATGGACGCGCTGGCCTGGCGCGCGGTGACCCGTGGCATCCAGGACTACTGCCGCAAGAACGGCTTCAAGAAAGTGTGGCTGGGCCTGTCCGGCGGCATCGACTCGGCGATCGTGCTGGCCATGGCGGTGGACGCGATGGGCGCGGAGAACGTAACCGCCGTGCGCCTGCCGTCGCGCTACACCGCGGGCCTGTCCAACGACCTGGCGGCCGAGCAGTGCCAGGCGCTGGGCGTGAAGCTGGAGGCGGTGTCGATCGAGCCGGCGTTCAAGGGCCTGATGGAAGCGTTGGCGCCGATGTTCGAGGGCACCGCGCCGGACGTGACCGAAGAGAACCTGCAGTCGCGCAGCCGCGGGGTGATCCTGATGGCGCTGGCCAACAAGTTCGGCGGCTTGCTGCTGACCACCGGCAACAAGAGCGAGTACGCGGTCGGCTACGCCACCATCTACGGCGACATGTGCGGTGGCTATGCGCCGCTGAAGGACCTGTACAAGACCGAAGTGTTCGGCCTGTCCAAGTGGCGCAATACCGTGGGCGGCGCACCGGTGATCCCGCCGGCGGTGATCAGCCGCCCGCCGTCGGCCGAGCTGCGCGAGAACCAGCTGGACCAGGATTCGTTGCCGGCCTATGACGTGCTGGACGGCATCCTGTACCGCTACATCGACCAGGAGCAGTCGCGCACGGAGATCGTGGCGGCCGGCTATGACGCGGCCGTGGTCGACCGCGTGCTGCGGCTGGTGCGCATCAGCGAGTGGAAGCGGCACCAGGCCGCGCCGGGGCCGAAGGTCTCGCGCCGCGCCTTTGGCCGCGAGCGTCGTTACCCGATCAGCAACGGCTACAAGGGCTGAGGCAGCGGTTGGCAGGTAGTGCCGGCCGCTGGCCGGCAACTTCCTGGATCGCGTATCCGGCATGGCGTGGATCTACCGGGCTTCGTCGAGCCGTTGTTCGAGGCCTGCGATCTCCGCAGCGTCGTTGAAGTGGTCGCCCTCCAGTCGTGCACGCACGAACGCCAGGGCATCCGCCGCCGCCGCATCCAGCGTGCCGCGATGATCGACCGGGTAGCGCCGGAACGCGACCGGCTCACCTCGCACGGCCAGGCTTGCGGCGTACAGCAGGGTGGTCAGATAGGGCACGTCGCGGTCCTCGCTGCCATGGGCCAGCATCAGCGGCTGGCTGAAGCCGCGGCGCGGTACACCCAGATAGTCGTACAGCACCGCCCAGATGCCCGGCACGCGGGTCAGTGGTGCAGTAAACATGCTGCCGGTATCGGCGCCGTCCAGCGTGGCGGTCAGTTCGCTCAGGCACTGCTCGCGGGCCACTGCCACACGGGCACGGCCTGCGTCGCTGAGGACGCGGTCGATCTGAGGCGCGGCCTGCAGCAGGCCGTCGAGCAGATACGCGTGATATGCGTTGGGTGCGCCAGGATTGGCGGTGCGGTTGCCGGGATTCATCACCAGCGCGGTCAGTTCGACTGCGGTGGGCGTTCCGGCGGTGAAACTGCCGCGGTACTGCAGGGATGGGCCGCCATGGGAGGCGGCCAGATGGCCTGCTGTCAATGCGGCCGCGCCCCCCTGCGAATATCCGACCGAGACCCAGCGCGGCGACAATGTTGCCGTACCCAGGTACTGGCGGCTGGCCTTGACCATGTCGATGGCGTTGCGCGCCGCGGTACGCACGTGCAGGTAGGCATGATTGCCTGGGCTGCCCAGGCCCTGGTAGTCGGCGGCGGCGACGGCATAGCCCTGGGCCAGGAACACGTCCAGGAAGCGTCCGTCGCGTTCGGCATGGGTGGGGCCGGAGACCGAGGGCGCACAGCGATCCGCAATGCCCTGAGTGCCATGTGCCCAGGACACCACCGGCCACCCGCCCGCAGGCGCCGCGCCGGCGGGCAGGTACAGCAGGCCGGTGCCTTCGGCCAGCTGGCCGCGGTGGACCGGGGTGCGGTAGTGCAGCTTGTAGGCCTGCGCGGCCCTGGACGGCACCCATGACGCGCGATAGGGGGCAGCAGACAGCAGATCGCCCGGCGCGTCCCGCGCGGCGGCCGCGGGCGCCAGGGTCAGCGCCAGCAGGGCGCTGGCGAGAAGGCAGGACAGGAAACGGAAACTACAGGGCCGTGTCGGCATGGGGCGCTCCGTGATGGCCGGTGTGGCCGCAGCGCCGCAGTGTGGAGCGCCTCACCCAGGCGGGCTGCGACCGGCGTCGCATCCGCGCTGGATTCGTAGCATTCCTAGGTGCCGGCCCCGGCGCGGGGAGGCGGATGAGGAAAGCAGTTGAGCGTGGCTCGACTCCACAAAGAAGAAGGGCCCCTTTCGGGGCCCTCTCTTATTTCTTTTCCAGTCGCGCGTTGCGCTGGCCGGTGCTGGCGGACTTCTCGCCGGCGAATGGGTTCAGCTTGCGGATCATCCACGGGTACTTCGGCCACTTGCCTTCCAGCCACGGGTGATCCGGCTGGTTCAGCTGCAGGACGCGACGGGCGTCGTCGGCCAGGGTCTTGTTGCCCAGGTGGGTGTAGGAATCGGCCAGCACGGCCACGGCGTCGTACTGGAAGGCGCTCTGCGGGTAGGTTTCCAGCAGGTAGTTGGCGCGGCCCACGGCCGAGACCCAGGCGCCGCGGCGCATGTAGTACAGGGCGTTGTCCAGCTCGTGCTGGGCGAACACGTCACGCAGCTCCAGCATGCGCTGACGCGCATCGGCGGCGTAGCGGCTGTTCGGGTAACGATCAACCACGATGTTGAAGTCCGAGTACGCCTGGTGCGGCGTGGACAGGTCGCGGCGGCTGGCATCCAGCGACCATACGCGGCGCAGGAAAACCGTACTGCGGTTGGAATTGGCCAGGCCGCGCAGGTAGTAAAGGTAGGCGATGTTGCGGTGCGTCGGGTAGGTGCGGATGAAGCGGTCGATGCTGGAGACGGCGTCATCGTGCTTGCCGGCCTTGTACTGGGCGTAGGCGGTTTCGATCATCGCCTGCTCGGTGTACGGGCCGTACGGATACTGGGCCACCAGGCGGCGGAAGCTGGCTTCGGCGCCGCTCCAGTTGCCGCCCTGCATCAGCTTGTGGCTTTTCTCGTACAGCTGTTCGACCGGCACGCCTTCGTCGGGGCGATCACCCTTCTTGGCGCCGCGGTGGCAGCCGGTTGCGGCGATGACCAGCACCAGCAGCAGGGCGGTGAGGCGGACGGGCGCGGAGAGCATGGCGGAGCGTCGGATCATGGGGTCGAGGCGGGACGCGGCTGGAATACGAAGGGTCGATGATAGCCTAGTGTCCTGTCCAGCGACTGAAACCGGCCGCCGGGACCCCAAAATTTCAAAGAATGCCCCCTGCCATGTCTGAACAACCCTCTGAATCGGCCCGCCAGGCCATCGTCCCCGACACCGCCGCCGGCCGTCGTTTCGATGCCGTCGTGGCCGAACTGTTCCCCGAATATTCGCGTTCGCGCCTGACCGAGTGGATCAAGTCCGGTGACGTCCTGCTGGACGGCGCCCAGGTGCGCCCGCGCGATCCGCTGCGCGGCGGCGAGGTGGTGACCCTCCACGTGGTGCTGGAAACCCAGACCGACGCCCAGCCGGAGGACATCCCGCTGGACGTGCTGTTCGAGGACGAGCATGTGCTGGTGATCAACAAGCCGGTCGGCCTGGTGGTCCACCCCGGCGCCGGCAACCACAGCGGCACCCTGGTCAACGCGCTGCTGTTCCGCGACCCGTCGGTGGCGGTGCTGCCGCGCGCGGGCATCGTGCACCGCCTGGACAAGGACACCAGCGGCGTGATGGTGGTGGCCAAGACCCTGGAAGCGCAGACTGCATTGGTCGAGCAACTGGCGGCCCGTGACGTGCACCGCCAGTACCTGGCCATCGTGATGGGCGCGCTGGTGGCAGGCGGTACCGCCGATGCCCCGATCGACCGCCACCCGCGCGACCGGCTGAAGATGGCGGTGCGCGAAGACGGCAAGGAAGCGGTGACCCACTACCGCCTGCGCGAGCGCTTCCGTGCGCACACCGCGCTGGAGTGCCGCCTGGAAACCGGCCGTACCCACCAGATCCGCGTGCACATGGCACACGTGCGCCATCCGATCATCGGCGACCCGCTGTACGGCGGTGCGCTGAAGCTGCCCAAGGGCGCCAGCGACGAGCTGGTGGCCGCGCTGCGCGGCTTCAAGCGCCAGGCCCTGCACGCCGAGACCCTGGAGTTCATGCACCCGATCACCGGTGAGCCGGTGCGCAATACCGCGCCGGTGCCGGAGGACATGCTGCACCTGATGAAGGTGCTGCGCGAAGACAGCGAAGCCTTCGCCGCCCGCGAGCGGGATCGCTGGTGATGGCCGCCGCGCTGCCGTTGCTGCAGGCGGACTGGCCGGCGCCGGCAGGCGTCCATGCGCTGACCACGCGTCGGCATGGCGCGGGCATCTCGCCGGCGCCGTTCGCGCAGTTCAACCTCGGCAACCGGCACGCGGCCGATGGTGATACCCCGGCCAACGTGGAGCACAACCGCCAGCTGCTGCAGCAGGGGCTGGCGCTGCCGTCGGCACCGCACTGGCTGCGCCAGGTGCACAGCAGCACCGTGCTGCGCTTCACCGCGCCGCCGGTGGCTGGCGCCAGCGAACCGGTGGCCGACGCCGCGGTGACTTCGGTGCCGGGCGTGGTGCTGGCGATCCTGACCGCCGACTGCCTGCCGGTGGTGTTTGCCGCGGCCGATGGCAGCGAGGTGGGTGCGGCCCATGCCGGCTGGCGTGGGCTGGCTGACGGCATGCTGGAGGCCACGGTGGCCGCCCTGCAGACGCCGCCGGCGCAGCTGCGGGCCTGGCTGGGCCCGGCCGCCGGGCCGTCCGACTATGAGATCGGCGAGGAGGTCTATCACGCCTTCGTCGGCCATGATCCGGCCGCCGAAGCGGCGTTCGTGGCGACCCGGCCGGGCCACTGGAAGGTGGACCTGTTCGCGCTGGCGCGGCAGCGGTTGCAGGCGGCGGGGATGGACCCGGCGCAGGTGTATGGCGGCACGGTGTCGACCATGGCCGATCCTGACCTGTATTCGCACCGGCGCGACCGTCGTACCGGGCGCATGGCGACCCTGGCCTGGATCGCGCCCTGACCACGCCGCTGTTCGCGCGCGTGCTGGGGCCGGCCTTCGCCACCCTGGCAGCGCCGGTGCAGGCGCTGCATGCCGCGCCGTTGCCCTGCCGCTACGTGGGGCAGGCGCGCATCGTGCGAGGGCGGCACTGGCTGGTGCCGCTGCTGGCCGCGTTGGCGCGGCTGCCGAAGGACGGCGACGCGCTGCCCACCGAAGTGGCGTTCAGTGCACGCGGGCAGGGTGAGCAGTGGGCGCGACGGTTCGGCCGCTGGCCGATGGTGTCGCGGCTGTGGGCGCACGAAGGGCTTCTGCGCGAGCAGCTGGGCGCGGTGCGCTTGGAGTTCGCGTTGCAGGCCCGCGAGGGTGGTATCGACTGGTCGGTGCGGCGGGTCTGGGCGTTCGGGCTGCTGCCGCTGCCGACGCGTTGGTTCGGCGGTGTGCGCTGCCGTGAAGCCTGGCGCGGCGAGCGTTACACTTTCCTGGTCGATGTGACGCTGCCCTGGGCCGGAGCCCTGATCCGCTATGAAGGCTGGCTCGAACCACAGTGACGGCGCCGCCGGGACTGGCAGCGCGGTGATCGTGTTCGACGGCGTGTGCGCCCTGTGCAACCGCTGGGTGCGCTTCCTGCTGCGTTTCGACCGCAAGGGGCGCTACCGTTTTGCAGCGATGCAGGGGCAGCAGGGCAGCGCGATGTTGCGCGCGCACGGGCTGGACCCGCAGGACCCGATGTCGTTCCTGCTGCTGGACGCGCAGGGCGCCTGGACCGATACCGATGCCATCCTGCGTGTACTGGCCGGGCTGGACGGCGTCTGGCGCCTGACCGGCGTGCTGCGGATGGTGCCGCGCGGCTGGAGGGATGCCGCGTATCGCGCGCTGGCGCGCAACCGCTACCGCTGGTTCGGGCGGAACGACGCCTGTCATCTGCCCGCACCGGAGCAGGCAGCGCGGTTCCTGGATTGAAGAAAAAGGGGACGGAGGGGATTAAGTCGTTTGTGCACAAACGACTTAATCCCCTCCGTCCCCTTTTTCCTCAGCCTTCCAGTGCGTCCAGGTAGCTGCGCCGCCAGTGGTTGATGTCGTAGGTGCGCAGGTGCTCCATCATGGCGTGCCAGCGCTCCTTGCGCTTGCGCAGCGACATCGTCGCCGCGGTGGCGATGGCGTCGGCAACGCCATCCAGGTCGTGCGGGTTCACCAGCAGTGCCTGCTTGAGTTCGTCGGCGGCGCCGGCCAGCAGCGACAGCACCAGCACGCCCGGGTCCTCCGGGTCCTGCGAGGCCACGTATTCCTTGGCCACCAGGTTCATGCCATCACGCAGCGGCGTGACCAGCCCCACCGCCGCTGCACGGTAGAAACCGGTGAGGGTGGCATGGGTGAAGTTCTGGTTGACGTAGCGCAGCGGTGTCCAGTCCGGCTCGGCGTGGCCACCGTTGATGTGGCCGGCGATCTGCTCCAGCTGGCTGCGCAGCTGCCGGTACTCGGTGACATCACCGCGCGAGACGGGGGCGATCTGCAGGTAGGTCAGCGACCCGCGCTGGTCGGGATGGCGCTCAAGATACCGTTCGAAGCCGAGGAAGCGCTCGGGCAGGCCCTTGGAATAATCCAGGCGATCAACGCCGATCGCCAGTTGGCGATCACGCAGGCTCGCGCGCAGGTTCTTTACGGCGGCCTTGGTGGCGGCGGTACCGGCCTGGCGCGCGATCAGCTCGGTGTCGATGCCGATCGGGAACGCCGCCGCGCGGAAACGACGCCCGCCCGGTGCCTCCAGCTCGCCGTTGGCGAGTACCCGACCGCCGCCGAACAGGCGCAGGTAGGTCTGGAAGCGATCGGCATCGCGCTGGGTCTGGAAGCCCACCAGGTCATACGCGTAGAGCGCGGAGAACAACCGCAGGTGGTCGGGCATCGCCTGCAGCAGGTCGGCCGAGGGCATCGGGATGTGCAGGAAGAAGCCGATGCGGCAGCCGATGCCACGCTCGCGCAGCAGTGCGCCAAGCGGGATCAGGTGATAGTCGTGGATCCAGACGATGTCATCCTCGCGCAGCAAGGGCGCGAGCTTGTCGGCGAACAGTGCGTTGACCTTGTGGTAGGTCTCGCGGGTGGCACGGTCGTAGTCGACCAGATCCAGGCGGAAGTGCAGCAGCGGCCACAGCGTGCGGTTGGCAAAGCCGTTGTAGTAGCCGTCCACCTCGCGCTTGCTCAGGTCCATGGTGACGTAGTCGATGTCACCGTCTTTCTGCCGGTGCAGCGTGCCGCTGCCGTCCTTTACCGTCTTGCCGCTCCAGCCGAACCACAGGCCGCCGCGTTCCTTCAGGGCGGCCAGCAGGCCGACAGCCAGGCCGCCGGCGCGGTTCTCGCCGGGTACGGCCACACGATTTGAAACCACCACCAGACGACTCACGATGCCTCCTGCCAGGACCGCGACAGGCGCATCGCGGCAGTGATCAGGCCGACGTGCGAATAGGTCTGCGGGAAATTGCCCCAGGCCTCGCCGCTGTCGAAGGCCAGATCCTCCGACAGCAGGCCCAGGTGGTTGCGCTGCTTCAGCAGCAGCTCGAACATCTCGCGCGCCTCGTCCATGCGCCCGATCGCCGCCAGCGCATCGATGTACCAGAACGTGCAGATGGTGAAGCTGGTTTCCGGCTCACCGAAGTCATCCGGCGCGACATAGCGGTACAGCGAATTGCCATGCTTGAGGTCGCGGCCGATCGCATCGACGGTGGCGATGAAGCGGGCGTCCATCGCATCGATGAAGCCGATGTCGGCCAGCAGCAGGAGCGAGGCGTCCAGGCGATGGCCGCCGAAGGTATCGGTGAAGTGGCCCAGTTCCTCATTCCAGGACTCGGCCATGATGCGCGCATGGATGGTGTCGGCGCGCTCGCGCCAGTAGTGTGCACGGTCATCGCGCTTCAGGCGCACGGCGATCTTGCACAGGCGGTCGCAGGCGGCCCAGCACATCGCGCTGGTGTAGGTGTGTACCTCGGTGCGGCCACGGAACTCCCACAGGCCCGCATCGGGCACGTCATGCAGGGCGAAGGCCTGTTCGCCCAGCGGTTCGAGGCGGGCGAATGTGTGCGCGTCGCCGGGATCCTGCAGGCGGCGGTCGAAGAACAGCTGCGTGGAGGCCAGCACCACGCTGCCGTAGACATCGTGCTGGCGCTGCACCCAGGCCAGGTTGCCGCGGCGTACCGGGCCCATGCCGCGATAACCGGACAGGCTGGGCACTTCGTCTTCGTCCAGCTTGGCTTCAAAGCCGATGCCATACAGCGGCTGCAGCGTGCCGTCGGTGGTGGCCAGGTTGAAGATGTAGCCGAGGAACTGTTCCATCGTGCGCGTTGCGCCGAGACGGTTCAGCGCCCGCACCACGAAAGCTGCGTCACGCAGCCAGCAGTAGCGGTAGTCCCAGTTGCGCACGCTGCCGGGTGCTTCTGGAATGGAAGTGGTCATCGCCGCGATGATCGCGCCGCTGTCCTCGTACTGGCACAGCTTCAACGTGATCGCACTGCGGATGACCGCGTCCTGCCACTCCAGTGGAATGGACAGGTAGCGCACCCATTCGCGCCAGTAGTCGCGGGTGCGCTGGAAGGCTTCCTGCACGTAGCCGCTGATCGACCGGTTGAGCGACTCATCCACGCCCAGGATCAGGTGGATGGGATGGTTGAGCACGAACGGCAGGCCATCGCGCACGAAGCGCACCGGCACATCGGTGGTCAGCCGCAGCACGTGCTCCGGCAGGATCCAGCGCACATGGTTGCTGCCCCAGGTCGACTCTGGCACGCGTGCGCCCCAGTCGGCCAGCGGGCGCGCACGCACGGTGATGCGCGGGCTGCCAGCCAGCGGACGCACCTGGCGGATCAGGCTGACCGGCCGGTAGAAGCGGTCGTTCTGCCGCCAGCGGGGGGCGAAATCCAGGATTTCCAGTTCGCCGCCGTGCGCGTCGCGGAGCACCGTGCGCAGGATCGCCGTGTTGGTGAGGTATTCCTGCTCGCTGCTGGCGAAGTCTTCCAGCTCGATGGCGAAGTCGCCACCGGTCTGCTGGCTGGGGCCGAGCAGCGCACAGAAGGTAGGGTCGCCGTCGAAGGTGGGCAGGCAGCTCCAGACAACGCGGGCACGTTTGTCGACCAGGGCGCCGAAGCTGCCGTTGCCGACCACGCCCAGATCAAGATCGGGTTGGGTCATCACGCGGTACATCTCGGTTGCGGCCGTGGGGGTTGGCCGGGTCAATAGGCATTCTCACGCAGCCAGGCGTGCACGCTGCGTATGTCGGGCAGCGCGAACACCGCCGCGCTGGGTTCACGTTCACCCACCAGCACGCTCCAGCCATGCTGGCTGTTGGCGGCATCGAAGCCGAATTCATCGGTGAGGTCGTCACCGAGAAACACCGGCAGGCGGCCGCGGAAGGGCAGGTACTGCATCATCCGGCGCACGGCACGGCCCTTGTCGGTGCCGACGGGCACGAACTCGACCACATGGTCGCCGGGTTGCAGGCGGTAGCTGGCGCGGCCCCGCACGTGGCGATCGGCGAAGGCGCGCACATCACTTGCCGCGTGCGGCGCACCGCGCCAATGCAGGGCCAGGCCGACGCCCTTGTCTTCCACCAGCACGCCGGGATGGCCGTGGGCAAAGCGCATCGCCTGCTGGTGCAGCGCGTGCAGCCACTCGGCGGTGTCGTCGTCGTGCTCGTCGCGCAGCACACGACCGTCCTCGCCGCGCAGTTCGTGCCCATGCAGGCCGGCGGCAGGCAGCTGGAGGGGAGCGAACAGCTGGTCCAGCTGTTCAAGCGGTCGGCCACTGACCAGTGCCACGGCGCCTTCCAGGCGGTCACTGATGCGGCCGATGGCTTCGCGCACATCCGGCAGGAGCTGCACGGCATCCGGTCGTGCAGCGAATTCGATGAGGGTGCCATCGACATCGAGGAACAACGCACAGGCGTCGTCCAGCAATGGCGGTGGCGGACGCAGGGGGAGCGGTTCAGCCATGACGACCAGCCTGCCAGCCTGGGCGTGTACGTGGGGTCGAGGGCAGGCTGCGGATCAGCTTCGGTGGGTGCCGACCGTTGGTCGGCACGGCAGGTCAGCCTGCATCCAGCCCAAACAGCGCGGACCAACGGTCCGCACCCACCCAAAGCAGATCCGCACCCGGATCACGAAGTTGCCGGCCAGCGGCCGGCACTACCGTGTCGTGCGGACCAACGGTCCGCACCCACCCAATGCGATCAGAACGTATAGCGGACGCGGCCGTGGTAGTACGCGCCGTTGCTGCCGATCGGCGACAGCACGTCGTACGGCAGGTTGCCGAAGTAGTGGATATCGCTGTTGGATCGATCCGGGTAGTTGTCGGTCAGGTTCTGGCCGCCGATGGCCACGCTCCATTGCGGGGTAATGCGGTACTCGACTTCGGCATCCAGCTGCCATTCGGCCTGGTAGGTCTGGCGCGGGATGTAGCCATCACCGAAGTTGAACACCCGGGTGGCGCTGCCGTAACGGTTCACGCGGGTGCTCAGCGACCAGTGGTCGTTGCTCCAGGCGGCCGAGAAGCTGCCACGCGTGCGCGGGGTGGCATCGGTCAGGGTGTTGGTCTCCTCGATGCCGAACAGTACGTAGTCCGGGTTCAGCGCGCGCAGCTGCGCCGGCGTGGCCAGCACATTCTTCAGCGTGGTCTTGGTGTAGGCGTAGGTGCCGGTCAGCAGCAGCTGGCCATCGCCCAGCGACTGCCGCCAGTTGCTTACCAGCTCGGCGCCACGGGTGCGGGTATCGGCGGCATTGACGAAGAAGCTGGCGCTCTGCAGGCCACTGACGCCGTAGCTGGCGGCCACGTAATCGGTCAGCGCATCGCCGGTGATGCTCTCCGACAGCGCGATGCGGTCGTCGATATCGATCTGGAAGAAGTCCAGCGACAGGTCGAAATGCTCGCCGATGCGGCTGGTGAAGCCCAGCGAGGTGTTGATCGACTTCTCCGGCTTCAGGTTCTGCGCACCCAGGCCACGCGCGATCGGATTGTTGACCGACAGCAGCCGGCCCTGCACCAGCTGGCCGCCGGCGTTGTAGCCGGTGGAGGTGGATTCGTAGCCGATCTGCGCCAGCGACGGAGCGCGGAAATTGTTGGAGATGGCACCGCGCAGTGCGAACGCCGGGGTGAATTCGTAGCGCAGGCCGAGCTTGCCGGTCAGTTCGCCGCCAAAGTCGTCGTTGTGCTCGTAGCGCGCGGCCAGGTCGGTGGAGAACTTCTCGCCGAACTGGCTGGACAGGCTGGCATAGGCGCTGGCCACGTCGCGCGACAGGGTGGCGGCGTCCTGTGGGGTCAGGCCGCCACCGGCCTGCGAGCCGGTCGGGCGGTCGGTGTACGGGCCCGCCGCATAGCTGGCCGGGTCGCCGGGGCGGGTCTGGTAGCGCTCATGGCGCGCTTCCACGCCCAGGCCCAGCGTGTGGCTGATGCTGTCGCTCTGGGTGAACACGCGGCTCAGATCGAGGTTGCCCACGGTCTGCGCGTACTCGTAGTCGGCGGTCTTGAAGCGGGTCGGGCTGGTCGGGCCCAGCGATGCGTTGAGCGAATCACGCAGGCGGTAGGTGAAGTCGTTCTGGCCGTAATCCAGGCTGCTGTCGTAGCTCCACTCGCCCCACTGCCCGCGCACGCCGGCCACGGCCTGCACGTCGCGGTTCTCGCCTTCGGAAATGGGCCGGTAACCGTTCGGATAGACCTGCTTCCAGTTGGCCTCGCCATCGGGATAGCGGAAGTAGTTGGCGCCTTCGGTGTCACGCTGGTTGAAGGTACCGAACGCGTAGAACGTCGAGGTCTGTCCCACCGGGATCTCGGTGTTCAGCCACAGGTTGATGTCCTTGCTCTTGCCATCGCCCAGCACGTAGTTGCGCTTGCCCTGCAGCGCCAGGTTGTCCGGCGTCTGGTCCCACGGCGGAATCTGGTCGAAGCCGGCGCGGTTGGTGCCGTTGCGGTGCTTGTATTCCAGGCCGACGCGCAGGAAGCCGCCGTCCTCGCCCAGCGAAGTACCGACCTTGGCGCTGATGTTGCCGGTCTGGCCATCGGTGAGGGTGCGGCCGATCGGCTTGAGGTCGGTGTGGTTGGCACCGTAGCTGGCCTCGATCTCGCCGCCGTCGCCGTCGTTGTCGAGGATCACGTTGATCACGCCGGCCACGGCGTCCGAGCCGTAAAGCGCACCGGCACCGTCGCGCAGCACTTCGATGCGCTTGATCGCGCTGACCGGGATCGCATTGAAATCGACCGGGGTGGTGCCCTTGCCGATCTTGCTGTCGGTGTTGACCAGCGCGGTGTGGTGGCGGCGCTTGCCGTTGACCAGCACCAGCACCTGGTCGGGGGACAGGCCACGCAACTGTGCGGCGCGCACGTGGTCGGCGCCACCGGAGTTGGATTGGCGCGGGAAGTTGAACGACGGCAGCAGCGCCTGCAGCGCGCTGCCCAGTTCGCCGTTGACCACGCCGGCCTTGCGGATGTCCTCGGCGGTGAGCACATCCACCGGCGAGGTGGATTCGAGCACGGTGCGGTCGGCGGCGCGGGTGCCGGTGACGATCACGGTGTCCAGGTTGGTGGCGTCCTGGGCCAGGACCGGGACGGCAGCGGAGGAAAGCGCGAGGGCGATGGCGAGGCCGAGCGGCGACGCGGGCAAGCGGGCGGACATGGAGGGCTCCAGCAACAACGACGACGGGGAAGGGGGGGAGATAGTTTCACTTACATCCATCCGGATGAAGCGATATATTATCTTCGCGTGATGGCCGGTGCCGATGCAAGTCCCTGCCGGTCCGGTATGAGCTGATGCCCGGTTGGCATCAGCACGCCGGGCCGGTGGCGCTGTACGCTGCCGGCTTGCCCTGTCCCCCTTCCCCGGAGCTGTACCGATGAAACACCTTGGCCTCGTCTTCGCCGTGCTGCTGGCCACCAGTGGCTGCGCCAGCCTGTCTTCGCAGGCGCCCAGCGCCTATGCCACGGCCACCACCGCCGAACTGAAGGGCGATGCCGCCCGCCCTTCCGCCGGCCATGGCTGGGTGCGCAGCGAGCTGTACTTCGGCGTAGGCGAGGAGCAGGGGGCCGGCAACCGCCCGCAGGCCGACACCATCAGCGACGCGCAGTGGCGCGCCTTCCTTGACAAGGAAGTAACGCCGCGCTTCCCGGACGGCCTGACCGTGTTTGATGCCTACGGCCAGTGGCTGTTCCGCGGCGATGCCGCGCCCAACCGCCTGCGCACCAAGGTGCTGGTGGTGCTGCACGAGGACACCCCGCAGCGCCGCGCCGACATCGAGGCGATCCGCCTGGCGTGGAAGCAGCAGACCAGGCATCAGTCGGTGCTGTGGTCGCGGCAGCCGGTCGAGGTATCGTTCTGAGTTGAAGGTGCCGCCGCGGTGCTGCAGGGAGCAATGATGAACTACAGGGAATGCCTGCTGGGCCTGGCATTGGCAGGCGTACTGGCACCGACGGCGCAGGCGGGTGGGGACGACGGAGAAACGCTGCGCTTCCAGGTGGCCGCGCATGTGCAGGCGCATGCCGATCCGCAGCAGGACGGCAGCATCGCGGTGCAGCTGTCACCGTCAGGCAAGCGCCAGACGCTTGAGGGCGCGGCCGATGCCGACGGCAATTCGCGATGGTCGCTCGAGGATGTCGATTTCGATGGCTACCCGGAACTGGTCGCGCGCGCCTCGGTGGGCATGGTCAACGAAGCGGTGACGGTGTACCGCTTCGATCCGGCCAGTGCCGGGTTCCGCGCGCTGCAGGCCGACACCCACGGCAAGGACAGTTGCGGTGACCTGATGGGGCTGACGGTCGACCGTCCGAGCCGCACGCTGACCAGCAGCTGCCGCAGCGGCCCGATGTGGTACACCGACCAGTACCGGTTTGCAGGCGCGAAGCTCTATCTGTACCGCGCCGAGAGCGTGCTGATGCTGGGCGATACGTTGAACGCCGCGCTGCAGTGGGAACAGACCGGCGAGCAGGGCCCGCTTGCCGTCTGGCGCACCTATGATGCCGCCGGCCGGGTGCTGGAAAGTGCCATCGCCGATGGCCTGGGTGCACCGCCGGATGGACCGTTGCGTGGCCAGCAGGCCACCGTGGTACCCGCGCGGCTGTTCCTGTTCGATCGACCCGGCGCATCCAGCACCAGGCGTTACCTGGTGCAGGGAGACCGCGTGGAGATGCTGGATGAACAGGATGGCTGGGTGAAGCTGCGCTACCGCAACCCGAAGGAGGGCGCGGTGGAGGGCTGGATCAACGTCAACGATTGACTCGATCTCCGCCGGTAGTTTGCCTATCGAGGTGATGTGCGCCTTGCCCACGGAGGCATCACTTCTTCGGGTCTAGCCTCGGATGCTCTCCCCTCGAGGATGTATCCGATGAGCAAGCGCGTTGCCGAGATCGTTGTCGATACCCTGCAGCAGGCGGGCGTCCGCCGCTGTTACGGCATCGTTGGCGATACCTTGAATCACGTCACCGATGCCCTGCACCGCAGTGAAATCGACTGGGTACATGTACGCCACGAAGAAGTGGCCGCCTTCGCTGCCGGCGCCGATTCGCTGGTGAGCGGCGAGTTGACCGCCTGTGCGGGTTCTTGTGGTCCCGGTGGCCTCCACTTCATCAACGGCGTCTTCGAGAGCAATCGCAACCGTGCACCGATGGTACTGATCGCCAGCCAGGTGGTGACCAGTGAGCTGGGCATGGAATTTCCGCAGGAAGTGGACTTCAAGGCGGTGTATGCCAGTTGTTCGGTGTTCTGCGAGCAGGTGCACAGCCCGGAGCAGGCGCGGCGCGTCGTGGCCCTGGCCTGCCAGGCCGCGATCAGCCGCCGTGGCGTGGCGGTGGTGATCCTGCCGGCCGACATCAGCCAGGCCGAGGTGAAGCACGATGTGCCGTTCTCGGTGCACTACACCCAGCCGGTGCTGCGCCCGTCCGATGCCGAGCTGCAGCGCATCACCGAACTGCTGGGGCAGGGCAAGCGCATCGGCATCTATGCCGGTGCCGGTTGCCAAGGCGCGCACGCGCAGCTGCTGGAGCTGGCCCGGCGCCTGCAGGCGCCCATCGCGCATACCTCGCGCGCCAAGGATTTCGTCGAGCCGGACAACCCGTACAACATGGGCATGACCGGCATCTTCGGCATCGAATCCGGCTTCCACACGCTGATGGAGTGCGACACGCTGCTGCTGCTCGGCGCCGATTTCGCCTGGGGCCAGTTCTACCCGGACAAGGCCACGATCATCCAGGTCGACCGCGATGGCAGTCACCTCGGCCGCCGCCACCCGGTGAGCCTTGGCGTGGTCGGTGACATCGCACCGACGCTGGACGCGCTGCTGCCGATGCTGCCGCCGCGCGAGGACAGCAGTTTCCTGGACGAGTGCATCGGGCGTCGCGACAAGGCGCTGAAGAAGCGCGAACAGGAAGAACAGCCGGGCGAGGGTGAATTGATCCACCCGCAGCATCTGACGGCATTGCTGTCGAGGCATGCCAGCGACGATGCGCTGTTCACCGCCGACGGCGGTTCGCCGATGGTGTGGGTGCTGCGCCATATCCGCGTCAACGGCCGCCGCCGCACGCTGACCAGCCTGCTGCACGGCACGATGGCCAACGCGATGCCGCAGGCGCTGGGCCTGCAGAAGGCCTTCCCCGGCCGGCAGGTGATCTCGCTGTCCGGTGATGGTGGCCTGGCGATGCTGCTGGGTGACCTGCTCACGGCAGTGCAGGAGAACCTGCCGATCAAGGTGGTGGTGTTCAACAATGGTTCGCTGAACTTCGTCGAGCTGGAGCAGAAGGTGGAGGGCCTGCTGGACAACTACACCGACCTGAAGAACCCGGACTTCGGCCGCCTGGCCGAGGTCATCGGCTTCCACGGCCGCACGGTAACCCGCAGCGAGGATCTGGAAGAGGCGGTGCTGGATTTCCTGTCCCAGCGCGGCCCGGCGCTGCTGGACGTGCATACCAGCCGCGCGGAGCTGGTGATGCCGCCGCAGATCGAGGCCAAGCAGGTGGCAGGTACGGCGTTGTATGCCGCCAAGGCGGTGTTGAATGGCCGCTTCGACGACGTGAAGCATCTGCTGGTGGACAACTTCCTGAAGAAGTAGGGCGCGATGCAGGGCTGCGCCCTGCACCCGCGGTAGTGCCGGCCGCTGGCCGGCCACTCAGAAGCAACGGCGGCCATCCGTGTGGTAGGTGTCGACCTTGGTCGACACGGTAGATCCACGCCATGCGTGGATGAACGAACGAATGATCGAAATAATCTTCTGTAGAGCCGAGCCATGCTCGGCTCAGAGCCTTCGCGTACAGCGGGCGAGCATGGGCTCGGCACTGCAGCGAGAGCCTGCCTTGGCTTTGGATCTTTTGATCTTCTTCCGTGGCTGCCGCGCGCAGGAAACTGTCAGGGGTCGGTCGGGTGGGCTGCGCAGGACCGTTGGCGCCATGGATGGCGCCATCGAGCCCCCATGGGTGAGGGCGCTTTGCTTGCGAAGCACTGCTTCGCAAGGCCCGAACGCACAGCCGCCAGCGGCTGGGCCGGTCTGGGGATTTACGGCGTGTCCTGCGCAGCCCCCCCGACCGGCCGAACTCGCAATGCCGGTCGACTAACAGTCGACTCTACCCGCGACCAGCCACGAGGGGCCCCGCCGTTGGCTGGAACCCATCATTCCACGACGGAATTGGCGCGCCGGCCCCGCTGGGCCTACCATCGGCGCTCCCCACCCCCACCGCCCCTTCCATGTCCGCTCCCGCTTCCGCCGTACCGCGTCGCTGGTTCGTCGCCGGCGACTTCAACGGCTTCTTCGGCCTGGTCGTCGACAACCTCTCCATCCTCGGCTTCATCGCCATGGCCCTGGTCGGGATCTTCCAGTTCCCCGCCGACGTGGTGTTCGGCCGAATGTTCCCCGGCACCGCCTTTGGCGTGCTGGTCGGCAACCTGCTGTACACCCTGATGGCGCGCCGGCTGGCGGCACGTACCGGCCGCGACGATGTCACCGCCATGCCGCTCGGCCTGGATGCCCCCACCAGCATCGGCATGGCCCTGCTGGTGCTCGGCCCGGCCTTCCTCGCGTTCAAGCAGCAGGGCATGGACCCGCACGCTGCGGGCATCGCCACCTGGCAGCTGGGCATGGCCGCGCTGGTCATCATGGGCGTGCTCAAGTTCGTGCTGTCGTTCTTCGGTGAAGCGGTCACCCGCGCACTGCCGCGAGCTGCGCTGCTGGGTTCCATCGCGGGCATCGCGCTGGTGCTGATGGGCCTGCTGCCGCTGCTGGAAACGCTGCGCTCGCCGCTGGTCGGCTTCACCACGCTGGGCCTGCTGCTGTATGTGCTGATCGCCAAGGGCAAGCTGCCGGTGCGTGGCCCGGGCGTGCTGCTGGCCTTCGTGTTCGGCACCGTGCTGTATTACGGACTTGGCCTGGCCGGGCTGGGCGCGCCCGGCTTCCATGTGCCGGAATGGGTGCCGCCGCAGGTGGTGCTGCCGCTGCCGACGCTGGGCTTCCTTGAGGGCCTGCCGACGGCGATGACCTACCTGCCGCTGCTGCTGCCGTTCGGCCTGCTGATGGTGGTCGGCGGCATCAACGTCTCTGAAAGCGCACGCGCGGCTGGCGATGACTACCGCACCCGCGACATCCTGCTGGTGGAAGCGGTGGCCACGCTGGTGGCGGGTGTCTGTGGCGGTGTCGCGCAGACCACGCCCTACATCGGCCAGCCTGCCTACAAGCACATGGGCGCGCGCAGCGGCTACACGCTGCTGACCGGCCTGTTCGTCGGCATCGGCGGCATGCTCGGCATCATCTCCGGGTTGGTGCAGTGGCTGCCGCTGGCGGTGCTGGCACCGATCATCGTGTACGTGGCCATCGACATCACCACCCAGGCGTTCCAGGCCACGCCGCGCCACCATACCGGCGCGATGGTGTTCGGTTTCCTGCCGTCGGTGGCCTACCTGCTGGCGATCAAGGCGCCCGGCTGGATCGCACCGGACCAGCTGCCGCAGCTGCTGACCAAGCTCGACGGCCATGGCCTGCCCGAGCTGGCGGTGATTTTCACCCTCGGCAACGGCTTCATCATCACCTCGATGCTGTGGATTTCGGCGGTGGCGGCGATGGTCGATGGCCGCCTGCGCCGTGCCTGCGGCTTCCTGCTGGTGGCGGCGGTGCTGACCCTGTTCGGCCTGATCCATTCGGTGGACCCGCGTGGCGGCATCTACCTGCCGTGGGATCTGGACGGGCTGGCACGCATCATCAGCTTGCAGTTCGCCGGCGCCTACGTGGCATTGGCGCTGCTGCTGGGCCTGCTGTCGCTGCAGAAGCAGCCGGTGAAACCGCTGGATGATCGCACCGATCATTGACTGGTGACGCCGGGCATGGCCCGGCGTTACCGCTCCTTCCACTTCTGGTGCTCTGTAGAGCCGAGCCTGCGCTCGGCTGCTCTGAGCCGATCATGGCTCGGCTCTACAGGGGCGTGTTGCAGGCGGCGAATGATCACAGCGCGCTCCGCCGGCCAGCGGCCGGCACTACCGTTCGGCGTCCAGTTCCGGGTAATGGCGGAAGATGCCGTTGGTGTTGAACGGCAACCGCCGCTCAGACGCCAGATAGGCGGCGATGTTGGGTCGTTTCGCCACTCGTTCCTGCAGCGCGCGCAGCCGGGGCAGGGTGGGGCCGAGCGCCTGCATGCGGCGCGGAAACATGTAGTCCAGCCCGCTCAGCAGCTGGAACAGTGACAGATCCACATAGGAGTGCTCGCGCAGTGCATGGCGGCCACCGTTGGCGGCCATCACCTGCTCGAAATAGCCGAGGAACTTGGGCAGGCGCTCGCTGCGCAGTGACGCGGCTCGTGCCCTGGCCTCGGTCTTCTGCTGTTCGTAGTACTTCGATGCGGCGATCGGATGGTGGGTGTCGTGCACCTCGGCTACCAGGTCGGCGATGGTCAACTGCAGTTGCAGCGCCTGCATCCGCCGCGATGCGGCCTGCGGCACCAGGTCCAGCGTCGGGCCGAGGAAATCCAGGATCGCCGCGACCTGCGCGATGACCTGGCGGCCGGCCTTCAGGAACGGCGGCGCAAAGGGCTGTGCCCCTTCGTTGCGACCCTCCAGAAACGGCTGCATCACCGCATCGCCGTGCACCCGCGCCATGTCGATGTAGTCGGCGCCGGCATCTTCCAGCGCCAGGCGCACGAACTCGCCACGGCCCTGGATGCCGGTCCAGTAGTACAGCGCGTACTGCATGGCAGAGTCTCCACGGGACAGGACTCCTAGCCTCGCGCGGGTGGCGCAAAGCAGACGTGAGCGCGGCCTTGCTGCAGGTCTCAACCCGAACGGCAGCGGAACAGGCGGGGAACCGGCTGCACTCGATGGGGTCACACCTTCTCCATTGCGTGTGAAACGAGGTGCTGCATCATGCAGAGTGGAAAGGCGGTCTGGCCCTGGGTGTTGGGTGTGGTGGTGATCGGTGGCGCGGGCGGCTGGTTGTTCCGCGATCAGCTGAAGAGCCTGGCCGACGGTGTCCCGGTGCCGGTGCAATCAACCCCTGCCAGTACCAGTGCACCGGCACAACCGCAGGCGGCCGCAGAGCCCGCGCCAGCACCACCATCGATCAGGCATCCGCTGGATACCGAGGCCGCCGCCGACCCGGCGCTGCCGAAACTGGCTGACAGCGACGCCGCGGCCTGGGGCGCACTGAGCCAGCTGTTCCAAGGCGAGGGGCCGCTGACCCTGCTGCTGCGTGATCACCTGATCCAGCGCCTGGTCACCCAGGTCGACAACCTGGACAAGCCCAGCGTGCCGCCGACCGCGCTGGCCGCGCGGCCGCTGCCGGGCAACCTGCAGGTCGATACGGGCGAAGGCGGCGAACGCATCGCCGCCAGCAATGCGGCACGCTATGCGCCTTACGTACAGGCGTTCACTGCGCTGGACCCGGCGGCAACGGCTACCGCTTACAAGCGCTTCTATCCGCTGATCCAGCAGGCCTATGCCGACCTTGGCCGGCCCGAGGGCTATTTCAACGACCGCCTGGTCATGGTGATCGACCACCTGCTGGACACCCCGGAACTGGCCCAGTCGCCGCTGGTGCAGCGCGATGAGCGCGGCCGCTATCGCTTCGTCGATCCCACCCTGCAGTCACGCTCGATCGGGCAGAAGGCCCTGCTACGCATGGATCCTGCACAGGCGCGGGCGATCAAGCAGCAGCTGCGGGCGATCCGCAGCGCGATCACCCGCTGAGCCCGTCCACCGTGCGGAACTGATCGGGATCAACGCGCCGACTACACGCGCTCCGGCATGCTGGCCGCAGGCTGACTGGCCCCGGGGTGCAGTCGCAGCCACCCTTGAAACCGGGTGGGGCAACCGCATCTTTCCAGCATTGCCGGCCCAGGCCGGCCCTGAAGACCGATGAGGATTCGCAATGCGGATGGACAAGCTCACCTCGCGTTTCCAGCAGGCGCTGGCAGACGCACAGTCGTTGGCCGTGGGCCGCGACAACAGCATCATCGAACCGGTTCACCTGTTCAGCGCGCTGCTGGACCAGCAGGGTGGCAGCACGCGCCCGCTGCTGGCCCAGGCCGGGGTGAACGTGCCGGTGCTGCGCGAGCGCCTGACCGAGGCGCTGGACGCACTGCCCAAGGTATCCGGCCAGGCCGGCAACGTCTCGATGGGCAACGATCTGGGGCGCCTGCTGAACCAGACCGACAAGCTGGCGCAGCAGCACGGGGACGCCTTCATTGCGAGCGAGTGGTTCGTGCTGGCGGCGCTGGACGATGGCGGCACGCTGGGCATGGCGCTGCGCGCCGCTGGTGCCGACAAGACGCGCCTGCAGGCGGCGATCGACAAGCTGCGTGGCGGCGAGAACGTGCAGTCGGAGAATGCCGAGGAGCAGCGGCAGGCGCTGGAGAAGTACACCATCGACCTGACCGCGCGGGCCGAGAGCGGCAAGCTCGACCCGGTGATCGGCCGTGACGAGGAAATCCGCCGCACCATCCAGGTGCTGCAGCGCCGGACCAAGAACAACCCGGTGCTGATCGGCGAACCCGGCGTGGGCAAGACCGCGATCGTGGAAGGGCTGGCCCAGCGCATCATCAACGACGAAGTACCCGAGGGCCTGCGCGGCAAGCGCGTGCTGTCGCTGGACATGGGCGCGCTGATCGCCGGGGCCAAGTTCCGCGGCGAATTCGAGGAGCGCCTGAAGGGTGTACTCAACGACCTGGCCAAGAACGAAGGCCAGATCATCCTGTTCATCGATGAACTGCACACCATGGTCGGCGCGGGCAAGGCCGATGGCGCGATGGATGCCGGCAACATGCTGAAGCCGGCGCTGGCACGCGGCGAGCTGCACTGCATCGGTGCGACCACGCTGGACGAATACCGCAAGTACATCGAGAAGGACGCTGCGCTGGAGCGCCGCTTCCAGAAAGTGTTCGTCGGTGAGCCGTCGGTGGAGGACACCATCGCGATCCTGCGCGGGCTGAAGGAAAAGTACGCCGTGCACCACGGGGTGGAGATCACCGACCCGGCCATCGTGGCCGCCGCCACGCTGTCCAACCGCTACATCACCGATCGCCAGCTGCCGGACAAGGCCATCGACCTGATGGACGAGGCGGCCTCGCGCCTGCGCATGGAGATCGACTCCAAGCCGGAGGAGCTGGATCGCCTGGAACGCCGGGTGATCCAGCTGAAGATCCAGCGCGAGATGCTGAAGAAGGAAAAGGACGAAGCCTCGCGGCAGCGGCTGGCCGACCTGGAGAACGACATCGACGGGCTGGAGCGCGAGTTCTCCGACCTCAATGAAATCTGGAAGTCGGAGAAGGCTGCGCTGCAGGGCGCCACCAAGATCAAGGAGCAGGTCGAGCAGGCCAAGCTGGAACTGGAAGCCGCGCAGCGCCGCCAGGATTTCGCCAAGATGAGCGAGATCCAGTACGGCCTGTTGCCGCAGCTGGAAAAGCAGCTGGCCGCGGCCCAGGAAGCCGAGCACAAGGACTTCAAGCTGGTGCAGGACCGGGTCACCGACGAGGAGATCGCCGAGGTCGTGTCGCGCTGGACCGGCATTCCGGTCAACAAGATGCTCGAAGGCGAGCGCGACAAGCTGCTGCGCATGGAAGAAGTGCTGCACAACCGTGTGGTCGGCCAGGAGGAAGCGATCAAGGTCGTCTCCGATGCCGTGCGCCGTTCGCGTGCAGGCCTGTCCGATCCGAACCGTCCGGCCGGCTCGTTCCTGTTCCTCGGCCCGACCGGCGTCGGCAAGACCGAGCTGTGCAAGTCGCTGGCCGAATTCCTGTTCGACAGCGCCGACGCGATGATCCGCATCGACATGAGCGAATTCATGGAGAAGCACAGCGTCGCCCGCCTGATCGGCGCCCCCCCGGGTTACGTGGGCTACGAGGAAGGCGGCTACCTGACCGAGGCGGTGCGCCGTCGCCCGTACTCGCTGATCCTGCTGGACGAAGTGGAGAAGGCGCATCCGGATGTGTTCAACATCCTGCTGCAGGTGCTGGACGATGGCCGCCTGACCGATGGCCAGGGCCGCACCGTGGACTTCCGCAATACCGTCATCGTGATGACCTCGAACCTGGGCTCGCACCAGATCCAGGACATGAGCGCCGACGACAGCCCGGAGGCCTACACGCAGATGAAGGCAGCGGTGATGGGCGTGGTGCAGGCGCACTTCCGTCCGGAGTTCATCAACCGCCTGGACGACATCGTGGTGTTCCACCCGCTGGACAAGCAGCAGATCAAGCAGATCGCGCGCATCCAGATGCGCGGGCTTGAGAAGCGGCTGGCCGAGCGCGGGTTGAAGCTGGCGGTCTCCGATGCGGCGTTCGACCTGCTCGGCAACGTCGGCTTCGATCCGGTGTACGGCGCGCGCCCGTTGAAGCGTGCGATCCAGTCGCAGCTGGAAAACCCGCTGGCGCAGCAGATCCTGTCCGGCGCCTTCGTCAACGGCGATACCATCGAAGTCGGCAACGACGGTGGTCGCCTGGTGTTCGCCAAGGCTTGAACCGGTGGCGCCCCAGCCATGGCTGGGGCGCCATCCGAGCCTTGGCAGCGCACGATGGTCCTGTTTCACTTTCGCAAGGATGAGGAGAACCGCATGGACGTTGCCCGCAGGGCTTCACTCTGCATGACGCTGGCGTTGGCTGCTGTTTGTGGACACGCCGCGGCCGCCGAACAGGTCCAGCTGCCGCCGATGAAGGGCTACCAGCAGGCCCACCAGAGCACCGACGCGCAAGGCAACCGCATCACCGAGTACGTGCCACAGGGCCAGACCGTGCACGACTGGACCGACATGGTCACCGTCAACGATGCGCCGAACAGTGGCCATGTGAGTCCGCGTGAGTTCCTCGGCATCATCGAGGCGGGGTGGCGCATCGCCTGTCCGGCGGCGCAGAGCCACTGGATCCGCGAAGGTGAAGAAGGGGGACGGCCCTTCGCCCTGCTGATGCTCAGCTGCCCGCGGAATCCGGGGACAGGCAAGCCGGAGTTCAACTGGATCAAGGGCGTGCAGGGCAGGCAGGGCTTCCACACCGTGCAGAAGTCGTTCCGCTCCGAGCCGGAGAAGGAGGACGTCGTGCAGTGGATCGGCTGGCTGCGCGAGGTCGGGTTGTGCGGCAACGGCGACGCACCGGCCTGCCGCTGACCGCAGAGGGAAAGGGCGCCCAGCGGCGCCCTTCATGCATCAGAAGCGGTGGGTGTAACCGCTCATCAGCCCGAACTGGTTTGCCTTCTGCACGATCGGGCTGTTGGCCGCATCGCCGAGCAGGCGCGTGCCTTCGGCCGAGATGTACCAGTTGCCGTTGCGGCCCACGCGGTGGCTCCACTTCAGGCCGACACCGGCACTGACCAGGCCGGCCTTCGGCCTGTGCTCGGCGAAGCCCGTGCGTTTGGCCTGTTCCGGGCTGACGCCGTACCAGGTCTGCATGTAGCCGCGGTTGCCGTAGTCGGTGGAAACACTGCCGCTGACCACGCCACCGGCCAGGTCGAACAGCGGCATGCTCAGGTTCAGATGGATCTGCTGGGTGGCCAGGCCGTTCTCGGCCTTGTCCTCGTCCTTGCGGGTGAACTGCCAGGAGCCGCTCAGCACGGCTTCGCCCAGCGTATAACCAGCCGAGACGCCGACCAGGGGACGGGTATCGATATCACCCATGCCGCGCAGGAAGTCCGAACCGCCCAGCAGCGAGTCCTTGTCCTTGCGGATGCCGCTGGCGCCGACATAGGCACGCACGCGCGTGTGCTCGCCGAGGGAGGTGCCCCAGCCGATGCCACTGGTGCCCAGAAACCATCCCCCCGGCGAGGTGACATCAAAGGACAGCGACGGCGTCGCACGATACTCCTCGCTGCCGCTGTAACGCGGTGCCACGCCGCCACCGGCGGCGAGCTCGAAGGTCCAGTGGTCATCCTTGGCGTGGGCGATCGGGGCGGCGAACAGCGGCAACACGGCCAGGCAGAGCAGGGCGGGGGAACGGCGAAGCTGGGACATGGAAACTCTCGGCAATGGGAGGAAAGCAGCGCGCGCATCCGGCGAGTGCTGCAGGGTTGCCAGCGTGGCGATATGCCGGCGACCGATCCGTCCGCAGTTGTGCGGGAGTTGTAATCAACTGTAATCGCGCCCTTGGGCGTTCAGCTGGCAGCCAGCGGCCAGTGCATTTCCAGGCGCGCGCCGCCCAGCGTGGCGCGACTGATGCGCAGCTCGCCGCCGTGGCGGGCTGCAATGCGGCCGACAATGGCCAGGCCCAGGCCGAAGCCGCCGGTATCGCGGCTGCGGCTGTCGTCCAGGCGGGTGAACGGGCGCATCACCTTCTCCCGATCGGCTTCGGCGATGCCCGGGCCGTCATCGTCCACGCGCAGGCAGGCGCGGCCGCTGATACCGACCAGCGAGACCTCCACCTGCGAACGCGCGTGGCGCAGCGCATTGCCGACCAGGTTGCTCAGCGCCAGCTGCAACAGGCGTGGCTCGGCATCCACTCGCGGCAACGCGCTGGGCTGCACGCGCAGGACAATGCCGGCACGTTCGGCATCGCGGCGGGCATCGGCCAGGCAGGCCTGCAGCCAGTCGTTGGCTTCGATGCGCTGCATCGGTTCGCCCTCGCTGGGATGCTCCAGCCGTTCGTAGGCCAGCAGTTCGCTGACCAGCCGGTTGAGCTCGGCCAGGTCGCCGTGCAGGCCCTGCGCCAGCCGTTCGCGGCGTTCGCGGTCATCGCTGTCCTGCATCAGGTCCAGGCCGAAGGCCACCCGCGCGATGGGCGTGCGCAGTTCGTGTGAAATGGCATGGGTCAGGTCGCGCTGGCGCTGCACCAGTTCGGCCACGCGTGCCGCCATGCGGTTGGAGTGTTCGACGATGACCCGGATCTGCGAGCGGGGCGAAACCTGCGCACGTGCCTGCAGGTCGCCGGAACCGATGCGGTCGGCGTGCCGGCGCAGTGCTTCCAGGTCGCGCCAGAGCAGGCGCACCCAGGCATACAGGCTGGCGCCCACCAGCAGCAGGATGCTGAGGTAGGCGGCGATGGTCATGTACGTCGTCATCTGCACCGCGCCGGGCAGGCGCAGGTGCAGCCAGCGGCCGCCGATGCCGTCGATGGGCAGCAGCACCTGCTGGTACTGATCGCGCACGACGAAGCCATCGGCCTTCACGGCCTCCTGTTCCTGCGCGTCGAGCGCGGGAGGTTTGTCGAGCAGGGTCAGGTCGATGCCGTAGTGTGGCTGCCACTGTTGCAGGCGCTCACGCTGCTGGATGGCGTCCAGGCCGGCCAGGCCACTGCGCAGGGCGTACACCTGCCCGCGCACCTGCTGCACGAACACGCGATCCTGCACGGGCGTGTAGATGCCATCCAGGATGTGGTTGAGAAAGAACACCGACACCAGGAAGCAGGCGCCGGTGATGAACCACAGCCACAGGAACAGCCGCTTCATTCCGACCAGGCCGCAGGATTGAACTGGTAGCCGCGCCCCCACACGGTCTTGATCCGCCGCGGTTCGCGCGCATCGTCGCCGAGCTTGCGGCGCAGCTTGCCGATGCAGACGTCGACGCTGCGGTCCAGACCGTCGAAGCCGATGCCGCGCACCGCCTGCAGGATCTGGTCGCGCGACAGGATCTGCCCCGGCTGGCTGGCCAGCAGCCACAGGATCTCGAATTCCGTGGTGCCCAGCTCGACCGGCTGGCCGTGCAGGTGCACCTCGCGCTGCATGCGATCGATCAGCAGCTCACCATGCATCAGCCGGCTGGGCGTGCCGGTATTGCTGCTGCCGTGGCGGCGGCGCAGCAGGGCGCGCAGGCGGGCCAGCAGCAGGCGTGGCTCGATCGGCTTGTGCACATAGTCATCGGCACCCGATTCCAGGCCCAGCACCTGCTCGATGTCGTCCTCACAGGCGGTCAACATCAGGATCGGCACATCGGAGAAGCTGCGGATCTGCCGGCACACATCGATGCCCCCCAGGCCGGGCAGCATCAGGTCCAGCACCACCAGTTCCGGTGCATGCTGGCGGCAGGCGGCGCTGGCGAGGTCGCCGCGTGCCACGTGCTGCACGGCGAAGCCATGTTCGTGGAGATAGTCGCTGACCAGTTCGGCCAGGCGACGGTCGTCCTCCACCAGCAGGACCGACGTGGGCGAACTGCTGGCAGGGGGAGTCCAGGGGGATGGCTGCATGCGTGGGGCCTCCGTTCCCAGGCAGGAGCGCCCGGCGGCGCAGCCTAGCAACGCCCCATGACGACTGCCTGAATCGCGGCCAACCTGATAACCGCGGGTACGGACGTCATCGCCAGCGGCTTTCAGCAGGCGGCCCCGGCTGGCCTATGGTGGCGGTTTCCCGGATGGAGCCTGGTGCAATGAGCGACCCGCAGTGGCAACTGGAAACCCTGGCCGTGCACGGCGGTTACCGTCCCGACCCGACCACCCGCGCGGTGGCGGTGCCGATCTATCAGACCGTGGCGTATGCCTTCGATGACACCCAGCACGGCGCCGACCTGTTCGACCTGAAGGTGCCGGGCAACATCTACACGCGCATCATGAACCCCACCACCGACGTGCTGGAGCAGCGCCTGGCCGCGCTGGAAGGCGGCATCGGCGCGCTGGCGCTGGCCTCGGGGCAGGCCGCGATCACCTATGCCATCCAGACCATCGCCGAGGCCGGCGACAACATCGTCGCCTCCAGTGCGCTCTACGGTGGCAGCCTCAACCTGCTGGCGCACACGCTGCCGCAGTACGGCATCCAGGCGCGCTTTGCCGATCCGGCCGACCCGGCCGCGTTCGCCACGCTGATCGACGACCGCACCAAGGCGGTGTTCGTCGAATCCATCGGCAACCCGCGCGGCAATGTCACCGACATCGCTGCGATCGCCGAGGTCGCGCATGCCGCGGGCGTGCCGCTGATCGTCGACAACACCGTGGCCACACCGTTCCTGCTGCGCCCGTTCGAGCACGGCGCCGACATCGTGGTGCATTCGCTGACCAAATACCTCGGGGGACACGGCAACAGCCTGGGCGGCGCGATCATCGATTCCGGCCGCTTCGACTGGACCGCACAGCCCCAACGCTTCGCACGGCTCAACCAGCCCGACCCCAGTTACCACGGCGTGGTCTATACCGAAGCCCTGGGGCCAGCGGCCTACATCGGCCGCGCGCGGGTGGTGCCGCTGCGCAATACGGGCGCTGCGTTGTCGCCGTTCAACGCGTTCCTGATCCTGCAGGGCATCGAGACCCTGGCCCTGCGCATGGAACGCATCAATGCCAATGCGCTGGCCGTTGCGCAGTTCCTGAAGGCGCATGCCAGGGTAGCCTGGGTGCGCTACGCCGGACTGGCCGACGACCCCGAGCATGCCGCCGCGCAGCGCTATCTGGGTGGACACGGCTCGGGCGTACTGACCTTCGGTCTGCCCGGTGGGCGCGAGGCCGGCGCCCGCTTCCTCGATGCGCTGAAGCTGTTCACCCGCCTGGTCAACCTGGGGGATGCGAAGTCACTGGCCACCCATCCGGCTTCGACCACGCATCGCCAGCTGGATGCAGCGGAGCTGGCCAAGGCCGGTGTCAGCGAGGACACCGTGCGGCTGTCGATCGGCATCGAGCACATCGGCGACCTGCGCGCGGACCTGGAACAGGCCCTGGCCGGCGCCTGATAGCTGCGCGCTTGGTCGTCATCGCCACAGGCGATCACCGCCGGCACCGCGATGGGTTACGGTGGAACTGCCTCTCCAAGGCGTGGCAACGTGGCGATCCAGATCCCCGGTCGATGCGGGTCGACCGGAGATTTTTTGTTTCCGGGGTCAGATCCGTTTTCCTGTGGAAAACGGATCTGACCCCGCGCGCCGCCGTGTCGACCAAGGTCGACATCCACCAACAGCAGCGGGGAACTGTCGAAGGCGGGGTGGGTCCGGTTGCGGGAGTGTCCGCGGCATGGATGCCGCGGCCAAGCCCCCATGGAAGGGTTTACGGCGTCTCCCGCAATCGGACCCACCCCGCCATCCCACGCTATGCCCGCTTTTGCCGTTGCCGTTGTTTCGGCAGGTGCAGGGCTGCAAGCCCTGCCGCACGCACACCCCTCACACCACCGGAATGCTGTGCTGCCCCAGGTTCCGGTACGGCGGCGTGGACATGATCATCTCCGCCAGCGAATACGCCAGCTCGCGCTCGGCCATCACCGTGCCATCGGCGCCGTGCTCCAGCAGATGCTTCACCTCGGCATCGCTGTGCGCGCGCGCCAGCAGGGTCAGGTCCGGATTGATCGCCCGCAGCTTGGCCAGCGCCTCACCGGCTTCCAGCGGCTGCGGAATCGCCAGCACCGCGATCTTGGCGCGCTCCGGATGGGCCTCGGCCAGCACCCGGTCGGCGGCGGCACTGCCGCGGATCGCCGCCAGGCCCTTGGCATGTGCCTGCTCGACGTGCTCCTTGTTGTCATCGATCACCAGCACCGGCACGCCACGGTCGCGCAGCACCTGCGCCAGTTCGCTGCCGACGCGGCCGTAACCGATCACGATGGCGTGGTCATGCAGGTCGCGCGACGGGCCGATCGCTTCGGGCGGCTCGGGTACCTGCGGAGACTGCTCCTGCTTGGCCTGCCAACGGTCCAGCAGGCCGAACACCAGCGGGTTGAGCATGATCGACACCAGCGCGCCGGCCAGCACCAGCGACTGGCCTTCCTTCGGCAGGATCTGCAGCGCCACGCCGAGGCCTGCGATGATGAAGGCGAACTCGCCGATCTGCGCCAGGCTGGCCGAGATGGTCAGCGCGGTGCTGGTCGGGTGGCCGAACGCACGCACGATGAAGAATGCCGCCGCCGACTTGCCGAACATGATGATGGCGACGGTGGCCAGCACCTGCCACGGATGCTGGACGAGGATGTTGGGGTCGAACAGCATGCCGACCGACACAAAGAACAGCACCGCGAACGCATCGCGCAGCGGCAACGAATCATGCGCGGCCTTGTGGCTCAGCTCCGATTCGTTGAGCAGCATGCCGGCGAAGAACGCGCCCAGCGCGAACGAGACGCCGAACAGCATCGCCGAGCCGAACGCCACGCCCAGCGCGATCGCCAGCACCGACAGGGTGAACAGCTCACGCGAACCGGTACCGGCGATGCGCTCGAGGATCCACGGGATGACCCGCCGACCGACCACCAGCATCACCGCCACGAACAGGCCCAGCTGCACGAAGGTCCAGCCGATGTCGGCCAGCACGCTGCCGAGCGAGTGCGATTCCTTGGCCGCGTCAGGACCGAACACACCGGCCATCACCGGCATCATCACCAGCGCCAGCACACAGGCCAGGTCTTCCACGATCAGCCAGCCGACCGCGATCTTGCCGCGCATCGTTTCCAGCAGGCGCCGTTCCTCCATCGCCCGCAGCAGCACCACGGTACTGGCGGTGGCCAGCGAGAAACCGAAGATGACGCCATGGATGGCCGGCCAGCCCATCAGCGAGGCCACGCCCCAGCCGAGCAGGGTGGCCACCGCGATCTGGCCGATGGCGCCGGGGATGGCGATCGCCTTGACCGCCATCAGGTCCTTCAGCGAGAAGTGCAGGCCGACACCGAACATCAGCAGCATCACGCCCAGTTCGGCCAGCTGGTTGGCCAGCGCTTGGTCGGCGACGAAGCCGGGAGTGAACGGGCCTACGCAGATGCCAGCAACCAGGTAACCGACCAGGGGAGACAAGCGGAGCTTGTTGGCCAGCGCGCCGAAGATGAAGGCGAGCCCCAGGCCAACGGCAACGATGTTGATCAGGTCGGTGTCATGGTGCATCGGCACTCGCAGGAAATCGGGGGGATGTCCCGATTTTCACCGATGCGGTCACATACGGCAAACCTGGCCAGCGTATCGGATCGTTGCGTGGGCGGCTTGTACGGGCGAGATATCAAGCCTTGTTGAGAGATGGCAGGCCCTGACGGGCCGAATGGTGCCTACCTATGGGGGGCTCCAGGCGTAGCCGTCGATGATCACACCATCTGCCGGCGCTGGGTCTCTTCCAGGGCAGGCTCGGCCTGCTGCGGCGAGGCGGCCAGCTGCTTGTCCAACTGATGAATCTGCCGCAGCGACTCCGCAACGGGTGGCTGAAGGGCCGTTTCAATGTTGATGTGGGCACGCAGATGGCCCGGGTCATCCAAGGCTCCTTGAATGACGAAGATGTTCTCCGGCCTTGGGGGCTGACCAGCCGGCAAGCCCAATACCACATGGTCGATCCGTTCCAGACCTTGTGCCCGGGCAAGTTGGGTGAGGCTGGCCGCCATGCGTTGGCTGGATTCATCAGATGCGCGACCCAGCGACGCGTCCAGCGCGTGGACGCCGGCGAGTGCCTGCTGGTGAAGCGATGCCGAGGCATCGCTCAGCGATGGGATGCTGGTTTCCGGCCGTTCGGTTGCCGGTTGCGGCTGCGAAGGACTGGTGGGCCGCACGCGCTCTGCCTTGCGAATGGACTCGATCAGCTCCCGCGGTGTATCGGTGAACAGCAGTTCGCCTGCATCCAGGGACTGCCCGGTAACCTTGTTCACGGTACTGGTCGCCCACGATGCGCAGGTATTGCCATATGACCAGGTGACATTTTCGCCCAAGGCCTGGTCAAGTCGCTTGACCTGCTCGGGAGTCAATTCGTAATAGCGTGAGGCCGAAGGTGTGGCCCGGGCTTCCATGCCTTCGCGGATGTCCGAACCTGGGCCATTGTCCTCAACGAGTGGATGGTTGTCTGGCCACAGGCCATGGAACGTCGTATGGCCGTTTCGCGTCACCGAGATCCAGGCGTGGCCGTCCACGAACTGATTGAACGACCCCTGTGTATTGGGGTCTACGTGACTATGGATGCCGAGGACGACCTTGTCGCTCATGGGATGCCCTTACGGAAAAATCTGTGTTTCGCCATCGGCGTACAGCATCACCACGCGCGGCGCCATCAAGGGAATTTCCTGACGGGCCGGGCCAGCAGGTCCGGGCTTCACGTCGCGCCGCAGCATGGTTGTGCATTGGCCGGATATGGGGCAGCGATCAACAACGACTTTCATGGTGTCCCCTTCCACGACATAGCTCATCCCTGCCGCGTAATACATGCTTTCCATCGGTTCATTGAACTGGACCTGGAGCTTCGACGCGGAGAGCTGGGTGACGACGACCGGCTCAAGGCTCGATTTGGAATAGCTGGGTTTCACGTGATCTCCTGAACACCCTGACAGGGGGGCCGCCAGCGCAACCCACGCGAGCGCAGCGTACACATGGCGGCGAGTGATGCAGGCTCTCGTCACGGAGCGGCTCCTTCGTTGGTCCGCTGATTATGCACGGGACGACCTATGAGGCGCGTGCAACAGAGCACAGCCTGGAAACCGGGTGCAGGAGCTGGCAACGGTATACGGTCAGGGCCGCGCCTGCCCCGAGGCCGCGGGCGGGTGTGTGGAGCAGCGCCGGGCAGGGCCCGGCGCACCCATTACCCCTTACCAGGTGTACTTGATCCGCCCGTACACATACGCGCCGTTGAAGCCGAACGGCGAGTAGTTGCTGTACGGCAGCATGCCGAAGGTGGAGTTCTGCAGGTCTTCGGTGCGGTCCGGGTACTTGTCCAGCAGGTTGTCGGCACCCACGGTCAGGGTCCAGTTGCTGCTGGGCTTGTAGCTGGCCGAGGCATCCACCACCCAGGCGTCGCCGTAGGTCTGGTCACGCAGCGCGGTGGCCGAGTTGCGCACGGTGAATTTGCCGTAGCGGGTGGCGGCCAGGCCCAGCTCCCAGTGGTCCGAACGCCAGGTGCCGCTCAGGATCGCCTTGTCGCGCGGGTAGCTGTCCTCGATGCGACCGATCTCATCACGGCCGATCAGCGACTGGGTCAGGCCCAGCGTGCCGAACACCGGCGGGGTGCCGCCAACGCGGCGCACTTCGGTGTCGTTGTAGCTGTATGCCGCGGTCAGCTCCAGGCTGCTGGCGCTGAACGGTACCGTGTAGCTGGAGACGAAGTCGACACCGCGGGTGCGCGTATCCAGGCCGTTGGTGAAGTAGGAGAACGCGGTCACCTGCGGCAGGCCCAGGGTGCCCAGCAGCGCGCTGGTCGCGGCATTGGTGGTGATGCTCGACGACAGCGCGATGCGGTCATCGATGTCGATCTGGTAGGCATCGACGGTGATGTACAGGCGGTCGACCGGCTGCAGCACCAGGCCCAGGCTGTAGGAGGTGGAGGTCTCGGCCTTCAGCGGCGAGGCGCCCAGCGCCTGCGCGGCCTGGCTGGTGGTCGGGAAGGTGCCGCGCTCGACGAATACGCCATTGAGGAACTGGCTGGTCACCGCCTGGTAGCCCTGCTGCGCCAGCGAGGGCGCGCGGAAACCACTGGAGGCGGTGGCCCGCAGCGCCACCTTGTCGGTGAACGCGTAGCGCGCCGACAGCTTGCCCGAGAAGCGGTCGCCGAAGTCCGAATAGTCTTCGTAGCGGCCGGTGATGCCGGCCGAGAACTTGTCGGTCAGGTCCGCTTCCAGGCCGGCGTAGACCGCGTAGTTGTGGCGGTCGGCATGCACTTCATTGGTCGGGGTGAAGCCCGCGAAGCCCTGCGCGCCGCTGCCGGTGTACGAATTCAGTTCGCCCGGGTTCTGGTCCCACTTCTCCTTGCGGTACTCACCGCCGAAGGACAGCGTGACCGGGTAGGCCAGGCCCCAGTCCAGCGACTTGGTCAGATCGGCATTGAAGATGTCCTGCTGGTACTTCAGCGTGCCGTCGTAGAACGAGCGCGGGCTGGTCGCACCCAGGCTGTAGTTGATGCTGTTGCGGGTGTGGAAGTCCAGGGTGTTCTCGCCGTGGTTCAGGCTCAGGTCCCAGGTCCAGCCGTTGTCGGTGTTGCCCTTGACCCCGGCCACCAGCGAGCGGTCCTTGGAATACTGGTTGATCTCCGGCACGTAGCCGTCCGGGTAGGTCTGCGCCAGCAGCGCGCTCTGCCCGCTGTGGTTGCGCGAACGGTAGAACGCGAACGAGGTGATGTCGCGGTTGCTGAGCAGCGCGCTGGCGTAGCCGGTCACGTGGTCGCTGAAGTCGAAGCTGGCGTTGGCCGAGGCCGCGGTGGCATCCACGCGCGGGTCGCCGACGATGAAGGTCTTCTGGCCGATGCTGGGGAAGTTGCCGGTGTTCGGCGTGGTGCCGCGGTACGGGCCGGCGCGGTTGCTCTCGTCCTGCTGGCTGATCTGGCCGGCCACGTGCACGCGGCCGCGGCCGTTGCCGAACTCGACGCCGGTGTCGCCGGACAGCTGGTACTTGTTGCCGTCGCCGGCCGAGTACTGGCCGTAGTCCACTGCCAGGCTGCCGCCACTGCCGCTGCCCTTGAGCACGATGTTGATGACGCCGGCGATGGCGTCCGAGCCGTACTGCGCCGAGGCACCGTCGCGCAGCACTTCCACGCGCTCGATCGCGGCGATCGGGATCGCGTTGATGTCCACCGCCGACGAGCCACGGCCGATGCTGCCGTTGACGTTGATCAGCGCCGAGGTGTGGCGGCGCTTGCCGTTGACCAGCACCAGCACCTGGTCCGGCGACAGGCCGCGCAGCTGCGCCGGGCGCACGCCGCTGGTGCCGTCGGTCAGCGCCGGGCGCGGGAAGTTCAGCGAGGGCAGGGCGCGCGACAGTGCGGTGGCCAGTTCACTGGTACCGGTGGACTGCAGCACTTCGGGGGTGATGATGTCGATCGGCGACTGCGATTCGGCGACCGTGCGGTCGGCCACGCGGGTGCCGGTGACGATCACCGTGTCCAGGGTGTTGGCGGCGGTGCCGGCCTGCTGTGCAGCGGCGACGAACGGAGAGCCACCGAGTGCGACAGCGACGGCGGCGGCGATCAGGCGGGTCTTGCGGGTCATCGGGATGGGCTCCGGTTGGCGGGGGCGGCACCGGAATCGACATCACGAGCGTGAGGCGGACGGCGGTTGTTGCGGTGCGCAATACAGCAATTAACGGGATATTCAGTGCCTGTCAAATGCCAGGCGTCAGAAAAAACGTTGCAGCAGCAACCATTTAGCCCGGATCAGCGCTGGCAGGAAGGGACCCCGGGACGCGCGCGGCGGGGACGTGGGAGAGAGGAACGTCGGCCACTGCGCATCCCGGGACGCGTCAAGTATTCGTTAACGCTAGAATTGCGTCGCAGGAACAGTGCTCACCAGCACATTCCATCCGGTTATATGGACCCCTCCCCCGATGATCTCCCTTCGTAATTTCGCCTTGCGCCGCGGCGAGCGGCTGCTGTTGTCCAATGTCGACCTGACCCTGCACGCCGGTTACCGGGTAGGTGTGGTCGGCCGCAACGGTGCTGGCAAGTCCAGCCTGTTCGCGGCGGTGAAGGGCGAGCTGGAGGCCGACAAGGGTGACGTCGACCTGCCCGGCAAGGTGCGCATCGCCAGCGTGGCCCAGGAAACCCCGTCGCTGCCGGATCCGGCGCTGAGCTTCGTGCTGGGCGGCGATACCGAGGTGGCCGCGGTGCTGGCCGAAGAGGCCGAGGCGACCGCGCGCGAAGACTGGGAGGCGGTGGCCAACGCGCACACCAAGATGGCCGAGATGGGGGCCTACGACGCCGAAGCGCGTGCCGGCAAGCTGCTGCACGGCCTCGGCTTCCCTGCCGAGACGCACCACCGTGCGGTGTCCTCGTTCTCCGGCGGCTGGCGCGTGCGCCTGAATCTGGCCCGCGCGCTGATGATGCCCAGCGACCTGCTGCTGCTCGACGAACCGACCAACCACCTGGATCTGGACGCGGTGTACTGGCTGGAACAGTGGCTGCTGAAGTACCCCGGCACCCTGCTGCTGATCTCGCATGACCGCGAGTTCCTCGACAACGTGGCCACCCACACCCTGCACCTGCATGGCGGCGGCGCCAAGCTCTACCCGGGCGGCTACACCGATTTCGAGCGCCAGCGCGCCGAACAGCTGCGCCAGCAGCAGATCGCGCATGAAAAGGAACAGGCCGAGCGCGCCCACCTGCAGAGCTTCATCGACCGCTTCAAGGCGCAGGCCAGCAAGGCCGCGCAGGCGCAGAGCCGCATGAAGCGCCTGGCCAAGCTGGCCGGCACCGAAGCGGTGCGCGCCGAGCGTGAGTTCCGCATCGAGTTCGCGCCGCCGGCGAAGCTGCCGTTCTCGCTGATCCGCCTGAACCACGTCGAGGCCGGCTACGGCAAGGACGCGGTGATCCTGCACAACGTCGGCTTCGGCCTGGAAGCGGGACAGCGCATCGGCCTGCTCGGCCCGAACGGTGCGGGCAAGACCACCTTGGTGAAGACCCTGGTGGGCGAGCTGGCGCCGATCGTTGGCGAGCGCATGGCGCATCCGGACCTGAAGATTGGCTACTTCGCCCAGCACACGGTGGAGTCGCTGCACGAAGGCCAGTCGCCGATGGAGCACTTCCGCGAGATCGCCCCGGACGCACCGAACCAGTCCTTCCGCGATTTTCTCGGCAAGTGGAACTTCCCGGGCGATCGTGCATTCGAGCCGGTTGATGGCTTCTCCGGTGGCGAGCGCGCGCGCCTGGCGCTGGCGCTGATCGCCTGGCAGCAGCCGAACGTGCTGCTGCTGGACGAACCGACCAACCACCTTGACCTGGAAATGCGCGAAGCACTGGCCGAAGCGCTGGCCACCTTCGAAGGCGCGATCGTGATGGTCTCGCATGACCGCCACCTCATCGGCCTGGTCTGCGATACCTATTGGCGCGTGGCCGATGGTGTGGTCGAACCGTTCGATGGCGACCTGGACGCGTATGCCGCGTGGCTGCGCACCCGCCCGCAGGCGCAGGGCACCAAGGCGCGCATGGAGCAGGTGGAAGAGCCGGTGGTGGTCAAGACCGCACCGGTGGCGCAGGTGGTGCAGAAGAAGCCGGTGAACCCACATAAGCTGGCGGCTGCCGAGGCCAAGGTGGCCGAACTGGAGGGCGCGCTGGCCGAGCTCGACCGCCAGCTGGCCGACCCGGCCAACTATGCCGATGCCACCCGCATGGCGGTGATCGGCCGCGACCGCGAAACCACCGCCGCGCAGCTGGAGAAGGCCGAAGCGGCGTGGATGGAGCTGCTGGAGTCCTGATCACGCAAAAAAAAAAGGGGACGGAGGGGATTAAGTCGTTTGTGCCACAAACGACTTAATCCCCTCCGTCCCCTTTTTTGTTACGTGCCCTGCGCCTGCAGCCATTCGCGGAAGCGCTTGGCTGGTTCGCGCTCGGCGCGCGAGCGCAGCCGCGTCAGCCAGTAGCGGCCCAGCTCCAAGGTGGTGCCGAAGGGCTGCAGCAGGCGGCCTTCGGCCAGTTCCTGCTCGAACATGCGCAAGGGCAGCAAGGCCACGCCGGCGCCCCCGGCGGCGGCCATCGCCACCGTCAGTGAGGAATCGAACACCGGCCCGCGGGCTTCCACGCCGCTCACCCCGGCCGCCTGCAACCAGCGCGGCCATTCGTCGCTGCGGTAGGAACGCAACAACGGCAGTGTGGCGAGGTCGCGCGGTTGCTTCAGCCGCCGCGCCAATGCCGGTGCGCACAGCGGCGCGAACGGGGCATCCAGGATCGCCGTGCAGGCCTGTCCCTGCCAGTCTCCATCACCGAAGCGGATCGCCAGGTCCAGCCCTTCGCCGGCCAGGTCGATGCGGTTGTTGTGGGTCTGCAGGCGCAGCTCGATGTCCGGGTGCGCCGCCTCGAACGCCGCCAGCCGTGGCAGCAGCCAGCCGGTGGCGAAGGTGCCGACCACGCCCAGCGTCAGTACTTCCCGGGCCGGCCCGCCGGTGTAGCGCGCAATGCTGGCGGAGATGCGTTCAAACGATTCGTTGAGCACCGGATACAGCGCCGCGCCCTCGTCGGTCAGCGCCACGCCGCGCGGCAGGCGATGGAACAGGCGGATGCCGAGCCGGTCTTCCAGGCCCCGGATCTGGTGGCTCAGTGCGGCCTGGCTGACGCACAGCTCGAGCGCGGCACGGGTGAAGTTCTGGTGGCGGGCGGCGGCTTCAAAAGCGCGCAGCGCGTTCAGCGGCAGGGTAGGGTGCAACATCGAAAAGCCGTGAGCCAGGATGATGGCTGATCGTACTCGTTCAATGAGGAATTTCGTAAATCTCAATGAGTTGATCGCGACAGGCATGAATTCCACTTATGGCTTGCCTTGATTTTTCGCGCTGGTCGGCTGCAGGGGAGGCGCCAATAATCGAGCGGTCACCAGGAGAACCCCTATGCTCGCCCGTCGCCGATTCCTGCAGTTCAGTGGTGCTGCCGTTGCGTCCTCGCTGCTTGCCCCGGCGCTGGCGCAACCGGTTTCCGCCTCGTCTGGCATACCCGCCGCGAACGCCGCCATTGCCGGCGCCGCCGATTTCGCCGCGCTGGAGAAAGCCAGCGGTGGCCGCCTGGGTGTCACCGTGCTGAACACCGGCAACGGCCGTCGCATCGGCGGGCATCGGCAGGATGAGCGCTTCCCGATGTGCAGCACGTTCAAGTCGATGCTGGTCGCCCATGTGCTGAGCCTTGCCGATGCAGGCCGCGTTTCGCTCGACACCCGTGTGCCCATCGCCGGGAAGGATCTGCTGTCCTACGCTCCGGTGGTGCGCCGCCACGTGGGCAAGGATCTGACCGTGCGCGACCTGTGCCGGGGCACGCTGACCACCAGCGACAACACGGCGGCCAACCTGCTGCTGGAGGTGGTGGGCGGGCCGTCGGCGCTGACGGCATTCCTGCGCGGGCAGGGCGACAGCATTACCCGCAATGACCGCAACGAGCCGGACGTGAATCTGTTCGCGAAGGGAGACCCGCGCGATACCACCAGCCCGGCCGCGATGGCCACCAGCCTGGCCCGCTTCGCGGTGGGCAATGGCCTGCAGCCTGCATCGCGCCGGCAGTTCGCCGATTGGCTCATCGACAACCAGACCGGCGATGCCTGCCTGCGCGCCGGGCTGGGCAAGCGCTGGCGGGTGGGGGACAAGACCGGCAGCAACGGTGATGACACGCGCAACGACATCGCCGTGCTGTGGCCGCATGCGGGCGGCACCGCGTGGGTGGTCACCGCCTATCTGCAGGGCGCATCGGTCGATGACGACCAGCGCGCAGCAGTGCTTGCACGGGTGGGGGCGCTGGCCGATGCGATGATCGGATGAGGTAACCGGGGTCATTGGGAAATGGCTTGCCGGATCGGTCGGGCACGCGCATCCTGCGCGCGTTCGAACCCCACGGAAGACCCCGATGAGCCATGAGTTGATCTACCTGCTGCTGATCTTCGCGCTGCTGGTGATCCCGCGCGCACTGCAGCGCTTCAGCCTGCCGGCGCCGTTGACCTGCCTGCTGTTCGGCATCATCGGCATGCTCTGGCTGGGCGACCAGGCACACGACGCGGTGATCGGCCTGCTGGCCACGCTGGGCATTTCCTCGCTGTTCCTGTTCGCGGGCCTGGAAGTGGATCTGCAGGCGCTGCGGCGTGGCATGTGGCCGCTGCTGGCGCACCTGGTGATCCGTACCGGCACGCTGTTCGGCGTGGGCTGGCTGGCCTGGCGCTATGCGGGGCTGCCATGGCAGGCCGCTGGGCTGCTGGCGCTGGCGCTGCTGACGCCCTCCACCGGCTTCATCATGGATTCGCTGTCGCGGCTGGGCCTGAGCGAGGACGAGAGGTTCTGGGTCACCAGCAAGGCCATCGCCGGCGAACTGCTGGCGCTGGCGGCGTTGTTCATCGTGCTGCAGGCCGGCGACCCGGGCCACATGGCGCTGTCCAGCCTGGCCCTGCTGGCGATGATGATCGGCCTGCCGCTGCTGTTCATCGCGCTGGGCCGCTGGGTGGCGCCGCACGCGCCGGGCTCGGAGTTCTCGCTGCTGGTGATGGTCGGCATGGTGGCGGCGTACATCACCTATCTGCTGGGCGTGTATTACCTCGTGGGCGCGTTCATCGCCGGCCTGGTCGCGCGCCTGCTGCACCAGCGCATGCCGCTGCTGGCCTCGCACGAGAACCTGCACGCGCTGCGCCTGTTCGCCTCGTTCTTCGTGCCATTCTATTTCTTCAATGCCGGCACCAAGGTGCCCAGCGAAGCCCTCAGTTTCGAGGCGCTGGGGCTGGGCATCGTGATCACCCTGGTGGTGCTGCCGCTGCGCATCGGCGTGGTCTGGCTGCAGCGCCGGGTGATGTTCGGCGAGAGCTTCCGCAGCAGCCTGCGCGTCTCGCTGGCGCTGGCCCCGACCCTGATCTTCACCCTGGTGCTGGCGGCGATCATGCGCGAGCGTTTCCAGATTCCGGCGGTGCTGTTCGGCGCGCTGCTGCTGTACGCCGCACTGACCACACTGTTGCCGTCGCTGGTGTTCCGCACACCCTTCGACGTCGATCCGGTGGAGCAGGAGCCGGCGGGCAAGGGCGAGTCCGCGCCGGTAGCGGCCACCGAGACGCGGCCGGAACCTCACATCGCCGAACGCTGACCGGTTGCCGCGCGCGGTTTGCGCCCGTCGGCCATGGCCGTTAGGGTTGGGGCATGAAACTGCCTGCCGTTGTCACCGCTTCCGCCCTCCTGCTCAGCCTCGCTGCCTGCTCGCAGCGTTCCGATACGGTCGCGCATGATCTGGCGACCGCACCGGCCGATGCCTTCATGGCTGCCATCGCCGCGCATTGCGGCCAGGCCTATGAGGGCCGGGTGGTGGAGGACACGCCGGCACCGACCGGCAAGGACCCGTTCGCCGGCCAGCGCCTGGTCATGCATGTGCGCGGCTGTGCCGACCCCGCCCATGAACTTCGGATTCCCTTCCATGTGGGGGATGACCATTCGCGCACCTGGGTGCTGACCCGCACCGAAAACGGCCTGCGCCTGAAACACGATCATCGCCACGAAGACGGTAGCCCCGACGCGATCACCCTCTATGGCGGCGACAGCACGCCACCGGGCACCGCCGAGCGCCAGCGGTTCCCAGCCGACTCCGATTCGGTGGCGATGTTCCGTCGTGCCGACATGCTGGCCTCCACGCACAACACCTGGGCGATGGAGATCGACCCCGACCAGACTTTCGTCTACGAACTGACGCGCCCGGAAGGCCGCCGTTTCCGCGTGAAGTTCGACCTGAGCAAGCCGGTCGAGCTGCCGCCCGCACCGTGGGGCGACGAGAAGGCGCCGGCACCCTGATCTTCGGGTCGGATCCCTCCTGCGGAGGGTCCGACCCGGTCACTGCATGAACCCACGGGTCAGAGCCCTGGCCGTCGGCCAGGGATCCGACCCCGGGGCTCAGCGCGCGCTGAAGCGTGCACGGCAGCCGTTGCTCACCCACACCTGGCCGCGTGCATAGCCCCAGCTGCGGCCTTCCTGGCAGGCACTGCCGGACAGCTGCTGCTGCAGCACCGGCCGGCCCTGGCGCTCATCCCAGTCGCAGTTCTGCGTGCGGTTGTTGTTGCTGCTGCAGGTGATCGAATAATTGCTGTTGCCGCCGCCCCAGCCACCGCCGCCGCCCCAGCCGCGGGCCTCGGCGAACTCGGCGCGGCAGCCGTTGCTGACCCAGACCGCGCCGTTGCGCACGCCCCAGGTGCGGCCTTCATCGCAGGGGCTGCCGGACAGCTGGCGGACCAGGCGGGCGTTGCGCCAGCCGACCGGGCAGCTGCGCTCACGGTTGCTCTGGCTCTCGCAGCGGATGGTTTCGCCGGGACGGCCGTTGTTGCCGCCCCAGCCACCGCCATTGCCACCGCCCCAGCCGCCGCGGGCTTCAACGAACTCGGCGCGGCAGCCATTGCTGACCCAGATGCTGCCGTTGCGGCTGCCCCAGGTGCGGCCCTCGTCGCAGGCGCTGCCGGACAGCTGGCGGACCAGCTGCGCATTGCGCCAGCCGGTGCTGCAGACACGTTCACGGTTGTTCTGGCTTTCGCAGCGGATCACCCCGTCCTGCGCAGCGGCCGGAGCAGGGGGCAGGGCGAGCACGGCCAGAGTGCTCAGGGTCACGGCCAGGCTGGCCAGGGACAACGATTTCATGGCGGCATCCCATACGGTGGCAGGTGCCCGACTATAGGGACCGGGGCGATCAAGCCGGCGTGACTGCCCGGATTTGCCCCGGCCGGGGCCTCGGCCGCAGAATACGAGGCTTTCCGGCCCCCATCCGGTGCCGGCGTTCTCCAGCGGAGCTTCCCCCCATGCGTACCCACTTCTGCGGCCTGGTCGACGAGACCCTGATTGGCCAGACTGTCACCCTCGCCGGCTGGACCGACGTGGCCCGTAACCAGGGCGGCGTCTGCTTCATCGATCTCCGCGATCATGAAGGCATCGTGCAGGTGACCGTGGAGGTCGACAACGCCGACGTGTTCGCCGTGGCCGCGTCGCTGGGCTATGAGGACGTGCTGCAGGTGGAGGGCGTCGTGCGCGCCCGCCACGCGGTGAACGACAAGATGCGCACCGGCAAGGTGGAAGTGATCGCCACCGCCATCACCGTGCTGAACAAGGCCGCCCCGCTGCCGTTCCACGCCCACGAGAACCCGGGCGAGGAAACCCGCCTGAAGTACCGCTACCTGGACCTGCGCCGCCCCGAAATGCAGCGCATGCAGCGCACCCGCATCAAGCTGGTGCAGGCGCTGCGCCGCCACCTGGACGAAAAGGGCTTCCAGGACATCGAGACCCCGATCCTGACCAAGGCCACTCCGGAAGGCGCGCGCGACTTCCTGGTGCCGGCGCGCATGCATCCGGGCGAGTTCTACGCCCTGCCGCAGAGCCCGCAGCTGTTCAAGCAGATCCTGATGGTGGCCGGGTTCGACCGCTACTACCAGATCGCGCGCTGCTTTCGCGACGAGGCCCTGCGTGCCGACCGCCAGCTGGAATTCACCCAGCTGGACATGGAGTTCGCCTTCGTCCGCGAACGCGATGTGCAGGACTTCGTCGAGGACATGATCCGCGCCATCTTCAAGGAAGTGGTCGATGTCGAGCTGGATGCCAGCTTCCCGCGCATGACCTGGGCCGAGGCGATGCGTCGCTATGGTTCGGACAAGCCGGATCTGCGCATCGCGCTGGAACTGGTCGACGTGGCTGAACTGGTCAGGGACAGCGAGTTCCCCGTGTTCACCGGCCCGGCCAACGATGCCGAAGGCCGCGTCGCCGCGCTGCGCATCCCGGGCGGCGCGGCGCTGAGCCGCAAGCAGATCGACGAGTACGCCGCGCATGCCGCCAAGTACGGCGCCAAGGGCCTGGCCTACATCAAGATCGCCGACAACGGCGAAGTCAGCTCGCCGATCCAGAAGTTCTTCAGCGAAGAGCGCTTCGCGGCGCTGGTGGCCCATGTCGGTGCCGGCAACGGCGATATCGTGTTCTTCGGTGCCGGTGGCTACAACAAGGTCTCCGACTTCATGGGCGCGCTGCGCCTGAAGGCCGGCAAGGACTTTGGCCTGGTCGCCGACGGCTGGGCACCGCTGTGGGTCACCGACTTCCCGATGTTCGAGTGGGACGAGGAAGAACAGCGCTACGTCGCCCTGCATCACCCCTTCACCGCACCGGCCGTGGACGACATCGCCGACCTGCGCGCCAATGCCCGTACCGCCGTCTCGCGCGGTTACGACATGGTGCTCAACGGCAATGAAATCGGCGGCGGTTCGATCCGTATCCACCGTCCGGACATGCAGAGCGCGGTGTTCGAGCTGCTGGGCATCGGCGCCGAAGAGGCCCGCGCCAAGTTCGGCTTCCTGCTCGACGCGCTGAACTACGGCGCGCCGCCGCACGGTGGCATCGCCTTCGGCATCGACCGCATCGCCGCGCTGATGGCCGGAACCGAGTCGATCCGCGACGTCATCCCGTTCCCGAAGACCACCGGTGCACAGGATCTGATGACCGACGCGCCGTCGCCGATCGTCGACGCGCAGCTGGCCGAAGTGCACATCCAGGTTCGCCCCAAGACCAACTGATCAGGAGATCCAGGCAATGACCGAGTTTGCGTTTTCGCTGGAGTGGGAAAAGCTGGGCAATGAAGGCTCCGAGGCCACCCTGGTCACCGAGCGTGCACGCGTGTTCGGGGGTTGGCTGGTCCGCGTCGGTACCAATCCGGCCGCGATGGCCCTGACCTTCGTCGCCGACGGCGAAGGTCGTTGGGACGGTGAAGACTTCGGCGTCGAGGACTACGAGGACGACGAAGAGGAAGAAGAGTACGACGAGGACGAGGAAGGCGAGGAAGAAGAGGACGAGGACGAAGAGGAATACGAGGAAGAGGACGAGGAAGAAGAAGCGGAATCGCCTGGAAAGGCTTGACCCGCGCTTCGCCCTGACGTCAACTTCCTGCATGTATTCGATCCGCCGCGCCACTGTGGACGACGCGCCGACCCTGTCGGCGCTGGCCGCACGCACGTTCACTGAAACCTTCGGCCATCTGTACCCGCCGCAGGACCTGCAGGCCTTCCTCGAGGAGGCCTACACGGTCGAGCGCCAGCGCGTGATCCTGTCCCACCCCGATTACGCGGTGTGGCTGCTGGAACTGGATGGGGAGGCGGTCGGCCATGCCGCCGCCGGCCCCTGTGGCCTGCCGCATCCGGATGTGAAACCTGGTGACGGCGAACTCAAGCGCCTGTACCTGGTCAAGACGCAGCAGAGCTGCGGCTGGGGCAGCCGCCTGCTGGAAACCGCGCTGGCCTGGCTGGAACACGAAGGCCCGCGCACGTTGTGGCTGGGCGTGTGGTCGGAGAACTTCGGCGCGCAGCGCTTCTACGCCCGCTACGGCTTCGAGAAGGCCGGCGAGTACCTGTTCCCTGTCGGCGACACCCAGGACCTCGAATTCATCCTGCGCCGCGCGCCGCGCGCGGCCTGACGTTCACCGCCGCTTGCCGCGCGCGCGTGTTCAATCACCTCACGTTCCTGCCCCGCTGACCGCCAGGCTGTTTGCATGACTCCCCCCGTATTGCTGCTGCATGGCATCTGGAATGCCCGCGCCTGGGTCGGGCCACTGGCCTGGCGCCTGCGCGCGCGTGGTTTCCAGGTACACGCGTTCGGCTATCCCTCGGTGTTCGGTGGCCCCGATGTGGCAGTGCCGCAGTTGCTGGAACGTCTGGCCGACGCCGGGCCGTTGTCGCTGGTCGGTCACAGCCTGGGCGGACTGCTGGCACTGGAGGCGCTGCGCCGCGATCCGCAGCTGCCAGTGCAGCGCGTGGTCTGCCTGGGCTCGCCGCTGCGCGGCAGTGGTACCGCGCGCTCGTTGTCCGATCATGGCTGGGGCCTGGCGCTGGGGCGCAGCAGCGAGCTGCTGCTGGACGGCCTGCCGGACTGGCAGGGCAAGGCCGAGGTTGGCCTGATCGCCGGTTCGGTACCGCACGGGCTGGGCAGCCTGCTGGGCGCGATCGACGATGCGTCCGACGGCACCGTGGCACTGGCCGAGACCCGCCTGCCGGGCCTGGCCGACCATTGCGTGGTGCGTACCAGCCACAGCGGCCTGGTGGTGTCGCCCGACGCCGCGCGGCAGACCGCGCATTTCCTGCGCCACGGCCACTTCGACCACAGCCGCGACGCGGCGGCGGCATAGGGGCAGGGGAGGCGGGGCCGCCTTGTAGCGCCGAGCCCATGCTCGGCTGCATTCCGTCGGGCCCATTGAGCCGAGCATTAGCCCGGCGCTACAACAATACGGGCCTAGACACGGTTGCAGCGCCCGATCAGGTAGAATCCGCGCCTTGATCCTGAAGCAGCCAGACGGTAGCACCCATGGGTAGAGGCCCCTCCATCGAAGCCCGCAAGAACGCGTCCGACGCGAAGCGCGGCAAGATTTTCACCAAGATCATCCGCGAGATCGGCGTTGCCGCGCGCGGCGGTGGAGGCGACCTCAACAACAACCCGCGCCTGCGCGTGGCGGTGGACAAGGGCCTGGCCGTGAACATGTCCAAGGACGTGATCGAGCGCGCCATCAAGAAGGCCACCGGTGAACTGGAAGGCGTCGATTACGAGGAAATCCGCTACGAAGGCTATGCCCCGGGTGGCGTGGCCGTGATCGTCGACTGCCTGACCGACAACCGCGTGCGCACCGTGGCCGACGTCCGCCATGCGTTCAGCAAGTGCGGCGGCAACATGGGCACCGAAGGCTCGGTGGCCTTCATGTTCAAGCGCCTGGGCGTGCTCAGCTTCGCCCCGGGTGCCGACGAGGAAGCCATCACCGAAGCAGCCATCGAGGCCGGCGCCGACGACATCGTGGTCTACCCCGATGACGGCTCGATCGACGTGGTCACCAGCCCTGACGCGTTCAACGCAGTCAAGGACGCAATGGTCGCCGCCGGGCATGTCGCCGACCACGCCGAGATCACCTTCCGCGCCGACAACGACATCAAGGTCGAAGGCGAGGTCGCCCTGCAGGTCAAGAAGCTGCTGGACATGCTCGAAGACCTGGACGACGTGCAGGACGTGTATTCCAACGCCGAACTCGGCGCCGACGCCTACGCCTGAGCCGTCCTCGACGGCCTGGGCGCGGGCCGTTGAACGGTCACCGCGGACAGTCATGAGCCCATACGCCTGCCAGCGCCCCCCGTTCCGCCCCGCCAGGAGCGCGGCATGACCCGCATCCTCGGCATCGACCCCGGTTCGCAGCGGACCGGGGTCGGCATCATCGATGTCGACGCCGCCGGCCGCGTCAGTTACGTGCACCACCAGCCGCTGGTGCTGCTGGGCGCCGACGACTTCCCGCAGCGCATGAAACTGCTGGTGCTGGGCCTGGCCGATCTGTGCCGCGAGTACCAGCCCAATGAAGTGGCCATCGAAAAGGTGTTCATGGCGCGCAATCCCGATTCGGCGCTGAAGCTGGGCCAGGCCCGCGGCGCGGCGATCTCGGCCGTGGTGCTGCGCGACCTGCCGGTGCACGAATACGCCGCCAGCGAGATCAAGCTCGCGGTGGTCGGGCGCGGTGGCGCCGAAAAGCAACAGGTTCAACACATGGTCGGGCTCATGCTCAACCTGAAAACCAAGCTGCAGGCCGACGCGGCCGACGCGTTGGCGGTGGCGATCACCCATGCCCACGTAAGGGCGACGGCCAACCGCCTGGGGCTCAGTGCCCGCCAGGCGTGGGGCCGCAAATGAGGAGCTGCACGCAATGATCGGTCGACTGCGCGGCATCGTCGCCTACAAGGCGCCGCCGTGGCTGGTGGTGGACGTGAACGGAGTGGGCTACGAACTGGAGGCGCCGATGAGCACCTTCTACGACCTGCCCGAGCTCGGCCGCGAGGTCACCCTGTACACCCATTACTCGCAGAAGGAAGACAGCGTCTCGCTGTACGGCTTCCTGCGCGAGGGCGAGCGGCGCCTGTTCCGCGACGTGCAGAAGGTCAGCGGCATCGGCGCGAAGATCGCGCTGGCCGTGCTGTCCGGTGTCAGCGTCGAAGAATTCGCGCGCATGGTCCAGGCCGGCGACATCACCGCGCTGACCCGCATCCCGGGTATCGGCAAGAAGACCGCCGAACGCATGGTGCTGGAACTGCGTGACCGCGCGGCCCAGTTCGGTGCCGGCGGCGCGCTGCCCACCGGCAGTGGTCCGGCCCCGGCCGATCCGCTGTCCGATGCCACCGTGGCCCTGCAGCAGCTGGGCTACAAGCCGGCCGAAGCGGCCCGCATGGCCCGCGATGCCTTCAATGAAGGCGACGAAGTGGCCACCGTGATCCGCAAGGCGCTGCAGTCCGCGCTGCGCTGAACCGCGTCCCTTTCCCCCAACCTACCGCCTGAGCTTCGCCAGGAGTCCCATGTCCAGCAGTCAAACCCCGCACGCAGCCGCCCCCGGCGGCCATGGCCACGCCCCCTCCGCTGGAGGACTGGCGCTGGTCATCGGTGCGATCGGCGTGGTGTTCGGCGATATCGGTACCAGCCCGCTGTACACCCTGAAGGAGGCGTTCTCGCCACACTACGGGCTCAACAGCGACCACGACACCGTGCTGGGCGTGCTGTCGCTGGCGTTCTGGGCGCTGAACCTGGTGGTGACCCTGAAGTACGTCACCATCATCATGCGCGCCGACAACGATGGCGAAGGCGGCATCATGGCGCTGATGGCGCTGACCCAACGCACGCTGCGCAACGGCTCGCGCTCGGCTTATGTGGTGGGCATCCTCGGCATCTTCGGCGCCTCGCTGTTCTTCGGCGACGGCGTGATCACCCCGGCCATGTCCGTGCTCAGTGCGGTCGAAGGCCTGGAGGTGGCCGCGCCCGGACTTCATGTCTTCATCGTGCCGGTCACCCTGGTGGTGCTGCTGGCGGTGTTCGCCGCGCAACGCTTCGGTACCGAGAAGATCGGCAAGGCGTTCGGCCCGATCATGGCAATCTGGTTCGTGTCGCTGGCGGCAATCGGCATCTACAACATCGTCGATGCGCCCGAGGTGCTGAAGGCCTTCAACCCCTGGTGGGGCATCCGCTTCTTCATGGAGCACGGCTGGCACGGCATCTTCATTCTCGGTGCAGTGGTGCTGGCGGTGACCGGCGGCGAAGCGCTGTATGCGGACATGGGCCACTTCGGGCTGCGCCCGATCCGCCACGCCTGGTACTTCTTCGTGCTGCCGTGCCTGGTGCTGAACTACCTGGGGCAGGGCGCACTGGTGCTCAACCACCCCGAGGCCCTGAAGAACCCGTTCTTCGAGGCAGTGCCGTCGTGGGCGCTGTACCCGATGATCATCCTGGCCACCATGGCGGCGGTGATCGCCTCGCAGTCGGTCATCACCGGCGCGTTCTCGGTCTCGCGCCAGGCCATGCAGCTGGGCTACATCCCGCGCATGCGCATCAAGCACACCTCGCACGACACCATCGGCCAGATCTACATCCCGGGCATCAACTGGGGCATTGCGGTGATGGTGTTCGGGCTGGTGCTGGCGTTCCGCAGTTCGTCCAACCTGGCCGTGGCGTACGGCATTTCGGTGTCGGCCACGATGCTGATCGACACCCTGCTGCTGGCCGTGGTGGCGCGGACGTTGTGGCCGAGGTCGCGTGGCTGGCTGCTGCCGCTGTGCGTGGTGTTCTTCATCATCGACCTCGGCTTCGTCATCGCCAACGGCGCCAAGCTGCTGCAGGGCGCCTGGTTCCCGGTGGTGCTGGGCATCTTCCTGTTCACCATGATGCGCACCTGGCGCCGTGGCCGCGAGCTGCTGCGCGACGAGATCCGCAAGGACGGCATCCGCCTGGATACCTTCCTGCCGGGCCTGATGCTGGCCCCGCCGGTGCGCGTGCCGGGCACCGCGGTGTTCCTCACCGCCGACCCGACCGTGGCGCCGCATGCGCTGATGCACAACCTCAAGCACAACAAGGTGCTGCACGAGCGCAACGTGTTCCTGCACGTGGAAACCCTGCCGATCCCGTATGCGATGGAAGGGCAGCGGCTGAAGATCGAATCAGTGGGTGACGAGTTCTACCGCGTCTACGTGCGCTTCGGCTTCATGGAGACCCCGGACGTGCCGCTGGCGCTGATGCGCTCGTGCGACCACGGTGGCATCTATTTTGATCCGATGGACACTACCTTCTTCGCCAGCCGCGAGACCATCGTCGCCACCGCCAACCGCGGCATGCCGATCTGGCGTGACAAGCTGTTCGCGCTGATGCATCGCAACGCCGCCCCGGCCACCGGCTTCTTCCGGATTCCGGGCAACCGCCTGGTCGAACTCGGGGCCCAGGTCGAGATCTGACGCGCGCGGGGTCGGATCCCTTTTCCGCAGGAAAAGGGCTCTGACCCCATGTTCCCGGTGTTCCGGTTCGGGGTCAGAGCCGTTTTCCTCTGGAAAACGGATCCGACCCCATACGCTTTTGCCGCATAATCAGCACATGACCGACGACCGCATCATCGGCGCCGGCGCCACCCGCGAGGATGACGCCGCCGACGCCAGCATCCGCCCCAGGCGCTTGGCCGACTACCTCGGCCAGGCCCCGGTGCGCGAGCAGCTGGAGATCTACATCGAAGCGGCCAAGGCCCGTGGCGACGCGCTCGACCATGTGCTGATCTTCGGGCCGCCCGGCCTGGGCAAGACCACGCTCAGCCACGTCATCGCCAACGAGCTGGGCGTGGCCCTGCGGGTGACCTCCGGCCCGGTGATCGAGAAGGCCGGCGACCTCGCTGCGCTGCTGACCAACCTGCAGCCGCATGACGTGCTGTTCGTGGATGAGATCCACCGCCTGTCGCCGGTGGTCGAGGAAGTGCTGTACCCGGCGATGGAAGACTTCCAGATCGACATCATGATCGGCGAGGGCCCGGCGGCCCGCTCGATCAAGATCGACCTGCCGCCATTCACCCTGATTGGTGCCACCACCCGCGCCGGCCTGCTGACCGCGCCGCTGCGCGACCGCTTCGGCATCGTCCAGCGCCTGGAGTTCTACAGCGTCGAGGAGCTGACCCGGATCGTGCGCCGTTCGGCCACCATCCTCGGCATCGACTGCACCGCCGATGGCGCCGGCGAGATCGCGCGCCGCGCGCGCGGCACCCCGCGTATCGCCAATCGCCTGCTGCGCCGCGTGCGCGACTACGCGCAGGTGAAGGCCGGCGGCCACATCGACGAGGCCGTGGCACAGGCCGCGATGAAGATGCTCAAGGTCGATCCGGAGGGCTTCGACGAGCTCGACCGGCGCCTGCTCAAGACCCTGGTCGACTACTTCGACGGCGGCCCGGTCGGCATCGAATCGCTGGCCGCAGCGCTGTCCGAAGAGCGTGGCACGCTGGAAGACGTGGTCGAGCCGTACCTGATCCAGCAGGGCTTCCTGGTGCGTACCGCGCGCGGCCGCATGGCCACCCACAAGGCTTACCGGCACATGGGCCTGAAGCCGAAGAACCCGCCGCAGGACCTGTTCGCGGAGGTTCCCGATGTCGGTTGAGCCCCGATTCAGTTGGCCGACACGCATTTACTGGGAAGATACCGACGCAGGTGGCGTGGTCTACCACGCCCGCTACGTGGCCTTCATGGAACGGGCCCGGACCGAATGGATGCGTGCGCTCGGCTACGGCCAGGAGCGCATGCGCGCCGAGCACGGGATGGTCTTCGCGGTGCGCTCGATGCAGATGGATTTCATCAGGCCGGCACGGCTGGATGACACCCTGCAGGTGACTGCCCGCCTGGTCCAGCTGAAGAAGGCCAGCATGGTCTTCGACCAGCAGATCCTGCGCGACGGCGAGCTGCTGCTGTCCGCGCAGGTCCGCATCGCCGCACTGGAAGCGGCCAGTTTCCGCCCTCGTGGCATGGACGATGCCGTCCTTGCCGTGCTGCAACCCCACCTCCACCCCGAATCCGAACATTGAGGAACAACGGATGATCGCAACGCTCCTGGCCCTGCAGGCCACGGTCACCGAGGCACTGCCGGCCGACGTCAGCAACGCCGCGACACAGACCCTTGCCCAGGCCACCACCGGCGGCGGCATCAACTACCTCGAACTGATGGCCAAGGCCAGCCTGCCGGTGAAGATCATCGTGCTGCTGCTGCTGGTCGGCTCGTTCGTCAGCTGGGTGATCATTTTCCGCAAGGCCCGCGTGTTCAAGCAGGCCACCCGCGAAGCCGACGAGTTCGAGAACCGCTTCTGGTCCGGCGCCGACCTGGGCAAGCTGTACAGCGCAGCCACCGACCGCAGCCGCAGCGTGACCGGCCTGGAAGCCATCTTCGAAGCCGGTTTCCGCGAGTACACCCGCCTGCGCGACAAGCGCCGGCTGGATGGCCGTGCGCAGCTTGAAGGCGCGCAGCGCGCCATGCGCACCACCTACACCCGTGAAGTGGACCAGCTCGAGCGCAACCTGGAGCTGCTGGCCAACATCGGCTCGACTGCCCCGTACGTGGGCCTGGTCGGTACCGTGTTCGGCATCATGGTGACCATGCACGACATGATCAGCAGCGGTGCCCAGGCCGGTATCGCCGCCGTCGCGCCGGGCATCTCCGAGGCACTGTTCGCCACCGCCATCGGCCTGTTCGTGGCGATCCCGGCGGTGTGGGCCTACAACCGCTTCACCACCCGCGTGGAGCGCATGTCGGTGCGGTTCGAGACCTTCGCCGAAGAGTTCAGCTCCATCCTGCAGCGCCAGAGCGCTGGCGACGAGTAAGCGCCTGACCCGGGAGTCCAAGCCATGTCCGCTGCCATCGGTCGCCGCAAGCGCCGCAAGCTGAAATCGGAAATCAACGTCGTTCCCTACATCGACGTCATGCTGGTGCTGCTGATCATCTTCATGGTCACCGCACCGCTGCTCACCCTGAGCTTCGACGTCGACCTGCCGCAGTCCAACGCCAAGGCGCTGGAGAGCAAGCAGGACCCGGTGATCGTCTCGGTGCGCCAGGACGGCCAGCTCAGCCTGAAGCTGCCCGACGCCAAGGAGCCGGCCGCCGTGTCGGCCGAGGAACTGGAAGGCCGCCTGGCCGGCATCGCCGCCCAGGACAAGGGCGTGCGCGTGATCGTCGCCGCCGACCGCGCCGTGGCCTATGAGAAGGTCATTGCCGCGATGGACGTGATCAAGCGCGCCAAGGTAGACAAGGTAGGCCTGGCCACCGATGCACGCTGACGCCCTGCCACCCCCGCATCAGCGCGAACCCGGCTGGGGTCTGCCCCTGGCGCTGGCTTTGCTGGTGCACCTGCTGGTCGCGCTGGTCTTCATCGTGGCCTGGCTGTGGTCGCCCCAGCGCAACACCGATGCCGCCGCTGGCGACCCCTCGGTCGAGGCCAGCCTGGCGCTGTCCGCCTCCGAGGCGTCCGCCGCACGCCAGGCGCTGCGCCAGTCAGAGAAGCTGGAGGACCTGCCGCCGCCGGTCGCCGAGCCGATCCCGGTGCCGGAAGACACCATTCCGCCGCCGCAGCCGATTCCCGAGCCGCGCCCGCAGGACGCGCCCACGCCCCAGCAGCAACAGGCGCAGGAGCGTGTTGCGCAGCCGGACACCAAGGACCAGGAAGCGGTGAGCGCACTGGCCATCTCGCAGGAGAAGGCCAAGCAGGAACAGGAAGCCAAGCGCCGCCAGGAGCAGATCGACCTGACCGAACGCAAGCGCCAGGAAGAAGCGGAGCAGAAGCTGCGCCTGGCCAAGCAGCAGGAAGCGGACGAGAAGAAGAAGCAGGCCGAGCAGGAGCGCGTCGCGGCTGACAAGGCCGAGGCCGAGAAGCAGAAGAAGATCGCCGAGATCCGTGCCCGCCGCGAGCAGGCCGAGAAGGAAGCCAAGCTGGCCGAGCGGAAGCTGCGCGAGGTCGCCGCCGCGCGCAATGCCGCAGGCAGTGCCGCTGCCGGCTCCAGCGGCGCTTCCCAGCCGGCGGCCGGTGGTGGTGGCAACAGCGACGATCTTTCAGCCAAGTACGCCGCAGCGATCCAGGCCAAGGTGCTGTCGCAGTGGGTGCGCCCGGATACGGTGCCGCTGGGCCAGCGTTGCCAGATCACCATCACCCAGATTCCGGGCGGCACGGTGATGCAGGCCAAGGTCAGCCCGAACTGCCCCTATGACGAGGCCGGCAAGCGTTCGATCGAGGCCGCGGTGCTCAATGCGCAGCCGTTGCCGTACCGCGGCTTCGAGTCGGTGTTCGCGCGTACGCTCAACTTCACCTTTACCGCCCAGGATCGCTGAGGCGGGCAGGGCAGGGGTGGCCTCGGGCCACTCCTGCCCACGGATGTCGCGCTTGCCTCTGGCGTGCTCGGTTTCGGCCGGGCAGGCTGCAGGCTGCTGTCGAACACCGCCCCGCTGGGCGGCGTGATCGGGGCAGGCAGGTGCGATGTTAGCCACGACGTTAACGGTGCGTGAGAGGACGGGCTGGAACTGACCCGGAATTCACGTACCCTTGGTTCATGATTGCGAAGCGGTTCACTCCCGCTTTGTTATCCCTCGTTCCGGTTTCCCCCTATTGAGCGCTCCATGAAAAAGATGCCTCGCTGGCTTGCCGTGTTTGCGGCCCTGTTGCTGCCCTTTGCTGCCGTCGCGCAGCAGAAGGGGCTGGATATCGACATCATCGGCGGCAATGCCTCCGCCCTGCCGATCACCATCGTGCCGATGCCCTACCAGGGTTCGTCGGCCGCTCCGCAGACCGACGTCGCCGGCGTGGTCCGCGCCGACCTGGAGCGTTCGGGCCAGTTCCGCACGCTGCCGGAAGCGCAGATCGTCGAGAAGCCTGTGCGTGGCGGTGACATCCAGTTCGCCACCTGGCGCGCGCTGAAGCAGAACTACATCGTGGTCGGCCGCGTGCTCGATGCCGGTGCCGGTGCCTACCGCGTCGAGTACGAACTGTTCGACGTGCCGAAGGGCGAGCGCCTGCTGGGCCTGGCGATGACCGCCCGTGGCAACGCCATGCGCGACGTCGCCCACCAGATGGCCGACGCCATCTACGAGAAGATCACCGGCGTGCGCGGCGCCTTCTGGACCCGCATCGCCTACGTGACCGCCAGCGGCAAGGGCGATGCCATGCGCTATGCGCTGATGGTGGCCGACTCCGACGGCTACAACCCGCAGACCATCGTGCGTTCGGCCGAGCCGCTGCTGTCGCCGTCGTGGAGCCCGGATGGCAGCAAGCTGGCCTACGTCAGCTTCGAGCGTGGCAATTCGGCGATCTACATCCAGAACATCGGCACCGGTGCGCGCGAACTGGTCACCAGCTTCCGCGGCATCAACAGCGCCCCGGCGTTCTCACCCGATGGCCGCAAGCTGGCCCTGACCCTGTCGCGTTCGGGCAACCCGGAAATCTACGTGATGGACCTGGGCAGCAAGCAGCTGACCCAGCTGACCAACCACTTCGCCATCGACACCGAGCCGACCTGGGCGCCGGATGGCAGCGCGGTGTACTTCACCTCCGACCGCGGCGGCCGCCCGCAGGTCTACAAGGTCGGCGCCGGTGGCGGCAGTGCCGAGCGCGTGACCTTCCAGGGCAACTACAATGCCAAGCCCTCGGTGTCCTACGACGGCAAGAAGATCGCCGTTGCGCAGGGCTCGGGCAACAGCTACAAGATCGCGATGATGGACAGCTCGCTGGGTTCGCCCCGCTGGAGCACGCTGTCCCCGGGTTCGCTGGATGAATCTCCGAGCTTTGCGCCCAACGCAAGCATGGTGTTGTACGCCGCCCGCGAGGGTGGCCGTGGTGTGCTGTACGCCGTTTCCGCCGATGCGCGCGTGCGCCAGCGGTTGGTTCTGGCTGACGGAGATGTGCGCGAACCGGCATGGTCCCCATACCGTACCCAGCGCTAAAAGAGTGTTAATATTTTCGCTGTCTTGAACCCCTCATCGGCCTAGGAGCCACAAAGGTATCGCCATGAACAAGTCCACCCGCGTTCTGCTTGTTTCCCTGCTGTCTGTGGCCGTCCTGGCCGGTTGCTCGAAGAAGGTGAAGGAAGAGCCGGCAACCCCGGTCGACACCGGCACCTCCACCACCACCCCGACCGGTCCGTCGACCTCCGGCCTGTACGGCCCGGGCGACCTGGACACCGACGCTTGCCTGCGCCAGCGCGTTGTCTACTTCGACCTGGACAAGGAAGACGTGAAGCCGGAATTCCAGGCCATCATGGCTTGCCACGCCAAGTACCTGCGTGACCGTCCGTCCTCGCGCATCACCCTGCAGGGCCACACCGACGAACGCGGTTCGCGCGCGTACAACCAGGCCCTGGGTGAGCGTCGTGGCAACGGCGTCAACTCGGCCCTGCAGGCCAACGGTGGCTCGGCTTCGCAGCTGACCGTCGTGTCCTACGGTGAAGAGCGTCCGGTCTGCACCGAGTCGAACGAGTCCTGCTGGTCGCAGAACCGTCGCGTCGAAATCGTCTACACCGCGCAGTAATCCATGCGCATTGGCATCAAACTGATGCTGGTCGTTGCGGCAGCCCTCGTGGCTGCCGCACCGGCGCATGCACAGCGACAGAGCCTGGCCGACCGTGTCGGCGCGCTCGAGCAGCAGATGTACAACAACAGCGCCAACCAGGACCTGTTGAACCAGATCAATCAGCTGCGGCAGCAGGTCACCAGCCTGCAGGCCTCGATCGAGCAGTTGCAGCACGACAACGCCCAGCTCAAGCAGTCCGCCCAGGACCAGTACCTGGATCTGGACAGCCGCCTGAACCGGTTGGAAGGGGGCAATGCCGCCCCGGCCCTGCCGCCCGTTCCGGCGAGCGCGCCGAAGGCCGCACCGGCCCCGGCAAAACCCGCAGCGGCGGCCACTTCCGAGCGGCCGCCTTCCGTCCACGGTGATGCCGGCAGTCTTGCCGCCACCGGCGACGAGCGCACCTCCTACAACGTCGCCTTCGATTCGCTGAAGGCCGGCAAGTACGATGATTCGGCGCAGTTGTTCCTGAGCTTCCTGCAGCTGTACCCGAACGGCGTCTACGCGCCGAACGCGCTGTACTGGCTGGGCGAGAGCTACTACGCCACCCGCAACTTCCCGATGGCCGAGACCCAGTTCCGCGAACTGCTCTCGCGCTATCCGACCCACGACAAGGCCGCCGGCGGCCTGCTCAAGGTCGGCCTCTCGCAGTATGGCGAGGGCAAGGTCGACCAGGCCCAGCAGACGCTGGAGGCCGTCGTGGCGCAGTACCCCGGCTCGGACGCCGCGCGCACCGCGCAGGACCGTCTGCAGTCCATCCGCCTCGGCAAGCAGATCCGCTGACCCGGCGTACAATAGGTGCCCTGTAGAGCCGAGCCCACGCTCGGCTGCTTTCGTTTCCGGTTCGGCAAACCCGCCCGGATCCGGCAGCGCCGGGCCCTGTCTGCCCGGTTGTTTTCGTAGAGCCGAGCCATGCTCGGCTGCGTTCGTTACCGGCCACGGTAGCCCACCCGCCACGTGTCCCACCAAGAAGTACCCGCCATGACCGCCGTTACTCCGTCCAGCGCCGCCGCCACGCCCAGTGAGATCGTGCAGTCGCCCCTGCCACGCCTGAAGATCACCGAGATCTTCACCTCGCTGCAGGGCGAAGCCGATACCGCCGGCTGGCCAACCGTGTTCGTGCGCCTGACCGGCTGCCCGCTGCGTTGCCAGTACTGCGACACCGCCTATGCCTTCCACGGCGGCACCTGGTGGGATATCGACGACATCGTGGCCGAGGTGCTGGCCCAGGGCGTGCGCCACGTCTGCGTGACCGGTGGCGAGCCGTTGGCGCAGAAGCGCTGCCTGGTGCTGTTGGAAAAGCTGTGCGATGCCGGCATGGACGTCTCGCTGGAAACTTCCGGTGCGCTGGACGTCAGCGCGGTGGACCCGCGGGTGTCGCGCGTCGTCGACATCAAGACGCCGGGTTCGGCCGAAGCCGCCCGCAACCGCCTGGAAAACCTGCCGCTGCTGACCGCCCGCGACCAGATCAAGTTCGTCATCTGCAACCGCGAGGATTACGACTGGGCCAAGGCGATGGTCGCCGGGCACGGCCTGGTGCAGCGCTGCACCGTGTTCTTCTCGCCCAGCAAGGGCGAGATCACCGCGCGGCAGCTGGCCGACTGGATTGTCGAAGACCGGCTGCCGGTGCGCTTCCAGATGCAGTTGCATAAAATCCTGTGGAACGACGAGCCGGGCCGATGAGCCGGCGCAGCGTTCCCTGATGTAACTCCGGCGCGGGACAGCGTGCTGGCTTTCCCCTCCCAACCGGATGTTTTTCCCATGAAGAAGGCAGTCGTGCTTCTCTCCGGCGGCATGGATTCAGCCGCCGTCATCGCCATGGCCCAGGAACAGGGCTTCGCCGTGCATGCCCTGAGCGTGCGCTATGGCCAGCGCCATACCTCCGAACTGGACGCTGCCGCCCGCGTGGCCAAGGCCCAGGGCGTGGTCGCGCACAAGACCGTGGACGTGGACCTGCGCAGCATCGGCGGCTCGGCACTGACCGACGACATCGACGTGCCGGAGGCCGGCGGTGCCGGCATTCCGGTCACCTATGTGCCGGCGCGCAACACCATCATGCTGTCGCTGGCCCTGGGCTGGGCCGAAGTGCTTGGCGCCAACGACATCTTCTGCGGCGTCAACGCCGTGGATTACTCCGGCTACCCGGACTGCCGCCCCGAGTTCGTGGCGGCGTTCCAGGCGCTGGCCAACCTGGCCACCAAGTCGGGCGTGGAAGGTGCGGGCATCAAGGTGCACGCACCGCTGCAGTTCCTCAGCAAGGGCCAGATCGTCAGCGAAGGCGTGCGCCTGGGCGTGGACTTCGGCCTGACCGTGTCCTGCTACAACGCCGACGCTCACGGCGCCGCCTGCGGTCATTGCGATGCCTGCCGCCTGCGCGCGCAGGGCTTTGCCGAGGCCGGCGTGCCCGACCCCACGCTGTACGCCTGACCGCGTCTGGTAGAGCCGGCCGCTGGCCGGCTTCACTGCAGGTGCGAACCGCCCCTTCTTGGTGTGTGCAAGCCGCCCCTCTCGGTGGGTGCGAACCGTTGGTTCGCACTCCTTGACCTACCGGGCCTGCAACCATCCCGATGCCTCGATGAAGCCGCGCACCGCGTCCGGATCGGCGTAGTCCAGTTCGATCATCCGCGCGATGGCGGCCCCCTCGTCGGTCTGTTGGCGCATGTACTCCTGCGCGATGCGGTATCCGGCGTAGTAGCCCAGATCACTCACCCCGAACGGATTGCGCGCGCTGTTGTACAGCCAGTTGTCCAGGCTGTCACCGTGCATCTCGGCAAGGAAGCGCGTGCGGATTTGTGCCTCGTGCGCGGGCCCATAGGCGTACAGCGGCAGTGCCGGACGGCGACCGCTGATGCGCTCTGCCACGTATTCGGCCACGCCTTCGCGTACTGCGTACTGGGCCAGGCTGCCAGTGGTCTCGCGCTGCTGGGTATGCACGTACTCGTGCAGGTTGTTCTGCGCGTTGTTCGCACCGGGGCGGCTGTCGTAGAAGATCCGCAGGCGGCCGCGCATCGGCTCGGGCAGCTCGCTTACGTCCACGCGCTCATCGCCCAGCGCCATCTCCGCCCCGATCAACACCTTGTCGCCCAACGTGGTGCCGCCGGTACGCAGCACGCCCATCGCGTAGGTGATGGTGGCCGGACGCAGTGCAGGGTAGAGCGCGCGGAACGCGTCCAGGTCCCGGTCCAGCGTGGCGCTGGCCTGCTGCGCGTTCGCAGTCAACGGCCGTACCGAAGTCCAGAAGCGTGGCCATGACTGCATGGCCTCGGCGTATTCGCGGGCCGTGTAGTTGCGGACCTGCATCAGTGCATGCAGTCCGGGGCTGCCGGGATCGATGTAGCGTTGCTGGACCAGCACCACGCGGCGTTCGGCATCAGGCTCGGCGCGCACCGCGTCATAGGTGGCCCAGAAGCGGGCGATGTCGTCAGTGACGACCTGGGACGTCGAGGCCACTGCTGTGCAGGGCAACAGCAGGATGGCGATCAGACAGCAGGTGAGGCGCATCCGTGGCTCCGGGTGGTGAACATGGATGGGATGCGTGGAAGGCCCGGAAGGTTTAAGCGGGCTGACCCGACCGGGTAGTGCCGGCCGCTGGCCGGGACACGCAACACCCCTGTACTTCGCGCGACCCGGCAAAGTAGGGTAGAATGCGGACCCCGCCGAAAGGCCGGGCGATGCATCGGGCCGTTAGCTCAGTCGGTAGAGCAGAAGACTTTTAATCTTTTGGTCGAAGGTTCGAATCCTTCACGGCCCACCATTGCATTGACGATCAAGAAGGCGCCCAAGGGGCGCCTTTTTTGTTGCTTCCTTCAAAGCACTTCCGCAATGGGGGAAGCGCCGCTGCAACGATGCGGTGTTGCAGGTGCTATCGACTCCCCGGCGCCCGCTGGCAGCGGGTGCGGGGAGGCGGCGCTCCGCGCACCCGCTTCCGTCGCTGCTGCCCCCACGTCGCTCACCTTAAAAAAATTACCTTTAAGGTAACAATAAAGGTAATTTCAGGTAATTGATCTCATCAGAACCGGCCGTTTCCGGCCGGCCAGGGACGCTGTCAGCCGTAATGCGCGCGCAACAGCCCGGCGTCGTGGAAGGAAATGCCCTCGCGGATGCACTCCTCCGCGCGCTCCATGTCCTTGTGCAACTGGATCAGTGCGTCGTCGGCGAGCTGCTCGATGTTGACCACACCGCAACATGCCTGATCGATCACATGCTGCATGGGTTCGCCCCAGCGTCGGCGTACGTTGCGGATCATGCGGCAATGCCACTCGCGCATGATCGCGTCCATGCGCCTCTCCCCGCGGACCACATGTGCGTCTCCCGCCACCACCCGCAATGCCGGCGCCGGGGTGCGCTCGCCGCGCAGTTCCTGCGTCCTAGCGGCCAACCGCTGTGCGAGCTCCTCGAGTCGCGTGTGAGTCATCCTTTGCCTCCCTGATCCGTCTTGCCAGAAGCTTCGTCAGGTCGAGCACATTGTCCGGTGCAGAGGGCTGACCGAACTCGTCCACGACCATGAATGCGGTCTCCAGCAGCACGGGATCGTAGATCCATTCCGGTGGATCGCCGACCAGCTCCAGGTAGTGCGAAAGCACCTTGACCGCAGCGCTCATTTTCTCGAAATCCAGTCCCGTAGATTGAGACTGAAGCGACACGTCTCCGTCCTGATCGACGCGATCCAGCGTTCCATGTGGAAGCTGCATCACTGATTCAAGATCGCGCGCAAGCCGATGGCCGATGCTCTTCGGGTTGCTCTCGGAAATCCACTGGCTGACCTGGGGCTGGGCCCAGCGGGTGCCACCGTACAGGCGGGCCCACTCGGCCGGGCCGCCGGCGGCGGCCACGCGGAGGCGCATGTTGAGGGTGCGAGCGGTACTGGCGTCCATCTGTAGATGGTGCGCTGCATTACCAATCCAGCAAATGACCAAAACGGTATTGACTATCCATTACCGTGGCAGTAATGTGTGGCCCATGAACCTCATCGACTACGCCATCTCCCAAGGGGGCTACGGCACCCCCAGCTGTCCCGTCATGCGCCGCCTGGCCCACCAGACCGGCTGCGCGCTGCGGACCCTCTACATGATCGCCCGCGGCCACAAGCTGCCCGGCGCGCGCCTGTGCCGGCGCATCGAGCTGGCCACTGCGGGCACCGTGCGCCGCGAATCCCTGCGCCCGGATGTGTTCGGTCCGGCCCCGTCGCCCGTCAAAGGAGAAGCCACCCATGCAGCTTGATACGTTCGGTGAGTATGTCCGCAGCCGCCTAGAGCACTGGGGCGGCGAATATGCGCTGCATCGCGACTGCGAATACCTCGGCTTCCAGTCGCGCAACCTGCTGGCGGTGCTGATCGAGCATCGTGGTGACATGCCGGGGCGGGCCCAGGGCTACAAGCCTCTGGAAACCGATCAGCTGGCGCAGCAGATCGAAGACATCATCACGGCGGTCGCGCGTGACAACGTGGCGATGGCCTGTGCGCTGCGCGGCTACTACTGCGGGCGTGGCCGACGCAAGGTCGAACGATTCGAAACGGCGAATCTGCTGCTGGCCAACAGCGGGCAGCGGCCGGTATCCAACCGGCATTACCTCAACCTGGTCGAACTTGGCTTCCAGCGCGTACGTGGCTGGATGGAGGGCATCGCCCAGGCCGCATGAGCGGCGGAACCGATCTTCCGCCCGCCTCCCGACCGGAACAACCCTCGTGCCGAGCCGGCAGCGGGGCGGGCACCCCTTCGGGCCACGTCGATGCGACGCGGCCTGCATTCCCTCCAGGACCCATCATGAAAGAAGAAATCATCAGCACGGCCGGCGCGGCGGCCATCAAGTCGGCGCCACCGGTTACCGTCGCCGGTGCGCTTGCAGCCGGCATCACCCTGGACCGCCTGGTCGTGGTCCTCACCATCATCTACCTGGCGGCGCAGATTGCCTATCTGGGCTGGCGCTGGCTGCGCGAATGGCGCCGCAGGGAGCGCGAATGAGCCGGCCCGGCAGTACATTGCCGGTACGCAGCCTGGTCGCCGCGCTTGCGCTGAGTGCTGCGGGCCTGATCGCCATCGTTGACCGCGAGGGATACACCGACGCCGCAGTGGTGCCCACGCGCAATGACCGGCCCACCTATGGCTTCGGCTCGACCGTTCGCGAGGATGGCACGCCGGTGAGGCTGGGCGACCGCACCACGCCAGTACGCGCGCTGCATGCCGTGCAGGCTCATCTGGCCAGGGAGGAAGGGCAGTTCCGCGCGTCGCTGCCCGGTGTGGCGCTCAGCCAGGGCGAGTACGACGTCTATGTCGATTTCCTCTACCAGTACGGCATCGGCAACTGGCGCGCGTCGTCGATGCGCCGGCATCTGCTGCAGGGTGAGTATCACCAGGCCTGCGATGCCTTGCTGCTGTGGAGACGGGCAGGGGGCTACGACTGTTCAACCCGCATCGACGGCCGCCCCAACACCGTGTGCTGGGGAGTGTGGGAGCGCCAGCAGCAGCGCCACGCGCGTTGCTTGGCGGAGCAGTGACCCATGCCGCGCATGCTGGTGGTGATGGCGTCGCTGCTGCTGTGGTCGTTGCTGATGTTCATGACTGGCTGGCGTTGGCGCGGTGATCGCAGCGACCTCGCGATGGCGCGTGCCGATGTGGAGCAACAGGCCGGCGCGGTGCAGTCCGAACGGCGGTTGCGCCGGGATCAGGAAGAACGGAGCGAGGCGATGGCCTCACTGGGGGAACAACATGAACAGGATCGTGAGCGCGCGGCCGAGGTGGATGCCGATGTGGTGGCTGCCCTGCGCGCTGGCACTCTCCGCCTGCGCGACGACCTCGCCGCGTGCCATACCGGCCGTCTGTCCGAAGCCGCCGCCCGCACCGGCGAACGTGATGCGGGCGCCCAGTTACGAGCAGAGGTTGCGGCAGCGCTTGTTCGAATCGGACGCGATGCCGACGACCAGCTCCGTGCCTGCCAGGCCGTGATCGAACTGGATCGCCGTTGAGGGCGCCGGCGCAGTTACGCTGGCCGTCCTCTCGAAAATGGAAGTTCGCATGCGCGTCGTCGCTCTCTCCGCCCTGATCCTGCTGGCCGCCGCAGGGCCGGGCCTCGCAGTTGTTCCCACCGTGCCGGCAGCACCGCCGGCATCGACCGCTGCGGCCGCACCACTGGTCATCGGCGAGACCTTCACCGTGCAGTCGAAGGCACTGGGCGAGACCCGCCGCATCAATGTCTATCGTCCGCAGCCCTGGGGCCTGGATCCGAAGGCGCCGCTGCCGGTGCTGTACATGGCCGATGGCGGCATCGGCGAGGATTTCCTGCATGTGGCAGGGCTGGTGCAGGTGCTGACCGGCAATGGCAGCATGCGTCCGTTCCTGCTGGTCGGCATCGAGAATACCGAGCGCCGCCGCGACATGACCGGCCCCAGCAGCGACCCGCAGGACCAGAAGATCGCGCCACGCATCGGTGGCTCGGCGGCCTACCGCAGCTTCCTGCGCGATGAACTGATGCCGCAGGTACGCCAGCGCTACCCGACCACAGACGAGCGTGCGCTGATCGGTGAGTCGCTGGCTGGCCTGTTCGTGGTCGAGACGCTGCTGCAGGAGCCGACGCTGTTCAACAGCTATATCGCGCTGGACCCCAGCCTGTGGTGGAACCGTGGTGCGATGCTGGCCGGAGCATCCCGGCAGCTGCCGGCGGTGACGCGTGCACAGCCGCACGTGTTCCTGGCCAGCAGCGGGCAACCGGAACTGGCCGCCTCCACGGCACGACTGGCCGCGCTGCTGCAGCAGGCCTCGCCGTCGCCGCTGGTGAAGTACCTGCCGCTGCCGGAGGAAACCCACGCGACCGTCTACCACCCGGCCGCATTGCAGGCGCTGCGCACACTGTTCCCGGCGCCGCCGCCGGCCTCGCCCTGACCGCGCGTGGCGCGGCGCCGCGCGACGTGTGAGGATGCGGTAGCGACGCCACCCGGGTGCGTCGCCCGCAACGGGAGAGTGTGGATGCAGCGTGTGCGTGGATGGAGTGTGGCGGCCTGCCTGGCCATGGGGGGCTGTGCGATGTCGGTGGCGCCACCGGCAACTCAGGATGAAGCGAAGGAAAGCGCGGCCACCGCCGCGCAGGGCGTGGTGCTGCCGGATACCGAGGCGCTGCGCGTGCACGACCCGGTGGGACGCGATTACCCGATCTGGGTGGCGTTGCCGGCCGACTACGCCGCACATCCGGAAAAGCACTATCCGGTGCTGTACGTGACCGATGCGCTGTACAGCTTCCCGCTGGTGCGCAGCGTGCGCAACCTGGTCGGGCAGAAGGGCGTCAACATCGAGGATTTCATCCTGGTCGGGCTGCCGCCGCAGGAAGGCCTGACCTCCAGGCAGAGCCGCTCGCGGGATTACACGCCGAGCGATCCGGCGCGCACCGATCCGCGTGACTACAGCGACGACGTCAGCTACGGCGGCGCCGCGCATTACCGCGACTTCCTCGCCGAGCGCGTACTGCCGCTGATCGATGCGCGCTACCGCACCGATCCGGCGCGGCGAGCCTATGCCGGTCATTCCTATGGCGGCCTGTTCGGCGCCTACGTGCTGACCACGCGCCCGGACATGTTCCGCAGCTACATCCTGTCCAGCCCGTCGCTGTGGTTCGACAACCATCGGGTGCCGCGCATGCTGGCCGAAGCCAAGGCGCCTGCGCAGCCGACCACGGTGGTGCTGTCGATCGGCAGCTTCGAAACGGTCAAGCCGGAGCCGCGCTATTTCACCCGCAACGACATGCTGCGCCACAACGCCGAGTTCGCCGAGCAGCTGCGCAGCAGCGGGCGATCATTGAAGGTGGAGAACATGGTGATCGACGGCGAGGACCATTTCACCGTCTACCCGGACATGATCACCCGCGCGCTGCTGAAGGTGTTCCCGGGTACCGGGCCGTACAGCAGCGGTTGATGAGTGCCTCAGGCCGCCTGTGCATCCGGCCCGGTCAATACGCCCGCATCGGCGTGCCGGAAGCACAGCCGGATGGCGTCGAGCAGCTCGCTCATGTTGTAGGGTTTGGGCAGGAAATGGATGCCGTCGCGGAGCTGCGGCAGCACCTGGTGCTGGTCCATGCCCGACGTCACCAGGATCGGCAGCTGGGGATACAGGCTGCGGACCCGGTTGGCGGCTTCAATGCCACTGATCGCACCCAGATTGACGTCGGTGAACAGCAGGTCGAAACGCTCACCGGCCGCCAGCAGGCCCAGCGCCGCTTCGGCAGAGCTCACGCCCACTACGTGGCAGGCCTGGCTTTCCAGCGCCAGTCGGCTCAGCTCGCGGGTTTCCTCGGCGTCCTCGATGAGCAGGACGCGGGGTTCAACGTGGCGCTTGGACAGCAACATGACGCGACAACTCCGGACAGCAACGGTGAAAAGGCGCGCAAGTATGCGCAAGCCGGTAGTGATCCCGACGTGCACGGCAAGCTAAGCGGGCGTTACAGGCATCTCTGGCGCCTGAGCCGCACGTGCCAGGCCAGCACCACCACTGCGAGCAGGGCGGTGCCGATGCGCAGGCCGGTGGCCTGCCAACCCAATGCGATGGCGTCATCGAGGCTGAACACATTCCAGGCAAGGTTCATCGAAACATGCAGGACCAGGCCGCACCACAGGGTGTCGCCGTCGAGGTGGTCGAGCCAGGCGAAGATGAAGCCGCCCAGCGCGATCACCGCGCCAATGAACAGTGCGATGCCGCCGCCGTCGAACCCGCCGAAGCCGAGCCAGTGCACCATGCCGAACAGCAGTGCCTGCGGCAGCGCGAGCAACGGCCACGGACCGCGCACGATCTTCACCAGCAGCACGAAGCCGAGGCCACGGAACAGCACTTCCTCGGCCAGCGGGAACAGCGCGGCCAGCATCGTGGCATCCAGCGCAGTCAGTGCCGTGTTCGGAGTTCCGAGCAGCGCCAGTCCCAGCCAGCAGGGCAGGCTGGCCAGCAGCACCCACAACGGGCCGCCCCAGCCGTTTCCGCGCAGTCCCAAGCTGGCCATCAGGCCCATGTCACGGGGCCGCAGCAGCGCGGCCAGCAGCAGTGCCACCAGTACCGCCAGCGCGTTGTCCAACAGGCTGCCGCCATAGGGGATGGGCAGTGCGGGAACCGGTGTGCCGATGGCTGCGGCAATATCCCGCAGGTTCAGGCCAAGGCCGACACCCAGCAGCACCAGCAACAGGCGCGCGGTGGTGGGCAGGCGGGACAACACGGTCATGTACGCATTCCCTGCGGAACAAGGGCGCAGTGTGCCGCGCGGTACGCATGTGGGCACGCGCCGGAAGTCCCTGTGCCATCGGTCACGCGTTGCCGCACAGTCATCGCGGTGCAGGTACAGTCGAAACCAGACCGACAGGAGCAATACCGATGCTGTGCCCCGTGTGCAAGACCCAGACGCTGCAGATGGCCGAACGCCACGGCATCGAGATCGATTACTGCCCAAGTTGCCGCGGCGTGTGGCTGGATCGTGGCGAGCTGGACAAGATCATCGAGCGCGCAGGCGCCGGTGCGGCCGTACCGCCGCCAGCGCCCGTGCAGGCTCAGCCGGCCTCGCCGCCACCGGTGATGCACCGTGATACCCGCCACCTCGGCCAGCGCTACGAGGACAACCGGGGCCAGGGCTACAAGAAAAAGAAGAAGGACAGCTTCCTGTCGGAACTGTTCGATTTCTAGTTTTCTAGTTTCTAGCGTCGAGCCATGCTCGACTGGATATTGCGGCCCCTGGCCAAGCATGGCTCGACGCTACATGGGCTGCATGATCACGGCCGCCGCAGGATGAACTCGCGGTCGTGGGTATCACCGACGATGAAGTCGTACTCGCCGACCTTGCTGCAGCCATAGCGCGCGTAGAAGCGCTGCGCGCCGAAGTTTTCTTCCCATACGCCCACCCACAGGGTGCGGCGCCGCGGCTGGTCCAGCCAGGCCATGAACGCGTCCATCAGGCGTGCACCATGGCCGCCGTTCTGGTGTGCGGCCAGGATGTAGAACCGCTTCAGTTCGATGTCGCCCTCGCGTGCATCGGCATGCGGCAGGGTGTTGGCACCGGCGGCCAGGTAGCCGACCACGGCGTCGCCGTCCATCAGCAGCCAGATGGCACTGCGTGGGTCGGACAGTTCAGTGCGCTGCGGTTCGCTGCTGTAGTGCGCCTGCAGGAAATCATGCAGCTCCTGCGCGGGGTACGAGTCGCCCCAGGTTTCGGTGTAGGTGGTGATGGCGATCGCCGACAGGGCATCGACATCGGCAAGGGTGGCGCGGCGGATCTGCAACGACATGGTGGTGCCTGCAATGGAGCGTGGCGCAGTGTAGCCGGCCCCGGCGGCTGCCGGGGCTGGCCATCGCGCACGAGCCGCTGCTCAGAACCACATGCGCACGCCGGCCACCCAGCGTGTGTCGCGCGCGTGGTCACCGGCATAGTCGGCGGTGTCGCCAAACGTGCGCTCGTGGCTGATGCCGATGTATGGCGCAAAACGGCGGCTGAACTCATAGCGCAGGCGTAGCCCGGCTTCGACCTTGTTCAGTCCGCGACCAATGCCGTACTCCGGTTCATCCCTGGCAGCGACGGTGGCTTCCAGCAGCGGCTGCAGGATCAGGCGGTTGGTCAGCAGCACGTCGTACTCGACCTCGGCCTTGGCCAGCACCTGGCCGCCGGAACCCATATACAGCGTGGCCGAGCTCTCGAACTTGTACGGTGCCAGCCCCTGGATGCCGATGGCCGCCCACGTGCGCGAGTCGGCCGGCCGGAAGTCCTGGCGCACGCCGACCAGCACGTCCCACCACGGCGACACGCTGCGCCCATACAGTGCTTCCAGCGACGATGACTCGGTGCGGCCGCGGCTGCGTTCGCCATCGGTGCGCAGCCACAGGCGGTTGATGTTGCCACCGATCCAGCCGGTGGCCTCCCAGGCCTGGCCGTTGCTGCTCTTGCCGTCCCAATGTTCGAGGCGGTCGATCAGCAGCAGGCTGTTGATCTCCGGCGCATGCTCCATCGCGCCGTGCGCGATCGGTGGGAATGCAGCGGCACGATCGGCATCGGACGGCACCGGGATGGGGTCGCGCGGTTCGGTGGGCGCGGGCGTGGCATGGCCCATTGCCCCGTGGTCCATCTGCGAATGGTCCATCGCCGCCGGTTGCATCGCGCCATGGTCCATCTTCGAGTGATCCATGCCGGCATGATCTGTGGTGCCCGAATCCATCTTCGAATGATCCATCTTCGAATGATCGGCCTGTTCGACCGGCGCGTTGGCGGTCTTTGCGGGCGGATCCATCGCGGCCATGTCATGCCCGGCGTGCGACTGCGCGAACACCGGCAATGCGGCGGCCAGGCCCAGGGCCAGCAGGCTGGGGGAAAGCAGTGAGCGGCTCATTCTTCGATCCTCACTTCGCGCATCATGCCCGCTTCCATGTGGTACAGCAGATGGCAGTGGTAGGCCCAGCGGCCGAGCGCATCGGCGCGCACGCGGTAGCTGCGGCGGGTGCCGGGCGGCATGTCGATGGTGTGCTTGCGCACCTGGAATTCCTCCTGCGCGTTCTCCAGATCGCTCCACACGCCATGCAGGTGGATCGGGTGCTGCATCATGGTGTCGTTGACCAGCACGATGCGCATGCGCTCGCCGTAGTTCAGCCGCAGCGGTTCGGCGCTGGCGAACGGAATGCCATCGAACGACCAGGAGAATTTCTCCATGTGCCCGGTCAGGTGCAGTTCGATCTCACGGCTGGGCTCGCGGCCATCGGGGTCCTCGAACAGGCTGCGCATCGCGCCATAGGTCAGCACCTGGCGGCCGTTGTCGCGCAGGCCGATGCCGGGGTCGTCCAGCTTCGGTTCGGTCGCCGAGCTCTGCATGTCCACCAGCGGGTTGTTGCGCTCGCTGGGCGGGTGCTTTGGCGCCTTGCTGGCGGCATCACCGCCGCCATGCGCACCGTGGCCCATGCTGGCGCCGCAGCCGCCTTCCATGCCCTTCATCGCGGTCATGTCGTGGCCGCCGTGGCCACCACTGCCCATGTCGTGGCCCATGTCGCTCATCGTCAGCAACGGGCGCGGGTCGCGCTCGGGAATCGGCGCCTGCAGGCCATGGCGCACCGCCAGCGTGCCGGCAGCGTGGCCGGTGCGGCCCATGTCCTGGCAGAAGATGGCAAACGCGTCCTGGCCGGTGGGCTCGACCAGCACATCGTAGGTTTCGGCGGGAGCGATGCGGAACTCATCGATGCTGACCGGATGGATGTACTGGCCATCGGCGGCGACCACGGTCATCTTCAGGCCGGGAATGCGCACATCGAAGTAGGTCATCGAGGCGCCATTGATGAAACGCAGCAGCACCTTCTCGCCGCTGCGGAACAGCCCGGTCCAGTTGCCGGCCGGGGCGGTGCCGTTCATCAGGTAGGTGTAGGTGTGGGCGTTGATGTCGGAGATGTCGGTCGGCGTCATCCGCATCCGCCCCCACATGCCACGGTCGGACAGCGCGGCTGACCAGCCCCCGCGCTTCACGTCACGCAGGAAGTCAGGCAGGGTGCGCTTGTAGTAGTTGTCATGCTCGGCGAGCTTCTTCATGCGCCGGAACAGCGCACCCGGATCCATGTCGGTCCAGTCGGACAGCATGATCACGTGCTCGCGGTCGTGCCTGTACGGCGCCGGTTCGGCCGGATCGATGATCAGCGCGCCGTACAGGCCGGCCTGCTCCTGGAACATCGAGTGGCTGTGGTACCAGTAGGTACCCGACTGCTTCAGCTGGAAGTGGTAGTGGTAGGTCTCGCCGGGGCCGATGCCGTTGAAGCTCAGGCCGGGCACGCCGTCCATGTTGGCCGGCAGCAGGATGCCGTGCCAGTGGATCGAGGTCGGGTGGCGTTCCAGCGTGTTGCGCACGAACAGGTCCACGGTCTGGCCTTCGCGCCAGCGCAGGATCGGCGCCGGCAGCGATCCATTGACGGTGATCGCCGGGCGGGTGCGGCCGGTGAAGTTGGCCAGTGATTCGCCGATGGCCAGTTCGATGCGGGTGTCGCTGAGCACGGCTGGGGCGCCGGCCAGGCGCGGGGTGGCCGTGGCGGCGGCGAGCGCGCGCTGTGGTACGCCGACGGCGGCGATGCCGGCAACCACGCCGCCGGCGGCCAGGCCCTGCACGAACAGGCGGCGCGACGGCATGGGCACGGCGCCCGGACCGGGGGGAATGCGGGTATTCATGGTGGTGACTCCAGACACGTAAAGACGCCGGCAGGTGGCCGGCTACGGTGCGCAGGGCGCACGGTGCATGTGGAATCAGCCGATGGGAGGGCGTGAGATCGGCGGCAGCGGCGGCGCCGGACGGCCGGTGGCCGGCATCGGCTGTGGTGCCAGCGACAACGCCGGGCCGGCCATGAACGGCAACGGCTGCACCACCAGCAACGGGTGCTGGGCACAGCTGCGCACGCAGTCCTTGATCTGGCAGTGGGCGTCGTGGGCGGGGGCCTTGGCCTGCGGGGCCGGGTCGGCCTGCATGCCGGCGTGGTGGCAGTCGGCGTCACCGCCAGCTGCGGCGGCCGCGACGGCGTGTGCCATCCGCCCCATTTCTTCATGACCGCTGGCCATGGCCGCGTTCAGCCCGTTGAGCAACAGGCTGAGCATGAGCACGACACGAAGCAGGGTCGAAGCCAGGGACATGGCGCTAATCTAGCCGCAAGCGGGCGCGGATGCACTTCCGGCTGAATGGCCGGTTCAAGGTTGGAGCTGCACCAAGGTGGAGCCGGGCCCGCGCTCGGCTGCTGTTCGCGCAGGGGCAGCCGAGCGTGGGCTCGGCTCTACAGGGGCGCCCGCGCGCCGTTGGGACCATGCCCGGCGGCCGCGCAGCGCGGCAACGCGATACCGTCAGCCCTCGTCGCGCACGATCTCGACCAGGCGCGGGCCGTAACGGCTCAGCTTGGTGCCGCCGATGCCGCCGACCCGTGCCAGTGCATCCAGGCTGGTCGGGCGCTGTTCGGCGATGTTGCGCAGGGTGCTGTCGTGGAAGATCACGAACGCCGGCACGTTCTGTTCGCGGGCCAGTTCGGCACGCAGGCCGCGCAGGGCGTTGAACAGCGCCAGATCCTGCGGCAGTACCGACAGCCCGGTACGCTGCGCACTGCGCTCGCGCCCGCTGGTGCTGCTGGCCGGGTCGCGGCGCATGCTGATCTGTCGGCGGCCGGTCAGTACGTCGCGGCTGGCGTCGGTCAGGCGCAGGCCGCCGTGGCCCTCGCTGTCCACTTCCAGCAGGCTGGCGGCGACCAGTTGGCGGAACACGCTGCGCCAGGTGCGCGCATCCAGATCGCGACCGATCGCATAGGTGCTGAGCTTGTCGTGGCCCTGCTGCTTCACCTTCTCGTTCTCGCTGCCACGCAGGATGTCGATCAGGTGGCCGACGCCGAAGCGCTGGCCGCTGCGGTAGACGCAGCTCAGCGCCTTCTGTGCCGGAATGGTCGCGTCCCACGAGGCCGGCGGTGTCAGGCAGTTGTCGCAGTTGCCGCAGGGCTGGGGGTAGGTCTCGCCGAAACCGGCCAGCAGCACCTGGCGGCGGCACTGCATGGATTCGCAGTAGCCCAGCAGATGGTCGAGCTTGGCCCGCTCCAGCTGCTTGCGCTCTTCGCCGGCCTCGGACTGCTCGATCATCTGCTTGAGCAGCACCACGTCGCCCAGGCCGTAGCACAGCCAGGCCTCGGCGGCCTCGCCATCGCGACCGGCGCGGCCGGTTTCCTGGTAGTAGCCTTCCATCGACTTGGGCAGGTCGGTATGCGCGACAAAGCGCACGTCCGGCTTGTCGATGCCCATGCCGAAGGCGATGGTGGCGCACATCACGATGCCGTCCTCGCGCAGGAAGCGGCGCTGGTTGTTCGCGCGCACGTCCGGCGGCAGGCCGGCGTGGTAGGGCAGGGCGTTGAAGCCCTGGCCGCAGAGGAATTCAGCGGTCTCCTCGACCTTGCGCCGCGACATGCAGTAGACGATGCCGGCCTCGCCACGGTGGCTGCGCAGGAAGTCGGTCAGCTGCTTGCGGGCGTTGTCCTTCTGCACCACGGTGTAGCGGATGTTGGGGCGGTCGAAGGAGCTGACGAAGTGGCGTGCTTCCTGCAGATCCAGGCGCTCGGCGATCTCGCGCTGGGTTGGCGGATCGGCGGTGGCGGTCAGCGCGATCCTCGGGATCTGCGGCCAGCGCTCGTGCAGCACGGTCAGCTGGCGGTATTCCGGGCGGAAGTCGTGGCCCCACTGCGACACGCAGTGTGCTTCGTCGATGGCGAACAGGGCGATCTGGCTGCGCGACAGCAGCGACAGGAAGCGACCGGTCAGCAGCCGCTCGGGAGCGACATAGAGCATGTCCAGCTCACCGGCGAGCAGTTCGCGCTCGACGCGACCGGCAGTCTCGGCATCCAGGGTGGAATTCAGGTACTCGGCGCGCACGCCGAGCTGGCGCAGGGCTTCGACCTGGTCCTGCATCAGCGCGATCAGCGGCGAGATGACGATGCCGCAACCGTCACGCAGCAGGGCCGGGACCTGGTAGCACAGCGATTTGCCGCCGCCGGTGGGCATCAGCACCAGGGCATCGTGACCGGCAGCCACATGCTCCACGATGTCCTGCTGCGGACCACGGAAATCGTCGTAACCAAAGACGCGTTGGAGCAGGTCGTGCGCGGGACGGGAAGCCATCCGGTTAGTTTACCCCGGAGGGAGGGGTAGGGGTTCGGCAGGGCTGCGCCCTGCACCTGCTGCAAGCCAGTGCAACGTCAAAGGCAACAGCCGGCTCTGGGCTGTCTGCTTATTGGGCGGGGCGGTGTGGGCTTGCAGGACACGCCGTAAACCCGTCCTTGGGGGCTCGATGGCGCCATCCATGGCGCCAACGGTCCTGCAAGCCCACACCGCCCCACCCCCGACAGTTTCCCGGTGACGGGGGGCCAGATCAATCCACGCCATGCGTGGATGAAAACTGTCAGAACTCGACAAACAAAATGGGGTCAGATCCGTTTTCCTGGGGAAAACGGATCTGACCCCAATGGCTTTGCCGGCAGATCGCGGAGAACTGCCGAAGGCGGGGTGGGTCCGGTGGCAGGGGTGTCCGCGGCATGGATGCCGCGGCCAAGCCCCCAAGGACGGGTTTACGGCGTCCCCTGCCACCGGACCCATCCCGCCTACCCACAGGAGGCCAGCTTTTGCTCTGGCTCTGGCCTTGGCTTTAAGGCCTCTGCGGGTGCAGGGCGCAGCCCTGCCGGGCCCCCCAACTCTTACTGCAGCAGCGAGCGCAGCATCCAGGCGTACTTCTCGTGGGTCTGCAGCCGCTGGGTCATCAGATCCTCGGTCGGGGCGTCGTCTCCCTTGGCCGCCACCTCCAGCACTTCACGTGCCGTACGGCAGACTGCTTCGTTGGCGACCACCAACTGGCGTACCATTTCACGCCAGTCCGCGCTGTCGGTCAGGCCCGGTTCCTCGGCGATCGAGGTCAGCGCAGCGAATTCCCGGTAGGAGCCCGGGGCATTGAAGCCCAGCGCGCGGATGCGCTCGGCCACGTCGTCCAGTGCCGCCCACTGCTCGGTGTACTGCGTCTCGAACATGGTGTGCAGCGAGTTGAACATCGACCCGGTCACGTTCCAGTGGAAGTTGTGCGTATTCAGGTAGAGCGTGAACGCATCGGCCTGGAAGCGCGACAGACCGTCGGCGATCTTCTTGCGGTCGCCCTGGGTGATCCCGATATCGATGTTCGGCGCCGACGGTGCCGCCGCTGCAAGCTTCTGCTTGCCGGTCTTGGCCTTGGTCGTGCTCTTGGTCTTCGCCATGGGGTTCCTCCTTGTGGAATCGTTGGCCTTCACAATAAACCGGTCGTGATGACTGGTCGCTATCAAAGTTTTGAACGAACCGATTGATGAACTCTATCGATAAAAATCCATCGTCCCGCCTGCGCCAACAGCGCGCCGCCATCGACGGCGCCATGAGCCGCGACCGGGGCCGTTTGCTGGGGATGCTCTCGCGTTGCCAGGCCAAGCCACAGGATGCGGCGTTGGCCGCTACCTTCGAGCAGGCCTTGCAGGCGTCGGTGCAGCGCCGGCAGGTCCGGGCGCAGCAGCAGCCGTCCATTACTCTGGACCCGCAGCTGCCGATTGCGCGTGAAGCCGACGCCATCATCGGGCTGATCCGCGACCATCAGGTGGTGGTGATCGCTGGTGAAACCGGCTCGGGCAAGACCACCCAGCTGCCGAAACTGTGCCTGGCCGCAGGCCGTGGCCAGGCCGGCATGATCGGTTGCACCCAGCCGCGACGGATTGCCGCACGTGCGGTGGCAAGCCGCGTGGCGCAGGAACTGCAGAGCGAACTGGGCCAGCTGGTCGGCTACCAGGTGCGCTTCAACGACAAGGTCAGCGACGACAGCCGCATCAAGTTCATGACCGACGGCATCCTGCTGGCGGAGATCGCCAGTGACCGCTGGTTGTCGAACTACGACACGATCATCGTCGACGAGGCGCACGAACGCAGCCTCAACATCGATTTCCTGCTGGGCTACCTGAAGCAGCTGCTGCGCAGGCGCCTGGACCTGAAACTGATCGTCACCTCGGCCACCATCGATACCGAACGCTTCGCCCAGCATTTCGACAATGCGCCGGTGATCAGCGTCGAAGGCCGCACCTACCCGGTGGAAGTGCGCTATCGCGCGCTGGAAGGCGAGGGCGAAGACCAGGGCGAACGCACCGTCAACGACGCCATCGTGTCGGCCATCGACGAGATCACCCGCCTGGATGCGCGCGGCGACGTGCTGATCTTCCTGCCGGGCGAACGCGAGATCCGCGATGCGCACCAGTCGCTGGAGCGCCGCAAGTACCGCAACACCGAGGTGCTGCCGCTCTATGCGCGGCTGTCCAACCAGGACCAGGACCGGGTGTTCAATCCCGGGCCGAACCGGCGCATCGTGCTGGCCACCAACGTCGCGGAGACCTCGCTGACGGTGCCGCGCATCCGCTACGTGGTCGATCCGGGCTTTGCCCGCGTCAAGCGCTACAGTCCGCGCAACAAGCTGGACCGCCTGCACATCGAGCCGATCTCGCAGGCCAGCGCCAACCAGCGCAAGGGCCGCTGCGGCCGTATCGCCGAGGGCATCTGTTACCGCCTGTACGCCGAAGCCGATTTCCAGGCGCGGCCGGAGTTCACCGATCCGGAAATCCGCCGCTCCAGCCTGGCCGGGGTGATCCTGCGCATGCTGCAGCTGGGCCTGGGCCGCATCGAGGAGTTTCCGTTCCTGGAAGCGCCGGACGAGCGTGCGGTGGCCGATGGCTGGCAGCAGCTGACCGAACTGGGTGCGATCGACGCCGAGCGGCGCATGACCACCATCGGCAAGCAGATGGCACGCCTGCCGGTGGACGTGAAGCTGGCGCGCATGCTGGTCGCCGCGCAGGCCGCCGGCTGCCTGCGGCCGATGCTGGTGATCGCCTCGTTCCTGGGCATCCAGGACCCGCGCGAACGTCCGCCCGAAGCACGCGGTGCCGCCGACAGCGCGCATGCGCAGTTCGCCGATGGTCGTTCCGAGTTCGTTGGCGTGCTGCGCCTGTGGGATGCCTACCGGCAGGCCCATGAAGACCTGACCCAGTCCAAGCTGCGCGACTGGTGCGGCCGTCATTTCCTCGGCTTCCTGCGCATGCGCGAGTGGCGCGAGCTGCACCGCCAGCTGCGGCTGCTGTGCGAGGAACTGGGCTGGAAGGAAGAGGCCAGCGAGGCGTCGATGGCGCCGTTGCTGGCCGGCAGCAGTGCGCCGGCGGCAGCGCGTGATGATGCCGCCGCAGTGAAGGCCACCCGTGGCCAGCTGCACCGCGCTGCACGCCTGGCCCGCGAAGGCAAGGCCGAAGCGGCGCCGACGCCGGTGGCCGTACGTGCACAGAAGGAGCAGGCACCGACGGGCGGCGGCTTCAGCGAACGCGTGCGCGCGGCTGCCTACCAGACCCTGCACCGGGCGTTGGTGGCGGGCCTGCCGACGCAGATCGGGCACCGCACCGAGAAGGGCGATTTCCAGGCGCCACGGCAGCGCCGTTTCCTGCCGTTCCCCGGTTCGGCGCTGTCCAAGCGCCCGCCGCCGTGGTTGCTGGTGGCCAACCTGCTGGACACGCAGAAGGTCTGGGGCATGACCCTGGCCGCGATCGAGCCGGACTGGGTCATCGCCGAACTGCCGCACCTGCTGCTGCGCAAGCACTTCGACCCGCACTGGTCGCGCGCGCAGGGCCAGGTGCTGGCCTCCGAGCAGATCAGCCTGTTCGGCCTGGTGCTGGCACCGAAGAAGCCGGTGCACTACGGCCGCATCGCACCGGGCGAGGCGCACGACATCTTCGTGCGCCAGGCGCTGGTGACCGGCGAGATCAACACCCGCGCCAGCTTCGTGGCCGACAACCAGAAAGTGCTGGAGGTCGCCCGCGAGGAGGAAGCGAAGCTGCGCCGCGCCGGCATCGTGGCCGACGAGGACTGGCAGGCGCGCTGGTACCTGGACCGGGTGCCGCCGCAGATCCATTCGGCCGCAGGGCTGGATACCTGGTGGAAGGGGCTGGCGCCGGAACAGCGCAAGACCCTGCACTGGTCACTGGTCGACCTGTTGCCGGGTGAGGGCAGCGAACAGGAGCGCTACCCGAAGTACCTGCCACTGGGCCAGGCGCGCCTGCCACTGCACTACCGCTTCGAGCCGGGTGCCGATGATGACGGCGTGACCCTGGACGTGCCGCTGCACCTGCTCAACGCGCTGGACCCGGTGCAGCTGGGCTGGCTGGCGCCTGGCTTCGTCGCCGACAAGGCCTCGGCACTCATCCGCAGCCTGCCCAAGGCGATGCGCCGCAACTACGTGCCGGCGCCGGACTTCGGTCGTGCGTTCTTCGAGGCATTCCCGCAGCCCAGCGCCGATGCCATCACTGGCGAACTGGCGCGCTTTTTGTCACGTGCCACCGGCGCGACGGTGACGGCGCTCGATTTCGAACCCGCTTCGATCGAACCGCACCTGCACATGAACCTGCGCCTGCGCGACGAGCACGGCAAGGTGCTGGCGACCTCGCGTGATCTCGATGCGTTGCGCGCGAAATTCGGCGGCCGTGCCGGCGATGCCTTCGCTGCACGCGCGGGGCGCGAGATGGCGGCCGATGGCCTGCGCACGTTCCCGGCCGCGCCGATTCCGCTGCAGGTGCCCGGTGAAGCCGGCGTTCCGGCCTATCCGGCGCTGCTGGACGAGGGCGACAGCGTGGCGCTGCGCATCTTCGCCGATCGCCAGCAGGCGCAGGAGGCCCACCCGCTGGGTGTGCGCCGGCTGCTGGAGATTGCCCTGGCCGAGAAGGTCAAGCAGGCGCGCAAGCAGCTGCCGGTGGGTGCCAAGACCGGCCTGCTGTATGCCGCGATCGAATCGCAGGAACGCCTGCGTGGAGACCTGGTGGATGCGGCGATGAACGCGGTGCTGGCCGAAGGCCTGGAAGACATCCGCGATGCGGCAGCCTTCGAGCAACGCCGCGAGCATGCGGCCAAGGCCCTGTTCGGCGAGGCGATGTCGCGGCTGAAACTGGCCGAGTCCATCCTGGCGCTGGTGGCGGAACTGAAGCCGTTGCTGGAGGCGCCGTTGATGGGCTGGGCGCGTGGCAACCTGGACGACATGGAAGCGCAGCTGGCCGGGCTGATCCACCCCGGCTTCCTGCGCGACACGCCGGCCGACGCGCTGGCGCAGTACCCGCGCTACCTGAAGGCGATGATCCTGCGCACCGAGCGTGCCAAGCGTGATCCGCCGCGTGACCAGGCGCGCATGCTGGAATTGCACCCGTTCCTGGAGGCGCTGGAAGCGGGCGAGCAGCAGGGCCTGCGTGATCGCCCGCAATGGCAGGCGCTGCGTTGGGATCTGGAAGAGCTGCGGGTGTCGTTGTTCGCGCAGGAGCTGGGGGCACGCACCGGCATTTCGGCGAAGAAGCTGGCGCAGCGGGTGGCTGCACTTCGCCAGGCGTGAACGCGCGCCATGGTCGCCCCATCGGGCGACCATGGCCGCCGGGCATGGATCCGGCACGGCCGGAATGCCCGGGCGTTACTTGGTGCGACGAACCTTCGGTTGCACGTTCACCCCGTCCACCTTCATGTACCAGGCGCCCATCACGCCTGGGCGCATGCTGACGTTCGGCGCTTCCTTGCGGCCACCGGAATAGTGCGTGGCGTCTATCTGCTCCCACTCCTGGCCGTTCTGCAGCACGTAGCGGCGGCCCTGGCCGAAGCCACGGAATTCGCCCTGCAGGGTGCTTTCGATCGGTTCGCTGCTGCCGAAGTCCAGGAAGCCGCGGTTCTTCTTGATCACTTCCTGGCGGCCTTCTTCGCGCGCTGCGGCGACGGCCTGGGTGGTGGCCGCCTCGACCTTGCCCTGCAGCCAGCGGTTGAGCGTGGCCAGTTCAGCGGCGCTGAGCTTGTCCAGGCCGGCGGCCTTGAACTCGGTGGGCGACATCTGCTGCTGCAGGTCGCCCTCCACCACGCGCTGGGCCAGCGCAGGCGCGGACAGGGACAGCAACACGGCGGCACAGGCCAGCAGCCGTGGACGGACGCGCAGGGCAATCGAAGGCATGGCGGGTCTCTCCTGGATGTGTTGGCGAGTGTAGCGGCATGTCTTCATGCCGGGTGATGGTGGCCGCAGTGATTGTCCCTGAACGGCGCCGGCGCTAGTGTAGGGGCCTCTGTCTTGCCTGCTCGATGCTGTGAACCGCGCTTCCGTCCCTGGCCTGGATGCCTTGTTGAACCGTCCCTCGGCAGCGGTGCTGCCTGCTCCGCTGCGCCAGGCCCTGCGCGAGCATTGGGAAGCGCCGGATTGCGACCACCAGATGCGTGCCACCTGGTCGGTGCTGGGCGATACCCTCGATGCGCTGGCGATGCTCTCGGCCGACGAAGGCGCGGTGGTGGCAGCATTGCTGTTCGACCTGCCGGGCCTGCGCGCCAGCCTGGACCAGCTGCCGCTGGGCAGCCACCAGGCGGCGGTGATCGGCCTGCTCGATGGCCAGGATGCGGCCGACCCGGTGTGGGCGCTGCACGCCGGCCGTGAGGCCGGACGCAACAGCGAGGGCCTGCGCCGGCTGCTGCTGGCGATCATCCGCGACCTGCGCGTGGTGCCGATCCTGCTGGCGCGCCAGCTCGCGAGGATGCGTGCGGCCGACAAGCTGGACGACGAGCAACGCCGCGCGCTGGCCCAGCTGACCCGCGACATCCACGCGCCCCTGGCCAACCGCCTGGGCATCTGGCAGCTGAAGTGGGAGCTGGAGGACCTGGCGTTCCGCCACCTGGAACCGGAAACCTACCGCCGCATCGCCCGCGAGGTGGACGAAACCCGCATCGCCCGCGAGCGTTACGTCGAGAACGTCAAGAAGGTGCTGTCGCGCGAGCTGGTCGCCCAGGGCATCAAGGCCGAAGTCAGCGGCCGCCCGAAGCACATCTACAGCATCTGGCGGAAGATGCAGAAGAAGCGGCTGGCCTTCGACCAGCTGTATGACATCCGTGCGGTGCGCGTGATGGTCGACGACGTCGCCGCCTGCTACGCCGCGCTGGGCGTGGTGCACGCGCTGTGGGCGCCGGTACCAAGCGAGTTCGATGATTACATCGCACGCCCGAAGGCCAACGACTATCGCTCGCTGCATACCGCCGTGGTCGGCCCGGAAGGGCGCACCATCGAAGTGCAGATCCGTACCCATGAAATGCACTCGCAGGCCGAGCTGGGCGTGGCCGCGCACTGGAAGTACAAGGAAGGCGGCAAGGGTGCGGAGAAGTCCTTCGATCGCAAGATCACCTGGATGCGCCAGCTGCTGGAGCAGGCGCAGGACGGGCAGGGCAATGAACTGGCCGGGGCGCTCGATGCCGAGCTGACCGAGGACCGGGTCTATGCGCTGAGCCCGAAGGACGAGGTGCTGGACCTGCCGCAGGGCGCTACGCCGCTCGATTTCGCCTACCAGGTGCACACCATGGTCGGGCACCGCTGCCGCGGCGCCAAGGTCAACGGCCGTATCGTGCCGCTGACCTATCGCCTGCGCAGTGGCGACCGCGTCGAGATCCTGACCGGCAAGGAGGCCGACCCGCGCCGCGACTGGCTGATGCCGGCCAATGGCTTCCTGGCCAGCAACCGCTCGCGCGAGAAGGTGCGCAGCTGGTTCCACAAGCTGGACCGCGCGCGCAACGTGCAGGCCGGTCGCGAGCTGCTCGAGCGCGAGCTGAAGCGGCTGGGCCTGCAGCACTCGGACCTGGCCGTCGCGGCCAAGAAGTTCCATGCCGACAGCGTCGATGACCTGTACATCCAGGTGGCGCTGGGCGATACCGGCCCGAACCAGGTCAGCCGGACGTTGCTGGAGGCGGAACGTGCCGCCAGCCAGCCCGCGCCCGCGCCGACCCTGCCGCGGCCGACCGCGCGCCGCGAGAACCTGGGCAAGTCCAAGTTCACCGTGCAGGGCGTGGGCAACCTGCTGGTGCAGCTGGCACGCTGCTGCCAGCCGGTGGCCGGCGAGCCGATCGTCGGCTACCTGACCCGTAGCCGTGGTGTCACTGTGCATCGTGCAGACTGCGCCGCGCTGGCCCGGCTGGCCGCCGCCAGCCCGCAGCGCATCCTGCCGGTGGAGTGGGGCCAGGCCGGTGGCGGCTACGAAGTGGACGTGGTGGTCGACGCGGTCGACCGCCGCTGGCTGCTGAAGGACATCACCAACCTGATCGCCCAGGAAGACGCTTACGTGCTCGACATCCACAGTGACAACGTGCGCAACAGTGGCCGTGCCCATCTGCGGCTTCGGCTGAAGGTCAGCGACTACGGGCAGTTGTCGACGCTGCTGGGCAAGCTTGATGCGCTGCCGGGCGTGAGCGAGGCACGTCGCCTCGGCTGAGCTTCACGCTGCCCCGGCTACCCTGCACGCATGGAACGCGAGCCCCCGCATCGCCCGCATGGCGCTGAACATCCTGCGCTGGACCGCGTCCGTCGCGAGGGTCGCTGGTGGTGGCTGCAGGCACGCCATGCGCGCCGGGTCTGGCGCTGGGCGCTGCTTGCGGCGCTGGCCGTGTTCGTGCTGCTGGTCCTGCTGCGCAAGCCGCTGGCCGACTGGTTCTGGGATGAGCCGCAGATCGAACAGCTGCTGGCCGAGGGGGATCGTGCGCTGGCCGCCGGTCGTTTGAGCGATGCCGATGGCAGTGGTGCGCGCGAGCGCTACCAGGCGGTGCTGGCGCTGGACGGTGATCGCCCGCAGGCGCGCCAGGGCCTGGCCAATACCGGCGCGGCAGCGCTGCAACAGGCGCGCGATCGCCTGCACGCCGGTGACCTGGACGGCAGCGCGCAGGCACTGGCACTGGCCCGTGAGCTGCAGGTGCCGCAGGGCGAAGCCGATGCGGTCGCCCGCCAGCTGCAGGCGCGACGCAGTGCCGGAGCCGGTATTGGTGCGTTGTTGGCCCAGGCGCGCAACGCGTTCGCGGCCGGACGCCTGGATGATGGCGACAGCAGTGCGTTGCCCTTGTTCCAGCGCATCCTTGCCCTGCAGCCGGACAACCTGCCGGCGCTGGAAGGTCGCGAAGATGCGCTGAGCGACCTGCTGCTGCAGGCGCGCACGCTGGCAGGGCGCGGAGAGCTGGCCGAGGCGGCCGCGATCCTGCGTCGTGCCCGCCAGTTCGATGCCGGTCATGCCGATCTGCCGGCCAGCGAGGAAGCCCTGGCGCGCGCGGTGGACCAGCGCCTGCGGCAGGCGCAGCGGGCACTGCAACGACAGCAGCTGGACGCCGCAGCCCAGGGTTTCCTGGCAGTGCTTGCGGTGGCGGCCGATGATCCCAATGCCCAGCGGGGGCGTGAGCAGGCGCTGCAGGCGGTGGTCGTGCGCAGCCAGACATCCGCCGACGACTTCCAGTTCGATGCGGCGCAACGCGATGCAGCCCTGGCGGCGGAGCTGGGCGCTTCGCAGGCAATCCGGCAGCAACTGGCACAGCGCCTGCAGCGTGCGCGCCAGGCGCAACAGGCCCTGCAGCAGCCCGCGATCAGTACGGCGCAGCGCGAACGCCAGCTGCGCGACCACCTGCGCAAGATCGAGCGTGCCGAACGTGCAGGGCAGTGGATCAGCCCACCGGGGCACAGCGCGTTCGACGCACTGCGCGAAGCCCAGTCACTGGCCCCCCGCGACACGCGGGTCAAGGCTGCCGCAGCACGCCTGCTGCCCGCCAGTCGCCGCTGCTTCGACGACAATCTGCGGCAGAACCGGGTACAGGCGGCGGGTGCCTGCCTGCAGGCCTGGCAGACGCTGTCACCGACCGCAGCGGGCCTGCCCTCGGCGCGGCTGCGGTTGGCCCAGCGCTGGCTGGCGATCGGCAGCGAACGGCTCGGCAATGGCGACCTGGCCTTTGCCGCGCACGCTGCCGAACAGGCGCGGTTGCTGCAACCGGACCTGGCCGAACTGCCGGCGTTCGAAGACCGCCTGCGTCGCGCCGGTGGACGGGCGGACTAGGCGAAGAACACCCGCTGCACGGTCGCGCGGGCGGCATCAAGTGAGAAATGCTGGGCGACGTTGGCCAGGCCGGCATCGGACAACTGCTGCCACAGCTGTGGATCCTGGTACAGGCGGATCACCGCATCGGCGAAACCGACAGCGTCATCGGCCACCAGCACGTCCTGGCCGGGATGCAGGTGCATGCCTTCCACGGCGCAGGTGGTACCGACCACCGGCTGGCCGTGGGCCATGCTCAGGTTGATCTTGCCCTTCACGCCGGCGCCGAACCGCAGCGGCGCAATGGCGATGCGCGCGCCGTCCATGTAGGGCGTGATGTCTTCGACGAACCCGTGCATCTGCACACCGGGCTGGCGTGCGGCCAGTGCCAGCAGCGACTCCGGCGCCGCGGCGCCGATGCAGTGCAGGCGCACTTCCGGCAACCGGGCGCGGATGCGGGCAAAGACCTCGCCGATGAACCATTCCATGCCGTCCAGGTTCGGCGGATGACGGAAGCCACCGACAAACACCAGGTCGCGCCGCTGCTCGAATACGGCGCCGGCACCGGCGACCTCATGCAGGTTGGAGATCAGCTCCACCCGCACCTGCGGCGCATCGGACTGCAGCTGCTCCCGTCCGGCCGCACTGACCAGCACGGTGATGTCGCACTGCTCCATCACGGCCAGTTCGCTGCTGCGGGTACGTTCCGCTGCACGCAGCAGGGTTGCGTCGCCGGCGACTTCGGCACCGCGGCGTTCGCGCAGGTAGTGCAGGTCAACGGTGTCGAACACGGTCCGTGCCTGCGGTGCATAGCGCTTGAGCAGCGGCAGGCATTCGTGGGCGACGTGGTGACGCACCAGCATTGCCACGTCGAAACGCGATCCGTGGCTGCGCAGCCAGCCGGCTACGCCGTCCAGGAAGGGCGCGTACCAGACTTCCACGCCCATCCGTTGCAGCGCTTCGGTGGCCGCACCGGCGTGCTCGCGCCGGGTCGGTACGAACACAACGTGGGCGCCGCCCTGCAGCAGCAGGCGGATCAGATTGACCTGGCGCAGTGACCCGGAATCGCGATCCGGCTGCGGTACTTCCTCGTCCAGGATCAGCACCTGGCGCCGGCCGCGCAGCAGCAGCGCCGGAGACGGCACTTCGCCGACCGCCGGATGACGGCCCAGTTCGGTGGCCCAGCGGGCGGCGAAGATGGCCTGGTTGCGTACCTGGTAGGCCTTCACCCCGCTGCCGGTGTCGGTACCGTTGCTGGTGCCTTCGTCGTGGATCACCCGGCTGGCCGGCTGCACCAGCACGCGCAGGCCGTGTGCACGCACGCGGAAGGCCAGGTCGGTGTCCTCGTAGTAGGCCGGCTTGTAGCGGGTGTCGAAGCCGTCCAGCTGCTGCCAGAGGGCGCGTGGCAGCATCAGCGCCGCGCCCGAGCAGTAGTCGACGTCGCGCAGGCTGGCAAAGCGCGGATCATCGGCGGCCTCGAAGCGGCCGTAGCTCCAGCCACTGCCATCGGCGAAGATCACCCCGCCCGATTCCTGCAGGCGGCCATCCGGGTACAGCAGCTGGCTGCCGACCAGGCCGGCGTCGGGCACGCTGCCGAAGGTGTCCAGCAGGGCGTCGAGCCAGCCCGGCTGCGGCACCGTATCGTTGTTCAGCAGTACCACGTAGCGGCCGCGTGCGCGCGATACACCGTCATTGCAGGCTTCAATGAAGCCGCCGTTGTGCGCGCGCACTTCATAGCGCAGCCCGGCCACCTGCGGCATCCACTGCACGGTGGCATCGCTGCTGCCGTCATCCACTACCAGGATCTCGCACGCGGCGGCCGGCGGGTGCGCCGCCAGGGCGCGCAGGCAGGCCACGGTGTGGGCGACGTGGTTGTAGACCGGGATGACGATGCTCACCTCCGGCGACTCGCTGAACGGCACCGTGAAGGGGGCGAAATCCTGCGCTGGCGGCAGGAACAGTGGCGTGCGCGGGGCGGGGACGGCGCGATGGGCATGCACGCGGATGCGTTGCCAGGTGGCACGCCAGCCACGGGTGCGCAGGCTTGCCAGGCTCCGGCGGGCCAGGCCCGACAGGCGGTTGATCAGGTATCGGATCTCGGCCAGGGACATCGCCATCCGGTTGCAACTCCAGCTTAAGCAGGGGAACCCGGGAGAATTCGCCAGCCGCAGCGGCTGGGGTAGACTCGCCAGACCCTACATTCTCGCATTCCCGTGCCCCGACGCTACGATTCCGACGACATCGACGATTCCGACGACGACCAGCAGGACAACGGTCCGCTGTGGCGGCGCCGGCTGATCACCTGGAGCATGGCTGCGGTCGCGTTGGGATTGGGTTTCCTCATTCCCTATACGCTGTACCTGAACCAACAGGTGACCCAGCGTTTCGGTGAACTGCGCTGGCAGATCCCGACGCGCGTGTACGCGCGCCCGCTGGTGCTCACCCCCGGCAAGGCGATGGATGCGTCTACGCTGAAGACCGAGCTGGCCGCCTCTGCCTACCGCGATGACGGGCAGGGCAAGGAGCCGGCCACCTATGCGGTGAACGGCGGGCGCTTCGTCATCTCCAGCCGCGGCTTCAACGACGTTGACGGCCGGGTGGCCCCGCGCCGGGTGGAGCTGTCGCTGGCCGATGGCGGCGTGGCCTCGCTGCGCGACGCCGACAACCGCAAGGCGCTGAAGGCCGCGCGGCTGGATCCGGCGCGCATCGCCACCCTGTACGGCCAGAAGCAGGAAGAGCGCCGCCTGATCCGCATGGACGAGGCGCCGGACCTGCTGGTGACTGGCCTGCAGGCGGTGGAGGACAAGGACTTCAACCGCCACCACGGCATCGACCTGTCCGGCATCGCGCGCGCGGTGTGGGTGACGATCCGTTCCGGTGGCCAGAGCCGCCAGGGCGCTTCGACGCTGACCCAGCAGCTGGCCCGCAGCGGCCTGCTCGGCATCGGCAAGGAGCAGACGGTCACCCGCAAGTTCAATGAGGTGCTGTACGCACTGATCATGGAAGCGCGTTATGACAAGCGCACCATCTTCGAGGCCTATCTCAACCAGGTGTACCTGGGCCAGCGCGGCAGCCAGGCGATCCATGGCATGTCCTCCGGCGCCGAGTTCTGGTTCGGCCGTGACCTGCAGTCGCTGGAGACCGAGCAGATCGCACTGCTGATCGGCCTGGTCAAGGGGCCGTCCTTCTACGACCCGCGGCGCAACCCGGAGCGCGCGCTGGATCGCCGCAACTTCGTGCTGGGCAAGCTGCACGAGGCCACGCTGATCGACGATGCCGAGTACCAGCGCGCGCTGAAGGCACCGCTGGGCGTGCCCAAGACGCCGGGCCTGGTGGCAGCCAACCGCTTCCCGGCCTACGTTGACCTGGTCCGCCGCCAGCTCGGCCATGACTATCCGGAATCGGCGCTGCAGGGCGCGGGCCTGAGCGTGATGACCGGCATGTCGCCGTCCGCGCAGGCCTATGCCGAAGGCGCGGTGACCCGCACCATCAAGTCGCTGGAAAGCAAGCGCCGCCCCGAGCTGCAGGCCGGCATGGTGCTGACCGACGTGCACAACGGCGACGTGCTGGCGGTGATCGGCAGCCGCGAGGTGTCCGAGGTCGGCTTCAACCGCGCGATCGAGGCGCAGCGTCCGGTCGGTTCGCTGCTCAAGCCGTTCGTCTACCTGCTGGCCCTGGCGCAGCCGGACCGTTACTCGCTGGCCAGCTGGGTGGATGATTCGCCGGTGACGGTGCAGCTCGGCCGCGGCCGCAACTGGAGTCCCGGCAACGCGGACAACCGCAGCCACGGCACGGTGCGCCTGATCGACGCACTGGCGCATTCCTACAACCAGGCCACGGTGCGCGTGGGCATGCAGGTCGGCCCGGAGCGCGTGACCCAGCTGATCCATGTCCTGGCCGGCATCAAGGCTGACGCCAACCCGGCGGTGATCCTCGGCTCGACCGACCAGAGCCCGTACGCGATGGCGCAGCTGTACCAGTTCCTGGCGTCCGGCGGCGAGATCCAGCCGCTGCACGCGGTGCGTGGCGTGCTCGATCCGCAGGGCAAGCTGCTCAAGCGGTACGACAAGACCCCGGCACCGGCGCAGGAAGGCGACTCGATTGCCGCCAACCTGATCAGTGTCGGCCTGCAGCAGGTGGTCGCCAGCGGTACCGCGCAGCGGCTCAATGCCGATGGCCTCGGCCGCCTGCAGCCCGCCGGCAAGACCGGCACCACCAACGATGGCCGTGACAGCTGGTATGCCGGCTACACCGGTGATCACCTGGCAGTGATCTGGATCGGCAACGACCAGAACGCGCAGGCCGGCCTGTATGGCGCCACCGGCGCGATGCGGGTCTGGTCGGGCATCTTCCAGCGCCTGCCGAGCGCGCCGCTGCGGGTCAGCAACAAGGGCCTGGACTGGCAGTCGGTGGCCCCCACCGGCCTCAACAGCACCGATGAAGGCTGCCCCGGCGCGCGTCGTTTCCCGTTCGTGGTGGGCTATGCGCCTGCCTATGCGCCGTGCGCGCCGGCCGCGTCGCCGGAGGGGCAGGGCGAGGCCGAAGGCGAGGGCGGTGGCTGGCGCAGCTGGTTCGGCCTGGACCGCAAGCCGGAAGCGCCTGCCGAACCTGCCGCGGCACCTGCCGCCGCCACTCCTCCCCCGAGCCGATGATGCCGATGAACATGCGATCCCTGCTGCAGCCCCTGGCCCTGACCGGCCTCAGCCTGGCCCTGGCCGCCTGCGTGAGCAGCGCACCACCGGTGGTCAAGCCGGTCGATACCACCACGCCGGCGCAGCGCCTGGCTGCGGTGGATGCTGCAGCGGGTCCGGACGACAAGGAATTGTCGGTACAGCCGCTGCGTGATTCGCAGGTGGAAGATCTGCGGGTGACTGCACTGGCACAACGCCAGGCGAACGACCTGGCCGGCGCGGCCAGCAGCCTGGACCACGCGCTGGAGATCGTGGCGGGTGACCCGGCAGTGCTGCAGGAACGTGCCGAACTGGCGCTGCTGCAGGGCCAGTGGGCGCAGGCGGAGACGTTCGCGCGCAAGGCGGTGGATCTGGGCTCGAAGACCGGGCCGCTGTGCCGCCGGCATTGGGCGACGATCGAGCAGTCGCGCCTGGCGCGGGGCGAGAAGGAGAATGCGGTGTCGGCGCATGCGCAGATTGAGGGCTGCACGGTGCCGGGGATCAAGCGGTACTGAGTTTTCAGCCAACGGCACAGCCCCTCGTGGCTGTGGGTTGGTCGCTGAAGCCAGAAGCAAAAGCCGCGCTTGGCCGGGCGGAGTGGGTTCGCGGGGGACGCCGTGAACCCGTCCCTGGGGGCTTGGCCGCGGCATCCATGCCGCGGACACCCCCGCGAACCCACCCCGCCCAACCTCTGACAGTTTCCGTGTGCGTCCAGCCACGGAAAAGAAAAAGAAAATCAAAAGCGGGTCGCGCGCTGCGCGCACTCGTTGTGGGGTCGTATCCGTTTTCCGCAGGAAAACGGATCCGACCCCTTCTTGTTTCCGTTCCACCCACCGCTTCTGAAAGGGCAGTCGAGCAAGCTCGACGCCACGAAGCACGTCCATCCGTCACCGGGAAACTGTCGAAGGCGGGGCGGGAGGGGCAGGCAGGACCGTTGGCGCCATGGATGGCGCCATCGAGCCCCCATGGACGGGTTTACGGCGTGTCCTGCCTGCCCCTCCCGCCCCGCCAAACACGCAGCAACCCAGAGCCATGAACCACGCTGTTGCTGTTGCCTTTGCCTGCGCTCTGGCTTGAAACGGGTGCCGGGCAGCGCCCGGCCGGGTATCCTCTCCCTCTGATGTCCGACCTTGTCCATGCCAGCCGCGAAGCCCTCAGCGAAGGCGGCGCGCTCGCCTCGCATCTGGATGCCTTTGTCCCGCGTCCGGCACAGCTGCACCTGACCGACGCCATCGCCGAAGCGCTGCAGCAGCGCGACCTGCTGCTGGCCGAGGCCGGTACAGGCACCGGCAAGACCTTCGCCTATCTGGTGCCGGTGCTGCTGTCCGGGCTGCGCACCATCATCTCCACCGGTACCCGCGCGTTGCAGGACCAGCTCTACCACCGCGATCTGCCGCGCGTGCGCCAGGCACTGGGCGTTGGCCTGCGCAGCGCGCTGCTGAAGGGGCGCGCGAATTACCTGTGCCGCTACCGCCTGCAGCAGGCGCGGGGCGAACCGCGTTTTTCCAGCCCGGAGCAGGCTGCGCAGTTCCAGCGCATCCTGGCCTGGTCCGGCCGTTCGGAGTTCGGTGAAATCGCCGAACTGGAAGGCCTGGCCGATGACTCGCCGCTTCTGCCGATGGTCACTTCCACGGTCGACAACTGCCTGGGTACCGATTGCCCGTTCTGGGACGACTGCTTCGTGGTGCGCGCGCGCCAACGTGCGCAGGCTGCCGACGTGGTGGTGGTCAACCATCATCTGCTGCTGGCCGACCTGGCACTGAAACAGGACGGCTTCGGTGAGTTGCTGCCGGGGGCGCAGGCCTTTGTCATCGACGAGGCGCATCAGCTGCCCGAGTTGGCCGCGCAGTTTTTCGGCGAAGGCTTCGGCATGCGCCCGTGGCAGGAACTCGGCCGCGACTGCCTGGCCGAGGCGCGCGGCGTAGGCGGCGCGCAGTCGGCCCTGCAGGAACCGGTCGACCAGTTGCAGCAGGCGTTGCTGGCGCTGCGCTCGGCGATGGAGGGGCTGCCGCCACGGGGTACGCAGTGGCGTGCGCTGGCGATGCCACAGGTGCGCGATGGATTCGATACGGTGATGGCCGGCCTGGTGACGCTGGAGCAGGCACTGCAACCGCTGCGCGAGGCGGCGGCGGGTCTGGATGCCTGTCATGCGCGGGCACGCGAGGCGGTGTCGCGGCTGCAGCGCTGGCTGGGCGATGATGAGCCCACCCTCGATTTCGATACCGATCCGGCGGAGACCCCCCGTGCCGCCGATGTGCTCTGGTATGAGCTCACCCCGCGTGGTTTCCGCTGCCAGCGCACGCCGATGGATGTGTCCGGCCCGCTGCGCGAGCATCGCGAGCGCAGCCGCGCGGCATGGATCTTCACCTCGGCCACGCTGACCGTGGGCGGTGGCTTCGACCACATCGCCACGCGCCTGGGCCTGGACGATCCGCACACGCTGGTCCAGCCGAGCCCGTTCAACTGGCCCGAGCAGGCGTTGTGCTACCTGCCCGAAGGCCTGCCCGATCCGGCGGCGCGCGGGTTTGGCACCGCGCTGATCCAGACCTTGCGGCCGGTGTTGCAGGCCTCGCAGGGCAGGGCGTTCCTGTTGTTCGCCTCGCACCGTGCATTGCGCGAGGCCGCCGAGGCACTGCGCGACGGGCCGTGGCCGTTGTTCGTGCAGGGCGAGGCGCCACGCGCGGCGCTGCTGCAGCGTTTCCGCGAATCGGGCAATGGCGTGCTGCTGGGCTCGGCCAGTTTCCGCGAGGGCGTGGACGTGGTCGGCGAAGCGCTGAGCGTGGTGATGATCGACAAGCTGCCGTTCGCGGCACCGGATGACCCGGTATACGAGGCGCGGCTGGAGGCGATCCGCAGCCAGGGGGGCAACCCGTTCCGCGACGAGCAGCTGCCGCAGGCGGTGATCGCCCTGAAGCAGGGCGTTGGCCGCCTGATCCGCAGCGAAAGCGACCGGGGCGTGCTGGTCCTGTGCGATCCGCGCCTGCTCAACCGTGGCTATGGCCGGGTCTTTCTTGAGTCGCTGCCGCCGTTCCGGCGCACCCGCAGCCTGGCCGATGTGCAGGCCTTCTTTAGGCCACAATGGCTGCCCGTGGCCGATGATGCGGCTGCCCCGGCCGCCGTTGCGGCGGGCCCGGAGCCTGCTCCCGGTGCCACGTTCCCCTTGTTCTGACCTGATCCAATGAAACTGCTTGCCTTTGAAACCGCCACCGAAGCCTGTTCCGTTGCCCTGCATGTCGATGGGCAGGTCCTGGAACGCTTCGAGATCGCCCCGCGCCGGCACGCCGAGTTGAGCCTGCCGTGGGCCGAGGCGCTGCTGGCCGACGCCGGCATCAGCCGTCGCCAGCTTGATGGCATCGCCCTCAGTCGCGGTCCGGGTGCGTTCACGGGCGTGCGCCTGGCGATTGCCATTGCCCAGGGCATCGCACTGGCACTGGACCGCCCGCTGCTGCCGGTCTCGACGCTGCAGGTGTTGGCGCTGCGCGCACCGGCGGAAGAAACGCAGATCCTGTCGGCGATCGATGCGCGGATGGGCGAACTCTACGTCGCCCGCTTCGAGCGCGTGGACGGCCTGCCGGTCGCGCGCGATGCCGAGCGCGTCTGCGCGCCGGCAGCGGTGGCGCTGCCGGAAGGGCTGTCGGCCTACGGTGTCGGTACCGGGTTCGCCGCAGCCGAGGGTGCGCTGGTCGCGCAGCTCGGTACAGGTTTGCGCGGATTCGACGCCACGGCATTGCCGCGTGCGTCGGACGTGCTCGCACTGGCGGTGCCGGCGTTCGCGCGCGGCGAAGCCATTGCGCCGGAGAAGGTCGAGCCGGCCTACCTGCGCGACAACGTGGCACTGACCCTGGTCGAGCAGCAGGCCGCGCGCGAGGCGAAGGCGAAGGCCAACGGCTGAGCCCCTCGTGGCGGGGTTGGTTGATCGCATAAACCCAAAGCCGCGCTTGGCCGGGCGGGGTGGGTTCGCGGGGGACGCCGTAAACCCCGCTCCGCGGTCCGGCCCAGCCGCTGGCGGCTGTGCGTTCGGGCGCTTGCGAAGCAGTGCTTCGCAAGCAAAGCGCCCTCACCCATGGGGGCTTGGCCGCGGCATCCATGCCGCGGACACCCCCGCGAACCCACCCCGCCCGACCTCTGACAGTTTCCGTGTGCGTCCGCCACGGAAAATCAAAAGAAAATCAAAGTCAACAGCGGATCGCTTCGCTCGCATCCACGCGTAGCGTGGATGTGTGTCGACCAAGGTCGACACCTACCAACAGCAATGATGCGTCGGGATCTGTCAGAGGCGGGGCGGTATGGGCTTGCAGGACCGTTGGCGCCATGGATGGCGCCATCGAGCCCCCAGGGACGGGTTTACGGCGTGTCCTGCAAGCCCATACCGCCCCGCCAAACCCAATATCCCGACCGCTGCTGTTGATGTTGACTTTGACTTTGCTTCCAGCGGGTCCCGGGCCGCAGGCCCGGGCAACAAACCCCTACCGGTCGTCGTGCAGGGTGCCACCCGGCAGGAACACCCAGGTGCGGGTGACCTGCAGGATGTCGATCTCGTCCTCGGTCTTCGGCAGCGGCGGGAATGGCTGCGCAAGCTGCACCACCCGCAGCGCCGCCTCATCCAGCAACGGCGTCCCGCTTGAACGCAGGATCCGGCTGCTTTCCACGCTGCCATCGCGGCGCACGCCCACGCTGATCACCACCTGGCCGCCGAGCCGGCGCTGCCGGGCCTCGTCCGGGTAATTCAGGTTGCCGACGCGCTCGGCGCGGTCGACCCAGGCGCGCAGGTAATTGGCGTAGGCATATTCGCGCGTGCTGGCCGACACGAACTTGCGGTTCGGGCGCTTGGCGTACTGCGCCGAGCGCAGATGCACCTCGGCCGCCAGCCGCGCCATCTCGGCATCACGCTGCTCGCGTGCCGTCAGCGGTGCATCCGGTTCCGGCTGCTCCGGTGTCGGGCGCGCCTGCGCCTGGGCCACTGCCTCTTCGCCGTTGCGGCTGCTGACCACCCGCGCCTGCGGCGGGGGCGCCGGCGCGGCCGACTGCTGCTGTTGCGGCACCGGGCTCAGCCCCGCCTGGGCCTGCGGAACGATGCCGGCCTGGTTGTCGCGCGGGCGCTGCGCACGGTCGTGCTCGCCGCCACCTTCCTGGCTGGCGGCGGCAAGGAAATCGGCCTGCTTCGGGGTCAGTGCGGTGCGGGTCTGGCTGAAGATCACCTCCAGCGTCGGCACCAGTGGTGCGTCGCCTTTCACCGCAAAACCCACGCCCAGGATCAGCAGGGCGTGGACCACGATCGACAGCGCGATGGTCGCGCCCAGCCGTTGCGCTTCGCGCGCCGGCGGGGGCAGGACGGCAGGTGCGGCCGCCATCAGCGCAGGCCGGCCTCGAGCGCGTCGAACAGGGTGCCGGCGATGTTCAGGCCGTACTGCGCGTCGAGCTCGCGCACGCAGGTCGGGCTGGTCACGTTGACCTCGGTCAGGTAATCGCCGATCACGTCCAGGCCGACGAAGCGCATGCCACGGCGCTTCATCTCCGGGCCAACCTGGCCGGCGATCCAGCGGTCACGCTCGCTCAGCGGGCGCCCTTCGCCACGGCCGCCAGCCGCCAGGTTGCCGCGGAACTCGTCACCCTGGGGAATGCGCGCCAGGCAGTAGTCGACCGGTTCGCCGTCGACCAGCAGGATGCGCTTGTCGCCGGCCGTGATGTCGGGAATGAACTTCTGGGCCAGCGCCAGCTTGCGGCCGCCGTCGGTCAGGGTTTCCAGGATCACGTTCAGGTTCGGATCGCCCTGGCCGCTGCGGAAGATCGAGCGGCCGCCCATCCCATCCAGCGGCTTCAGCACGGCCTGGCCGTGCTCCAGCGCGAAGGCCTTCAATGCCTTGGCATCGCGGCTGACCAGGGTCGGCGGGCAGCACTGCGGGAACAGCAGGGCGGCCAGCTTCTCGTTGTAGTCGCGCAGGCCCTGCGGGTTGTTGACCACGCAGGCGCCGGCAGCGGCAGCCACGTCCAGCACCTGCGTGTCGTAGATGTACTCGGCGTCGACGGGCGGGTCCTTGCGCATCAGCACGATCTGGCCGCGACCGAACGCGGTACGGCTGAACGCGCCCAGCTCATACCAGCCGGCCGGGTCGTCGCGCACCTGCAGCGGTGCGGTCTGGGCCACCGCCACGCCACCTTCCAGGGCCAGCCCGCCGGGCCGCACGTAGTGCAGGGCATGGCCACGGCGCTGGGCTTCCAGCAACATGGCGAAGGTGGTGTCCTTGGCGATCTTGATGTGGGCGATGGGGTCCATCACCACGATGACGTTCAACGGCATGGGCGCACCTGTCAGGCAAGGCGTTGATGGTAGCGGCAACGCCGGCCGTGTGCCTCCCCGCCGTAGTGCAACGCAGCGTCCGCCTGCCGGCAGCGCAGTCATTGCGAACCCGGTCACGTTCAGCCCGGTGCTACCCCCTGCGCGGCAGGCCGGCCTTGAAGCGGGCGCGGGAAGTGCGATATAGATACGCTTTCGCAGCGGCTCCCGCCAGAGATTGGGCCGTGCGCTTGGGGATAGGCAATGACTGAAAACACGACTGCGGGCGGGGAACTCGCAGGACTCCGGGTGATGGTCATCGATGATTCGAAGACCATCCGCAGGACTGCGGAAACGCTGCTCAAGCGCGAAGGCTGCGAGGTGGTCACCGCCACCGACGGCTTCGAAGCGCTTGCCAAGATCGCAGACCAGCAGCCGCAGATCATCTTCGTCGACATCATGATGCCGCGCCTGGATGGCTACCAGACCTGTGCGCTGATCAAGGGCAACCAGCTGTTCAAGGCGACCCCGGTGATCATGCTGTCGTCCAAGGATGGTCTGTTCGACAAGGCGCGGGGGCGCATCGTCGGCTCGGAGCAATACCTGACCAAGCCTTTCACGCGCGAAGAACTGCTGGGTGCCATCCGCACATACGTCAACGCCTGACCAGGGGGGAAAGGCACAATGGCTCGTATCGTCCTGATCGAGGATTCACCGACCGACCGCGCGGTGTTCACCCAGTGGCTGCGCCGTGCCGGCCACGAGGTGCTGGAAGCGGACAACGCCGAGGATGGCCTGCAGCTGGTCCGCGACCAGGTGCCGCAGCTGGTGCTGATGGACGTGGTCCTGCCCGGCATGAGCGGGTTCCAGGCCACCCGGGCGATGGCCCGCGATGCGGCGATCAAGCACATCCCGGTGATCATCGTCAGCACCAAGGCGATGGAAACCGACAAGGCCTGGGGCCTGCGCCAGGGCGCAGCCGATTACATCGTCAAGCCGCCGCGCGAGGATGAACTGATCGCGCGGATCAACGAACTGGTGGCCTGATGCGCTCGCCCTTCGACATCCTTGAAGCCTACGAACGACGCAGCCTGGCCCATGCAGTGCAGCTGCCCGGGCGGCAGTTCGCCCAGGACCTGTGGCGTGGCGTCGGTTACCGGGTCGGCCAGCGCCGGCTGGTGTCCGATTTCCGCGAAGTGGTGGAAATCGTGCCGATGCCGCCGGTGACCCCGGTGCCCTGCGCGCAGCCCTGGCTGCTGGGCGTGGGCAACCTGCGTGGCAACCTGTTTCCGGTGGTCGACCTGAAGTACTTCCTGGAAGGCACGCGCACCGTGCAGCAGGAAGGCCAGCGCGTGCTGATCATGCGCCAGGCTGGCGGCGACGTCGCACTGACCATCGATGAACTGTTCGGCCAGCGCAGCTTCGAGCTGGACCAGCAGATCGACGCGGGCACGTTGGCCGAAGGCCGCTACGGCCATTTCGTTGACCGTGCCTTCCATGCCGACGGCCATGACTGGGGCGTGTTCTCGCTCTCGCTGCTGTCGCGCACCCCTGAATTCCGGCAAGCCGCGGCCTGAGGCCGGGCATCGCCCCCTGCATTGAAGATCGAGGTTGAACGATGAGTACTGCTTCGGACGCCACCAAGACCGGCAAGCTGCGGCTGGGCGGCAGCAACCTCTGGCTGTTCCTGCTGCTGGCATCGATGATCCTGTTCGGCGTCAACACCGGCGTCGCCACCTGGCAGGGCAGCCGCCTTGCCGACGCCGGCTCCAAGGCCGCCGACCTGCAGGTGCTGTCGCAGCAGCTGGCCAACCAGGGACGTGACGCGGTCGGCGGCAACGCCCAGGCCTTCACCGCCTTCAAGGCCACCCGCAACGCGATCGAACAGAACGTGTCGACGCTGCAGGGCCGCTATGGCAAGGAGCCGGGCGTGTCCGGCGCCATCGCCACCCTGGGCGAAACCTGGGCGCCGCTGGGCAAGCAGGCCGGGCAGCTGGTGGCCAGCGAGCCGGCGGTGCTGGCGCTGGCCGGCAATGCCAACAACTTCACCGGCGCGGTACCGGGCCTGCAGGCCCAGCTGAACGAGCTGGTGCGCGCGATGTCCGCCTCCGGCGCCCCCTCGTCGCAGGTGTACAGCGCACTGCAGCAGGTCGTGGTGGCCGGTTCGATGGCCCGTCGGGTGACCGAAATGCGTGCCGGTGGCAGCGCCGCAGCGACCTCCGGGGATGCGCTGGCGCGTGACATCACCGTGTTCTCGCAGGTGCTCGACGGCCTGCGCAACGGCAACGAGGAACTGGGCATCACCGCCGTGCGCGGTGCTGCCGCCGTGGCCGCACTGGAGCAGTCGCAGCGGAAGTGGGAAGCGATGAAGCAGGACGCCGACGCGATCCTGGCGAGCTCGCGCCAGCTGTTCGCGGCGCAGTCGGCCGCCACCGCGCTGGGGCAGGGCTCGGCACACATGCTGGACGACAGCCGCAAGCTGTTCGATGCGTTCTCCTCGTTCGGCTCGGTGTCCGACACACGCCTGTTCCCCAACTTCTGGATCGGCGTGGTGTCCGGCGCGCTGTCGCTGATCGCGATCATCGGCTTCGTCTCCACCAACGTGCGCAGCCGCTCGCGCGAGCAGGAACTGCGTTACCAGACCCAGGTGGAATTCAACAGCCGCAACCAGCAGGCGATCATGCGGCTGCTGGACGAAATCTCCTCGCTCGGTGAGGGTGACCTGACGGTGAAGGCCTCGGTGACCGAGGACATGACCGGCGCGATCGCCGACGCGATCAACTATGCGGTGGACGAGCTGCGCCACCTGGTGACCACCATCAACGACACCTCGGCCAAGGTCGCGATGTCCACCCAGGAAACCCAGGCCACCGCGATGCAGCTGGCAGAGGCGGCGGGCCACCAGGCCAACCAGATCACCTCCGCCTCGGACCGCATCGGTGAAATCGCAGCGAGCATCGAGCAGGTGTCGCGCAACTCGGCCGAGTCGGCCGACGTGGCACAGCGCTCGGTGGTGATCGCCGCCGAAGGCGCCGGCGTGGTGCGCGAGACCATCCAGGGCATGGACCAGATCCGCGACCAGATCCAGGAAACCTCCAAGCGCATCAAGCGCCTGGGCGAGTCGTCGCAGGAAATCGGCTCGATCGTGGAACTGATCAATGACATTTCCGAGCAGACCAACATCCTGGCGCTGAACGCGGCGGTGCAGGCGGCGTCGGCGGGTGAAGCGGGCCGCGGTTTCGCGGTCGTGGCCGACGAAGTGCAGCGCCTGGCAGAACGTACCTCGGGTGCGACCCGACGCATCGAAAACCTGGTCCAGGCCATTCAGGCCGATACCAACGAAGCGGTCACCTCGATGGAGCAGACCACGGCCGAAGTGGTGTCCGGTGCGCGCCTGGCCGAGGACGCCGGTACCGCGCTGACCGAGATCGAGCGCGTGTCCAACGCCCTCAATACCCTCATCAAGAACATCTCCATCGCCGCCCAGCAGCAGTCGGCCGCGGCCTCGGACATCACCCGCACCATGGGCGTGATCCGGCAGATCACCGGCCAGACCTCGCAGGGTGCCGGGCAGACCGCAGAGTCGATCGGCCACCTCGCGCAGCTGGCGGCGGACCTGCGCCGTTCGGTCGCCGACTTCAAGCTGCCGGCGTGACGCGGGCAGGGCGGCGAGCAAGGAACCAGTCGATGAAGCATTTCCATTCCCCACGCCAGAATCCGCGCGGCCATCGCGCGGCGGCGAACGGAGCGCGTCCATGAGCAGTCTGCGCGATGCGATGAGCCACGCAGCGCTGGGCTGGGTCAAGCCCGAGCTGGACGAGACCCTGCGCCAGGTGCGCAACGAGGTCGAGTACTACGCGGAAGACCCGAGTGATGCCAGCCGCATGCGCATCTGCGCCGGCTACCTGCACCAGGTGCAGGGCACCCTGCGCATGGTTGAACTGTATGCCCCGGCGATGGTGGCCGAAGAGCTGGAGCAGCTGGCCAATGCCATCGGCGCCGGCCAGGTGGCCGACCGGGATGAAGCCTGTGCGACCCTGATGCGTGGCAGCGTGCTGCTGCCGGACTATCTGGAGCGCCTGCAGAACGGCCATCGCGACATTCCGATCGTGCTGATGCCGCTGCTCAACGAGATCCGCGCGTCGCGTGGCGAAGAAGGCGTCAACGACAGCGTGCTGCTGGCCTTTGCGCCGGACAGCATCACCGCCACCGAGGCCGAACTGGACCATGCCCGGGGCAGCCTGAGCGGGCGCAACCGCGAGCTGCTCGATACCGTCGGCAGCGCAGTGAAGGAAGAACTGCTGCGCATCAAGGATGCGCTTGACCTGCACCTGCGCACCGGCGGTGCACCGGAACAGCTGCAGACCCAGGCCAACGAACTGGGCGCCGTGGCCGACACGCTGGGCATGATGGGCCTGGGCGTGGCCCGCGGCGTGGTCGTGCAGCAGCGCGACGCGCTGCGTGGCGTGGTCGAGGGGCGCCAGCAGATCGACGAGAACCTGCTGCTGGATATCGCCGGTGCGCTGCTGTACGTCGATGCCTCGCTGGACGACCAGGTTGCCCATCTGGGCGCCGGCGGCAGTGGCGAGGACGATCCGAGCGCGGTGGAGAACCGGCGCACGGTGGAAGTGCTGGCCCATGAAGCCATCGCCAACTTCGCTGCCGCCCGCGAGCATTTCGTCGCCTTCATCGAAACCAGCTGGAACCATGCCGAGCTGCAGGATGTACCGCGCCTGCTGGGCGATGTGTCCGGCGCGCTGCGCATGCTCGACCTGGGTACCGCCGCCGATTACCTGCGTGGCGTGCAGCAGTACATCGAGGCCGAGCTGATCGGCCGCCAGCGCGTGCCCAGCGGCCGCCAGCTGGACACCCTGGCCGATGCCATGGCCAGCCTGGAGTACTACCTGGAAGCCCTGCGCGATCGTCGCCCGGGCCGCGAAGACATCCTCGAAATCACCCGCAGCAGCCTCGAGGCACTGCGCTACTGGCCGCTGCCCGAACGCAACGCCGCCGCACCGGAAGCGCCGGCAGCGCTTGCGATCGAACGTGAGCCGCTGCCGGTGCAGGTCGAGCCGCTGCAGCCCGAGCGCATCGAGGTACCGGTGCAGCCTGCTGCGCCCGCGGCCGGCGACGTGCCGGTATCGCTGCCGGACTTCACCTTCGATCCGCCGCCGGCCACACCGGCACCGAGGGTGCCCGACAACAGCCTGATGTTCGGCGCGCTGGGCACCGCGGGCGTCGTGGCCGCCAGCCCGTTGGATGCTGGCGCCTCGCCGCTGCCAACACAGGATGATGCCGAGGCATCGCTGGTCTTCGCCGCGTCCAGCGCACCTGCGCCTGATGTCCCGCAGTGGGAGCTGGCGCCGTTCTACCCCGAAGCCGAGGCGGCCGCGCCCGCCGGCGACGAACGCGCGCCGACGTTCGCCAGTTTCGATCCCGTCAGCTTCGAACTGGCCGACAGCGATCACGCCGATGCACCGCAGTGGTCGCTGTCCGAGGCGCCGCAGGTGCTCGAGGAAAGCGCAGCGCCTGCGATCGACGAGACGACGGACAGCGTGGTTTCGCCCGTGACCGGATTCGATGCTGCGCCGGTGTTCGATCCGGTAGCGGCCGAACGGGGCGCGGTTGCCGAGGCCGACGACGTGGTGTTCCGCTTCGACGCCGATGCATTGGACAACGCTGACGATGTGCTGTCGCTGCACGCGATGGAAACGTTGTCGCTGGACGATGACGCCGGGTTGCATCCGTCGCTGGAGATCGTCGATGCCGTGGCGCCGCCGCTGGCCGATGCATCGCCTGCGGCGGAGGTCAGGGTGGACGAGGCTCCGGATGACCTGCCGGCATCGTCGATCACGCCGCCGTCGATCGAAGCGCCCGCCCCGGCAGCGGAAACGTCGGCGCCGGCCGTGTCGGTGATCGATATCGACACCATCGCGCCGATCGATTTCAGCGAAGCCGATGCCCAGTTCTTCGCCGAGCTGAGTGCAGCTGCTGCCGGCTTCAATCCGCAGGCGATGCCCACCGCGACGGCACCGGAGGCGGTCGTTGCGACCGGCGCCGACGCCAATGCCGACGCGACTACGGGCTTCGACGCCGGCTTCGACGACGACGCCGAGAACATCGACGAGGACATCCGCGAGGTGTTCCTGGAAGAGTTCGACGACGAGCTCGCCAATCTGGGCACGCTGCTGCCGGCGTGGCGCATGCAGCCGGACAACATGGACCGGCTGCGCCCGATCCGCCGCATCTTCCATACCCTCAAGGGCAGTGGCCGCCTGGTTGGCGCACGTACGCTGGGCGAGTTCGCGTGGAAGATCGAAGGCATGCTCAACCGCGTGCTGGATGGCAGCCGCGCCGCCTCGCCGGCGGTGCTGGCGATGGTCGACAACGCACATGCGGCGCTGCCACAACTGAACGCAGCGCTGCGCCACGGCCAGCGCATCAGCGTCGACCTGCAGGCCATGCAGGCCATTGCCGATCGTGTCGGCGCAGGCGAGGAAACCTACTACGTACCGCTGCCGGGTGCGGCTGCGCCGGTTGTACCGGTTGCTGAAGCTGACGGCGAAGACGAGATCAGCCGCATTCTCGATGTGGAGGCTGCCGCCTCGGCGCCGGCCGATACCGACGTGGAGGCCGAAGTGGCCGGTACGCCGGCCAACATCGACAGCGTGCTGCGCGAGATTCTCGAGGCCGAGGTGGAAGTCCACCAGACCACCCTGCAGGACTGGCTGCGTTCGGCGCAGCAGGCGCCGCAACCGGTCAGCGATGCACTGCTGCGCGCGGTGCACACCATGAACGGCGCCTTCGCGATGACCGAAGTGCCCGAGATCACGGCGGTGACCGGCGGCGCGGAGTCCTACATCAAGCGCGCACTGGCCGCCGAGGTGGTCCCGGGTGATGAAGGCGTAGCCGCCCTGGATGCGACTGCGCAGGCGATCACCGCCACCATGGAAGCGTTGCAGGCCGAACAGCCGCGCATCGCGCCGCAACAGGTACTCGCGCAGCGCCTGCAGGCGCTGGCTGGCGCGTTGCCGGAAGCGCGCTGGCCGATGGTGGGCCTGGAAGACGAAGAAGACGATCTGGCGCTGGATGACGAACCGCCGGTGGAACTGGACGCGGATGCATCGACAGCCGTCGCGCCTGAATTTGATGCGGTGCCGCATTCGTTTGCCGCACCGGAGCAGGACGCGGAAGCACGTGCCGATACTGTCGAAGCCCCGGTCGCCGACGTGGCGATCGAGGCCGGGCTGGAGGTCGGTGAGCTGACGGCCAGCGATGATCTTTCGCGCTACTTCGATGCCGGATGGCCGTCCGTACCGGGTGAGGAGGATGCGTCGCTGCCGGTGGTCGAATCGATCCAGGTGGCCGACGACGTTCCAGCCGTTGCCGTAGCCGGTGTCGAGGCGGAGGCCGAAGGCGTGCTGCGGTTGTCCGACGATGCCGGTTTGACCGTCGTGGATGATCTGTCGCCGTACCTGGATGCCAGTGCGCTGCCGGTTGACGACCGCGACGCCGAAGAGACTCCGGCCGCTGTCGAAGCCGTCGCATCTGACCTGAATGCGCCCTCGGCCGATCGCGCGCACGTCGCTGATGCCACGGCGTTCGAAATGCCTGCTGCACTGCCACTCGACAGCGAGCTGTCGAGCCTGCAGGATGAAATGGCTGCGCCGGGGTTTGCAGAACCGGTCTCGCTGGAAGCCGCGCTCGAGGCCGGCCTGCACGTGATCGACGAAGAGCAGCCCCTGGCCGACGACGGGCAATGGCCCGTGCTCGGCCTGCAGGCCAGCGAACTCGCGCCGGGCGAGGCGGAAGCCTTTGCCGAGGATGCGGACGTCGGCGGGGAGGCGGCGATCGGTGAAGGAGAGAGCGCCGATCAGCCGTCCCCGGCGACGGTGAATGAGGAGATCGCGGAGGCCGCAGCGCAGGCCACCGCCGAACCGGTACGCTTCTTCGAACTGGAAGACGCGCCGGGCCAGGCGGAGGTCCACGCCGAAGCCGCCGACGTCGATGCGGTTGCGGTACCGGATGCCGTGGCAGCCAGCGCGCCCGAAGCCGACGTGCCTGAAACCGTGACACCTGACATCCTTGCCATGCCGGTGCCTGAAGACAGCACCGATACGCTCGACTTCAGCGTCTACGATCGCGAGCTGGTCGACATCTTCGTCGAGGAAGGCAAGGACCTGCTCGACCACTGCGATGGCCTGATCAGCGAGCTGCGTGATGCACCGCAGGACCGCGAGGTGCTGGCCGGCCTGCAGCGTGACCTGCACACCCTGAAGGGTGGCGCACGCATGGCCGGCATCAACGCCATCGGTGATCTCGGCCACAGCATCGAATCGTTGCTGGAGGCGGTCGCCGCCGGTCGCACCGAGATCGAACGCCGCGATGTGCAGTTGCTGGAGCGCGGATTCGATCGCCTGCACCAGCTGCTGACCCGCACCGGTAACCACCGCGTGGTGGAACCGGCGCAGGATCTGGTCGATGCGTTCGAAGTGCGTACCACCACCGATATTGCCGCAGCAGCAGCGGCTGCCGCAGGCGCAGCGGACGTGGCGAGCGTTGCAGAAACCGCGTCGGCAGCGGTCGCCGGCCCTGCGCCGGCACTGCTCGATGCGCCGTTGTCGGCACCGCTGCCGGCCGAAGGCGTGATCGATGAAGATCCGCTGGCGCGCCCGCAGCAGGAACAGGTGCGCGTGCGCGCGGATCTGCTCGACCGCCTGGTCAACCATGCCGGTGAAGTGGCGATCTACCGCTCGCGCCTGGAACAGCAGCTTGGTGCCTTCCGCGGCGCGATGGGCGAGCTGGAGCGCACCAATGCGCGACTGCGCGACCAGCTGCGCCGACTCGACCTGGAAACCGAGGCGCAGATCGTCGCCCGCTACCAGCGTGAGCAGGACCAGGCCGATCAGAAGTTCGATCCGCTGGAACTGGACCGCTTCTCCACGCTGCAGCAGCTCAGCCGCGCACTGAACGAGTCGGCGGCCGATCTCGGGGGCCTGCAGGGCGTGCTCGACGATCTGTCACGCCAGTACGATTCGTTGCTGCAACAGCAGTCGCGCGTCAGCTCCGAGCTGCAGGATGGCCTGATGCGCGCGCGCATGGTCCCGTTCGATGGCCTGGTGCCGCGCCTGCGCCGCGTGGTCCGCCAGTCCGGAATGGATACCGGCAAGCAGGTGCACCTGACCCTGGAGGGCACCCACGGCGAACTGGACCGCAATGTCCTCGATCGCATGGTCGCGCCGCTCGAACACATGCTGCGCAACTCCGTGGCCCACGGCCTGGAGGCGCCGGAACAGCGTCGCGCCGCCGGCAAGCCGGAGGAGGGCGAAGTCGCCATCCGCCTGCACCGTGAAGGCTCGGAAATCGTGCTGGAAGTGGCCGATGACGGTGCTGGCCTGGACCGCGAAGCGATCCGCCGCCGCGCCATCGATCGTGGCCTGTTGGCCGCCGATGCGCAGCCCAGCGAGCAGGAACTGGACAACCTGATCTTCGCCTCCGGTTTCTCCACCGCCGACCAGGTCAGCCAGCTGGCGGGTCGTGGCGTGGGCATGGACGTGGTGCGCAACGAAGTGCGCCAGCTCGGCGGCTCGGTCGACATCCAGTCGGTGCGTGGCCAGGGCGTGCGCTTCACCTTGCGCCTGCCGCAGACGCTGGCCGTCACCCAGGCGGTGTTCGTGCAGATCGGTGAAACCACCTTCGCCGTGCCGGTGGCCTCGGTCAGTGGTATCGGCCGCCTGTCACGCGAACGCTTCGAGGCCGCCGACAGCAGTTACCGCTACAGCGGCGAAGACTATCCGCTGTATGACCTCGGCAGCCTGGTCGGGCAGGCCCCGGCACGCGCCGATGGCCAGGACCAGGTGCCGCTGCTGCTGGTGCGTGCCGGTGACCTGCGCGCTGCCGTGGCGATCGACCAGGTGCTGGGCAACCGCGAAATCGTGGTCAAGCCGGTCGGCCTGCAGATCGCATCGGTACCGGGCATCTACGGTGCCACCATCACCGGCGATGGTCGCGTGGTGGTGATCCTGGACGTCGCGCCGCTGGTGCGCCGTTTCCTCGCCAATCCGACCGCACCGGTGCTGGCCAATGCACCGCGCGACGAACGCCAGGTGCCGCTGGTGATGGTGGTCGATGACTCGCTGACCATGCGCAAAGTGACCGGACGCATCCTCGAACGGCACAACTTCGAAGTCAGCGTCGCCCGCGATGGCGTGGAAGCACTGGAGCGGCTGGAAGAGCGCGTGCCGGACCTGATGCTGCTGGATATCGAGATGCCGCGCATGGACGGCTACGAGCTGGCCACGGCGATGCGCGCCGACCCGCGCTACAAGGATGTGCCGATCGTGATGATCACCTCGCGCAGCGGCGACAAGCACCGCCAGCGCGCCTTCGAGATCGGTGTCCAGCGTTATCTGGGCAAGCCGTACCAGGAACTGGACCTGATGCGTAACGTGTACGACCTGCTGGGGATCGCCCGTGTCCGTGAGTGAAACCCATCCGGCCCCGGCCGTCGCCCTGCTGGCCCGCCCCGGTGCGGCGCGCGAACGCCTGCGCGAGGCGCTGTCGCATGCAGATGTGCAGCTGGTTCTGGAAGATGACCCGAACGGCTTGGAGCCACAGGTCCTGCAGGCTGCGGATCCGCAGTTCGTGGTGATCGCGCTGGAAGCGGCCATCGAGGACGCACTGGAACGGCTGGACGCCGCGCTCTCGGCACCGGGGCTGACCCTGGTGTTCGATGAGGCCGAGCTGGCCGCGCGCCGCGACGGCTGGGAGGCGCAGCGTTGGGGGCGCCATCTGGCGGCCAAGCTGCACGGCCACCAGCAGGTGTTGCCGCCGGGTGCCGAGGAAGAGCCCAGCCTGCAGCTGGAGCCCGGCCATCCGGCGCCCGCGCCGGCACCGCAGGAAGAAGCCCTGCAGCCGCATCTGGCGCAGGCGCTGAGCTGGGCCGATGACGTTCCGGCCGACGGTCTGTATTCGCCGCCGGCACACCTGCACGAACCGATCGCGCTGGAGCAGGCCCTGGCGGCACTGCAGCCGGACGTGCCCGAACCACGGGATCCGCCTTCGCCGCCGCAAGCGCCGGCCGAACCGGCGGCGCCTGCGGCACCGCCGATCTCCTTCGATCACACCGCCTGGTCGCTGGTCGAGGAATCGATCGAAGCGCCGGCACCGGCAGAAGTGGCGGCGCCGGCCGCTGCGCCGCAGCCCTCCTTCGATACCGATCATTTGACCCTGGTCGATCTGGATGCCGCCGCCCCGGCCGGTGCGCGCGCCGCATCAGTGCTGGTGCTGGCCGGCATCGGTGGCCCGGATGCGTTGCGTCGCCTGCTCGGCGCACTGCCCGCGTCGTTGAGCGTGCCGGTCCTGGTGCACATGCGCCTGGACGGTGGCCGCTACGGCAATCTGGTCAAGCAGATGTCGCGTGTTTCGCCGTTGCCGGTGCAGCTGGCCGAGGCCGGCCAGCGCGCCGTGCCGGGCGAGGTCCACGTGCTGGCTGATGATATCGGCGTGCGCGCGGCCAGCGATGGCCTGCATTTCCAGAGCGATGCCACCGGTATTTCGCTCGCTGCATTGCCGGCCGCACACACTGCGCTGGTGCTGCTCAGCGGTGCCGACCTGGCCCATGTCGGCCCGGCGCTGGACCTGGCGGCCGCCGGTGCGTGGGTGGCCGGGCAGGTAGGCGAGGGCTGCTACGACCCGGCTGCGGCCACCGCCGTGGTTGCTGCCGGCATGGTGGCCGGTGAACCGCAGGAGCTGGCGCAGGCAATTGCCGCGCGCTGGGGTGAGCAGGACGACAACGGAGATGCACCATGAGCTACGCCAGCAACGACGAAATCCGCGGCGTCCTGATCCAGGCCGGCAACGAGCGCGTACTGCTGCCCAATGCCACCGTGGCCGAAATGATGTCGCGCGTACCGGTGCAGCCGGTCTCCGATGCGCCGCGCTGGCTGGTTGGCGAGATCGGCTGGCACGGCTGGCAGGTGCCGCTGGTGTCGTTCGCACGCCTTTCCGGGCTGGGCGAAGAGACGGTGGCCGGCCACAACAAGGTGGTAGTACTGAAGTCCCTCAGCGGCAACGCGCAGCGCCCGTACTACGCGCTGCTGACGCAGAACTTCCCGCAGCTGATCTCGGTGCCGCGCGACGGCCTGCTGGCCGACGCCTCCGAAGAAACCCTGCCGCAGATCGTGCACATGCGCGTGCTGCTGGGTGAGCAGAGCGCGCTGCTGCCGAACCTGGATGCACTGGAAGCGGCGCTGGATTCGCTGGCGGCCTGATCGGCAATCCGCCGGTCGGGTAGCTGGTAGTGCCGGGCGCTGGCCGGCAACCCCATGATCCCGTGGATGCCGGCCAGCGGCCGGCACTACCACGAAGCCTTACCCCAGATCGCCCAACCGCGCCTGCAACGCCGCGATCGCGGCCAGCCCGGCCGTTTCCGTGCGCAGGATCCGCGGCCCCAGTTGCAGCCCCTGGAATCCCGCCGATTGCAATCACGATGCCGCCAGCGGGAGCGGCTTCCAGCGTCGACATCCGCTGGCGGCCTGATCGGCAATCCGCCGGTCGGGTAGCTGGTAGTGCCGGCCGCTGGCCGGCAACCTCATGATCCCGTGGATGCCGGCCAGCGGCCGGCACTACCACGAATCAGCCTTACCCCAGATCGCCCAAGCGCGCCTGCAACGCCGCGATCGCGGCCAGTCCGGCCGTTTCCGTGCGCAGGATCCGCGGCCCCAGTTGCAGCCCCTGGAATCCTGCTGCGGCCAGTTGATCGCGGTCGCGTGGCGACCAGCCGCCTTCCGGGCCGATTGCAATCACGATGCCGCCAGCGGGAGCGGCTTCCAGCGTCGACAGGCGATGTGCTCCCTGCGGATCCAGGGTCAGCCGCAGCGAATCGGCTGGCAGCGCCGCCGCAGCCTGCGCCAGCGACAGCGGCGATCCTACCGGCGGAATGCGCGCGCGCCCGGACTGGCCGCAGGCCGAGGTCACCACGTTGTTCCAGTGCGCCACGCGCTTTTCCGCCCGTGCCGCGTCCAGCTTCACCTCGGTGCGCTCGGCGTTGACCGGAATGATCGCGACCACGCCCAGCTCGGTGGCCTTCTGCAGGATCAGGTCCATCTTCTCGCCACGGGCGATGCCCTGCAGCAGGGTGATCGCCAGCGGGGATTCGTTGTCGATGGCCTGCACGGCGTCGATGAGGACCTGCACCTCGCGCTTGCCGGCCACGGTCAGCGTCGCGCTGTAGTCGTGGCCATCGCCGTTGAACAGCACGCAGGTATCGCCTTCGCGCAGGCGCATCACCCGCACCAGGTGGTTGGCGGTGTCTTCCGGCAGGGTCACGGTCTGGCCGCTGTGCAGCGCCAGGTCGATGGGGCAGCGGGTCACGCGCATGCAATCGCCTCGTCGATGGCCGCCAGCGTGGTGTGCGCCAGCAGCTCCAGTTGTTCGTCGTCCACGCAGTAGGGTGGCATCCAGTACAGCACGTCGCCCAGCGGGCGCAGCACCACGCCGCGCTTGAGGGCGGCCTTGTAGGCCTGCAGGCCCAGCCGCAGGCCCGGGTCGAACGGCGTGCGCTTGTTGCCGTCGCGCGACAGCTCGAACGCCACCACCATGCCGGCCTGGCGCACGTCGGCCACGTGCGGGTGGTCGGCAAACGGTGCCGCCAGCGTGCCCATCACCGAGGCGATGCCCCGGTTGCGCGCGATCACATCGTCGTCGCGGAAGATGTCCAGCGTCGCCAGCGCCGCGGCGCAGGCCAGCGGGTTGCCGGTGTAACTGTGCGAATGCAGGAAGGCGCGCTCGCGCGAGTCGTCGAGGAAGGCGTCATACAGCGCCTGCGTCGCCAGTACGGCGGCCAGTGGCAGGAAGCCGCCGGTCAGGCCCTTGGACAGGCACATCAGGTCCGGCATCACCCCGGCCTGCTCGCAGGCGAACAGGGTGCCGGTGCGGCCGAAGCCGGTGGCGATCTCGTCGGCGATCATGAACGCGCCATGGGCATCGCACAGTCCGCGCACGCGCTGCAGGTAGACCGGGTCATGCATGCGCATGCCGCCGGCACACTGCAGGCGCGGTTCCAGGATCACCGCGCAGACCTCGCCCGGGTGCTGGTCGAACAGCGTGGCCAGGCCATCGGCCGCCTGCCGTGCGCGATCGGCCGCGCTCTGGCCCGGTTCGGCCAGGTAGGCATCGGGAGACGGCGCGAACAGGCCCTCGGCCAGCAGCGGCGCATAGACGCGGCGGTACAGCGGAATGTCACCCAGCGCCAGCGCGCCCAGGGTTTCGCCGTGGTAGCCGTTCTCGAGCGCGATGAAGCGCGTGCGCCGGGGCTCTCCGCGGTTCTGGAAGTACTGGAAGGCCATCTTCAGCGCCACTTCCACGCCGGCGGACCCGTTGTCGGCGTAGAACACCTTGGCCAGCGGTTCGCGGCCGGCCTGGCGTGGCGCCAGTGCCAGCAGGCGTTCGGCCAGGGTGATCGCCGGCTCGTGGCCGAAACCGGCGAGCATCACCTGTTCCAGCTGCCCGGCCTGGGCAGCGATGGCACCACCGATGCGCGGTTCGGCATGACCGAACAGATTGGTCCACCAGCTGCTGACCGCGTCCAGATAGCGGTTGCCGTCGTGGTCGATCAGCCATGCGCCTTCGCCACGGGAAATCGGTACCAGCGGCAGGGTGTCCGGATGCTCACGCATCTGCGTGCACGGGTGCCACAGCACCTGCAGGTCGCGCTGCCGCCAGTGGCGGGCCAGCGGGGAGGGGGTTGGGTCTGCTAGCATTTCGGGCTCATGAACATGTTGCTGCCTGCACATTCTATCGGCCCCGGCGCAGCCGCCGGTCGCCGCGGAGATTCCGCATGAACGATGACCGTGCCGGCCGTCGCTTGCCGATCATCCATCGGATCACCGATGAGGAGAACGGCCCCTTCCAGCGCCAGCACCTGGACCTGGAGTTCTCCAACGGCGAACGCCGCCGCTTCGAGCGCCTGGTCAGCCGTGGGCACGGTGCGGTGGTGGTGGTGCCGATGCTCGACGACGAAACCGTGCTGCTGGTACGTGAATACGCCGCTGGCATGCACCGTTACGAACTGGGGCTGGTGAAGGGCCGGATCGATGCCGGCGAGACGCCCGAGCAGGCGGCCGACCGCGAACTGAAGGAAGAGGCCGGTTATGGTGCGCGCCGGGTCGACGTGCTGCGCGCGATGACCCTGGCCCCGACCTACATGAGCCACCAGTCGTGGCTGGTGGTGGCGCGCGACCTGTACCCGGAAAAACTGGCCGGCGACGAGCCGGAGGAGCTGGAAGTGGTGCCGTGGAAGCTGGCCGAACTGGACCAGCTGATGCTGCGCGAGGACTTCTCAGAGGGACGCTCGCTGGCGGCGCTGTTCATTGCCCGCCAGTGGCTGCAGGGAACGCGATGATCAAGCTGACGACGGACCTGCGCGAGACCGCCATCGCCATCGCCCAGGAAGCCGGACAGGCCATCATGCAGGTGTATGCCGATGGCTTCGACGTGCAGATCAAGGACGACAACAGCCCGGTCACCGCAGCTGACCTGGCCGCCAACCAGGTCATTGAACTGGGCCTGCGCCAGCTGACCCCGGACCTGCCGATCCTGTCCGAGGAATCGGCGCAGGTGGGCTGGGAGCAGCGCCGCCACTGGGGCGCCTACTGGCTGGTGGACCCGCTCGACGGCACCCGCGAGTTCGTCAAGCGCAACGGTGAGTTCAGCGTCAACATTGCCTTGATCTACCAGGGCGCACCGGCATTCGGCGTGGTGCTGGCGCCGGTCACCGGCATTGTCTGGCATGCCATGCGCGGGGAACTGGCCTATCGGCGGCAGGGTCTGCACGACACCGTGCTGCGCACCCGCACGCCGGCCACTGCTCCGCTGCGCGTCGCCGCCAGCCGATCGCACCGTTCGCCGGAAACCGAGGCGCTGCTGGCGCGCATGGGCCGCATCGAGACCATCGCGCAGGGATCGTCGCTGAAATTCTGCCGGATCGCCGAAGGCGGCCTGGATGTCTATCCGCGGCTCGGCCCAACCTCTGAATGGGATACCGCCGCCGGCCAGTGCGTGCTGCATGCGGCGGGTGGCGCGGTGCTGTCGGCCGCGACCGGCAAGCCGTTCCGTTACAACCGCCGCGAAACGCTGTTGAACGGCGATTTCATTGCCCTTGGTGATACCAGCTTGCCGTGGCGCGACTGGTTGTCCGACTGAACCTGGAGGCCGCATGAGCGCGCACGACACCCCTGCCACCGGCAGCGAGGCAAGCCATCAACTGGAACGCCTGCTGGTCATCATGGCGCGCCTGCGCGACCCGCAGGGAGGTTGCCCATGGGACCTGGAGCAGGACTTCTCGACCATTGCCCCGTACACCATCGAGGAAGCCTACGAGGTGGCCGATGCGATCGACCGCGGCGACCTCGACGATCTCTGCGACGAGCTCGGCGACCTGCTGCTGCAGGTGGTGTTCCACGCACGCATGGCCGAGGAGCAGGGGGCATTTGCCTTCGCCGATGTCGCACGTGCGATCAGCGACAAGATGCAGCGCCGTCACCCGCATGTGTTTGCCGATGTCAGCGTCGACGATGCCGACGGGGTGATGCGCAACTGGGACGCGATCAAGCGCGCCGAGCGTGCCGCCAAGGGCGAGCAGGACACCTCCGCACTGGCCGGTATCTCGCGTGGCCTGCCGGAATGGCAGCGCGCCGTGAAGCTCCAGTCGCGCGCGGCCAGGGTCGGTTTCGACTGGCCGGGTCCGCTGCCTGTGCTGGACAAGGCGGCCGAGGAGCTGCAGGAGCTGCGAGAGGAATTCGAGCGCGGCGATATCGCGGGCAACAAGGCGCGCCTGCAGGAAGAACTGGGCGACCTGCTGTTCGTCTGCGCCAACCTGGCCCGGCACGCCGATATCGATCTGGGCGCCGCACTGCGCGGGGCCAACCACAAGTTCGAGCGGCGCTTCCGCGCGATGGAAGCGCAGGCCGAGGCGCAGGGGGAGGCGTTGGCGGCACTGGACCTGGATGCGCAGGAAGCGCTGTGGCAGCACGCCAAGGCAGCAGAAAAAGCGTGAAGACGCTTGGCCTGTTCCTGCTGACCGCGCTGGCCGAGATCGTCGGCTGTTACCTGCCATGGTTGTGGCTGCGCAAGGGAGGCAGCGTCTGGTTGCTGCTGCCGGCCGCGGCCAGCCTGGCCCTGTTCGCCTGGCTGCTGACTCTGCACCCGACTGCCAGTGGACGGGTCTATGCCGCCTACGGTGGCGTGTACATCGGCACCGCGCTGTTCTGGTTGTGGCTGGTCGACGGCATCCGCCCCAGCCGCTGGGACCTGTTCGGTGCAGCCCTGTGCCTGGCCGGCATGGCGGTGATCATGTTCGGTCCGCGCACGCCCCCGGTGTAGCGTCGAGCCAGGCTCGACCGCGCCCACCCTTTTGTAGAGCCGAGCCATGCTCGGCTGCTTCTCCGGGGAGCAGTCGAGCAAGCTTGGCGCTACAAAGGCCAAGGCAGCCGAGCATGGCTCGGCTCTACAACGGCCGCCGGGCCATGCCCCCAAGCGCGCAGCGCTGCATCCCGGTAAGGCGCATGATGGCAGTGACCACGGCCCCCGGAGCACGCGCATGTCCCGCTTCGCCAGCTTCCGCGAGTTCTATCCGTTCTATCTCAGCGAGCACCGCCACCCGGTCTCGCGGCGCCTGCATTTCATCGGCAGCTGCGGGGTGCTGCTGCTGGCTGCGGCTGCCGTGTTGCGCGGCCAGCCGACGCTCCTGCTGGCCGCGCTGTTCTGCGGTTATGGATTCGCCTGGGTCGGCCACGTCTTCTTCGAGAAGAATCGCCCGGCCACCTTCCGGCATCCGCTGTATTCATTCATGGGTGACTGGGTGATGTTCGTCGACATCCTGCGTGGGCGGGTGCGCCTGTAACAGGCGGTTGCGGGGAGCGCAGCCATTGCCTCGCCCGAAAGGGAAAGGGCGCGGCGGACCGCGCTTCCGCTTCCACGAACCGCTGCGCTGCGGCACGCCTGCGGGCGACCGATCTGGGATAATGGGAATTCCTGTTTCCTCTGCTGCCGGACCGGTCATGACCCAGAAGACGCTGCTCAACGATACCCACCGCGCCCTTGGCGCCAAGATGGTCGATTTCGGGGGTTGGGACATGCCCATCCACTACGGCTCGCAGCTGGACGAACACCACCTGGTGCGTCGCGAAGCCGGCGTGTTCGACGTCAGTCACATGACCGTGGTCGACCTGCGCGGTGACCAGGTCAAGCCGTTCCTGCGCCGCCTGCTGGCCAATTCGATCGACAAACTGAAGGTGACCGGCAAGGCCCTGTACTCGTGCATGCTGAATCCGCGCGGCGGCGTCATCGACGACCTGATCGTCTACTACCTGGGCGACGATTTCTTCCGCATGGTGGTCAATGCCTCCACCCGCGAAAAGGACCTGGCCTGGCTGCGTGAGCAGGCGGCACCGTTCGGTGTTTCCGTCGAGCAGCGCCCGGACCTGGCCATCCTCGCCGTACAGGGCCCGCAGGCGCGCGACATCGTGATCGGCCTAGCCCGCGATGCCGACCGTGCAGCACTGACCAAGCTGGGCCGCTTCGCCGCCCTGCAGGCGCAGTCCGACGACGGCGTCGAGTTGTTTGTCGCCCGCACCGGCTACACCGGTGAAGACGGTTTCGAGATCCTGCTGCCGCAGGATGCCGTGGTCGCCTTCTGGAACCGCCTGCTGGCGGCAGGCGTGAAGCCGGCCGGCCTCGGTGCGCGCGACACCCTGCGCCTGGAGGCCGGCATGAACCTGTACGGCCAGGACATGGACGAAGAGATCAGCCCGTATGAAGCGGCACTGGCCTGGACCGTGTCGCTGGACGAAGGCCGCGACTTCATCGGCCGCGACGTGCTGGAGGCGCAGAAGGCCGCCGGCACCGCGCGCCAGATGATCGGCCTGGTGATGGACGAGAAGGGCGTGCTGCGCCACGGCCAGGCGGTGACCACCGCTGGCGGCCAGGGCGAGATCCTGTCCGGCACCTTCTCGCCGACCCTGGCCAAGGGCATCGCCTTCGCCCGCGTGCCGGCCGGTGAACTCGGCGAGGTCACCGTCGACATCCGCGGCCGGCAGGTGCCGGTGCGCGTGGTCAAGTTCCCGTTCGTGCGCGAAGGCCAGGCCCAGCCCGGCGTGCTCGCCGACGCCTGATCCGAACGTGCCGGTCGTCACTGACAGCAGTGGCGGCCGGTTGGTTACACTAGCCCCGTTTTTTCCACCCCTGCATATCTCTGGAGCAGTCCCATGAGCGAGATCCCCGGCGACCTCAAGTTCCTCAAGTCCCATGAGTGGGCCCGTGTCGAAGGCAATGGCCGCGTCACCGTCGGTATTTCCGACCACGCCCAGGGCCTGCTGGGTGACCTGGTCTACGTCGAACTGCCGGAAGTCGGCGCCGACGCCAAGGCCGGCGAACAGATCGCCGTCGTCGAGTCGGTGAAGGCCGCCTCGGACGTCTACAGCCCGATCAGCGGCAAGGTCGTCGAGGTCAACTCGGCCCTGTCCGACAAGCCGGAAACCATCAACGAAGATGCCTACGGCGAAGGCTGGATGTTCGTGATCGAACTGACCAACGCCGAAGAGGTCAACGAGCTGCTGGACCCGGACGCGTACGCCGAAGCCCTGGAGAACGACGACCACTGAGTCGTCGTTTCCGGATTCTGGAACGGCCACCTTCGGGTGGCCGTTTTTGTTTTGGCGACCGCGTCGGACTCATGACGCGGGGTTCGCTGTGCACCCTCGGCGTGGCATCAGCCGACAGGCGAACGGTGCCGATGGGCGTGCGCAGTTTTGCGCAAATCCGCGTTTCAGCCCCGCGCCGAAGCGTTCGAATGTGAAAACTTTTCGCCCCCCGTTGCGGCGCCGTTGTGCTGGCGTTGGCGGCGGTGCCGGTGACCACCGACGATGCGCGTACGCCGTTGTGCCTTGCCTGCGCCTGTCTACGCGGAGTGCTTATTTCAAGTGTTTTTTGATCAACGCCTGCATTGGCATCGATGCAGGCAACGTGCGTGCGCGCCGCTTCCACCGTCGTTGCAGGCCGTGCAGAGTGGTGGCGCCGGCGGCGCCCGGGAAGGCGCGGATGTGAAAATTTTTCGCGGGGGTTGTTGACAGTAAAAAAAACCGTGATTAGGTTTCGCCTCAGCAGACCTTGCCTGCCCAACCGAGTGCGCAGAATCAATCGTCCGATGCGAAGCAGCCCCTTCAAGACCACCGCGACCCTGATGACGGTGGACATGGCCCCGCTTCCCCCGGAGAAATGCAAGGCAACTCCCGTTCCGATGCCCGCTCCGCCGATCGAGGCGGGCATTGCCGCATCCGTAACGGCGCGCCTGACGCGCCGGCGGTCCCCGCACGCAGCATCCGCGGGTTTGATCCAACTGGGCGTTTCAACTCCCTATCACTGACGAGGAGCCATCCCATGGCAACCAAGAAAGCTGCGAAGAAGAAGCCCGCCGCCAAGAAAGCGGTGAAGAAGGTCGCGAAGAAGGCCGCTGCCAAGAAGGCAGTGAAGAAGGTCGCGAAGAAGGCAACCGCCAAGAAGGCAGTGAAGAAGGCTGCGAAGAAGGTCGCCAAGAAGACCACTGCGAAGAAGGCAGTGAAGAAGGCGGCGAAGAAGGTAGCCAAGAAGTCCGCTGCCAAGAAGGCCACCAAGAAGGTTGCCAAGAAGGCCACCAAGAAGACTGCCAAGAAGGCCGCGGCGCGCAAGCCGGCCAAGAAGGTCGCGAAGAAGGCCACTGCCAAGAAGGCCGTCAAGAAGACCGCCAAGAAGGCAGTGAAGAAGACCGCGAAGAAGGCCACCAAGAAGGCTGCCCCGAAGAAGGCAGCGAAGAAGGTTGCCAAGCGCAAGCCGGCCGCCCGCAAGAAGAAGGCCGCTCCGGTCGCTCTGCCGGCAACCCCGGCGCCGCTGATCTAAGTACTTCCCGATAGCCGCATCCTGAAACCCCCTTCCCTGGCTGCCCAGCGGGGAGGGGGTTTTTTTATGGGCCACTTGTAGCGTCGAGTCGAGCCAGGCTCGACCGCTTTGCTGACGGTCGGCGCTAGCCGTGCGGCGCCGCTGGAAAGCGCTCCATCAGGAAGTCGAGGAAGCTGCGCAGGCGGGTGGAGTGGTAACGGTCGTGCGCATAGACCACGTGCATCGGCCGACCGGCCTGACCGTATTCCGGGAACAGCTGCACCAGACGCCCCGCCTCGACATCGGCGGCCAGCAGCAGCGTCGATTGCAGGACGATGCCAAGGCCGTGCAGCGCCGCCGAACGCAGCGCTTCGCCATTGTTGATCTGCAGTCGGCCGTCGGGCACGTGGTCGAGCTCGCCAGCGTCGTCCTGCAGCCACTGGGCAAGCGCACTCGGTTCGAACGACAGGCATTGATGGCCGGCAAGTGCGTGCACGGTGCGTGGCGTGCCATGCCTGGCCAGATACGCCGGCGAGGCGCACATCATCAAGCGATAGGGGGCCAGTGCTCGTGCCACCAGCACGCTGCTGTCGGCCAGCGTGCCGATGCGCAGTGCCGCCTCGAAGCCCTCTTCGGCCAGGTCGACCACACGATCGGTCAGCGTGGCTTCGACCCGGACATCCGGATGACGGGCCATGTACTCGGCCAGCGCCGGTACCAGCGCGTGTGTACCGAAGATCACCGGTGCGCTGATGCGCAGCGTGCCCGCCGGTGAGAGCTGCTGGTGCTGCGCCTGCGCGTCGGTTTCCTCCACCAGGCGCAGGATCTCCTTGCAGCGCGCGTAGTAGTCCTCGCCGAACGGTGTCATGTGCTGGCGCCGGGTGGTACGGCTCAACAGCTGCATGCCCAGCCGGGCTTCCAATGCGCGCAGGTGCTTGCCGGCCATCGTTGCCGAGATATCCATCGCCGCGGCTGCCGCACTGAGGCTGCCCTTGTCCACGATCAGCACGTAGACCTGCATGCTCTCCAGCAGGTTCATCTGACACCCCGGGTGTTGAATGCTGAAACCTGCGTGGAGTTTATCAATCAGGGGTGATCAAACAGCATGTCGTGCACGGACCGGATTCGCCGGCCACGCTGACAGGAGAACACCATGGACTTGAAGCTTGCTGGCCGTACCGCGTTGGTGACGGGCGCGGCCAGCGGCATCGGTGCCGCCGTCGCCAGGCAGCTGGCGGCCCAGGGCGTGCGCATTGCCATCACGTCGCGGCAGCGGGCACCGCTGCAGGCGCTGGCGGCGCGGATCGAAGCCGAAGGCGGCGCTGCACCGGTCATCGTGGCCGGCGATGTCACGGTTGCCGGCGACCTCCGGTACATCGCGGACGCATCCCGTGAGGCATTGCAGCGTGTCGACATCCTGGTCAATGCCGCAGGCGGTTCCCGGCCGACCACGGTCGATGCCGATGACGATATCTGGGAGGAAGCGATCGCCCTGAACTTCTCCGCCGCACGACGGCTGACCCAGGCGCTGTTGCCCGGCATGCAGGCGCAGGCATGGGGACGGGTGATCAATTTCAGCGGTTCGATGGAACCGCGCGCGGTGAACGCGGCCACCGCGGCGAAGGCGGCATTGCACCTGTGGAGCAAGGGCCTGTCGTCGGAGGTGGCGGGGCAGGGCATCACGGTGAACGCGATTGCACCGGGGCGCATCAACAGCGCGCAGATCCTGGACCGCCTGCACCCCACCGAGGAAAGCAGACGCGCGTTCATTGCCCGCAACATCCCGATCGGACGCTTTGGTGAACCGGAGGAAGTGGCGCCGCTGGTGGCGTTCCTGGCCTCGCCGCTGGCGGGTTACATCACCGGTGCGGTGATTCCAGTGGACGGCGGCATGCACTACTTCGCGCACTAGCGCTGCGGAACTGCAGAGCCGAGCATGGGCTCGACGCTGCAACGGCCAACAAAAAGGGCGACCGATGGGCCGCCCTTCGCACACACGGTCGAGCCCGCCTGGTCAGCGCGGCGAAGCCACCGCGCGGTTGCCCGAGGCGCCCTTGCCCTTGCGCTTGTCCTGCTGCGCCGGGCTTGCGCCCTCGGCCATCAGGTTGTCGCTGCCGAAGTCGGTGTCCACGTCCAGCCAGCGCTGCGCCGGCAGGCCGAGCGCCGAGTCGAGCACGGTCGGCAGCAGGCCGCTGGGCAGGCCGCTTTCGCCATTCCAGAGGATGGCGATGCCGAGGTCACGTTCCGGCACCAGCGCGACCAGGCCGCGATAGCCCTGCACGGCACCTGCATGGAACACCACGTCGTGGCCGGCGTAGTCGAAGGTACGCCAACCCAATGCGTAGCCCGCCGAGTGCAGGCGCTCACGGCGCCAGCCTGAACGCATCTCGCCCGGCGTGTTGATCAGGCTCGAATGCAGGGTGGCCAGCAGCGGTGCCGGCAGCACGTCGGGGCGATGGCCGGTGTGGGCCAGCAGCCACTGCGCCATGTCGCTGGCGCTGGCGTTGACGCCAGCCGCCGGAGCGACGCGGTAATAGGTGGGCTTGGGCGTCAGCGAGACCCAGCCGTTGCGGCTGCGCACGTGCGGACGCGCCCAGCGCGAGCTGGCCTGGATGCCGGCCAGGCCGAGACTGGCATCATTCATGCCCAGCGGCTTGAAGATGCGGCGCTCGACCGACTGCTCGTAGAAGCTGCCCGAGGCCGCATAGACCACGTCGCCGATCAGGCTGAAGGCCACGTTCTGGTAGGCGTAGCAGTCGCCCGGCAGGCATTTCAGGCTGGTGTTGGCCAGCTTCTGGGTCAGCGCGTAGTACTCGGCGTTGCCTTCGATGTCGCGGTCGTAGGCGTTGTACGGCAGGCCGACGCGATGGCTGAGCACGTCGGCCACGGTCAGGCGGTCGGTGGCTTCGGGCGAATTGAGGCGGAAGCCCGGCACGTAGTCGGTGACCTTGCTGTCCCAGCGCAGCGTGCCGTCGTTGACCAGCAGGCCGGCCATGGTGCCGGCGAAGGCCTTGGACAGCGAGGCCAGGCGGAACACGGTGTGCGCATCGACCGGCAGCGGGTTGTTGACGTCGGTGACGCCATAGCCACGCGCGCTGAGAATGCGGCCGCCCTGCACGATCGCCACCGCCATGCCTGGCACGCGCTCGCCATAGGTCAGCTGCTGCGCCATCGATTCGATGTTGGCGACGTTGAAGCCAGCCGCCGGCGCCTGGACGCGCGGCACCAGACCGGTGCGGTAGGCCGCAGGCTGGGTGTGGGCGACGGTGGCAGCCGTCGCGGATTCGATGTTGGTCGGCATCGGCGGCAACGCCGGCGGTGTCTGCGCGGTGGTGGACAAGGCAACGGGCATCAACATGCCCAGCAAACCGGTGGCCGCCGAACGGATCGGACGACGCAGGCTGTTCTTTTTCATCGGTTGGACCCGTGCGCGACTGCTGATGGCGATTCTAGCGCCGCTTTTCCCCTGTGCACAAACAGAGCGAAGATGAATGCGCATCTTGTTGAAAAAGTTGGAATTTTGACGCCCCGAAAGTGTGTATCGGAACGTGTCGTCCAGGCCGGTCGTCGCGTCCGTCCGCAGGCGCGAGGGCGCGTCACGCTGGCGATGTTGCAGTGCATTGGCTAACGTACGCGCTTCACCGCCCCGGAGCCTGCCATGCTGCTGTCCAACCGCCGTCTGTGGGCGAGGGGCGCTGCATGAGCGCTGCATCGGGCAAGGGGCCGCTGCAGGGCCTGGCGGCGGCGCTGCGCGAGTCGCCGGCGCTGTGGTGGTCGTTCCTGTACTTCTTCTGCCTGCTCAGCGGCTACTACGTGCTGCGCCCGGTGCGTGAGGCCATGGCCGCCTCGGCGGACCTGGAAACGGTGTTCCCGCCCGTGCTGATCACCTGGTTCGCCAGCCATGGCATCGCGTTGAAGGACTTCGTCCTGCAGTTCCTGTTCTCCTGCGTGTTCGTGATCATGCTGGTGCTGCAGCCGGTGTACGGCTGGCTGGTCAGCCGCTTCCCGCGCCGTGTGTTCCTTCCCGTGGTGTACGGCTTCTTCATCGTCACCCTGCTGGGGTTCTACGCACTGTTCGACAGTCACGTGCCAGGGCGGGGCATGGCCTTCTTCCTCTGGATGATGGTCTTCAACCTGTTCGCGGTGGCGGTGTTCTGGAGCTTCATGGCCGACGTGTTCTCCAACGCACAGGCGCGTGCCTACTACGGCTACATCGGTGCGGCCGGCACCGTTGGCGCGTTCCTCGGCCCGTTGATCACCAGCGCGCTGGCCCAGCGCGTGGGCATCGCCAACCTGATGCTGGTCTCGGCAGCATTCCTGGTCGTGTGCCTGTTGTGCATCTGGCGGCTGCGGCATTGGGCGGTGCTGCGCGAACGCGAGCAGCAACTGGTGTCCGGCGAGCAGCCGATGGGCGGCAGCGTGCTGGACGGCCTGAAACTGATCGTGCGCGAGCCACTGCTGCGCTGGCTGGCGGTGATGGTGGTGTTCGGCGTGGGCGTCGGCACGCTGCTGTACAACCAGCAGGCCAGCATCGTGCGCGCGGCGTTTACCGACCCGGCGGCCAGTACCGCGTTCTTCTCGCGCATCGACCTGGCGGTGAACGCGCTGGCGCTGCTGATGCAGGTGGGCCTGACCCGCTGGCTGCTGTCGCGCCACGGCATCGCGCCGGCGCTGCTGATTCCCGGTTTCGCGATCCTGATCGGCTTCTCGGTGCTGGCAGCCTCGCCGATGCCGTTGATGGTCGCGGTGGTGCAGGTGATGACCCGCGCCAGCGAATTCGCACTGGCCAAGCCGGCGCGCGAAACCATCTACACGCGCGTGGACCGGCAGTGGCGCTACAAGGCCGGCGCGGCGATCGACACCGTGGTGTACCGCGGCGCGGACCTGGGGTTCACCTGGATCCACAAGGCACTGACCCTGTTCGGTTCGCACGTGGTGTTCATCGGCGGCGTGCTGGTGGCCGGCTTCATGACCCTGGCTGCATTCGGCGTGCTGCGCGAAGAAAAGAAGCTGCCGCGCGACCGTTGATTTGCCGGGGTCAGAGCCCTTTCCCGTGAGGAAAGGGCGCTGACCCCATTCTCCTTCCCTGTCCAAGGAACCGCACATGTACTGGATCGCACTCGCCCTGACCTTGCTGGTCGCACTGCTGCACGTCTATTTCCTGGTGCTGGAGATGTTCCTATGGACCCGCCCGCTGGGCCTGAAGACCTTCCGCAACACACCGGAGAAGGCCGGGGCCACGCGCGTGCTGGCGGCCAACCAGGGCCTGTACAACGGCTTCCTGGCGGCAGGCATCGTGGTGGGGCTGGTGATCGATCAGCCGGTGCTGGTGACGTTCTCGCTGGCCTGCGTGGTGGTGGCGGGGTGCTATGGCGCGTACAGCGTGAGCCGCCGTATTTTCATGATCCAGGCGATGCCGGCGATCCTGGCGTTGGTGTTTCGCGCGCTGGCGTAGTTTCCAGCCAACGGCGCAGCCCCTCGTGGGTTGGTCGCGTGGAGCGGGTCATGTGTTGGGTGTGGCGGGTGGGCCGTGCAGGGGACGCTGCAAGTACGTCCATGTAAGCTCGATGGCGCCATCCATGGCGCCAACGCCCCTGAACGGCCCACCCGCCACACCCCTGACAGTTTCAGGGCGCGGCCAGCCCACGGAGAAGAAAAAGAAGTTCAAGAGCAACAGCAACAGCAAAAAGCGGCCGGTGGGCCGCTTTTGCTTTTGCTTCTGCCCTTCTTTTTTCTCTTGCGTGGGTGGACGCCGCAGAGATGCGTCCGAGGCTGGGGGCGGTGGGTTCGCGGGGGTGTCCGCGGCATGGATGCCGCGGCCAAGCCCCCAGGGATGGGTTCACGGCGTCCCCCGCGAACCCACCGTCCCCAGCCTAACCAGGGCTTTCCGCGATCAACCGTCCACCCACGAGGGGCTGCGCCGTTCGCGGGAACCTACTTCGCCGGCGACAACCACATGTCGATCACCGCGCTGAACACCTCCGTGCCCGCACGGTCGCGCACGCTCACCGTCACCGGCAGCGCATAGCCCTCGGCCGCGACGACAATCGGCTGTGCTGGCAACGCCACCGCCTGCAGCGTGCCACGTGCCTTGGCCAGGTACTGCACCTGCATCCCCTTCGGGATCCAGCGCATGCCCTTCGGCAGCGATGCATCGACCATCAACCCGGCGGTCAGTTCGGCCAGGTTGCACATCGCGATCGCGTGCACCGTGCCGATGTGGTTGCGCACCCTGCGGCGGTCGGCCAGCGTGCCTTCGCAGCGGCCGTGTTCCAGGCGGGTGATGCGTGGCGCGATGCTGGCGAAGTAGGGCGCCTTGAAGCACACCGCGCGCGAGAACAGCCAGGTGCCGGCGGGCCAGCGCTGCAGCCGGTGGTAAAGCGAGAGCAGGGGCGTGGACATGGTGGGTATTCCGGTCGGCGGATAAAGCGACGGCGGGCCGAGGCCCGCCGTCGAAGCAACGCGTGTCGCGGGCGATCAGGCTGCCTGCGAATGCGGGTCCTTGTGCTGGCGGTCGTAGTAGCTGGCCGCGCGCAGTTCGTGGGTGTCGAAGTCGTCCACGGTGATGGTGTCCAGGGTCAGCGTGCGCAGCTCTTCCAGCAGGCTGCGCTCATCCTGGGTGATCACGCCCTCGGCCACGGCTTCGTCCAGCTGCGCCTTGAAGTCCAGCGCCTCGATGCCCTTGCTCTTCAGCGCCTTCAGGAACTTGCGCTCCACCGGCTCGGCCATGATCGCCTTGCTCAGGTAGCTGTTGATACGGCCGCCCGGGTTGTTCTCGCACGGGGTCAGGAACACGCCACTGGCCAGACGGTCGCGGGCTTCATTCGGCGCCATCAGCAGGGCGGCGACACGACGGCTCAGGCGATCGCCCGGAGCCTCGGCACGACGGCCCAGCGGGAAGATCAGTGCCCACATCAGCCAGCCGATCGGACGGATCGGGAAGTTGCGCAGTGCGGCCGACAGCGACTCTTCGATCTTGTGCACGCTGTCATGGAAGGCCCAGGCCAGCAGCGGCTGGTCGGCCTGCGGTGCGCCTTCGTCGTGGTAGCGCTTGAGCATGGCGCTGGTCATGTAGACGTGGCTCAGCACATCGCCCAGGCGGCCGGACAGCGATTCCTTGAACTTCAGCTTGCCGCCGAGGGTCATCATCGAGATGTCGGCCATCAGCGCCAGGTTGGCCGAGTAGCGGTCCAGCTTGCGGAAGTAGCGGCGGGTATAGGCGTCGCCCGGGGCGGCACCGAAGCGCGCGCCGGTCAGGCCGAACCAGAACGAACGCACGGCATTGGAGATGCCGAAGCGGATGTGGCCGAACAGGCTGCGGTCGAAGTCCTGCAGGCCGGCGCGGGTATCCGGATCCTGCGCGGCCTTCATTTCCTTCAGCACCCACGGGTGGCACAGGATCGCACCCTGGCCGAAGATCAGCAGGCTGCGGGTCATGATGTTGGCGCCCTCCACGGTGATCGCGATCGGCGCGGCCTGCCAGCTGCGGCCAGCGAAGTTGCGCGGCCCCAGGATGATGCCCTTGCCGCCGATCACGTCCATCATGTCCGAGATCACTTCGCGACTCATGGTGGTGCAGTGGTACTTGGCGATCGCCGACGGCACCGACGGCACGTCGCCACGGTCAACCGCGGCGGCGGTGGCCTGCGACAGCGCACTGATCTTGTACGCCTTGCCGCCGATGCGGGCCAGCGCTTCTTCCACGCCCTCGAAGCGGCCGACCGACAGGCCGAACTGCTTGCGGATGCGCGCATAGGCGCCGGTCACCGCGGCACCGGCCTTGGCACCACCACTGGCGGTGGACGGCAAGGTGATCGAGCGGCCCACGGCCAGGCACTCGTTGAGCATGTTCCAGCCCTTGCCGGCCATGGCCGCGCCACCGATCAGCTGGGTCAGCGGAATGAACACGTCCTTGCCGCGGATGGGGCCGTTCTGGAACGTCGAGTTCAGCGGGAAGTGGCGACGGCCGATTTCAACGCCGGCGGTGTCGCGCGGCAGCAGGCCCAGGGTGATGCCGATGTCGCGGGTATCGCCGATCAGGCCATCCGGGTCGTACATGCGGAACGCCAGGCCGATCAGCGAAGCGACCGGGGCAAGGGTGATGTAGCGCTTGTCGAAGGTGAGCTTGACGCCGAGCACCTGCTCGCCGTTCCACTCGCCGCTGCAGACGATGCCGTAGTCCGGGATCGAGGTGGCGTCGGAGCCGGCGAACGGACCGGTCAGGCCGAAGCAGGGCACTTCGCGGCCATCGGCCAGGCGCGGCAGGTACTGGTCCTTCTGTTCCTGGGTGCCGTAATGCACCAGCAGTTCACCCGGGCCCAGCGAGTTGGGCACGCCGACGGTGGAGCTGACCACCGAAGACACCGACGCCAGCTTCTGGATCACCTTGTGGTGGGCCAGTGCGGAGAAGCCCAGCCCGCCATATTCCTTCGGGATGATCATGCCGAAGAACTTGTTCTTCTTGATGAAGGCCCACAGTTCCGGCGGCAGGTCCGCATGGACGTGGGTGATTTCCCAGTCGTTGACCATCGCGCACAGCTCTTCCACCGGGCCATCGAGGAAGGCCTGTTCCTCGGCGGTCAGCTGCGGCTTGGGATAGTTGAGCAGGATGTTCCAGTCCGGATCACCGGTGAACAGTTCGCCCTCGAAACCGACCGAACCGGTTTCCAGTGCGATGCGCTCGGTCTGCGACAGCGGCGGCAGCACCTTGCGGAACACCTTCATCATCGGGCCGGTCAGCAGCGGCTTGCGGATGAACGGCAGCAGCAGCGGCACGGCGATGACGGCCAACACGGCGGCCGCGACGATCGTGGCGGTCTGGTTGACGTAGGGAATGAACCAGCAGGCGGCCAGCAGGGCCACGCTGATCAGCGTCCAGGTAACCAGCCGCATGCGGTGGTAGGCGACGAACGCGCCTGCCAGCAGCAGGGCGAGGAAGGGAAGAACGATGCTCATGAGCGTGCTCCGGTGACGTGCTCGTTTGTGGCGGACGAAGCCGCAGCGTCCGCTGCGGGCAACACGTCCAGATAGTCCAACACAGTAGCGGTAAAGGCGTCGTTGTCATCGCCGGCGACCATATGGGTGGCCTGCGGCAGCTGCACATGGCGCGCATGCGGCGCCAACGCCAGGAACTCGGCCACGGTCTGCGGCGTGACCAGGTCGCTGCGTCCGCCGCTGACCAGCAGCAGCGGGCACTTCACCTGGCGCGCGGCCTCGGCCAGTGCGTCCTGGTGCTGTTCGCTGTCGCGGGCCAGTTCGGCCACCAGGCGCGGATCCCAGTGCCAGCGCCAGCGGCCGCGGCCGTCCTCGCGCAGCAGCGCACGCAGCGACTGCTCGGATTTGCGCGGACGGTGCGGCATGTACGCCGAGATCACGTCGGCGGCCTGGGCCAGCGAAGCGAAGCCGTCGGGATGGGCGGTCATGAAGGCGAGGATGCGCTCGACGCCGGCGGTATCCCAGCGCGGGGTGATGTCGACCAGCACCATCGCCGAGAACAGGCCGGGCCAGCGCGACTCGGCCAGCAGGCCGAACAGCCCGCCCATCGATGCGGCAACCAGTACCGGCGGGCGCGGCTGCTCGCCGGCCAGCACGATCAGGTCATCGGCGAACTGTTCGCCGTGATAGGGCAGGTTGGCGGCATTCCAGTCCGAATCGCCGTGGCCGCGGGCGTCGTAGGCCAGCGTCTGCAGGCCGGCGGCATTCAGTGCGCGGGCAGTGGCATTCCAGGCGTGGCGGGTCTGGCCGAAGCCATGCGCGAACAGCACCCGGCCGCGCCGGCCATGGTCGCTGGCGGTGGCTGCCAGGCGGGCGCCATGGGCGGCGTCCAGGCGCAGGTCATGGAACGCAGCGGGAGGTGGGGACGTAACCATACTTGCTAGTATGGATCGGTTCGGGGGGAAGTCAATACTGCACGGTATGGTGCGCTGCGGAAGTCCCCTGAATGGACCTCGCCTGGGAGGCTGCGACGGTTTCGACCGCAACCGCGTACTGCAACGAACCCCGGCGTATGGTTAAATCAGACCATGAATCAACCTGACGCTTCCGCCGGCGAACCGCGCGCCGGCCGCAACAGCCGCCTGAGTGCCGAAGACTGGGCCCAGGCGGCCCTCGATCTGATTGCTGAACAAGGTGTCGGCGCCGTCGCGGTGGAGCCGCTGGCACGGCGACTCGGCGTTACCAAGGGCAGTTTCTACTGGCATTTCCCTTCGCGCGATGCATTGCTGCAGGCGGCGCTGGAGCGCTGGGAACTGTTCGAACAGGAACAGGTGTTCGGCAGCCTGGAAGACGTGCCGGATCCGCGCGTGCGCCTGCGCCAGCTGTTCCAGATGGTGGCGCATGAAGTGCAGCCGCACATCATCTACAGCGAGCTGCTGAAGGCACTGGATCATCCGATGGTGCGGCCGGTGATCGACCGCGTCTCGCAGCGCCGCCTCGATTATCTGGTCGCCTCGTTCCGCCAGGCCGGCCTCAGCTCGACCGATGCGCGTCATCGGGCCCGCCTTGCCTACGCCGCGTATGTCGGCTTCCTGCAGTTGTCGTTGCAGCTGCAGCAGCCCAAGCAGGCGCGCGAGGATTTCGAAGCGTACGTCGAGCATCTGATCGAGACGCTGATTCCGAACGGATGAGCGCCCGGGAATGATGTCGAAGGAAGGCCGCGGCGACACCGCGGCCTTTTTTGTTGCGCGCCGGCCAGCCTCCGTCCATGGCACACAAAGAACAACGGCCCCTTGCGGGGCCGTTGCTGCATCAGCTGATCAGATTGCCGATCAGAACTTCTGCTTGTACTGCATGTACATGAAGCGACCGATGTCGTAGCCACCGTAGTAGGAGAACTGCGAGTTCGGTGCCGAGTACATCTGCGGGCCGTAGTGGTCGAACACGTTACGTGCGCCGACGGCGATGGTCGCATTCCACGGTGCGTTCCAGGAAACCTGGACGTCGTGGAACATGGTCGAACCACGCTTGTTCATCGGCTGGTCGCGCACCGGATCCGGCGAACCGAAGTCCGGCAGGCTGCACTCGTCGCTGTAGTAGCAACGCTCCTTGACGCTGGAGAAGTAACGGGTGCCCCAGGTCACGCCCCAGTCGCCACGCTCCCAGCCCAGCACCAGGTTCGAACGCAGGCGGAAGTTGCTGCCGAAGCCATTGAGGATCGACACAGGCACCTGCTGCGCATTGGTGGTCTTCAGCACGTTCTTGGTGACGTAGCTGTTCTGCAGGTTGGCGTTGAAGGTACCCCAGCTGTCGGTCTCGAAGCGGTACGCCACGTCGAAGTCGAAGCCTTCGGTTTCCTGGTAACCGGCGTTACGCGGTGCGTAGGTCAGGTTGATCACGTTGTGACGGTTCGGATCACGGGTGAACGAGTTGCAGCGCTCGGCGATGCCAAGCACGTAGCAGTCATTCAGCTGGTCATCCGGGCTGTCGGTGACGATCGTGTTGGTGATCTTGATGTTCCACCAGTCCAGGCTCATGTTCAGGCCCTGGGCGAAGGTCGGGCTCCACACCAGGCCAACGGTCTTGGACTTGGACTTTTCCGGAGTCAGGTTCGGGTTGGAGACGGCGTTGAACGGGTCCGGCGTCTGCTCATCCGGACCGCTGGCCGGCACGTAGCCCTGGCGCAGCTGGCGGAAGGTGCTGGCGGTCGGGCCGATGGCCGCGGCGCAACGGGCAGCGACGCCCGGCTGGCCGGTCGAACCGAAGTCGGTATCGCACGGATCGGTGAAGTACGCGAAGGTCTGCGAGCTGCCACCGTACAGATTGTCGATGGTCGGCGCACGGAAGCCTTCGGCGTAGGTCGCACGCACCAGCAGCTGGTCGATCGGCTTCCACTTCAGGCCGAACTTGTTGTTGGTGGTGTTGCCGAAGGTGCTGTACTTCGAGTAGCGCGTCGCGGCGTTGAAGCTCAGTTCCTTGGCACCCGGCAGGTCGGCCAGGATCGGAACATTCAGCTCCAGATAGACTTCGTTGACGTCGTAACCACCACCGGTCGGGCCGGCGGCCAGGTCGGTCGAGTAGCCGGTCTGCGACAGGGCGTCCGGATTGTACGAACCCTTGTCCTCGCGGTACTCGTAACCCAGCGCGAAGCCCAGGTCGCCGGCGGGCAGGGTGAACAGGCTGCCGGCGATGTTCGCGTAGTAGGTCTTGGTGGTGACTTCACCGGTGTTCTTGGTGGTCGGGAACAGGAACTGCTGCAGATCCGGGTTGCCGGTCAGGCCACCGTCACCGGTACGGCCGTACGGAATGGCCGGGTTCCACGGCAGGCAGCCGCCGGCGCCCGGGCCATAGATCGGGTTGGAGCCATCGACCAGGCCTGCTGCCGTGCCGCACTCGACGCGGCCGGTGGCCGGGTTGTAGAACGACGGGCCGGTGGCGGCATTGACCGCCAGCACGTTGTAGTTGCCGGTCTGGCTCTGCTGGTTCTCCGAGTTCTGGTAGATGTAGCCGGCTTCCCAGTCGAAGTACTTGTCATTGAACTGGAAGCTGCCCTGCAGGGCGCCGGTGAAGCGGAAGGTGGTCAGCTTGTTGGTCGACAGGCGCGGCACTTCCCAGCCACGGCGCATGAAGCCCATGTCCTTGCCGAAGGGGTTGTAGTAGCTGTCGGCATCCCACTTGGCACCCAGGCGCTCATACGACGCAGACTGCAACGGATAGCCTGCGACCTGGGCCTGCGACTCACGACGGGTGTACAGCAGGTCGGAGACGAAGCGGATGTTGTCGGTCAGGTCGTACTGGACGTTGGCGAACACCGAGCGACGCTTGGTCGGCGTCAGCAGGTGCATCTGCGTATTGGAGTTGCTGGTGTCACCGGTGATGCCGGCGAAGTCCTGGTCGTGGTACTGGTTGACGTCGCGGTAGTCGCCACCGCGGTTCAGCACCAGCCAGTCATCGGTATCCGGATCGATGATGGTGCCCCACTGGCTGACCGGGCTCCAGTTCTGGGCCGGGTGGAAGGTGGTGCGCGGATAACGGCTGAACCAGCGATCCTTGGCCCACACTTCCTTTTCTTCGGCGTACTCGGCGCCGATGGTGATCGAACCGCGGTCACCGGTGAAGCCGGCCACGAAGTCGTAGCTGGTCTTCTGGCCGTCGCCTTCGCCGTACTGGCCGACGTAGGCGTTGGCTTCCAGGCCCTGGAAGTTCTTGCGGGTGATGATGTTGATCACACCGGCGATCGCGTCGGAGCCGTAGATCGACGACGCGCCGTCCTTCAACACGTCGATGCGCTCGACGATGGCCGACGGAATCTGCGACACGTCCTGCAGGCCGCTGACGCTGGCGCCGAGGCGCTTGCCATCGACCAGCACCAGGGTGCGTTCGGCGCCGAGGTTACGCAGGTCGATGTAGAAGCCACCGACGGCTTCACCGGAGGACAGCGGCTCGGAACGGCTGATGGCCGGGCTGCCGGCTGCGGCGATGTTCTGCAGGACGTCAGCGACCGTCTTGAAACCGCTCTTCTCGATCGAAGCGCGGCTGATGCTCAGAACGGGCTGGGCGGTTTCGGTATCGACCTGACGGATGCGCGAACCGGTGACCTCGATGCGGTCGAGGTTGGTGGCTTCCTGGGCGTGGGCCGTCGCGGTGGTGGCACCGGCGACAAGCGCGATCACAACTGCGTCACGCAGCTGGCTGGACTTGAGTTTCATTGGCTCTCTCTCTCCAAGAAATCTTGGCTGGGGTTAATGCCCGGCGGGGAGCGAAAAAGCGCTCCCAAATCGCGAGGCTGACCCGATAGTAACGGGCGTTCGCCAAGAATTAAAGCTGTGTTAATCAAGCCTGTGATTTTGGTAAAGATGCGCTTTTCCCATGCCAATCAATAGTTTACCGGCATGGTCAGGGCGCTCTGCCTCGTTTGTTAACGCAGAATGATGAAAAAAGTTTCGATTGAAATGTATCTCACTATGTCGGTGCGCAGCGTTTCATCGCCCAGCGGCGATACCGGTTACGCAAGTGTGCGGCAGGCTTGCATCATGCAAGAGGCGCCTTTCGGCGCCTTTGGGAATATCGTTGCTGAGCCTGTTTACCGGGATCAGAGATCCTGTTCGTAGCGCACATACGGCACGGTGCCGTCGTCGTTGCTTTCGTTGCGCGGGGAGAACGGATTCTTGCCGCGGCTGATCACATTCTCGGCGCCGACGGTGAGCTGGCCGGACCACGGGGTACGCCAGGTCAGGCCGATGCCCAGGCCTTCCCACTTGCCGGGCTTGCCCGGGACGTCGACCACGCGGCCGATGATGCTGCCGGTGAAGTTGCCGTAACCGGCGCCGATGCTCAGGCTCTTGCTGTCCAAGCGATCGACGATGGCCGGCGAGGCGTCGGCCAGCGGAACCAGGCGCGCCTTGGCGTAGGTACCGGCAATGGAGACGAAGCCTTCGCGACCGATGTTCTTCTGCGCGAACACGGTCAGATCGTTCTGCTCGGCACGCAGCGAGGGCGTCTTGTTCGGGCCCGACAACCAGGCGGGCAGGGTTTCACGGCCAGTGCCGGCGGTGATGCCCAGGCGGCTGTTGCCGCGGTTCAGCGCGGCGGTACCGCTGAAACGACGGCTGTTCAGATCATCCTCGTCGCCCAGGCTGGCCAGCATGCAATGGCTGGCCAGACCGCTGATGCTGGTGCCGCTGCTGCTGTTGCAGAGCAGGCCCAGCGAATCGCCGGAGGACAGGCCAAAGGCCGCGTCCAGCGAGTTGCGGCCGAAATGCCAGCGGGCGCCGGCCGCCTGTTCGCCGGTCGGCTCAAGGTACAGCAGCGCCTCGACCTTGCCGCTGCCCTTGTTCCAGACCGGCAGCACGGTGCGGGTGTCCTTGCTCTGCGCATGCACGCCCGTGATCGCGCCAAGGGCGATCAGCAGGGCCAGCGGTAGACGCAGGAAGGTACGCATCGGACCAGTTCAGACAGGGACAGACAACGGAAGTTCCCGTGGGGACGGGAACTCGATCCTAGGGTGTTTATGAATTCTTAACAAGCCTTGATCCTCCCCAGGTACAAGACTGCCGTTCACTGAAGTCGTTCAGGCGCCGGTACAGCCCCCTGGGCGCCGTGGAACAGTATGCCGAACTCCGTCAATGGAAAGTGATACTCGCGTCCGCAGAATTCGCAACGCACCTCGACGGCGCCAGTGTCCTCGGCGGCCGCTCGGGCCTCCTCTTCCCCCAGCGACTGCAGCATGCCGGCCACCCGCTCGCGCGAGCAGGAGCAGGCGAAGGAGAGCGGCTTTTCACCCAGCAGCTCCGGCCGCTCCTCGTGGAACAGGCGGTGCAGCAGCTGCTCGGCCGGGGTCGCCAGCAGTTCGGCCTTGCCCAGGGTCTCGAACAGGGCGCTGGCGCGCGCCCAGCCATCTTCGTCGCCTTCGTCGCCCGGCAGTTTCTGCAGCAGCAGGCCGGCGGCACCGTTGCGGTCGGCCGCCAGCAGCAGGCGGGTGGGCAGCTGCTCCGACTGGCGGAAGTAGTCCTCGAAGGCCTCGTCCAGTTCCGGCGCGGTCAGCGCGACCAGGCTCTGGTAGCGCTGCGGCTCGCGCGGGTCCAGGCCGGGGTTCTCGATGGTGATGGCGAGGATGGCGTCATCGCCGAGGCTGGACAGGTCACGCGGCGCGTCGGCGCCTTCGCTGAGCTGGGCGATGCCACGCAGGGTGCCGCCCGCGGTGCATTCGGCGAACAGGGTGCGCAGGGCAGTGCTGCTGCGCAGCTGCACTGACAGGCGGCCGTCGATCTTGGTGTGGCCGGTGAACAGGGCCGAGGCGACACAGGCCTCGCCGAGCAGCTCGGCAGCGGCGTCCGGGTACACGGCGTGGGACAGGATTTCCTGCCAGGTGGCCTGCAGGTGCACATGCACGCCGCGGACGCCGGCGTCGGGGAGCAGGAAACGGATCAGGGAATCGGAGTTGGCGGTCATCGGCTCACATCGCGCGTAAACGGGGGCGGTTGCCGGATAATGCGCCGACAACCAGACAGAAGAAGGATGCACCAGTAATGGGGGCAGCGGGAGAGCAGCACAAGGTAGTGGCGGAGGTGGCCGCACCGCGCCGGCGACGCTGGCGCTGGAAGCGGCTGCTGTGGCTGCCGGTGCTGCTGGCCGCCTTCAGCTGCCTGCAGGTGCTGGTGCTGCGGTTCATCGACCCGCCGGTGTCCACGGTGATGCTGTGGCGTTATGGCGAGGCGCTGGGCGAGGCCGACTGGTCCTATCGGCTGCATTACCAATGGCGCGACCTCGACCAGATGGCGCCGAGCCTGCCGATCTCGCTGGTGGCGGCCGAGGACCAGCGCTTCCCCGACCACAATGGCTTCGATCTGCAGGCCATCGAAAAGGCCCGCGACCATAACGCCAGGGGAGGGCGCCTGCGTGGCGCCAGCACGATCAGCCAGCAGGTGGCCAAGAACCTGTTCCTGTGGCAGGGCCGCAGCTGGATCCGCAAGGGCCTGGAAGTCTGGTACACGGTGCTGATCGAGGCGCTGTGGCCGAAGGAGCGCATCCTGGAGATGTACGCCAACATCGCCGAGTTCGGTGATGGTGTGTACGGTGCGCAGGCGGCAGCCCAGAAATACTGGGGCAAGGACGCGGCCCGGTTGAGCCCGGCCGAGAGTGCGCGACTGGCGGCGGTACTGCCGGCACCGCGACGCTACAACGCGGCCGCACCGGGGCCGTATGTGCAGCGGCGCGCCGCATGGATCCAGCGCCAGGCGCGCCAGCTGGGAGGCGCGTCATACTTGTCGGAGGACTGAGGCAGGCGTGGCGTGAGCGGCGGGCGACGGGTCGTGCGCCTGGCCGGCAATGTACAATCCGGGCATGACCCGCGAACGGCTCACTTTTGTCATCGCCGCCTACAACGAGGCCCTGGCATTACCGCTGCTGCATCCACGGCTGTGCGCGGTGCTGGACGGCATGCCCGACATCGACGGCCACATCCTCTATGTGGATGACGGCAGTCATGACCGCACATGGGAGGTGATCGCGGGGTTGGCCCAGGCTGATGCGCGCGTCTCGGCGCTGAAGCTGTCGCGCAACTTCGGCAAGGAGGCGGCGCTGACCGCAGGCCTGGATCTGGTGCACGAGGGGGCAGCGATGATCCTCGATGCCGACGGCCAGGACCCGCCGGAGCTGGTGCCGCAATTCGTCGCGCGCTGGCGCGAGGGCCATGACAACGTCTACGGCACGCGCATGGCCCGCGATGGCGAGTCCTGGATCAAGCGCGCCACGGCAGCGATGTTCTACCGGGTGATGGGTCGCCTGTCGCGTACGCCGATTCCGGCCGATACCGGAGATTTCCGCCTGCTGTCCCCGCGCGCGCTGAGCGCCCTGCGCGGGATGCGTGAGCGCCACCGTTTCATGAAGGGGCTTTTCAGCTGGGTAGGCTTCAAGCGGATTGCCGTGCCCTATCACCGCCACGCGCGCGTGGCCGGCACCAGCAAATTCAGCCTGTGGCGGCTGTGGAATTTCGCCCTCGAAGGCATCACCGGCTTCTCGACTGTGCCGCTGCGGGCTGCCACCTACCTGGGACTGGCAACCGCCGCAGTCGCGTTCGTGTTCGGCCTGTGGGTGATCGTGAAGGCGGCGCTGTATGGCGACCGGGTGGCGGGTTGGCCGACGATGATGGCGGTGATCCTGTTCCTGGGGGGAGTGCAGTTGATCGCGCTGGGGCTGGTGGGAGAGTACCTGGGGCGGCTGTACGAAGAGTCCAAGCAGCGGCCGTTGTACCTGGTTGACGCGTGGCTAGCATCCGCCGTGGCAGACTCGGCCCTGCAACCCACCCTCGGAGGGCAGGCAGATGACGACGGTACGGCAACTGTTGGATGGCAAGTCTCCTGAAGTACATGCGGTCGCGCCGGACGCGGCGGTGATCGATGCGATCCGGTTGATGGCGGAAAAGGGCATCGGTGCGGTACTGGTGATGGACGGGCCGCGGCTGGTCGGGATCCTGTCCGAGCGTGACTACGCGCGCAAGATCGTGCTGCGTGATCGTTCATCGCGCGATACCGCGGTGGCGGAGATCATGACGGCGCAGGTGGTGACGGTGTCGCCCGGTGAGCAGGTGGAGCATTGCCTGCAACTGGTGACCGACTACCGCATCCGCCATCTGCCGGTGGTGGAGGGCGCGCAGGTGCTGGGGGTGATCTCCATCGGTGACCTGGTGAAGTCGGTGATTGATGCGCAGCGGCGCGAGCTGGACCAGCTGCAGCAGTACATCGTGGCGGGGTGAGGTGTTCACCGGCGGGCCTGCGGCCCGCCGGCCCGCCAACAGCAAGTGCAGAAGCAGAAGCGGCGCCTTCCTGATACGTCGAAGAGGCGGAGGGCATGGGCGTGCAGGACACGCCGCAAGTACGTCCCTGTAGGCTCGATGGCGCCTTGCTCGTGTGCGCTGTCCTGCGCACACGGCAAGACCGGGGTTGGGCGTCCTGTCCAACCCGCCCGAGGCATGCCTCGGGCCCATGGCGCCAACGGTCCTGCACGCCCATGCCCTCCGCCTCTGGAAACATTTCCGCGAGCGCGGTGCGTACATGCGCGGTGCCTCGCCTTTGGTAGCCGCCAACCTTGGTTGGCAACAGCTTTTGACTTTGCTTTTTTTTTTGACTTTGAATTTCCGCTCTCGTTCCGCGCGCGCAGGAAACTGTCAGGAGGGGGACGGGTGAGGCAGGCAGGACCGTTGGCGCCATGGATGGCGCCATCGAGCCTACAGGGACGTACTTGCGGCGTGTCCTGCCTGCGTCACCCGTCCCCCTCAAGCCACCATCAATGCAGGCGCCGCGAACAACGCTGTAACCCTACTTCGCATACTGCCCCCCGCAGTCGGCATCCTTGCCCGGCCCCAGTTCGATGGTTGCCAGCAATGCCGCCGGCGGGGCGATGCTGCCCAGTGCCAGGGCCACCGCGCCGCGGATGCCCAGCGCCTTGAAGTCCGGGCGGAACGACGGGTCCTTGAAAGTGCCGGCGATGTGCAGTGGCGAGCGCAGCACCAGGATGCTCTTGTCCTTCGGGCGTGGCTTCAACAGCAGGTCCAGGCTCTCGTCGCGCAGGCTGACCGTGCCTTCGCCGATGAGGATCGTGTCGGTGGTATCCACCGCCAGCGCCTGGCTGGTCATCAGGCCGTCGCGCACGCCGAAGTCGGCGAAGGCGCAACGCAGGGGAATCTGCTTGTCGCCGGTCACCAGGAATTTCAGCGACTCGGTGATGTCCAGGCCGGCCAGTTCCATCACCAGGTTGCCGACATGGCCACGGCCCATTGCCAGGCCGACCTTGCCGCTGCTGCTGCCGAGCATCGCGGCGATCGAATTGCCGCGGCCACTCAGGTCCACCTCGCCGCCGATGCCGCCCTTGGCCTGTTCGGCCAGCTTGGCGTCGGGGAACAACTGGCCAAGCTGCACGCCGCGCACACTGGCCTTCAGCGCGGTACTGATCTGCGGCTGGCGCGCGTCCATGCGGATCGTGCTGCGGATGTCGCCGCCGGCGACGCCGAAGTTCAGTGGGTCCAGCCGCAGCACACCGTCATCCAGCAACAGGTGTGCATCCATGTCGTCCAATGGCAATGACGGCGCGTTGATGCGGTGGGCTTTCCAACGCACGTCGGCATCCATCGCACGCAGCTTGCCGAGGTTGTAGGGCGTGTCCGGCAACACACGCGCACGCGCGGCGACCCGTGCGGCCTCGGCCTTCTGCTCTGCATTGGCGGTTTCGCCGCCGCCGGTCTTCGGTGGCGCACCGACGAAGCCGGCCAGGTCATCGAAGTCCAGGCGTCTGGATTCCAGCGTGGCGGTCAGTCGCGGGCGCGCGCCTCCCACTTCGAACTGCAGGTTGCCACCGAGGTCGCTGTCGCCGACCTTGCCGGTGAACTGCTCGTAACGCCAGAGGTCGTGGTCACGCTTGAGCCGACCATTCAACGCGTAGGGCGGGGACGGCGGAATGGCGATGCCGAGCAAGGGGTAGAGGTCGGCCAGGTCCTGGCCGCTGAGCGCGAACTGCAGGTCGAACACGCGCAGCTGGAAGGGATTGGTCAATGTGCCGCTGGCGACGGCGTGGGTGGCGCCAGCGCGACCGTCGAGGTGGATGCGGAACGGGTGGCCGCTGTCGGTCAGCTCCAGCGGTGATTCGGTACCACCGCGCAGGGTGAACGGATTGCCCTGCCAGCGTCCCTTGCCCTGCACCAGCAGCGGTGGCGCCGCGTCGGCCTGTTTCGGCTGGCCGCTGCGCACGTCCACGCGGATATCGGTGCGGCCGAGCGCATCGAGGAACTGCAGGCGACCGTCATCGACGCGCAGCCGTTTGAGCTGGGGGCTGGTCCCGCCGGCGCTGTCACCGAGGAAATCCCAGTTGCCCGGTTCGCCTTTGCGCGGGGCGGTTTCCAGCAGCACGTCCGGCCGGGTCAGGCGCACTTCGGGCAGCTGCACGCTGCCGCGCAGCAGGGGCCAGACCCGCACGTCGATCTCGACGCGGTCGGCGCTGGCCATATCGGGTTGTTTCGCCCAGCTGGCATTGGCGAAGGTGACCGCATCGGCGCGGATCGTGCTGGTGCGGCCGAGGTCGACATCAAGGTTCCCGATGTGCAGCACGCGGCCGGTGCGTGCCTGCACCGCGCGCTCCACCGGCCCCTTGAACCAGTTCCAGTCCCACAACGCGATCAGTACCAGGATCGCCGCCAGCAGGAAGATCAGGATCGTGAGCCAGCGCCGGCCTCGTGGGCCGGGGCGGCGGAGGCGCCAGCGGGGCGTGCGCTTTGCGGCAGGGGAGGCGGCAGCATTCACGCTGCCATGGTTGCCCCCTCTTCGTGGACAGGGCGCGAAGCGACCATGTGCATGGTGTGCACGCGCTGCCGTCGAGCGGCCGTTACAGCACCTGCATGGTGACCGCGACGAAGTGGCAGACGCTGCCGCCGATCACGAACAGGTGCCAGATGGCATGCGAGTACGGGATCGATTCACGGTGGTAGAAATAGGTCCCCAGCGTGTACGACAGGCCGCCGGCGAACAGCCAGGTGAGGGTGCCGCCATCGATCGAGGCCCACATCGGCTTGATCGCCACGACCACCAGCCAGCCCATGGCGATGTAGATCACCGTTGAGAGCACCTTGAAGCGGCCGGTGTAGAACAGCTTGAACACCACGCCGCCCAGCGCCAGCGCCCAGATCGCGGTGAACAGGCCCCAGCCCCACGGACCGCGCAGGCCGATCAGGGTGAACGGGGTATAGGTGCCCGCGATCAGCACATAGATCGCGCAATGGTCGAACACCTTCAACCGGCCCTTGGCGACCGGATGCTGGATGGCGTGGTACAGCGTGGAGGCGGTGTACAGCAGCAACAGCGCGATACCGAATACGATCGCGCTGGCCAGCTGCCAGCCGTCGCCGTAGATCGCCGCCAGGGTGATCAACACCGCGCTGGCTGCCAGGGCGAATACCGCGCCCAGGCCATGGGTCAGGGCGCTGGCGATTTCTTCACGGATCGAAGCAATGGACGTCGTGGACATGGCGTAGGCATTGTTCGCGGGGAGGGGGACCCGCACTCCCCTATCATCGCCGCGATGGGCGATGCGTGCACGCCTGTCACCGTATGGTGGGTGAATGCCTGCCTTGCGTTGGCTGGGGTCAGAGCCCTTTCCTGCCGGAAAGGGATCCGACCCCGTGGCATCAGCCTGCCGAAACGGTATGCGCCGCTTCGCGGGTGGCAGAGAAGCGCACGTCCGGCGAGCGTTCCTGGGCCAGCTGCAGGTTGACCCGGGTCGGCGCCAGGTAGACCAGGTGCCCGGCGGCATCCAGCGCCAGGTTCAGCGCGTTCTTCTCGCGGAACTCTTCCAGCTTCTTCTCGTTGCTGCAGTGGACCCAGCGCGCAGTGGTCACACTCACCGGCTCGAAGGTGGCTTCCACGCCGTACTCGTCCTTCAGGCGGTAGGCGGCCACGTCGAACTGCAGCACGCCGACGGCACCCAGGATCAGGTCGTTGCTGGTGAGCGGGCGGAAGAACTGGGTCGCGCCTTCCTCGGACAGCTGGGCCAGGCCCTTCTGCAGCTGCTTGAGCTTGAGTGGATCGCGCAGGCGGGCGCGGCGGAACAGTTCCGGGGCGAAGTTGGGGATCCCGGTGAAGGTGACCGCTTCGCCTTCGGTGAAGGTATCGCCAATGGAGATGGTGCCGTGGTTGTGGATGCCGATCACATCGCCCGGCCACGCCTCGGCGGCGATTTCGCGGTCGCTGGCCATGAAGGTCAGCGCGTTGGCCAGCTTCATTTCCTTGCCGGTACGCACGTGGAAGGTCTTCATGCCGGCGCTGAAGCGGCCCGAGCAGACCCGCATGAAGGCCACGCGGTCGCGGTGCTGCGGGTCCATGTTGGCCTGGATCTTGAACACGAAGCCGGTCAGCTTGTTTTCTTCCGGGGCGATCTCGCGGCCGGTGGTGGAGCGCGCCTGCGGTGCGGGTGCGTGTTCGACGAAGAAGTCCAGCAGCGGCTGCACGCCGAAGTTGTTGACGCCCGAGCCGAAGAACACCGGCGTCTGCTTGCCCTCGCGGTAGGCCTGCAGGTCGAACGGGTGGCTGGCGCCCTGCACCAGTTCCAGCTCGTCGCGCAGGTCGGCCAGCATCTGTGCACCGATCTTCTCGGCCAGGCCGGGAGCATCGATGGACGGGAAAATGGTCGAGTCCTGGCGGGTGAAGTTGCGGCCCGGTTCGTACAGGTGCACTTCGCCGGTCAGCAGGTGGACCACGCCCTTCAGGCGCTGGCCCATGCCGATCGGCCAGGTGACCGGCGCACACTGGATGCCGAGCACGGTTTCCACTTCATCCAGCAGCTCGATCGGGTCCTTGCCCTCGCGGTCGAGCTTGTTGATGAAGGTCATGATCGGGGTGTCGCGCAGGCGGCACACTTCCATCAGCTTGATGGTGCGCTCTTCCACGCCCTTGGCCACGTCGATCACCATCAGCGCCGAGTCCACCGCGGTCAGCACGCGGTAGGTGTCTTCGCCGAAGTCGGCGTGGCCGGGGGTGTCGAGCAGGTTGACGATCTTGCCTTCATACGGGAACTGCATCACCGAGGAGGTGACGGAGATGCCGCGCTCCTTTTCCAGCGCCATCCAGTCGGAGGTGGCGTGGCGGGCAGCCTTGCGGCCCTTGACCGAACCGGCCATCTGGATCGCGCCCCCGAACAGCAGCAGCTTTTCGGTCAGCGTGGTCTTGCCGGCGTCAGGGTGGGAAATGATGGCGAAGGTGCGGCGACGCGACGCTTCGTTGGCGACTTCGGACATGGCAGTGGCGCCCGCCCGGGGCGCTTTTCAAAGAGATAAGCGCCCGATTATACCGGCCGGGGGCGGTCAGCGCCCGGTACCGCCTTCGGCCTCGCCCTGGCGGGCGAACTGCAGCTGGCCCTGCTCGGCGAAGATGCGCACCGGCACCGAGCGCAGGCCCATGCCGCGATTGACCTGCACCACGAAGTGCAGGTGCGGGGCACTGCTATAGCCGCTGTTGCCAGACAGGCCGATCGGCTGTCCGGCCCCTATCGCCTGGCCACGACGCACGCGCATGCCGCCGGCCTGCAGGTGGCCGTACAGCGCCATGCTGCCGTCGCTGTGCAGCACGCGGATGAAGTTGGCGCGGGCACCATCGCGTTCGCGGTCCTGGCCGTTGCCACGGAAGCCATCCTGGATCTGCATCACCGTACCCTCGCGCGCGGCCAGCACCAGGGTGCCCTCCGGCAGTGCGAAGTCGACCGCGTCGCGGTTCTCCTCGTCGTCATGGCTGAATCGTCCCTGCGGCGCCTGGTCCACGCGCAGGCGCGCCGCATCGAATGGCAGGCGGTAGGCGACATCTTCGGCCTGTGCGGCCGGGTTGCCCGGCACCGACTGCAGGCGCAGATCCAGCATGCGGCCATCGATCGGGGCGGGCAGGTGGCCGACTACCAGGCTGCTGTCGCCCTGGATCAGCGACTCGACCGGGAGGCCTTCGACCGGGTGCCCGGGGGCGGCGCGCAGCTGGATCTGCAGCGGCCCTGCCAGCCCGTTGTCGATCCGGGCCTGCCATTGCGTACCGACCGGCTGCAGGCGCAATTGGGCCATGGGGGCGGCGCCCTCGGCACTGCCTGCGCGGGTGGCCGGGGCGGAAGGGGGAGCCAGTCCCCAGCCCTGGCGCCAGTCGCCGGCGTGTGCGGTCGCGCTCGCCAGCAGAGGCAGCAGCAGGCAGGACAGGGGCAGGCGCGACATCGGCGTTTCCAGCGGAATGGACCGCCCGGACTGTACCCGATCCTGAACAGGGCGACCGGGACGGCCTTCGCATAGCTGTCCCAAGAATATTCATCGCTTTATCCGCATGAAGGGATTGACAGTGCCGGAAAGGGCTGGCATCGTGGCCCCACCATCGAGACCGGCAGAGGGACAGGCCCTTTGAAGCCGGGGCAGCCCGCAGGCGCGCAAGCGTCTGCGTAGGTGCCAAATCCTGCGGGGACCGTGGCGTCCACCGAAAGATGGTTCGAACCATGCACCACACGTGCATCTCGAACGCGGGCCCCGCGAAGGCTCGATGGCCGATTCCCCAACCGGATCCCGCCATGAGCTTCGCCGCCAGTACCGCCATTCGCCCCGAACCCTTTGTCCCCGTCAGCGTGCCGGTCGAAGACCGCGTGCATGCCGAGCGCGGTGAGTTCGCCGCGGTGCTGTCGATGCGCCACGCCGGCCCCAGCCCGGTGCGCCTGCGCTATGAGTGGGTCGGTCCGGCCAATGCACCGGTGGTGGTGCTGGCCGGCGGCATTTCCGCCCATCGCCACGTGGCGTCCAACACGCAGTTCCGCGAGAAGGGCTGGGCCGAAGACCTGGTGGGCAGCGGCCGCGCGCTGGATCCGCAGCAGCTGCGCGTGCTGGCCTTCGACTTCATCGGCGCCGACGGTGCACTGGATGTGCCGATCGATACCGCCGACCAGGCCGATGCCTTGGCGCTGCTGCTGGACCATCTCGGCATCCGCACGCTGAAGGCCTTCGTTGGCTATTCGTATGGCGCGCTGGTCGGCCAGCAGTTCGCGATCCGTCATCGTGCCCGCGTGCGCCAGCTGGTGCTGGCCAGCGGTGCGCACCGACCGCATCCGTATGCCGCCGCCTGGCGCGCATTGCAGCGCCGCGCGGTCGCGCTGGGCCAGCTGCAGTGCGGCGAAGACCACGGCCTGGCCCTGGCCCGGCAGTTCGCCATGCTCAGCTACCGCACCCCGGAAGAGTTCGGCGAGCGCTTTGATGCTGCGCCGGAGGTCATCAATGGCCGCGTGCGCGTGGCTGCCGAAGACTATCTCGACGCCGCCGGTGCGCAGTATGTCGCGCGCACGCCGGTGACCGCTTACCTGCGCCTGTCCGAATCAATCGACCTGCACCGCGTCGATCCCACCGCGATCCTGCCGCCGACCGTTGTGGTGGCCGTGGAGGGCGACCGCCTGGTGCCGCTGGCCGACCTGGTCGGCCTGGTCGAAGGGCTGGGCCCGCGCGGCAGCCTGCGCGTGCTGCGCTCGCCCTATGGCCACGATGCCTTCCTCAAAGAAACCGATCGCATCGATGCGATCCTCGCCACCGCCTTCCGCACTTCTGGAGAGTCCGCATGAGCCTGCACGCCAACGAGCCGTCCTGTAGTCGTACCACTGCCGCCGTCCGTGCCGGCATCGATCGGGACACCGCGCATGGCGCGGTCACGCCGCCGATCGTGCTGTCGTCGAACTTCAGTTTTGAAGGCTTCGGCAACAAGCGCCAGTACGATTACACGCGCAGTGGCAACCCGACCCGCGACCTGCTGGGTGAAGCGCTGGCCGAACTGGAAGGCGGCGCCGGCGGCGTCATCACCGCGACCGGCATGGGCGCGATCAACCTGGTGCTGAACGCGCTGCTGCAGCCGGGCGACACCCTGGTGGTGCCGCACGATGCCTACGGCGGCAGCTGGCGGCTGTTCAACGCGTTGGCAAAGAAGGGGCACTTCGAACTGGTCACCGCCGACCTGACCGATCCGCGAGCGCTGGCGCAGGCGCTGGCCACGCAGCCAAAGCTGGTGCTGGTGGAAACCCCGTCCAACCCGCTGCTGCGCATCACCGACCTGCGCTTCGTCATCGATGCCGCGCACAAGGCCGGTGCCCTCGTGGTGGTCGACAACACCTTCCTGTCACCGGCGCTGCAGCAGCCGCTGTCGTTTGGTGCGGACCTGGTGCTGCATTCCACCACCAAGTACATCAATGGCCACAGCGATGTGGTGGGTGGGGCGGTGGTCGCGCGCGATCCGGCGCTGCACGAGCAGCTGGTGTGGTGGGGCAACGCGCTGGGCCTGACCGGTTCGCCGTTCGATGCCTTCCTGACCCTGCGCGGCCTGCGCACGCTGGATGCGCGCCTGCGCGTGCACCAGGAAAACACGGCGTCGATCGTTGCCCTGCTGGACCAGCATCCGGCGGTCGGCGCGGTGTACTACCCGGGCCTGGCCGATCACCCGGGCCACGCCATCGCCGCGCGCCAGCAGAATGGCTTCGGCGCGATGCTGTCATTCGAACTGGCGCACTGCGCCGGTGATGATCCGCATGCGGCGGTGCGTGCATTTGTGGACGGGCTACGCTGTTTCACCCTGGCCGAATCGCTGGGCGGCGTCGAAAGCCTGATCGCGCACCCCGCCACCATGACCCATGCGGCGATGACCGCCGAAGCGCGTGCTGCGGCCGGCATCAGCGAAGGCCTGCTGCGCCTGTCGGTCGGCATCGAGGCCGAGCGTGACCTGCTGGCCGATCTCGGCGCCGCGCTGCAGCGCGCCGAAGCGGTGATTGATGCGGCTGCGCGCCGCAAACAGGTGGTGGATGCATGAGCGCGCTCGCCGCAGAAATTCCTGCTCTGGGCGTGGGACGCCTGGCGCTGCTGGGCACCGGCACGGTCGGCTCGGCCTTCGTACAGCGTTACCAGGCATTGCGGGCGCGTGGGCTGGAACTGCCCAGCGTGCAGTGGCTGGCCAATTCACGCACTGCGCTGGAGATCGATCGTGACCTGGCCTTGCCGCTGGAACTGGCACGGCGTGCACCGCGCGATGGCCAGAGTTCGCCACCGTGGGCGAGTGCGGAAGGACTGGAGCGTGGCGACGTGGTGGTCGACGCCACCGCCAGCGAAGACGTGGCCGCGCGCCACGTGCAGTGGCTGGCGCGGGGCGTGCATGTGGTGACCGCCAACAAGCTGGGCCGGGGCGCGCAGCTCGCCCGCGCGCAGGCCATTGCCGAAAGCTGTGCCGACAGTGGCGCGCGTTATGGCGACAGTGCCACCGTTGGTGCCGGGCTGCCGCTGTTGAGCAGCCTGCGCGCGCTGGTGGCCGGTGGCGATCACATCCATGCCATCGAGGGCGTGCTGTCCGGCTCGCTGGCGTGGCTGTTCCATCGCTATGACGGCCAGTCGCCGTTCTCGGCGGCGGTGCGCGAGGCGCTGGCGGCCGGTTATACCGAGCCAGACCCGCGCCTGGACCTGTCCGGCGAGGACGTGCGCCGCAAGCTGCTGATCCTGGCGCGCAGCAGCGGGCTGGCGCTGGATGCGTCGCAGGTACAGGTGGATTCACTGGTGCCCGAAGCGCTGGCAGCGTTGCCGCTGGAGGATGCCGTGGCTGCCTTGGAGCAGCTGGATGCGCCGCTGCAGGCGCGTTGGCAGCAGGCACGTGACAACGGCCGCGTGCTGCGTTTCGTTGGCCGTGTTGACAGCGAAGGTGCGCAGGTGGGCCTGCGCGAACTGCCGGCCGATCATCCGTTGGCGCAGGGTGCCGGCACCGACAACCGCGTGGCCATCCACAGCGATCGCTACCGCCGCCAACCCTTGTTGATCCAGGGACCGGGTGCCGGCGCGGAAGTCACTGCGGTCGCGTTGCTGGATGACGTGCTGCGGATCGTGGGTTGATCGCATTGTTCCTGTAGCGCCGAGCCCACGCTCGGCTGCTCCTGACAGAACCCCGGTCCTGCCGCATGAGCCGAGCGTGGGCTCGGCTCTACAGAGGGCACGCCTGCCGGTCAGCGGGACTTCAGGGCCTCCAACAACGCGCTGTTGAACTGCTTGGGGTCCTGCACCTGCGGCGAATGGCCCAGTTCGGCGAACTCGACCAGCGTCGCGCCGGGAATCGCTGCGGCCGCTGCTTTGCCCAGCACCGGATAATTGCCCAGCGTCGCCTTCACCGCAGGCGGCGCCAGGTCGCGCCCGATCGCGGTGCGGTCCTTCTGGCCGATGAACAGCGTGGTCGGCACCTGCAGGTGCTTCAGTTCGTAGACCACCGGCTGGTTGAACACCATGTCCGAGGCCAGCGCCTGGCTCCATGCAACGGCCTGCTTGCCCGGGCCTTCGTACATGCCCGACTGCATCCGCGCCCACGGTTCGTAGGCCGGTTTCCATTTGCCGTCGTAGTACACCTCCAGCTGGTAGCGACGGATGCTGTCATAGCTGATGTTCATTTCGCCGGCGTACCACGCGTCGACGCTGCGCCAGGGGACGCCCAGCGCCTTCCAGTCCTCCAGCCCGATCGGATTGACCAGCGACAGGCTGCGCAGGTCCTGCGGGAACATCAGCGCGTAGCGCACCGCCAGCATGCCGCCCATCGAATGACCGACCAGGTGCACCGGGACGTCACCCAGTTGCAGCTGTTGCAGCAGGGCATGGGTGTTGGCGGCCAGCTGCGCGAACGAATACTGGTAACGCTCGGGCTTGCTGGATTTGCAGAAGCCCACCTGGTCCGGGGCGATCACCCGATAGCCGGCGGCGACCAGTGGCTTGATCGATTCCTTCCAGGTGGCGGCACAGAAGTTCTTGCCGTGCAGCAGCACCACCACGCCGATGGGTGCCTTCTTCGGCGCGATGTCCAGGTAGGCCATCTCCAGCGGCTGCCGCTGCGATTCCAGCGCGAAGGTCTTCACCGGATAGCCGTAGTCGAAACCCTCCAGCCGAGGCCCGTAGGTGGGGGCGGCCAGGGCGGCCAGCGGAAGGCAGGCAAGCAGGGCGGCAGCGATCACGCGCATGGGGCAATCCGGGGTGGGGAAGCCCCGAGCCTAACCGGAACGCGGTGACGGTGTCGCCCGTTCGGGCAAGGGTGACCGGGTAGAGTCGACTGTTGGTCGACTGCTCTTCCCTCAGGCCGCGGAAATCCCGCGCTGCGCGCGATGGTCGACTGACAGTCGACTCTACCTGTGGCCCGTCGCCATCGCGCCGGAGCCGGTCGCCCTCAGCACTCGATGACGTTCACCGCCAGGCCACCGCGGCTGGTTTCCTTGTACTTGTCCTGCATGTCGCGGCCGGTATCGCGCATGGTCTTGATGACCTTGTCCAGCGACACCTTGTGCTTGCCGTCGCCACGCATCGCCATGCGCGAGGCATTGATCGCCTTCACCGCGCCCATTGCATTGCGCTCGATGCAGGGAATCTGCACCAGGCCGCCGATCGGGTCGCAGGTCAGGCCCAGGTTGTGTTCCATGCCGATTTCCGCGGCGTTCTCGATCTGGCTCGGGTTGCCCCCCAGCGCCGCGACCAGGCCACCGGCCGCCATCGAGCAGGCCACGCCCACTTCGCCCTGGCAGCCCACTTCGGCACCGGAAATCGAAGCATTTTCCTTGTACAGGATGCCGATCGCCGCCGAGGTCAGCAGGAAATCGAACACGCGCTGTTCGTTGGCGCCGGGGCAGAAGCGGTCGAAGTAATGCAGCACCGCCGGCAGTACGCCGGCCGCACCGTTGGTCGGTGCGGTCACCACGCGGCCACCGGCAGCGTTCTCTTCGTTCACTGCCAGTGCGTACAGGTTGACCCAGTCCAGCGTCGTCAGCGGATCGCGCATCGCCGCTTCCGGCTTCGACGACAGCTCGCGGTACAGCGCCGGTGCACGACGGCCGACCTTCAGGCCACCCGGCAGCACGCCCTCCTCGCGGATGCCGCGGGTGACGCACGACTGCATCGCGCTCCAGATCTCGCGCAGCTGGGCGCGGATCTCGTCTTCGCTGCGCCAGCACTTTTCGTTCTCGAACATCAGCTGGGCGATGCTCAGGCCGCTGCGTGCGGTCTGTGCCAGCAGCTCGTCGCCGCTCTTGAACGGGTAGGGCAGCGGGGTTTCATCGGGCACGATGCGGTCATCGGCCGCGTCGTCCTGGTTGACCACGAAGCCACCACCGACCGAGTAGTAATCGCGGGTGGCGATCACTTCGTCGTCGGCGTTGTACGCGGTGAAGCGCATGCCGTTGGTGTGGTAGGGCAGCTTCTGGCGCTTGTTCATGCCGAGATCGCGCTTCTCGTCGAAGGCGATCTCGTGCTGGCCCATCAGCTGGATGCGCTTGCTGCTGCGGATGCGCTCCAGGGTGGCCGGAATGATGTCCGGGTCGATCAGGTTAGGCCGTTGGCCTTCCAGGCCCAGCAGGATCGCCTTGTCGGTGCCATGGCCGCGGCCGGTCAAGGCCAGCGAGCCATAGACATCGGCGCGGATGCGCGCGACCTCGTGCAGGCGGCCCGGGTCGAGCAGCCAGCGATGGATGAATCGCTCGGCGGCCTTCATCGGTCCGACGGTGTGCGAGGAGCTCGGGCCAATGCCGATCTTGAAAACGTCGAACGTGCTGACAGCCATGGATGCCAAACTGCGGGTACCGGACAAGCCGCTATTCTAGCGGCTTGCCGGGCCATCCGATGGCTGCGGCGCAGCATTTCCGCCACGGGAGCCTGACTGGTGCTGACCCTGATCCAGCGTGACGATTGCCACCTGTGCGACCTGGCCCTGGCCGAGCTGGCCAAGGCGCGGGCGCCGGAGTTCGAATCGGTGTTCCTGGATGACCAGCCGGCGCTGGAAGCGCGCTATGGCACGCGCGTGCCGGTGCTGCGCGACGAGCGCGGCGAGCGCGAGCTGGACTGGCCGTTCGATGCGGCCACGGTGCAGGCCTGGTTGGCCGTCGATCAGTAGTGCCGGCCGCTGGCCGGCAACCCCTCTGTTCCCGGTGATGCCGGCCAGCGGCCGGCACTACCGGATGCGTTGCGATGCCCGGTGATGCCGGCCACGGGCACGGCATCACCGGATGGTCTTATTTCGCGTCGAACTTCACGATCGTGCTGATCGCGGTGTCGTCCGGAATGGTCTTGGTATCGGCCCAGTCACCGCCGCCGACGCCGAAGTCCAGGCGCTTGACCGTGGCCTTGCCGGTCAGCACCGGCTGGGTGCCCGGCTTCCAGGTGAAGGTCAGGGTGACCGGCTTGCTGACGCCGCGCAGTTCCAGGGTGCCATCGGCGGCGAACTGGTCGTTGCCCACGGCGCGGAAGCCCTTGGCGGTGTAACGCGCGGTGGCGAACTTGCCGACATTGAAGAAGTCGGCGCCCTGCAGGGTCGAGTCACGGTCGCTGTTGCCGCTCCTGGCGCCTGCCAGCGGAATCACCACATCCAGCGAACCGGCGGCCGGGTTGGCCGGGTCGAAGCTGAGCTTGGTGGCGAAGCCCGGGAAGCTGCCGGTGAACACTTCGCCGTCGTACTTGCTGGCGAACACCAGGATCGAGCCGGCACCGGGGGCCTGCGCATACTCCGCAGCGAGCGCCGGGGCGGTGGCCAGCATGCCGGCCAGGGCGGCGGCCACGGCGGCCGGAGTGGTCAGTTTCAGGTTCATCGGTCAGTCCTTCTGAGGGGAGGCGAGCCAGCCGCGCGGCAACATGCGGGACAGCGTTGCATCGCGCTGGAACAGGTGGTGGTAGAAGGCAGCGCCGGCATGGGCCAGCACTACCGCGATCAACAGCCAGAAGCCGTATTCGTGGAGGGCATGGGACACCGCGACGACCTGCGGGTCGGGGCCGCTCAGCTTGGGCACGTCGACCAGGCCGAACCAACGGAACGGGCGCAGGCCACTGGCCGAATCGTACAGCCAGCCCGACAGCGGAATGGCAAACATCAGCACGTACAGCAGCACGTGGGTGGCACTGGCGATGCGTTCCTGCCAGCTGGGCACGCCCGGCACCTGCTTCGGCGCACCGGCATACAGGCGCCAGCCGAGACGGAACAGCACCAGCGCCAGCACGGTGATGCCGATCGACTTGTGCGCGGTGTAGACCCAGAAGTACTTGGGCGTCTTGGGCAGTTCGCCCATGGTCAGGCCGACCACGCCCAGGGCGAGGATCAGCAGTGCGATCAACCAGTGCAGGAGCTGGCTGACACTTCCCCACGCGGCGGGGGTGTTCTTGGCGGTCATGAAGGGTCCTTGGGGGCCGTCGTGTGGTCGGAGTGTGGAACGGGAGCGGGAGTTCCCGGGGCGTCGCTGCGGTCGAGGGTGGCTTCGGCCTCGATCCGCACCTGTACCGCATCACCGATGACCCCCGGCCAGGCGGTGATGCCGAACGCGCGCCGGCTCAGCGTCGTGCTGGCGGAAAACCCGGCGGTGCGTCGGAATGGAGGGAGCGGGTAGCGCTTGAGCGCGTTGAGGGTCACGTCCAGGGTGACTTCCTGGCTGACCCCGCGCAGGGTCAGCGTGCCGATCACATGCGCACGCTTGGCGTCGATCGGTTCGACCCGGCTGGAGACGAAGCGTGCGCTGGGGAATCGCTCGCCATCGAGCAGGCTGCGGGCCAGCGTGGCCTGGTTCCACTTGGCGTCGCCAAGGTCCAGACGCGACACCGGAATGTCCACTTCCAGGGTGGCGTCGCGCCAGTTGTCGGGATCGAACAGCACGCGGCCCTCGCTGCCGGACACGGTGCCCATGGCCTGCGAGTAGCCCGCGTGATCGATGGAGAACAGCACCCGCGTGTGCACCGGATCGAGGCGATAGGTGTCGGCGGCCGCCCAGGCAGGGGCGGTGGCGAGCAGCATCGGCAGCAGGGCCAGGCAGGGACGCATCGATGGCGGGCTCCGGAAGGTGACGCTGTGATCATACGCACAGCCCCCTGCCAACGTTGCGTGCATGGCTGCAACAGTTCGTGGTGGTGCCGCCGCTGGAAACAGCCTGTTGCAGCCATGAACCCGGCCCTGTGTGACAATCGGCCCAGGACAGGGGGTTCAGGATGACGAGCGGCTGGCGCCGGTGGTGCCGTGGCATCGCAGGTATGGGACTGCTGCTGATGGCGATGGCCACGGCGGCTGCGACCCTGGACATGGCAGAAACACCGCGCCTGCGCCGCTTCGGTGCCGCCGAAGGCTTGCCGTCACGCATGGTGGTGGCGCTGGCCGAGGATCGCCAGGGCCACATCTGGGCCGCCACCGATGGTGGACTCGCCCGTTATGACGGCAACAGCCTGCGGGTCTGGGAGCACGATCCGGAACAGCCGGGCTCGCTGCCCGGCAACGAGATCGAGACCCTGCTGATCGATCCGCTGGACCGGGTCTGGGTGGGCATCAACGGCAAGGGCGTGGCCCGCCTGGATGCCGACCGCGAGCGCTTCCGGACCTTCGACACGGTCAATTCCACCTGCCAGGGGCAGTTCTGGGCGCTGGCCTATGTCGACGACGCCTTGTGGATCGGGACCAACAACCATGGCGTCTGCCGGCTTGGCGAGGACGGCAGCGTGCGCCTCTACACCCATGACCCGGCGCAGCCGGGGGGCCTGCCCAGCAACAGCATCTTCACCAGCCTGGTCGATGCGCAGGGCCGCCTGTGGCTGGGCACCGAAGCGGGCGTGGCGCGTTGGAACGGCAGCGGATTCGAGCCGGTGGCCGCGCGGGAACTGGGCACGCTGAGCGTGCTCCGGTTGAGCCGGGATGCGGAGGGTTCGATCTGGGTCGGCAGCCAGAACGATGGCCTGTACCGCATCGATGGGCAGGACCGGGTCAGTCGTCCGCGATGGGCCGACAGCGCCCAGCTGCGCTCGGCCCTGGTCCTGGCCGATCGCCAGGGGGGCTACTGGGCTGGCACCTCCGATGGCCTGTTGCGGGGGGATGCGGCGGCGCTGCGCCGGCTGGAGGGCGACCGCGGCAGCGGCTTCCTGACCGCGCACAGCGGTGTGCTCGATCTGCTGCAGGACCACGAGGGCGGATTGTGGGTGGCGCTGCTGACCCAGGGCCTGGCCTATCTGCCACCGGACTGGCGGCGCTTCTCGATCTGGAACCAGCTCGACGGCAAGCCGCTGGACAGCCAGTACCTGTTGAGCGCGGCCAGCGATGGGAAGAACTACTACGTCGGCTCGGCGCGAGGGGTGTACCAGCTCGATGCGCAGGGCACCCTGCGCCTGCTGGCCAGCGACCGGCAGCTCGGCAGCGGCGTGGTGTGGTCGGTGCTGCCGCGCCCGGATGGGCGCCTGTGGCTGGGACGCGGCGGCCGCATCACCGTCTACGATCCGGCTACCGGCGCGCTGCGCGATCTGCGGATCGATGGCAGTGCCGACCTGCGCCAGCGCATCGACCTGATGCGGCAGGCGCCTGATGGCACGGTGTGGGTGTCGGTGATGGGCCTGGACCTGCAGCAGCGCGATGCAGATGGCCGGCTGCTGCACCGCTATCCGCTGGAGCATTTCCGCGGGACCGCCGATGCGCCGATCGAGCAGATCCGCTTCGACGCCCATGGCCGGCCCTGGGTGATGGGTGACATGGGCATCTGGCGCGAGCAGGCTGGACGCTTCGAGGCAGTACCGGGCGTTTCGCGCGGGCCCATCTACGACCTGGTGTGGATCGATCCGCAACAGTTGTGGCTGGCGCGCCAAGGCGCGTTCGAGCGCTACCAGTGGGATGGCCTGAGCCTGCGCCTCATCCAGCGCATCGACGGCAGTGCAGGCGTGCCGCCGGTCACCATGGGCGGGCTGGCGCTGGCCGGCAACGGCCAGCTGTGGGCGACGACGCCGCGCGGCCTGCTGCGTTGGGACCCGAAAACGCGGCGCCTGCAGCAGTTCAACGAGCGCGATGGACTGTCCGATGCGGAGTTCACCGGCCGGCCACCGGCAGTGAATGCAGATGGTCGCGTGCTGGCCGTCACCCAGACCGGGTTGGTTGCCTTCGATGTGAATGCCGACGACACGGTGCTGCCTTCTTCATCGCTGGTGATCGCCGAAGTGCGCGTACGCCGCGACGACGCGCGCGGCTGGCAACCGTTGCCGCTCACCGGCACCCTGTTGCTGGGACCGGATGACCGCGATCTGCAGATCGATGCGCGGCTGCTGTCCTATGCCAGCCCGCAGGGCAACCGTTACCGCTTCCGCGTGCAGGGCTATGACCAGGACTGGGTGGAGCAGGGGGGCGATGGCCAGCGCACCCTGTCGCGGCTGCCGACCGGCAGCTACGTCATCGAGGTGCAGGCAGCGACCGCCCGGGGCGCGTGGACGCCTTCGCAGCAGTTGCAGGTGAAGGTGCTGCCGCCGTGGTGGCGCAGCGGCATGGCGATCTTCGGCTACATCCTGCTGGGGTCGCTGCTGCTGGTGGTCCTGGTCTGGTCGGTCCGCGCGCGGCTGCGCCGTCGCCAGCAATGGCAGCTGACGGTGCACAAGCAGCAGCTGGCCGAGCAGGCCTCGCAGGCCAAGAGCCGTTTCCTGGCCACGCTGGGCCACGAAGTACGCACGCCGATGACCGGCGTGCTGGGCATGAGCGAACTGCTGCTGGCGACTCCGCTGGATCCGGTGCAGCGTGGCTACGCGGGGTCGATCCAGCAGGCCGGCAGCCATCTGCTGCGGCTGGTCAACGATGCGCTGGACCTGGCCCGCATCGAAGCCGGGCGGCTTGAGCTGGATCTGCGTCCGTTCGACCTGGAGGAACTGCTCGACCAGGTGCAGGGCCTGATGCAGCCGATGGCGCAGCAGCGCCAGCTGGAATTCCGGCGCGGTGAAAACCCGGCAGGGCCGGTCAGTGTCAGCGGCGACGAGATGCGCGTGCGCCAGATCCTGCTGAACCTGCTCGGCAACGCCATCAAGTTCACCGAGCGCGGCCACGTCGGCCTGGCCGTGCGCCTGGAAGAGAAGGGCGGCCTGTGTTTCGAAGTGCATGACAGTGGCCCGGGCATCAATGCCGAGCAGCAGCAGCGCCTGTTCCATCGTTTTGAACAGGCCGACGGTCCGCGCACCGCGTCGCGCTACGGCGGCAGTGGCCTGGGACTGGCAATCTGCCAGGAACTGGCGGTGGCGATGGGGGGGCGTATCGAAGTGGACAGCCAGCCTGGCAAGGGTGCGCGGTTCCGCGTGCGCCTGCCCCTGCCCTGGACGCGCCAGGCCGCCAGCACCGCGGGCGAGGTGGCGGCCCTGCCGGAACTGCCGCCGCTGCGCATCCTGCTGGTCGAGGACGACGCCACGGTGGCCGAGGTCATCGCCGGCCTGCTGCGGGTGCGCGGGCATGAGGTGGTCCACGTGCTGCATGGCCTGGGTGCGCTGTCGGAGATCGCCACCGATGGTTTCGACGTCGGCCTGCTCGATCTCGATCTGCCCGCGCTGGACGGTACGGCCATCGCCCGCCAGCTGCGCACCATGGGCTATGAACTGCCGCTGGTGGCAGTGACCGCCCGTTCCGATGCCTACGCCGAAACCCAGGTGCTGGCCGCCGGCTTCGATGGCTTCCTGCGCAAGCCGGTGACCGGCGACCTGCTGGTGGCGGCCATCGCCCAGGCGCGTGCGAAACGGCAGGCGACTGCGTGACTGTGCCGGCGCCGGGCGTGAACGGCGCGACTTTCGGTTTACCATGCCGACGCCCGCAGCGCGGGAATCATCAGGACCAGCGTGAGGAGGCAATCGGTGGTGTATCTGCGGGCGGCGATGCTGCTGCTGGTCCTCCTGTGCGGCGCGTTGCCCGCTGCGGCACAGCCGGTGCCTCCGAGCCCGCGGCAGGTGACGGTGTTCGATGGCCTGCCGTCCAATACCGTCAACCGCATGGCCGAGGACCGGTACGGCTACCTGTGGATCGCCACCAACGATGGCCTGGCCCGCTATGACGGCCGCACTTACCGCGTGTGGCGTTCCGAGGATGGACTGCGTGACAACCGCATCTGGACGGTGCTGGTCGGTGCCCGCAACCAGTTGTGGATAGGCACCGAGAACGCTGGCCTGGTGCGCATGTCGGCCGACCGCCGGCAGCTGCACTTCTACGACCGCAGCAGCCAGCCGTTGATGGGCACCAACACGGTCTGGAGCCTGGCCAGCACGCCTGATGGCTCGATCTGGTTCGGTACCCACGAAGGCGGCCTGTACCGCCTGGACAGCCAGGACCGCCTGCAGCGCTTCCTGCCCGAGCCGAACAATCCGCGCAGCCTGCCTTCGTCGTCGGTGCCCTACCTGGCCACGCTGGCCGATGGCAGCCTGTGGATCGGCACCAAGCATGGCGTGGCACGCTGGACCGGGACCGACTTCGAGCGTGTCGGTACGGACATCATTCCCAGCCTGCTGATCAACGGGTTGACCGCCGAGCCCGATGGCAGCCTGTGGATCAGCACGATGGCCGGGGCCACCGTGCGCCGCCCGGATGGCCGCTTCGAGGCACCACCGTGGAAGCTGCCGCCAGGCGAGCAGGTGCTGGGCATGATGCTGCGCGACGAGCAGGGCGGACATTGGCTGGATACGCGCACCGGGCTGGGACGTGCGGTCGACGGCCAGTACCAGACCGTGCCGCTGTACAGCGCGATCGCACGCGGTCCGGTGCGGCCGAACTGGACCGGTGCCTATGAGGACCGCGAAGGTGGCATCTGGCTGGCCAGCACCAATGCCGGGTTGTGGCACCTGCTGCCACGCTGGTGGCAGTTCTCGGTGCTGTCGCGGCTGGAGGACGACCCCAGCTCGCTGCGCAATGCGCTCGTGCTGGGCACCAGCCCGTCCAGCAATGGCGGTGTCTGGACCGTGGGCAGCCATGGCGCGCTGGACCGCTTCGATCCGAAGACCGGCAGGATCGAGCAGCACCGCACCTGGGTCAACGGCATGCACTGGCTGACCTCGGTGCGCGAGGACCGGCGTGGCCAGGTCTGGATCGGATCGACCGATGCACTGGTGCGCTACGACCCGCAACGGCGCGAACTGCGTCGTTGGGGCCGTGATGCCGGTACCGATGCGGCGATGGAAGGGGTCATCGAAGCGATGATGACCTGCGACGGCGACAGCCTCTGGTTGATGCTTCCCGCGGGCCTGCAGCAACGTGATCTCGACGGACGCCTGCGGCGCCAGCTGGACAATGGCCAGCGCGGCCTGCAGCAGGGCCAGCTCAACCTCGATGTGGAATGCGGTCCGCAGGACCATATCTGGCTGGCCAGCAGCCGTGGCCTGCTGCAGTGGCTGCCGGAAAGCGAACGCTTCCAGCCGGTGCCGGGTGCGCCGGCAACGGCCATCCATGCGTTGCATGTGGGCCGTGACGGCCAGGTCTGGTTGTCCGAGGACGGGCGCCTGTCGCGATACCGCTGGAGCCAGGGGCGGCTGGAACGGCAGGCGGTGGTCGGTGCCGAACAGGGCTATCCGGCGATCTCCGCCTCTGGCCTGGTGGTGGATGCGCAGGGCGTGGCCTGGGCGACCAGCGCACGCGGCCTGGTACGTGTCAGTGCCGATGGGCAGAGCGTGCGCCTGTACGGCGTGCACGACGGCCTGCCAAGCCAGGAATTCCGCGAGCACACCCTGATCGCAGCGGCCGATGGCCACCTGGTGGCCGGAACGGCAGCGGGCGCGGTGGTGTTCGACCCGGAGCAGGTACGGCCTTCGGTACGTCGCGCGCCACTGGTGATCGAGCGGGTGGAAGTGCGCCGCAACGAACAGGTGCTGGACATGACCCACGATGCGCCGTTGCAGATCGCTGATGGCGATCGCGACCTGCGCATCGTCGCGCGATTGCTGTCCTTCGCCGACTCGGCGTCCAATACCTACCGTTATCGCCTGGCCGGCTACGACCCGGATTGGGTTGAAGTCGGTCCGGCGGGTGAGCGCCTGTTCTCGCGCCTGGCGCCGGGCAGCTACCGGCTGGAGGTGCAGGCACGCTCGGCCGACCATGTGTGGTCGCGGGTGCAGAGCCTGGAGTTCCGCGTGCAGCCGCCGTGGTGGCGCAGCCTGTCCGGCCTGCTGGTACTGGCGTCGGTCGGGTTGCTGCTGACCAGCTGGTTCGCCTGGTTGTACCGACGCCGCCTGCAGCGGCGCCACGCCTACCAGCTGGCGCTGCACAAGCAGGAACTGGCCGAGCAGGCCTCGGCGGCCAAGACCCGCTTCCTGGCCAACCTTGGCCATGAGATCCGTACGCCGATGACCGGCGTGCTGGGCATGAGCGAGCTGCTGCTGGCTTCGCCACTGGACCCGCAGCAGCGCGGCTACACGCAGTCGATCCGGCATGCGGGCGAGCACCTGCTGCATCTGGTCAACGATGCGCTGGACCTGGCGCGGATCGAGTCCGGGCGCCTGGAGCTGCAGTCGCAGTCGTTTGCGTTGAATGGCCTGCTGCAGGATCTGGCGGCGCTGATGGGCCCGCTGGCTGCACAGAAGGGCCTGCGCTTCGTCCTGGACAACCAGCTGCCGCCGGGCCTGCAGGCGACCGGTGATGCCATGCGCGTGCGGCAGATCCTGCTGAACCTGCTGTCGAACGCAGTGAAATTCACCAGCCGCGGCACCATCACCCTGCATGCACGTTGCGATGGCGAGCTGCGCGCGCTGCATTTCGAGGTACGTGATACCGGCCCGGGCATCAGCCAGGAACAGCAGCAGCGCCTGTTCCGACGCTTCGAGCAGGCCGATGGTGCACGTACGGCAGCGCAGTACGGTGGCAGCGGCCTGGGCCTGGCGATCTGCCGCGAGCTGGCACAAGCGATGCAGGGGCGGATCCAGGTGGAGAGCCAGCTGGGCCGGGGCACCTGCTTCGGCGTCACCCTGCCGTTGCCACTGGTGGTGGACGGTGACGCCGAGGTGTCCGCCGAGGGGCATCGCGACGATGCGGCGAACATGCCACCGCTGCGGGTGCTGCTGGTCGAGGACGATGCCACCGTGGCCGATGTGGTGCGGGGGTTGTTGAGCGCACGCGGCCACGAGGTGGTGCATGCCGGCCATGCGCTGGCGGCGCTGCGCGAGATCAGTGCCGGCGATTTCGACGTCGGCCTGCTGGATCTGGACCTGCCCGGCCTGAGCGGCTTCGAACTGGCCCAGCACCTGCGTAACCAGGGCTACATGCTGCCGCTGCTGGCGGTGACCGCGCGGACTGATCCGGACCTTCAGCAGCAGGTGGAAGCGGCCGGCATCGGCGGCTTCCTGCGCAAGCCGGTGACCGGTGAACTGCTGGTGGAAGCGATCGCCAGGGCGATGGGCAGGTAGGGTTTATTGCAGGGCTTGCAGTCCTGCACCTGCAGAATCAATGTCAACGTCAAAAGCCCGCCTTCGACAGTTTTCCGCGATCTGTCGGAGCTCGGGGTCGGATCCCGTTGCTGCGCAACGGGCTCTGACCCCAATCTGGAATTCGATATCTGACAGATGTGTCGACCAAGGTCGACACCTACCAACAACCGCGCGTTCCAACAGTCGCCGTTACCCACAGCCGCGTGAACCTGTCAGAGGTGGGGCGGTGTGGGCTTGCAGGACCGTTGGCGCCATGGATGGCGCCATCGAGCCCCCATGGGTGAGGGCGCTTTGCTTGCGAAGCACTGCTTCGCAAGCGCCCGAACGCGCAGCCGCCGGCGGCTGGGCCGGACCGCGGAGCGGGATTTACGGCGTGTCCTGCAAGCCCGCACCGCCCCGTCAGCCCACGGAATGCTCGCTGTTGCTGTTGCCGGCCAGCGGCCGGCACTACCGCAGGTGCAGGGCCGCAGGCCCTGCCGAACCCCCTTCACTCCGCGACGTGCTCCACCTGCCGCGGTTCGGGCTTGGTGTCGGGCAGCTGCCAGAAGATCATCGTCGAGGTCAGCGTGATCGCGCCCACGCACAGGAACGTGGCATGCAGCGCGGCGGTGGCGCTGTTGCTGTCCAGGTGGTTGCCGAACGCGGCCAGCAGGCTGCCGGCCGCAGCAGCACCAAAGCCGGCGGCCAGCATCATCACCATCGACAGCAGGCTGTTGCCGGAACTGGCGAACTCACGGTCCAGATCGCGCAGGGTCACGGTGTTCATCACGGTGAACTGCAGCGAATTGACCGCGCCGAAGAACGCCAGCTGCAGCAGGCGCCAGGCCAGGTGCTGGCCGGGTGTCATCAGGATGAAGCTGGCCATCGCCAGGCCGACCAGCACGGTGTTGACCATCAGCACGCGGCGGTAACCGAAGCGCTCGACCAGCCTCACCGCCAGCTGCTTGGAGACCATGCCGGCGGCCGCTACCGGCACCATCATCAGGCCGGCATGCATCGGGCCCAGGCCGAGGCCGACCTGCAGCAGCAGCGGGATCAGCATCGGCATCGCGCTGCTGCCGATGCGCGAGAACAGGTTGCCGAGAATGCCGATGCGGTAGCTGGGCACGCGGAACAGGGCCAGCGAGAACAACGGTGCGGTCGAGTTGGCGGCGTGCAGCCAGTAGCCCACCAGCGCGGCCAGGCCAGCCACGGTCATCAGCATCACCAGTGCGTGTGGCGTACCCAGGCCGGAGATGCCGTCCAGTGCCAGCGACAGCACCACCATCGCGAAGGCCAGCATGACGTAGCCGCGCAGGTCGAAGCGGGTGCGGTGGCTGGCGTAATGGTCGGGCATGATCTTCATCGCGGCGATGAAACCGATCACGCCGATCGGCAGGTTGATCAGGAACACCCAGTGCCATGAGGCGATCTCGACCAGCCAGCCGCCCAGCGTGGGGCCGATCAGCGGGCCGACCAGCGCGGGGATGGCGATGAAGCTCATCGCGCGCAGGAAATCCTCGCGGGGCACCGAGCGCATCACCGCCAGCCGGCCGACCGGCAGCAGCATCGCACCGCCGATGCCCTGCAGCACGCGCGCACCGACCAGCTGGTGCAGGTGCTGGGCCAGCGCGCAGGCCAGCGAGCCGAGGGTGAACAGGATGATCGCCACCAGGAAGGTGCGCCGGGTGCCGTAGCGGTCGGCGATCCAGCCCGAGGCGGGAATGAAGGTGGCTACCGCCAGCGCATAGCTGAACACCACCGACTGCATCTGCAGCGGGCTCTCGCCCAGGCTGGCCGCCATCGCCGGCAACGCCGTGTTGACGATGGTCGAGTCCAGCATCTGCATGAAGATCGCCAGGGACACCAGCCACAGCAGGGGACGCTGGCGGTTGTAGGTCGATGGCGATGTGGACATGGGGTGCGGCCGGTGCAGCGTGGGGGCCGCCATGATCGCGCACTGCGGATCACGGCGCGATCAAGGTCGCGCCGTACCTGCATGCGGAATGCTCAGCGTTGGCTGTGCGCGTGCACTGCGTCGACCAGCACCTGTACATGTGCCGGGTCCATGTCCGGCGACATGCCATGGCCGAGGTTGAACACATGGCCCTCGCGCGAGCCGCCGTTGCCGGCGGCATAGGTGTCGAGCACGCGCGCCGCGGCCGCGGCGATCGCATCCGGCGAGGCGTACAGCGTGGTCGGGTCGAGGTTGCCCTGCAGGGCGACGCGGCCACCGGTGCGGCGCATCGCCTCGTCCAGGTCCAGCGTCCAGTCCAGGCCGAGTGCATCGGCGCCGGTCTGCGACAGCGCTTCCAGGTGCAGGCCGGTGCCCTTGCCGAACAGGATCAGCGGCGTGCGCTCGCTGCCTTCGCCGCGCTCCAGCCCCTCGGCAATGCGCTGCAGGTAACGCAGCGAGAATTCGCGGTACATCGCCGGCGACAGCACGCCGCCCCAGGTGTCGAACACCTGCAGCGCCTGCGCACCGGCGGCGCGCTGCGCGCCGAGGTAGGCGATCACCGCGTCGGTGGTGACCTCCAGCAGGCGGTGCAGCGCCTGCGGGTGGTTCAGTGCCATGGCCTTGATGCGCGCAAAGTCCTTGCTGCCACCGCCTTCCACCATGTAGCAGGCCAGTGTCCACGGGCTGCCGGAGAAGCCGATCAGCGGCACCTGGCCGTCCAGCTCGCGGCGGATCAGCCGTACCGCATCCATCACGTAGCCCAGGTCCTGTTCCATGTCCGGCACCGCCAGCCGGGCGATGGCGGCTTCGTCACGCACCGGGTGCCGGAACTTCGGGCCTTCGCCTTCGACGAAGTACAGCTCCAGGCCCATCGCATCGGGAATGGTGAGGATGTCCGAGAACAGGATGGCCGCATCCAGCGGGAAGCGGCGCAGCGGCTGCAGGGTGACTTCGCAGGCAATCTCCGGGGTCTTGGCCATGGCCAGGAAGCTGCCGGCCTTGGCCCGGGTCGCGCGGTATTCCGGCAGGTAGCGGCCGGCCTGGCGCATCAGCCAGACGGGGGTGCAGTCCACCGGTTCGCGGCGCAGGGCGCGCAGCAGGCGATCGTTGCGGAGAGGGCTGGTCACGATGGGCATTCCTTGGACGGGAGGAGCAGCGGCGTCAGTCGCCGTGCGAAAGGATCTGGAAGCCGCGATGCAGTTCGGCATCACGGGCCTTCTCGAAGGCGTGGCGGGCGTCGTCGGCCTGCAGGAACAGCTCGCGCCGCAGCTGCGAGCGGCTGCCGACACGGCCGCTCTCGCGCAGCAGCTCCCAGCCGCCGAACAGGTCCGGCAGCAGGCTCAGGCGCAGGAAGCGCGGTGCCTGCGCACCGGCGTCGGGATGTTGCAGGTAAACGTGCATGGCGCCGATTGTAGCGGGGCCAGGGTGACCCCGGCCGCAACGCGGCCGGCACTACCGGACCGACAGCACCTTCAGCACCGCCGCCTCATCCACGTCCGGCACCACTTCGGCGCGGCCCATCCCGCGCCACAACACCAGGCGCAGGCGGCCGGCCACGTTCTTCTTGTCCAGGCGCATGCGGCCGAGCAGGGCCTGCGGCTCCAGCCCGGCCGGGATCGCCACCGGCAGGCCGAGGCGTTCCAGCAGGGCCTGCAGGCGCGCGCGGTCGGCATCGTCGGCCAGGCCCAGGTCGGTGGACAGCTTCGCCGCCAGCACCATGCCCACCGCCACCGCCTCGCCGTGGTTCAGCGCATCGCGGCCCGGGGCCGAATAGCCCTGTTCGGTCTCGATGGCGTGGCCGAAGGTGTGGCCGAGGTTGAGCAGGGCACGCTCGCCCTTTTCGAACGGGTCGCGCTCGACGATGGCGGCCTTGTGCCGGCAGCTGCGCGCGATGGCCTCGGCCAGCACCGCATCCTCGCCGGCCAGCAGCGCATCGGCATGCTGCTGCAGCCACTCGAAGAACACGGCATCACCCAGCGCGCCGTACTTCACCACTTCGGCCAGGCCGGCACGCAGCTCGCGTGGCGGCAGGGTGGCCAGCACGCGGGTATCGGCGATGACCGCACGCGGCGGATGGAAGGCACCGACCAGGTTCTTGCCGGCCGGAATGTCGACTGCGGTCTTGCCGCCCACCGACGAATCGACCATTGCCAGCAGGGTGGTCGGCAGCTGCACGCAGTCCACGCCGCGCATCCAGCAGGCGGCAGCGAAACCGGCGAGATCACCGACCACGCCGCCGCCGAGGGCGAAGACGCAGGCGTCGCGGGTGGCGCCGAGCGCGGCCAGCGCTTCGATCGCGCGGCCGAACTCGGCCAGCGTCTTGGAGGCTTCGCCCGCGGCCAGCACGTGCTCGCCGATGACCAGGTCGGGGCGAGCGGCAAGCAGCGTCTGCTTCACCGGCGCCAGATAGCGCGGGGCGACTTCACTGTCGCTGAGCAGCAGCACATGACGGCCGCGCACGTGCGAGGCCAGCGCGGTGCCATCGGCCTGGGCACCGGCGCCGATGGTGATGGAGTAGGGGCGGTCGCCGCCAACGGCGACCTGCAGCAGGGCGGGGGAGGTCATGCGGTCAGGTCCTGGCGCTGCCATTGCGTGGCCAGCTTGACCACCAGTTGGGCGGTCGCATCGGCAGCGGTATACGGGTCGGTGTCGAGGGTGAGGTCGGCCAGTTCGCGGTACAGCGGGTCGCGGTGTGCGGCCAGATCGTGCAGCACCTGCTCGCGGTCCGGGCGCTGCAGCAGCGGCCGGCCCTTGTCGCGGGCCAGGCGCTCGAGCTGTTCGGCCACGCTGACCCGCAGATAGACCACGAAGCCGCGCCGGGCGATCAGTGCACGATTGTCCGGATCCAGCACGGCGCCGCCACCGGTGGAGACCAGTTGGCCACGGCCTTCCAGTACCCGCGCAAGCGCCTGGCGTTCATGGCTGCGGAAGCCGGCTTCGCCGGAGTGCTCGAAGATGGTCGGAATGCTGGCGCCGGCGGCATCGACGATGGCCTGGTCGACATCGACGAAGTCCAGCGTGAAACGCTCGGCCAGGCGGCGGCCGATGCAGGTTTTGCCGGCGCCCATCGGGCCGATCAGGATCAGGTTCGGAGCAGGATTCATGCCTTCTGATGCTAACACCTCCGTGCCCTGGCCTTTACGTTCTTCACGTCAGGGTGGGCGTTCCTGCGGGGTCTCCCGCGCCAGACGGAGTACAGGCCATGACGGTCGCCAAGGTCATCGAAATCACTGCGTCCTCGCCGAAAAGCGTGGAAGACGCCGTGCGCAGCGGGCTGAAGAAAGTCTCCGAGACGGTCAAGGGCATCCAGGGCGCCTGGGTGAACGAGACCAAGGTGGTCACCAATGGCAGCGGCGAGATCACCGAATGGCGGGTCAACCTGCGGGTGACTTTCCTGGTGGAATAGGGGCGCGTTCAGCGCACGTCCTGCACCTGTCGCTGGCCGTCCAGCACCACCACGTGGTCGGCCAGGGCGGGCAGGGCGCTCAATGCCTGCCGGCTGACCCGCTCGTAGTACTGCACGAAGCGCTCCAGCTGTGGCCGGCTCATGCCGTGCCGGCCCGGCTGCGCGGCCTGCAGGTTCTGCTCCTGCTGCCAGCGCCAGCGTGGTACCACCGAGAAATCCGGCGGCTGCAGGAACCACAGGCGGTCGCAGCGCTGCCACAACGCCGGGTAGTCACGGGCCAGCGCCTGGTTGCACCAGCGCCGCCAGCGGCCATCGGCGTCGGCTTCGCGTTCCAGTGCGTTCAACGGGCTGTCCAGCGCGTCGTCATCCTGCGCGGGCGTGCCCAGGAACCAGCCTTCGAATACCAGCAGGTCCAGCGGTTGCTGCAGCTGCGGCCAGTGTGCTTCGGGCAGGCGCTCGTCGGCCAGCTTGTCGAAGCGCGGCATTGCGAAGGGCTGGCGTGCGGCCACGGCGTTCAATACCGCATGGGCCAGCGGCAGGTCGTGGGTGCCGGGCGGGCCGCGGGTGATCAGCAGTGGGTGCACCTGGCGGGCCAGCCGTTGGCGCTGTGCGCGGGTCAGGTAGACATCATCGATCGACAGCGTGGCTGCGTTCAGGCCGCGTGCCTGGGCACGGGCCACCACCTGCGCCGCCAGCGTCGATTTGCCGCTCCCCTGCAGGCCGCTGATCGCCAATACTGGAACCGCTGCGCCGCTGCCCAGCGCATCATCCAGCGCCTGTTCGGCCAATGTTTCGGGGAATCCTTTCACCTGGGGCATATACGCAGCAGCGGCCATGCAGCCACAATAGCCCAATCCGTGTGAGAAGAACGCAATCATGAGCGACCTGTACGCCGAAGCCCTGTCCACGTTTGCCGGCCTGTTCGACGAGGCCAAACAGAGCCGCGAGGTCGAGCCGAACGCGATGACCGTGGCCACCGCCGATACGCAGGGTCGCCCCTCGGCGCGCACCGTGCTGCTGAAGGCGTTCGATGAGCGCGGCTTTGTGTTCTACACCCACCTGGACAGCCACAAGGGCCGGGAGCTGCAGGCCAATCCGCAGGCTGCACTGCTGTTCCTGTGGCGCAGCCTGCGCGAGGCCGGCATCCAGGTGCGCATCGAAGGCCGTGTCGAGCAGGTCGCCGATGCGGAAGCCGATGCCTATTTCGCCAGCCGCCCGCGGATGAGCCAGATCGGCGCGTGGGCCTCGCAGCAGTCGAAGACGCTGGCAACGCGCGAGGAATTCGATGCGCGCGTGGCCGAGATCGAAGCCCGCTTCGAGGGCAAGGACGTGCCGCGCCCGGAGGGCTGGAGCGGCCTGCGCGTGGTGCCTGACCGCATCGAGTTCTGGTATGGCGCGCAGTTCCGCCTGCACGAGCGCTGGTGCTATGAAGCCGGCGCCGAAGGGCGCTGGAGCAAGCGCCTGCTGTACCCGTAAGGCGGGGTGGTGCTGGGGCTGCTGTAGAGCCGAGCCCATGCTCGGCTGATGTTCTCGCAGGAGCAGCCGAGCATGGGCTCGGCTCTACAGCAACCTGCGTTTGTCGCGAACGGACTGGTCCGCTTCATGCACGAGCAGGTCGGCGACGGGCACACTCGCTGCGATGCCCTCGATCTGCGGAGTTGCCATGCCCTCCTGGCGTTGCCTGTTTGCCGTGCCGCCACCACGCCGCGGCGTGGAAGCGTTGTTGTTGCTGCTCGCCCGCATCGTGGCGGGTGTGATGTTCTGCGTGTCCGGCTGGAACAAGGTGTTCACCGACGCCGGGCGCGAGCGCATGGTGCATACGCTGGTCGATGCCGGTATCCCATTCCCGGTGTTCAGTGCGCCGGTACTCGGTGCGATCGAGTGGATTGCGGGTGGTCTGCTGGTGCTGGGCCTTTTGAGCCGCCCCTCGGCCCTGCTGCTGGCCGCGATCTGCGTAGTGGCTGCGCTGACCGATGGCATCGCGCGCATTCCGGCAGGGCTTGGCGTGCTGGATTGGCTGAGCTGGTTCTTCTACCTGAGCGAAGTGCCGCTGGGCGTACTGCTGCTGTGGATTGCCGCAGTGGGTAGTGGACGGTTCGCCATCGAAGCGCGCTGACGACAGGCACCCTGTAGAGCCGAGCCCATGCTCGGCTGCTTACGCGGGAACATCAGCCGGGCATGGGCTCGGCTTTACAGGTCCTCCGCGCGCAGCCAGCGCCACAGCGTGGTGCGTGACACGCCCAGCGCCTGCGCCATGCCCTCGCGATCATGCCGGTGTTCCCGCAACAGTGCTTCCAGCTTGGCCCGCGGTGGGCGCCTGCCGTTGCTTTCCAGCGGCAACGCCGCGACACCTTCATGCACCAGCTCGGGTGCCAGCTGCAGCAGCCGCGCCGTATCGATCAGCCCTTCACCGGGCTGCCAGTGGATGCGCAGGCGATCGACCAGATTGCGCAGCTCGCGCACGTTTCCCGGCCACTCGGCCGCGCACAGCACCGCCAGCGCCGCCTCATCCAATGGCGCGTCGATGCCACGCAGCTGGCGGAAGAAATGCTGCGCCAGCAACGGGATGTCACCGCGTCGGGCGCGCAGCGAGGGCAGGGCAATCCGCAGCGCGGCCAGGCGGTAATACAGGTCGCGGCGGAAGCTGCCGGTCGCCGCGCGCTGCTCCAGCGACTGCAGGGTGGCGGCGACCACGCGCAGGTCCACCGGCGTCGGTTCGGTGGCACCCACGCGCAGCACTTCACGTTCCTCCAGCACCCGCAGCAGGCGGGTCTGCAGCGGCAGCGGCAGTTCGCCGATTTCGTCCAGGAACAGGGTGCCGCCATCTGCAGCTTCCACCAGGCCAACGCGGCCGCCACGCCGTGCGCCGGTGAAGGCGCCATCGCTGTAGCCGAACAGCTCCGCTTCCAGCAGCGATTCGCTGATCGCGCCACAGTTCAGCGCGACGAAGCGGCCACGGCGCCCGCTGGCGGCGTGCAGCTGGCGCGCCACCAGTTCCTTGCCGGTGCCGGTTTCGCCGCTGACCAGCACGGTGCTGTCATGTGGGGCATACAGCGCGATCTGCGCGCGCACCTGCGCCATCGCGTCGCTGTCGCCGAGCAGTTCATGCGCATCGGCACGCGCTGCCGGGCGCCGGCGCGGTGCAGCGCGGTTGCTGCCGGAACGTGCCAGGGTCTGGGTCAGTTCCAGCGCATGTTCGAACGCCTGCCGCACCGAGTCGGCCGAATACAGCAGCACCCCGGGCAGGCCGGCCTGCTCGGCATGGTCGATGGCCATGCCGGTGCCGACGATCACCTCGATGCCGTTGGCGCGCAGGTCGGCGATGCAGTCGCGGGCGTCCTCGCGGGTGACGAAGCGGCGATGCTCGATATCCAGGCCGAAGCTCTGCTGGAAGTTGCTGAACACCGGTACGTCGCTGGCGTGGGTGACCAGGCCGATGCGGCTGGCGATACGCCGTGCCCGGGCCAGCGCTTCCATCAGGTCGAAGCCGTTGGCCTGGATCGGCACCAGTGGCAGCTCCAGCCGGCCGCGCAGCCAGGCCGCGTTGGAGCCGCCAGCGATGACCACGTCGCAGTGCTCGCGACGCAGGCGTTGGCCGATCACCTCCACCGCTTCCTCGAAGCCGAGGTTGATCTGTTCGATACGCGCGCGGCGGTCGAACTCAGGGATCACGTCGCCGAGCAGGCCGGTCAGCCGCGAGACGCTGACCGTCCAGATCACCGGACGGCCCGGGTCGGCATCGGCATGGCGCAGGGGGGAGCGGGGCAGATACATGGCAGCCGTTTCGGGGAGGATGTTTCATGATACATCCGTTTCAATGTTTCATATGTTCCACTGTTGCATGCCGGTCATTCCCGTGAAATCAACCGCTTGCAGCTTGGCATGGTGCTTGCGCTTCCTTTCCCGTACTTCAACCTGGATTGCCGCATGACCGCTTCTGCCCCTTTCTCCGCCGGTGCCCGCTTCCGTGAGGCGCTGGCTTCCGAATCGCCGCTGCAGGTGATCGGTGCGATCAACGCCAACCACGCCCTGCTGGCCAAGCGCGCCGGCTTCCGTGCCATTTACCTGTCCGGCGGCGGCGTTGCCGCAGGCTCGCTGGGCCTGCCGGACCTGGGCATCAACACCCTGGAAGACGTGCTGGTGGACGTGCGCCGCATCACCGATGTCTGCGACCTGCCCTTGATGGTCGACATCGACACCGGCTTCGGCCCGAGCGCGTTCAACATCGCGCGCACCGTGAAGTCGCTGATCAAGGCCGGCGCGGCCGCCTGCCACATCGAGGACCAGGTCGGCGCCAAGCGCTGCGGCCATCGTCCGGGCAAGGAGATCGTCTCGCAGGGTGAAATGGTCGACCGTGTGAAGGCCGCTGCCGATGCCAAGACCGATCCGGACTTCTTCCTGATCGCGCGCACCGACGCCATCCAGGTGGACGGCGTGGACAAGGCGATCGAGCGCGCCATCGCCTGTGTCGAGGCCGGTGCCGACGGCATCTTCGCCGAGGCCGCCTACGATCTGGATACCTACCGCCGCTTCGTCGACGCGGTGAAGGTGCCGGTGCTGGCCAACATCACCGAATTCGGCGCCACCCCGCTGTTCAGCCGCGATGAACTGGCCTCGGCCGGCGTTGCCATCCAGCTGTTCCCGCTGTCGGCGTTCCGTGCCGCCAACAAGGCCGCCGAGAACGTCTACCAGGCGGTGCGCCGCGATGGCCACCAGCGCAACGTGGTGGAAACCATGCAGACCCGCGAGGAACTCTACGACCGCATCGGCTATCACGCCTTCGAGCAGCAGCTCGATGCGCTGTTCGCCGCCAAGAAATAAGCAGTACCCTGCACCATCAAGTTTCGGAGGGAAACATGAACGATACGACCGCAACCCCGACCTTCAAGCCGAAGAAGTCCGTCGCCCTGTCCGGCACCGCGGCCGGCAACACCGCGCTGTGCAGCGTCGGCCGCAGCGGCAACGACCTGCACTACCGCGGCTATGACATCCTGGACCTGGCCAACACCAGCGAGTTCGAGGAAATCGCCTACCTGCTGGTGCACGGCAAGCTGCCGACCCGCGCCGAGCTGGTTTCGTACAAGGCCAAGCTGAAGTCGCTGCGTGGGATCCCCGCCGCGGTGAAGGCCGCGCTGGAAGAGCTGCCGCCGTCGGCGCACCCGATGGACGTGATGCGCACCGGCGTGTCCGTGCTCGGCTGCGTGGCACCGGAGAAGGACGACCACAACCACCCGGGCGCGCGCGACATCGCCGACAAGCTGATGGCCTGCCTCGGTTCGATGCTGCTGTACTGGTACCACTGGAGCCACAACGGCCGCGCCATCGATGTGGAAACCGACGATGATTCGATCGGCGGCCACTTCCTGCACCTGCTGCATGGCGAAAAGCCGCAGGATTCGTGGGTGAAGGCGATGCACACCTCGCTGATCCTGTACGCCGAGCACGAGTTCAACGCCTCGACCTTCACCTGCCGTGTCATCGCCGGTACCGGCAGCGACATGTACAGCGCGATCTGCGGTGGCATCGGTGCGCTGCGTGGCCCGAAGCATGGCGGCGCCAACGAAGTGGCGTTCGAAGTGCAGAAGCGCTACGACAACCCGGATGAGGCCGAGGAGGACATCAAGGCGCGCGTCGAGCGCAAGGAAGTGGTGATCGGTTTCGGCCACCCGGTCTATACCGTCTCCGATCCGCGCAACAAGGTGATCAAGGACGTGGCCCGCGAGCTGTCCGAGGAACAGTCGAGCATGAAGATGTACGACATCGCCGTGCGCTTGGAGTCGGTGATGTGGGACATCAAGAAGATGTTCCCGAACCTGGACTGGTTCAGTGCGGTCAGCTACCACATGATGGGCGTGCCGACCGCGATGTTCACCCCGCTGTTCGTGATCGCGCGCACCGCCGGCTGGAGCGCGCACATCATCGAGCAGCGCATCGACGGCAAGATCATCCGCCCGAGCGCCAATTACATCGGTCCGGAAGACCGCGACTTCGTCGCCATCGACAAGCGCGTCTGATCCCCCTGCTGTCCCCATCCGGCCGGCCGCATGCCGGCCGGGTGCTTTCGCCGCCGCACCGCCGGCACCCGGCCCGCCCCAAGCACTCCGCCAGCCCATGAATACCGATTACCGCAAGAACCTCCCCGGCAGCGCGCTGGACTATTTCGACGCGCGCGCCGCTGTCGATGCGATCCAGCCCGGCGCCTATGCCACCCTGCCGTACACCTCGCGCGTGCTGGCCGAGAACCTGGTGCGCCGCTGCGATCCGGCCACGCTCGGCGATTCGCTGAAGCAGCTGATCGAGCGCCGTCGCGACCTCGACTTCCCGTGGTTCCCGGCACGCGTGGTGTGCCACGACATCCTCGGCCAGACCGCGCTGGTGGACCTGGCCGGCCTGCGTGATGCGATCGCCGACAAGGGCGGCGACCCGGCCAAGGTCAATCCGGTGGTGCCGGTGCAGTTGATCGTCGATCACTCGCTGGCGGTGGAATGCGGTGGCTACGATCCGCAGGCGTTCGAGAAGAACCGCGCCATCGAGGATCGCCGCAACGAAGACCGTTTCCACTTCATCGACTGGACCAAGCAGGCGTTCCAGAACGTGGACGTGATTCCGCCAGGCAACGGCATCATGCACCAGATCAACCTGGAGAAGATGTCGCCGGTGATCTACGTGCAGGACGGCGTAGCCTTCCCGGATACCTGCGTGGGCACCGACAGCCACACCCCGCACGTCGACGCGCTGGGCGTGATCGCGATTGGTGTTGGCGGCCTGGAAGCGGAGAACGTGATGCTGGGCCGCGCGTCGTGGATGCGCCTGCCGGATATCATCGGCGTCGAGCTGACCGGCAGGCCGCAGCCGGGCATCACCGCCACCGACGTGGTGCTGGCACTGACCGAGTTCCTGCGCAAGGAACGCGTGGTGGGTGCGTATCTTGAATTCTTCGGCGAGGGGGCGTCGGCACTGACCATCGGTGACCGCGCCACCATCTCCAACATGTGCCCCGAATACGGCGCCACCGCCGCGATGTTCTATATCGACGGGCAGACCATCGATTACCTGCGCCTGACCGGCCGCGAGGAATCGCAGGTGGCGCTGGTGGAGAACTATGCCCGCACCACCGGCCTGTGGGCCGATGACCTGGCCACCGCGCAGTACGAGCGCGTGCTGCGCTTCGACTTGTCCAGCGTGGTGCGCAACATGGCTGGCCCGTCCAACCCGCACAAGCGCGTGGCCACCGCCGAGCTGGCCGAGCGCGGCATCGCCGACGAAGCCAAGCTGGCAGCGGGCAGGGCCGAGCAGGCGCAGGGCCTGATGCCCGACGGCGCGGTGATCATCGCCGCCATCACCAGCTGCACCAACACCTCCAACCCGCGCAACGTGATCGCTGCCGCACTGCTGGCGCGCAAGGCCAACGAACGTGGCCTGCTGCGCAAGCCGTGGGTGAAGTCGTCGCTGGCGCCGGGCTCGAAGGCGGTGCAGCTGTACCTGGAAGAATCCGGCCTGCTGCCGGACCTGGAAAAGCTCGGCTTCGGCATCGTCGCCTTCGCCTGCACCACCTGCAACGGAATGAGCGGCGCGCTGGATCCGGCCATCCAGCAGGAGATCATCGATCGCGACCTGTACGCCACGGCCGTGCTGTCGGGCAACCGCAACTTCGATGGCCGCATCCACCCGTATGCGAAGCAGGCCTTCCTGGCGTCGCCGCCGCTGGTGATCGCCTATGCCATCGCCGGCACCGTGCGCTTCGACATCGAGAAGGACGTGCTGGGCGTGGATGCCGAGGGCAACGAGGTGCGCCTGAAGGACATCTGGCCGAGCGATGCCGAGATCGACGCGGTGGTGAAGGCCTCGGTGAAGCCCGAGCAGTTCCGCCGCGTCTACAACCCGATGTTCAACGTGCGCGTGGAGCATGGCGCGGCGGTCAGCCCGCTGTACGACTGGCGCCCGCAGAGCACCTACATCCGCCGTCCGCCGTACTGGGAGGGCGCACTGGCCGGTGAGCGCACACTGTCGGGCATGCGTGCGCTGGCGGTGCTGCCGGACAACATCACCACCGACCACCTGTCGCCGTCCAACGCGATCCTGGCGTCCAGTGCCGCCGGCGAATACCTGGCGAAGATGGGCCTGCCGGAAGAGGACTTCAATTCCTACGCCACCCACCGCGGTGACCACCTGACCGCACAGCGCGCCACCTTCGCCAACCCGAAGCTGTTCAATGAAATGGTGCGCAACGACGATGGCAGCGTGAAGCAGGGTTCGCTGGCGCGCGTGGAGCCGGAAGGCAAGGTGATGCGCATGTGGGAAGCGATCGAGACCTACATGGACCGCAAGCAGCCGCTGATCATCATCGCCGGTGCCGACTATGGCCAGGGCAGCTCGCGTGACTGGGCCGCCAAGGGCGTGCGCCTGGCCGGTGTGGAAGCGATCGTGGCCGAAGGCTTCGAACGCATCCACCGCACCAACCTGATCGGCATGGGCGTGCTGCCGCTGGAGTTCAAGCCGGGCACCACCCGCCTGACCCTGGGCATCGACGGTACCGAGACCTTCGACGTGATCGGCGAGCGCACCCCGCGCGCCGACCTGACCCTGGTCATCCACCGCCGTGACGGCCAGGACGTGATCGTGCCAGTGACCTGCCGCCTGGACAGCGACGAGGAAGTGGCGATCTACGAAGCCGGTGGCGTGCTGCAGCGCTTCGCCCAGGACTTCCTGGAAGGGGCCAAGGTGGCGTGATACCGGCCTGAATGCCTGCCCCCGGAGGCCGGGGGCGGCTTGTCCGACACCCGGGCAGGGCGCACACTGACTTGGCAAAAACTGCCAAAGGAGAGTTTCATGGCCACCATGAACATTTCGCTGACCGATCCGCTCAAGCAGTTCGTGGACGAGGAAGTGCGTGAAGGCGGCTACTCCAGTACGTCGGACTACGTGCGTGACCTGATCCGCCAGCGCCAGCGCAGCAAGGCCGAAGAGCTGCTCAAGCAGTTGATAGCGGAGGGGCTGGCTTCTGGTCCAGGCGTTGCGGTGACGGCCGACACATTCGAGCGCATGCGTCGCGAACTGACCGAAAGGTTGGAGCGTGAAGGTGATTGAATGGCGGCCAAGGGCCGAAGCCGACGTAGCCGATGCCGCACTGTGGTTTGCACGGCAGGGTGGGCTGGTACTGGGTCGGCGCTTTCTCGCCGAGTTGGAGGCCACGCTTCAACGCATCGCCGTGTTTCCAGGCTCGGGTTCCACCCGGCACGCCGACCTCGCAGCACAGCTGCCGGTGTCGTTGCGGTTCATGCTGGTTCCGGGCTTCGAACGCTACCTCGTCTATTACCTCGATCTACCGGACCGCGTGGACATCATGCGTGTGTGGTGCGTTGATCGTGGTCTTGACGCACTGATGCAAGACATTTCCTGAAATTCAAACGCGTGGATTCGACGATGACCTTCCTCCCGCAACTCCGTATTCCCGCCACCTACATGCGCGGCGGCACCAGCAAGGGCGTGTTCTTCCGCCTGCAGGACCTGCCCGAAGCCGCTCAGGTGCCGGGCGCCGCGCGCGATGCGCTGCTGATGCGCGTGATCGGCTCGCCCGATCCGTATGGCAAGCAGACCGACGGCATGGGCGGTGCCACCTCCAGCACCAGCAAGTGCGTGATCATCTCCACCGCCTCGGTGCCGGACCACGATGTGGACTACCTGTACGGCCAGGTCTCGATCGACACCGCCTTCGTCGATTGGAGCGGCAACTGCGGCAACCTCAGTACGGCAGTGGGTCCGTTCGCGATCGCCAATGGGCTGATCGATCCGGCCCGGGTGCCGCGCGATGGCCTGTGCACCGTGCGCATCTGGCAGGCCAACATCGGCAAGACCATCATCGCCCACGTGCCGATGCGCGATGGCGAAGTGCAGGAGATCGGCGATTTCGAGCTGGATGGCGTGACCTTCCCGGCCGCCGAGATCCAGCTGGAGTTCATCGATCCGTCCGATGACGGCGATGCGGGCGCGATGTTCCCGACCGGCAACCTGGTCGACACCTTGGACGTGCCGGGCGTCGGCAGTTTTGAGGTGACCATGATCACCGCCGGCATTCCGACCATCTTCCTCAATGCGGCAGACCTGGGCTACACCGGCACCGAGCTGCAGCCTGCGATCAACGAGGACAAGGGAGCGCTGGAGCGCTTCGAGAAGATCCGCGCCTACGGCGCCTTGCGCATGGGTCTGATCAGGAACCTGGAAGATGCGGCCACCCGCCAGCACACGCCGAAGGTGGCCTTCGTGGCGCCGGCACGGGACTACGTGTCCTCCAGCGGCAAGGCCATTCCGGCCTCGGCCATCGACCTGCACGCGCGGGCGTTGTCGATGGGCAAGCTGCACCACGCGATGATGGGCACCGCCGCCGTGGCGATCGGCACTGCGGCGGCGATTCCGGGCACGCTGGTCAATCGCGCGGCCGGTGGTGGTGAACGCGAAGCGGTGACCTTCGGCCACCCTTCCGGCACGCTGCGCGTGGGTGCGCAGGCCGGCCTTGTTGACGGCCAGTGGACAGTGACCAAGGCCATCATGAGCCGCAGCGCCCGCGTATTGATGGAAGGCAAGGTGCGGGTGCCGGCCGAATAACCAGCCGGTCGGCGCTGGCATCACATGCTTCGGTAGATGCCAACCTTGGTTGGCATGGCATTGGCACCGCCCGGGCAACGTCCAGCGCCAACCAAGGTTGGCGACTACCGGGAGGCGCGGCCTGAGCTCTGAAGAGGAGATCGACGATGTCTGACAGCCACACCCCATCCAACGAGCGTGCAGCGTGGGATGCGCTGCTGGTGGACATCGTCGATTACGTACGCGACGCGCGCATCGACTCCCCCCTGGCCTTCCAGACCGCGCACTACTGCCTGCTCGACACGCTGGGCTGCGGGCTGGAAGCGCTGTCCTTCCCGGCCTGCAGCAAGCTGCTCGGTCCGCTGGTGCCGGGTATCAGCGTGGTCAACGGGGCGCGCGTGCCGGGTACGCACTACGTGCTGGACCCGGTGCAGGCCGCCTTCAACCTGGGCGCGATGGTGCGCTGGCTGGACTTCAACGACACCTGGCTGGCCGCCGAATGGGGCCACCCGTCGGACAATCTGGGCGGCATCCTGTCTGTCTGCGATTGGCTGGGGCGCAACGCGCAGGCCCTGCATCGCCCAGCGCCGACCCTGCATGACGTGCTGCTGGCGATGATCAAGGCACACGAGATCCAGGGCGTGCTGGCCCTGCAGAATTCCTTCAACCGGGTCGGGCTGGACCACGTGGTGCTGGTCAAGGTGGCCACCACCGCCGTGGTTGCGCAGCTGCTCGGCCTGGATCGCGAACGCATGCTCAATGCACTGTCGCTGGCCTGGGTCGATGGCCAGGCGCTGCGCACCTACCGGCACGCACCCAACACCGGCTCGCGCAAGAGCTGGGCGGCCGGCGATGCGACCAGCCGTGGCGTGCGCCTGGCGCTGATGGCGGCCAGTGGCGAGATGGGCTATCCCAGTGTGTTGAGCGCGCCGACCTGGGGTTTTGAAGCGGTATCGATGCAGGGCAAGGCGCTGACGCTGGAGCGACCGCTGGGCAGCTACGTGATGGAAAACGTGCTGTTCAAGATCAGCTACCCGGCCGAGTTCCATGGCCAGACCGCGGTGGAGGCGGCGATCACGCTGCACCAGCAGCTGCGTGCGATGGGGCGTCGGGTCGAGGACATCGCGCACATCGCCATCCGCACCCAGGAAGCCTGCATCCGCATCATCGACAAGCAGGGGCCGCTGCACAACCCGGCCGACCGCGACCACTGCGTGCAGTACATGGTCGCCATCGCGCTGCTGCATGGGCGGCTGGTGGCCCAGGACTACGAGGACGACGTTGCCGCCGACCCGCGCATCGACGCACTGCGCGCGAAGATGGCCTGTCATGAGGATCCGCAGCTCAGCGCCGACTACCTGGACCCGGACAAGCGCAGCATCGCCAACGGCCTGAGCGTGCGCTTCAGCGACGGCACTGAGCTGCCCGAGGTACTGGTGGAATACCCGCTGGGCCACGCGCGCCGACGCGAGGAGGGCATCCCGTTGCTGATGGACAAGTTCCGCCGGCACCTGGCCCATCGCTTCCCGACCACCCAGCAGCAGCGCATCCTGGCCGCATCGCTGGATCCGGTGGCGCTGGCGGCGATGCCGGTGACCGACTACGTGGACCTGTACCTGCCGGGGTAGGGGACGCTTCACCGGATCTGACACCGCGCCTGCTTGCCGGGCACGTGGCTCGACCCGCTTGGGTAGGTGCCAACCTTGGTTGGCACGGCCGACGCCAACCAAGGTTGGCGGCTACCGAGACTGCCGGCCAGCGGCCGGCACTACCCGCACCGCGGCAATTGCCGGATTTGCGTCAACACCTTGACGTGGCCTGCCTATAATGGCCGCCTCGATCAAGGAGTGACGACATGAGCGGTCCGGCACGGCGGAAGCGGTGGGGATGGGCGGCGGCCGTACTGGCAGGAGGCCTGTTGCTGGGGCTGGCCGGCTGCCGCAATGACAGCGGGCAGCTGCCCAAGGCCAGTGGTGAAGCCATCACCACCAAGGCCGAGCAGGTGAAGGAATTCACCCTGCTGCGTGCGTACCCGGACCAGAAGAATGACGGCCTGTCGCTGGCGCTGGAGTTCTCGCGCCCGCTGGTCGGCACGCAGGATTTCGACAAACTGGTTCGCTTCGAAGAGAAGGTCGGCACCGAGGACAGCAGCTGGACCCTGTCCGATGACGGCCTGACCCTGCGTTACCCGTTCGTCGAGGCCGGCAAGGAGTTCAGCCTGGTGGTCTCGCCGGACCTGCTGGCCGCCGACGGCAGCCGGCTGGGCAAGGAACTGAAGCAGAAGGTGTTCAGCGGCGAGCTGAAGCCGGTGGTCGGTTTCGCCTCGCAGGGCAGCGTGCTGCCGGCCAAGGACAGCCGCGGCTTGCCGGTGGTCTCGGTGAACGTGCCGGAGGTCGACGTCGAGTTCCTGCGCGTGCGCGAGAAGGACCTGCCGACCTTCTTCAGCCAGTACCAGCGCGGCGGCCGCCGTGGCAGCTGGGAGCTCAGCAGCGACTACGAGCGCAGCCCGATCAACAAGCTGGCCGAGCCGGTCTACGTCAACCGCTTCATCCTGGGTGGCAAACAGAACGAGCGGGTGCTGACCTACCTGCCGACCCAGGACATCAAGGAACTGCAGGAGCCGGGCCTGTACTTCGCCCTGCTCAAGCGCACCGGTGACTACGAGGGCGAGTTCGATACCGCGTTCTTCTCGGTCAGCGACATCGGCCTGCATACCCGTGCCTACAAGGACAAGCTGTTCGTGCACACCGCCGGCCTCAAGGACGGTGCGCCGCTGAAGGGCATCGACCTGCGCGTGCTCGACGCCAAGGGTGAGGTGGTGCTGAAGGGCAGCACCGACGGCAACGGCAATGCGCTGCTGAACTACACCCTGGATGCCACCCACGTGCTGGTCGCCAGCAGTGGCAAGGACACCAGCTTCCTGCCGTTCAACCAGCCGGCGCTGGACCTGAGTGAGTTCGCCGTGGCCGGTCGTGACAACGCCTGGTTCGACGTCTACGCCTGGTCCGGCCGCGACCTGTACCGCCCGGGCGAGACCGTGCGCCTGTCCGCGCTGCTGCGCGACAACGACGGCAAGCCGGTCAAGGCACAACCGGTGTTCCTGCGCCTGAAGCAGCCCGACGGCAAGACCTTCCGCGAGACCCGCCTGCAGCCGGGCGACCAGGGCTACATCAACTTCGAGCAGGTGATCCCCGCCGAGGCGCCGACCGGGCGCTGGCAGGTCGAGTTCCGCACCGACCCGGCCAGCAAGGAAGCGATCCAGGGCATGACCCTGCGCATCGAGGAGTTCCTGCCCGAGCGCATGAAGCTGGACCTGGACAGCGCGCAGAAGACGCTGAAGCCGGGCGAGGACCTGCGCCTGCAGGCCAACGGCGCCTATCTGTACGGCGCGCCGGCCGATGGCAACCGCTTCACTGCGCGCATGGCGGTGGCTGCCGAGCAGCAGCCGGTGGAGGGCCTGCCGGGCTATTTCTTCGGTGACCCGACCCTGCAGCTGCCGCGCGAGGCCAAGGACGTGATCGATACCACGCTGCCGGCCAATGGCCAGCTGCGTGAGGATGTGGCGTTGCCGGAAGAGGCGGCCAAGGCCAAGGCACCGATCGCCGTGGTGTTGTCCGGCAGCCTGTATGAAACCGGTGGCCGCACGGTCACCCGTACCCTGAAGCGGGTGATGTGGCCGGCCAACGCGCTGGTCGGCGTGCGGCCGCTGTTCAACCCCGACGATGGTGCTGATTCCAACGGCAACGCACGCTTCGAACTGATGCGCGTGGATGCCGCCGGCACACCGCAGCCAGCCAAGGGCCTGAAGATCACCCTGGTGCGGGAACTGCGCGACTACCACTGGACCTTCAACGACAACCGCTGGGATTACGATTTCACCCGCCGTTTCGAGAACAAGGAAACCCGCACCGTCGATGCCGGCAGCAGTGCGGTTGCCTTCGATTTCCCGGTGGAGTGGGGCGAGTACCGGGTGGACGTGTTCGATCCGTCCACCGGACTGACCAGCCGCTACCCGTTCCGTGCGGGCTGGAGCTGGGGCGATGACAACCGTGGCCTGGATGCACGCCCGGACAAGGTCAAGCTGGGCCTGGACAAGACCGGCTACAAGGCCGGTGACACCCTGGAAGTGACGGTGACCCCGCCGCACGCCGGCAAGGGCATCCTGATGGTCGAGACCGACCGCATGCTGTATGTGCAGGACATCGAGGCCAAGCCGGGCTCGACCTTCAAGATCCCGGTCACCGCCGACTGGGAACGCCACGACGTCTACATCACCGCGCTGGTGTTCCGCGGCGGCAGTGCGCCGAGCAAGATCACCCCGGCCCGCGCCGTGGGCGTGGTGCATGTGCCGATGGACCGCAAGGGCCGAACCGTGGCCGTCGGCCTGGTCGCGCCCAAGCAGATGCGGCCGGAACAGGACCTGCCGGTAACGGTCAGCGCACCGCAGCTGGCCGGCAGGGCCGCGCACGTGACCGTCTCGGCGGTGGACGTGGGCATCCACAACATCACCCGTTTCCCGGTACCCGACGCCGGCGCGCACTTCTTCGCCCAGCGTCGCCTCGGTATCGATGCCTATGACATCTACAGCCGGGTGATCGAGAGCTTCGATGGTGGCAGCGGCAAGCTGAAGTTCGGCGGCGACATGGCGCTGCAGGCACTGCCGCAGGCCAAGCGCCCGACCGCGCGCGTGCAGACCGTGGACCTGTTCTCCGGCCCGGTGCAGCTCGATGCCAAGGGCAATGCCCGCATCCGCCTGAAGGTGCCGGACTTCAACGGCACCCTGCGCGTGTCGGCGCTGGTCTACAGCGATGACCAGTACGGCAAGCGTGACGTGGAAACCATCGTGCGCGCCCCGATCCTGGCCGAAGCCAGCATGCCGCGCGTGCTGGCCCCGGGCGACCGCAGCACCGTGACCCTGGACGTGCAGAACTTCACCGGCAAGCCGGGGCAGTTCAACGTCAAGGTGGAAAGCGAGGGTCCGCTGAACCTGGGTGAGGGCAGCCGCAGCGTGCAGTTGAATGCCGATGCCAAGACCACGCTGAGCTTCCCGTTGTCGGCTCGCGAGGGCCACAGCGTGGCCAAGGTGCGGGTGCGGGTGGACGGCAACGGCTTCAAGGCTGATCGCCGCTACGACCTGCCGGTGCGTGCGGCGTGGCCGCAGGTGCTGCGTTCGCAGGTGCGCACACTCGATCCGCTGGCCGCGGTCAGCCTCGACAACAGCCTGACCGATGGCCTGATGGCCGAGTCGGTGAATGCCCGCCTGCTGGTCAGCCCGCTGCCGCCGATCCCGTTCGCCAGTGCACTGCAGGGCGCGCTGAACTACCCGTATGGCTGTGCCGAGCAGACCACCAGCAAGGGTTACGCCGCGCTGATCCTGGACCAGGCGACGTCGTCGATGCTCGGTGCCGACGGCCTGGATGCCAAGACCCGAAGAGAGCGCATGGAAGGTGCGTTCGGTCGCCTGGCGTCGATGCAGGTGGCCAATGGCAACTTCTCGATGTGGGGTGACGACGGCTACGTCAATCCGTGGCTGACCCCGTACATCACCGAGTTCCTGCTTGATGCCAAGGACGCCGGCTTCGCCGTGCCCGACAACGTGCTGCAGAAGGCGCTCAACCGGCTCAGCGAGGATCTGCTGTCCGGCGGCAATCAGTTCTATGGCCAGGAGGATCGCGAGAAGCTGAAGTTCGCCAACCAGGCGTATTCGGGTTACGTGCTGGCCCGGGTCAACCGTGCACCGCTGGGTACCCTGCGCACGCTGTACGACAACGAGCGCAGCAAGGCGGTCGGTGGCCTGTCACTGGTCCACCTGGGCGTGGCGCTGTCGCTGCAGGGTGATGCCAAGCGTGGCCAGGCCGCGCTGGCGGCGGCCTTCGCCAAGTCCAGCAGTGAACGTCCGTCGTACTTCGGCGACTACGGCAGTGCGATCCGTGATGACGCGCTGATGATCGCGCTGACCCACGAGAACAAGCTGGCCAAGCCCGCCTGGGATGCGCGTGCGGTGGATCTTGGCCGTGGCCTGGATGCGCGCCGCAATGCCGGCTGGATGTGGCTGAGCACGCAGGAACAGGTGGCGATTGCCCGCCTCGGCAAGGCCCTGGCCGCCAACCAGAAGGCGCTGGTGGCCGGTGAGCTGGTGATCGGTGGCAGCACCGAAGCCATCGGCGAGCGCAAGCTGTTCGGCCGCAACTTCAGCGCCAGTGAGCTGGCCAGCGGCGTGCGCTTCACCCCGCAGGGGCAGCCGCCGATGTTCGCCAGCATTGATGTGGCCGGCATCCCGCGCAGCGCACCGGCACCGGACAACAGCCTGCTGGGCGTCGAGCGCAGTTACTACGGCACCGATGGCAAGCCGTGGTCGCCGCGCCCGCTGAAGGAAGGCGAAGCACTGATCGTGCGCGTCACCGTCACCGCTGACACCACGATGCCCGATGCACTGCTGACCGACCTGCTGCCGGCGGGCCTGGAGATCGAGAACTTCAACCTGGGCGATGCCAAGCAGTGGGCCGACGTGGTGGTCGATGGCATCACCATCAGCGACCGTGGTGAGGCCGCCGACACCAAGCACGAGGAGTTCCGCGATGACCGCTATGTGGCCGCGCTGAAGCTCTCGCGTGGCAGCAAGGCCAACGTGTTCTACCTGGTACGCGCGGTGACGCCGGGAACCTACTCGGTGCCGCCGCCGCTGGTGGAGGACATGTACCGGCCGCAGCTGCGCGGCGTCGGCCGCAGCAACCCGACCACGATCACGGTGGTACAGCCGTGACCGCGCGGACGGGCCGCGACGGCGCGGCCCGTCCTGCTGGCAACCTGCAATGAACAACACGATGTCGATCCGGCTGGCGGCCCTGCGCCGCCGGCTGCAGCCGCTGTGGCCCTGGCTGCGCTGGGGTACGGCCGCCACGCTGGCGCTGCTGCTGGTGCTGGATTTCGCCTTCCCGCCACCGCTGCCGAAGCAGCGTGATACCAGCACCCTGGTGGTGGCTGCCGACGGCACGCCGCTGCGTGCATTCGCCGACGCCGAGGGTGTGTGGCGCTACCCGGCTTCGATCAACAGCGTCTCGCCGCTGTACCTGCAGGCGTTGCTGACCTACGAAGACCGCTGGTTCTGGCGGCATCCGGGCATCAACCCGCTGGCGATCCTGCGTGCCAGCGGCCAGCTGCTGCGTGGCGGCCGCATCGTTTCCGGTGGCTCGACCCTGACCATGCAGGTCGCCCGCATCCTCGATCCGCATACGCGCACGCCGTGGGGCAAGCTCAAGCAGATGCTGCGCGCGGTGCAGCTGGAAGTGCACCTGAGCAAGCAGCAGATCCTGGCCCTGTATCTGGAGCGCGCGCCCTACGGCGGCACCATCGAGGGGGTGGAAGCGGCCAGCTGGGCCTACCTGGGCAAGCCGGCGGCGCAGCTGTCGCATGCCGAGGCCGCGTTGCTGGCGGTGCTGCCGCAGGCGCCGAGCCGGCTGCGCCCGGACCGTCATCCGGAAGCGGCGCAGAAGGCGCGCGACAAGGTGCTGTCCCGCATGAACGAGCTGGGCGTGTGGACGGCGGACGAAGTGGAAGACGCGCGCATCGAGAACGTGGTGGCGCGCTCGCTGCGCCCGCCGCTGCACGCCGCGCTGCTGGCGCAGCGCCTGCACTCGGCGCATCCGGGCCAGGCACGCATCCAGAGCAGCATCGACATCGGCCTGCAGCGCACACTGGAAGAACGCGTGGCCAGCTATTTCTCGACGCTGCCTGAACGCACCTCGGCCGCCCTGCTGGTGGTCGACAACCAGACCCTGCAGGCGCGTGCCTATGTCGGCACGCTGGCGTTCGGTGACCGGCAGCGGCTGGGCCACGTGGACATGGTGCAGGCCTGGCGGTCGCCGGGCTCCACGCTCAAACCGTTTCTGTATGCCATGGCGCTGGACGATGGCCTGATCCATTCGGAAAGCCTGCTGGTCGATGCGCCGCAGAGTTTCGGCAGCTACCGCCCCGGCAACTTCGACATGGCTTTCAATGGGCCGATTGGTGCCTCCAGCGCGCTGCGGCTGTCACTCAACGTGCCCTCGGTGGACCTGCTGCAGCGGGTCGGTCCGGCGCGCTTCGCCGCACGCCTGTCGCACTCCGGCATCCAGCTGCGCTTCCCGCCGGGCAGTACACCCAATCTGTCGCTGATCCTGGGCGGCACCGGTGCGCGGCTGGAAGATCTGGTCGGTGCGTTCGCAGCGCTCAACCGCAACGGCATCGCCGGGCGCGTGCGCTACACCGATGACGAACCGATGATCGAGCGTCGCCTGGCCTCGCCGGGCGCCAGCTGGATCGTGCGCGAGATGCTGGAATCGAATCCGCGGCCGGGGTATAGCGTCGGGACGTTCGATGTCGGTGGCCGCCCGCGCGTGGCGTGGAAGACCGGCACCAGTTACGGGTACCGCGATGCGTGGGCGATCGGCAGCACCCGCCACTACACCGTGGGCGTGTGGGTGGGTCGGCCGGACGGCACACCGCTACCGGGCCAGTACGGCGCGGTGACCGCGCTGCCGCTGATGTTCGAGGTGGTGGACAGCCTGCCGCGCCAGCGCGGTGATTCAGCTGCTGCACCGATGCCGGCCAGTGTCAGCCAGGAGGACGTCTGCTGGCCCACCGGCGAACGTGCCGAGGGCCTGCCAGCGGCGCTGTGCCAGCGGCGGATGTCGGCCTATCTGCTGGACGGTGCGGCACCGCCGACCTTCCCCGAGCGCGAGGCGCGGCGCTGGCAGCCGGGGCGGCAGCGTTACCTGGCCGACGCGCGGACCGGTCTGCGTGTATCCGCTGATTGCCGTTTGCCGCATCAGGAAGTCGCGCGGGAGATCGCGCGTTGGCCGGCGTTGTTGTCGCCGTGGCTGCCGAAGGCCACGCGCGAGGCTTCGCAGCTGCCGGCGCTGTCGCCGGACTGCCGCGACGACGGGCGTGAGGCCAGCGTCGCGCTGCACGTGGACGGGCTCAATGACGGCGCCACGCTGGCGCGCGCGCCGAATTCCGAACACGGCGTGCGCCTGCAGCTGCGCGCGCTGGGCAGCGAGCAGGCGGTGGACTGGTTGCTGGATGGACGCTGGATTGCACAGACCCACGGCGCGCAGCTGATGCAGCGCGAGTTCGCCGATCCGGGCGCACACACCCTGACCGCGCTGGCAGCCGACGGCGCGTGGACGCAGGTGCGGTTCAACGTCCTGCGATAGGTGCTGGGAATGGCCCGTCGACCCGACGCATCCATGCTCTGGTAGGTGCCAACCTTGGTTGGCGCGCGATAAATGCGCCCACCAAGGTGGGCATCTACCAAGGCGTTTGCGGGGCCGCTATTCCCCGATCCACCCGTCCAGCAGGTCGGCGAACTCGTCGGCGTGTTCTTCCTCCTGCGCCAGGATCTCTTCAAGGATGCGCTTGGTGGTGGTATCGCGGTCGCCGATGAAGTTGATCATCTCGCGGTAGCTGTCGATGGCGATCCGTTCAGCCACCAGGTTCTCGCGCACCATGTCGCGCAGGTCGCTGCCTTCCTTGTATTCGGCATGCGAGCGCGTGGTCAGCGTATCCGGGTTCAGGTCCGGCTCGCCGCCAAGCTGGACGATGCGCTCGGCCAGCTTGCCGGCGTGCGCCTGTTCCTGCTGTGCATGCTCGAGGAACTCGGCCTTGACCGCGTCGGCCAGCATGCCCTTGGCCATGAAATAGTGCCGGTAGTAGCGCAGCACGCACACGTACTCGGTGGCGAGGGCATCGTTGAGCAGCTTGATCACCACCTTGCGGTCGGCGCTGTAGCTGTCGGTGATCGCGCCGTCTTCGATGTTGTGCCGGGCACGCTCGCGCAGGGTCTGACGGTCACTGATGCCGGGAATCCCGGCGGCGGGCTTGCTGGCTTTGGCTGGCTTGCTGGACATTGCTGGCCGTTTCCTTCTGCGGTGGGGAATCAGGTAGGCAGGTGCTCCAGCACGTACTCGGCGGAAGACACCTCGAACTGGCCCGGCTGCTCGATCCAGGCCGCACGCACCACGCCATCGACCACGTACAGCGCGAAGCGGCGCGAGCGCATGCCCATGCCCGAGGCGCTGGCATCCAGCTCCAGGCCGAGCGCGCGGGTCAGCTCGGCATTGCCGTCGGACAGCATCAGCAGGCCGTCGGGCACCTTCTGGTCGGCGGCCCAGGCTTTCATCACGAACGGGTCGTTGACCGCCATGCAGTAGACATCGATGCCGCGCTGGCGGAAGGCCTCGAATTTTTCGACGTAGCCGGGCAGGTGGCGGGCCGAGCAGGTGGGGGTGAACGCGCCGGGCACCGCAAACAGCACGACCTTGCGGGCGTCGAACAGCGAATGCGTATCAAGTGTTTCGATGCCCTCGCGGATGCGCTTGAGGGTCACTTCCGGAATGTGGTCGCCGACATGGATGGTCATGGGGAACTCCTTGCTGGGGCAGGCTAGTGGGCCGGATGGGACAGGGGCGTCAAGACATTGGAAAACCCGTGTGCAGGCCCCATCTTCAGGCGTTGCGGCGGGGGCTTCCAGCCACAGCCTGGGGCATCGGGATGGCAGCGGCATTGCGCAGGATCAGTCGGCCTCACCGGGGCCGCACGAGGGGCGGCGTAGCATCGCCGGCGCGTAGAATGAACCCGGGGCGGCGCCACCGGCGCGGCCGAAGCAGATCGAGGTAGCTGGATGGAATTCAAGGATTACTACGCCACCCTGGGGGTGGAACCGAGCGCGGGCGAGGCGGAGATCAAGACCGCCTACCGCCGGTTGGCACGCAAGTACCACCCGGACGTCAGCAAGGAGGCCGGGGCCGAAGACAAGTTCAAGGCGGTCAACGAGGCCTACGAGGCGCTGCGCGATCCGGAAAAGCGCGCAGCCTACGACCAGCTGCGCGCGCAGGGCTATCGCCCGGGCGAGGAGTTCAACGTGCCGCCGAACTACGGCGGCGCCGGCGGTTTCAATTTCGAGGAAGTATTCGGCGGGGGTGGCCCCAACGGCGGCTTCAGCGACTTCTTCGAAAGCCTGTTCGCGCGCCAGCGTGGCGGTGCCGGTCCGGGCCCGGGCTTCAGCAGCCAAGGCCACGCACCCAACCGCGACACCCGCGCCAAGCTGTCGGTCCCGCTGGAAGCGGCCTACAGCGGCGACAGCCTGCGCATCACCGTCAACGGCAAGCAGCTGGACGTGCGCGTGCCCAAGGGCATCCGTCCGGGCCAGGTGATCCGCCTGGCAGGGCAGGGTAACCATGGCGGCAACCTGCTGCTGGAAGTGGAGTACGCCGCGCATCCGCAGTTCGAGGTCGACGGCCGCAACATCCTCTATACGTTGCCGGTCACGCCCTGGCAGGCCGCGTTGGGTACCAGCATCAGCGTGCCGACCCTGGGCGGTGCGGTGGAGCTGAAGATCCCCGCCGACTCCGATGCCGGCCGCAAACTGCGCCTGCGTGGTCGCGGCCTGCCGGGCAGCCCGGACGGCGACCAGATCGTTGAAATCGAGATCGTGGCCCCGGCCGCGACCGACGAGGCGCAGAAGAAGGCCTACCGCAATCTGGCCAAGGCCTTCGGCGAGTCGATCTGAGCACGCCTTGCGGTCGTGCCGGCCGCTGGCCGGCAATTTCATGACCTGGGACGGTGACGCGTGGTTGCCGGCCAGCGGCCGGCACGACCACGCGCGTCTCAGCCCTGGCCGGCGAACACCCGCTCCAGCACCTCGGACAGCTCGTCTTCCGAGAACGGCTTGGTGATGTAGGCCTTGGCGCCCTGGCGCATGCCCCACATGCGATCGGTGTCCTGGTCCTTGGTGGTCACCAGGATCACCGGGATATGCCGGGTCGTCTCGTCGCGGGCGAGGGTACGGGTGGCCTGGAAGCCGTTGAGATTGGGCATCACCACGTCCATCAGGACCAGGTCGGGCAGCTCGGCCCTGGCGGTTTCGACCCCGGCGGCGCCATCGGTGGCGGTCAGGATCTGGTGCCCGAGCTTCTCGACGATGCGCTGTATCCCCAACAGCTGCGACGGTGAGTCGTCGACGATCAGAATGCGTGCCATGTTGTTCCCCATGTAATGCCCGCAGTGTAGTGCGGGCTCATTACCGGCGGGAGGGGGGCACCTGCCGTCCGTCGCCTGCCTGCGACGTTCAGTCGATCCGCACCACCGTGCGGCCCAGCGATCCACCCGCCAGCATCCGCTCGAACACTGCCCGGAGGCCATCAAGGCCGACCTCGGCGGTGCAGATGCGGTCCAGGTGCTGCGGCTTCCACTCACCGCCCAGGCGCGACCACACCTCTTCGCGCAGCCGGCGCGGCGCATTGGCCGAAGACACGCCGAGCAGCGACACACCGCGCAGGATGAAGGGCATCACCGTCATGTCCAGCGTCGGGCTGGCCGCCAGGCCGGCGCTGACCACGCTGCCGTAGGGCACGGTCTGCGCCAGCAGGCTGGCGAGCATGGCGCCGCCGGCATTGTCCAGGCCCCCGCCGAAGCGCGCCGACTGCAGCGGGCCGGTGTCGGCCAGCGCCTCGCGCGGCAGCACCTCGCTGGCACCGATGTCGCGCAGGAAGTCGGTCTGGTCCGGCTTGCCACTGACCGCGTGCACGGTGTAGCCGGCACGGCTGAAGATCGACAGCGCCAGCGCACCGACGCCGCCGCTGGCGCCGGTGACCGCCAGCGGGCCGAGCTCCGGGGTCTGGCGGTTGTCCTGCATGCGCAGCAGCGCCAGCGCCGCCGTGAAGCCGGCGGTGCCCAGCACCATCGCCTCGCGCGGGCTCAGCCCGGCCGGCTGTGCAATCACCGCACGCGACTCCAGCCGCACATACTGGCTGTAGCCGCCGTCACGGGTCTCGCTGAGGCCGCAGCCGGTGGCCAGCACCGCGTCGCCTTCACGCCAGGCCGGGTCGGTGCTGGCGACCACGGTGCCGGCCACGTCGATGCCGCCGACCAGCGGGAAGCGGCGCAGGATCTTCCCCTTGCCGGTGCCGGCCAGGGCATCCTTGTAGTTGACCGAGGACCAGTGGGCGCGGATCAGCACCTGCCCGGGGTTGAGGTCGTCGACACCGAGCCGGGTCAGGCCGCTGCGATAGCCGGCGTCGTCGTTTTCGATGCGGAAGGCGGTGAACGGGGTGGTGGGGGCCATCGGCGTTGCCTGACTTCGAGGAAAACGCCACCTTACCCCGTCGTCACCCTTTCGATCCTGCCGATCCGCCCCATCTTGTATGATCGGTAATGGTTTCACGGCTGGCGCCGCGGGAAGGGCCCGCGCCGCAGCCCACATCTTGATGGAGCGTGCATGGCCTGGAATACACCCGGCGGCAACAAGGGCGGACAAGGCCCCGAGGACAATCGACGCGGGCGGTTCGGGTCGCGCGGCGGTGGCAATGGTGGTGGCTGGGGCGGACTGCCCGGGCCGCTGAAGAACCTGTTCGACGGCGGCATCGTGCGTTGGGTGGTGGCGGCCGTGGTGCTGCTGGTGCTGTTCTCCAGCTTCCAGCTGATCGGTGAACAGCAGCGTGGCGTGGTCCTGCGCTTCGGCCAGTTCTCGCGCATCCTGCAGCCCGGCCCGAACTTCAAGCTGCCGTGGCCGATCGAGTCGGTCACCAAGGTCAACGCCACCGAGATCAAGACCTTCTCGATCCAGGTGCCGGTCCTGACCCGCGACGAGAACATCGTCAACGTCTCGCTGAACGTCCAGTACCGCATCGACGATCCGCAGCAGTACCTGTTCGGCACGGTCGATGCCAACCAGGTGCTGGAGCAGTCGGCGCAGAGCGCGGTGCGCGAGGAAGTCGGCCGCGCCGACCTCAATGCCGTGCTGAACAACCGTGGCCCGCTGGCCGTGGCCGCTGAGGAGCGCCTGCAGGCGCTGCTGAAGGCGTTCAAGACCGGCCTGACCGTGACCGGCCTGACCCTGCAGGACGCCCGTCCGCCGGAGGAAGTGAAGCCGGCCTTCGACGAGGTCAATGGTGCCCAGCAGGTCAAGGAACGCCTGATCAACGAAGCCCAGGCCTACGCCGCCAAGGTCGTGCCGGAAGCCCGAGGCCAGGCCTCGCGCGCCCGTACCACCGCCGAAGGCTACAAGCAGGCGGTGGTGTCCAAGGCCGAGGGTGACGCGCAGCGCTTCAGCCTGTTGCAGGCCCAGTACAAGGACGCGCCGGAAGTGACCCGCAAGCGCCTGTGGCTGGAGACCGTGCAGCAGGTGCTGAGCGAGAACCGCAAGGTGATCGGCGGCGATGGCCGCCAGCTGATCTACGTGCCGATGACCGGCGACACCCGTCCCACCACGTCGGCCCCGGCCGCAGTGGCAAACCCGGACGTGGTCATGCCGTCGCTGCCGGGCGCAGCGGTGGAAGCTTCCCGTGATCCGGGCCGGCCGGTGGGCCGCCCGACCGGGCGACCGAGCGGCCGTGAGGAGGGCAGCCGATGAAGAGTCCTATCTGGATCGCCGTGATCGTGGCGGTGGTGCTGGGCCTGCTCGGCTCGGTGTATGTGGTCCGTGAGGACCAGACCGCCATGGTGCTGAACCTGGGCAAGGTGGTGCGTTCGGACATCAAGCCAGGCCTGCACTTCAAGGTGCCGGTGGTGGAAACGGTGAAGGTCTTCGACCGCCGCTTCCAGGTGCTCGACACCGCGCCGGCGCGCTACTTCACCGCCGAGCAGAAGGACGTCAGCGTCGACTTCTTCGCCATCGGCTACATCTCCAACGTGGGTGACTACTTCCGTGCCACTGGCGGCGACCCGCGCGTGGCCAACGCCCGCCTGGCGCCGATCATCACCGATTCGCTGCGCAACCAGATCAACTCGCGCACCCTGCAGCAGCTGGTGTCCGGCGACCGCAGTGAGCTGATCGCCGAGCAGTTGAAGGGAATCAACGAGGCCGTGGCCGGCCTGGGCATGCAGATGATCGACCTGCGCATCAAGCAGGTGGACCTGCCCACCGACAGCCAGGTGATCAACGACGTGTACGAGCGCATGCGCGCCCAGCGCAAGCAGGAAGCCGCCAAGCTGCGCGCGGAAGGCGAGGAACAGTCGCTGACCATCCGCGCCCAGGCCGACCGTGACAGCACCGTGCTGATCGCCGAGGCCGAGCGCGATGCACAGCGCCTGCGCGGTGAAGGTGATGCGGAAGCCACCCGCATCTACGGCAAGGCCGGTTCGGCTGATCCATCGTTCTACGCGTTCTACCGTAGCCTGGAGGCGTACCGCGGCTCCATGACCGACGGCAACGGCGTGATCGTGCTCGACAAGAACGACCCGTTCCTGCAGTACCTGAAGAACGACCGCTGAGGTCGCAGGGCATTACCCCACGGGGCCCGGCCAACTGCCGGGCCCCGTGCTTTTTCCGGAGTTCCCGATGAAAGATCTGTTCGCCGCCGTCTGCCTGGTCGCGGTGCTGGAAGGCCTGTTCCTGTTCGTCGCGCCGTTCGCCTGGAAGCGCATGGCCGAACGCCTGCTGGACCTGCCCAGCCCGGCCCTGCGCAGCTTCGGCGGACTGGTGCTGCTGGCCGGCCTGAGCCTGCTGTGGTGGGTGCGGCACTAGACGCCCCGGCGCGGCCGCCTGCGTCTACGTGCGTGGCTTGGCCTTGGTAGCTGCCAACCTTGGTTGGCATTGCCGGCCAGCGGCCGGCACGACCGGGCGGGGCGGCTGACCGCCCTGCACCTGCGTGGCCTGGCCCTGGTAGCTGCCAACCTTGGTTGGCATTGCCGGCCAGCGGCCGGCACTACCGGGCGGGGCGGCTGACCGGCCTGCACCAGCGTGGCCTGGCCCTGGTAGATGCCAACCTTGGTTGGCATTGCCGGCCAGCGGCCGGCACGACCGGGCGGGGCAGCTGACCGGCCTGCACCTGCGTGGCCAGGCCCTGGTAGATGCCAACCTTCGTTGGCATTGCCGGCCAGCGGCCGGCACGACCGGGCGGGGCAGCTGACCGACCTGCACCTGCGTGGCCAGGCTCTGGTAGCTGCCAACCTTGGTTGGCATTGCCGGCCAGCGGCCGGCACGACCGGGTGGGGCGACTGACCGACCTGCACCTGCGTGGCCAGGCTCTGGTAGATGCCAACCTTGGTTGGCATTGCCGGCCAGCGGCCGGCACGACCGGGCGGGGCGGCTGACCGACCTGCACCTGCGTGGCCAGGCCCTGGTAGATGCCAACCTTGGTTGGCATTGCCGGTCAGCGGCCGGCACGACCGGGCGGGGCAGTTGACCGACTGGCACCAGCGTGGCCAGGCTCTGGTAGATGCCAACCTTGGTTGGCATTGCCGGCCAGCGGCCGGCACTACCGGGCGGGGCAGTTGACCGACCTGCACCTGCGTGGCCAGGCTCTGGTAGATGCCAACCTTGGTTGGCATTGCCGGCCAGCGGCCGGCACTACCGGGCGGGGCGGCTGACCGGCCGGTGAAGCCGTCCGTCGGAAAGGTGGCAGCGGACCCCGGAAACCCGGATAATGCACAAAAGCCGGACGGGCCTCCCCGTTCGGCTTTTTCCGTGTCTGGGCCCTCCATCGCCGGCCGCTCCCCGTTTGGAGCCGCCCTCCAGGTGCTGGCCAGCCCCGCCACGGTTTACCCGTCCGCGGCCCCGATGGCCGCAACAAACCGAGGAGCCCGTCATGGGTCAGTCTGTCGTAGTGTTGGGTGCCCAGTGGGGCGATGAAGGCAAGGGCAAGATCGTCGATCTGCTCACTGAGGAAATCGGCGCCGTCGTGCGCTTCCAGGGCGGCCACAATGCCGGCCACACCCTGGTCATCAACGGTAAGAAGACCGTCCTGCACCTGATCCCGTCGGGCATCCTGCGTGACGATGCGCTGTGCCTGATCGGCAATGGCGTGGTGATCTCGCCGGCCGCGCTGCAGAAGGAAATCGCCGAGCTGGAAGCCTCCGGCGTGGAAGTTCGTTCGCGCCTGAAGATCTCCCCGGCCGCGCCGCTGATCATGCCGTACCACATCGCCCTGGACCAGGCGCGCGAACGCGCAGCCGGTGGCAAGGCGATCGGCACCACCGGCCGCGGCATCGGCCCGGCCTACGAAGACAAGGTGGCGCGTCGCGGCATCCGCATCGCCGACCTGCATTACCCGAAGCAGCTGGAAGAACTGCTGCGCACCGCGCTGGATTACCACAACTTCGTGCTGACCAAGTATCTGAACACCGATGCGGTCGACTTCCAGAAGACCTTCGACGAAGCGCTGGCCTTCGGCGAATACGTGCAGCCGATGAAGTCCGATGTGGCCGGCATCCTGCACGACCTGCGCAAGCAGGGTAAGCGCGTGCTGTTCGAAGGTGCGCAGGGCGCGCTGCTGGACATCGACCACGGCACCTACCCGTACGTCACCAGCTCCAACACCACCGTCGGTGGTGCGCTGGCCGGTTCCGGCGTCGGCGCTGATTCGATCGACTACGTGCTGGGCATCGCCAAGGCCTACGCCACCCGCGTCGGCGGTGGCCCGTTCCCGACCGAGCTGGACGACGAAGTCGGCCAGGGCATTCGTGACCGCGGCGCCGAGTACGGTGCGTCGACCGGCCGCCCGCGTCGTTGTGGCTGGATGGACATCGTCGCGCTGAAGCGCGCCGTGGCCATCAACGGCATCAGCGGCCTGTGCATCACCAAGCTGGACGTGCTCGATGGCATGGAAAAGCTGAAGGTCTGCATCGCCTACGAATACAACGGCAAGCGCACCGAGTACGCGCCGCTGGACGCGCAGGGCTGGGAAGAATGCACCCCGGTGTACCTGGAGTTCCCGGGCTGGAGCGAGAACACCCACGGCATCACCCAGTGGGACGACCTGCCGCCGGCCGCACGCGCCTACCTGCGTTCGCTGGAAGAGTTGGCCGGCTGCCCGATCAGCATCGTCTCCACCGGCCCGGACCGCGACCACACGATGGTCCTGCAGGATCCGTTCGCCTGAGGTGGCGCCGGGCCATGCCCGGCGTTGGTGACAGGAAAAGCCCCGCGCACGCGGGGCTTTTTCGTTACTGTGTGGCCAGGCCAGCGGGGAAGCGACGCGATGACCAGGATGTCAACGTGAAAGGCGGGACGGTAGTGCGGGTCACCCTGTGGGTGTCGTGGAGCCTGTGGTGCATGGCCGGCCTGGTTCTGGCGCTTGGCGCCATCGCCAACTGCCTGGCCTCGCGTACCCAGACCCTGCCGCTGCTGCTGAGCGCGGGTGCGACGGCCGAGGTGACGGTCTACCGCCTCATCGATGATCAACTGCGGCTGCACCTGCGTTATGCCGCGGACGGTACAGAGGCTGACCCTGAAGTGCTGCTGCGCATCGAGACTCCCACCGAACATGGAGACTTCCGCGCACGGGAGCGTTCGGGAGTGGCCGGGCAGGGCACCGACCGCGCGCTGGTATCGGTTGAGTCCAGCGGCCTCATGGCCTCCTACTTTGGTTACGGTCGCGGCGACGCATTGCCACGCGGCCGCTCATGGCTGCGGGTAACCGTGCTGGAGGTGGATCCGGCGCTGGCGGGACGCACTGCAGACATCGAGCTGCAGCCGCCGCTGGGTCTGCTGAAGCTGACCGACCTGGACTACCTCTGGCTGTGGCCGTTCTTTTTCTGGAAGACGGCGGCGCTGTTCCTGCTGATTCCGGGGGCTGCGTTGACTGTCTTCACTGTGGCGTTGCGGCGCCAGCAGCGCCGGGCATCGGTGCCGCCGACTTCAGCAAGGGATAGGGATTGATCGACTCTCCCTTCCACCACTGCTTCTCCGGCCCCAACACATGCACTTCGAAGTGCAGGTGCGGGGCCTCGGCGCTGGCATTGCCGGTGCTGCCGACGTAGCCGATCACATCCCCGCGCTTGATCGCCTGTTTCTCGGCCAGGCCATCGGCATAGCGCTGCAGGTGCGCGTAGTAGTAGCACCAGCGTCCGCTGGGCTCGAACTGGTAGATCGTCAGCCCGCCGCGTTCGCTGTCGAACAGTTTTTCCACCGTGCCATCAGCCACCGCGAGTACGGGAGTACCTGCATCGGCCATGATGTCGATGGCATCGTGTACGCGGCCTTCGCTGCGTGCATCGGTGAAGGTATCGCGCAGCTGCGAGGCCAGGATGCCCTGCACCGGCAGCAGCAGGCCGGACGGTGCATCAGTGGCGCTGGACGGCGACAAGGCCGTGGGAGCCGGAGCGCCTACGCGCGGCGTTGCAACCGCAGCGACCGCTGGTTGCACTGCGGGCGGGGAAACCGCCACCGGCTCACCCGCATCGTGGTGCAGCCACCAGCCTGCTCCCACGCCCAGCAGCACGCCCAGCACGATCAGCTGCGAAAGACGCATCGGTTCACTCCTGCATCACCACGGGTACCGAGGTATCCACTGCGTCGGCCACACGCACCGCATCCCAGTTGGTCATGCGTACGCAGCCATGCGATTCGGTCTTGCCGACATGGCTGGGTTCGGGCGTGCCATGCAGGCCGTAGTGTGGCTTGGACAGGTCGATCCAGACCCGGCCGACCGGATTGTTCGGGCCCGGCGGCAGCGTCGCTTTCTTTTCGCCCTTGCGCGCATCCCAGAACAACTTCGGGTTGTAGTGGAACGGCGGGTCGCGATACACGCCCAGGATCTTCCATTCGCCGATCGGCAACGGGTCGTGCTGGCTGCCCGACGACACCGGCACCTGCGCGATCAGCTTGCCCTGCGCATCCAGCAACTGCAGGGTGGAGTCGGATTTGTCGACCACGATCTTCGCCGCCTTCGGCAATGCCGCTGGTGCGATGTTGGGCACTTGGATGCGGCTGCCAGCCTTGGTCAGATCCACGCCGGGATTGAGCACCTTCAGCAACTCCGGCGACGCGTGGAAGCGCTCGCCCAGGGCTTCTTCCACGCTGCTGAAACCCAGCGATTTCAGTTTGGCCTGTGCGGCAGGTCCTTTCGATGTGGCCTGGAACGGGCCGGCAACATCCTCGGCAGTCAGCGTGTAGCTGGCCAGCGGCCCCACCGTATCAGCCTGCAGGGCCTTCCAGGTGGCGTCGTCCAGCTCACCCGTCGCGGTCAGCCCATGCGCGGCTTGGAAGCCCGCCACCGCGCGTCGCTGGTTGCTGCCCACTTCGCCATCGATCTGGCCAGGCGAGAAATTCGCGCGATCCAGCAGCACTTGGGCATGCAGTGCGGAGCGCACTGCGGTGTCCGGGCCGGCCTTCTCGGCAATGGGGGCGGGCAGGTTGGGCGCAGGGGACTGCGCGAAGGCGGGTGATATCAGTAGCGACAGGACGAACAGTACAGGATGGGGTACACGCATGGGCATCTCCGGCATTCACGGAACTACCATGCCTGTGCGCAATGCAGGACTGATGTGAAAAGAATCTGACGCCGGGATGAGTGGTGCCAACGTGACCATCCCTTGTGGGGCCGCGTCTGCACATGGAAAGCAACGAGGGCAGGCGACCACGGATCCGTCGCCGCCTGCCCTGATGTTCAATCCACAGTAACCATGATGTCGATGCTGTTGTTGTCCTCCCGTGACTCGCTCACGGTGTTCTGATCGTCAACCAGCAGCTGGATGGAGTGCACCCCTGGGGTCGGGCGCCAGACGTCGTTGTAAGTCCTGACATTGACGCTGGCGCCGGGTGCCAGGGTGTAGTTCTGGAGGCCGCCCCATACGCAACCTTCAATGAAACACTGCCCGTTCTTCATGGCCATCAGCCCAATCCAAGGCGCGCTGGCGGCGACCGAGCCGACATTCTCGATGGTTGCGGTGAACGAGGTTGCATCGCCGGATTTCGGACGCAGCGGCTGTGAATGGGCGCTGGTGATCCGAAGGTCTGGCTTGTCCGAGACCTGGATGATTCGAGCCAGCTGGTTGTTGCCCTCATTCGACTCCTGGATCAGCCCTTGGTCGTCAACAATGGAGGTGATCTGTTGCTGGCCACCCGCGGCTGGCCAAACGGGGCCTGCGGGGCTCAACCATACGGATTCGCCCGGCGCCAAGGCCGTTGTCAGGCCACTCCAGGGGCAGCCACTGGCTGGGCACGCGCCGTTTACCAGATAGACCGCTCCGAGCCAACCCGCAGGTGCGGGCATTGATCCGCGGTTGGTTACTGCCGTGCGGAATGTCACTGCATCGCCTGGCTTGAAACTGGCTGGAATCGTTTCGATCAGGTATGGCTGCAGATCGGGCAGATCCCCCACCATGATTTCCCGGGTCAACTCGTTGTTGTGTTCGTCGAGTTCCTTGATGCGGTCCGCGTCATCAGCGAACACGGTCATCGCATGCAGCCCTGCCGAAGGTGTCCAGCTGGGTCCCTGGTTCAGATCTATGGTGGCCTGTTGACCAGGGGCCAGACTGATGGTCAAGATTCCCCATTGGCATCCTCCCTCGAAACACTGTCCCTCCTCATGGACGAGGACACTGTGGTGATTCATGGGAGACGGAGCATTGCCGGCATTTCGGATGGTTGCCCGGAAACGGACTGGCTCCCCTGCCCGGAACTGGCTTGGAATCGTGTCGATCCGCGTGACCTGAAGGTCCGGTTGATGCGTGAGGTCATCGATCATTGAGTTGAAGATGGCAGGGCAGTTCTGCCCGTCGAACTGAAAATCAGGGCGTGCACCCGGCCAGAACGCAAAGTAGGCGCTGCCTAGGTTGCGAGGGCGGTCCGCTCCATACACGGCTTGCAATGAAGCTTCGAGTTTCACCCGGAAGCTGGTGCGCAGTCCGGGGTCATTGCAGCTGGTGTAGTTGAAAGCAGGAAGGACCGGAACCATTCCACCTCCCAGCAATCCGTGCCGTTTCCATTTCTGGTACTGAGCGACCTGTTCGTTGACGGTGTTCTGATACTGGTCAACGAAGACGACATCCTGTGCGTGTGGGCTCATTGCGTACTGGATCTGGACATCGCTCAACGTGCCCATCAGATTGGCGATGATCACCGGGCGCGCGGATGCATCGGGATCCGCTTGCCGAAGCCTTTCGTAGACCAGTTCCTGGAAGCGCTTGCAGATACCAAGGTTCTGTGGTGTCTGTGGCAGAGCTGGTTCGTCAAAAGTGTAGTAACCAACTACGATGTCTGAGTTCTGCAGGGCAAGTGCAGCAACAGCGTCAAGCTCCTGTTGAAGCCAGTCTGGTAGACGCTCGTTGCCAGGAGAGCAGGCACTGCCGGGATCTGCGTACCAGGCGTCGTGAACGGGTCCGTTGAACTGGAGCAGCACTTTGAATCTGGATAACAGCGGGTCCTGCCGCAGCGCCTGCAAACGGGAGCTGAGTTCACCCGTATTCCATCCTGTCACGGGAATCACATTCGCGCCGGCATTGTGCAGCTCGGTCAGCTGGGAGCGGACTGCGGGGTCAGCATTGCCGATGATGTTGTACGCGTAGAGGAACTTGAAGTTGCTTCCGGTGTATGCGTCCTGGGCGTGCGCGGACTGTGGGCTTGTCATGCAGGCAAGCAGGAGCGGAAGTGCACTGAGATAATGCCTCATGGTCGTCCTTGTACGATGGCGAGGGTGGCCGAGGTCTGGCATCTTGCAGATCAGCGGTGGCCCAGCATAACGGCAACAACTGCGTGGATCAGACCGCCTACGGAGATGCTGCGCATTCGTTGCTGGCAATGGCGATGCAAACGTGAACCGCGCCCGAAGCGTTCAGAATTTACGGGTCAAGACCCAGCATGAGGCCGCCGATAAGGCCACATCCCCCCGTATTGGATACCCCCATGAACTACTTGAGGAACGTCAGGGTTGCCTGGCGTCTTGGGCTGGGCTTTGGCCTGTTGCTGCTGCTGGTCGCCGCCGTGGTGGCTACCGGCGCCACTGCCAGTGTCGTGCAGAAGCGCGCGATGCAGCAGGTGGTCGACGTCAGCGTGGCCAAGGTGCGCCTGCTGTCGCAGATGCTCGATGCCAACAACCAGATGATGGTCGTGCGCCGCGAAATGCTGATCCGTCAGGGCGAAGACCGCGGCAGCGACGAGAAGCGCATCGCCGACCTGGTCAAGCGCTATGAGGCCAGCTGGACCGCCTACCAGGCGCTGCCCAGCGATGCCCAGGGCAAGACCATCGCGGAAACCATCGCGGCCAAGCGTGCCGTTGCGCGCCCGCTCAACAAGCAGACCAGCGAACTGATGGAGCAGGGTGATTACCCTGGCGCCGTGGCGCTGACGCTGGGCCCGGTGCAGGAAGCGGCCAACGGCTGGAACAAGGCGCTGTCCGATGGCGTGGACTTCGAGGAGAAGGAAAGCCGTGAGGCTGCCGCCGAAGCGATCCGCCTGGGCGAACGCAGCCTGCTGCAGCTGCTGGTGCTGGGCGGAGTTGCACTGCTTGCCGGCATCGGCGCCTCGGTGATGATCGGCCGCAGCCTGACCGGCCCGCTGGCGCGCGCCCTGAACCTGGCCGAGCGGCTGTCCAAGGGCCAGCTGGACCAGGAGTTCCGCCTCGGTGGCCGGGATGAACTGACCCAGCTGGGCGAGGCGATGGCCAGCGTACGCCAGAGCGTGCAGGCGGCGATCGGCGCACAGCTGCAGATGGCTGAGCAGCACGAAGCGGGTGCGATCCGCTATCGCATGGACGACAGTGCCTTCCCCGGTGATTTCGGCCGCATGGTGCAGGCCACCAACAGCCTGGTCGAATCGCACGTGCAGGTGGAGCTGCTGATGGCCGAAGTGATGCAGCGTTACGCGATCGGCGACCTCAGCCGTGACCTGCCGGACTACCCGGGCGAGAAGGGCACGCTGACCCGCACTCTGGCCGCGGTAAAGCAGAGCCTGATGGCGATCAACGCGCAGATCGATGAACTGGCCCGTGCGGCTCGCGCCGGCGACTTCAGCATGCGTGGCGATGCTGCTGCGTTCCAGTATCAGTTCAAGGCGATGGTCGAACACCTCAACGGCATGATGGCCAGTTCCCAGGCCAGCATTGCCGATGTTTCCGACGTGCTGCGCGCGATCTCGCACGGTGACCTGACCGCACGCATGGACGGTGAGTACGACGGCGTGTTCGCGCGCATGCGCGACGACGCCAATACCACCACCGCGCAGCTGACGGGCATTGTGCGGGGCATCCAGGTGGCTGCCGACAGCATCAACAACGCGGCCCAGGAACTGGCCGCCGGCAACAACGACCTGTCGCGCCGCACGGAGCAGCAGGCGGCCAACCTGGAGGAAGCTGCCGCGTCGATGGAGGAGCTGACCTCCACCGTGCGCCAGAACGCCGAGCTGGCGCGTCAGGCCGACAGCGAAGCGCATGCCGCCGGTGCCGCCGTACGCGAGACCGAGCAGGCGATGGCGCAGATGGCCTCGGTGATGGGTGAGATCGATCAGTCCTCGGCACGCATCTCGGAAATCTCCACCGTTATCGACGGCATCGCGTTCCAGACCAACATCCTGGCGCTGAACGCTGCGGTGGAAGCCGCGCGCGCGGGCGAGCAGGGCCGTGGTTTTGCCGTGGTCGCCAGCGAAGTACGCACGCTCGCGCAGCGCGCCGGCGTCGCGGCCAAGGAAATCAAGGAGCTGATCGAAGACGCCGCTGCCAAGGTGAAGAGTGGCCTGGCGGTGACCGTTGAATCGGAAGCAGCGATCGCACGCGTCGCCCAGGCCAGTTCGCGCACCACCCAGCTGATGAGCGACATCGCAGCGGCCAGCAAGGAACAGGCCGCCGGCATCGAGCAGGTCAACCAGGTGGTGGTGCAGATGGACCAGGTGACGCAGCAGAACGCGGCCCTGGTGGAAGAAGCCACTGCGGCGAGCCGCGCGCTGGAAGAACAGGCACATGCGTTGACCACGTCGGTGGCGGTATTCAAGGTGGAAGGCGCAGGGGCTTCGGCCGTGCCGCGCCGTGCAGCCTGAGCAGGCTGCTGACCCCGTGACAGGAATACGGCCGCCTTGGGCGGCCGTATTTGCATCGCCCGCTCAGGCAGCAGGGAGGATCGCCCTCATTGCTCCAGGACGCTGCCGAGCATGGCCCCAAGCACGTACAGCACGCCAAGCGTGGGAGGAATCACCAGAAGGTAGACGGTGATCCAGGTCATTCCGGAAAGCCAGCGTCCCACGCCGATGACGTTGAGTGCTGCGGTCTGCAGCATCACCGGCAGTTGCATGAGGATGTAGGCGCTCTTGGGGTCGCTGTTGGACCGGGCATCGAGCACCAGCCAAGTGGTAAGCGCGAGATAGAGCGCGCATAGGGCAATGCCGGTCCGGCTGAGCCAGCGTGGCTTGCGCATGCCGCCTTCCTCGTCTGTCCGGGGCCATCAGGGTAGCGCCGCGACCAGCGGCGTGCACTTCCCTGGGTCGAGCCGATAAGCGAAGCTGCGCGGCAGCGAGTCGTGCGAAGGGACCTGAGAAGTGAGCAATGTGATGAACGCCGTGATGCTCCCGATCGTGATGCTGCCCGGGCTGGATGGCAGCGGCCTGCTGTCGACATGCTTCGTGGAAGCGATGCAGGACCACGGGGTTACCGTGCAGGTGCTGCCGCTGCCCATGCACGGGCCACAGGACTACGTCACATTGGCGTCGATCCTGCGCGCGCAGCTTCCCATCTCTCCCTTTGTGCTGCTGGCTGAATCGTTTGCCGGGCCGCTGGCTATCGAACTGGCGGTGGCTTCACCGCCGGGATTGCGCGGATTGATACTGAGTACGACCTTCGCGCGGCGACCGGTGCCGCTGCCAGCGGCGAGCGCACGCTTGCTTGCCCCTGCATGGCCACCGCCGCCGCTGGCGTTGCTGGCCCGGCTTCTGCTGGGGCATTGGCGGACACGCATGAACCTTCGCGAGCTGCGACATGCGATCGCTGCGGTACCGACCGCGATCCTGCGGCAGCGCGCTGCGGCGACACTGCAGATCGATGTCCGCGCGCAGTTGCCGAAGCTCACGCTGCCGACGTTATGCCTGCATGCACGACAGGACCACCTGTTGTGGCCGCCCAGCGTGGCCGAGCTGCAGGTCTTGTTGCCCGATGCCCGGCACGTATCGCTGGAAGGGCCGCATCTACTGCTGCAGGCCCGTGCCGAGGCAGCGGCAGCCGAAGTTGCCGCATGGATGAGGGCGCTCCCCTACTGATCGAAGACTCAGCCGCGTGCGCGCGTGCGCGCGGCTTTCTTCGCCGCCGCCTTGCGCACGGTCTTCTTCGCGGCCCGCGTCTTGGCTGCCTTCTTCGCGGCGGCGCTCCGCGCGGCGGCCGTACCCGCCTTCTTTACCGCTGCCTTCTTCGCCGTCTTCTTTGCGGCCTTCTTTGTCGCGGTCTTGCGAGCCGGTGCCTTCTTCGCCACCGCCTTCTTCGCAGGTGCCTTCTTCGCCGCCGTCCTCTTGGTTGCGGCCTTCTTTGTGGCCGATTTCCTGGCAGGCGCCTTCTTGGCAGCCTTCTTGCTGGTCGCCTTCTTCGCGCCCTTGCGGGCACTGCCGGCGCGCTTGCCGCCGCCGTCCTGCTTGTTCACGGTGGCCCAGGCAATGCGCTCGGCGGTGCCTTCACTCGCGCCGCGATCACGTTCGCTTTCCTCGATGTGCTCGGCCTGACGCTTCTGCTTTTCGGTGTATGCGGATTTGTCACCACGGGGCATGACGATTCTCCTGTCGTTGTGGTCAGGCCAGCAGGCGCAGCTTGGGCTCGCGCGCCCACTGGCGGGTGGCGGCCGCCGCCAGGAATGCCTTGGCGTCTTCTGCTTCGACGATGCCGGGGTCGTTGCCGACGCGCGCCGCCTTCAGCAGCACCTGGCCGCCCGCGTCGCTGGCGATGGCCTTCAGGTGTGCCCACGCCTGGCTGACGAATTCGACGGCTGCACTCTCTTTCGACAAGGCCTTCGCGGCTTCAAGGCTGAGCACCACGGCTACTGCATCGAACACGGCTGACGGGGTGCCCGCCAGCTGCCCATCTGCCGCCTGCAATGCGCCATCGCTCAGCGTGGCGCCTCCCACTTTTGGCGCGACCAGCTTCACGTCTGCACCTGCCTTCCGGGCGGCCTTGCTCAGGCTGGCAATCACGCGCGCGTCGGAGCCTTCGTCGAACAGGATGCCGATGCAGCGACCCTGCAGGGTCGGCTTGTTACGCCCGATCACGCGCACCTCGGGAGCGGGCGGCATGTCCCGCACCGGCGTGGCGGTTGGGGCCGGGTCGGGCAGCGCAGGCAGGGCCAGGCCATCGGCCACGCGCTGCGCCAGCGCGTCATCGATGTTGCGCAGGTGGCTGACGGTGCGCACCCGCACCTTCAGCGTTTCCACCTTGGACAACTCGAACACCAGCGCCGATGCCAGGTGCGCCTGCTCCGGCTTTTCCAGGCTGCGGAAGAACATCCGGGCCTGGCTGTAGTGGTCGGCGAAACTCTCCGCGCGGGTGCGGCCCTTGCGGCCATCGTCGGCGCTGGCATGGCTGCGGAATCCGGCAGGCGTCTCGCGCGGGGTGTCGTCCTGCAGCGAGCTGGGATCGTAGGCGACGCGGCCCTTGGGCACCTGCATCTGCATGTGGCCGTCGCGCTGATGATTGGCAAACGGGCACTTCGGTGCATTCACCGGGATCTGGTGGAAGTTCGGGCCGCCCAGGCGCAGCAGCTGGGTGTCCAGGTAGGAGAACAGGCGGCCCTGCAGCAGCGGGTCGTTGCTGAAGTCGATGCCGGGCGGCACGTTGGCCGGGCAGAACGCCACCTGCTCGGTCTCTGCGAAGAAGTTGTCGGGCCAGCGGTCCAGTACCATGCGCCCGATCACCTGCAACGGCACCAGCGATTCGGGAATGATCTTGGTCGGATCCAGGTGGTCGAACGGGAATGCGTCGGCGTCTTCTTCGGTGAACAGCTGCACCGCCAGCTCCCATTCGGGAAAGTCGCCGCGCTGGATGGCCTCGAACAGGTCGCGGCGATGGAAGTCATTGTCGGCCGATTGCAGTTTCAACGCTTCGTCCCAGACCGTGGACTGAATGCCCAGCTTGGGCCGCCAGTGGAACTTGACGAACGTCGACTCGCCAGCCTCGTTCAGCAGGCGGAAGCTGTGCACGCCGAAGCCTTCGATCATCCGCAGCGAACGCGGGATGGCGCGGTCGCTCATCGCCCACATGATCAAGTGCATCGATTCGGGCATCAGCGAAATGAAGTCCCAGAACGTGTCATGGGCCGACGCGGCCTGCGGGAAGGCGCGGTCCGGCTCCATCTTCACTGCGTGCACCAGGTCCGGAAACTTCATCGCGTCCTGGATGAAGAACACCGGGATGTTGTTGCCGACCAGATCCCAGTTGCCCTCCTTGGTGTAGAACTTGACCGCAAAGCCGCGCACGTCGCGCGGGGTATCCACCGAGCCTGCGCCACCGGCCACGGTCGAGAAGCGGGTGAATACCGGCGTCTTCACGCCGACCTCGGTCAGGATGCGTGCGCGGGTATGGGCTGCCAGTGATCGGGTCAGCTCGAAGTAGCCGTGTGCTGCGCTGCCACGTGCGTGCACGATGCGCTCGGGAATGCGTTCGTGATCGAAGTGGGTGATCTTCTCGCGCAGGATGAAGTCCTCCAGCAGCGTGGGCCCCCGAGGTCCCTGCCGCAGGGAGTTCTGGTTGTCCGCCACCGGAATGCCCTGGTCGGTGGTCATTGCCGGATGGCTGCCCCCGGCCTGCTGGTGCAGTTCATCGCCATCGCCCCGGCGGTGGCTTTCGGCAGGGACGGTTGCGCGCTTGCCGGTCGGCTTGCTGGCGGCCATGGACGTTGGCTCCGGATCATCAAAAGGAACCACGACACTGGAACCAGCCCCGTTAAACCACGGTCCGGCAAAGGTGAACGTACGGGCAAAAGCAGGCTCGGGTATGCTTGCCGCATGCGAGTCGAGCCCGCCGACATCGAAGCCCTGTTCGACGCCATCCCGGATGTGCTGTTCTTCATCAAGGACCGCCAGGGGCGTTACACCCACGTCAACCAGACCATGCTGCGGCGGCTGGGTCTGCGCGCGCGCAAGGACGTGATCGGGCGTACGGCGGCCGAAATCTACCCGACCGGCCTCAGTGCGGACTACGTTGACCAGGACGCCCGCGTGCTGTCCGGTGAGGTGATCGAGAACCTGATGGAGCTGCACCTGTTCGCCAACCGCGAACCGGGCTGGTGCCTGACCTGCAAGCGCCCGCTGGTGGTCGACGGGGCCATCGAGGGCCTGATCGGCATTTCCCGCGACCTTGGCCAGAAGGACAGCCTCGGCACCCAGTACGAGCAGCTGCGGCTGGCGCTGGCCCACCTCAACGCGCACTACGCCGAGAACGTGCGCATGCAGACCCTGCTGGACATCACCGGCTTTTCGCTGTCCAAGCTGGAGCGCAGCTTCCGCAAGGTGTTCCAGATGACCCCGCAGCAGGTGCTGACCCGGCTGCGGATCCAGATGGCCATGCATCTGCTGCATGGCGACGACAGCATCGCCTGCATCGGCCAGGCCTGCGGTTTCAGCGACCAGAGTGCCTTCACCCGCAAGTTCAAGGCTGAAACCGGTTTCTCGCCGCGTGCCTATCGTGCCCGTATCGGTGGGAACGTCGGCGAGCCGGCGCTGGCCTGAGCGGCCTGCTGCGCTGTGCCTATCCCCGTGGGCACGGGACAGGGTAAGGTGTCGCCCCTGTAGCCCGCCGCCAGCCCCGCCGATGCCCAACTCGATTCCGACCGCTTCGCCGTCCCGCCTCGGACATTCGCTCAAGCCCCGCCAGCTGATCATGATGGGCCTGGGCAGCGCCATCGGCGCCGGGCTGTTCCTCGGCTCGGGCGTGGGTGTGCAGGCGGCCGGTCCGGCGGTCCTGGTGTCGTATCTGGTCGCCGGAGCGCTGGTGATCATCGTGATGAACGCTCTGGGCGAGATGGCGGCGGCCAAACCGACCAGCGGCGCGTTCTCGGTGTATGCAGCCGACGCCATGGGCGCTACCGCCGGTGCCACCGTGGGCTGGCTGTGGTGGGTGCAGCTGGTGATCGTGATCGCCGCCGAAGCAGTGGGTGCGGCCGGGCTGCTGGCCACGGTCTGGCCGGCGATACCGGTACCGATGGCGGCGTTGGCGTTCATGCTGTTCTTCACCGCGATCAACCTGCTCGGAGTGAAGAACTTCGGCGAGTTCGAATTCTGGTTCGCCATCCTCAAAGTCGCGGCGATCCTGGCGTTCATCGCCATTGGCGTGGCGCTGCTGATGGGATGGCTGCCGCAGGTGACCTCCCCGGGCCTGAGCAACTTCACCGAACACGGTGGTTTTGCGCCGAAGGGCCTGGCCGGGATCGGCGCGGCGCTGCTGGTGGTGGTGTTCGCCTTCGGCGGCACCGAGATCGTGGCCGTGGCGGCGGCCGAAACCGAAGACCCCGAGCGCAGCATTGCCCGTGCCATCCGCACCGTGGCCTGGCGCATCCTGGTGTTCTACATCGGCTCGCTGAGCGTGATCATCGCCGTGGTGCCGTGGACCAGCGAGGCGCTGAAGTCGCCGTTCGCCGCCGTGCTGGACATCGCCCGCATCCCGGGCGCTGGTACCGCCATCACGCTGATCGCCGTGATCGCGCTGCTGTCGGCGCTCAATGCCAACCTCTACGGCGCCTCGCGCATGATGTATTCGCTGGCGCAGCGTCGCGAAGCGCCGGCCGTGCTTGGCTGGACCGACCCGCGCCAGGTGCCGGTGATCGCCGTGCTGGCCAGCGTGCTGTTCGGCTTTGCCGCCACGGTGATGGAACTGCTGTTCCCGGACCGGGTGCTGCCGGTGCTGCTGAACATCGTCGGTTCCACCTGCCTGCTGGTGTGGACGCTGTCGCTGGTCTCGCAGCTGGTGCTGCGTCGTCGCGCGGATCGTCTGGGTACCCGACTGCCGTTCCGCATGGCCGGTTTCCCGTGGCTGACCTGCTGTGCACTGGCGATCCTTGCGCTGATCTTCGGCCTGCTGCTGAGTGAGTCGCACACCCGCCTGCAGTTCCTGTCGATGGTGGCGTTGACCGCCACGATCGCCGCCAGCAGTGCCATCGCGCGGCGCATGCGCCAGGCGTGATTCTGTAGAGCCGACCCTGCGGTCGGCTGCTGTTTGCGCGATCGCCAGCCGAGCATGGGCTCGGCTCTACAACAGGCACACACTCCGCGTGGCACTGTGCAGGCAGGCCGTCATCGGCCCGTCGACCAGGAGTACCGCATGCTGCGCAGCCGTCCCTTCCTGATGTTCACCGGCCAGGCCGAGGCCGCGCTGGCCCTGTACGCCGAAGCCTTTGCCGATTTCCGGCTGCTGGCCCTGCAACGCCATCCCGAGGGGGCCGGCGCCGGCGTGCCGGGGCAGGTCCGCCAGGCCATCTTCCTGCTCGGTGGCACCCACTACCTGTGCTTCGACAGCCTGGACGTGCACGATTTCACCTTCTCGCCGTCGATCTCGCTGTTCGTCGAGTGTTCCGGTGCCGAGCAGTTCGAGCGCGCGGCACGCGTGCTGGGTGAGGGCGGCCATTGGTTGATGCCGGTGGGCGACTATGACTTCAGCAATCGCTACGGCTGGGTGCAGGACCGCTTTGGCGTGTCGTGGCAGTTGAGCCTGGGGCAGATGCCGGACCCGTGATCGGATGCTTGTGGGTGTGGGCCTTGGTCCACACGCCCCATGAAAACGGCCCGCTTGCGCGGGCCGTTTTCTTTACCGATGCAGTGAGGAATCACGCCTCGACTTCATCATCCTTGTAGGCATCGACCGGGATGCAGGCGCACATCACGTTCTTGTCGCCGTACACGTTGTCGACACGCGCCACCGGCGGCCAGTATTTGCTCTGCTTCAGGCTGGCCAGCGGGAAGGCGGCCAGTTCACGCGGGTAGGCGTGGGTCCACTCGCTGGCGGTCACTGCGGTGGCAGTGTGCGGCGCGTTCTTCAGCGGGTTGTCCTCGCGGTCGAGGCGGCCGTCTTCGATCGCGGTGATCTCCTCGCGGATCTGGATCATCGCGTTGATGAAGCGATCCAGTTCGTGCAGCGATTCGCTCTCGGTCGGCTCCACCATCAGCGTGCCGGCCACCGGGAAGCTCAGGGTCGGGGCGTGGAAGCCGAAGTCGATCAGGCGCTTGGCCACGTCCTCGGCACCGATGCCGCTGGTCTTCTCCAGCGGGCGCACGTCCAGGATGCACTCGTGCGCCACCAGGCCGTTACGGCCGGTGTACAGGGTCTTGAAGTGCGGGGCCAGGCGCTTGGCGATGTAGTTGGCGTTGAGCTGCGCGACCTGGGTGGCCTTGCGCAGGCCGTCGCGGCCCATCATTGCGATGTACATCCAGCTGATCGGCAGGATCGAGGCGCTGCCGAAGCTGGCCGCGCTGACCATGCCGACCGGGCCGTTGTCACCCAGCTTGCCCGGCAGGAACGGGGCCAGGTGCTCCTTGACCGCGCACGGGCCGACGCCCGGGCCGCCACCGCCGTGCGGGATGCAGAAGGTCTTGTGCAGGTTCAGGTGCGAAACGTCCGACCCCCACTTGCCCGGCTTGGCCACGCCGACCAGGGCATTCATGTTGGCACCGTCGGTGTACACCTGGCCGCCGTGCTTGTGGATGATCTCGCAGATCTCCACCACCTCTTCCTCGAACACGCCGTGCGTGGACGGGTAGGTCATCATGATCGCAGCCAGGCGGTCGCTGTACTTCTCGGCGTTGAGGCGGATGTCCTCGACGTCGACGTTGCCGTTGGCATCGGTCTTGGTCACCACCACCTTCATGCCGCACATCTGCGCCGAGGCCGGGTTGGTGCCGTGCGCCGAATCCGGGATCAGGCAGATGTCGCGGTGGCCTTCGCCGCGCGAGCGGTGGTAGGCGCGGATCGCCAGCAGGCCGGCGTACTCGCCCTGCGCGCCGGAGTTCGGCTGCAGGCTGACCGCGTCATAGCCGGTGCATTCCACCAGCATCGCTTCCAGCGTGTCGATCAGTTCCTTGTAGCCCAGCGCCTGGTCGGCCGGCACCAGCGGGTGGATCTGCGAGAACTCCGGCCAGGTCACCGGGATCATCTCGGCGGTGGCGTTGAGCTTCATGGTGCACGAGCCCAGCGGGATCATCGTGCGGTCCATCGCCAGGTCCTTGTCGGCCAGCGAGCGCAGGTAGCGCAGCAGTTCGTGCTCGCTGTGGTGGGTGTTGAACACCGGGTGGGTCAGGAATGCGGACTGGCGCAGCAGCCCGGCCGGCAGCGCATCGGCGGTGCTGGCATCCAGCGCGTCGACGTCGGCCTGCGCACCGAACACGGCGGCCAGTGCGACCACGTCGGCGCGGGTGGCGGTCTCGTCCAGGCTGATGCCGACCGAGTCGCTGTCGATCGCACGCAGGTTGTAACCGGCGGCGCGGGCCTTGGCGTGAATCTCATCGGCGTGCACGCCGGTGACATGCAGGGTGTCGAAGAAGTCGCCACCGACCTGCACGCCGGCCTCGCGCAGCGCGGCGGCCAGGATCGAGGCCAGGCGGTGGGTGCGCCGGGCGATGCGGGTCAGGCCTTCCGGGCCGTGGTACACGGCATACATCGAGGCCATCACCGCCAGCAGCACCTGTGCGGTACAGATGTTGGAGGTGGCCTTCTCGCGGCGGATGTGCTGCTCGCGGGTCTGCAGGGTCAGGCGGTAGGCCGGGTTGCCCTGGGCATCGACCGAGACGCCGATCAGGCGGCCCGGCATCGAGCGCTTGTAGGCGTCGCGGCAGGCCATGAATGCGGCGTGCGGGCCGCCGAAGCCGAACGGCACGCCGAAACGCTGGCTGTTGCCGACCACGATGTCCGCACCCCATTCGCCCGGGGCGGCCAGCAGGGTCAGCGCCAGCAGGTCGGTGGCCACGGCCACCAGGCCGCCGCGCGCGTGCACGGCCTCGACCAGCGCCTTGTAGTCGCCGATCTGGCCGAAGGTGTCCGGGTACTGCAGCAGCAGGCCGAAGGCTTCTGCTTCCAGTGCCTCGGCCGGGGTGCCGACGCGCAGCACGATGCCCATGGGCTCGGCGCGGGTACGCAGCAGTTCCAGGGTCTGCGGGTGCACGGCGTCGTGCACGAAGAAGGTGTCCGACTTCGACTTGGCCGAACGCTTGGCCAGGGTCATCGCTTCAGCTGCGGCGGTGGCTTCGTCCAGCAGCGAGGCGTTGGCGATTTCCATGCCGGTGAGGTCGGCGCACAGGGTCTGGAAGTTGATCAGCGCTTCCATGCGGCCCTGCGAGATCTCGGCCTGGTACGGGGTGTAGGCGGTGTACCAGGCCGGGTTTTCCAGGATGTTGCGCAGGATCACGTTCGGCGTGTGGGTACCGTAGTAGCCCTGGCCGATGAAGCTGCGCAGCACGGTGTTCTTGTCGGCGATCGCACGGATCTTCGCCAGTGCCTGCACTTCGGTCATCGATTCCGGCAGTGCCAGCGGCGCCGGCGACTTGATCTTGGCCGGTACGATGGCATCAGTCATCGCATCCAGCGACGCGTGGCCGACGACGTCGAGCATCTGCGCGATCTCGGCATCGTTGGGGCCGATGTGGCGCTCGACGAACGCATTGTGGTGCTCGAGCTCACGCAGGGAAGGGGTGTTCTGGGACATGGCGAAGGATCCGTCAGGAAAGGGCACACGCACGGGCACAAGCCGCCGGTCGGCGGTCTGCGGGGCGCCCCTCTGTCCTTTTGCCTGAGAGTTTGGAAGCGCGGAAAACCGCGGCTTCGTGCCCCTTCGGCGCCGGATCGAACCGGTCTCTCCAGAGTTGTGTTACGGGTGGTATCGGGCCTGAGCGATTACGGGCGTTGCGCCTTCGGCAGCGGTGTTCCGCTTCTCCCACCGTGTTGCCCGCCGATTATAGCCCGTTGCGGGCGCGCCAGCCGCCTGCGGGCCCGGCCGCGGCGCCTGAATGGCCGATGGCCCGCCCGTGCGTTTTGTGCACTGCTGCATGGCATCAGGCGCAATCCCCACCTATGATGGGCGGATACCCGAATTCATCTGGCGCCGTCCCTGCTGCAGGGGACTGGCGCCCGCCGTGCGTGCCGCGCATGGCCCTGCCGGACGCCTTCTCCATGACCGCCGCTGTTGCTCCTTCCACCCGCCGCATGGCCCTGCTGCTCGCCGGCCTGGCCATGTTCGGTCCGTTCTCGATCGACACCATCTTCCCCGCGTTCCCGCAGCTGGCCCAGCGCCTGGCGGTGGACGAGGTGGCGGTGCAGCAGACCATCAGCGTGTACCTGCTGTTCTACGGCCTGATGAGCCTGGCACACGGCCCGCTGTCCGATGCCTGGGGCCGCAAGCGGGTGATCCTCGGCGGCCTGGTGGTGTTCGTCGGCGCCTCGGTCGGCTGTGCGCTGTCCACCGATCTGACCACGCTGCTGGGGTTCCGCGCCCTGCAGGGCCTGTCCGCAGGCGTCGGCATGATCGTCGGCCGCGCGGTGATCCGCGACCTGTACCACGGTCACGACGCGCAGCGGCTGATGAGCCAGGTGTCGATGCTGTTCGGCATCGCCCCGGCGATCGCGCCGATCATCGGTGGCTGGATCCTGCTCAGCGGTGCTGGCTGGCCGCTGATCTTCTGGTTCCTGGTGGTGTTCGCACTGGTTCTGCTGGCGGCCACCGCCCGCTACCTGCCGGAGACCCATCCGCTCGAAGCGCGCGTTCCGTTGTCGCCGCGGGTGCTGATGCGTGATTACGTGCGCATCGGTTTCAATCCGCGCTTCCTGCGCCTGGCGCTGGCCGGCAGCATCGGTTTCGGTGGCATCTTCCTGTACATCTCCTCGGCACCGGTGTTCGTGATGCAGCACCTGCACCTGGGCGAGGGTGGTTTCGCCTGGCTGTTCATCCCCACCATCGGCGGCATGACCACCGGCTCGTTCCTGTCCGGGCGCATGGCCGGGCACACCACGCCCACCCGCCAGGTATCCATTGGTTTCGGCCTGTGCGCGCTGTCGGTGCTGCTGAACGTCGGCTACGTCGCGCTGGCGCCGCAGTTCGTGCTGCCGTGGGCGGTGCTGCCGATCTTCCTGGGTGGCATGGGCATGGCGCTGATCTTCCCGATCCTGGCGCTGGCGGTGCTGGACATGTACCCGCACCAGCGCGGCCTGGCCTCGTCGCTGCAGGCCTTCGTGCAGCTGATGATCAGCACCGTGGTGGCCGGCGTGGTGTCGCCGCTGCTCAGCGCCAGCCCGCTGCACCTGGCGTTGGGCCAGGCTGGGTTCTTCGGCGCCGGCTTCGTGTTCTGGTACTGGGAACACCGGCGCGAACGCGCGGCGCAGGCAGCCTGCACGGGTCACTGAGCAGCGCGCAGGGGTAGGGCAGGCTACGACGCCCGCAACGCTTGCGACGGGAAACCGCCGGACTAGGCTGGGCACTCCAGCCAGCCGGTGCACAGGTGCACGACAGCCAGCCGATCCACTGTCGTTGCATGAGGTTCCCCATGGCTGCGCAGCAGACCTACCGCCTGTTCGAGGTGGCGCTGAAGGAGCGCCGCGTTCTTTCCCCTTCCCTGGACCGCATGGTGTTCACCGGTGCCGACGTGGCGCGGATGACGACCGGAGGGCCGGACCAGCGCATCAAGGTGTTCTTCCCCTTGCCCGGCCAGGAGGTGCCGCAGGTCCCCAGCGGCGAGGACTGGTACCCACGCTATCGGGCCCTGCCGGACGATCAGCGCCCGCCGATGCGCACCTACACCCTCCGCCAGCTGCGTCCAGAGCAGGGCGAGGTCGATGTTGATTTCGTGCTGCATGGCGAGACCGGGCCGGCCTCGCGATGGGCCATCCATGCACGGCCGGGCGACCGCGTGGTGCTGCTGGCCCCGGATGCCGACTGCGCCGACAGCAGCGAGGGCTGGGAATGGAAGCCGCCGGCCGGCGTTGGCCAGGTGCTGCTGGTGGCTGACGAGACCGCGCTGCCGGCAGTGGCCGGCATTCTCGAGGAACTGGCGGCCAGGGTGGATCCGCCGCGTACGCTGGCCCTGCTGGAAGTGGCGCAGGCCGGTGATGCGGTTCGCCTGAAGGCGCCGGCCACGGCCGAGCTGGTCTGGTTGCCGCGCGGGCAGGCGGCGTACGGGGCGCCTCTGTTGCAGGCGGTGCAGGCGCGCCTGGCCGCCTCGAGCGTGGTCGCTGGCGAAGAACTGGAAGAGATCGACGTCGACGCGCAGATCCTCTGGGAACAGGCCGATGCCAGCGTGGCCGGGCCGCTGTATGCCTGGGTGGCAGGCGAGGCGGGAGCGGTGATGGCGATCCGTCGCCATCTGGTCCGCGAGTGCGGGCTGGACCGCCGCACGATCACCTTCATGGGTTACTGGCGGCACGGGAAAGTGTTGGACTGAGGGGGTGTGAAGCGGTGTGGCGGGCGGGGTGCGCTATCCTTGCGCCCCCCTCGCAGCGGTACCGCACCATGTCCACCAGCTCCAAGACCCGCCGCGACCAGCGCCGTCGCCAGGAAAAGCAGGCCGCCAACAAGGCCGCTGCCCAGGCCTCGCCGGTGGAGCCGCATGCGGAACTGCGCGACGCGCAGCGCACCCTGCTGGCCGGTGTCGTGCGCCGCGATGGCGAATGGGTGCTGGGCATGGACGGCCGTATCGCCGGCCACAGTGACTCCGCCGCGCAGGTACTGGCGCTGATCATGCAGGCCGGTGAACTGCACGAGCGCAACGGCACGCCGGTGCGCCTGATGTACTCCGATGCGCTGCGCGACGCCGCACAGGCCGAAGCGAAGGAAAAGGGCCAGACCTTCGAGGAGTTCAAGGCGGACCTGGCCGCGGCGATGGCGGCGAAGAAGGACAGCTGACAGGCATTCCGGTAGAGCCGGCCGCTGGCCGGCTGCCCGCGGGGTCTTCATCGCGTGGTTGCCGGCCAGCGGCCTGGCACTACCAGGAAGGGGCGGATCCTTGCGGACCCGCCCCTTTTCTCATTTCGCCGCCGGTGCCGCGTTGGCCTGCCAGCCGCACATCTGGCCTTCGTTCTGCTGCTTCAGCCACTCGTTGACCGGCGTGAAGTACTCGATCATCGGGCCGGCATCGAGCTTGTCGGTGCCGGTCAGCTCCTTCAGCGTGGCCTGCCACGGCTGGCTGGCACCCTTGCTCAGCATCGCCCAGTATTTCTGGCCGGCTTCCTTGTTGCCGTAGAAGGTGCACTCATGCAGCGGGCCCTTGTAGCCGGCCGCGTCGCACAGGCCCTTGTAGAACTGGAACTGCAGGATGCGCGCCAGGAAGTAGCGGGTGTACGGGGTGTTGCCTGGCACGTGGTACTTCGCGCCCGGATCGAAGAACTCCTCGCCACGGGTACTGGCAGGCGCCACGCCCTGGTACTTGGCCTTCAGGTCCCACCATGCCTTGTTGTAGTTGTCGGCGGTGATCGAACCATCGAACACACCCCAGCGCCAGCGGTCGATCATCAGCCCGAACGGCAGGAACGACACGCCCGACAGCGCCATGCGCATCTGGTTGTTGATGACCGCTTCGCGGCTTTCGGTCGGCGCATCGACCAGGCCGATCGAGCTGAGGTACTTGGGGGTCATCGCCAGCACGATGGTGTCGCCGATCGCTTCATGGAACCCATCGTTGGCACCGCCCTGGAACAGCGGCGGCAGCGGGTTGTAGGCCAGGTCGTAATAGATGTGGCCCAGCTCGTGGTAGATGGTGGTGAAGTTCTCTTCGTTCGGCTTGATGCACATCTTGGTGCGCACGTCGCCTTCCATGTTCATGTCCCAGGCGCTGGCGTGGCAGACCACATCGCGGTCATCGGGCTTGATGAACTGGGTGCGTTCCCAGTACGACTGCGGCAGCGACGGCATGCCCAGCGACACGTAGAAGTCCTGCGCGCGTTCGGTCATCTGCTTGGCGGTGCGCAGTTCGGCCTCGCGCTGCGCCTTGTACTGCGCGGCCACGTTGGCATCCTTGCCGGCCTTGGCCAGCGCGGCGCTCAGGTTGGTCTGGTACTGCTTCTCCAGCGCCGCGGTGATGTCCAGGCTGCCGGCGCCCGGGTACGGTTCCAGCTGGTCCCACAGGTTCGACCAGTCCTGCTGCCACATGTTGCCCAGCAGGTGCGCGGCGATCAGGCCGTTGCCCACTTCGGCCTTGTCCTTGCCGTAGGTCTTGTCCAGCTTGCCGCGTGCGTAGCAGTGCAGCTGCTCGTACATCGGCTTGACCTGTTCCCACAGGCGGTCGGTTTCCGGGCCGATCTGCTCCGGCGGCATGTCATAGCCGCTGCGCCACATCTGGCCGGCATCGGTGAAGCCCATGCCCTTGGCGCCTTCGTTCACCAGGCCGACGAACTTCTGGTAGTCGCCGCGCATGTTCTTGGTGGTGCTGTGCCAGCCCTGCCAGGCGTCGAGCTGCTTGTCGTAGTCGCGGCTGCGTGCCAGCACCTGCTCCAGCTCGCCCAGCTGGCGGCAGGAGCTCGGATCGTTGGCATCGGTGCAGTACTTGCCGGCGCCATAGCTGCCTTCCATGCGGGTGGCGATCTGGGTCAGCTCGGCCAGCTTGGCCGGGTCGCGCGGTGCCGGCATCGACGACATCAGCTTCAGCAGGTGGATCGCGCGCTTGCTGTCCTCGCTCATCGGCTTGCCGTCGAACTTCGCAGCCTGTTCGATCCAGCTGTTGAGCTGGGTCAGCGAGCGCTCGTTGGCCTTGGCCGCGATGCGTTCCGAATCACTGTTGATGTAGGTGGAGGACAGCCACTGCGCCGAGGTCATCTCCGGGTAGGCGGCCTTGAACTCGGCATTGATGCGGGCCACGAACTGGTCGGCGGTTTCGCCGGCCGGGGCGCTGCTGCTGGCGGTATCGGTGCCTGGGGCAGCTTCCTTCTTGCAGGCGGCCAGGGCCAGCGTGGCGGCGGCGATTGCCGAGGCCAGCAGGAGATGACGGTGTTTCACGGGCGGTCCTTGGGTGGTGAACGACGGCCGAAGGCTAGTGGGCAGCCGCTGCCTCCGCAAGTGGCGGAAGTCGGCCGGGCGGCGCCCGGCACCCGCAGAGGCCAGAGCACAAGCAACAGCAACCGCCGAAGCAACCGCAACAGCGGGGTATCCGTGGGATGGCGCGGCGGTGTGGGCTTGCAGGACACGCCGTAAACCCATCCATGGGGGCTCGATGGCGCCATCCATGGCGCCAACGGTCCTGCAAGCCCACACCGCCCCACCTCTGACAGATCGTGGCGGCTGTTGGTAGGTGTCGACCTTGGTCGACACATCTGTCAGGTATCGACAATCAAAATGGGGTCAGATCCGTTTTCCTCCGGAAAACGGATCTGACCCCAAGATCGTTCCAACAGATCGCGGAAAACTGTCGAAGGCGGGGTGGGTCCGGTGGCGGGAGTGTCCGCGGCATGGATGCCGCGGCCAAGCCCCCAAGGATGGGTTTACGGCGTCTCCCGCAACCGGGCCCACCCCGCCATCCCACGGAATGCACGCTGTTGCTGTTGCTTCGGCCGTTGCCCCGGCAGGTGCAGGGCTGCAAGCCCTGCCGAACACCCCTCAACTCTCGCAGTTGGCGAACACGTCGCGGTCGCGTTCGTACAGCGAGGTCTTCACCTGCATCAGGCCCAGCACCGACGGGAACAGGTTGTCATGGTCGGTATACGCCGCCGAACGCTTGCGCACGCACTGCAGGTCCAGCCCACGGCTGCTGGCGAAGCCTGGCGAGAACCACATCGTCATCGGTACCCGGGTCTGCTCGGCCGGGGCGATGGCGTAGGGCACGCCGTGCAGGAACAGGCCCTTCTCGCCCAGCGACTCGCCGTGGTCGGACAGGTAGATCATCGCCGTGTCGTAATCCTGCATGCCCTGCAGCGTGCCGATGGTCTTTGTCAGGAAGTGATCGGTGTACAGCACGGCATTGTCGTAGCTGTTGGTGATCTCTTCGCGCGAGCAACGGCCAATGTCACGGGTATCGCAGGTCGGGGTGAAACGGCGGAATGCGGGCGGATAGCGCTCGAAGTAGGCCGGACCGTGGTTGCCCAGCTGGTGCAGCACCACCACCCGGTCGCCGGGCCTGGCGCGTACCTGGGTGGCCAGGTCCTGCAGCAGGATCTCGTCCATGCAGCGGCCATCGGCGCACAGGCCCGGCGTGGTGGCATCGGACAGCGACTGGAAGTCCAGGCCTTCGCACACACCCTTGCAGCCGGACTGGTTGTCACGCCACAACGGTGCGATGCCGGCACGGTTCAATACGTGCAGCAGCGACTGGTGCGCGCGGATCTTCTTCTCGTCGTAGTCATGGCGGCCCCACGGCGAGAACAGGCACGGCAACGAAACCTCGGTGCTGGTGCCGCACGAATGCATGTCCGGGAAATTGATCACGCTGGCCTGCGCCAGTTCCGGGGTGGTGTTGCGGCCACCGTTGAGCCCCCAGTTCTGCGCACGCACGGTCTCGCCCATGACGATCACCAGCAGGCGCGGCTTGCTGGCCGGCGCGCGCGGGGTGGCCTTGGCATCGGTGCCGATCGGCAGCTTCGGCGCGCGCTGCACCGGATTGTCGCCACGCAATGCACGCGGCATGCCCAACAGGACATTGGCCGGTGTCGCGAGATAGCGCACTTCACGCTGGTTGCGCATCAGTGCCGAGACATCCTGGAACGAGATCAACGCGCCGCCGACAGCCGTCACTGCCGCCACCACCAGGAAGCCGACGCGCCAGAGCAGGCTGCGGCCCCAGCTGCGGCGGCGCAGCTGCACGCGCCACAGCACCACCATCGGCAGCACTGCCAGCAGCAGTACCGGCCATAGCAGCGATACCGTCATCAGCTCGCGGCTTTCCTTGGGGTCGGTCGCCAGCACGTTGCGCAGCATGTCCGCATCCAGGTAGATGTGGTAGCGGCTCATGTAGTGTGCGGCGAATGCGGTCACCAGCAGCAGCAGGCTGATCACCACTTTGGCGTTCCAGCGCCAGACCAGGATGCCCAGCAGCACGCCGTGCGCACCCAGCAGCAACAGCAGCAGCGACAGCGCGTAGCGCAGGCTGCCCGGATGGCTGGCCATCGCGCTGTGCCAGAACAGGCCGTTGCCGGCCACCGCGAAGAACAGGCTGGTGAACGCGATCAGTGCTTCGGTGGACAGCTGTGGCCGCCAGTGGCGAAGACCCGCCAGCGCGGAAGGGCGGGCGGGGCGTTGGACCGATGCACTCATGCGTTTGCCTCCTGGCGGTTGGGACGGTCCAGCTGACGGCGGATCAGGATGCCTTTGACGATCAGGTACAGGCCGAGTGACAGCAGCCAACATATCAACGCGGTGGCAACATCATGCGAAAGGAAATGCGCGCCCCGGAGCTGCTGGCCGATGCCGAACACCAGGCCGGTGCCGAGGCCGATCCACAAGCCTGCCCAGCGCCATGACGGGCGCCACAGCAGGGCGAAATAGTACAGGCACAGCCACGCATAGCCTGCGCTGGCGTGGCCGGCAGGGAAGCAGGCCTGTGCGGCCATGCCGGCCGGGCGCTGCGTGAAAAGCCCGATATAGGGCTGATGGCCACCGTAGCGCAGCAGGTCCCAGGGACATTCCATCGGCACCAGGGTCTTCAGCAGGGAGATCACGCCCGTACCCAGCGCCATGCCAATTACGACATAAAGCAGCGCCCATCGCAGGGTGCGATCGCCCCCCTTGCGCCAGTGGTGCACGCACAACAGGATCGCGACCAGCGCCGCCGACGTGCTCAGCCACTTGCCGGCCTTGTGCACCACCGTGCGGGTGACCCAGGCGTCCTGCAACGCCCAGTGGCCACCTTCGAGGCGGAACAGGTGATCGGCCACCCATTGATCACCGCCGAAACCCATCAGCAGCGTAAACACGGGCAGACCGATTGCGACAGGCAGCCAGAAGTGAGTTACGGCGAATCTTGACGCCAGTGGTGATGTCGCAAGCGGCGCTGCCGCATCAATGGGACGAACGGGCATGCTGGGAAGGGGCGGTTCGGGAATCCGCGCTCATGCTCGTCACCTCGATGTCGGAGAAGGGTCGGACGCCCGTTCGCGCCGGGTTAATGAGTCCCCGGCGCGCGTCACCGTTCAGTCTTCTTCGGCGGTCGATCCGGTGCGCTCGGCGTGGCACTTCGGGTCCCAGGCCGTACCGGGAAGCAGTTGCCAACGATTCCTGTTGGCAATGCCGATGTCGATCACCTTGGCCGGGTCCACGCAGGGGCTCATCGCATCGTCCAGCACCAGCACCCAGCGCTTGCCCGGCGCCTCGGCCAGCCACGGGCCGGCGTCATGCCATTGTTCGGCCCACGGGCGCTTGAAGCCGAACTCGCGCACCGGCCGATCTGCCTGCAGCAGGTTCTGTTCGCGCCAGGCGACCAGTGCCAGCTCCGCATCCGGGCCGATCCGCGCGCCCACCCGGCGCATCACCGCCGACGCTGATGCGTACGGATCCAGCGCCGGGATCAGCACCAGGCCGTAGAGCATCCACAGCATGCCGTGGGTCAGCAACACCAGCGTTGCGGCACGTCGCACCCGCAGCCACACGATCAACGTGGCCAGGGCAATGGCAAAGGTCAGCAGGCCATCTCCCAGCACCGGCAGCAGCGAATCGGGCATCGCCCGCCGTTCCAGCTGCGCCAGGGCCCACGGATGTTCGGTCATCAGCATCACCCCGAGCACACCGGTGGCCAGCATCAGCACCACGGTGTAGCCGAACAGGTAGCGCCGCACGCAAAGCCGTCGCAGCAGGCCAGGCAACAGCGGGGCCACCGCCAGCGCCATCGCCGGCAGCATTGGCAGCACATAGACCTCGCGCTTGCCGGGGCTGGCACTGAAGAACACCAGCACCAGCAGCGCCCAGCCCAACAGCAGCCATTGCCGGCAGTCACCACGGCGGATGCGGCGCCACCAGGGTTTGAACAGCATCGGCAGCAACAGGCTGCCCGGCAGCCACAAGGTCAGGATCACCTGCAGGTAGTACCAGACCGGCTGGCGGTGGTGCCAGGCGTTGGCGTAGCGGGTGCCGGTCTGCTTGAACAGCAGTTCGTGGGCGTAGGACTGCAGGGACGCGCTGGGCTCATGCAGCAATGCCCAGCCCAGCGGGGCAAGCCACACCGCCACGCCCAGCAGGAAGGCCGGGATCAGCCACAGCAGCGTTGCCGGGTGCGGACCGTCCACGCTGCGCCCGCGGCGGCGCTGGTACAGCCACCAGCCGAACCACGGCAGCACCATCAGCAGCGGCAGGAACCCCACGCCCTTGGTCACCGTGCCGAGGCCAGCGGCGAAACCGGCCAGCCACAGCGCGGGCAGGTTGCGGCGCTCGCACAGGTGGCGCATCAATCCCCACAGGGCCACCGTGGTCATGCCGACCAGCACCATGTCGATCTGCGCGCGCTTGGCCATCAGGCCGAACTGCAGGGTGCAGAACAGCGCCGCGAGGGCGTACAGGGAATGCCGCGGCGACCACAGCCGCCGTGCCAGGTCCGACACCAGCCACAGGCTGAGCAGGGCGCCCAGCAGCGACGGCAGCAGGAACGACCATTGCCAGCTGCCGACCACCTCGTAAGCGGCCGCCTGCAGCCACATGAAGACCGGCGGCTTCTCCGCGTACAGCTCCACGCCCCGGTGCGGCAGCAGCCATTCCCCACTTTCGACCATGGTACGGGCCGCCAGCACGAAGCGCGGCTCGTCCGGCGGCTGCGGCTGGCGCAGGCCGATACCGGCGGCCAACGCGGCGATGATCAGCAGCCACAACAGGGGCAGGCGCCAATGGCGGGGCAGGGCTACGGGCACGGCAGGCTCCGGGAGCAAAACCGCCACTCTGACGTGGCTGGGGTAGGAAAGGCGTCGGAGCGGGCGCAGGGCGACCGCATTCCGACATGGTCGGCGCTACCATGGTACGAACTTCCGTGGATCTTTCGTGCATGCGTCTGTTGGTGATCGAGGACAACCGCCAGCTGGTGGCCAACCTGTTCGACTATTTCGAGTCGCGCGGGCACGTGCTCGACGTGGCCCCGGATGGCATCACCGGCCTGCACCTGGCAGGCAGCCACCCCTACGATGCGGTGATCCTGGACTGGATGCTGCCGCGCATGGAGGGGCCGGAGGTGCTGCGTCGCCTGCGCGCCGAGCACGCGTCGGAGGTGCCGGTGATCATGCTGACCGCGCGCGACGAGCTGCCGGACAAGATCGCCGGCTTCCGCGCCGGTGCCGACGACTACCTGACCAAGCCGTTCGCCCTGCCCGAGCTGGAAGTGCGGCTGGAGGCGCTGCTGCTGCGCGCGCAGGGCCGCAATCCGCGCAAGCGCCTGCAGGTGGGCGACCTGGTGCTGGACCTGGCGACCCTGGAAGCCCAGCGTGGTGGCCAGGTGCTGCACCTGTACCCGGCCTGCCGCAAGCTGCTGGAAGTGCTGATGCGCGCCAGCCCCGGTGCGGTCACCCGCCAGCAGCTGGAGTTCGCCCTGTGGGGCGACGAGCCACCGGATGGCGATCTGCTGCGCTCGCATGTCTACGAGCTGCGCCGCAGCGTCGACGGCCCGTTTGCCGACAAGCTGATCCATACGCTGCCGCGGGTGGGCTATCGGTTGGCGCTGATGGACGCTGCCGACGCAGGCAGGAATGCTGATGAGGGCGCGTAAGCCGGGGCCGCTGTACCGGCGGGTGGTGTGGTGGTTGCTCGGGTACCTGGCACTGCTGTCGATTGCAGTGTTCAGTGTCGGCAACTACGTGCACGAACACGCCGAGCACGCCGCGTGGCGCGCGCTGCTCAATTCCGAACTGGACAGCATCGTCGAGCATGTCGAGCACGAACCTCACTATCGCTGGCAGGACTCGGACACGCTGAGCCTGTACCGCTTTGACGCAGTCAATCTGCCAGAGAGCCTGCGCTCCCTGCATCCTGGGTTGCATGACGGAGTGATGGTCAAGGGCCGCGAGACGGCGGTGATGGTCCGTGAAACGCAGTCGATGGGACGGGTGGCGCTGGCGCTTGACATCTCCGATTTCCATGACCTGGAACAGTTCGCCACGCGCTGGGTGATGCTGGCCGGGGTGATCATGATCTTCGTCACCGTGCTGATGGCGTCGTTCGGCATGGAGCGGATGGTGCGTCCGTTGAGCCTGCTGGCACAGCACATTGCCGGGCTGCGGCCGGGCGTGCAGGGCCAGCGTATCGAAGTCGATCCGCGCGGCAGCGCTGAGCTGCATACCATCGCCGGTGCGTTGAACGACTACCTGGACCGCAACGAGCAGTTCGTCGAGCGCGAGCGGGTCTTCATCAGCACCGCCAGCCACGAACTGCGCACGCCGATCGCGGTGATGACCGGTGCTGCCGAGCTCGCGCTGGAGCAACCGGGCCTGCCCGAGCGCGCCCGCCAGCAGATGCAGCGGGTGTTGCGCACAGCGCAGAGCGTGGAGCAGCTGATCGAGCTGCTGCTGGTGCTGGCGCGTGATCCGGCACGCCTGGCCGCGCGTGCCGAGCGCATCGCCCTGGACCAGCTGCTGCCGGAGATCGTCGACGACCATCGCCACCTGCTGGGCGACAAGGACCTGAGCATCGGCATCCAGGCGGCGCCGGTGGATATCGTTGCGCCGATGGCAGTGGTGCAGGCGGCGATCGGCAACCTGCTGCGCAATGCCATCGAGAACAGCGGCCGCGGCCATATCGAGCTGCAGTTGAGTGCGTCGGCGGTGCTGACGCTGCAGGACCCAGGGCATGGCATGAGCCCGGAGGAGATTGCCGCCATCCACGCGCGCATGGCCCGTGGCGGACGCGCCGATCGTGGCGGCGGCATCGGCCTGGACCTGATCGCGCGGTTGTGCGAGCACCTGGGCTGGACCCTGCAGCTGCAGCCCTGCGAGCCGCGCGGAACGCGTGTCACGCTCGATTTCAGTGCCTCGCGCCCGGCCTGAACCGGCCGTCCTGGTAGATGCCAACCTTGGTTGGCATGCGGCCCGTCGACCAAGGTCGACGCCTACCCACGCAATGGCTGTTCGCATTACCGCCCGTTCGGCCGCGCCACGTGCTGGTCGATCAGGATCACGTTGCCGTCGGGATCGGCCAGCTGCAGGTAGCCGGTCCCCTGGCCATCGGGGTCAGTGCGGACTGCCAGTTCGATGCCCTTGGCATCCAGTTCCGCCTGCAGTTCACGCACATCCTGGAAGTGGGGCAGCTCCTGCCTGTGCTGGTCCCAGCCGGGGTTGAAGGTCAGCAGGTTGCCCTCGAACATGCCCTGGAACAGCCCGATGACCGTGCCGTTGCTGCGCATTACCAGCCAGTTCTGCGTGGGATCGCCACCGGTGACCGAGAACCCGAGGGCTTCGTGGAACGCGCGGGAGGCGGCCAGGTCCTTCACGGACAGGCTGACAGAGAACGCACCAAGCTGCTTGGGCCTGCTCCACAACGGTGATGCCGTAATCGTCGTCAATGCAGGGGAAGGCGACAAGCAGCGCAGCATGACCAGGCGTGAAGACAATGTTAATCTCGACCTGCGCCGCTTCATGCGGCGCTTTTTTTTCTCCGCTCTTTCGATCGACAGAGGATCCCATGCCGACCGAACCCGCTACCGCCCTGATCAGCAACGACATCGTTGGACTGGGCCTGATTGCCGCCACCCTGGCCCTGATCTTCTGGGCCGCCAGTGGTCCGACCCCGTTGTTGAAGAAGATCTTCGCCTGGGTGCCGGCACTGCTGCTGTGCTACTTCATCCCCGCCATCTACAACACCGCCGGTGTCATCGATGGCCACAACACCTCGCTGTACAACCCGGTCGCGCGCGACGTGCTGCTGCCCGCTGCGCTGGTCCTGCTGACACTGTCGATCGACCTGAAAGGCGTCATCAAGCTCGGCCCAAAGCTGCTGATCGTGTTCTGCGCCGGTACCGCCGGCATCATGCTCGGCGCCATCGTCTCGTTCCAGCTGATGAAGCTGATCCATCCGGAAACGGTGGCCGGTGATACCTGGGCCGGCATGGCCGCGCTGGCCGGCAGCTGGATCGGTGGCGGCGCCAACATGGTGGCCATGCGCGAGGTGTTCGGCACCGATGCCACCACCTTTGGCCAGTTCGCGGTGGTCGACGTGGCCTGCGCCAGCCTGTGGATGGCGATCCTGCTGTTTTTGGCCAACCGCGCGCAGCAGATCGATACCCGCAACGGTGCCGACACCCGCGCCATCGACGAGATGAAGGCACGCATCAGCGCCTACGAGGCACAGAACGCGCGCATTCCCAGCATGACCGACCTGATGGTGATCGTTGGCGTGGCATTGGGTGGCGTCGGCCTGGCCCATGCCATCGCCGCGCCGTTGTCGGGCTGGTTCAAGGCCAATGTCAGCTGGGCCAGCCAGTTCAGCCTCGACAGCCAGTTCGTCTGGGTGATCCTGCTGTCCACGGCGATGGGCCTGGGCCTGAGCTTCACCCGTGCGCGCCGGCTGGAAGCCGCAGGCGCTTCGCGGCTGGGCACGGTGTTCCTGTACTTCCTGATCGCCTGCATCGGCATGCAGATGAACCTGCTGTCGCTGCTGGATCGGCCGTGGCTGTTCCTGCTTGGCGCGATCTGGATGGCCACGCACGTGCTGGTGCTGTGGGGGGTAGCCAAGCTGCTGCGCGCGCCGCTGTTCTTCTTCGCGATCGGTTCGCAGGGCAACATCGGCGCGGCCGCCTCGGCCCCCGTGGTGGCCGCAGCCTTCCATCCGACGCTGGCGCCGGTGGGCGTGCTGCTGGGTACGGTGGGCTATGCCACCGGCACCGGGCTGGCGTATGTCACCGGCCTGATTCTGAAGTGGATGGCCGGCGCCTGAGTCCTGGCCGGACGATCCTGTTGCGGGTTCGCGGCGTGCGCCGCGAACCCGCTCTGCCCGTGTAGAGCCGAGCCCGCGCTCGGCTTTCTTTTGCCTGCTGAAAGGCAGGCCTGGCCCTCAGCAGCAGCGCCCGCCGTTGCGCCCGCCGTAACGCGCTTCCTGGCGCTCGCGGAAGAACGTCTTGTAGTCCATCGGCTCCTGGTCCGGGTGCTTATCCAGCATGTGCCGGACGTAATTGTCGTAATCAGGAATGCCACAGCACAGTCGTGCGGTCTGCACCAGGCGCCGCCAGATGCGGCGGTGCGCCTGGTACTGGCCGGCGGGAACCAGTTGCGTGCTCATCACAGATCCACCATTTCATGCGGCTTCAGCGCCACGTACGGGGTCTCGCGGTCGCTGCGCTGCGGGTTGCGGCGTGCCGCCAGGATGGTCTTGATCGAATACACCAGCACCGCGCCGACCACCAGCAGGAACAGCGCGGTCAGGCCGGTGTTGACGTAGGCGTTGACCACGATCTGCTTCATCTGCGCCACCGACTTGGCCGGTGCAGTGATCGTATCGCTGGCGAGCGCGGCCTGGAACTTGTGTGCCTGCGCCAGGAAACCCTGCGCCGGGTTGCTGTCGAAGATCTTGATGAAGCCGGCGTAGGTGGTGCAGATCAGCAGCCACACCGCCGGTACCGCAGTGACCCACGCATAGCGGTCACGCTTCATCTTGAACAGCACCACCGTGCCCAGCATCAGCGCGATGCCAGCCAGCATCTGGTTGGAGATGCCGAACAGCGGCCACAGCGTCTGGATGCCGCCGAACGGATCGACCACGCCGGTGTAGAGCAGGTAGCCCCATAGCGCCACGCAGCCGGCGGTACCGATGATGTTGGCGGTCCACGACTCGGTCTTCTTCAGGGCCGGCACGAAGTTGCCCAGCAGGTCCTGCAGCATGAAGCGCCCGGCGCGGGTACCGGCGTCCACCGCGGTCAGGATGAACAAGGCTTCGAACAGGATCGCGAAGTGGTACCAGAACGCCATCATCGCGTCGCTGCCACTGGGAATCGCTTCGTGCAGGATCTGCGCGATGCCTACCGCCAGCGTCGGTGCACCACCGGCGCGGTGCAGGATGGTCGGTTCACCAATGGCGGCCGCGGTCGCGGTCAACTGCTCGGGGGTAATGGTGAAGCCCCAGGTGTTGGTGATGTAGTGCGCCGCCGAGGCTGCATCGGCACCGATCACGGCGGCCGGGCTGTTCATCGCGAAGTAGATGCCCGGATCGATGATCGAGGCCGCCACCAGCGCCATCACCGCCACGAACGATTCCATCAGCATGCCGCCGTAGCCGATGTAGCGCATGTGCGCTTCATTGGCCAGCAGCTTCGGCGTGGTGCCGGAGGAGATCAGTGCGTGGAAACCGGAGACCGCACCGCAGGCGATGGTAATGAACAGGAAGGGGAACATGCCGCCCTTCCACACCGGGCCATCACCGCTGGCGGCGAACTGGGTCAGCGCCGGCATCTTCAGTTCCGGCATCACCACCAGGATGCCGATGGCCAGCGCGATGATGGTGCCGATCTTGAGGAAGGTCGACAGGTAGTCGCGCGGGGCCAGCAGCAGCCACACCGGCAGCACCGAGGCGACGAAGCCGTAGCCGATCAGCATCCAGGTGATCTGGGTGCCGGTGAAGGTGAACGCCGGCCCCCACACCGGGTCGGCGGCGACCTTGCCGCCGTACCAGATCGCGGCCAGCAGCAGGATCAGGCCAACCACCGAAATCTCGCCGATCCTGCCGGGGCGGATGTAGCGCATGTACACGCCCATCAGGATCGCGATGGGCATCGTCGCGATCACCGTGAACATGCCCCACGGGCTTTCGGCCAGCGCCTTGACCACCACCATCGCCAGCACCGCCAGGATGATGATCATGATCAGGAACGCACCGAACAGGGCGATGGTGCCGGGTACCTGGCCCATCTCCTCGCGCACCAGGTCACCCAGCGAGCGGCCGTTGCGACGGCTGGACAGGAACAGCACCATGAAGTCCTGCACTGCGCCGGCCAGCACCACGCCCACCACCAGCCACAGCAGGCCGGGCAGGTAGCCCATCTGCGCGGCCAGCACCGGGCCGACCAGCGGGCCGGCGCCGGCAATGGCGGCGAAGTGGTGGCCGAACAGCACGTGCTTGTTGGTCGGCACGTAGTCCAGGCCATCGTTGTTGATCACCGCCGGGGTGGCCCGGGTCGGATCCAGCTGCATCACCTTGTTGGCGATGAACAGGCTGTAGAAGCGGTAGGCGACCAGGTACAGCGAGACCGCGGCCACCACGATCCACAGTGCGTTGATGTGCTCGCCGCGGCGCAGGGCGACGGTGCCCAGACAGAATGCGCCGAGCAGGGCGAGTGCCGCCCAGCCCAGTTTGGAAAACCCTTTCATGAGGTGCTCTCTCCCGGAAAGACAGTCAAAGAGTCCTGCTTGCCCACGACAGGGTCAATTGGCACAGGACGAATCGGCGGTAGTACTTTGGTCGTACGACGGTGGCGCTGACGTGCAGCCAACATCAGGGATGGAACAATTGGTTGCGGTGCCATCCATTGGCGTACGGCCATGTGGCGTCCATCTTCAGGGGCATCCATCCCACAGGAGTCGCCATGAGCCTTCCCGAACCGGTCCGCGTGCTGCGCACCATCCGTGGCATGCCCACCTCCGACGGTGCCGGCGTGCGCCTGACCCGCGTCATCGGCGGCCCGACGCTGCCGGACCTGGACCCGTTCCTGCTGCTCGATGAATTCGGCACCGACCGGGCCGAGGACTACATCGCCGGCTTCCCGGAACACCCGCACCGCGGTTTCGAGACCGTCACCTACATGCTCGACGGACGCATGCGGCATCGCGACAACCATGGCAACGAAGGCCTGTTGACCCCGGGCAGCGTGCAGTGGATGACCGCTGGCCGCGGCCTGGTGCACTCGGAGATGCCCGAGCAGGAAAGCGGGCAGATGCGTGGATTCCAGCTGTGGGTGAACCTGCCGGCGAAGGAGAAGATGACCGAGCCGAAGTACCAGGAGTTCGCGCCCGAGCGCATTCCCGTGGTGCAGCCGGCAGCCGGCGTGGCAGTGAAGGTGATCGCCGGCTCGGTCGACGGCACCCGCGGCCCGATCGTGCAGCCGGCCACCGAGCCGCTGTATCTCGACATCACGTTGGCGCCCGACCGGGCCTGGACTTACACGCTGCCGAAAGGCCACAACGCCTTTGCCTATGTATTTGAAGGCGGACTGACGGTGGGTGAACAGGACGCCGCCCGTGATGTTGCGCGCCAGGAGCTGGCGGTGCTGGGCGGCGGCGAACAGCTGCATGTTTCGGCTGGCAGCGAAGGCGCGCGGCTGATCCTGGTGGCCGGCCGTCCGTTGCGCGAGCCGGTGATGCGGCACGGCCCGTTCGTGATGAACACGCGGCAGGAACTGATGCAGGCCTTCGTCGATTTCCAGGAAGGCAGGTTCTGAGGTAGTGCCGGCCGCCGGCCGGCACCTGCTTTTGATCAGGACCGAAGGGTTTGCCGGCCGGCGGCCGGCACTACCTGCCGATCGAGGTGCATTGCGGGGATGCTGCCAGGCAGTCATCCCCGTCACCTTCAGCGCCCGGCGGCCACGGCCGACGGGGTCAGGCTCATGCCCTGCGCCAGCTGCTGCAGTGAGCTCAGTTCCTGCGCGCTGTCCGGATACAGCGCAATCTGCGCATAACGCCCTTTGTCGATCTTGACCACGCTGATGCGCCGTTCGGCATATCCCGGCGGTTGCTGGCCGCCCAGGTCGGGCTGGTACCAGTACAGTGATTCACCGCCGAAGCTGCCTTTTTCCTGGCGCAGCGAGCGGCTCAGCGGAATGGCGGGGTCACGCGCGCTGAGCATCAGGCTCAGTACTTCGCGGCCATCAGGGGTGCTGGCGCGGCAGACCAGGAAATCGGCCTGCACCTGCTGCTGCCACTGCAGGCCACTGCTGGCTGGCAGCGAAGGACATTCGGACGGCGCCTGCGCGGCGGCCTGGGCCGCAGCGAACAGCAGGCTCGACAAGATGACAGGCACGAACTTCATGCATCCCCCAAGGTGATGAGTTGTTTGGCTCCGCCAGCAGGGCCGGCGGCCGTGGCATCCCATCCCCGGATGCCGCCCCATCCGGCATGTGCACGGACGGTCAACTCAACCTTAACGGAACGTGAGCAATCGCACAATTCGCGGTTGCAGACGTAACCATTGCGGCCGAGGGTGGGCCGCAATGGGAGCCGCGTGGATCAGCGGTCGCTGCCGATCCACTTGTAGATCAGGCCGCCGATCGCGCCGCCCAGCAGGGGAGCGACCCAGAACAGCCACAGCTGGCTGACTGCGCCGCTGCCGGCAAAGAAGGCCACGGCGGTGGAGCGGGCCGGGTTCACCGAGGTGTTGGTGACCGGAATGCTGATCAGGTGGATCAGGGTCAGCGACAGGCCGATCGCCAGCGGGGCGAAACCGGCCGGTGCCTTGCCGTGGGTGGAACCCATGATCACGATCAGGAACACCGCCGTCAGCACCACTTCGCACAGGAAGGCGGCTGCCACGCTGTAGCCGCCGGGCGACAGCGCGCCATAGCCATTGCTGGCGAACGCACCCGCCTGGCTGCCATCGATGGCGAAGCCACTGGCGCCGGAGGCGATCTGCAGCAGGATGAAGCCGGCCAGCAGGCCGCCGGCAACCTGGGCGATGATGTAGGGCACCAGATCCCTGGTCGGGAAACGACCACCGGCCCACAGCCCGACGCTGACTGCCGGGTTGAAGTGCGCGCCGGAGATATGGCCGAACGCATAGGCGCCGGTCACCACGGTCAGGCCGAAGGCCAGCGCCACGCCGAGGAAACCGATACCCAGCGGATTGCCGTCGCCACCGAACTTGGCGGCCAGCACCGCACTGCCACAGCCACCCAGAACCAGCCAGAACGTGCCGAGGAACTCGGCGGACAAGCGTTTACCCATGCTCATGTGTTGCACTCCTTTGACGATCTAAAGTGTGATTTATGTCACAGTTCAGTGATCAGCGGGTGACTGTAGCGTCAACGCCGGGTGCAGGGATACACCTTCAGATGTGTGCAACACGCGATGTTCAGTACTGCGGAAGTGGGATGAATTCCTTGTCGTCGCCCGGAATGGTGCCGAAGCGGCCGGCTTCCCAGTCGTGCTTGGCCTGCTCGATGCGCTCCTTCGAGCTCGACACGAAGTTCCACCACAGGTGGCGCGGGCCATCCAGCGGCTCGCCACCGAACAGCATCGCCTTCACCGGCGTCTTCGCGCGCAGGCGGCCTCGTGCACCGGCTTCGGGGATCACCAGGTGCTGCGCGGGAATATCCACGCCATCCAGCTGCGCGTCGCCCTCGAGGATGTACAACGCGCGCTCTCGGTGGCCGTCGTCGATATCGATTTCCGCATCGGGGTCGAGATCGATTGCCACGTTGAGGGTGTCGGCGAACACCTTCACCGGCGATTCCTCGCCGTACGCACGGCCGGCGATCACCCGCAGCCACGCGCCGTTGCGACGCTGCTCGGGCAGGGTGGCAGCGGCATGGTGGTAGAACGCCGGCTCGATTTCCTCGTGCGACTTCGGCAGCGCGACCCAGGTCTGCATGCCGTGGATCGGGTTGTCGTGATCGCGGTCCGGCTGCGGCGTGCGCTCGGAATGGGCGATACCGCGGCCGGCGGTCATCCAGTTGACGTCACCGGGACGGATCACCTGATCCGAACCCAGCGTGTCGCGGTGGCCGATCGCGCCCGACCACAGGTAGGTGACGGTGGCCAGGCCGATATGCGGATGCGGGCGCACGTCGATGGCGGTGCCGGGGTGCATGAGTGCCGGGCCCATCTGGTCGACGAACACGAACGAGCCGATGCTGCGCGCCTGCAGGGTGGGGACGGCGCGACGGACTTCGAGGCCGCCGATGTCGTGCACGCGCGGGGCGATGATGGTGGTCATGCGGGCGTTCTCGCTGGCAGGGATCAGGTGGTGAGCATCGCATGCAGCTGTGACGGGCACATGCCCCGTATGGGTAACAGGGTGTTCCAGCCAACGGCGCAGCCCCTCGTGGCTGTGGGGTTGGTTGCGTAAAGCAAAAGCCGCGCTTGGCCGGGCGGGGTGGGTTCGCGGGGGACGCCGTGAATCCGTCCCTGGAGGCTTGGCCGCGGCATCCATGCCGCGGACACCCCCGCGGACCCACCCCGCCCGGCCTCTGACAGTTTCCGTGTGCGTCCAGCCACGGAGAAGAAAAAGAAAATCAAAATCAAACGCCGGTCGCTTCGCTCCTGGTGTCGACCAAGGTCGACACCTACCAGCCATCGCAGTTCAGCAACCGTCACCGGGAAACTGTCTGGGTGGGGCGGTGTGGGCTTGCAGGACCGTTGGCGCCATGGATGGCGCCATCGAGCCCCCATGGATGGGTTTACGGCGTGTCCTGCAAGCCCACACCGCCCCGCCCGCCTAACAGAAAAGCCAGAGCCGGCTGTTGCTCCGGCTCTGGCTTCGGCGGTTGCCTCTGCGGGTGCCGGGCCGCAGGCCCGGCCGATGAACTCAGACCACCGGTTCGCGCAGGACGGGGTTGTCCCAGCCGGGGCGCGGCGCGAAACGGTCGCCATGGCGCTGCTGCAGCGCCTTCAACCGCTCGACGATCGCATCGGCACCGACCGCACGGATGTGCTGGATCGGACCGCCGCGGAACGGTGCGAAACCGGTGCCGAAGATCACGCCGGCATCCAGCAGGTCCGCGTCGGCCACCACGCCCTCGTGCAGGCAGGCCACCGCCTCGTTCAACAGCGGCAGGATCAGGCGGTCCTCCAGATCGGCCGGGGCCTGGTAGTCGCTGGCCACGTCCGGCTTCTTCGGCTTGCCGTTCTCCCAGGTGTAGATGCCCTGGCCATCCTTCTTGCCGCGCTTGTCCGGTTCCACCGTCTGCAGTGCGGCCGGGATCTGCAGGCCCAGGAACGGCGCCAGTTCGCGGCCGACGCCGGCGGCCACGTCCAGGCCCACGGTATCGATCAGTTCGATCGGGCCCATCGGCATGCCGAACTTCACCGCGGCCTTGTCGATCACCGGGCCCGGAATGCCCTCGGCATACGCGGTGGCCGCTTCCAGCATGTACGGGAACAGCACGCGGTTGACCAGGAAGCCCGGGCTGCCGGCTACCGGCACCGGGAACTTGCCCAGCGCCTTGCAGAACGCGGCCAGGCGGCGCTCGGTCTCCGGCGCCATGCCGTCGTGATGGATGATCTCCACCAACGGCATCTGCGCTACCGGGTTGAAGTAGTGCAGGCCCGCGAACTGCGCAGGGCGCTGGATGTGGTCGCGCAGTTCCACCAGCGGAATCGACGAGGTGTTGGTGGTCAGCAGGGCGTCCTGCTTCATCTTCGGCTCAAGCGTCTGGTACAGCGCACGCTTGGCTTCGGGGTTCTCGATGATTGCCTCGATCACCAGGTCGGCCTCGGCCACGCCGTTGCCTTCCAGGTCGGCACGCAGGCGCGCGGCCACGGCCGGGCGCTTGCTCTCGTCGCGCACCTTCTTGGCGAACAGCGCCTGCGCGCGTTCCATGGCCGGGTCGATGAAGCGCTGCTCGCGGTCCTGCAGGGTCACTTCGAAGCCCTTGTAGGCGGCCCACGCGGCGATGTCGCCGCCCATCACGCCGGCGCCGACCACGTGCACGTGGCGGATGCCGGAATCACCGCCACCGAGGCCCTTCAGGCGTTCGGTCAGGAAGAAGATACGGATCAGGTTGCGCGCGGTCGGAGTACTGGCCAGCTTCACCACGGCACGCCGCTCGGCGTCCAGGCGGGCCTGGATCGGCTTGCCGCCACTGCGCTGCCAGGTGCTGATCAGTGCGTACGGCGCCGGGTACTGGTCCTTCTTCGCCTTGCGGGCGACCTGCTTGACCATCTGCGGTGCCAGCAGCGTGCGTGCTAGCCAGGTGTTGGTGGCCCAGGCCGTGGCGCGCTGCTTGAACGGGCGGGTGGTGCCGGACAGCGCCAGTGCAACGGCCGTGTCGAGCACCACCGCCGGTGCCACCACCTTGTCGACCAGGCCGATGCCACGCGCGGCCGAGGCCGACAGGGTGCGGCCGGTCAGCATCATGTCCATCGCTGCCGGGGCGCCCACCAGGTGCGGCAGGCGGGCGCTGCCACCCCACCCCGGGAAGATGCCCAGCTGGGTTTCCGGCAGGCCGATGCGGGTGCTGCTGTCATTGGAGGCCACGCGATAGCGGCAGGCCAGGGCAAGCTCGGTGCCACCGCCGAGGCAGTGGCCGTGGATGGCCGCCACGGTCGGGCAGGGCAGCTCGGCCAGCTTCTGGTAGGTGGCCTGGCCACGCCGGATCGCGTCGTTGACGGTGCCGCGACGGTCGAATTCCTGGAACTCCTTCAGGTCGGCACCGGCAATGAAGCCGGCCTTCTTCAGCGACTGGATGACCACGCCCTTGGGCGGGTCCAGGGCAATGCGCTCAAGCAGGTCGCCCAGTTCCAGCAGCACGTCCTGCGACATCGCATTGACGCTGCTGTCCTGGCGATCCAGGGAGAGAACCACCACGCCGTCGTCGCGGATCTCGGGGTGCCAGTGGCTGAAGCGGAGACCATCGAAGCCTGAGAGCATGGACGTTCCATCCGGTTGTGTATGGAGAAGCGGCTATGATCCAGAGGTTGTTTCCCCCGCGTCAAATCCCAATAGCAGGGGAGTGGCGCCCCCGGATCCATGGCCGTGGACCGGGACGCTAACCGAATGGTGGTTAAAAGCTGGTGCGGCGCCAGGTGATCGGCGACTGAACTTTTCCCGGGATTGGCAGTCTCATTGCCCGACGTCGGTTGGGCTGACAGGAGTGCGGCCCCTCATGGCCGATGTTGATACACCTCAGGAGCTGGATCTGGAGCTGGTCCGGCGCGTGCAGCACGGCGAGAGTGCCGCGTTCGATGTCCTGGTGCGCAAGTACCAGCATCGGGTCGTGGCCCTGGTCGGTCGCTACATCGCCGACTGGAGCGAATGTCAGGACGTCGCCCAGGACACTTTCATCCGTGCCTACCGCGCGATCGGGAGTTTCCGTGGCGATGCCCAGTTCTCAACCTGGTTGCATCGAATCGCCGTGAATACCGCCAAAAACTACCTGGCTTCACACAATCGTCGTCCGCCGACCGATGACATCGACATCGGTGACGCCGAGCAGTTCGACAGCGGTACCCGCCTGCGGGACACCGACACGCCCGAGCGCGAGTTGATGCGCCAGGAGCTGGAACAGACGGTCATGAAGGCCGTCAACGCGCTGCCGGAGGAACTCCGGTCGGCGATCACCCTGCGCGAGGTGGAAGGCCTGAGCTACGAGGATATCGCGCAGAAGATGGGGTGCCCGATCGGCACCGTGCGTTCCCGGATCTTCCGGGCGCGCGAGGCGATCGACACCGAACTCCGGCCGCTGTTGGACATCGGCAGCGCCACCCGTGAGAAGAGCCGCGTATGACCAGTAATCCGTTCAACGAATCGCAGAACCATCAATCGCCCGCCGGGCAGCGCCTGGACCAGCGCCATCGCGAGCAGCTGTCGGCCCTGGTCGATGGCGAGCTGGGTGCCGATGAAGCGCGCTTCCTGCTGCGCCGGATGGAACACGACCCCGAACTGGCCGGCTGCCAGGAGCGCTGGCAGCTGCTGGGCGACGTGATGCGCGGGCAGGCCCCGGCGTTGGCACCGGCCGGCTTCAGTGCCGCCGTTGCGGCCGCCATTGCGGCAGAGCCGACGCCGCAGGCCGAGCCGCGTCGCCAGGTGCGTCGCAGTGGCTGGCGCGCCTGGGGCGGCGGTGCTGCGCTGGCCGCATCTGTGGCCGCGGTCGCCCTGTTCATCGGCGGCGAGAAATTGAAGGAGGCGACGCCGGGTGAACCGCAGGCGCCGCAGGTGATGGCCAGCCAGGCGGAACTGGCACCGGCCGCGCCGACCCCAGTCACCGAGGCTTCGGTGGACACGGCCGCAGTGGCCGTGGCTGCTGCGCCGGCCGTAGCGATGGCCGCGGCGGGCCGCCGCCAGGACGCCCGCCGTGCCAGCGCTACGCGCAGCCAGCAGGCCGCGCGTGCCGCCCAGCGCGACGACACTTCGCAGCGCGCCATCGCCGCCGTGCAGGCACCGTTGACCCCGACCGTGCCGGCCAACGCCAACCGCAACCTGCCGTTCGGCGAGGTCAGCGGGCTGCAGGCCCGGCCATGGCCGCGCTCCAGCCTGGCGCCCGCCGCTGGCGGCGCGCTCAATGCCAGCTTCCCGGCCCACGCCGGTAGTGCCGCGTTCTATCCGTTCGAGCCGCGCCTGCAGGATGACCTGCCGGTGCCGCCGCGCCCGCGCGACTGAGCCGGGCGCCTTCACGCCCCGCCGTCGGCGGGGCCCGTATTCCTCTTTCCACCCGACCCGGAGGTTGCCGTCCGATGACTCCCCGACTCCGCACGCAGGCCATTGGCCTGCTGGCCCTGACCCTTCCCCTGGTGGCCTGCGCACAGGCGCCGGCGCCCGTCGCGCAGACCCAGCCCGTGCCAGCCGCGGCCGCGCGGGCACCGGCGCAGCCGCTGGTCAGTGGCCTGCCCGACTTCACCAACCTGGTCGAACAGGTCGGCCCGGGCGTGGTCAACGTCGATACCACCATCGTCCGCAACAACCGCCAGGCCGCGCGCGGCCCGATGGGCGACGATGACATGCCGGAGTTCTTCCGCCGCTTCTTTGGTCCCGACTTCCCGATGCCGGGGCAGGGGCCGGGTGGGCCAGACGGTGGCCCCAGCATCAAGGGCCGTGGCATGGGCTCGGGCTTCATCATCTCGCCCGATGGCTATGTGCTGACCAATTACCACGTGGTGGCCGACGCCAGTGACGTGAAGGTCAAGCTGGGCGACAGCCGTGAGTTCACCGCCAAGGTGGTGGGCAGCGACCAGCAGTACGACGTCGCCCTGCTGAAGATCGACGGGAAGAACCTGCCAACCGTGCGCGTGGGTGACTCCAACAGCCTGAAGCCGGGGCAGTGGGTTGTCGCGATCGGCTCGCCGTTCGGCCTCGACCATTCTGTCACCGCCGGCGTGGTCAGCGCCGTCGGCCGCAGTACGGGCGGCCCCGACCAGCGCTATGTGCCGTTCATCCAGACCGACGTGGCGATCAACCAGGGCAATTCCGGTGGCCCTCTTCTGAACACCCGCGGCGAAGTGGTCGGCATCAACTCGCAGATCTTCTCCGCGTCCGGCGGCTACATGGGCATCAGCTTCGCGATCCCGATCGACCTGGCGATGAGCGCGGTCGAGCAGATCAAGAAGAGCGGCAAGGTCACCCGCGGCCAGCTCGGCGCGGTCGTGGAGCCGATCGATTCGCTGAAGGCGCAGGGCCTGGGCCTGCCGGACAGCCGTGGCGCCCTGGTCAACCAGATCGTGGCCGGCAGTGCGGCCGCCAAGGCCGGCGTGCAGGTGGGCGACGTCATCCGCTCGGTCAACGGCAGCCCGGTCAACAGCTGGTCCGACCTGCCGCCGCTGATCGGTGCGATGGCGCCGGGCAGCAAGGTGAACCTGGTGGTGTACCGCGACGGCAAGCCGCATGACCTCAGTGCCACGTTGACCGCCCTGAGTGAAGACGGGCAGGCCAGTGCCCGCGGGCCGTCGGCCGGCGGTGCCGAGGCGGCGCCGCAGACCGGGGCCAATGCCCTGCTGGGGCTGGACGTGAGCGACCTGAGCGCGGCTCAGCGCAAGCAGTTCGGGCTCAACGGCAACGAAGGCGTGCGCATCACCGGGGTCAAGGGCCAGGCGGCGCGTGATGCCGGCCTGTCGCCGGGCATGGTGATCCTGCAGGTCGGCCGCGTCGCGGTCGGCAGTGTGGATGCCCTGAACCGGGCGCTGTCCAGCTTCAAGAAGGACGACGTGGTCATGCTGCTGGTCCGCACGGCCAACGGCAACAGCGCCTTCGTGGCGGTCAAGGCCGGCCAGTAGGGCCTGCCGGGGCCGCTCCGGCGGCCCCTGGGCCTCCCCCGAAGCCCCGCCCCGGCGGGGCTTCGGTCGTTCCGGGCCGGTGCCCGGCAGCCGGTTTTAGCGGCCGGGCGCTGGGCGTGCGATAATCGACCGTTACCCTGACGACGCCGCGCGCCGCCGCCACCTATGTCTTCTGATTCGATGCGGAACATCCGCAACTTTTCCATCATCGCCCATGTCGACCACGGCAAGTCCACGCTGGCCGACCGCATCATCCAGCTCTGCGGTGGCCTGCAGGCCCGCGAGATGGAAGCGCAGGTGCTCGATTCCAATCCGATCGAGCGCGAGCGTGGCATCACGATCAAGGCGCAGTCGGTGTCACTGCCGTACCTGGCCAAGGACGGGCAGACCTACCACCTGAACTTCATCGACACCCCCGGCCACGTCGACTTCTCCTATGAAGTCAGCCGCTCGCTGGCCGCCTGCGAAGGCGCGCTGCTGGTGGTCGATGCGGCGCAGGGCGTGGAAGCCCAGTCGGTGGCCAACTGCTACACCGCCGTGGAGCAGGGCCTGGAAGTGGTGCCGGTGATCAACAAGATCGACCTGCCCACCGCCGACATCGAGCGCGCCAAGGCCGAGATCGAGGCCGTGATCGGCATCGATGCCTCCGACGCCGTGCCGGTCAGTGCCAAGACCGGCCTCAACGTGCAGGACGTGCTGGAAGCGATCGTGTACCGCATTCCGCCGCCGGCGCCGCGCGACACCGACAAGCTGCAGGCGCTGATCATCGACTCGTGGTTCGACAACTACCTCGGCGTGGTGTCGCTGGTGCGCGTGATGCAGGGCGAGATCAAGGCCGGTGACAAGCTGCAGGTGATGTCGACCGGCCGCAACCACCAGGTCGACAACGTCGGCGTGTTCACGCCGAAGCGCAAGGTGCTGCCGGCGCTGCGTGCCGGTGAAGTGGGCTGGGTCACCGCCAGCATCAAGGACGTGCATGGCGCGCCGGTCGGCGACACCCTCACCCTGGCCGGTGATCCGGCGCCGAAGCCGCTGCCGGGCTTCCAGGAAATGCAGCCGCGCGTGTTCGCCGGCCTGTTCCCGGTCGATGCCGAAGACTACCCGGACCTGCGCGAAGCGCTGGACAAGCTGCGCCTGAACGATGCCGCGCTGCGTTTCGAGCCGGAAAGCTCCGAGGCGATGGGCTTCGGCTTCCGCTGCGGCTTCCTGGGCATGCTGCACATGGAAATCGTGCAGGAGCGCCTGGAGCGCGAATACAACCTGGACCTGATCAGCACCGCGCCGACGGTGGTGTATGAGGTCCTGAAGACCGATGGCTCGATCATCAACATGGACAACCCGGCCAAGCTGCCGGCGGTGAACCAGGTCGAGGAAATCCGCGAACCGATCATCCGCGCCAACGTGCTCACCCCCGAGGAGTACATCGGCAACATCATCAAGCTGTGCGAAGAAAAGCGCGGCAGCCAGATCGGCATCAACTACCTGGGCAGCCAGGTGCAGATCAGCTACGAGCTGCCGATGGCCGAGGTGGTGCTGGACTTCTTCGACAAGCTGAAGTCGGTCAGCCGCGGCTATGCCTCGCTCGATTACCACTTCGTGCGCTTCGACGCAGGCCCGTTCGTGCGCGTGGACGTGCTGATCAACGGTGACAAGGTCGATGCGCTGTCGTTGATCGTGCACCGCAGCCACGCTGACCGACGTGGCCGCGAGCTGTGCGAGAAGATGAAGGACCTGATCCCGCGCCAGATGTTCGACGTGGCCATCCAGGCCGCCGTCGGCTCGCAGATCATCGCCCGCACCACGGTCAAGGCCATGCGCAAGAACGTGCTGGCCAAGTGCTATGGTGGCGACGTTTCGCGCAAGAAGAAGCTTCTGGAAAAGCAGAAGGAAGGCAAGAAGCGCATGAAGCAGGTCGGACGCGTGGAGATTCCGCAGGAAGCGTTCCTGGCCGTCCTGCAGATGGACAACAAGTAAGGCCCGCACCGGCCCTGCGGGGCCGGTCGTCTGGTGACGTTGCAAAGGACCCTGAATGAAACTGTTTGAGATCCTCCTGGTCGTGCTGACCCTGGCCTCGGGCCTGATCCTGCTCGCGGACAAGCTGTACCTCGCCAAGCGTCGCGCCCAGCGCGCGGGCCTGCTCGACTCCGAGCCGGTGCTGGTGGATTACTCGCGTGCGTTCTTCCCGGTGCTGGCGATCGTGCTGATCGTGCGCAGTTTCATCGCCGAGCCGTACAAGATCCCGTCCAGCTCGATGATGCCGAACCTGCTGATCGGCGACTTCATCCTGGTCAACAAGTTCTCCTACGGCCTGCGCCTGCCGATCAGCAACACCAAGATCGTGCCGTTTGGCGAGCCGTCGCGCGGCGACGTGGTGGTGTTCCACTTCCCCGGCCACAGCGACAACGATCCGGCCAAGGGTGAGAACTTCATCAAGCGCGTCATCGGCGTGCCGGGCGACACCGTGGTCTTCGAAGGCGACGGCGTGATCCTCAACGGCGAACCGCTGAAGTACGACAACAAGGGCATCTATGCAGGCCACAAGGGCCAGGGCGAGGGCGCCAACCTGCTGGTCGAACACCTGCCGGGTCGTACCCACACCGTGCTGGAGACCGACTATCCGCGTGGCCAGGGCCAGTGGACCGTGCCGGCCGGCAAGTACCTGGTGATGGGCGACAACCGTGACAACAGTGACGATGGCCGTTTCTGGGGCCTGCTGCCGGAGGAAAACCTGCGCGGCAAGGCCTTCCTGATCTGGCTGAACTGCCAGGGCTGGTTCTGCAAGGATGGCTTCGAGCCGTCGCGGATCGGCTCGAGCATCAACTGATCGGGCATCAACCGAGTATTTTCACATCCAACGCGTATCTGGGGAGAACGCAATGAAGACGATGAACACGCAGCGTGGCATGACCCTGACCTCGTTCCTGGCGGTCCTGATCGTGGTCGGTTTCTTCCTTTACATCGGCATGAAGCTGTTCCCGATGTACCAGGAGTATTACGCGGTGCGCTCGGCGATGAAGAGCCTGGCCAACGAGCCGGGTGTGGGCAGCATGGAACCGGCCCGGATCCAGGATCTGTTCTTCAAGCGGCTGTACATCAACTACTCGGAAAACGTGAAGCCGGCCAACGTGAAGTTCGACCGCCGCGATAATGGCTGGACCCTCAAGGTCAACTACGAAGTGCGCCGTCCGCTGGTCGGCAACCTGGACGTGGTTGGCAAATTCGATTCATCCCAGGACCTGACCCGAAGCGGTGCCGAATAAACCTTTCCAACGTGGTGACCTGATCGGTCATCCCTTCCGCGACCCGGCGCTGCTGAAGCAGGCGCTGACGCATCGCAGTGCCGGTGCGCCACACAACGAGCGCCTGGAGTTCCTGGGCGACAGCATCGTCAACATGATGGCGGCCGAGGCGTTGTACCAGCGCTGGCCCAAGGCTGACGAAGGCGCGATGACCCGTGCCCGCGCCGAGCTGGTGCGTGAAGGCGCGCTGGCGGTGATCGGGCGCACCCTGGAACTGGGCGATCGACTGATCCTGGGTCCGGGAGAAATGAAGTCCGGCGGCCACCGTCGTGATTCGATCCTGGCCGACGCGGTGGAAGCCGTGGTGGCTGCGATCTACCTGGATGCCGGCTTCGAGGCCTGCCGGGCGGTGGTACTGCCCTGGTTCAGCGCTTCGATCGAGGCACTGCCGGCCTCCGGCCGGCCCGAGAAGGACCCCAAGACCCGCCTGCAGGAATGGCTGCAGGCCCGACAGAAGGCGTTGCCGCAGTATGAACTGGTGTCAGAATCCGGTGACGACCACGCCAAGCACTTCCGGGTACGCTGCAACGTAGCCGACCCGGCCGCCAGCACCGAGGGCGAAGGCGCCTCGCGGCGGCTTGCCGAACAACAGGCGGCTGCGGCCGTCCTAGAACAACTGGATTCCAAGTGAGCGAACAAACTCCCCATCATTGCGGCAGCGTGGCCGTCATCGGCCGCCCGAACGTGGGCAAGTCGACCCTGACCAATGCCCTGGTCGGCGCCAAGGTCAGCATCGTCTCCAACCGTCCGCAGACCACGCGCCATCGCCTGCTGGGCATCGCCACCTATCCGGAAGGCCAGCTGGTGCTGGTCGACACCCCCGGCCTGCACAAGGTGCAGAAGCGGGCGATGAACCGGGTGATGAACCGCGCCGCGCGTGGCTCGCTGGAAGGCGTCGATGCCGGCCTGCTGGTGATCGAAGCCGGTCGCTGGGATGAAGAGGACAGCCTGGCGTTCAACGTGCTGCGCGACGCCGGCATCCCGGTGGTGCTGGTGGTCAACAAGATCGATCGCCTGAAGGAAAAGGGCGCGCTGCTGCCGTTCCTGCAGCAGGTGACCGAAGGTCGTGATTTCGCCGCCGTGCACCCGATCTCGGCGCAGAAGCGCAACGGCCTGGAAGCACTGGTGCGCGACGTGCTGAAGCTGCTGCCGGAAGCCCCGCCGATGTTCGGCGAGGACGAGATCACCGATCGCAGCCAGCGTTTCCTGGCCGGTGAACTGGTGCGCGAGCAGTTGATGCGCCAGCTCGGCGAGGAACTGCCGTACGCAACCACCGTCGAGATCGAGCGCTTCACCGAGGATGGCAACCTGCTGCGCATCGGTGCGGTGATCTGGGTCGAGCGCGAGGGCCAGAAGGCCATCGTGATCGGCAAGGGCGGCGCCCGCCTGAAGGAGATCGGCGCCAAGTCCCGCCTGCAGATGGAGCGTCTGTTCGGGGCCAAGGTGTTCCTGGAAACCTGGGTGCGCGTGCGTGAAGGCTGGTCCGACGACGAGGCCGCGCTGAAGGCCTTCGGCTACGAATAAGCCGCGACGGTCGCTTCGATGATGATCGAGGACGACACCGGCTTCGTGCTGCACGCACGGGCCTACCGCGAGACCAGCCTGCTGGTCGAAGTGTTGAGCGCGCAGCATGGCCGTATCGGCCTGCTGGCGCGTGGCGTGTCCACCGCCAAGGGCCAGGTGCTGCGCGCCGCCCTGCAGCCGTTGCAGTGGATCCGCTTCAGTGCCCAGCAGCGGGGTGAACTGGCCCAGCTGCGGGGTGCCGAGGCGCTGGATGCCGCGCCACGCTTGGTCGGCCAGGCGATGTTGGCCGGCTTCTACCTGAGTGAACTGACCCTGCGCCTGGCCCCGCGCCAGGACCCGCTGCCGGAGCTGTACCTTGCCTACGGTGAGGCACGCGCGCGGCTGGCGGTCGGTGCCGGCCTGGCCTGGACCCTGCGCCGTTTCGAGCGCGAACTGCTGTCCGCGCTGGGCCTGGGTTTCGAGCTGGACAGTGCCAGTGATGGCCAGCCGATCGACCCGGCGGCGCGCTACGAGCTGGACCCGCAGGAAGGGGCGCAGCGCCTGCTGAGCGAGCGTGGCGGGGAGCGCCGGGCGGCGGCCACTGGCTCGGCGCTGCTGGCCCTTGCGGCCGACGAAGAACCAGATGCCGCCGATCTGGCCAGCCTGCGCCTGCCGATGCGGCGGGTGCTGGCCCATCACCTGGGCGCGCGCGGGCTGAAGTCCTGGGAAATGCTCGAGCAGCTTGCGCCGCGCAAGTAGGGGGGGGGGGCGGCAGGGCTTGCAGCCCTGCACCTGCCGAATCAACGTCAACGGCAAAAGCTGGCTATCCGTGGGTAGGCGGGGTGGGTCCGGTTGCGGGAGACGCCGTAAACCCGTCCCTGGGGGCTTGGCCGCGGCATCCATGCCGCGGACACTCCCGCAACCGGACCCACCCCGCCTTCGACAGTGTTCCGCGACCTGTCGGAACGGGATGGGGTCGGATCCGTTTTCCGCAGGAAAACGGATCCGACCCCAGATTGATTTCGATATCTGACAGAAATTCATCCACGCATGGCGTGGATCTACCCGATCGCGGAAAACTGTAAGAGGTGGGGCGGTATCGGAGGGCGGGGTGTCAGCCGCATGGATGCGGCTGCCAAGCCCCCAAGGACGGGTTTACGGCGTCCCCGCCCTCCGATACCGCACCGCCAACCCACGGAATGCATGCCGTTGCTGTTGCTGTTGCCTTGGCTTGGCTTGAAGCCTCTGCGGGTGCAGGGCGCAGCCTTGCCGAAAAACCCTCAATGCAGCAGGGCAGCTACCGCGGCGCGGAACCCGTCCTGGGCCTGCCCGGACTCGGGTGCATGATGCAGCTGGCGCACCGCCCGGCCCAACCGTGCCGCCCCCACGAAGCCACAGCTCGCCTGCAACCGGTGCAGCTGGCTGCGCAGCTGGCGCTCGTCGTGCTGGTCCACCGCCTGCTCGACCGCGTCGCGCACACCGGGCAACTCGGCCAGGAACAGCTCGCGCAGTGCGATCAGGTGGTTGCGCTGGCCATTGAGCGCGGCCAATGCCGCAGTCTCGTCCCAGTCCTGAACGGCCAGCTCGACTGCGGCCGGGGCCTGTGCCACGAAGATTCCCGCCGGGCTGTTGACCAGCGCACGGCGCACGGCCTTCAGCAGCTGGTCGCGGCCCAGCGGCTTGACCAGGGTGTCGCTGAAACCGGCTTCGCGCAGGCGGGCGTGGATGGAGGTATCGCCGTCGGCCGTATGTGCCAGCGCCGGTGTGTCGGGATGTGAGCGGCGTAGCTCACGCAGCAGTTGCGCGCCATTGCCATCCGGCAGGTTGACGTCGATCAGCCACAGATCATGCGCGCCGGGTTCGGCACTGGCCAGGGCGCTGGCCAGCGAATCTGCGGTATCCACATCCGCCGGTAACGTTTCCAACGCCGCCTTGAAAAAACCGCGGCTGATGATGTCGTCCTCGACAAGCAGGAAGCGGGGCCGTGCGGCCCGCGGGGTCATCTGCATCAGGGCTGCCTCCATGTCAGCTGGCCCAATCATCAAGCACGACGGCCACGGGCGCAAGCGGGTCCAGGCCCCGTCGGTCAGGATCTGCGACAATACGCCCCCATTTTTGCCCGCAGCCTGTTGCCACGTGGCCCGATCCCGTTCCCGCACTGACCGTACTCCGTTCCAGACCGAGATCCTCGACCTCAGCCATGATGGTCGCGGTGTCGCCCGCCGTGAAGGCGAGGGCGGCAAGGTCACCTTCGTCAGCGGCGCGCTGCCCGGCGAGGTGGTGATGGCTGAGCAGACTGCCCGCAGCCGCCATTTCGACGAGGCGCGCACCCTGGAGGTGCTGCAGGCCTCGCCGCAGCGGGTGACCCCCAAGTGCCCCCATTTCGGCACCTGCGCCGGCTGCGTGCTGCAGCACCTGGACGAAGACCAGCAGATCGTGGCCAAGCAGCGCGTGCTGATGGACAACCTGGAGCGGATCGGCCATGTGAAGCCGGGCACCGTGCTCGCGCCGCTGGTCGGCGAGAGCTGGGGCTACCGCCGCAAGGGCCGTTTCTCGGTGCGCCGGGTCGAAAAGAAGGACAAGACCCTGGTCGGCTTCCGTGAACAGGATCCGCGCTTCGTCGCCGACCTCAGCCAGTGCCTGACCGTGATCCCCGAGATTGGTACCAAGGTCGAGGCGCTGTCCACCTTCATCGAGTCACTCGATGGCAAGCGTGACATCCCGCAGATCGAATTCATCGCCGGTGACCAGGCCGTGGTCCTGACCGTTCGCCATCTGCAGCCGCTCAGCGATGCCGACCGCGCGGCCTGGGCGGCCTTCGGCCAGCAGCATGGCTTCGTGATCTACCTGCAGTCCGGCGGCGTGGATACCGTGCAGCCGCTGGACGGGCAGGGTGTGCCGCTGTCGTTCCGTCTGGCGCCGTGGGATGTCGAGCTGGCGTTCCGCCCGCTGGACTTCATCCAGGTCAATGCCAAGCTCAACGAGAAGATGATCGCCCACGCCCTGGACCTGCTGGAACCGGGTGAGGACGAGCGTGTACTGGACCTGTTCTGCGGCCTGGGCAACTTCACCCTGCCGCTGGCGCGCCGCGTGCGCGAGGTGGTTGGCGTGGAAGGCGATGCCGGCCTGGTGGCGCGTGCGCGTGAGAACGCCGAGCGCAACGGCCTGGCCAACGCGCAGTTCTTCAGCGCCGACCTGACCCAGGACCAGCGCAGCACCCCGTGGATGCGCCAGGGCTTTGACAAGCTGCTGCTGGACCCGCCGCGCTCGGGTGCGATCGAAGTGCTGCAGCAGCTGCCGCTGAAGCAGTTCAAGCGCATTGTCTACGTCAGCTGCCACCCGGGCTCGCTGGCGCGCGATGCCGGCTATCTGGTCAACGAACAGGGCTTCACCCTGGTCAGCGCCGGTGCCATGGACATGTTCCCGCATACCGCGCACGTGGAAAGCATCGCGGTGTTCGAGAAGCGCTGACAGGTTGTCATCACCCATCGCGCATAATGGCGCGATGGGCATCGAAATCGAACGCAAATTCCTCGTCAGCAGTGATGGCTGGCGCACCGCCGCGCATCGGGTGATCCCGATGGCGCAGGGCTACATCAACGACATGGGCGCGCTCGACCGCGGCACCCAGAACGCCTCGGTGCGCGTGCGCATCGAAGGCGACCACGCCGCGCTGAACCTGAAGTCGCGCACCATCGGCCATACCCGCCAGGAGTTCGACTACCCGATCCCGGTGGAGGATGCGCGCACCCTGTTGGCGCTGTGCGTCGGTGGCCTGATCGACAAGCGCCGCCACCTGGTCGAACACGCCGGCCTGACCTGGGAGGTGGACGAGTTCCTCGGCGACAACGCCGGCCTGGTCGTGGCCGAAGTCGAGCTGGACAGCGCCGACCAGGCGATCGAACTGCCGGACTGGGTGGGTGCCGAAGTCACCGACGACGCGCGCTACTACAACGTCGCACTGGCCAGTCACCCCTATTCACAGTGGTGAAGCCCCCAAAAAAAGGGGACGGAGGGGATTAAGTCGTCTTTACCCCAGCTGTGCTGGAAACGACTTAATCCCCTCCGTCCCCTTTTTTCGAGGGAGGCGGGCCCCATGTGGTGGGGATGAGAATCGACATCTACTCCGACGTGGTCTGCCCCTGGTGCTGGATCGGCAAGCATCGCTTCCAGCAGGGTGTGCAGTTGCTCGGCGCCAATGCGCCTGAACTCGATATCCACTGGCAGCCGTTCCAGCTGGACCCGGACGCGGACGCCACCCCGGTGCCGCTGCGCGAGGCCTATGTGCGCAAGTTCGGTGGCGTCGAGCGCACCGAGCAGATCCTCGGCCAGACCCAGACCACCGCGCGGGCCGAGGGCCTGCCGATGGATTTCAGCCAGGGCCAGGTGCGGGTGACCACGCTGCCGGCCCATCGGGTGTTGTGGCTGGCCGGCCAGCACGGCGTGCAGGATGCGGTCGGCGAAGCACTTTTCCGTGCCCACTTCGAGCATGGCCAGAATCTGGCCGATACTGCAGTGCTGGTGAAGGCCGGCGTGGCTGGCGGCCTGGACGGTGCTGAAATCGCGCAGATGCTGGGCTCCGACCGCGGCCTGGCCGAGGTCGAAGCCAGGCTGGCGCAGGCCCATGCACTGGGCATTTCCTCGGTGCCGACTTTCGTCATCGATGGGAAGTGGGCCATTTCCGGGGCCCAGCCGCCAGAGGCCTTCGCCAACGCCCTTCGCCAGATCGCAGCCGAACAGGGCGCCCCGGCAGCTTCGGCTGACGGCGACGAGGCCTGCGGCCCGGACGGCTGCAAGGTCTGAGCAGATCGGGGTCAGAGCCCCTGCGGGGATCCGACCCCGGGGTCAGATCCCCGCAGGGGCTCTGACCCCACACTCCCCTTCGTCTGACCCCTGCGCCTGTCGGCCGGTTCTGCGACAATGCGGCACTGCGCCATGCGGGCGCGCGTTGTGGAGATCGACCATGCTGCTGATCGGCGTTGCCGGCACCGAACTGACCGCCCAGGAACGTGACTGGCTGCAGCACGACGCCGTGGCCGGGGTGGTGCTGTTCAAGCGCAACTTCGCCTCGCGCCAGCAGGTGACCGATCTGAGTGCGGCGATCCGTGCCGCCGCCCCGCGCCCGCAGCTGATCTGCGTGGACCAGGAAGGCGGCCGTGTGCAGCGTTTCCGCGAGGGCTACAGCGCGCTGCCGCCGCTGCAGGACATCGGCGCGCTGTACGCCGCCGACCCGCAGCAGGCGCTGGCCCTGGCCGAGCAGCATGCCTGGCTGATGGCCAGCGAAGTACGTGCCAGCGGCCTCGACCTGAGTTTCGCGCCGGTGGTCGACCTTGGCCGCGGCAACCGCGCCATCGGCAACCGTGCCTTCAGTGAAGACCCGCAGGTGGTGGCCGCGTTCACCGCCGCCTATGTGCGCGGCATGCATGCGGTCGGCATGGCCGCCACGCTCAAGCATTTCCCCGGCCACGGCACCGTGCTGGAAGACACCCACGTCGATACCGCGATCGACCCGCGCGCGCTGGACGAACTGCGCGCCCAGGACCTGGTGCCGTTCCAGGCCGGCATCGCCGCCGGTGCCGATGCGGTGATGATGGCGCACGTGATCTATCCGCAGGTGGCGCCGGAGCCGGCCGGCTATTCCCCGCGCTGGATCCAGGACATCCTGCGTGGCGAGCTCGGCTTCCGTGGCGTGGTGTTCTCCGATGACATCGGCATGGCCGCCTCGCACAGTGCCGGTGGCGTGCCGGCACGCGTGCACGCGCACCTGGATGCCGGCTGCGACGTGGTGCTGGTCTGCCACCCGGAACTGGTCGATGAAGCCCTGCACGCGGTGCAGGGACGCTCCCTCAATACTGCTGCGCTGCTGGGCCTGCTTGGCCGCGGCGCGCTCGGCTGGGACGGCCTGCTGGCCGACGCCCGCCATGGCGACACCCAATCCCGTCTGCTTGAAACCCTTGGAAGAACCGTCTGATGCCCAACCTCACCATTTCCCAGGCCCTGGCCCAGGCTGACCTGCTGGTCGACCGCCCCACCATCGACAAGGCCATCGCCGGTATCGCCGACGCCATCGCGCGCGATTACAAGGGCGAGGTGCCGCTGTTCCTGTCCATCATGCATGGTGCGCTGCCGTTCGCCGGCCAGCTGGCGCTGGAACTGGGCGCGCGCGGCCAGGACGTGCAGTTCGATTACCTGCACGCGACCCGCTACCGCGGTGAAACCACCGGCGGTGACCTGGTCTGGAAGCACAAGCCGGCCACCTCGCTGTTCGGCCGCCGCGTGCTGCTGATCGACGACATCCTCGACGAGGGCTACACCCTGCAGGGCGTCCGCACCTGGTGCCTGGAGCAGGGCGCGACCGACGTGCGCATCGCCGCGATGACCGTGAAGAAGCACGACCGCGCACTGCCGGACGTGACCGCCGACTACGCCGGCATCGAGCTGCCGGACCGCTACGTGTTCGGCTTCGGCATGGACGTCAACGAGACCCTGCGCTGCGTGCCGGCGATCTACGCAATGAAGGAGTAACGGCGCAGCTGCCTGCGGCGCGTCTTCTTCCACCGCCGGCATCCTCGGGTGCCGGCGTTCGTCTTTCCATGGAGTGCTTTGAATGCAACAGATCGCCCTGGCCGTGATCGGCGGTACCGGTGTCTACAACCTGGCCAAGCTCGACGACGTGCAGACCCACGAGGTCGACACCCGCTTTGGCCGCCCGTCCGGCCCGGTGCGCGTGGGCACGCTGCTCGGCCATCGCGTGGCGTTCCTGGCGCGGCATGGCGAGGGGCACTCACTGCCGCCGCACAAGATCAACTACCGCGCCAACCTGGCCGCACTGCAGCAGCTGGGCGCGCAGCGCGTGCTGGCATTGAACACGGTGGGTGGCATCACCGAAGACTTCGGCCCGCGCGTGCTGGCCTGCCCGGACCAGATCATCGACTACACCTGGGGCCGCATCAGCACGATCTGTGAAGAAGAAGGCACGGACGTGGTCCATGTCGATTTCGGCCACCCCTATACGCCGATACTGCGCAGCAAGATCCTGGCGGCAGCGAAAGTGACCGGCGTCACGGTCCATGACGGCGGCTGCTATGGCGCGACGCAGGGCCCGCGCCTGGAGACCATCGCCGAGATCGCCCGCATGCGCCGTGACGGCTGCGACCTGGTAGGCATGACCGGCATGCCGGAGGCCGCGCTGGCACGCGAGCTGGGGCTGGATTACGCCTGCCTGGCAATCATCGCCAACTGGGCCGCCGGCTGCGGTGATGGCGAGGAAATTACGATGGCCGAAGTACTGGCGAACGTGCAGGCGGCCAGCAACGGACTTCCGGAACTGGTGGGCGAATTGGCGCGGGGGTGATTGTCTTCCCCGAGCAAGCTTTGCATACTCAGCTTGTGCGCGGGTTCAGCGTACACCACCCATTCATTGCATAAGGTCTCGCATCACCATGCCGAACGGTACCGTCAAGTGGTTCAACGACGCCAAGGGATTTGGCTTCATCTCGCCGGAGGATGGCAGCGCCGACGTGTTCGCGCACTTCTCCGCCATCAACTCCAAGGGCTTCCGCAGCCTGCAGGAAGGCCAGCGTGTCACCTATGACGTGACCCAGGGCCCGAAGGGTGCCCAGGCTTCGAACATCACGCCGGCCGAGTGATCCACTCGACAGTGCGTTGAAAACCCCGCTTCGGCGGGGTTTTTTTTGCGTCGCGACGGGCATTGCGGCGCTGTGGACAGGGTTCCAGGTGGCCATCCGGATTTGCGCTCGGGCACAATGCGCCGATGAAGGAACGACTGCGCATCGCCGTGATCGGCTACGGCACCGCTGGACAGGCATTGTCCATCCTGCTCTCTCGTGATGGCCACGAGGTGGAGATCTTCGAACGCGTGCCCTCGCCGGGGCCGGTTGGCGCCGGCTTCCTGCTGCAGCCCAGCGGCCTGCAGGTGCTGTGGCAGATGGGCCTGCTTGATGCCGTGCGCGCGCATGCGGCGCCGGTGCACCGTCTTTATGGCGATACACCGTGCGAGCGCACGGTGATGGACATGCGCTATGACGGCCTGGACGCGCGCCTGCACGGCCTCGGCATGCAGCGTGGGGCGCTGTTCTCGCTGCTGGACGGGGCGCGTGCGGGTGCGGGCCAGCTGCATGCCGGCGTCACCATCGCCGCAGTGGATGCCGCACAGGGCCGCCTGCATGACAGTGAGGGCCGCATGCATGGGCCGTTCGACCTGGTGGTGGCCGCCGATGGTGCGGCTTCGACGCTGCGCGGCTCGATCGAAGGCGGCACCGGGCTGGACCGCGTGTATCCCTGGGGCGCACTGTGGTGCCTGCTGCCGGCCGAGGACTGGCCGCACCTGCAGGAGCTGCGGCAGCGCTACGTGGCCGCGCGCAAGATGATCGGGCTGCTGCCGGTCGGTACGCGGCCAGGTGATGACACGCCGCGCCTGAGCTTCTTCTGGAGCCTGCCACGCGCCGACTTCGAACGATGGCAGGCCGATGGCATGACGCCCTGGCTGGACGAGCTGCACGCGCTGTGGCCGCAGGCCAGCGCGCGCTTTGCGCATCTGCATGATGCCGGCCAGCTGGCGCGCGCGGTCTACCGTGACGCCGTGATGACGCGCTGGCATTGCGGCCGCATGGTGCTGGCCGGCGATGCCGCACATGCGATGAGCCCGCAGCTGGGGCAGGGCGTGAACATGGCGCTGCTCGATGCGCTGGCATTGCGCGATGCCGTGCGCGCACATGGCGGGGGAGGCGCTGCATTGCAGGCCTACCAGGCGCAGCGCAGGGCGCACGTTGCGGTCTACCAGCGCTGGAGCCGTTGGCTGACGCCGCTGTTCCAGTCTGATCGCGATGCCTGGGCAAAGGCGCGCGACGTGCTGCTCGGGCCGATGGGGCGCCTGCCGGGTGGGCGTGGCCACATGCTGCGCGTGCTCAGCGGTACCCAGCATGGCTGGTTCGGTTCGCTTGCGCTGGATCCGGCATTTGTCGACGCGTTGGCTGCAGGGGCGCAGATGCCTGGCATCAGCGCGATCACTGCGAATGCGTGAAGCGCGCTGTCACGCGAGTTAACGGTTGCCTCACCGTGTATATGCGAGAAGTAGGTTGCACGCGATTGCGCGTCGCCCGTTTTCCTTTCCGTGATTGACATCGCGCGTGGCCCGGGCGGCGCTGCCGTTGCGGCCTGTCGCGGCCCGGACGTGCCGCCTGTTGTTGAAGAGGAGGACGCCATGTGGTTCGCGGTCGAGGAGCTGGAATCGGAAATCTGCAAGCTGCGCGGACTGTTGCAGATGCTGCACGAGGACCAGCCCGACGTACTGGAGGACGTGTTCGAATTCCATGTGGGCAGCTTGATCAGTCATGCATCGCCGGAGCACCACGGACGCATCCGCGCCTGCGCACAGGAGATGCTGGCGGCAATCCAGGCCTTGCCGCGGCGACGTGAAGTTGACACGCCTGAGTTCCAGTTGATGCCGCAGCTGGACATTCGTCCGGCCTGATTCAAGCCACTGGCAGTTCCACCAGGCCGTTTTCCACGCAGGCGATCATCTGTTCGCCGCTGGCGGGAGCAGGCACGATTCCGGCGGTGAACCCGGAAAAGGCCGGCAGGACCGTCATCCGCTCGCGCAGCCAGAAGGCCGGGAAGCGCCGGCGCAATGCGGGCAGTGCGACCTGCGGATGCAGGTGGCCTGCGAGCACGTGCCACGCCGGATCTGCGCACGGTTCATGGCGCAGCAGGAACGGCGCCAGCCGCACCTCCTCGTGGATCTGCACCTGCAGCTGGGCATGCGGTAGCTGCCGGTCATGATTTCCGCGCAGGACATGCACGTCCAGTGCGGTGTTGCGTTCGCGCCAGCCGAGCCATTGCTGGTACCAGGCGGCGCGATGCGCCGGCCCATGCAGGATGTCGCCCAGGATCCACAGTTCGCGGCAGGCATGCCTGTCCAGCAGACCCTGCAGGCGTTGCAGGTCTTCGCCGGTTCCGCCGCTGGGCAGCGCGATGCCGGCGCGGCGGAACACATCGGCCTTGCCCAGGTGCAGGTCCGCGATCAGCAGCGCCTGCCGCGCCGGCCAGTAGAGTGCGCGTGCGCCCGCCAGGGTCACCGGTTCGCCGGCAAGCAGCAGCGGTATTTCATCGGCCATGGCGACGTTCCAGCTGCTGGGCCGCGCGTTGCACGCGGGTACGCCAGTCCTCGTTGCTGAACTGCCCGCGCAGGCGTTCGGCCCACAGTGGAAAGCCCAGGGGCGTCAGCGATGCAGGGCGCTGCATCGACATGCGTCGCGCGCCGATCCGGACCAGCACCTGGCGCAGCCCCGGCAGGTCGAGGCTGTCATGCAGCACTTCGCGTTCGGCGAGCGCCAGCAGCAGGTGCTCGGGGTCATGCTCGCGCAACACGTCATACAGCAGGCCCGCCGAGGCCTGCAGTTGGCGCAGCGATCGCGGCATGCCCCCCGGCAGGCTGGGTACCAGCAGGCCTGCGACGCGCGCGATGCCACGGAACTGGCGCCGCGCAAGCTCGCCCAGGTTCACCGCCGCACGCAGATCGTCCAGCAGCTGATCGGTGGTGAACAACGCATGCCATTGCGCCGCGTCCAGGTCGATCGCCTGCGCCGGTGCCAGCACCAGGCCGTGATCATTCACGGCATAGCCGATGCTGTTGCGTTGCTGGCGGGTGCAGCGCAGTGCCAACAGGGCGGCCAGCGCCTCGTGCACGTGGCGTCCGGCGAAGGGATAGACGAAGAGGAACTGGCCTTCGCGGCGGCGTACGTCTTCCAGCAGCACGTGGTCCGGGCCGGGAAGCGCCGACGCCTGCTGCTGAAGTGCCAGCAGCGGTGCCAGCCAGCGCGCTTCCGCACTGTCGTCGGCGCCTGACAGCACCGACTCCAGTTCGCTGCCCAGTGCCATCGACAGCGGCAGCTGGCCTCCCTGCCAGCGGGGCACGACACCTTCACCGCGCCCTCGTGCCAGCCGCACGAAGGCGGTCATGTCGCGCAGCTGCACCAGCTCCAGCAGGCGCCCGGCGAACTGGAAGCGGTCTCCGCGGCGCAGGCGGCTGGCGAACTGTTCCTCCACGGCGCCGAGGCCGGCCCCGCGCAGGAACTGCACGCGCACGCTGCCATCACTGCTGATGGTGCCGATCGACAGCCGGTGGCGTAGTGCCTGGCGCCGGTCGTGCATCCGGTAGCGGCCATCGGCGTCCTGCACGACCTTGTGGAAGTCAGGGTACTGGGCCAGGGCCTGGCCTCCCTGCACGATGAAAGTCAGCACGGCCTGCCACTGGTCCTCGGCCAGGGATGCGAACGCATGGGTGCGCCGGACCTGCGCCAGCAGCGCATCACCGTGGAAGCCACCGGCCAGGGCACGGCTGACCGCATGCTGGGCCAGAACGTCCAGCGACAGCATCGGTGGCCTGCGTGCTTCGACCACGCCTTCGGCCAGTGCGCGACGCACGGCTGCGTACTCGGCCAGTTCCAGCGCATGGCTCGGCACGCAGAGGATCGCGCCACTGGCACCGGGACGATGGCGCGCACGTCCGGCGCGCTGGCGCAGGCGGGCGACGCCCTTCGGGCTGCCCAGCTGCAGTACCTGTTCGACCTCGGGAAAGTCCACGCCGAGGTCGAGGCTGGAGGTGGCGACCACGCAGCGCAGCGTTCCTGCACGCAGCCCGTCCTCCACCTGCTGGCGCAGCGCCGGATCCAGCGAACCGTGGTGCAGCGCAAGCGTGTCGTGTTCCTCGGGCCAAACCGACGCCAGCGCCTGATGCCACAGTTCTGCCTGTGCACGGGTGTTGGTGAAGAGCAGGCTGCTGCGTGCCTGCATCAATGCGTCCAGCACCCGCGGCAGTTGGGCCAGGCCCAGGTGCCCGGCCCAGGGAAAGCGTTCACCGGGTTCGGGCAGCAGGCTGCGCACCGTGGTCGCACGCGGGCGCACGCCCTGCACGATCGGCGCGTCGGGCTGTCCGGGCAGCAGCACGTCGCGCGCCTCATCCAGATTGCCCAGCGTGGCCGACAGCCCCCACAGCTGCAATGCAGGCGCGGCATCGCGCAGCACGGCCAGATTCAACTGCAGCAGGACGCCGCGCTTGTTGCCCAGCAGTTCGTGCCATTCGTCCACCACCACGCAGCGCAGCTGGCGCATGCGCGGCAGCGTATCCGGATAGCTCAACAGCAGCGCCAGCGATTCCGGCGTCGTGACCAGTACGTCGATGCGGCCCTCGCGTGCCTGTCGTCGTTCGCGGTTGCTGGCGTCACCGCTGCGCAGGCCGACACGCCATCCAAGCTGCAACCCATCGACCACGGCCTGCAGCGCACGCGCGGTGTCGCTGGCCAACGCGCGCAAGGGCGTCACCCACAGCACCTGCAGCGGGCGTACCGCACTGGCGCGGCGGGGCGAAGGCGGTGGGTCGATCATGGCCTGCAGCAGCGGTCCCCCGAACATCGCCAGTGTCTTGCCGCTGCCTGTGGGCGTGTGCAGCAACCCGGATCCGCCGGCGAGATAGTGCCGCCACATCGCGCGCTGGAACGGCAACGAGCGCCAGCCTTTCGACGCGAACCAGTCTTCCAGCCGGCGTAGTGCCTGGCTGCGGTTCATCGCGCCAGCGCCTGCAGGGTAGCCAGCTGATCGGCCTCGCTGGCTGGCTTGTCGTGGCGCCAGCGCAGGATGCGTGGAAAGCGTACGGCGATACCGGACTTGTGCCGGCTGCTGCGGTTGACCGCCTCGAAGCCCAGTTCGAAGACGTGTTCGGGGCGTACGCTGCGCACCGGGCCAAAGCGCTCGCGGGTATTGGCGCGGATCCAGCGATCAAGCGCGAGGATCTCCTTGTCATCCAGGCCCGAATAGGCCTTGGCCACCGGTACCAGCGTGTCGCCGTCCCAGACGCCGAAGGTGTAGTCGGTGTACAACGTGCTGCGCCGCCCATGGCCTGCCTGCGCGTACAGGAGCACTGCATCGATGGTGAGCGGATCGACCTTCCATTTCCACCAGTCACCGCGGCGTCGCCCGGCCTGGTAGGGCGAGGCACGACGTTTCAGCATCAGCCCTTCCACGCCACGTTCGCGTGCCACATCGCGCATCGCCGCCGCCTGCGGCCAGTCTTCGGCGGCAACGTCGGGTGAGAGCTGGATCCGTGCATCACCCAGGGCACCGACGACGTCGGCAAGCCGTGCACGCCGTTCCCGCAACGGCAACTCACGCAGGTCCGCGCCATCGTGTTCCAGCAGGTCATAGGCGAGCACGCGCACCGGCGTGTTGCGCAGGGTAGCCGCACCGGGCTTGCGGCGCTGGATGCGGGTCTGCAGCGCGGTGAATGCACGCGGCAGGTCCGTGGCTTCGTCCCACGCCAGCAGCTCTCCGTCCAGCACGCAGCCATCGGGAAGCGCCATCGCCGCCTGTTCGATTTCGGGGAAGCGACCATCCAGCCGCTCTTCGCCGCGTGACCACAATGCGACCTCGCCGCGCCGGCGCAGCAGCTGCAGGCGGATGCCATCCCACTTCCATTCCAGCAGCCAATCTTCGATGGGGCCGAGGCGTTCGGCAGGATCGCCTTCCAGTGGCGAGGCGAGGAAGAACGGGTAGGGTTGCTGCCGGTCCAGTGGCAGCTCATCCGGCGACAGCAGCTGGCCCAGCAGTGCGGGCGAGGGCACCCACTCGCCCAGCATGCGCTGGGCGATGCGCGCGATGTCCAGGCCGGACCACTCCGCCAGTGCCTGCTGCACCAGCCGCTGCGAGACGCCAACGCGCAGGGCGCCGGTCAGCAGCTTGTTGAACACCAGGCGTTCGCTGCTGCACAGCTGCTGCCAGCCCGCGACGACCGCCGCACGGCGTACCGCTTCGGGCTGGTTGGCCACCGCCAGCAGATGCTGTTCGATCCAATCCGCCAACGCACGGTCAGCGGCCGGCTGGGATGGATCATCCAGCAGCAGGGTCAACGTTTCGGCCAGGTCACCGACCTGCGCATAGCTATCTTCCACCAGCCATGGCGGCAAGCCGGATTCTTCGGCAATCCAGGCGCGCAGTTCGCCACTGGCGGCGATCTTGCGGCGTGCGCCGCCCACCTTGCCACCGCTGAGCAGGTACAGCGCCCACGCCGCATCGTGCGCGCCTGCCTGGCGGAAGTAATCGATCAATGCCGCACGCTTGTCCAGCGTGGCGGTGCTGCGGTCCAGGCGCTGGTAGAGCGCCGCGAAGGCCTTCATTCCTCGCTCCCGAAATCGGTACGGAAGGCTTCAGCCGCTACGCCGCGCTCGCGCAGGAAGGGAATCAACGCATCGGTATTGCCATGGGTGGCGATCACCCGCTGCGCGCCGGTCTGTTCGATGGTCTGCAGCAGTGCGGGCCAATCGGCGTGATCGGAAATGACGAAGCCACGATCGACGTTGCGGCGACGCCGGTTGCCGCGCAGCTGCATCCAGCCCGAGGCGAAGCCCAGCTGGTAGCGGCCGAAGCGGCGCATCCACGGTGTGCCGGCGGCCGAGGGCGGGGCGAGGATCAACTGGCCGGCGGCATCCGGCTGGCGACCCTGCTCGGCCACCGCCAGCGTCTCCAGCATTGGCACGTTGGCCTGCCGATACACCTCCACACCATTGGCGATGGCACCGTGCAGCCAGGCCGGGCGATCGTCCAGCGGCAGCAGTTCGGCCAGTACCCGCTGCGCCTTGCCCAGTGCATAGCACAGCAGGATGGCAGCTTCGCCGCGCTGTTCGCATTCGCGTCGCCACGCCACGATCTCCGCAGCGACGGTGGGCGTGTCCGGCCAACGATAGATCGGCAGGGCAAAGGTGGCCTCGGTGATGAAGGTATCGCAGGGCACCACTTCGAACGGCGCACAGGTTGGATCAGGCTGGCGCTTGTAGTCGCCGGACGCCACCCAGACCTGCTGCCCGTCGTCGATGCGCACCTGCGAAGACCCCAGTACATGGCCGGCGGGATGCAGCGATACCTGCACCCGGCCCAGGCGGAACGGCACGCCCTCGGCATGCGCCTGCACCGGCACATCGCCCAGGCGCCAGCGCAGGATCGGCAGGCTGCCGTCGCTGCAGTGGTACTCGCCCATGCCCGGGCGTGCGTGATCGCCGTGGCCATGGGTGATGACCGCGCGCGGGACCGGTCGCCAGGGATCGATGTGGAAATCACCGGCGGCGCAGTACAGCCCTTCGGGGCGCAGGACCACCAGATCGTCGTTGACTGCCATGCGGTCACTGTGGCCGGCCGCTCGTGCACAGGGTGAGAATCGGCCTGAACACGGGCTTGGCAGGCGATGCGGCACAATCGGACCGCAGATCTCTTGCCGCCAGGACGGACCGGATGAGTGGACCCAGCTTCAGCAGCAATGCGCCCTACGAAACCCATGTGGTGCTGAACCAGCCGCCGTCGTTCGCGGGGCGCCAGTTGTGGACCGATGACGTGGCGCTGATGGAGGCGGTGCAGCGCGAAGGCGCTGGCGGCTTCGCGCCGCGGCTGGCGGTCTATGGTGCGCTGGCGGGTGACGAACTGTACCGGCTCGGCTTCGATGCCAACCGCGATCGGCCGCGCCTGCGCACGCATGATGCGCAGGGCCATCGCATCGATACGGTGGAGTTCCATCCGGCCTATCACCAGTTGATGGGCACAGCGAAATCGCACGGGGTCGCCGGGTTGTCCTGGCACGAGCCGCAACCGGGCGGGCATGTCGCGCGCGCGGTGTTGAGCTACCTGCACCACCAGGCCGAGGCTGGCACCAGTTGCCCGTTGACGATGACCCATGCGGCAGTTGCAGTGCTGCACACGCAGCCGCACCTGGCCGAGTGGGCGCGCAAGGCCGCAGCGCCGGTCTATGACCCGCGCGATGTACCGGTGGCGGACAAGGCCGGCATCACGCTGGGCATGGGCATGACCGAGAAGCAGGGAGGCTCGGATGTGCGTGCCAACAGCACGCGCGCTGAACCGATCGATGGCGAGCGCTATCGCCTGGTCGGTCACAAGTGGTTCTTTTCCGCACCGATGTGCGATGGCTTCCTGGTGCTGGCGCAGGCGCCGGGAGGACTGACCTGCCTGCTGATGCCGCGCCGGCTGGCCGACGGCGACCGCAACGCATTCCGGTTGATGCGCTTGAAGGACAAGCTTGGCGATTGGGCCAATGCCTCCAGCGAAGTCGAGTTCTGCGGGGCGCAGGCGTGGCGCGTGGGCGAGGAGGGACGCGGCGTGGCCACCATCATCGGCATGGTGATGATGACCCGCCTGGACTGCATGCTGGGCGCGGCGGCGGAAATGCGCATGGCGCTGGCGCAGGCGCTGCATCACGCACGTCATCGCCGCACGTTCGGCAAGCTGCTGGTCGAGCACCCGTTGATGACCAATGTGCTGGCCGACCTGGCACTGGAGTCGGAAGCGGCCACAGTGCTGTCGATGCGCATCGCGCGTGCGGTGGACCGGGCCGGCGTGGATGCCAACGAAGCCGCGTTGGCGCGTGTGGGGACGGCGCTGGGCAAGTACTGGTTGTGCAAGCGCGCGCCGGCCTTCGTCAATGAAGCACAGGAATGCCTGGGCGGCGCGGGCTATGTGGAGGAATCGATGCTGCCGCGGCTGTACAGGCAGGCACCGTTGAATTCGATCTGGGAAGGAAGCGGCAACATCCAGTGTCTGGACGTGCTGCGCGCGCTGGCGCGCGAACCGGAGGCGCTGGCGGCGCTGCGCGCTGAACTGGCGGCGGTGGCCGATCGTGATGCGCGCTACGCAGCGGCTTTGCAGCGGTGGGCAGCAGCACCGCCACCGGATGAGTCGCAGGCGCGGCTGTTCTGCGAGCGCACAGTGCTGTTGTTGCAGGCCGCGCTGCTGTTGCGTGCGCAAAGTCCGATGGCAGAGGCGTTCGTGCGCAGCCGGCTGCAAGCGGAGCATGGGCTGGTGTTCGGGACCCTGCCGACGGGCGTGGATCTGTCGGCGATGCTGGTGCGCGCGCTGCCGTAGGAGCGCCCACCACGGAATCAACGGAAAAAACGCAAAGCGAAAAGCAGAAAAGCCGCGGCAGTGCCGCGGCTTTTCCTGTAGCGCCGGGCCCATGCCTGGCTGCCGGTACGCCTCAGTGCTTGGCTTCTTCCTTGGCGGCGTTCGCCTTCGCGTCATTGGCGACATCGCGGGCCTTGTCGGCCACCTTCTGTGCGGCGTTGGCAGTCGCGTCGCTGGCGTGTGCGGCGGCGTCGGTTGCGGCGTCCTTGGCCTTGTCGGCAGCGTTGGCGGTGGCGTCTGCAGCCTTGTCCAGCGCCTGCTGGGTATCGGCGGCGGCCTGCTCGGAGGCTGCAGCGGTCTTGTCGGCGGCGTCACGGGTAGCTTCTGCCGCCTTGTCGACGGCATCGCGGGCAGCCGCGCCGGCGCTGTCAGCGGCCTGCTGCGCGTCCTGCTTGGCCTGTTCGGCTTCCGGGCCCTTGCAGGCGGCCAAAGCCAGCAGCAGGGAGGCGGCCAGCAGGGTGGTGGTGATCGGGCGAATCTTCATGGCGGTCTCCGGTACTGCAATGGATGGGGACGCCAGCCTATTCATGCCGTTGTGAAGGCGGGGTCGCGATGCCCGCGCCGCGAGGTCGCAGTGGCGCAAAGAAAAAGCCGCTGGCGAACCAGCGGCTTTTCCGGAACAGCGTGAAGAAAGAAGTTATTACTTCTTGGCTTCTTCAGCAGCGTCCTTGGCCTGCTCAGCGGTAGCTTCGGCAGCCTTGGCAGCGTCCTTGGCTTCGCCAGCAGCAGCGTCGGTCGCGGCAGCAGCGGTGTTGGCAGCAGCGTCGGTCGCAGCGTCAGCAGCGGTGGCGGCGGTGTTGGCAGCCTGCTGGGCAGCGTCGGCGGTCTGGGCGCCGGCAGCGGCGGCCTGGTCGGCAGCAGCCTGGGCTTCGGTGGCGGCTTCGTTGGCCGAAGCAGCGGCGTCCTGGGCAGCTTCCTGCTTCGAGCAGGCGGCCAGGGCCAGAGCCAGGGACATCGCGACCAGCAGCTTGTTGATGCTCATTGTGTAAATCCTCGTCGTTAGAATTAGGCAACGCGCATGCTGCGCGCCGACAACATGATGACAAGCCAAGATTGGGTGTCAAGCGATCCCGCATTCATTTTTGCGAAATCATCGTTAAATCTTTTTAAATCAATTCGATGGCGATTGCCGTTGCTTCGCCGCCACCGATGCACAGGGTGGCAATGCCGCGCTTGCCACCGCGCGTGCGCAGGGCGTTGACCAGGGTCACCACCAGGCGTGCACCGGAGGCACCGATGGGATGACCCAGCGCGCAGGCACCGCCATTCACGTTCAGCTTGTCGTGCGGGATGCCCAGCTCACGCATCGGCGCCATTGCCACCACGGCAAAGGCCTCGTTGATCTCGAACAGGTCGATCTGGTCCAGCGACCAGCCGGTCTTGGCCAGCAGCGTGTGGATCGCGCCGATCGGGGCGGTGGTGAACCACTCCGGTTCCTGCGAATGGGTGGCGTGGCCGACGATGCGGGCCAGCGGAGTGATGCCACGGGCGGCCGCGTCTTCCTCGGTCAGCAGGACCACCGCGGCGGCGCCGTCGGAGATGCTGGAGGAACTGGCGGCGGTGACGCTGCCGTCCTTCTTGAAGGCCGGGCGCAGGGTCGGGATCTTGGCGATATCCGAGCGCCCCGGCTGCTCGTCGGTGGCGACCTCGACGTCACCCTTGCGGGTGGCTACCTTCACCGCGACGATCTCGTCGGCGAACGCACCGTTGGCCTGTGCGGCCTGCGCGCGCTTGACCGATTCGATCGCGTAGGCGTCCTGCTCCTCGCGGCTGAACTGGTACTTGTCCACGGCGCATTCGGCGAATTCGCCCATGGCCTTGCCGTCATAGGCGTTGACCAGGCCGTCGTGGGCCATGTGGTCGACCGCCTGGAAGTTGCCGAAGCGGTTGCCGGTACGCGAGTTCGGCAGCAGGTGCGGGGCGTTGGACATCGATTCCATGCCACCGGCGACCACGATGCTGGCCGAACCGACCTTGATCAGGTCATGGCCGAGCATGATGGTCTTCATGCCCGAGCCGCACACCTTGTTGAGGGTGGTGGCGCCGGTCGACAGCGGAATGCCGGCGGCGATCGCCGCCTGGCGGGCGGGCGCCTGGCCGAGGTTGGCCGGCAGCACGCAGCCCATGAGGACCTCGGAGACGTCGCTGGCCGGTACGCCCGACTGTTCCAGGGCGGCAGCGATGGCGGCCGCGCCGAGGGTGGGGGTCGGCACGCCGTTGAACTGGCCGAGGAAGGAGCCGATGGCGGTGCGCTTGGCGGCGGCGATGACGATGTTGGACATGGCAATCTCGTTGATGCGTAAGCAATGTTCGGAAAGGAGACCGCGGACGTTGGAAGCGCCCCGGTTTCCCGGCAGACTGCGTGGGGGTCGGCCCAAGTATAGAGGGTCGGGGAGGGCCGCCGCTGGGCGGCACCGCACGCCTGCCGGGATGTAGGCAGGTCAACGTTCATGGGAAGGAATCGATGGAACGCACGACGATGGTTAGGTCCGCGCTGGCAACGGCGCTGGCGATGGCAATGACGGCATGTGGCGGCGGCGGAGGCGGCGGCAATGTCCGCATCGATCCCCCTCCGACCACCCCCACACCCCCAACGACGCCCCCTCCGACGGCACCGCCTCCGGCCAAGCCGCAGGAACCGGCCTTCGACGCGCACCTGTCAGTGACCAATGCGCGTGCCGCACAGGCCGCCGGCCTGACCGGGCAGGGCGTGCGCATCGGCATCGTCGACTCGGGCGTGCAGCGCAACGCAGCGGCATTGAACGGGCGGGTGGTGGGCAACCTCAACTACATCGATCCGGCGCGCAACAACCTGCTGGTGGACGACGTGGTGGGCCACGGCACGGCGGTAGCCAGCCTGGCCGCCGGCGCGCCGGTGGGAACCTGGCCGGGCGGCATCGCCCCCGGTGCGCAGATCGTTTCGGCGCGGATCATCGCCGACAAGCCGCCGGTCGATGACGGCAGCGGCAAGGGCAATTCCTTCAGCGGTCCGCTGGGCGTGGCGCAGGTCCACCAGGACCTGATCAGCTACAACGTGAAGGTGATGAACAACTCGTGGGGCGGCCTGTACTGGACCGACCTGCCAACCACCGCGCAGGTGGCGGCCGAGTACCGTCCGTTCGTCATCAACCATGGCGGCCTGGTGGTGTTCGCGGCCGGCAACGATGCGCGCACCGAACCGAGCAGCCTGGCCGCCCTGCCCAGCCAGCTGGGCGTTGCCGGCTCGCTGCCGGCGGCCGACCTGGAGCGCGGTTGGCTGGTGGCGACCGCAGTGGATCCCTATGCACCGGGCACGCTGGCCAGCTACGCCAATGCCTGCGGGCAGGCGGCGCGCTATTGCCTGGCTGCGCCGGGCAGCGCGGTCTATCCCGATGCCAATGGCAGCACCTACTACTGGAACTACGGGACGTCCTTCGCCGCCCCGTTGATCTCCGGCGCCGCCGCGCTGGTCTGGCAGCGCTACCCGTACTTCGACAACAACCTGGTGCGGCAGACCCTGCTGGGCACGGCCAAGGACATCGGCGCGCCCGGCGTGGATGCGGTGTTCGGCTACGGCCTGCTCGACATCTCGCGGGCGATCAAGGGCCCGGGCCGCTTCGACTGGGGTGATGTAGTGGCCAATGTCGATGCGCCATCGAGCGGCTCGCTGTGGAGCAACGACATCGTCGGCAGCGGCGGCCTGGTCAAGCAGGGCGGGGGCAGCCTGGTGCTCGCAGGCAACAACAGCTACAGCGGCGCCACCCGCATCGAACGCGGCATCCTGTCGCTGCAGAACGGCGGTGTCATCCGTTCCAACGTGACCATCCTCGGCCAGCCCGACCCGGATTCGACCGGCCTGCAGTTCAATGGCGGCACGCCGCGCGTGATCGGCAACGTGGTCAACGGCAGCAGCGTGTTCCTGACCACCGGCAGCACCACCGGCACCATCGAGGGCAACTACAAGCAGCAGGCGGGTGGCCAGTTGATGATCGCGCTCGGTGCCAATGCGCTGCAGGTGACCGGCACGGCCTCGATCAATGGTGGCGTGCGCGTGCATGGCTTCGTCTCCGGCTACGTGCCGCAGAACGGCAGCCGCCAGGACCTGGTCCATGCGGCCGGTGGCCTGAGCGGCACCTTCAGCAGCCCGGCCTCCTCCAGCGGCCTGCAGGGCCTGTCGCTGCTGCAGAGCAGCTATGGCTATGACAGCAACACTGCCTGGTTGAACCTGACCCAGGTGAGCGTGACGGCGGCGGCGACCGGGCTCGCGGCCTCGGCGCAGTCCGCGGCGCAACGACTGGAAGGTGCGTTCAGCGCACTCGATGGCAGTCCTGCGCTGCAGGGCTCGGCCTTCGGCACGGCGGCCGGTGCGCTGCAGTGGACCGGCGGTGGCAGCGAGGGCCTGGCAGCCAGCCTGCAGAGCCTGTCCGGGCAGGCGCATGCGCGGGCCGAGTCGGCCACCTTCGACAGCATCGACATGTCGCGCCGTGCGATCGCCGAGCGCTTCGATCGCGTGCAGGCGGCGCCGCGCCTGCGCGGGGCCTGGCAGAGCGCGCTCGGTGAGGCCGGGCAGGGCAGTTTTGCCGGCAATGCCGCCGACAGCCGTGGCTGGATGGCCGGCCAGGACCTGCCGCTGGGCAGCAATGGGCTGATGGGCGTGGCCTTTGGCGAGACCCGCAGCAATGGTGGCAGCAGCTTCGGCGGCGATCGTGGGCGTGATCGCCAGGCGCAGGCACAGTTGTACGCCGGTTGGAACCTGGGCCGGGGCTATGCGCTGGCGCAGGTCGGCAGCGGCCAGTTCACCCGTGCGCTGGATCGCCAGTTGCTGCTGGGCGCCGGTGCCTATGGTGTTTCCGCACGTTACGGCGGACGCTTCAGCAGTGCCAGCGTCGAAGGCGGCTATCGTTTTGGCCGCGCGGGCGCGTCGTTGACACCGTATCTGGGTGCCAGCACCACGCGCGTGGATACCGATGCCTTCAATGAGCTGGGTGGTTTCGGCTTCGGCCTGCGTGGCGACGCCAACCGCGTGCAGCGCAGCCAGATGCTGGCCGGTATCCGCGGCGAGCGCGGCTGGGGGCGCTGGACGCTGCGCGGGCACGCCGAGTGGCAGCAACGGCTCGACGGTGCCGATGCGGACTGGCAGGCCAGCTTCGTTGGTGTCGATGCCTGGGCACCCCTGGCGGGATGGGACGCACCGCGTGGCAGTGCGCTGTTCGGCGTGGCGCTGGAGTCGTGGTGGGGCCGCAATGGCCGCCTGAGCCTGGGCTTCGACCAGCGCGTCGGTGGCGAGGGCGCGCGCCAGGCGGCGCTGCGCTACAGCACCGGGTTCTGAGCGGGAGGTCGCGCCGGGACGTCAGCTCCGGCGCGACATCGGCAGGCTCAGCCGCCGCGCAGGTTGCCCAGGCGCGGGGTGCTGCGGCCCAGCGGCATCTTCAGCTTGCCGATCGACAGGATGCGGCTTTCGGCGATGCGGTCGGCCGCACGCTGCGGCGCGATGTTCTCGCGCTGCGACAGTTCGAAGATGCGGGTGAGGTTGTGATAGATGCTGCGGATCAGGCGCATCGCGCGTTCGCGGTTGTAGCCATCGATCTCCAGCGACACGTTCATCACGCCGCCAGCGTTGACCGCATAGTCCGGCGCATACAGGATGCCGCGCGCGTGCAGTTCATCGCCGATTTCCAGGCTCGACAGCTGGTTGTTGGCGGTACCGCAGATGATCTTGGCCTTGATCCGCGGCAGGGTGTCGGCGTTGATCGCGCCTTCCAGCGCGCACGGTGCGAACACGTCGGCGTTCACTTCGTGGATCTCGTCGGGCTTGACCGCTTCGGCGCCGAAATCGCTGACCGCGCGATCAACCAGTGCGCTGTCCAGGTCGGTGACATACAGCTTGGCACCGCGGTCGCGCAGCAGTTTCACCAGCTCCATGCCGATGTGGCCCAGGCCCTGCACCGCGATGCTGGTCTTGCCCACTTCCTCGTGGCCGAACTTGAAGCGCATCGCCGCCATCAGCGCCTGCAGCGCACCGTAGGCGGTGAACGGGGCCGGATCGCCGGAGCCGCCATGGACCTGGTGCACGCCGGTCACGAACTGGCTCTCCAGGTAGATGTTCTCCATGTCGTTGACGTCGGTGCCGACGTCTTCGGCGGTGATGTAGCGGCCGCCCAGCGAGTCGACGTAACGGCCGAAGGCGCGGAACAGCACCTCGGTCTTGTCCACCTTCGGGTCGCCGATGATCACCGCCTTGCCGCCACCGACGTTGAGGCCGGCCAGCGCATTCTTGTAAGTCATCGTCCGGCTCAGCCGCAGCACGTCGGCCAGTGCCTCGTCGGTGCTGGCGTAGGGGCGCATGCGCACGCCGCCCAGGGCCGGGCCCAGGGTGGTGTTGTGAATGGCGATGATCGCCTTCAGGCCGGCATCGTGGTTGTGGCAGAACACCACTTGTTCGTGGCCGGTGGTGGCGAGGGTTTCGAATAGCATGGCGTCTCCGATGGCGCGAACAGCGGCGAACTGCAGCGAACGGCCAGTGAACGGTAGGGTCCCAAAACAAAAAAAGCGACGTCGTCATGGCTGGGGGACGGGTCGCGCGGCGCCATTCTAGTCCATTCGCCCGGCCGTTGCCGTCGACGTCGGCGGCCGTCCGGTTAAAGAAGATGAAAGTGCGGCCGATGCTGCGACGACGGCGGGTGGCCGGATGGGCGTGAAGAGGCAGGGCGGTCAGTGACGGCAGGGGCATCACAACGACGGGGCGGGCGGCGATGACAGCGGCATGGTGGCGATCGCTGCGCGGCTGGCTGACACGTTCGACCGGGGCGGCACCGGCGCGGCTGGTTGCCGCATCCCGCCAGGCGGTGGCCGCCGCAGCCGCAAGCCTGCAGGGCGAGGCGCTGCCGTCGCCGGAGATCGCCGCTCACCTGCAACGCGGGCTGCATGCGCTTGCGTTGTACCCACGGCTGGCCGGCGAGCCAACGCCGATGCAGGACCCAGGCCTGGGCGAGGCGGTGGCGCGCGCGCTGCAGGACCGCGACTGGGCGGCCAGGCAGCTGCCCCGCCGGCCGCAGCTGCTGCCGCAGCTGATCCAGACCGTCAACGACGATGCCGCCTCGGCCCGGGTGATGGCCGCGATCATCGGCCAGGACCCGGTGCTGACCGGCAACCTGCTGCGCATCGCCAACAGCCCGGCCTACAAGGTCCACGAGCGCCCGGTAGAGAGCCTGCAGCGGGCGGTGACCCTGGTCGGCACCGAGGGCGTGCGCCAGATCATCAGTGCGGTACTGGTACAGCCGGTGATGCAGGTGCAATGCGAGGTGTTCCCGCAGTTCAGCGCGATCATCTGGGAGCACGCACTGCTGGCATCGCGTGCAGCGGCCGACCACGCACGCACGGTCACCTTCGGCGATGCCTTCGCCGCGCAGTGGCTGGGCCTGGTGCAGGGGCTGGGTGCGGCGCTGGTGATGCGCCAGCTGCTGCAGGAGGCACAGGCCCGTGGCGAGCCCGTGGAACCGGCGTTGGCCCTGCAGCTGTTGCAGCAGTGGTCGTTGCCACTTGCGCAGCGGGTCGCTGCCGCATGGGAGTTGCCTGAGCCGGTTCACCAGGCCTTGGCGGTGGATGCGGAAGGACCGTTGGCCGACAGCCTGCGCCTGGCCAGCGCGGCCGCAGCGGCCAGCCTGTTGTGCCGCCATGGGCATGCCAGCCAGAGCCGCATGCTGGCCCTGCTGGAGCAGCTGCCTTCGGCACCGCCGCATGCATTGCGCTGGATCTGGCGGCGCCTGCATGGGCGCAACGTGGAAACGCTGGATGAGGCCGGACAGGATGAGGCCGCTCCGGCGTCCTGAGCGCTACAGCTGCGATTCCACCGGCAGCCAGCTGATCACCCGCGACAACCAGCGCTTGCGCGCCGTTGCCCCTGGCTCGGCCTCCACCCAGTGGGGGGGCGGTTCGCGCTCCAGCCAGCGCAACCGGCGGCGGTCGTCCAGTGCCAGCCACCAGCTGTGCCTGGGGTCAGCCAGGCGCAGGTATTCGTCCCGCAGTTGTGTACCCAGCACCGGATCGTCGAACAGCACACCCATTTCAGTGTTCAGGTAGGCCGAGCGCGGGTCCAGGTTGAAGGAGCCGACGAAACCGCGGCGGTCATCGATCAGGAATGCCTTGGTGTGCAGGCTCGCGCCGCTGCTGCCGAACACGCCGGCATCGCCCGACTGACCCTGTGCCTTCAGCTCGTACAGGTGGACGCCGGCTTCCAGCAGTGGCACGCGGTAGCCCATGTAGCCCCCGTGCACGGCGGCGACGTCGTTGGCGGCCAGCGAGTTGGTGACCACGCCCACCTGCACGCCCCGCCCGGCCATTGCCGAAAAGCCATCGAGGCCCTCGTTGCCGGGCACGAAGTAGGGCGAGATCAACAGGGCCTTGTGCCGGGCGGCCTGCAGCTCGCTGATCAGGGTCGACACCAGCCAGGTGGCGCGATCATCCCTGCGGTGCTTCATCGGCGGGTCCGACACGATGCGCACGGCACCGCTCCAGTGCAACGGCTCGGGGCTCGGGCGCTGCCGCTGGCGTGATTCGGCCACGCGCGCAAGGTAGGGGCGGGCCACGTCCCGCTGCGCCTCGTGGTCCGATTCGCGCACCAGCAGGCGCAGTTGTGCGTCGGTATGGAAGGCAAGCGCGGATACCGGGATGGCGGTTTCGCTGTTCCAGTAGTCGTCGAAGATCCGGTTGGCCTGCTCCACGGCGGGGCCGGCGACCAGCAGGTCCAGATCCTGGAAGTTCACGTCGGTGCGCGCGCTGAAGTACTCCTCGCCGATGTTGCGGCCACCGACGATCGCGACGCGGCCATCGGCGATCCAGCTCTTGTTGTGCATGCGGTGGTTCACGCTGAAGAAGCGCTGCACCATCTCCACCATGCGCAGGATGCCGGTCCGGTTGCGGAACGGGTTGTACAGGCGGATCTCGATGTTCGGATGGGCATCGAGCGCCATCATCAGCGCGTCCTTGTCCTTGGCATTCATGTCATCGAGCAGGATGCGCACGCGCACGCCGCGCTCGGCGGCGTCGTACAGCGCCTTGGCCATCAGGTGGCCGATCAGGTCGTCGTGCCAGATGTAGTACTGCAGGTCCAGGCTGCGGCCGGCCTGGGTGGTGATCATCGCGCGGGCGGCGAAGGCATCCATGCCATCGCTGAGGAAGGCCACGCCCGACTGGCCGGGATGGGCCGCCTGCAGCGGCACGATCTGCTGGTCGATGCGGGTCTGTGCCGGCTGCAGCGGCAGCACGTGCGAAGGCGCGCCATGCGCCTGCGGCGTGAGATGGTCGGCCAGCAGCAGCCCGGACAGGACCAGCAGCACCAGCACGGCGAGGATGATCGCGGCAACACGCAGCAGGCGTCGCCACAGCGGCTTGGGCAGGCTCATGCCCCGATGGTAGAGCCACGCCATGCGTGAAGGAATGCCTGCAGGATCGACAGGGGGTCAGAGCCCCTGCCTTCGGCACGGGATCCGACCCCCGGATCCCTCTCCACGGGAAAGGGCCCTGACCCGCACACCTCAGAACCGCTCGTCGCTGCCCAGGTAGCGCCACTGCCCCGGCGGCAGCGGCCCCAGCGCCACGCGTCCGATACGCAGGCGGCGCACGGCCGTGACCTGCAGGCCGGCGGCGCTGACCGCCACACGCAGCCCCTTGGCCGTCAGGCCCTTGCCGGCGAAGCGCAGGCGCTGCTCGCTCTGCCAGCTGACCTTGGCGCCGCCCGATTCCTGCTGCAGCCGCGCCATCAGCCACGGCCCGCGCTCGGGACCGCCTTCGGCCACTTCGATCAGGTATTCCTGCTCGGTACGGCCCAGGTTGCGCTGCAGGTGGGCCAGCGTGGCCGGATCCTGGCTGACCACCACCAGCCCGCTGTCGCTGGCCGGCAGCGAGGCGGCCAGCTGCAGGCCGTGGAAGTGACGCTGCAACGGGCGGATGTCGCTGGCATCAAGTTCGCTGCGGCTGTCACTGCTGACCAGGGCACACAGGGTTTCGGCGGCGACACCGGCCGGCTTGTGCAGCAGCATGCTGACCCGCTCGGCCTTTTCATCGCTGGCCTGTTCGGCCACCACGATCACCGCGCTGCCATCGACCGGGCGCTGCGGCTGTTCCACCACGTCGCCGTTGACCGTGACCCAGCCGCCCTCGATGTAGCGCCGCGCTTCGCCGCGCGGGATGCCGAGCAGGGCGGACAGGCGTTTGTCGAGACGGATCGGTTCCATGGCAGGCAGGTCGGGCAGGGGGCGCGCAGTGTAGCTGCTGCGGCCGGTCAGCGCTGGCCGCGGTTGGCCAGCTCGGTCAGGTACAGGCGGGTATCGAACTCCAGCTGCAGGTAGTCCGGCTCCATGTGCTGGCACAGCTGGTAGAAGGCCTTGTTGTGGTCGGCTTCCTTCAGGTGGGCCAGCTCATGCACCACGATCATGCGCAGGAACGCCGCGGGTGCCTGGCGGAACACGGTCGCGATGCGGATCTCGCGGCTGGCCTTGAGGCGGCCGCCGTGCACGCGGGAGATGGCGGTGTGGGTGCCCAGCGCGTGCTTGATCACTTCCAGCGTATTGTCGTAGCAGACCTTGTTGAGCGGCACCGACTTGCGCAGGTAACGGTCCTTCAGCTCCTGGGTGTAGTCGTACAGCTGGCGGTCGCTGCGCACCTCGTGCGGGTCGGGGTAGCGCTGCTGCAGCCAGGGGCCGAGCCTGCCCTGCGCCAGCAGCTCGCTGACCTGGGCAACCAGGGGTTCGGGATAACCGGTGAGGTACTTCAGGACTGCCATGCAGGGCCGGCGGGGCGTCGGTAGAATGGGGCATCCAAGATTACACGCGGTACGCACCGACCATGGCAAAGCCCAACGCGCTGCAGGAACAATTGCTCAAGGCCGGCCTGGCCAAGAAGTCGCAGGCCAGCGCCGCCGCACGCGAGCAGGCCAAGGCCCGCCAGGGCAAGGCCGAATCGACCTCGGCCGAGGTCCAGCGCGAGGCTGAACGTGCCCGCGCCGAGAAGGTCGAGCGCGACCGCGCACTGGCCGCCGAACGCAATGCCCAGGCCAGGCAGGCTGAACAGAAGGCCCAGGCCAGGCAGATCACCACGGCCCATGCCGTACCCCACAAGGGCGACGACGAGTACCGCTTCAGCGATGGCGCAGCGATCCGTACCCTGCTGATCGACCCCAAGCTGCGCAAGGCGCTGTCGGTGGGCGTGCTGGTCATCGTCGCCCACGGCGAGGGCTATGCGTTGCTGCCCCGCGCCGCCGCCGAAAAGGTGCGTGAACGCGCACCCGAAGCAATCATCGTCGACCACGGCCAGCCGGGCTCGACCGCCGAGATCTCCACCGGCAACGCAGAAGACGACGCCTATTACGCGCAGTTCCAGGTGCCCGACGACCTGGTCTGGTAAGCAAAAAGGGGACGGAGGGGATTAAGCCGCAATCGGCCTGATCGGATCCGTCGGCATTCTGTTTGGCATCCTGAAGAGCAGCCGAGCATGGCTCGGCTCTACATGAAGGCCTTCCTTTCTGCCGGGGTGTATCGTCCCCATATCGGGCGACACACCTGCGGAGGATAGCCATGGCCACCGGTTGGGCAGGAGACGGCGCGGTCCAGGACCAGATCGACGCCACCGTCGACGACGCGATCGCCCGCGCGCGGCGCCAGCTGCGCGAGGGACCCGGTCTGGAACACTGTGAGGAATGCGACGCGCCGATCCCGTTGGCGCGGCGCCAGGCTGTGCCTGGTGTGCGGTTGTGCGTTGCGTGCCAGCAGGCGCGGGACGACGAAGACCAGGCGCATGCCGGGTACAACCGGCGTGGCAGCAAGGACAGCCAGCTGAGGTAAAGGGGTGTTTTATTGCAGGGCTGCGCCCTGCACCTGCAGAAGCAACGTCAACATCAAAGGCGCCATCCATGGCGCTCACTGATCTGGCCCCCCTCAACCGGACCCACACCGCCCCGCCATCCCACGGAATGCCGCTCTTGATCTTGCTTCGGCTTCGGCCTCTGCAGGTGCAGGGCGCAGCCCTGCCGAAAACTCCACCCTCAACCGTCGCCCTGGATGCCGCCGGGGGCCTGCGCCGGGTCACGCCAGCGCCGTACCGTGCGCTGGAAGAACAGGTTGTTCGGCAGCTGCAGCACCGTGCCCTCGTGGCCCTCGCCGGTCTCCTGCAGCGTGGTGTAGATCAGGTTCACGTCGATCACCCGGCCCTTCAGGCCCGGCTTCTCGCCGTTCTCCAGCACCTCGATGTAGTCGTGCAGGCGGAACGGGCGGGTGGTGAAGATCAGCAGCGTGCAGAAGATGTTGGACAGCACGCTCCAGGCCGCGAAGAAGGCCACCGCGCCCACGGCCGCGAAGCCGGTGAACGCGGTCCACAGCACCGAGGGCTTCGCGCCGAGCAGGCTGAGGATGTACAGCAGGGCACTGAAATAGACCACGAAACTGGTGATCCGGCGCGCGCCCATCACCATCTCGGGCGGCAACGTGTAGTGCTCGGCGAAGCGGCGGATCAGGCGCCGGGCGAGCACGCGCAGGAGCCACGCGACCAGAAGCACCCCTACGATCTGCAGGGCGACGCCGGCGTAGTTCAACCACGGGTGGGTCCAGGGCGGCAGGTGATCCTTCAGCGACAACATCATGGGGCGACAACAGGTGGCAATAACGACCTTCGATGTTACCCGGCGCGTGCCGGGGATTCGACCGCCGGGGCCCAGGCCAGGCACACCAGCGCCTGGCGGTGCTGTTGCAGGCAGGCACGGCCGTTACCGGGGTGCAGCTGCAGCGACAGGCCCAGTGCCTGCAGCACGACGCAGGCGGCGATCACCAGCAGGGCGGCGCAGGTTGGGCTGGACATGGCAGGACTCCTGGACGGCAATTTCGCGAAGGACCTTCCATGGATGCAGCAGGTGTCGAAAAGGTTGCACGGCAGTGATCGTCGTCCGGCTCTAAACCTTTTCCCGGGCCGCCGCATCCAAGCGATATGCTCGACACCACCATGCCCGCGCCGCCTGCCGCCCACGACGCCGTCGATGAACCCGCCCTGGTGCGGGCGGCCGCCGCCGGCGATACCTCGGCCTATGAACTGCTGTACCGGCGGCATGCACCGCGCGTGTTCGCCGTGCTGTGGCGGCTGTGCGGGGGCCAGCAGGCGCGTGCCGAAGACGCCTTGCAGGAAGCCTTCCTGCAGGCGTGGAAGGCGCTGCCGGGGTTCCGTTTCGAGAGCAGCCTGTCGACCTGGCTGCATCGCCTGGGCGTCAACGCTGCGCTGATGGAACTGCGTGGGCGCGCCGCCGGGCAGGATCACGACAGTCTTGATGATGTGGACGGAGGACTGCAGGAGCTGGCCGTACACGACCGCTGCGCCGGTACCGAGCGCGACCTGGAGCGCGCGCTGGCGACGCTGCCGCCGAGGGCGCGCGCGGTACTGGTGCTGCATGACATCGAGGGCTGGAAACACCAGGAGATCGCCGCGCAGCTGCAGATGGCCGTCGGCAGCTCCAAGGCACAGTTGCATCGTGCGCGCGGCCTGTTGCGCGCACGGCTGGGAGACATGACATGAGTACACACGAACACGATTCCGACCACGATCTGGTGGCCCGACTGCGCGCGCTGCCTTCCGAACGCGGCCTGCCCGCCGATGGCTGGGCGCGGTTGTCGGCGCAGCTGCCGCCGCGTGAACCACAGGCGGCGCCTGCGCCGACCGGCAACGTGGTGGTGCTGCCGGGGCGTTCGCGCCGGCGCTGGTGGTTGCCGGTGGGGGCCGCACTGGCCGCAAGCCTGGCGCTCTACGCGGTGGCGCCGTGGCGCCATGCGCAGCCGGACGCGCCGGTGCCGTCTACCCTGCAACTGCAGGCCGCGGCGATGACCGAGCAGTACCAGCAGGCAGTGGCCTCGTTGCCCGCAGGCCGGGCGCCGGAATGGCAGCCGGCGCTGCACGAACTCGATGAAAGCGCGGCACAGATCCGGGCCGCGCTGGCGCAGGATCCACGCGCGCCGCATCTGCTTGGCCAGCTCAAGCGCACCTATGCGTTGCGGCTGGAATTGACCCGGCAGGCGGCCTATGCCGCCGAGTCCGGCCTGACGACCTGAGGAGACCCCCGATGACACGAACCCTGATGACCTGCTGCGCCGCGCTGTTGCTGCTGCCCGCGGTGGCCCTGGCTGACACACGGATCGACGAGCGCCACAACCTGGCCGCCGGCGGTCGCATCGAACTGAGCAACGTGGCCGGCAAAGTGAGCGTGCGTGGCTGGGACCGCAACGACGTGCAGCTCACCGGTACGCTAAGCGATGGCCTGCAGCTGCGCCAGGAGAAGAGTGCCAACCGCGTGCGCTGGGAGATCGAGTATCCGCGTCGCAACAACAACGGCGGCGCGACGCTGGTGCTGAACGTGCCGCGCTCGGTGGAACTGCTGCTGAGTACGGTCAGTGCCAGCCAGGACATCAGCGGCATCGATGTGCGCCGCCTGCAGGCCGACACGGTCAGCGGCAGCCTGAGCGCCTCCGGTCGCAGCGGCGACAGCAAGCTCAATACGGTCAGCGGCGGTGTCATCGCGCGCCTGCAGACGCCGAAGCTGGACGTGAACACGGTCAGTGGCCGCATCGAAGCCGGCGGCGGCGTGTCCGGTGACATCGGTGCACAGACGGTATCCGGCCGGGTCGAGGTCGATGCCGGGCGGGTGCAGCGGCTGGCGGTGGAAACCGTGTCGGGCAGCATCGACCTGTCGGCGGCCGGGCTGGCGCCGGGGGGCCGTATCAATGTCGAATCGGTGAGCGCGTCGGTCAACCTGCGCCTGCCACGCACGGTTTCGGCGCAGCTGTCGGTGAACAGCTTCAGCGGGTCGATCAACAGCGACGCCGGCCAGGTGGAACGGCCGCGCTACGGCCCGGGCAGCCATCTCGATACTCGGCTCGGCAATGGCGACGGTGACATCCGCATCCAGTCGCATTCGGGCAGTGTGCGGGTACGCCTGGATCGCTGAGCGCGGTCCGGCAGGCCGCGGCGGCAGCGCCGCCGCGGTCGGAGCTGGGTCAGCTGGCTTTCTTCAGCGCCCAGGTAGTGCCGAGGACTTCGATCTTGCCACCGGCCTTGCGGAACGCTGCCAGGTCCGAAGCGATCGAATCGCTGCTGACCACGGTGCTGGCGGCCGCGCCCTTGCGTTCGCTGCGGATGCTGTTGCTGGCCTTCGCGGGGGTCTTTGCCTTGCGGGGCATGGTTGCTCCTGTCAGGTGGAAGGGGAGGAAAGCGCCCAGGCATCGGCCTGGCGCAGGTAGTCCTGCCGCTCGCGGCGGCAGTCATCGCCGCCCATCGAGAACTGGCGGCAGATCGCCGGGCGCTGCGAATAGATCGTGCAGCGCAGGTGATAGGGATCGATCGCCGCGCACCAGCCTTCCTCGTTGCGCGCCATCACGGCACGGCCGTGGGTGTCGCGTGACAGGAACTGGCCGGGCACGTGGTCGCCGGGCTGCAGCAGCACGGGCAACCGGCAACAGACCGCGTCACAACGGCGGCAGTCGATGGGTGCAGGTGCTGCGTCAGGTTGTAAGGCCTCAGGGGCCTGGCGGGTGCCCAAAGCGGGTCTCAATGGCGGCTCAGGTGCTGCGCGGACCATGAACGAGCCAGGAAGGCATGGCCGCTAGGCCCGCTGGGCGGGCCAGGCTGCACCGTGGACACACACCGGCATGGCCGGTGGAAGGGGCAGCAGGGTTCTAGCCGACCAAGAGTAACTTAGACCGCGTAACGTTTTGTTAATCCTGGCTGGCTGCCGCCAGCGCAAGGCCCTGGACCACGCCCAGCGAGGGCTCGCCGTGGACCATGCGGGCGCCCGGGAAGGCGGCCGCCACCGCCTGGCGCAGGTAGCCGGCGCGGGACATGCCACCGGTCAGGAACACGGCATCCGGGTCGCCGCCGATGTCGCTGCGGACCTGGGCCAGCAGCTCGCGGATCTGCTCCAGGTAGCCATGGGCGGCGGCGGCCAGGCCGTCGGCGCTGCTGTCGGCATGCAGGTCGCGGGCGATGTAGTCCAGCGTGCTGCGGTGCTCGCTGGCAGCGCTGAGGGCGATCTTGGCGCGTTCGACGTCACGGTACAGGCGGGCGGTGTTGCCGGTGTCCTGCAGGGCCTGCAGGCGGTCGCCCCAGGGCGCGTCGACATGGTCGTACTTGTGCAGGCGGAATTCGCGCTGGCGGGTCATGTCCTGCACGGTGGCCGCTTCCACGTAGTGGTGGGCCGGCACGCGGGTGATGCCGCGGCCGAACAGCGGCATGTAGCTGGACAGGCTCAGCGCCAGGTCGATGTCGGTACCGCCGCGGGCGATACCCCAGGCGCGGTGGATGCGCGGGGCGTCGTCGCCGCCGACTTCGGCATGGGCGATGTCGGTGGTGCCGCCGCCGATATCGACGATTACCGCCTGGTGCCGCTCGCGGCTTTCGGCGTGGTAATGCATGGCCGCCGCGGCTGGCTCCTCGAGGAAATCAACCTGGTCGAAGCCGGCCTGGGTGGCCGCTTCACGCAGGATGTCCAGCGCCTGGTCGTTGCCGGCTGCGCCGATCGAACTGCGGAACTGCACCGGGCGCCCGAGCAGGGCGGCGCGCAGCGGCCGGCCGAGCTGGGCACTGGCGGTCAGGCGGATGTGTTCGAGGATGTGCGCGGCGATGCCGGTGATGGTCTGCTTCGCGCGCGGGTGCAGGTTGTAGCCGAGCATCGACTTCGGGCTCTGCACCAGGTTGCCTTCGTGTTCCTCGAAATAGGCTTCCAGCGCTTCGTCGCCGTAGACCGCGTTCTGCAGCAGGTCGTTGGCGCTGCGTTCCTTGCCGGCGCGGGCTTCCATCCATTCCCGGCGCAGCGCGCGCAGGGCTTCGCGGCGCAGCGCCTGCGGCGCGCGTTCCTGGCCGGCGGCACGCGCCGCGCGCGCGGCGCTGTCGATCATCTGCTGCAGCTGGTGTTCCTGGCCGTCGTCGAGCTGGAAGTCGTCCGGGTCGGGCACCACGCCGGGGAAGTACACACTGGTGCGGAACTGCTCGGCGTCGCCGAAGCGGATCGGCAGCAGTGTTCCCTCATGCACGATGGCGGCGGCGGAGTTGCTGGTACCGAAGTCGATGCCGAGGCGCATGGGGAGTTCCGGGGGCGATCAGGGGCCGCGCACTCTGCTGCAGTTCGCCGCCGACTGCAAGTTCCTGCGGCCTCCCATTCCGTATCGGGAGGCCGGATCGGGTCAAGCCGGGAGCCGGGCGCCGCCCGGAAAAGGGCAGGCGAGCCGGGCGGTTACAATGGCGGCTGTTGATTCACTTTGAGGTACTTGCTGATGTCTTCTGCCCCCGCCTGCCCGCAGTGCACCCTGGAAAACACCTATGCCGATGGCGCGCTGTGGATCTGCGCCGACTGCGGCTTCGAATGGACCGCCGAGGAAAGTGCCGGTTCGACCCTGGTCGTGCGTGACAGCAACGGCAATACCCTGCAGGCCGGTGACACCGTCACCGTGATCAAGGACCTGAAGGTGAAGGGTTCCTCGATCCCGCTCAAGCAGGGCACCGTGATCCGCAACATCCGCCTGGTCGAGGACGATGCCGAGCACATCGAAGGCAACTCGGACAAGATCAAGGGCCTGGTCCTGAAGACCTGCTTCCTCAAGAAGGCCTGACCGGCCTTCAGCGCCTGGCCTGCTGCTGTGCGCGCCAGCGGGCCAGGCTGTCCAGCTTGGCCTGGTAGCGCGCCTGCTGCGGGGCACCGCCCAGCGCCTGCGCGCGCAGCAGTTCACGATCGGCGCGCCTGAGCTGGCCGGCCAGGAAATAGGCCCGCGCCAGCCCGAAGTGGAACTGGTGTGCGGTGTCGTACAGGCGCACGGCCTGCCGGTAATAGCGGATCGCCTGATCCAGTCGGCCGGCGCGTTCGGCCTCGGCGCCGAGCATGTACTGCGCGAACGGATCCTCGCGCTGCACCGACTGCAGGCGCTGCTCCAGCGCCTGCGCCTGCATGACCATGCCCAGCTTCCGGTACAGCGCGCTGGCGTTGGTCAGTGCAGCGTCCTGGCGGCCGTCCAGTCGCAGCGCCGTTTCCAATGCCCGGCGCGCGGCGGCGGTATCGCCCGTACGGTTTTCCAGCACGCCCAGGTTGTTCCAGGTGGCGGCGAAGCTGTTGTCCTGTGCCAGCGCGGCATTGAAGAAGGTGCGTGCACCCACCAGATCGCCGCTGGCCATGCGTTCGGCGCCGCGGTTGTTGTAGAAGTGTGCCAATGCCCGTGCCTGGCTGATCGGCAGCGGCCCGCGGCGGTCGTACAGCACGTTGCGATCCAGATCGACGGTGGCGAAGCGGCCGGCGAAGCCGACCCCGGCATTGACGTGGCCGACGCTGTAGACCAGGCCCTGGGCCTGGTCCTGGTACCACGACACGACCTGGCCGACTTCCTGCACGCGTGCCTGGATGCCGGCTTCGCGTGCCAGCGCGACGAACATCAGGGTAAAGGCCAGGCAGTTGGCGCGCCGCTGCTGCCAGATCTCGCTGACGGTGAAGGTCGCATCGGCGTCGTACTGCAGGTCCAGGCCGTGGCGGTCGAAGATCATCTCCACCAGCGCCTGCAGGCGCTGCTCGCGGGAGTAACCGTGATTGATCACCTGCGTGCGCAGCATGTCGCGCATCGCCGGTGGAATCGCGAACACCTGCTGCGGCGTCGGCATCGCCGGAGTGGTGGTGCTGGCAACGGCCAGCGGCGCGGCCGTTCCCGGATGATCCTGTGCGATCGCGGACGGCGCTGCCAATGCGGCCAGTGCGAGCAGAACGAATCGGGCGGCAGGACGGTACATGACGGCTCCCGGCAGCGGCGGGCGCTCCCGCCTGAGGCGAGTGTAGACCTGTGCGCGCACCGCTGCAGCGACCGTTGGTCGGTCCGCACGTTCATCCACAACCGGTGTGGACCAGCGCTCGGGAAAGCTGTGGACAACCGCGTTGCGGCCTAGTGCGAAGGGCGTTGTGAGGACGTGGTGAAAAAAGCGACAGCTTGCCCGTCAACCGCGCAGGCGGGATGATCCGGGCATGGACTTTTCCCCGCTGACGCTCGCTCCGGCGCAGTGGCAGGCGCTGCAGGACAGCTATGCAACGCCACCACGCGCCTACCATCACTTCGGCCACGTGCGCGCGGTGCTGCAGCACTGCCAGGAGGTTGCCGACGGCCCCGGCTGGCAGCAGCCGGCCGAGGTCTACCTGGCCGTGCTCTACCACGATGCGATCTACGTGGCGGGGCGAAAGGACAACGAAGCACGTTCGGCGCAGATGGCCCTGCAGGCGATCACACAGGCGCCGGAACTCGCCGCTGTCGATGCCGCCCGGGTCGAGCAGCTGATCCTGCTGACCGCCCGCCATGGCGCGCTCGGCCCGGACGATGTCGATGCCGAGGCCGCGCTGTTCCTGGACTGCGACATGGCGATCCTGGCCGCGCCGGAACCGGTGTTCACCGCCTATGACCGGGGCGTGGCCGAAGAGTACAAGGGCGTGGTGCCGGGCTTCCTGTATCGCGCTGGCCGCCGCCGTTTCCTGCAGGGCCTGCTGCGCGCACCGCGCATCTTCCTCAGCGAGTTCTTCCACCAGCGCCTCGACGCGGCCGCGCGCGACAACCTGCGGCGGCAGCTGGGTCGCTGAGCCAGCCCGCTACACTGGGGCCCGTTTCCACCGATTGCCGCTTCCAACCGTGTCCGTCCCTGATCCCGATCCCCGTCCGCTGCCGCCGGAAGAGCCCGGTCCCAACGAATGCTGTGGCAGCGGTTGCCCGCTGTGCGTGCTGGACCTGTATGCCGACGAGCTGCAGCGCTATCGCAAGGCGTTGGCCGAATGGCAGGCGCGGCACCCGGAAGCCTCCGCATGAGCCGCGCGCGTCCGGCGGCGCTGCTGGCGCTGGCCGCCCTGGTTCTGTTCCTGGTTACCGCGCTGTGGACCCAGTTCGCACGCACCGACCTGGACTGGGTGCGGGCCACGCTCAGCCTCTACCTGCACGGGCCGTGGGGGCTGGCGTTGCGTGCGGCGTACTGCCTGCTGGCACTGGCGATCACCCTGCTCGGCATCGCCCTTTACCGCGGCAGCATCGGCCCGCGGCGCAGCGCGGCGGCGCCGCTGCTGTTCACGGTCTCGGCGCTGGGCCTGGCCACGGTCGCCATCGGTGACAGCTGGCTGCCCGAAGCAACCCCGCTGCTGGCACCGTTCATCCACGGGTTGGCGGCCAACACTGCGTTCCTGTGTGCCAGCGTCGGCATGCTGCTGCAGGCCTGGTACCTGCGCCGCGAACCGGGCTGGCAGTCTGCCGCCGGCCTGCTCTGGGGCTGGGCCTGGCTGGCCTTCGTGCTGCTGTGGCTGCACGTGTTGTGGCGTGGCGGGCCGCCGCGCGGGCTGGGGCAGAAAGTGGTGATCGTGGTGATCGTGGGCTGGCTGCTGTATCTGGCGCTGGCGCTGTATCGGCGCAGTCGTCGCGCCGCAGCCTGCTGAAACCCCAACGGCCTGCACCGGTACGTGCCGTGCACGTGGAGGCAGCGTATCGTGTGCGCATTCCATCGGGGCTGCGATATGAAGCGTGCAGGGCTGGGCAGGGTAATGGGCGTGGTGCTGGCGCTGGCCGCACTGCCGGCAACCGCGGCAGCGACCGTGCAGCAGTTCAGCCACGGGCGGTTCGAACAGATTCCGGTGCACATGCCGGCCGGTACCCCGCAGCGGGTGGTGATCTGGTTCCACGAACCGACTCCCGGTGGCGATACCAGCCGTCTGCCGATCGAGGCCCTGCGTGCCGACGGTGCGATGGTCGCCGCCGTGGACATCGCGCACCTGCGCGGCGTGCTCAAGCGCGAAGGCAACCCGACCTGTTCGTTCGGTTCCGGCGATGTCGAGAATTTCTCGCGCTGGCTGCAGGCCTCGCTGCATCTGCCCGGGTACCACCTGCCGCTGGTCGGCGGCGATGGCGAAGGCGCTGAAATGGCCTATGCGCTGGCTGCGCAGGCCGATACGCAGGTGTTCGCCGGCCTGCTCACCACTGGTTTCTGCCCGGACCACAACCACGAGCGCATGGTCTGCGGCGATGGCGTGAAGCGCAACACGCTGCAACCCGCCGAACTGAACTTCCCGTGGTTGAGTGCAGCCGGTGATCACGGCTGCAAGGCGGGCGAGGCCAGCGGTTTCGTGCAGCAGGTGGCGATGGCGCGCGAGTTCAAGCGCACGGCGCGTGGTGATGCCTCACCGGGCCTGGTGGCTGCAGCGCGGGTGATGGGTGCGCAGGCAGGCGTCAGCCTGGCACCGCCGCCGGCCGCGCTGAAGGGCCTGCCGGTGGTGGAAGTACCGTCGACCGGCAACGGCGACACGCTGGCCGTGTTCGTCTCCGGTGATGGTGGCTGGGCCGGCCTGGACAAGGACGTGGCGTCGTCGCTCAACGAGCACGGCGTGGCCGTGGTCGGCATCGACTCGCTGCGCTACTTCTGGAGCGAGCGCACGCCGAAGGGTTTCGCTGCTGACCTGCAGAAGATCATCGATCACTACCGCCAGCAGTGGCACCGCGACAAGGTGATGCTGATCGGTTTCTCGCAGGGGGCCGACGTGCTGCCGGCGACCATCAACCAGCTCGATGCCGATACCCGTGCAGCGCTGGACCGCATCGTGCTGCTGTCGGTAGGCAAGAAGGCCGACTTCGAGTTCCACGTCAGCAACTGGCTGGGCGGCGGCGGCGACGGACTGCCGATCGCGCCGGAAGTGGCCAGACTGCCGGCGGAGAAAACGCTGTGCGTGTACGGCGACAAGGATGAGGACGCACTGTGCCCGGACCTGCCGGCCAATGACGGTGTGAAGAAGGTGAAGCTGCCGGGTGACCACCATTTCGGTGGTGACTATGATCGGCTGGCCGAGGTGATCCTCAAGGGCGGTATGTAGCGCTTGGTAGACGCCGACCTTGGTCGGCGCTGGGGCTGAGGGCGCCTTGGGGATGAGCGTGTCGACCAAGGTCGACACCTACCGGGCGACAGGTGGCGCCGGGTATGCCTGGTGGTGCGGGGCTTCAGTTGCGCCGCGGGTCCAGCGAGATCAGGCGCGTGGCATCCAGCAGTGCGGCCGGCAGGTGCATGCCGCCCGGCGCAGCGAGATAGCGTGGCCGCCACTGCGGGTCGAACTTCGACTTGAAGCGGCGCAGGCCACTGAAGCCGTAGAAGCGTTCGCCATGCCGCGCCAGCAGGCCGGCCAGGCGGTTCCAGCGGCCGGCCAGGCGATGCTGTGCCAGCCCGGACAGTGGCGCCATGCCCAGCGAGAAGCGTGCATAGCCCTGCGCGCGGCCCCACAGGAACAGTTCGATGAAGAGGAAGTCCATCGTCCCCTTCGGCGCCTCGTTGACGTGGCGCATCAGGTCCACCGACAGCTCGGCACCGGCCGGCGCCTGCCACAGGTTGGCGAACGCCACGATCTGGCCTTCGGCCTCGACCAGTGCCACCGGGAACCGCACCAGGTAATCCGGGTCGTAGCTGCCCAGCGAAAAGCCCTTTTCGTCGCCGGCCTTGTCTTCCAGCCACGCGTTGGAGATCGCGTGCAGGCGTGGCAGCAGGCTGGGAATTTCCTCCACCGGTGCCACACGGAAGGACAGGCCGCCGCGCTTGCCGCGGTTCCAGGCCTGGCGCAGGTCCGCACGTTCGCGGCCTTCCAGGCCGAAATCGTGCAGCGGCACCATCGCTTCTTCGCCCAGCTTGACCAGGCCCAGGCCCAGGTCGAGGTAGGTCTGCCAGTAGGACTCGCCGACCTGGTAGAACACCGGGCGCAGGCCGAGCCGGTCGGCTTCCTCGCGGAAGCGCCAGATCAATGCGCGGGCGACCTCCGGCGGGCCGACCGGATCGCCCATCGCGATCAGCGAACCGCCGTAGCGCTGCATCATCACGAAGCCCTGTTTCGCCTCGTCGCGCAGCACCGCCTTGTCGGCGGTCAGTACCAGGCAGGCCTGGGTATCGGTGGCACCGGCCAGTACCGGCGCCAGTGATTGCAGCGTGGCCTCGTCGGCGGCTGGCAGCGGGCTGCGCGTGCTGTGCAGCAGCCGCGCCAGGCCGAACATCACCAGCGCGATCGCCACGACCAGCAACGCGCGCAGCGCGCGTGGTGCGTTGCCCGATATCGCAAACTGCCACCACAGCTCGTTCTGGTACTCGACATGGCTGTAGGTGAAGAACAGCAGCCAGGTGACCGCGACCAGCACCAGGCCGAGGTTGCGCAGCCACGGCCATGACCAGGCTTCGTCCAGCAGCGCGCCCTGGCGGTAGAACTCGCGACGTGCGGCCCACAGTGCCATCGCCACCAGCACTGCCGAGACGGCGATCAACAGTTGGCCACCCCGCAGCCACAGCGGCAGCGGGGTGATCACGCACACCGCCATCGCCAGCACCCACGCGGCGTGGCTGCGCCGGGCCAGGCCCTGGCCGATCAGCAGCAGTGCGACGCCGCTGAGGCTGCCGATCAGGTGCGAGGTCTCCAGGATCGGCAGCGAGGCATTGACCAGGTGACGGCGTGGCGTCGGCAGCGTGCCGTCGATGACCAGTGCGGCGCCGATGCTGAACACCGCCAGCGCGATGATCTGCGGCAGCCACGGGCGCAGCGCGTTCCAGCCCGCACGGGTTGCCCCGGCGCTGGCCTGCAGCGGTTGGCGCAGGGCGGGCGCGAGCGCGAGCAGGGTGGCCAGCACCAGCGGCAGCACGTAGTAGGTGACGCGGTAGATCAGCGCCGCTGCCAGCACCGCCGCCGGTGCCACCTGCGGCAACAGCTTCAGCAGGCTCCACTCGAACACGCCAAGGCCGGCGGGCACGGTCGAGACCAGGCCGGCCAGCACGGCCACCAGGTACAGGCCGACGAAGCCGGGCAGTCCGGTCGGCGTGGAGTCCGGCAGCAGCACGTAGAACGCGGCACTGGCCAGCACCAGTTCGATCACGCTCAGCACGGTGACGCCGATCATGGTGCGGCGGTCGGGCAGCCACAACGCATGGCCGAACACGCTGAACTGCCGTCCATCGCGGCCGACCAGCAGTACGGTGCAGAGATATGCGAGCAGGGCGACGATGCCGACGATGCGCACGGCATCGGGATTCAATGGCAATGCCAACGCTGCCGCTGCAGGTTCCATGCACAGTGCCACGCTGATCAGCAGCCACGCCCCGAACACGAAGCCGAGCGTGCTCATCAGCACCACCTGGCCGATCTGCGCCAGGTCCAGGCCGGCGCTGCGGTAGCCACGCAGGCGCACCGCGCCGCCGGTCAACGCGGCAAAGCCCACGGTCTGGCCCAGCGTGTGCGCAAGGAACGCAGTGATGCCGACTCGCGCAGGGTGCACGCGGATGCCGCTGCGACGCAGGCCGATGGCATCGAAGCCGATCAGGCAGGCGTAACTGGCCAGGCCGAGTACCACGGTGAGCGCGATCTGCATGCCACTGAGCTGGCGGAACGCCTGGCGGATGGCCCGGTAGCCGTGCTCGTCGAACTCATTGGCCAGGCCGTGCAGGGCCAGGGCGAGGATCAGCAGCGGGATGACGATGGTGGCAACCCGCTTCCAGGCTGGCGTGGAAGGGGCAGTGGTGGAATCGATGGGGACGGTCATCGGCGCAAGGGTGCGGCAGGAGGGGCGAGGGCGGTGTCAACGCGGGCGTGGCGCATCGTGCGCCTGTCATCGTCATTTGACCAGTGGGACCGTCGGAGCCCGGTAGTGACGTGTCGCGGAAGGTGCCCGTGCACCCACCGTCGACCGGATTGGAGGACAATGCAGGCCTGATCACCCGCAGGAGCCACGCCCATGATGGAGCGTTACGACGTCGGACCGCGCATGTCCGAAATGACCGTGTACAACAAGGTCGCCTACCTCTCCGGCCAGATTCCGGAAGACACCAGCCAGGACATCACCGGACAGACCCGGCAGGTGCTGGCGGAGATCGACAAGCTGCTGGCACTGGTCGCCAGTGATCGCCAGCACGTGCTGCGCGCGGAAGTGTTCCTGGCCGATATCGCCGACTTCGACGGCATGAACAAGGCGTGGGACGAGTGGGTGGTCGAGGGCGCGACCCCGGCCCGCGCAACCTTCGAAGCCAAGCTGGCCCACGCCGAGTGGAAGGTCGAGATCGTGGTGACGGCGGCCGTGCCGTAACTGCGGGATGGGGCCGGATCCCTTTCCCGCGGAAAGGGATCCGCCCTGTTACAGGGGCAGCAACTCGATGCAGTCCACCGGGCACGGCGGAATGCACAGTTCGCAACCGGTGCACAGATCGGCAATGACCGTGTGCATGTACTTGGCGCCGCCGACGATGGCGTCCACCGGGCAGGCCTGGATGCACTTGGTGCAGCCGATGCAGTCGGCTTCCACGATCAGCGCCACCTGCGGCACCTTGTGTTCGCCACGCGAACGATCAAACGGAATGGCAGGCACGCCCAGTACCTGCGCCAGCGCGCGCGCGCCGGCATCGCCGCCCGGCGGGCAGCGGTCCACGCCCACCTCGCCGCGCGCCATCGCCTGCGCATACGGGCGGCAGCCGTCGTAGCCGCACTGCCCGCATTGGGTCTGCGGCAGCAGGCGGTCGAGGCGTTCGGTCAGGGGCGGGATCAGGCTCATGCTCATGCGTGGCGAAGGCTGCGCGTCGGGGTTACTTCAGGGGTTTGCCACGGAACCAGCGCTCGTGGGCCAGCGCCAGCATCGGCTTGTCTTCGGAACTGTCACCGTAGGCATGGATACGCACGTAGCGGGACAGATCGAACTGGCGACGGATGTGCTCGACCTTGCGCGGGCCGCAGTCGCCACCGGCATAGCGACCGGTCAGGCGGCCGTCCTGGCTTTCCAGCCGGTTGCAGATCAGCTGAAGGCCCAGCTGCTCGCACCATGGCCGCAGGTACAGGTCCAGCGAGCCGGACACAATCACCACGGTATGCTGCTGTTCCCTGTGCCAGCGGATCTGCTCCAGCATTTCCGGGCGCACCACCTCGGGCAGGAACTCACGCGAGAAGCCTGCGGCCAGCGTGGCGATGTCATCGCTGTGGCGGTTGCTGAAGGTCAGGCGGGTGACGCGTGCACGGATGCGTTCGGCCGAGATCAGTTTCAGCTTGTATGCGGCCAGCCACGGTCCGACCTTCCACCACGCCTGCGCCAGCTGTTCGGCGGTGGCCACGCGGCGCAGGAAACGGCCATAGGTATCGCAGGTGGTCACGGTGTGGTCGAAGTCGAACAGCGCCAGTTCCATTCCATTGCTTCCCATCGCGTTGCCTCCGCTGGCCGATGCTGCCAGCAGGCGCGGCGATGGCCGCGCCCGCTGCAGGCATCAGCGGACCGGCATGCCCGGCTGCGCGCCGCTGTCGGCGTCCAGCAGCGCCAGCGCGCCGCCGTCGAAACCGGCCGACAGGATCATGCCTTCGCTCAGGCCGAAGCGCATCTTGCGCGGGGCCAGGTTGGCGATGAACACCACGCTGCGACCGACCAGGGCTTCCGGCTCGCCGTAGCTGCCACGGATGCCGGAGAAGATCTGGCGCTTGCCCAGTTCGCCGGCATCCAGTTCGAAGCGCAGCAGCTTGTCCGAACCTTCCACGAACTCGCACACCAGCACCTTGCCGATGCGCAGGTCGAGCTTGGCGAAATCGTCGATGCCGATATAGGCCGGAGCATCGGCGCTCTTCACGCCGTCCTTGGCCGGGGCCGGTGTGGCCGGCTTGGCGGCGTCGGTCCTGGCGGCGGGGGCGGCAGTGGCGGCCGGCTGCAGGGTGTCCTTGGAGGCGTCGATCATGGCGTCAATCTTCTTCGGGTCGATACGGGTGAACAGCGGGGTGTAGTCGGTGATGCGGTGGCCCAGCAGCGGCTGTGCCAGTTCGGTCCAGTCATTGACCGGCGCGGCCAGGAAGGCCTCGGCCTGCGCGGCGGTGGCCGGCAGCACCGGCTTCAGTGCGGTGACCAGCACGCGGAACAGGTTCAGGCCCTGGCTGCACACGGCCTGCAGCTGCACGTCGGCGCCTTCCTGCTTGGCGATGACCCACGGCTTGACGTCGTCGATGTAGCGGTTGGCTTCGTCGGCCAGGGTCATGGTCAGGCGGATCGCCGCAGCCGGGTCGTTGCGCTCGTAGGCTTCGCGGATCGGCGCCAGGCCGTCGACGAAGCGCTGGTACTGCGCCGCGTCGGGCAGCTGCGCGGCCAGCTGGCCGTCGAAGCGCTTGCTGATGAAGCCGGCGCAGCGGCTGGCCAGGTTGACGAACTTGCCGACCAGGTCGGCGTTGACGCGGGCGATGAAATCACCCAGGTTCAGGTCAAGATCGTCGACGCCACCGCCGGACTTGGCGGCGTAGTAGTAGCGCAGCGCTTCCGGCTCCAGGTCGGCATCGAGGAAGGTACGCGCCATCACGAAGGTGCCGCGCGACTTGCTCATCTTGGCACCGTCCACGGTCAGGTAGCCGTTGACGTGCAGGCGGGTCGGCGCGCGGTGGCCGGTACCGTGCAGCACCGCCGGCCAGAACAGGCCGTGGAAGTTGACGATGTCCTTGCCGATGAAGTGGTGCAGTTCGGTGGCGGTGCCGGCGCGCAGGTGCGCTTCGAAGTCTTCGCCGAGCTTGCCGCACAGGGTCTGGAAGCTGGACAGGTAGCCGATCGGCGCATCCAGCCAGACATAGAAGTACTTGCCCGGCTGGCCGGGAATCTGGAAACCGAAGTACGGCGCATCGCGCGAGATGTCCCACGCGCGCAGGCCACCTTCGGCGTTGAGCCACTCACCCAGCTTGGCCTTCACGCCCGGCAGGGCGACATCGCCGGCCAGCCATTCGCGCAGGAATGCATCGAAGTGGCCCACCTCGAAGAAGAAGTGCTCCGAATCGCGCATTTCCGGCGTGGCGCCGGAGATGACCGAACGCGGCTCCTTCAGGTCGGTCGGTGCATAGGTCGCGCCGCAGACTTCGCAGTTGTCGCCGTACTGGTCGGGGCTGCCGCAGTTCGGGCAGATGCCCTTGACGTAGCGGTCGGGCAGGAACATGCCCTTGGCCGGGTCGTAGAACTGGGCGACCGAACGGCGGCTGATGTGGCCGGCCGCTTCCAGCTTCAGGTAGAACTGCTCGGTCAGTGCCTTGTTGGCCGCCGAGTTGGTCGAGTCGTAGTGGTCGAAGGCCACGCCGAAGGCGGCGAAGTCACGTTCGTGGCTGGCCTGGATGTTGGCGATGAAGGTTTCCGGGGTGACCCCGGCTTTTTCCGCGGCCAGCATGATCGGCGTGCCGTGGGTGTCGTCGGCGCAGACGAACCAGGCCTTGCCGCCGCTCATTCGCCGCGCACGCACCCAGATGTCGGCCTGGATGTAGCCGACCAGGTGGCCCAGGTGCAGCGGGCCGTTGGCGTAGGGCAGGGCGGTGGTGACGAGCGCGGTACGGGTCATGGTCGCGGGGTGAAGCCGAGGGGAACCGCAGAGTATCGCATGCCCGCAACGACGTGACCCGGCCGGGGCCGGGTCACGGGGATGAAGCGGGGGCCGGGGCGCTTATTCGCGCTGCCAGGTCTGCGCGCGGCAGATGAAGGCGATGCAGCCGGACACGTCCAGCCTGGTGCCACCCGGCTGCAGCTCCATCTTCGACTTGTAGGTCTTGCCGTTGGCCGGGTCGAGGATGGTGCCGCCGGACCACTTGTTGGCGCCATCGGCCTTCAGGTTCCAGAGGATGGTCATGCCCTTCACCGGCTTGTTCCTGTTCGCGCCTTCACAGCCATCGCAGACCGGGTTCGGGCCCTTGTCCGAGTGCAGGATGTCGACCACCTTGCCGGTCAGGGTGCCGTTGGCGGCCTGGGTGATCTCGACGATCGACTTCACCTTGCCGGTCTTGTCGTCGATGGTCTTCCAGCGGCCGGCGGCGCCGTCGGCGGCCTGGGCCGACAGGGCGGCCAGGCACAGCGGCAGTGCCAGCAGCAGGGTCTTGAAGGTGTTGCGCATGGTCCCCTCCCAGGGTTCATTCCGGCACGGTGCCGGCATGGGTCGACTGTATACCCATTCGGCGGGGTATGGGGAAGGGGGGCTTTGCAGGGCTGCGCCCTGCACCTGCAGAGGCAGCCGCAACAGCCGGAGCAACAGCAAAAGCGGACTTGCTGAGGGATGGCGGGGCACTGTGGGTTTGCGGGGCCGCCGTAAACCCGTCCCTGGGGGCTTGGTCGCCGCATCCATGCGGCTCACACCCCGCAAACCCACAATGCCCCGCCTTCGACAGTTTCCGGCGATCTGCCGGTGCTGGTGCGGTTGGTGGGTGTCGACCTTGGTCGACACAGATCCATGCCATGCGTGGATGACGTTTCCGGTGGCGGCGATAGGGTCAGATCCCTTTTCCGACGGAAAAGGGATCTGACCCCCGGGGACGTCAACCGGCTTCGTACAGCTCCAGCGGCAGGTCGTCGGGGTCGGCGAAGAAGGTGAAGCGGCGGCCGGTGTACTCGTCCACGCGGATCGGTTCGCACACTACGCCGTGCGCTGACAGGCGCTGGATGAAGGGTTCCAGCGTGGCCACGCGGAACGCGAGGTGGCGCAGGCCCTGGGCTTCCGGGCGGCTGGGACGGGGCGGCGGCGAGGGGAAGGAGAACAGTTCCAGCTGGCCGCCGTCGGGCAGGGCCAGGTCCAGCTTCCAGGAATCGCGCGCGGCGCGGTGGTTCTCGGCCAGCACGCGCAGGCCGAGGATGCGCACGTAGAAGTCTTTTGAACGTGCGTAGTCGCTGCAGATCAGTGCGGCGTGGTGGATGCCCAGCAGGGCACCGGAATCGGCGGTCATTGCAGGGTGTCCAGCCAGCGCTGGGCGATCTTCAGCGCCAGCGGATAGGGTTCGGGGTCGTTGCGGTTGGTCAGAACGATCACGGTCAGGTGTTTTTCCGGGTGGCGCACGATCACGTTGCGGAAGCCGATGCTCTCGCCGCTGTGCCATTGCACGGGGCCATTCAGCCGCCAGCCGAACCCGTAGTGCGGTACATCCGGTTCGGGCGTCGATGTGGCGGGGCTGAACATCGCGCGGCGCGAGGCCTTCGACAGCAGGCGGTCGTCGTACAGCGCCGCATCCCAGCGGGCCAGGTCGTCCAGCGAGGAATAGATGCCGCCATCGCCGAGCACGGCGCTGGTGGTGCTCTGGTCGGTGCGCCGCCAACGGCCATCGATCCAGCTGTAGCCATAGGCGCGTGCGGCGATGGTATCGATGCCGTCCTGATGGGCCACGGTGTGGGCCATGCCCAGCGGGCGGAAGATGCGCTGTTGCAGGAAGGCTGCGAAATCCTGGCCGGAGGCGCGGCCGACGATCAGTGCCAGCAGCGCATAGCCGCTGTTGCTGTAGTGGTACTGCGTGCCGGGCGCGAAGTTCAGCCGGTCCTGGCGCGACAGCAGGGTCAGCACATCGGCGTCATGCACCTGCCGAGCATCAGCCGGGTCCATCAGGTCTTCGTAGTCGGGCAGGCCACCGGTATGCGAGAGCAGCTGGCGGATGGTGATGGCGGCCGCAGCCGGGGGCAGTTCGGGCAGCCATTGCCGGGCAGGTTGGTCCAGCCCGAGCCGGCCATCTTCCACCAGCAGCAGCACCGCCGCAGCGGTGAACTGCTTGCTGACCGAGGCCAGCCGGAAGTTGCTGGCCGCGGTGACCGCCGTGCCGTCCTCCACCACCGCCAGGCCATAGCCGCGCCGGAATACCGGTTTGCCGTCATGCAGCACCAGTACGGCGGCGCCGGGCACCTGGCCGTCGTAGGCCTGCATCAGGCCGTCGATGCCCGCATCCGGTGGGGCCAGCACCGGTGCGGCGACGGTGGCCAGCGGCAGCAGGCCCAGCACGGCGGCGAACAGGGCGACGGCAGGACGCATGGCGGCTCCGGAAGGCTCAGGGTGACGGGGCGGGCGTGGCGCTGGCCGGCTGGGCCATCCAGCGTTCCATCTTGCGGTCCAGCACGTCCAGCGGCATCGAGCCGTCCTTCAGCAGTTCGGCGTGGAAGCGGCGCAGGTCGAAGGCGGCGCCCTGGCGCGCCCTGGCCTTGTCGCGCAGGGCGACAATGGTGGTCAGGCCGGCCACGTTCGACAGTGCCTGGCCAGGCTGGGCCATGACCCGCTCGACTTCGGCGTTGGCATCGTCGCTGCTCATGTCCACGGTCTTCTGCAGGTAGGTGACAGCCTGCTGCTTGCTCCAGCCCTGGGCATTCACGCCGGTATCGGCCACCACGCGGGCGGCGCGCAGCAGGCGCGAGTACAGGTAGCCGATGCGGTCGTAGGGATCGGTGTAGATGCCCAGGTCCTCGCCCAGCGTTTCGGCGTACAGGCCCCAGCCTTCGACGAAGGCGAGATCGCCACCGAGGCGGCGGAAGCGCGGCAGCTTGGCCAGCTCCTGCTGCAGGCCCAGCTGCACGTGGTGGCCGGGGATCGCTTCATGCAGGTACTGCACCGGCACGTTCCAGCGCTTGCGGCCGGGCAGGTCGCGGGTGTTCACGTACAGCACCGCGGATTGCCCGGGCAGTGCCGGCTGGTAGGCAGCGGCAGCGGCGGTGAGCGCACGCTCCGGTTCCACCGCGCGTACGTCCAGCGGCGCCTTGGGCAAGGTATCCAGCACCTGCGGCAGGCGTGCGTTGACCTGCTGCTGCACCTGGCGGTAACGGTTGATCAGCGCATTGGCATCGCCGTACTGGAACTGGCGGTCGTTGCGCATGCTGCGCAGCAGCTTGGTGGGGGTGCCGCGCAGCTTGGCATCCTTCATCACCGTGGCGATCTGCGCCTGCAGTTCCTGCACGCGTTGTTCGCCCAGCGCGTGCAGCTGCGCGGCGGTCTGGTCGCTGGCGGTGGTCTGCACGATCAGGCTGGCGTACCAGGCCTGGCCATCGGGCAGTGCGCCCAGGCCGCTGCTGGCGCGCGTGGCCGGCAGGTATTCGGTGGCGATGAAGCCGCGCAGGGCGCGATAGGCCGGCATGATGCGCAGTTCGATCATGCGCTTGTACTCGGCGCTGATGCGCGCCTTGTCCTCGGCCGGGATGGTGTTGGGCATGGTGCGGATCGGCGACCAGAAGATGCTCTCTTCGGCGGTCGGCTTGATCACCGCATCCAGTTGCGGCAGCACTTTTTCCATCAGGTCGCGCGGCTGTACCACGCCGGCCTTCATGCCTTGGCGCATGTTGTCGATGGCCTGGTCGAACAGTTCGGGAATGCCCAGCGAACGGCGCGACCAGGTGTCGTAGTCCTGCACGGTGTTGAATGGCTGCGCGCCGGCACCGGCACCGAGGATCGCCATGATGCTGCCGATGTTGTAGTACTGGCTGATCGGCATCATCCAGCTCGGGTAGCGCTCGGCGGCCAGCGAGGCGCGTGCGTCGCGCACGAAGATCTCGTAGCTGAGCAGGTCCTGGCCCTGCAGGCCATCACTGCCGAGCTTCTCGACCTTGCCCAGCCATTGCGTGGTGAAGTCGTGCGACTGCTGGCGCCAGGCGGCGGACAGGATGTTGGGCAGCTGGTCGTTGTAGCGGGATTCGCCCTGGAAGGTGGCCTGCAGCGGGTTCAACCGCATCGAGGCATCCCAGTACTCGTCGTACAGGCGCTCCAGCTGTACCTGCTTGGGTACGGCACGGGCCGGCGCCACCGGACGCGGCGCGGCGCGGCGTGCCGAGCTGCCACGCGCCGGTGCGGTGGCGCGGGCGGGCCTGGCCTTGGGCTTGGCAGCCTGGCGGGTCTGCGCGGCGGCAGGGCGGCTGGCCTTCTTTTTCGCTGCTTCGGCCGACGGCACGGCACTGAACAGGAACAACGCGGCGATGGCGGCGGCCAGGGCGCGGGTGGGATGCGGCATCAGGAGCTTCCGTGGAACACAGACCGTGGAGCTTGCACGATCCGGCCGCGTACGGCCAGCGTGAAGGCGCAGTCAGCTTGCCGCCGCTGGGGCTTCAGTCAGCCGCCGCCGCCGCGCGCAGCGCAGCGGCCCTGTCTGCGCCCAGATAGCGGGTGATCGCACGCCGCATCAGGTACAGCACCGGAATCAGGGCAATTGCAAAGCCCATCTTGTAGATGTAGTTGACGCTGCTGACGGCCAGGAACAGCGAGGTCGGCCAGTGCTGCGGGCCGAGCACGAAGGCGATCCAGATCACCACGAAGCTGTCCACCACCTGCGAGATCGCGGTGGACCCGGTCGCACGCAGCCACACGTGGCGCTCGCCGGTGGCCTGGCGGATGCGATGGAACACCGCCACGTCGATCAGCTGGCCGAGCAGGAAGGCCACCAGTGAACCGGCGATGGTCCACATGCCCTGGCCGAACACCGCTGCGAATGCGGCCTGGTAGTCCGGCACGCCGTGCCCGTCCATGGAGGTGACCCACCAGCTGGCCGGCGCCAGCGAGATCGCCGCGAAGGCGAACAGGAAGCCATAGGCGATCAGGACCACGGCCAGCCACGAGATGAAGCGCACGCCGCGCTTGCCGAAGAACTCGTTGATGGTGTCGGTCATGATGAACACCACCGGCCATAGCAGGGTGCCGGCGGTGAAGCTGAGCGAACCGGTCTGGCCGAACAGGTTCCAGTTCAGCGGATCGATGCCGAGGGTGTCTTCCAGCGCGAAGATCTTCACCCCGATCAGTTCGGCCAGCACTGCATTGCCGCAGAAGAACGCAGCCAGCACGATGAACAGCAGGACCGCGCGGTCCTGCAACGGGCGCTCGATCGGCGCCGCGGTCATTCGCTGCGATCGCCGGCGCGCGTGAACGGAACGCTGGACGGCGCGACGGCGCCGCCGGAAATGATGAAGCTCATGGCCTGGTCGACGGTCCAGTCGGTCGGGGTCAGCAGTTCCACCGGCACGATTTCCAGGTAACCCGAAGTCGGGTTCGGCGTGGTGGGCACGTACACCGCGGCCAGTTCACGGTCGGTGCCGTGTTCCTTGATCACGCGGGTGACCAGGCCGACCGACTTCATGTCGCGGTGCGGGAAGTCGATCAGCACCACGCGCTGGGTGCTGCCCGGTTCGGTCTGCAGCATGTCCAGCAGCTTCTTGGCGCTGTCGTAGATGATGCTGGCCAGCGGAATGCGCTTGATGACCGCGCCGACCCAGCGCAGCAGGCGCTGGCCCAGCACGCGGCGGCTGGCCACGCCCACCGCCAGGATCACCAGCAGGGTGGCCAGCAGGGCGATGGTGTTCTGGATCCACTCGGCCCGGACCCAGCCGAGGTAGTGCGGAAAGCTTGTCGCGATCTGCTCGGAAAGTGGCACCACCAACGGGCTGGAAATGCCCGACAGCAGCACGAACACGAACTTGACCACGACCCAGGTCAGCCAGATCGGCAGCAGGGTCAGCAGGCCGGTCAGGAACAGGCGCTGCAGGGAGGGGCGGGGGACCAGGGCGGGGGCTTCGAGCGACATGTGCGCATTGTAGCGGTCACGGCCGGTCGATTACGCTGGGCAATCGACTGCGGCAACGGCACATGGAAGGGAAGCTGTGTTGAAGATTCTGCGCGGACTGGGTTGGACCCTGGTAGGCCTTCTGGTGCTGGCCATCGTGGTGTGGTGCGCCTCGCGCATGTGGCCGGTGCCGGAATCGCGGCTACAGGCCCAGCAGCGCCTGCAGGCCCGCCTGCCTGTCCACGGCCACAACGGTTTTGCGCTGCTGTGGACGCTCGCGTTCGACGATCTGGACGCGCGCCAGCGCGAACAGGCCCTGGCCCGCGACGTGCAGCGTTGGGAGGCCGATCCGCGCGGCAATGGCGGCGCCGGACCGCAGCTGGCGGAGGACCATGACGCGCTGCGATCACGACCGGCGGCCAGCTGCGGGCCGACCGCCAGTGACTGCCTGGGCCAGGTGCGCGCCGACCCGCAGCGCTTCGTCGATGCCCACGCTGGCCACCAGCAGCTGCATGCGCGCCTGGACCAGCTGGCCGATGCGGACCACTTCGTGTCGCCATTCCGGCCCAAGGGCGACGGCATCCTGGTGCCGATGCCGACCTATGGCCTGATGATCGATGCCACCAGCGCACGCGCGCTGGCCTATGTGCAGGGCGATATCGACGGTGCGCTGCGTGGCAGTTGCAGGGGTCTTCAGCTGGGCCGGCGGCTGGTGACGGGCGGCAGTTACCTGGTGGAGAGCATCATCGGTGCCAGCCTGGTGCAGGCCAATGCCCAACTGCTGGCCGACATGCTGGTCGAACTGCCGGCCGACCATCCGTTGCCAGCGGAATGCGATCAGGCAATGCAGCCGATGCTGGCCGCCGAACAGAGCCTGTGCCGTGCGATGCAGGGTGAGTACGCGATGAGCCGGGCTGCGATCGAAACCTCGGCGCAGGAATTGGGCGGGGTGCTGGTACTGGATCGCAGCAGTACCCTGGCGCGCGCGGCGGGCAATCTGGGCTGGGCCTGCGGCGCGGCGGCGATGGCGGCGCTGGAAGCGGATCGCCCGCTGCCGGTGCCGGCACCGCCGCAGCATGACTTTGGCTGCCTGTCGAACATCCTGGGGTGCGTGCTGACCGATATTGCCCGCCCGGTCTATCCGGCCTATTCGTCACGGACCCAGGATGCCGCCGCGATGGTGCGGCTGATCGGCGCGCAGCGCTGGCTGCGGCAGCAGGCGCAGGATCCGGTGGATGCGCTGCAGCGCCTGCCTGCGCAGTTCCGCTCGCCGGTGCGGGCACCGCAGCTGTCGGCCGATGGCCGCCGTCTGCAGGTGCCGCGGCGTTCACCGTCGCGCAGCACCGACGAGAGCCCATGGCTGTCGGTGCCGCTGGTGATGGAGAACGCCCCGGCCGCTGCTGCGCGCGACTGAGCAGCGTCTCAGTCGCTGCCCGCCAGCGGATCGAATGCCCAGCCATCACCGATGGTCTGCAGCGTCCAGCGGCGGCGGCTGTGCAGGGCCTCCCAGTGCACGCTGTCCTTGTCGTCCTCGATGCTGCCTTCGCTCCGCTTTACCCTGCCGGTGGAGAAGTTCACGCTCACCGACTCGGTCTGCCCGGAATTGCGCATCACCGAATTCTGGTCGTAGCCGATCAGCGCAAAGGCATCGTCCTGCCAACGGAAGGTAAAGGCGGTCGTGCCCATTGACCAGCTGCCCGCGCTGGCGAATGAAAACAGTGCGACCTTCAGGGTGCCCCGCTGGATGCTGACGCCGCCGTCTTCGAGCGGGTCGCTCATCACCGGATTGTCCGGGCGCGGTATCAGCTGGTGGTCCTGCACCGCCAGCACATAGCCGGACGGGCGCGACCACGCCACGGCGAGAATGCGCGGGTTGCTGTCGTACGGCGAGGGACCCAAGCCATCGTGCTCGATGACGTTGCGTGGCGCCTGCTGACGCAGCACCAGCACCAGGTCCGCGCGGCCATCCTGGTCGAGATCGCCTTCGACGCTCGATTCAAGTGCCCAGCCCTGGGGGACGAAACCGGCGGCATTGGCCGCCTGGGCCGGCAGCGTCGGATACTGCACCGGTGGCAGGTCGAGGGCGTGGGTGGTGAAGGACAGCAGGGTCAGCAGTGTGGCAAGCGCATACGGGCGCATCGGAGCCTCCATGGCAGGGAGGCCGAGGATAGCGCGCGCGTGCTGGATCAGCGTGCGTGCGGCTTCAACCGCAGGTACACCTGCTTGCGTACCTGGGCGACCACTTCGCCGCTTTCGTCGACGACATCGTTGCTGAACCAGCGCAGCACCTTTTCGCCGCCGGCCGCTTCGGCACGCAGTTCAGCCAGCAGTGCATCATCGATGCGGAACGAAGTACGCACCGTGCCCCGGCCAGGCTTGAGGAAATCGATCGTACCGGCCCGGTCCCACACGTAATAGTCACGGCCGAGGATGTGCAGCAGGCCCAGCATCCAGAATGGATCGGTCATCGCGAACAGGCTGCCGCCGAAATGCGTGCCCACGTAATTGCGGTTCCACGGCCGCAGTCGCAGTGCCACGTCGATCTGACGGTAATCGGGCGTGATCCGGGTGACGTGGATGCCGGTGAACAGGAACGGCGGCCAGAGGTTGATGCCGAAGCGGAACAGGCGGGCGTTCATGCGGGTCCGGGGCGCGAGGCGAGGTGCCCAGTCTAACCATTCGCATGCGTATGTTGCACCCCGGGAGTCACGTCCCGCCGTCGATCATGAACCCGTCGCGGCCGTTGGCCTTGGCCTGGTAAAGGGCGGTGTCGGCGCCTTCCACGAAATGGTGCGGTTGCAGGTCACCGTCGGGCACGCGGGTGAATACCCCGATGGTGAGCGTGACGCCGTCATCGCTGCCGTCGCCCGGCGCCGGCAGTGCACGCACGCAGGCAATCAGGTCCTCGATCACCCGGCGCGCGCCCTCGGCCGGCGTATCCGGCAGCACCAGTGCGAATTCGTCGCCACCGTAGCGCGCCGCCATGTCGCGCGGGCGGCGCGCATGCGCGCCGATCAGGCGGGCGACATCACGCAGCACGCGGTCACCGACCTGGTGGCCATGGCGGTCGTTGTGGCGTTTGAAGTGGTCGACGTCGATCAGCGCCAGGCTCAATGGCTTGCCACTGCGCCGCGCGGCGTCGCATTCCTGCTGCAGTGACTGCTCGAAGCGCAGGCGGTTGCCCAGGCCGGTGAGGGCATCGCGGTTGGCCAGGCGGTGCCAGGCCGAGATCCGCCACACCGCCCAGACCAGCAGTGCCAGCACCACGCCCAGCATCGCGCTGGCCGGTGCCCACCACAGGTCACCGGTGCGCAGCAGCAGCCAGCTCAGCAGCGGCGGCATCGGCAGCGAACACAGCGCGACCAGCCACGGCAGGCGCAGGCCGAGCAGAATCACGCACAGCGCCACCAGCACGCCACTGATGGCGTGCTGCCAGGCGTGCGGCAGCACGTCGATCTGCTTGTGCTGCAGCAGCATCGAGGTGATGTTGGCCTGGTACTCGCTGCCGCTCATCCAGAACTCGCGGGTGGTCGGGGTCAGCAGGCGAGGCGCGATGCCGCTGGCCGTCATGCCGACCACGATGCGGCGGCCACGCAGCATCGCTCCATCCACGTGCCCATCGAGCACGTCCGCATAGGACACCTGCGGCAGCCGCTCGGGCGGGCCGGCGTAGCGCACGCGCACGTAATCATCGCGACGCCATTGATAGGGCGAGCCCAGCGCCGGGTCGGGGTCGGGCAGGCCGCGTACCGCACCCGCCGGCAGGTCGGCCAGTGCCAGGCCCAGTGCCGGCCAGTGCGGCCGTCCGATACCGGCGTGCAGATAGACGCCGCGGGCGACGCCGTCCCCATCCACCTCGACATCGGTGTGGCCGATCGCGGCGGCACTGGCGGCGATCTGCGGGATCGGCAGCATTTCCTCGGCCATGCGGTCGCCGGCCGCCGGTGCCGCCAGCACCGGCAGCACCACCCGGCCGTTGCGTCGGATCGCGGCCGCCAGCTCATCATCCTGGCGGCTGTCGCGACGGTCGGGTTCGGACAGCATCAGGTCCAGCGCAACGCGTTCGGCGCCGGCATCGGTCAGGCGGTCCAGCAGGCGGGCATGCACCGAGCGCGGCCAGGGCCACTGGCCGATACGCTGCAGGCTGCCTTCGTCGATGGCCACGATCAGCACGCTGGGGTCGGGGCGGTAGTCCCAGTTGCCGACCAGTGCGTCATAGGCCGCCTCGTCCTGCCGCCACAGCCATTGGCCCTGGCTGGCCACGATGGTCAGCACGCCGGCCAGCAGGGCCAGCAGGATCCGCTTCGACCATGGCAGCGGCGAGCGCCTCACAACAACAACCAGAGCAGCAGTGCACCGCCACCGGCGCCGTAGCACAGGCGGCATGGCAACGGGATCTGCTGGGCAGGGGAGAACTCGCCGGCGTGGCCGTCATCGTCGATGTACTGCACGCGCACGTGCAGCGTGCCGCTCCACGGGCGCTTGAAGCTCACCTGCGGCTGGGCCACGGTTTCATCGATCAATGGGGCCTTGAAGTCACCGCGGCGATCCACCTGCACCCGGTAGCGCTGGCCTTCGCTGCCGGCCTGCCAGCGCAGGGTGAGCTCGCCGTGCGCGGCCTCGGGCGGTTGCAGTGCAGGGTCCACCGGCTCGTTGCTCAGCTGCAGCGGCAGCGCCTGGCCATAGCGGCCCTGGTGGCCTTCGGCATCGCGCGAGGCCACGCGCCAGTAGTACTGTCCGGGCGGCAGCGGTTGCGCCAGGCGCAGGTCGGTCGCATGGGTAGCCTGCTCCTGCAGTGGCTGCCGGAAGCTGGGTTCGGCGGCGATCTGCAGCACGCTGCTGCGTGCACCGGGGGCCTGGCTCCAGCGGAAGCGCGGGCGGTCGCTGTTGATCGTCTGCCCATGCAGCGGCGATACGGTCAGCGGCGGCGGTGGCTGGTCACTGAGCTCGAAATCGGCGCTCGCATCCATGCCTTCGACGCCCTGTGCGTCGACCGCGCGCAACAGGAGGCGCAGCTGGCCGGGCGGCAGGTCGCCGATCGCCAACCGGGTGTCGGCGGTGGAGGTGGCGAACAGCAGGATCTCCGGCGTTGCCGCCTGCACCACTTCCACCCGGTAGTGATCGGCGCCAGTGACCGGTTCCCAGGCAAGCAGGGTCGGCAGCGGCGCCAGGCGCAGCGCGTCATTGCGCAGCGCCGGCGCCGGCAGCAGGGCCGAGACCGCGGCGGGGGCCGCATCGGCGCTGCTGCTGCGGGTGGACTGCCCCGGCCGTACCAGCCGCTGGCCATGGGGGTTGCCGACCTGCACCTTGCCCTGCAGGACCTCGGTGGCGCCGACGTGCCCTGTATCCCCGGCGCTGACCCGGAACACCGTGCCGCGCACGCTGCTGGTCGCGGTGGGTGCATCGATGATGTAGCGCGAGGCCGGGCCGCGCGCCGGCGTCACCCGGTTGCTGGCGCGCCCCTGCTGCAGGCGCAGGCGGGTGTCGACCATGCCGGTGTGGCCATAGCGGCTGAGCTGGTCCAGGCGCAGGCGCGAGTATTCGCGCAGCTGCAGGCGCGAGGCATCGGCAAATTCCAGCGTGATGCTGGAATCGCCCTCGGTTTCCACGGTGTCACCGATATGCAGCTGCTCGCCGGCCTGGAGCGCACGGGTCGCCGTGCCATCGGCACCGGACAGCTCGACCTTGCCGCGCACCGACAGCACCCGGGCCGGCGCCGGTTCGGTGCGCAGCCAGCTGATCGGGAAGCGCAGCAGCTGGCCCGGCGGCAACTGGTAGGGGTTGTCGATGCGGTTGTGCTGCTGCAGCTGCTGCCAGCGTACCGAGGGTTTCAGGTACAGCCCACCCAGGTCCCACAGGGTGTCGCCGGGCCGGACCCGGTAGTTCCAGTCCTGGGCGCCGGCGATGGCAGGCGGCAGGAGGAGGGCGCAGAGCAGGGCGCCCGTTAAACGCATGGCGAACGACAGAGAGCGGACGACGGTCACAGTTTGCAATCCCGGCAATGCGGGGGTGCAGCTGCAAGACCCCATGGCCCCGACCTCATCCCCCCGAACGGATCGTGGCGACCGCAAGGCCGCCAGCGCGCGCATTATTGCCCGCGTTCAGTGCAGGGATTCTGAACGGAGCGGGCTTCCGTTCAGAACAGCAGCGACGCCATCCTGCGGCGGTACTGGCCCACCAGGTCCTCGTCGGAGATCACATTGAAGGCGTCGATCAAGGCTTTGCGTGGCAGGCCCTCCTCGAATCCACGGTCGATCCGCAGCATTTCCAGGAACTGCGCCAGGGCGGCCTCGTCATGCCCGCCCAGCAGCAGCTGCACGCCGCGCAGGTGGCGGGCCTTGAGATCCTTGCCATCAGCGGCGATGCGGGCCTCCAGCACCTCGGCCGCCGGGGCATCCTTCAGCGCAGCGGCGAAGGCCAGGCGGGCACGGGCGCGCACGGCGCGGTCGTCGGTGGCCAGATTGGCCGGCAGGCCGTCGATCAGGGTACCGGCCTCGTCCACGCCGCCGATCTGCAGCAGGGCCAGGGCCAGGTCGAGCTTCAGCTCATCCTTGTCCGGCTCGGCGGCGATCTGCGCGCGCAGTACGTCGACCTGCGCCTGCGGGTCCAGCGGGGCTTCATCTTCAGGGGCGGCATCGCCGACATCGGCCGGCACGATGCCGTGCTGGGCCAGGAATTCACGCAGCTGGCCTTCCGGAATGGCGCCGGGGAAGCCGTCCACCAGCTGGCCGCCCTTGACCAGGAACACGGTGGGCACCGAGCGGATCTGGAAGGCCGCCGCGATCTGCTGTTCCTTGTCGACATCGACCTTGGCCAGCTCGAAAGCGCCGTTGTACTCGGCAGCCAGCTTTTCCAGCATCGGGCCCAGGGTCTTGCACGGCCCGCACCAGGTGGCCCAGAAGTCGACCAGCACCGGCGTCTGCAGCGACTTCTGCAGGACTTCGGCCTCGAAGGTCGCAGTGGTGGCGTCGAATACGTAGGTCGTCTCGGTCATGGGGGAGGCATCGCTTGGCATCTGGAGACCGATTCTATGGTGACGATCGATGTCGGTCTCAACCCTGCGATCACGGAGTACGCCCTCGAGTGGTGCTGGCGGGCCGGCAGGGGCGCAGTGCAGCGAGTGGATCACCCACTAGCCGGAGGCGACAGGCTTCGATGGGGAGGCGCGCTTGCGACAGGGCGGAACTGCCATGCATCGAGCATCACGGTAGGCGCAGCAGGCGGATATTGAAGTGCTCTGGAATGCGCCGCGCTTGGCGCATCGCGCCGCTGCCGCGACAATGCCGTGGTCCATTCCTTTCCGGGTGATTGCGCGCAATGTCCGTGGTCCGGCTTGATCGTTGGTTGGGGCTGCTTGCGGCAGTCGTATTCGTCCTGGCCGTGGCCGGCTTCGGTGCCGGCCTGGACGGCTATGCCCAGGCTCGCCACCCGGTGGCGCTGCTGGGTGCGCGCGGTGTACCGCATGCGCTGGCCTTCAATCTGCTGGGTTTCGTGCTGCCCGGCGTGCTGGCGGTGGCGGTGGCTGAGCGCCTGCGCCGCAGTCTGCCGGCCACTGCTGGCTGGGCGCCACGGGTCGGCAGCCAGATGCTGCTGCTGGCCGGTCTGGCCTTTGCCGCGATGGGGCTGCTGCCACTGGACGTGGATGACCTGCATGGGCCCGCCAGCCAGCTGCATGCCAGCGCCTGGATGATCTGGGTGCTGGGTTTCGTCGCCGGCACCGTGCTGCTGGGCGTGTCCCATCTGCGCCAGGCGCATGGCCGGGCCTCGGGCGCAGTGGCCCTGGGCTGCGGCGTGCTGGCCGCGCTGGCGGCGTTCGCCCTGCAGGGCACACTGCCGGCGCCGATGGCACAACGGCTCGCGTTCGCCTGCTGGCTGGTCTGGCTGGCGGCGGCCCTGCCGCTGTCGCGCCCGCGCTGAGACGCCTCCCCGAGCGCCGCGGCGCCGGCGTCCGGCAGGCAGGATTGGAGCCATTTGCCGCACTGCGGTACGCTGTACCGCTTTGCCGCCGCATCCGCGTGTTCCATGACCAGCGCTGAAACCAACGCCTACGACCCGCAGCAGGTTGAATCCGCCGCCCAGCAGTACTGGGACGCCACCCGTGCCTTCGAGGTCGACGAGACTTCGGACAAGCCGAAGTACTACTGCCTGTCGATGCTTCCGTACCCGTCCGGTGCGCTGCACATGGGCCACGTGCGCAATTACACGATCGGCGACGTGATCAGCCGCTACAAGCGCATGACCGGCCACAACGTGCTGCAGCCGATGGGCTGGGACGCGTTCGGCCTGCCGGCGGAAAACGCTGCGATCAAGAACAAGACCGCGCCGGCGGCGTGGACCTACAAGAACATCGACCACATGCGCAGCCAGCTGAAGTCGCTGGGCTATGCCATCGACTGGTCGCGCGAGTTCGCCACCTGCCGTCCGGACTATTACGTCCACGAGCAGCGCATGTTCACCCGCCTGATGCGCAAGGGCCTGGCCTACCGCCGCAACGCGGTGGTGAACTGGGACCCGGTCGACCAGACCGTGCTGGCCAACGAGCAGGTCATCGACGGCCGCGGCTGGCGCTCGGGCGCCCTGGTCGAGAAGCGCGAGATCCCGCAGTGGTTCCTGCGCATCACCGACTACGCCCAGGAACTGCTGGATGGCCTGGACGAGCTGGACGGCTGGCCGGAATCGGTCAAGACCATGCAGCGCAACTGGATCGGCCGTTCCGAGGGCCTGGAGATCCAGTTCGATGTGCGCGATGTCGATGGCAGCGCGCTGGACCCGCTGCGCGTGTTCACCACCCGCCCGGACACGGTGATGGGCGTGACCTTCGTGTCGATCGCTGCCGAACACCCGCTGGCGCTGCATGCGGCGAAGAACAATCCGGAACTGGCCGCGCTGCTGGCCGACCTGAAGCAGGGCGGTGTGTCCGAGGCTGAACTGGAAACCCAGGAAAAGCGCGGCATGGACACCGGCCTGCGCGCGCTGCATCCGGTCACCGGCGAGCCGGTCCCGGTGTGGGTCGCCAATTTCGTGCTGATGGGCTACGGCACCGGCGCGGTGATGGCGGTGCCGGGCCACGACCAGCGCGACAATGAAGTGGCCAACAAGTACGGCCTGCCGATCAAGCAGGTGATCGCGCTGAAGGACCCGCGCACTGAAGAAGAGCGCAACTGGGACGGTAGCCGCTGGCAGGACTGGTACAGCGACAAGAGCCGTGCCTTCGAACTGGTCAACTCGGCCGAATTCGACGGCCTGGACTTCCAGGGCGCCTTTGAAGCCCTGGCCGAACGTTTCGAGCGCAAGGCCCAGGGCCAGCGCCGCGTCAACTACCGCCTGCGCGACTGGGGCGTGAGCCGCCAGCGCTACTGGGGCTGCCCGATTCCGGTGATCTACTGCGCCAAGTGCGGCGCAGTGCCAGTGCCGGAAGAACAGCTTCCGGTGGTGCTGCCGGAGGACGTGGCGTTCTCCGGCACCGGTTCGCCGATCAAGACCGACCCGGAATGGCGCAAGACCACCTGCCCGGAATGCGGCGGCGCGGCCGAGCGCGAGACCGACACCTTCGACACCTTCATGGAGTCGAGCTGGTACTACGCCCGCTACACCTCGCCGGGTGCCCGTGATGCGGTCGACAAGCGCGGCAACTACTGGCTGCCGGTGGACCAGTACATCGGTGGCATCGAGCACGCGATCCTGCACCTGATGTATTTCCGCTTCTACCACAAGCTGCTGCGCGACGCGCGGATGGTGGACAGCAACGAACCGGCGCGCAACCTGCTGTGCCAGGGCATGGTGATCGCCGAAACCTATTACCGCCCGAACCCGGACGGCTCGAAGGACTGGATCAACCCGGCCGACGTGGAAGTACAGCGCGACGAGCGCGGCCGCATCACCGGCGCCACCCTGATCGCCGACGGCCAGCCGGTGGTGGTCGGTGGTACCGAGAAGATGTCCAAGTCGAAGAACAACGGCGTGGACCCGCAGGCGATGGTCGGCAAGTACGGCGCCGATACCGTGCGCCTGTTCTCGATGTTCGCCGCACCGCCGGAACAGTCGCTGGAGTGGAACGAAGCCGGCGTGGACGGCATGGCCCGCTTCCTGCGCCGCCTCTGGGCCCAGGTGCAGAAGCACGCTGCCGACGGTGCCGCCCCGGCACTGGATGCCGCGGCGCTGGATGCCAACCAGAAGGCGCTGCGCCGCAAGACCCATGAAACCATCGGCAAGGTCGGTGACGACTATGGCCGCCGCCACAGCTTCAATACCGCGATCGCTGCGGTGATGGAGCTGATGAACGCGCTGGCCAAGTTCGAGGATGGCAGCGAGCAGGGCCGCGCGGTGCGCCAGGAAGCGCTGCAGGCGATCGTGCTGCTGCTCAACCCGATCACCCCGCATGCCAGCCACGCCCTGTGGCAGGTGCTGGGTCATGGCGAGACGCTGCTGGAAGACCAGCCGTTCCCGCAGGCCGACAGCAGCGCGCTGGTGCGCGATGCGCTGACCCTGGCGGTGCAGGTCAACGGCAAGCTGCGTGGCACCATCGAGGTGGCGGCCGATGCCGCGCGCGAGCAGGTCGAGGCGCTGGCCCTGGCCGAGCCCAACGCGGCCAGGTTCATGGAAGGCCTGACGGTGCGCAAGATCATCATCGTCCCGGGCAAGATCGTGAACATCGTCGCTGCCTGATGTCCCCGGCACCGGTCACCCGCGCGGTGGCCGGTGCCATTCCATGAGCAGGGCCGGGCGCCTGATGGCCCTGCATTCACGCGGCTTCGGGCACGCTGTGTGTTGCCGTGATCGCCCGGCTCCGCCAGACTGTCTCCATGACCCGAATCCTGCTTGCCCTCGTTCTTGTCCTCGGCCTCGCCGGCTGCGGTTTCCATCTGCGCAACAAGCTGATGCTGCCGACCGACACTGCCCCGGTGAAGGTGGTCTCCACCGCCCCGTACAGTGAACTGGTCAAGCTGCTCAACCGCAGCCTGCTGGCCTCCGGTGCCAAGCTGGCCGATGAGGACAGCAAGGGACCCAACGCCCAGCTGCAGGTGCTGTCCGAGCGCTGGGGTGACCTGCCGATCGCCATCGACTCGCAGGGCCGCGCACAGGAATACAGCCTGCGCTACGCGGTGATCTTCATCTTCCGTCGCGAGGATGGCAGCGAACTGGTGCCGCAGCAGGTGATCGAACTGTCGCGCGACTATGTGTCGCCGCCGACCGACGCCACCGGTACCACCACCGAACGCGAAATCCTGGCCACGGAGCTGCGCCGGGAAATGTCCGCCTCGATCATCCGCCGTATCGACAGCGTGGTCCGCGCCGAGATCGAGAAGGGCGGCAGCCTGTCCGCGCCGAAGGCCAAGCCGATCGAGGGTGCGGTGCCGGCCGCCGACGTCAAGCACTGAGCGGCAGCGACGATGGAACTGCGTCCGGAGCAGCTGGCCAGCCAGGGCGCTGACACCCCGTTGGCGCCGGTGTACCTGATCGCAGGCCCGGAAACCCTGCGCGTGCTGGAGGCGGCAGATGCCGTCCGCGCGCGCGCGCGCGCCTCCGGCATCGGCGAACGCGAAGTGTTCGACGCCGACGGGCGGGATTTCGACTGGAACCAGCTCGACGCCAGCTTCAATGCGCCCAGCCTGTTCAGCGCCCGCCGCCTGGTCGAGGTGCGCCTGCCCAGCGGCAAGCCCGGCAAGGACGGCGCCGAAGTGATCAGCCAGTTCTGCGCCAATCCGGCGCCGGACGTGGTGCTGATGATCACCGCCAATGAATGGAGCAAGGCCCATCAGGGCAAGTGGGCCGAGGCGGTCAGCCGCATCGGCGTGCTGTCGGTGGCCTGGGCGATCAAGCCGCACGAACTGCCGGACTGGATCGAGCGCCGCCTGCGCGGCAAGGGCCTGCGTGCCGACCCGGCCGCCGTGCAGCGCCTGGCCGAGCGGGTGGAGGGCAACCTGCTGGCCGCCGCCCAGGAAATCGACAAGCTGGCGCTGTTGGCCGATGGCCAGCCGCTGGATGTGGAGCGGATGGAATCGCTGGTGGCTGACGCTGCCCGCTACGACGTGTTCCGGCTGGTGGAGGCGACGTTCTCCGGCCAGCCGCCGGCCGTACTGCGCATGCTGGCTGGCCTGCGCGGCGAAGGCGAAGCGGTGGCCGCACTGATGCCGATCGTGATCCGAGAACTGCTGGCCGGTGCCGGCCTGGCCCGTGTGCAGGCCCGTGGCGGCAACCTGGCCGCCGAAATGAAATCGCGTGGCATCTGGGAATCACGGCAGGCGCCCTACAAGCGCGCGCTGCAGCGGCACCCGGAAGGCAAGCGCTGGGAACGCTTCGTGGCCGAAGCCGGGCTGGTCGACCGCATCGCCAAGGGGCGGGCCGACGGCGATGCCTGGCTGGCGCTGGAGCGCCTGCTGGTGGCCGTGGCCGAACCGCGTGCCGTGCGCCTGCTGGCGCGGGCCTGAGCGATGAGCCTGCGGATCTATTACGGGGGCACCTTCGATCCGGTGCACCTGGGGCATCTGGCAATCGCGCGAGCCGCGCGGGACGAACTGCAGGTGGCCGTGCGCATGTTGCCGGCAGGCGATCCGCCGCACCGTGCGGTGCCCGGCGCCACCGCCGAGCAGCGCTGCACCATGTTGTCGCTGGCCATCGGCGACGAGCCGGGCCTGCTGCTGGACCGTCGTGAACTGGACCGTGCCACGCGCTATCCCGGTCGTCCGTCCTACACCGTCGATACCCTGCGCGAGCTGCGTGGCGAGCTGGGCCCAAGCCGGCCCCTGGCCTGGCTGGTGGGCGCCGACAGCCTGCTGGGCCTGTCCGGCTGGCACGAATGGGAGGCCCTGTTCGGGCTGGCCCACTTCGTGGTGGCCGAGCGGCCGGGCAGCCCGCTGCAGGCGTCGATCGACGGTGAACTGGGGCGTGCCCTGCAGGGGCGCTGGGCCGACAACGAACAGGCCCTGTTCGCCAGCCCGGCCGGGCGCATCCTGCGCCTGCACCACCCGCTGCGCGAGGAATCGGCCAGCGCCGTGCGCTCGCAGATCGCCGCCGGTGGCCCCTGGCGCGCCCTGCTGCCGCCGGCCGTCGCGGACTACGTCGCTGCACACGGGCTGTACCGCCCGGCCACAGCGTGAATGGCGCCGCCGTGCCATCCCCGTATAATCGCCCCCACGTTTATCGAGTCGATCCACTTTGAGCAACCAGACCCAGCCCCAGACCATCAAGGTCGATCTGCCCAGCCCGCCGCCGTCCGTGCCGGAACTGCTGGCCAGCGTCCGCCAAGCCACCGAAGACCTGAAGGCCAAGGACCTGGTCGAGATCGACGTGCGCGGCCGGTCCAGCGTTGCCGACTACATGATCGTCGTTTCGGGCACCTCGACCCGCCACGTCAAGTCGATCGCCGATGAAGTCGTGCGCTTCGCCAAGAACATCGACGTGATGCCGCTGGGTGTTGAAGGCGAGCGCGAAGCCGAGTGGGTGCTGGTCGATCTGGGCGACGTGATCGTCCACGTGATGCTGCCGCGCGTGCGTGAGTTCTACGCCCTCGAGCGCCTGTGGACCGTTGGCGACCAGCCGCCGTCCAGCGACGACGAAGTGGCCTGAGCCGCACGTTGATGCATCCCTTCGACGGCGCCGATGGCGCCGTCGACGTTTTGGAGGACCGTGTAGATGAAAGCCCGCCTGATCGCCACCGGTGAACGCGCGCCCAGCTGGGTCGCGCAGGGCTTCGCCGAGTACCAGAAGCGGCTGTCGCACTGGCTGCCGTTCGAGCTGGTGGAAATCGAGCCCGGCTTGCGCGGCAAGGGACGTGATCCGCGCCGCGCCACTGAAGAGGAAGGCAAGCGGGTCATCGCTGCGCTGCCGAAGAACGCCTATGTGGTGGCACTGGATGTGCCAGGACGACAGCTGAGTTCCGAACAGCTGGCACAGCGCCTGGAGCATTGGCGCGGGCAGGGCCGCGACCTGGCGTTCCTGATTGGTGGCCCGGAAGGGCATTCGCCGGAGGTGTCCGCGCTGGCCGATGAGAAGTGGTCGATCGGACCGCTGACGCTGCCGCACATGCTGGTGCGCCTGGTGGTGGCCGAGCAGCTGTATCGGGCCGCCGCAATGATTGCCAATCACCCCTACCATCGCGCGTGAAGAGTGGTTATACTAGTCGTCTGCCCGAATAGCTCAGCCGGTTAGAGCACTTGACTGTTAATCAGGGGGTCGTTGGTTCGAGTCCAACTTCGGGCGCCACCTTGAGAAACCTGCATCGCAAGATGCAGGTTTTTTTTTGTCGCTACACTCTGCTGCTGCAACCATGGATGCCGATCATGCGCGTGCTGCTGTCCTCGAGCTTCCTGCTGCTGGCGATGGTGCCGTTCGCCACAACGAAGGCCGCGCCTTCCACCTGGCATCCGCCACAGGGCACCACCGAGCTTCCGTTGTGGCCGCAGGGCACGGTGATCGCGCCGCCGAAGTTGAAGGGGCCCGAGCAGGTCAGCGAAGTGATCTCCGAAGCCAGTGGCGAACACTGGATGATGCTGCAGAACGTCGCTGCGCCGACCCTCATCGTGTTTCCACCGAAGGGACCGGCCACCGGCACCGCAGTGATGGTGGTGCCTGGCGGAGGCTATCGGGTGCTGGCGATGGACCTGGAAGGCAGCGAGATCTGCGGCTGGCTGACCGCACAGGGCATCACCTGTGCATTGCTGAAGTACCGGGTGCCAGCCTCTGGCCCGAACTGGGACCCCGAGTGCAACTGCCGCGACATTCCGAAAGTGCCGATGGCCCTGCAGGATGCACAGCGTGCAATGGGCCTGCTGCGCGCACAGGCCGAGCGCTGGTCAATCAATCCCAAGCGGATCGGGGCGATCGGCTTTTCCGCCGGTGGTCACGTGGTGGCGGGACTGAGCACGCACGCGCTGCGCAGCTACGCGCCGGTCGATGCTGCGGATGAGCAACCCAGCCGTCCCGATTTCGCGATGGTGATGTATTCCGGGCACCTGTGGGCAGGGCACGGGAAGGGATTGTCGCTGGTCAGGGACATCACCGTGGATGACAAGGTGCCGCCGACGTTCATCGCGCAGGCCACCGACGATCGCACCGATGACGTGCGTGAATCGCTGGCCTATTACCGTGCCCTGGCGGACGCGGGCGCGCCGGTGGAAATGCACCTGTTCGCACGCGGCGGCCACGCATTCGGGCTGCGCATGAAGGATGCACCGGTCGCGGCGTGGCCGCAGCTGGCCGAGCGCTGGATGCAGGATATCGGCATGCTGGCGGAACGCCAGTTGTAGAGCCGAGCCATGCTCGGCTGCCTGTGTGAAGCCGAGCGTGGGCTCGGCTCTACAGTGCCAGCTCACCTCTGCAGAAGGCCACCAGCGTGGCGATCGCCACCGCCAGGATCGCGCCGAACAGTACCCACTCCCAGCGCGTGAATACCCGCTCGCCGCGCTGGCGCCGGGTCAAAGCGAACAACACCACGCCGGGCACGTACAGCAGTACCGACAGCAGCAGGTTGTCCAGGCCGCCGGCATACACCAGCCACAGCGCATAGGCGCTGGCCAGCAGTGCGACCCCGAAATCGCGCCAGCGCACGCCTGGTTCGCCGGCGTAGGCCTGCCCGCGCCAGGCCAGCTGCACGCCGAACGCGGTGGACAGGAAGTAGGGCACCAGGCTCATCGACGCAGCGAGCAGCACCAGCCCGGTGTAGCTGCCCGAACTGACCAGCACCATCAGCAGGAACAACTGGATCAGGCCATTGCTCAACCACAGTGCATTGGCCGGCACGCCACGCGCGTTCTCGCGGCCGAGGAAGGCCGGCATGGTGCCATCACCGGCGGCGGCATACAGCACTTCGGCGCACAGCAGCACCCAGGCCAGCAATGCGCCGAGCACGGAGACGATCGAACCGATGATGATCACCGTCGCGCCCCATTCGCCGACGATGGCGCGCAGCACGTAGGCCATCGACGGGTTGGGCAGCCCGGCAAGCTCGGCCTGCGACAGCACGCCCATCGACAGCAGGCTGACCAGTACCAGCAGCAGCCAGACCCCGAGGAAACCGATCACCGTGGCATGGCCGACGTCGGCACGGCGCGCGGCACGCCGCGAATAGATGCTGGCCCCTTCGATGCCGATGAACACCCACACGGTCACCAGCATCATGCCGCGCAACTGCTGGCCGAGGTCGCCGAGTGCGGGCGTACCGAGGAAATCGGCGCGGAACACGTCCATGCGGAACGCGCCCGCCGCCAGGATCAGGAACAACGCGATGGGCAGCAGCTTGGCCACCGTCACCAGGCCGTTGACGATGGCGGCCGTGCGCAGGCCGCGCAGCACCAGCAGGTGCACGGTCCACAGCAGCAGTGATGAAGCGGCTACGGCGGCGGGTGTATTGCCTTCACCGAAGACCGGCACGAAGTGGCCGAGGCCACTGAAGATCAGTACGAAGAAGCTGGCGTTGCCGAGCACCGACGCCACCCAGTAGCCCCACGCCGCGGAGAAGCCGATGTAGTTGCCGAAGCCTTCGCGCGCATAGGCGTAGATGCCGGTATCCAGGTCGGGGCGACGATTGGCCAGGGCCTGGAACACGAAGGCCAGCATCAGCATGCCGGCGCCACTGACCGCCCAGCCGATCAAGGCGGCGGCCGGGCCGGCGCTGCGCGCGACGTTCTGCGGCAGTGAAAAGATGCCGGCGCCGACCATCGAGCCGACTACCAGTGCAGTCAACGCGGGCAGGCCCAGCCGTTGCGATGTCGCGGCCATGGAGATCCCCTGCGGCGCGAATGCCGCGAGCATACGGTAGCCATGTCCTCGTGAACATGTCCGCAAGAGTCAGCAGGCAAGCGCCAGCCTGCAGGAACCGGCCCGCGTGAAAACGACGAAGGCCCGGGCAACGGCCCGGGCCTTCGAAGGTGACGCTGCAACCGGTCTTACTTGAACGTGTACTTGAAGCCGACGGTGTAGTAACGGCCCAGCGCACCGGAGAAGTGCATCGGGTTGTAGTTCACCGCGCCGTAGGTGGTCGGATCGAGCGGGGCGATGCGGTCGAACACGTTGGCCACCGAGGCGTTGAGTTCGAACGAGTCGTTGATGCTCCAGCGACCGGACAGGTCCATCGTGGTGAACGAAGAGATCTTCTTCACCGGCGTACCGTCAGCGTAGAAGGCCAGGTAGCTGCCACCACGGCTGTCGATGTTGTCCATCTTGCTGATGTAGTTGACGATGCCGCTGACGCTCCACGGGCCCTGCTTCCAGGTGGTGCCGAAGTTGACCTTGTCCTTCGGCGTACCGATGCAGTTGGTGACGTCGCAGTTGCCGTGGGTACCCACGTAATCAACCGTGTCGCCGCCTTCGGTGCGCTCGAACTTCAGGATGTGGCTCCACTGCAGGTCCAGCTCCAGCTGGCCCGGGCCGATCTCGAAGGTCTGGCGGATATCGGTATCGATACCGCGCACGCGCGACGAGCTGGCATTCACGTAGCCGGTGTTGACCGCCAGGATGGTGCCGCTGTTGGCCACGCCATTGAGATTGTTGCTGTCGCGCAGCACGTTGCCGGCCAGGATCGCCGCCGCCGTGCTGCCCTGCACGATCTCGTTGGTACGCTTGATCTGCCAGGCATCGACGGTCATCGAGGTGGTCGAAGTCGGCTGCAGCACGATGCCGACCGAGTAGCTCTTGGACTCTTCCGGCTTCAGCAGCTTGTTCGGCTTGGTGATGATCGCCACCGAATTGGCGCCACATTCGCTGGCAGCGCCGCCGCTGATCTGGCAACGCACCGGGTCGACCGCAGTGGAGAAGGCGGCCAGGCCACCGTCACCGTTCTCGGCCGGGTTCGGCGCGCGGAAACCTTCGGCGTAGCTGGCGCGCAGGGCGATCCAGTCGGCCGGGGTCCACTTCACGCCCAGCTTCGGCGTAGCCTTGCCTTCGCCGCTTTCGTACTTGTCGTAACGCAGGGCGCCGGACAGTTCCAGCTGTTCCAGCACCGGTGCCGACAGTTCGACGTAGCCGGCGTAGACGTTCTGGGTGCCGTCATAGGCCGAGTAGCCCAGGCCGATGATGTCGCCCTGGTCGGTGTAGGTCTGCGGGGTCAGGCTGTTGCTGGTCTTGCGCCACTCGGTACCGATCGCCAGGCCCAGCGGACCACCCTTCAGGTCCATCAGGCTGCGCGAGACGGTGAAGTCGAACATGTCCAGGCTGGACTTGGCGCGGGCGCTGATCGTGGGCGAGATGTAGTCGTACAGCGCCTGCGAGTTCTTGCCGGCATCATCACCGATACGCCACACGCCACCGGCGCAGTTGGCATTGCCCAGTGCACACTGGACGGCGCTGTAGCGCAGGAAGCCGGTGCGCTTGTTGGTCAGGTCGGTGCCCGAGTGCAGGTAGGCGGTGTCGTAGCTCCAGTCGCCCCAGTTGCCCTTGATGCCGACCAGGAAGCGGTTGAACTCATTGGTGTTGTCGGTCACGCGCGGGCCGACATCCCAGGCCGAGTAACGCACGCGGCGCGCCGTGCCCGGGGTCGGGTTGTCGGGATGGTTCGGGCCCAGCACGGTGGCACCGGGGCCACTGTTGGCGTTGACCGGGCCGCCCGGATAGCCCCAGCCGCCCGACACGCCGGACGGGGTGTTGCTGAAGATGGTTTCCTTCTTCGAGTAGCCGATCTCGGTGTAGATCTCGCCGCCTTCACCGAAGGCGAAGCTGGCGCGACCGAACACGTTGACGTACTTCTCTTCCGGAATCAGGTCGCGGTACTGCTGCGCCGGATCCCACAGGCAGCCATCGGCGGCGATGCTGGCCGGGGTCTGCCCACCGATGGTGGTCAGGCCGGCGCAACCCGGCAGCGGCACCAGATGGCCGGTGGCGTCGAGGTAGGAGCCATTCGGGCCGGAACCGCCGGAGGTGCCACCACGGGTGTAGGCACCGCCGAGGAACTGGGCGGTCTTGTCATAGCCCCACGGGCGGGTGTCACCGGTACCGATCCACTTGCGGTTCTTGCGGTCGCTGATCTTGATCGCGTCGGTCTTGCCAACGTCCAGGCTGAAGAAGGCGTTCCAGCCATCGGTGGCCAGGTCGCCGGTACCGGCGGTCAGGGTTGCCTTCCGGGCGTCGCCATCGCTGTCACCGGACAGGCCGTAGGAGCCACGCAGGATGGCGCCCTGGAAGTCGCTGCGCAGGATGATGTTGACCACGCCAGCGATGGCATCGGAGCCGTAGATCGCCGAAGCGCCGTCCTTCAGGACTTCCACGCGCTCGACGGCATCGAGCGGAATGGTGCTGAGGTCGGTGAAGACCTTCTGTCCGTCATCGGCCAGGCCATAGGTGGCCATGCGGCGGCCGTTCAACAGTACCAGCGTCGAGCCGGCGCCCAGGCCGCGCAGCGAGATGCCGGCACCACCGCCGGCGAAACCGTTGCCGAAGGTCTTGGGAATCGAGCCGGCGCCATCGGCGGTGATGGTCTGCAGGTACTCGGCCAGCGAGGTCTTGCCGGTGCGGTCGATTTCCTGGCGGGTCACCACCTGCACCGGCGACGGTGTCTCGGTGTTGGTGCGCGGGATGTTGGAGCCGGTGACCGTGATGCGGTCGAGGTTGGTGGCCTTTTCCTGCGCGAAGGCGGAGGAGGAAGCGACGGCGCCGGCCAGCAGCAGGGCGCCGCCGGTGAGGATGTGGGTGATGGACGATGCCAGGGTGCTGCGGCGGCGGCTGGCGGGCCGTTGGATCGGGTGTTTCACAGCTTCTCTCCTAACTGGAAAACCGTAGCGTTGAGGGCTGTCGCCGGATCGATACCGGGACGCGCCAATCTAGGTTTCCTGCAGGTGACGAAGTCGTGAAATTTTGCTTAATCGGTAACGCTTGGTCCCTGGCCTCTCCGCATTTCCCGGGCAGCGGCAGGGACCGGCCCGGCGCGAGGCCGGGCCGGTGGTGGGGCTCAGTCGGGCAGCGAGAACTGTACCGGTACCAGGCCGATGGCCGGAACTGCCACGCCGTCACGCTGGGCAGGCTCGAAGCGCCAGTGCCGGAGCACCTGCTGGCGGGCGGCCTGGTCCAGGTTGCGCGAGCCGCTGCTGCGCTCGACGCTGACCGCGACCGGTTGGCCATGGCTGTCCACTTCCACCCGCAACAGCACCGTGCCCTGTTCGTGGTTGCGCAGGGACTGGATGGGGTAGGTCGGCGGCGGGGCGCTGCGGTACTGCAGCTGGGCGCCGGCCAGAGGGGTGGACGTGTCGATGCTGGGCGCCAGCTGCGGCGGAGCCGGTTCGGCGGCCGGCAACGCGATGCCCTGGGTCTCCTCCACGGTCGCGGTGGGCGCGGGCAGTGGCGGCACCACCGGCTGCGTTCGCGGTTTCGGCACCACCTGGACGATCTCCTTGGGCGTGACCGGAACCGGCGGCGTTGGCGGTGGCGGGATCTTCTCGATCAGCCGGACCGGCGTCTTTTCACGCGGGACCTGCACGGCCTGGTAGGTCGCAGGGATGAGCAGCAACAGGAAGGCCAGCAGGTGCAGGGCGATCGCCGCGCTCCAGGCGGCCACCCGGGCGGGGTCGAAATGCAGGGATGCAACGGGGTACGTACGAACCATGATCCACCTCCATGCCAGTGACGAAGTCCTCAACGCACCAGGGCCCGTGGCGGGGTTGCCGCACGCGGCTGGCAGTCCATCAGTAGCGCGGCACGGCGGCTACTGCCTAGAGGCAGGGGCATGATCGTTGGGCTGGCCTTCAGCCAGTGTCGGCGGAGGGCACGAAAAAGGCGGGCCCCCTGCGGGACCCGCCTGTGTCGTCGACCGCGGCGGACGCGATCAGCGGCCCAGTTCGAACACCACGTCCAGGTTGACCGAGACGGTCGATTCGCCCGGTGCGACCGGGGTGGCCTTGTCCATCGCCGCACCGGCCGCCATGGTGCGCATCATCTGCATCGGGCGGAAACCGCCGCTGCTGTTCTCGGAGATGCTGACGATGCGGCGCACCTGCAGGCCCAGCGACTTGGCATAGGTCTGGGCGCGGGCCTGGGCCTTCTTCAGCGCGGCCAGGCGGGCTTCGTCATAGACCGGTTCCGGCTGGTCGATCTCGAAGCTGGGGCCGTTGATCTGGTTGGCGCCCTGAGCGGCCAGCGCATCGAGCACCTTGCCGAGCTTGGCGATGTCACGGACCTTCAGGCTGACCGTGTTGCTGGCCTGGTAGCCGGTGATCTTCGGCGCCTCGTTGTCGGCATAGCGGTACTGCGGGTTGAGGCTGACGCCGCTGGTCTGCACGTCGCGCTCGGCGATGCCGGCGGCCTTGATCGCGGCCAGCACCTTGTCCATCTGCTGGGCGTTCTGGCGCATGGCACTGTTGCCGTCGGCGGCCTGGGTGACCACGCCGGCCGACAGGGTGGCGACGTCCGGCACGCGGGTGGCCTCGGCGTTGGCCGAAATGTTCAGCAGGGTGCCTTCGGCCGCGGCGGCGATCGACGGCGACGACGTAGCGGCATGGGCGGTCATCGAGGTTCCAAGGGCGAGGGACAGGGCGAGCAGCAGCGGGGTGGCGGTCAGGCGCATGGGATCTCCTTGTTGTGCGGTGAGGGTGGTGTCGTAGCGATGAACGCGCTGTGAGCCTGTCCGGGGTTGTACGCGTTCCGTAACGGGTTGCCGACGATTCAGGTGACGGGCTCAGGTTATGCTGTGCCGATGCTCTATCTTGCTTCCCGCTCCCCCCGACGCAACCAGTTGCTGGCCCGACTCGGACGCCCCTTCCAGGCCCTGGACCTGGAGGTCGTCGAGCAGCGCGCCGCGACCGAGAGTGCCGAACAGTATGTGTGCCGGGTCGCCGCCGACAAGGCGCGCGCCGGCCTGGCCCGGGTGCTGGCCGAGGACCCGCAGGCGCGGGTGCTCGGCTCGGACACCGAGGTGGTGCTGGACGGTGAAGTGTTCGGCAAGCCGGCCGACGCCGCCGGCGCGCGCGCGATGCTGGCGCGCCTGGCCGGGCGCACCCACCAGGTGATGACTGCGGTGGTGGTGGTCGGCGCCGACGGGCTGGACAGCGAACTGGTCATTTCCGAAGTGACCTTCGCCCCGATCGCCGCCGCCGACATCGCCGCCTATGTCGCCACCGGCGAGCCGTTGGACAAGGCCGGGGCCTACGCCATCCAGGGCGGGGCCGAGCGCTGGATCGAACATCTTTCCGGCAGCTACTCCGGCGTCATGGGGCTGCCATTGCTGCATACCGATCGTCTGCTGGCGCGCTGTGGCGTGCCGGCCCCCACTGCCGATGCCGCCAGGGAGGCTGCCGATGTCTGAGGAAATCCTGGTCAATGTGACCCCCCGCGAAACCCGGGTCGCGGTGATCGAGAACGGCATGCTGCAGGAACTGCACATCGAGCGCGGCTGGCGCCGGGGTGTGGTCGGCAACATCTACAAGGGCAAGGTGCAGCGGGTCATGCCCGGCATGCAGGCCGCGTTCGTCGAGGTCGGCCTGGAGCGCGCCGCGTTCCTGCACGCCAACGACGTGGTGCGCCCGGCCCCGGTGGCCAGTGCCGACACCGAGAACACGACCCTGCCGCCGCCGGCCAGCGTGCCGATCGTCGAGCTGCTGCGTGACGGCCAGGACATCGTGGTGCAGGTGGTGAAGGACCCGATCGGCACCAAGGGTGCACGCCTGACCACGCAGATCAGCATTCCCTCGCGCTACATGGTGCTGCTGCCGCAGTCCAAGGTGGTGGGGGTGTCCGCGCGCATCGAGGATGAAACCGAGCGCGCCCGCCTGAAGGCGCTGGTGACCGAGTTGTCGGCGCAGCACGGCGGCTACGGCTACATCGTGCGCACCAACGCCGAAGGGCAGCCGGCCGAGGCCATCGCCGAGGACATCGCCTACCTGTCGCGCGTGTGGAACGTGGTCGAGCGCCGCGGCCGCGAAGCGCCGTCGTGCAGCATCATCTATGAAGACCTGAGCCTGCCGCTGCGGTCGGTGCGCGACCTGATCCGCAAGGACGTGGACAAGGTGAAGGTGGACTCGAAGGAAACCTTCGGCCAACTGCAGGCCTTCGTCGCCAAGTACATGCCGGTGCTGGCCGAGAAGCTGGAGCTGTACTCCGGTGACCGCCCGATCTTCGACATGTTCGGCGTGGAGGACGAGATCGGCCGCGCGCTGGACAAGCAGGTGCCGCTGAAATCCGGTGGCTACCTGGTGATCGACCAGACCGAGGCGATGACCACCATCGACGTCAACACCGGCTCGTTCCTCGGCCAGCGCAACCTGGAAGAAACGGTGTTCCGCACCAACCTGGAAGCGGCGCAGGCGGTGGCGCGGCAGCTGCGGCTGCGCAACCTGGGCGGCATCATCATCATCGACTTCATCGACATGGATGATGCGGAGCATCGTCGCCAGGTGCTGCGCACGCTGGAAAAGGCGCTGGCCCGCGACCATGCCAAGACCACGGTCTATGATTTCTCGCCGCTGGGCCTGGTGGAGATGACCCGCAAGCGTACGGTGGAAAGCCTGGAGCGCCAGCTGTCGGAGACCTGCCCGCAGTGCAGCGGCCGCGGCAGCATCAAGACCACCGAGACGGTGACCTACGAGATCTTCCGCGAGATCACCCGTGCCGTGCGCCAGTTCGACGCTGCGCGCCTGCTGGTGATCGCCTCGACCAAGGTGGTCGCGCGCATTACCGATGAGGAATCCTCGGCGGTGGCCGAGCTGGAAGAGTTCCTCGGCAAGAGCATCCGCTTCCAGGCGGACGAGCAGTACCTGCAGGAGCAATTCGATGTCGTTCTGCTCTGATCCTCGCCGGCTGCAGGCCGGCGGTGGCCGATGAGCGCGCCGCCGCGCCTGCGACTGCGAAGGATCCGCCGTCATTTCATTGCCGCCTGTGCGGTGGGCCTGGTCGGGCTTGCACTGCTGGTGGGCACGCTCAGCCAGCTGCTGCCGCTGGCCGAGCGTCATCCTGACAGGATTGCCGCCTGGCTGAGCGAGCGTGCCGGCCAGCCGGTGCGTTTCGACCAGCTGCAGACCGCCTGGACCCGTCGTGGCCCGCTGCTGCAGCTGAAAGGCCTGCGCATCGGCGCCGGGCAGGGCCTGGCGATCGGCGAGGCCGAGGTGCTGGTATCGATGTACAGCGGGCTGCTGCCCGGGCGCTCGCTGACCGAGCTGCGCCTGCGTGGCCTGGCGCTGGATCTGCAGCAGGGCGAGGACGGACGCTGGACGGTGCGCGGGCTGCCGCAATCGGACAACGGCGGCGATCCGCTGGATGCGCTGCGCCGGCTGGGCGAGCTGCAGGTGATCGGGGGGCGCCTGGGCGTGCACGCGCCGACGTTGGGCATCGACACCACGCTGCCGCGCATCGACCTGCGCATGCGGGTCAATGGCGATCGCCTGCGCGTGGGCGTACGCGCCTGGGCGCAGCCCGAAGCGCTGCCGCTGACCGCGGTGCTGGACGTGGACCGTGCGCGCGGCAACGGCGAGGCCTGGCTGGGCGCCGACCCGGTCGATTTCCACGCCTGGGCGCCCTTGCTGGCGGCTGGCGGCGTGCGCCTGCGCGAGGGCAAGGGCGAGTTGAACCTGTGGTTGACCCTGCGCGATTTCGCGCCGGTGGCGCTGACCACGGATTCGGACCTGCGCGACGTGCGTATCGATGGCGCACCGATACCCGGCATGGCGGCGCCGCAGCTGCAGCTGCAGCGACTGCAGGCCCGCCTGCGCTGGCAGCGCCAGGCCGAGGGCTGGGCGCTGCAGGTACCGCAACTGCGGCTGAAGAATGAAGACGGCGAGCAGCGCCTCGATGGCCTGCAGCTGCAGGTCGGCAAACAGCTGCAGGTCCGTTCCGGTGAAGTGCAGGCCGGCATCGCACTGCGTGCGCTGGCCCTGAGTGATCGCCTTGAGCCGGGCCTGCGTCGCTGGCTGTTCCTGTCCAGGCCGCAGCTGGACGTGCGCGCGTTGCAGCTGTCGGGCGAACGCGATGGCCCCCTGTGGGCGCAGGGTGAACTGCAGTCGCTGGGTTTCGCCAGCGTGGGCAACTCGCCCGGCCTGCGCGGCCTGGGCGGGCGCTTTGAAGGCGACGCCGACGGCTTCAGCCTGCAGCTGCAACCGCAACGGCAGCTGCAGTTCGATTGGCCGACCGGCTTCGGCGTGCGCCATGACCTGCACCTGGCCGGACAGATCGTGGGCTGGCGCGACGAGGGCGGTGGTTGGCGGATCGGGACGCCGGCGATGCGTGTGGAAGGCACCGACTACGCGGCCGACGTGCGCGGCGGGGTCTGGTTCCAGGGCGACGGCACGCGGCCGTGGCTGCAGCTGGCCGCGAAGCTGGACGACGTGCCGATGACGGCGGCCAAGCGCTTCTGGATCCACTCCAAGATGAGCAAGGGCGCCACCGACTGGCTGGACATGGCGCTGGCTGGCGGCCAGGTGCGCAATGGCGTCGGCCTGGTCACCGGTGACCTGGACGACTGGCCGTTCGACAACAATGATGGCCGCTTCGAGGCCACCGGCCACATCACCAATGGCGACATCCGCTTCCAGCACGACTGGCCGCTGATGAGCCAGGTCGACGCCGACATCGCCTTCATCGGCCCTGGCTTCGACATGCGTGGACGGGGTGATCTTGCCGGCGTGGCGGTACAGAAATTCGAAGCGGGCATTCCGGACTTCGGGCACCAGCCGTTGTACGTACGTGCCGACGCGCCGAGCGAGGCCGGCAAGCTGCTGGCGATGCTGCGCCAGAGCCCGTTGCACAAGGATTACGGCGATACGCTGGACAATCTGGTCGCCAGTGGTCCGGCCCATGTGACCTTCGATCTGCTGCAGCCGCTGCATCAGGATGAAGGCGAGGGCCACCTGCAGGGCACGGTCGATCTGGCCGGCGTGAAGCTGGTCGACAAGCGCTTCCAGCTGACCTTTGACAACATGCACGGGCAGGCGCGCTACAGCAATGGCGGTTTCGGCGCCGAGGACCTGGCGGTGCGCCACCTCGGCCAGGAAGGACGGCTGAGCCTGCGTGCCGGCGGTTACGTGCATGACAGCACGCGCGCCTTCGAGTCGCAGCTGACCGCCCGCCTCGATGCCAGCGTGCTGATCGACCGTGCTCCCGAGATGGCCTGGCTCAAGCCTTACATCAACGGCAATTCGGCCTGGACCATCGGCGTCAACCTGCCCAAGGTGGCGCCCGGCGCACCTGCGCCGCCGAGCGAGCTGCGACTGAGTTCGGACCTGGTCGGCACCCGGCTCGACCTGCCGGCGCCGCTGGACAAGCCGGCCGCCGAGCCGCTGGCGACCACGGTGGCCGCGCAGCTGCCGATGGGCGCCGGCCGCATCGACGTAGCGTTCGGCCAGCGCCTGGCCCTGGCCGCGCGCAGCCACAACAACCAGACCGGTGTGCAGGTCACGCTGGGCAGCGACCATGTCGACCGCGAGCCGCCGGCGAGCGGACTGACGGTCAATGGCCGCAGCCCGACCCTGGATGCGCTGGAGTGGATCAGCCTGGCGCGCGGTGGAAGTGACGACGACGCGATGCCGCTGCGCGCGGTCGACGTGCAGGTCGGCCAGCTCAAGCTGATCGGCGGAGTGTTCGAGCAGACCCGGCTGCAGCTGCACCCGGGCCCGCAGGCACTGGACGTGCGCCTGGACGGGCCGTCGCTGGCCGGCCGCCTGACCGTACCCAACGCCGACGGCGGCACCATCAGCGGCCAGCTTGACCGCGTGCACTGGCAGTCACTGCCGACGGCACCGGGGGCGGCCGCCGCGCCGGCGCGGGTACAGGCCGGTGCCAATGACATGGACCCGGCCAAGCTGCCGCCGTTCGCGCTGGACATCGCCGACCTGAAGTTCGGCAAGGTGGTGCTGGGCCAGGCGGTGCTGCGCACGCGCCCGCTGGCCAACGGCCTGAACGTGGACGCGTTGCGCTTCCGCGCGCCGGACCAGGAAATCGACATCACCGGCCGCTGGCTCGGCCGTACGGGCGGCGCCCGTACCGAACTGACCGCGCAGGTGCGCAGCGAGGACCTGGGCGGGCTGATGCAGAACCTTGATTACGGCGGCCAGCTGCGCGGCGGTTCCGGCCAGGCGCAGCTGCAGGCGGCCTGGAGCGGGGGGCCGTCGGACTTCCAGCTGGGCAACCTGCAGGGCAGCCTCGACCTGCATGCGCGCAATGGCCAGCTGCTGGAGCTGGAGCCGGGCGCCGGCCGCGTGCTGGGCCTGCTCAGCGTCGCGCAGCTGCCGCGGCGGCTGATGTTCGATTTCCGCGACTTCTTCTCCAAGGGCTTCGCGTTCAACCAGATCGAGGGCAGCATGCAGTTCGGTCAGGGCATGGCGCGCACCGACAAGGTGCTGATCGAAGGCCCGGCGGCCAACATCACCATCCGTGGCCAGGCCGACCTGCGCAACCAGCAGTTCGACCAGACCATCGACGTCAACCCGCGCGCGGGCAACCTGCTGACCGTGGTCGGTGCGGTGGCCGGCGGCCCGGTGGGGGCGGCGCTGGGCGCGGCCACCAATGCGGTATTGTCCAAGCCGCTGGGCGAGATTGGCGCCCGTACCTACAAGGTGACCGGTCCATGGAAGGAGCCGAAGGTGGAAGTGATCGAGCGCAGCCGCGACAAGACCCCATCACCGCCCGTGCCGGCACCTGCACCGGCCATTCCGCCGACCGTCACCGACCTGCCGCGCTCGCGCTGAGCACAGCTTCCTGTTCACGGGGCTTGCCTGAGCGCCCCCGCACCCCCAGATCGAAACCATGACTGATATCGCCCTGACGCTTGCCCAAGACCGCCTGCTGCGCCCCGGCGGCCTGGATACCGCCGGCCTGGAGCGCACCTTCGGGCAGCTGCTCGGCCCTGGTGTCGACTTCGGCGACCTTTATTTCCAGCACGCCCGCCGCGAGAGCTGGAGCGTGGAAGACGGCATCGTCAAGGACGGCGCCCATTCCATCGAGCAGGGCGTGGGCGTGCGGGCGATTTCCGGCGAGAAGACCGGCTTCGCCTACTCCGATGACATCCATGCCGATGCGCTGCTGGCGGCGGCGCAGTCGGCGCGCGCGATCTCGCGCGAGGGCGGTGCGCAGACCGGACGTTCGCTGCTGCGCGGCAATGCGCGCGCGCTGTACCCGGCGCTGGACCCGATCGACGGCATCGGCAACGAGGCCAAGGTCGAGGTGCTCAAGCGCCTGGATGGCTACCTGCGTGCCGCCGACCCGCGCGTGAAGCAGGTGATGGTGAGCCTGTCCGGCGGCGTCGATACGGTGCTGATCGCCCGCAGCGACGGCGTGCTGGCGGCCGACGTGCGCCCGCTGGTACGCCTGAACGTGCAGGTCATCGTCGAACACAACGGCCGTCGCGAGTCCGGCTACGCCGGTGGTGGTGGCCGTTATGGCTACGAAGCGCTGTTCGCCAGCGGCCGCCCCGAAGCCCTGGCCCAGGAAGCGCTGCGCCAGGCGCTGGTGAACCTGGACGCGGTGCCGGCGCCGGCCGGCATGATGCCGGTGGTGCTCGGCCCGGGTTGGCCGGGCGTGTTGCTGCACGAAGCGGTCGGCCACGGCCTGGAAGGCGACTTCAACCGCAAGGGCACCAGCGTCTACGCCGGCCGCATCGGCGAGCGCGTCGCCGCACCGGGGGTGACCATCGTCGACGACGGCACCCTCGACGGTCGCCGCGGTTCGTTGAACATCGACGACGAAGGCCACCCGAGCCAGTGCACCCCGCTGATCGAGGACGGCATCCTGGTCGGCTACATGCAGGACAGCCTCAACGCGCGGCTGATGGGCATGGCCCCGACCGGCAACGGGCGCCGCGAATCGTTCGCGCACCTGACCATGCCACGCATGACCAACACCTACATGCGCGCCGGCGAGCACGACCCGCAGGAGATGATCCGTTCGGTGAAGAAGGGCCTGTACGCGGTGAACTTCGGTGGTGGCCAGGTCGACATCACCAGCGGCAAGTACGTGTTCTCGGCCACCGAGGCCTACCTGATCGAGGATGGCCGCATCACCACCCCGGTGAAGGGCGCGACCCTGATCGGCAACGGCCCGGAGACCATGCAGAAGGTGCGCATGGTCGGCAACGATCTGGCCCTGGACGAGGGCGTGGGCATCTGCGGCAAGGACGGGCAGAGTGTGCCCGTGGGTGTCGGCCAGCCCTCGCTGTTGATCGAGGGCATCACCGTCGGCGGTACGCAGGCCTGAGCGTGGCGATGGCCGCGGCCACCGCCCGGGCCGGCGCGGACTCAGTCCTCGTCGGCCTCGTCGACCGGATCGCCGGCGTGTTCGTCGCCCGCCGTCTTCAAGCCCAGCGCCGCCGGCAGCATCAGCGTACGCAGCACCTGGAAGATCTCGCGGTAGGCGCGCGGCGGCTTGTTCTTCGCCTTTTCGGCCTGCGCGTTGCGTACCAGGGTGCGCAGCTGCTGGCGGTCGGCCTGCGGGTAGTCGTCAAGCAGGGCGGCCAGCGCCTTGTCACCGTCGGCCAACAGGCGGTCGCGCCAGTCTTCCACGCGGTGCATCATCGCCACTTCGCGGCGGCCAGTCTCGCTGTTGGCGTCCAGCGCATCGCGGATCGCGTCCAGCGTTGCCTCGTCCTCGCGGCGCATGTGCTTGGCCAGGAACGCCAGCTGGCGCTTGTGGGCGATGTGGGCGGTGATGCGCTTGCACTCGGCGATATGCGGCAGCAGGTCTTCCGGGATCGGCAGGCGCGCCAGCTGGGCCGGGGTCAACGACACCAGCTTCTCGCCCAGGGCCAGGACGTCGAGCGCGTCGCGCCGGTTCTGGCTGCGGCTCTTGTCGTGGAATTCACCGGTTTCTTCGTCGCGTCCGCGCATCGTCCCTACCTGATCTCAAAAAAAGTCGCCCGGCGTGATGCCGGGCCCAACCTGTACAGGATAAAGCATTGAACGTGATCGCCCCTGAAGTGGCCGTCGGCGACGACAGCCCGGCCCGGCTGGAACGGCTGGCCGACCTCTCCCAGCAGCTGCTCAACCGCGCCCGCGCGCTGGGCGCCAGCCAGGCCGAGGTCAGTTGCAGCGAGGACCGCGGACTGGAGGTCAATGTCCGCCTCGGCGAGGTCGAGACCGTGCAGTCCACGCGTGACCGCGGCATCGCCGTGACCGTCTATTTCGGCCAGCGCAAGGGCAGTGCCAGCACCGGTGACCTGAACGAGGCCAGCCTGGCCGCTACGGTCGAGCAGGCCTGCGCGATTGCCCGGCATACCGAGGATGACCCGGCTGCCGGCCTGGCCGAGGCCGCACTGATGGCCACCGACTTCCCGGAGCTGGACGGTTGGCACCCGTGGGCGCTGCAGGCCGATGAGGCGGTGGACCTGGCCCTGGCCTGCGAGGCGGCCGGTCGCGAGGCCGACGCGCAGATCCGCAATTCCGACGGCGCATCGGTGTCGAGCATGCAGAGCCTGTCGGTGTATGCCAATTCGCATGGATTCTTTGGTCGTGAGCGCGGCACCCACCATTCGGTCGGCTGCGCGCTGATCGCCGGGCAGGGCGATGGCATGCAGCGCGATGGCTGGTACACCAGCGCGCTTGCCCGGGAGGACCTGGAAGACGTGGGCCTGGTCGGCCGTCGTGCCGCCGAGCGCACCGTGGCCCGCCTGCAGCCGCGTTCACTGGCTACTGGCAGCATGCCGGTGCTGTTCGCCCCGGAAGTGGCGCGCAGCCTGGTCGGCCACCTGCTGTCGGCGGTGTCCGGCGGCGCCTTGTACCGCCAGGCCAGCTTCCTGCTGGACAGCGTCGGCCAACGCCTGTTCCCGGAGTGGATGCAGATCGACGAGCTGCCGCACCTGCGCCGTGGCCTGCGCTCGGCCGCCTTCGACGGCGACGGCGTGGCCACCCGTAGTTCGGCGCTGGTCCGTGACGGCGTACTGCAGCGCTACGTGCTGGGCAGCTATTCGGCGCGCAAGCTGGGCCTGCAGACCACCGCCAATGCTGGCGGCGTGCACAACCTGCAGCTGGCGGCCAATGCCGGCTCGCTGGAAGAGATCGCCCGGCAGATGGGTGACGGCCTGCTGGTGACCGAGCTGATGGGGCAGGGCGTGAACGGGGTGACCGGCGATTACTCACGAGGCGCGGGCGGCTTCCGTGTCGAGAACGGCGAGATCCAGTACCCGGTGGACGGCGTCACCATCGCCGGCAACCTGCGCGAGATGTTCAGCAGCATCGAGGCGGTCGGCAGCGACGTCGACCCGCGCTCGCACATCCGGACCGGTTCGATCCTGCTGGGGCGGATGACCGTCGCCGGTAATGATTGATGGCATTGATGACGTAAGCTATGCGCGCCTGACGCAACCAGCTTGGTGCTGGTGGGTCAAGACCACCCAATGAAAAGGAGTTTTGTCGTGAGCGAATTCGATAACGTCCCGCCGCCGCCGGCAACCACCGATGCCCCGGCCGACCAGCGCACCATGGCGCTGGCTGCGCACCTGCTGGGCATCTTCACCTGGTTCATCGGCGCCCTGATCATCTGGCTGATCAACAAGGATGACGCCAGCAAGGCCTTCGTGACCGACCAGGCCAAGGAAGCGCTGAACTTCCAGATCACCGTGACCATCGCCATGGTCATCAGCATCATCCTGATGGTGGTGATCATCGGCGGCATCCTGGCGCCGATCGTGGGCATCATCAACCTGGTGTTCTGCATCATTGCCGCAGTCAAGGCCAACAACGGCGAAGCCTATCGCTACCCGTTCACCCTGCGCCTGATCAAGTAATACCGGCCGCATGCGCAAACAGGAACGCCCGGCATTGCCGGGCGTTCCTGTTTGAGGGCAGCGCCACCGGCGGCGATCAGTGATCGCGTTCCACCGCCAGCGTTGCCAGCGCGCGCAGCGCATCGGCCTCTTCGCCATGGCCGGCCAACGTGGCCTGCATGCGTGCGGCCAGTTCGCGCAGCTGCGCCTTCGCGCCGTCCATGCCGAGCAGCGCGGGGAAGGTGCTCTTGTCCTGCGCCTGGTCCTTCCCGGCGGTCTTGCCCAGCTGTTCGGAACTGGCTTCGACATCGAGGATGTCATCGCGGACCTGGAAGGCCAGGCCGAGTGCATCGGCGAAACTGTCGAGCTGGGCCAGCTGCGGCTCGTGGGCCTGGCCGCACAGCGCCCCCATGCGCACCGCTGCACGGATCAGCGCGCCGGTCTTCAGCGCATGCATGCGGGTCAGTGCCGCCAGGGTCTGCTGCTGGCCGGTGGCATCGATGTCCAGCGCCTGGCCACCGCACATGCCGGAGGCGCCGGACGCGTGAGCGAGGGTCTGCAGGCAGGCCACGCGCAGCGTGGCCGGCAGCGGCGCATCGGCCAGCAGGCCGAAGGCACGCGTCTGCAGGGCGTCGCCGGCCAGGATCGCGGTGGCTTCGTCGAAGGCGATGTGGGTGGTCGGCTTGCCGCGGCGCAGGGCGTCGTCGTCCATCGCCGGCAGGTCGTCATGCACCAGCGAATAGGCGTGGATCAGCTCGACAGCCATCGCCGCCGCGTCCAGCTGTTCCGGCTGCGCGCCGAACAGGTGGCCACTGGCATACACCAGCAGCGGGCGCATGCGTTTGCCACCGCCCAGCACCGAATAGCGCATGGCCTGGTGCAGGCGCTGCGGTGCTTCGGCAGGCGAGGGCAGGGCGGCATCGAGCTGGCTTTCGATACGGTCGCGCCAGCGCGCGAACAGGGCTTCAGCCGTCATGGTTGGGCGGATCGAAAGGCTCGGCCGTTTCCGGCTGGGCCGGATCGCTGAGCAGGCGCACGCGCAACTCGGCCTGCTCCAGCGCCTGCTGGCACTGACGGTACAGACCGACGCCGCGTTCGTAAGCACTGAGCGACGCTTCCAGGCTCAGCTCGCCGGTTTCCATCTGCTCCACCAGCTGCTCCAGCGATTCGAGCGACTGCTCGAACTGGGCGACCGGGGAGGCGTTTTCGGGGGACTTCTTGGCCATGCGGCAAGTGTGGACGGGCTGCGCGCGGGGGTCAATTCACCAGCCGCCGGGACGCCACTGCAGCTGCGCGTCGTGGGCCTGCAACCAGGCCTGCAGGGGAGCTGCGATGACCACGTCGGCGGCGGCAAGCAGCTGCGCTCCATCGAAGACCAGCGGCAGCTGGGCGCGTCGCCAGGGGGCAAGGTGTTCGCGTTGCAGGCAGTCCTTCAGCGCATGCGAATGCTGGCGACCGGGCAGCAGGATGCGTTCGCCGCCCACACGCGCACGGACCTGGAGCGGCCGTTCGAAGGCCTCGGCGCCGTGCAGGTGCAGCTGACCGCCATCGGGCAGCGCCAATGGCGCGCGTCCATCCCATCCGGCCTGCCAATCATGGGGAAGCGCCGGCAGTTGCGCGGGCAGGAGATAGGCATGATCGCGCCATTGCTGGATGGCATGATCGTGCCAGCGCACCCGCGCCTGGCGATCGTTGCTGGCTGGCAGCAGCTCGTCCAGCGCCTGCTGCAGCACCGTGGCCGGCAGTGGGGCGGCCCCATGGCCGATCACCCAGGCACGCAGCACGCGCGCGGCGCGGCCCGGTGACACCTGGCGCAGCAGCTGCAGCGACAGCACACGCGGTGCCACCTCCAGATGCGCGATCAGCTCGGCGTCCTCCTCGTCCAGCAGCTCGCGGGTCTGCCGGCAATGCAGGGCGCTGCCCGCCAATGCCGCGGCGGCGTGCGGCCAGCGCTGGCGCAGCAACGGCAGCACCTGCAGGCGCAGGAAATTGCGATCGGCGTGGTCGTCGGCGTTGCTGGGGTCTTCAACCCAGCGCAGCGCGTGCTGGTGCGCATAATCGAGCAGCGCACGGCGCGGCACCGCCAGCAGCGGTCGCCACACACGGTGTTCGCCTACGCGGCTGTCTGCGGACATCGCGGCAAGACCATCGACGCCGGAGCCACGCAGGGCACGCAGCAGGAAGGTCTCGGCCTGGTCGTCCAGGTGCTGCGCCAGCGCCAGTGTTTCGCCGTCGCGCAGTTCGGTGGCGAACGCGGCGCGTCGCGCCTGCCGTGCTGCGCCTTCCAGGCCCAGGCCCGATGTAGGGGCGATCTGCACGCGATGCACGGCCAGTTCGATGCCCAGCGCTGCGCATTGCTGCTGGCAATGCCGCACCCAGTCGTCCGCATCGGGGTGCAGGCCATGGTGCACGTGCACCGCGCGCAGCGCCGTGCCGGAGGCCTTGGCGCAGCGCCACAGCCAGTGCAGCAGCACGTTCGAGTCGACACCGCCGCTGTAGCCCACCAGCAGTGGTGCATCCAGCGGAACGAGGGCAGGGAAGGCAGTCACGGCGGCAAGTATAGGGTTGCTCGGCAGGGCTGCGCCCTGCACCCGCTACGATCCAGAGCAACGGCAACAGCAACAGCAACAGCAACAGCAACAGCAACAGCAGAAGCTGGTTTCCTGAGGGTGGGCGGGGTGGGTCCGGTTGCGGGGGCCGCTGCAAGTACGTCCATGTAAGCTCGGTCGCCGCATCCATGCGGCTCACGCCCCCGCAACCGGACCCACCCCGCCTTCGACAGTTTCCTGCGAACTGTTGGACGTGCCGATGGGGTCAGATCCGTTTTCCTGCGGAAAACGGATCTGACCCCGATTTATTTCGATATCTGACAGATGTGTCGACCAAGGTCGACACCTACCAACAGCCGCCGGAAAACTGTCGAAGGCGGGGCACTGTGGGTTTGCGGGGTGTGAGCCGCATGGATGCGGCGACCAAGCCCCCAGGGACGGGTTTACGGCGTCCCCGCAAACCCACAGTGCCCCGCCATCCCACGGAACGCACGCTGTTGCTGTTGCTTCGGCCGTGGCCGTTGCTATTGCTCTGGCGTGTAGCAGGTGCAGGGCGCAGCCCTGCCGAAAAACCTACTTCACCCGACGGCCCGCGCGGTCGATGCGGAACCACTCCCCGCCTTCCATCGGCGTGTGGCCATCGGCATCCGGCGTGCCGCGCCGACAGCCGTTGCAGACCTCGGCCACGCCATCCTGGAACGGCCACCCGAAATCGTAGGTGCCGGGCACCACCTGGCGGAACGTCAGGTCGAAGTAGCCGACACGGTTGCCGACGCGGCCGCGCAGCAGGCCTTCCTGCGGTGTTTCCGGGCCGTTGTCCCAGGTCAGCACAGGCAGGCTGCGGCCCTTGCGGTCGACGTAGTGGAAGCCCTGGTCGGCATACACCACGGCCAGGCCGTGGTCGTCGTAGTTCAGGTCCTTCAGCGCATCGGCGCTGATCTTCGGCCGGTGATCGACCACCTCGCAGTTGGGCAGCGGCCACAACCCGTGTTCGTCGGTCAGCAGCTTGCAGGCCGGCGCCTGCGCCAGCGCGCTGGAACCGGCCAGTACGCCGAGCAGGACCAGCGACCGCGCGAAGCGGCCGCGGTCGAGGCGGGCCTGCCGCACGATCACTTGGCCTCGGCCTTGCGCTCGAAGGCCGTCGGTGCCGGCAGCTGCACCGGCACGCCCTTGTCATCGCAGGTGCCGGCCTGGCACAGGCGCTCGCGCAGGGCCGGGGTGGCCTGCACGATCATGTGGTAGATCGCGTTCTGTTCCAGCGTGCCGCGGATCGCCTTGCTGCCCGGGCCACGCGCCCAGATGCCGACATCCTCACCACCGTGCGATTCGGACTTCATCGGCACCAGTGCTTCCTGCATGTAGTCCGGATGCTCGGTGTCGACCTCGCGCAGGTTCGGGCGGCCGTTGGCCGGTTCGAAGCTGCTCGGGTTGTGCGGGTAACGCTTCGGGCCGGCCGGCTGCTGGTTGCTGCTGCCGGTATGGCCCGGGCCGTTGGCATAGCTCAGCGTGGTGTACGGCTGGCCGGTGCCGTCCAGCGCGTAGTCCAGCTTGCCGGCACCATCTTCGCCGCCCTTGTCCTTCACCTTGCCCAGGATCGGATTGCCACGTGCCGGGTAGCCGACGAAGTTCAGCGTATGCGAGTGGTCGGCGGTGACGATGATCAGGGTGTCGTCGGCCGAGGTCAGTTCGTTGGCCACGCGCACCGCGTCGGACAGCGCCACGGTCTCGGTCAGTGCACGGTAGGCGTTGCCGCTGTGGTTGGCGTGGTCGATGCGCGCGCCTTCGATCATCAGCACGTAGCCTTCCTGGTGCCTGGCCAGATTCCTGATCGCTGCAGCCGTCAGTTCGGCCAGGCTCGGCTCACCGCCCGGATCCTGCGGGCGCTCGTATTCGTAGCGCATGTGGTCCGGTTCGAACAGGCCGAGGATGGCCGGCGCATTGGCGGCCGCCGCCAGCTGCTTGCTGTTCCACACGTAGGCACCCTGCGGGTGCGCCTGCTGCCATTCCTGCACCAGGCTGCGGCCATCCAGGCGCTGGCCGACCTTGTCGTCGTATTCCGGATCGCGCTCTTCCACGGTGGTGAATTCACCGCGACCGCCGCCGAGAGCGACCAGCGGGCCGCGCCCATAACGCGAGGTCGACAGCAACTGCTGTGCGATGTCCTTGCAGCCTGCAGCCTTGGCCGCTTCAGTCAGGTCGGTGTCGTTTTCCCAGTTGCGCTCGGGCGAGTGCGCGTAGGTGGCGGCGGGGGTGGCATGGGTCAGGCGCGCGGTGGACACCACGCCAGTGGCCAGGCCGGCGCTGTCGGCCAGCTGCAGCCAGGTCAGCAGGCCTTTGGACAGGCTGTCGGCGCAGTCGGTGCGGCTGCCGGCGCTGACACCGATCGCGCCCATGTGGGTCTTCACGCCGGTGGTGATGGCGGTCATGGTGCCGGCCGAATCCGGCGTCTGCGAATCGGTGTTGTAGGTCTTGCTGAACGCCGTGGCCGGGAAGCGCTCCCAGGACAGCAGGTTCTCCTCGCCCGAGCCACCCTTCTGCTGGCCTTCGTAGATGCGCGAGGCGGCCACGGTGGTCAGGCTCATGCCGTCGCCGAGGAACAGGATGACGTTCTTCGCCTTGCCGGACATCGCGCCGTTGGCGGCGGCCTGGGCGGCGCCACTGCGGTACCACCATTGCGGGGTCTCGCCGGCAGGATGGGCGACCGGGTCGACGGCGACCTTCAGGCCGGCCGGGACAGAGGCGGGGGTGGTGCTGGCGCAGGCGCCCAGCAGCAGGGTGGTGGCGCAGGCGGCCAACATTGAGACGGAACGGCGCATGGACGCTGGGATCTCACAAACTGTAACGGGACGTTCATTATGCCCGCCCCTGCAAGGCACGCCGATGACACACTGATTTGCCGGCCGGGCGGTCGTTCTGCGGGCCGCCTTGGGCTATCGTGCCAGCATCCCTTCCTTCCCCTCTGGATTGCCTATGAAGCTGGTCTCTGCCTGGCTGCGGATTCCATTCTGGCAGCGCGTGGTCGGTGGCTTCGTGCTCGGCGCGCTGGCCGGCTGGGCGCTTGGCCCGGCCGCGGAAACGTGGTTCGGCCCGCTCGGTGAGCTGTACGTCACCCTGATCAAGATGATCGCCGTGCCGCTGGTGTTCTTCGCGGTCATCAACGCGATCTCGTCGCTGCACGGGCAGAAGTCGGTCGCCGCGCTCAGTGGCCGCACCTTCCTGTGGTTCGTGATCACCGCGGCGCTGGCGGTATGCGTTGGGCTGGGCGTGGGGACCGTGCTGCAGCCCGGTGCCGGCGGGCTGCAGCTGACAATGGCCAGCAACTACGTGCCGCGCGAAGTGCCCAGTGTGGTGCAGGTGCTGCTGGACGTGGTGCCGGCCAATGTCTTCTACGCGCTGTCCGGCATCGGTACCAAGGTCAATGCGGCCGGTGAGACTGTGCTGGCGGCCGGTCGCGGCTCGATCCTGCCGGTGATCTTCTTCGCAGGCCTGGTGGGCTTTGCCATCGTCAAGCTGGGCGAGAAGGTGACCGAGGCGCGCAAGCTGGTCGGCCAGATGAGCGACATCATGATCCAGGTGACCCGCTTCGTGCTGGAAGTCACCCCGATCGGTACCTTTGGCCTGATCGCCGGCCTGGTCGGCAGCTATGGCTTCGAGAAGCTGCTGCCGCTGGGCCATTTCGTGCTGGCCCTGTACGTGGCCTGCGCCCTGCACATCGTGGTGGTCTACAGCGCGCTGCTGCTGGCGCACGGCCTGAACCCGCTGAAGTTCTTCCGCGGCGCGGCGCCGGGCATGCAGGTGGCCTTCGTCAGCTCGTCCAGCTTCGCCGCGATGCCGGTGGCGCTGCGTTCGATCACCCACAACCTGGGCGTGAACAAGGACTACGGTTCGTTCGCGGTGCCGCTGGGCGCCAGCATCAAGATGGATGGCTGCGGCGCGATCTATCCGGCGCTGTGCGCGGTGTTCATCGCGCAGTACAGCGGTGTGCCGTTGACGCCGGAGCAGTACGTGGTGGTGCTGATCGCCTCGGTGCTGGGCAGCTTCGGTACGGCCGGCGTGCCGGGTACCGCGGTGATCATGGCCACGGTGGTGCTGAGCGCAGCCAACCTGCCGCTGGAGACCATCGGCTATCTGTATGCCATCGACCGCATCCTCGACATGATGCGCACGATGACGAATGTGACCGGCCAGATGCTGGTGCCGGTGATCGTGGCCAAGGAAACCGGGCTGCTGGACCAGACGGTGTATGACAATCCGTCCAGCAATGTGGGCGTGGACGATCCTGACCCGACACCGCCACGCAGCTGAGGTTGCGTGGAGATGAAAGGCCCGCCCTGACCGGCGGGCCTTTCGTTTGGGAGATGGCTGACGCGCTGCCGGCCGTGGTAGATCCACGCCATGCGTGGATGGAGGCGGTGCCGACCAAGGTCGGCAGCTACCCACCATTACGCGGGCCCAACAAAAAAGCCGCTGCAGGGCAGCGGCTTTGCTTTGCGTATCAGGCGGCGCTGTGACGCCAGCCGGTCAGAGGTCGACCCGGCGGGCCTGCATGAACTTGTTGCCCCAGTAGCCACTGAGCAGGGTGTCCACGCGGACGTCCTTGCCCGAGCTCGGCGCATGCAGGAAACGGCCATCGCCGACGTAGATGCCGACGTGGTCGACGCGGCCCTTGCGGCCGAAGAACACCAGATCACCCGCGGCCAGCGCGGTGCGGTCGTTGATCAGTTCGGCATTGTCATCGTGGGCCATCTCGCGCGAGACGCGCGGAAGTTCGATGCCCAGGGCCGAACGGAACACATAACCGACCAGGCCGCTGCAGTCGAAACCGCTGTCCGGGTTGCTGCCACCCCAACGGTACGGGGTGCCCAGCAGGGTCATCGCGCGGCGCAGCAGCGACTGCACCTTGCCGTTGTCGGCGGCGGTGCCGACGACGCTGCCATTGGCGGCGCTGCTGGTGTCGTAGTTGGCGAGCAGGCGGCTGAGGTCGCCGGCCACCACGGCCGAGCGGTCCATCAGCGGAATGGTATCGTTGGCGGCCAGGTGCGGCAGCAGGGCGGCCAGCGTGGCACTGGCGGCGGCATCGACGCGGCTGCGCTGCGGAGCGGCAGCCTCGGCCTTGGCGGCCGGTCGGGCGGTGCTCTCGGCCACCGGGGCCGGGGTCACATCGGAACGGTTCGGAGCAGTCTGCGACCAGGCCGGAAGGCTGGTCAGACACAGTGCCAGGCCAAGCAACAGCGGGCGGGCACTACGTGAAGATACGGAAGTCTGGCCTTCGCTTTTCAGGTCGTCAGTCGTCACGCGTCGGTCACAGGAAAAAAACGATGGGGCATCATGCCCTGTAAAAGCGCGGATAAGTTAAAAATTCCGTTAGTAATTCGTTAGTTGCACAGTGATGTTCGTCACAGTTTTGAATATATCGCCTGTTCATTTTAGCGAAGGACGCGTTTCGCCCCTGTGTAGTGGTCCTTCCAGTAGGGACCGCTGAGCGAGTCCAGGCGCACGGTGCCGCCGGTGCTCGGCGCATGCACGAAACGCCCTTCACCTACATAAATACCGACGTGGGTGACGCTGCCGCGGCTGCCGAAGAACACCAGGTCGCCGGTGGCCAGGCGCTGCGGGTCGATCTTCGGGCCCTGCACCGCGGCCAGGTCGCGGGAGGTGCGCGGCAGCCGCAGGTCCAGCATCTCGCGATAGACATAAGCGACCAGGCCGCTGCAGTCGAAGCCCGAATCCGGGGTGTTGCCGCCATAGCGGTAGGGCGTGCCGACCAGGCTGATGGCGCGCATCAGCACCGAGTTGGCAGCCTCGGGGTTGTCCGGCACGGTCTTTGGCCAGTTCGCCGTGGGCGGGGGCGGGGCCGGGCGGGTGGCCTTGCCACCGCCACAGGCGGTCATCAACAGGGGCAGGGCCAGCAGCAGGGCCGGGGCGAGAAACCGGCGCTGGCCGGACGAAACTGGCGTGATGTGCATGATCTCCGGATAATGCGCCACCTTGGATTGGCCGCCATGATGGCGGCGTCCCCGCCGGGCGACAACCCGCCCCAACCCGCCTGCCTCCGGCAGATCCAGACAGAGTTGCGCATGAAGATCGAAAAAGACCGCGTTGTCCGCTTCCACTACACCGTTTCCGAAGTCGGCCAGGAGCCGATCGAATCGTCCAAGGACCGCGGCGAGCCGCTGGCGATCCTGATCGGTCACGGCAACATCATCCCGGGCCTGGAAAACGCCATGATGGACAAGGAAGCCGGCGCGACCTTCAACGTCGACGTCAAGGCGGCCGATGCCTACGGCGAGCGTCGTGAGGGCCTGTCCCAGCGCGTGCCGAAGAAGCACTTCGGCAATACCAAGCTGGCGCCGGGCCAGCAGGTCGTGCTGCAGACCAACTTCGGCCCGCGTGCGGTGACCGTGCAGAAGGTCGGCATGAGCGTCGTCGACGTTGACCTGAACCATCCGATGGCTGGCAAGGACCTGCACTTCGACGTCGAAATCGTCGACGTGCGCGAAGCCGGCAAGGAAGAGCTGGACCACGGCCACGTCCACGGCGACGGCGGTCACCAGCACTGATCGCAGCGCGATCGTGATGGCAGCAATGGCCCGCTTCGGCGGGCCGTTGCGTTTCTGGAACACGCCGCGGCCATCCATGGTGCACGGGCCGGCGGCATAATGGCGGACCTGCCTGACGGACGCCCCGTGAACGCCGCTTCTCCTTCCCTGCAGCCGGTGGCTTCCGGCGAACGCATCGCCGTGCTGGACGTGCTGCGTGGTGCTGCGCTGCTGGGCATCCTGCTGATGAACATCGAGGCTTTCAGCGGCCCGCTGGACCTGGCCTTCACCGGCATTGACGTGCACTGGCGGGGCATCGATTACTGGGCCGACGCCTTCGTCTATGTGTTCGTGCAGGGCAAGTTCTTCACCCTGTTCTCGCTGCTGTTCGGTGCCGGCTTTGCGGTGATGGCGCAACGCGCCGAGGTGGCCGGGCGCGACTTCACCCCGTTCTACCTGCGCCGCAGCGCCGGCCTGCTGCTGATCGGCCTGTGCCATGCACTGCTGGTCTGGTCCGGCGACATCCTGGTGATGTATGCGCTGGTCTCGTTGCCCTTGCTGGCCTGCCGCGAGGCGCCGCGCAGCTGGCTCCCGTGGATGGGCGTGATCGTCTACCTCGGCGGTGTAGCGATGATGCTGCTGGTGGGTGCGATGGTGTCGATGGCTTCGGCCGAAGAGGTGCAGGGCATGCTTGCCGAGGCGCAGCAGAGCATCGACCTGCAGCGGCAGGTGTACGGGCAGGGCAGCTGGGCGCAGGCCACTGTGCAGCGCCTGAGCGAGTTCGGCACCTCGATGGGCGCGTTGCTGATCAGCGGCCCGGAAGTGCTGGGCATGTTCCTGCTCGGCAGCTGGTTCGCCGGCAGTGGCGCGCTGGCGACGCCGGAGCGCTTCCCGCGGCTGTACGCGTCGCTGCGCTGGATCGCACTGCCGCTGGGGCTGCTGGTCACGCTGCTGGGGGTTGCCTGGAAACCCTACCTCGCACCCGGCGCCTACAACCTGCCGGTGACCGCGGCGATGGCCCTGGTCACGGTTGGCGGGCTGCCGATGTGCCTGGGCTACCTGGCGTGGATCGTGCACTGGCGCACGCGGCTGGCGTGGCTGGCGCCGGTGGGGCGCATGGCGTTGACCCACTATCTTGGCCAGTCGCTGCTGTGTACCTGGACCTTCTACCACTACGGCCTGGGCAGGTTCGAGATGATGCCGCGCAGCGTGCAGCTGCTGTTCGCGCTGCTGTTGTTTGCCGTGCAGGTGGCTGTTTCGCACGCGTGGCTGGCGCGCTTCCGCTTTGGTCCGATGGAATGGCTGTGGCGTGCAATGACCTACCGGCAGTGGCCACCGATGCGGCGCAGGACGAAGCAGGGGTGAGCGATGAGCGCGCACGCGCTGTGCTGATCGGCCGCGCGCCCGCGCATCCTCACGTCTGGCCTGCAGCGGGGCATGGCATGCTCGGCGTCAGCATGAGCGCCGGCATCGGCCAGCGGATCGCCGATCTCGTCTGCGGCCACACGCCAGCGATCGATCCTGCCCCTTACCGACCCGAGCGATTCCGATGAGCACTGCATCCTATGATTACGACCTGATCGTCCTTGGCGGCGGCTCCGCCGGCCTGGCCGGTGCGATCCGCGCCGCGCAGCATGGCAAGCGCGTGGCGATGCTGGAGCCCGGCGAACTGGGCGGTACCTGTGTCAATGTCGGCTGCGTGCCGAAGAAGGCGATGTGGCTGGCGGCCGACCTGCACGAGCGCATCGGCCTGGCCAATGCGATGGGCTTCGATGTCGAGGCACGCCCGGCGCTGTCGTGGAAGGAACTGGTGATCCATCGCCAGGCCTACATCAGCAACATCCACACCAGCTACCACAAGCGCCTGGACGAAACCGGCGTGGTGCGCATTCCGGCACGTGGCCATCTGCTTGATGCGCACACCGTGGCCTGCAGTGATGGCGTGCGCTACAGCGCCGAACACATCCTGATCGCCACTGGCGCGCATCCACTGCGTCCGGATATTCCCGGCGCGGAGCTGGGCCTGGTCTCCGACGATTTCTTCGACCTGCGTGCGGCGCCGGCCGAGGTGGCGATCATCGGTGGTGGTTACATCGCAGTGGAGCTGGCTGGCCTGCTGCAGGCGCTCGGCAGCCGCGTGAGCCTGCTGGTGCGCGGCAAGCGCCTGCTGGAGCGCTTCGATTACGAGCTGACCGATCAGCTGGCCGAGAACCTGAAACAGCAGGGCGTGCGGATCCATTTCGACTATCGCCTGCGCGAACTGCAGCGCGATGGCGAGCGCGTGCGGGCGTTCGGCCATGACGGCCCGATCGACAGTGTGTTCGATGCGGTGTTCTTCGCTGCCGGCCGCCGCGGCAACAGCCGTGGCCTGGGTCTGGAAGCGCTCGGCATCGACATCGGCGAGCACGACCAGGTGCAGGTGGACGAGTGGCAGACCACTCGCGTGCCGAGCGTGCACGCGGTCGGTGACATCGCCGGCAAGGTCGGCCTGACCCCGGTGGCGGTGGCCGCTTCGCGGCGGCTGATGGACCGCCTGTTCGGGGGGCGCCCGCAGTCCAAAATGGATTACGAGAACGTGGCCAGCGTGGTTTTCTCGCATCCGCCGCTGGGCGCGGTGGGCATGAGCGAGGAAGAAGCGCGCCGGCGTTTCGACCAGGTGAGCGTCTACCACAGCCGCTTCCGCCCGATGCTGCAGGCGCTGGCCAATGGTACCCAGCGCAGCCTGTTCAAGATGGTCTGTGCCGGTCCGGAAGAACGCGTGGTAGGCATCCACCTGCTGGGCGAAGCGGCCGACGAGATCCTGCAGGGCTTTGCGGTGGCGGTGAAGATGGGCGCGACCAAGGCCCAGTTCGACGACACCGTGGCGATCCACCCGACCTCGGCCGAAGAAGTGGTGCTGATGCGCTGAGCCGGGATGTTGTGGGGCCGAGCCCTGCTCGGCAGCCTTTCGCCCCGGCCTGGCGACGCCGAGCGCAGGCTCGGCTCTACAGGGCAGCGGGCGCCCCCATGCGACAATGAGCGTCCCCCACGCCTTACCGGGCCGCTCTGCGCGGCCCGCCGTCGTCCTGATGTCCACTCCCGCTTCCCGCATCGCCACTGCTTCCCCACGCATTGCGCTGGGCGGCATCGGCCTGGCCGCGATCGGCGCCATCGCCGCGTCGGGCAAGGCGATCATCGTCAAGCTCGGCCTGCGCCACGGCGTCGATGCCACCACGCTGCTCGCCCTGCGCATGCTGATGGCGCTGCCCCTGTTCGCGTTGATGGCAGCGTGGGCCGCGCGCCGGGCCGAGCCGTTGTCCTGGGCCGACCGTGCCCGCGTGCTGTGGCTGGGCTTCACCGGCTACTACCTGTCCAGCCTGCTCGACTTCCAGGGACTGCAGTACATCAGCGTGACCCTGGAGCGGCTGATCCTGTACTTGAACCCGACCCTGGTACTGCTGATCAACGTGCTGCTGGCGCGCCAGCGGCCGGGCCGCTTGCAGATCGGTGCGCTGGTGCTGAGCTACCTCGGCGTGCTGCTGGCCTTCGGCCACGATCTGCAGCGCGAGGGTGGGCAGATCATCGTCGGCAGCCTGCTGGTGCTGGGCAGTGCCCTCAGCTATGCGCTGTACCTGTTCGGCAGTGGGCAGGTGGTCGCGCGCATCGGTGCGGTGCGGCTGACCGCCTATGCCAGCTGCGTGGCCAGCGTGCTGGTGCTGCTGCATTTCGCGGTGACCCATCCGCTGCCGCTGCTGTGGCAGGCACCGGCGCCGGTGCAGTGGCTGTCGTTGGTCAATGCCACCGTGTGCACGGTGCTGCCGGTGCTGGCGATCATGCTGGCGGTGCAGCGCGTGGGTTCGTCGCTGGCCGCGCAGGTCGGTATGCTGGGCCCTGTTTCCACCATCGTGATGAGCCTATGGCTGCTCGACGAACCGATGGGGCCGGCGCAGATCGCCGGCACCGTGCTGGTGCTGATCGGCGTTCTGCTGGTGACCCGCCTGCGGCGCTGACGCCGGAGCAGGCGCGTGCGCGCATCCTGGCGGTGATCCGCGCAATCCCGGCGGGGCAGGTGATGGGCTACGGCCAGGTGGCGATGCGCGCGGGCCTGCCCGGGCGTGCACGCCTGACCGCACGCATCCTGGGCCAGAACGACGACCCGGACCTGCCCTGGCACCGCGTGCTGCGCTCGGACGGGCGCATTGCCATGGAAGAAGGGTCGGCCGGCTGGCGCGAGCAGTCACAACGGTTGCGCGCCGAGGGTGTGCGGGTGGAGAACGGCCGGGTGCGGATGCCGGCGACCGATCCGGCGGCGGCGCTGGACGCAGCGGTGTGGGGCCCGGGCTGAGCACCGCTGGCGACTGAACAGGCCGGACCTGCGGGTCGCCAACAAGACACGATGCTGCGGCTATGATGGAGGCCGTTCCATGCCGGTGCTCCCATGTTCCCGCGACTGCCAACCGTCACCAAGGCCCTGCTGATCGCCAACGCGATCCTGTTCCTGCTGCAGCAGCCGTTCCTGCTCGGCATGCAGACCTTCGAGCCGTTCATGCTGCAACCGTTGCAGCAGGGCTTCGACGCGTTCTCGCCGGGTGGCAACTTCCAGCCTTGGCAGCTGCTGACCTACGGTTTCCTGCATGGCAGCTTCGGCCATCTGTTCTTCAACATGCTGGCGGTCTTCATGTTCGGCGCGCCGCTGGAGCAGACCTGGGGCGAGAAGCGCTTCCTGCTGTACTACCTGGTGTGCGTGGCCGGTGCCGGTGTCTGCCAGCTGCTGGTGGGTACGCTGCTGGAAAACCCTGCCACGGTGCTGGGCGCCTCCGGCGGCGTGTTCGGCCTGCTGCTGGCCTACGGCATGCTGTTCCCGAACCAGCGGGTGATGCTGCTGTTCCCGCCGATCCCGATGAAGGCGCGCACTTTCGTGATCCTGTTCGGTGTGGGCGAGCTGGTGCTGGGCATGACCGGCTGGCAGCCGGGCGTGGCCCACTTCGCGCACCTCGGCGGCATGCTGTTCGGCTGGTTGCTGATCCGCTACTGGCGCGGGCAGCCGCCGTTCAGGCGCCGCCCGCCCGGCCCACCGAAGCGCCCGAACCATCTGCGCAGCGTCAAATGATCCGAAGGATCATTTGACGCTGCAGGTGCCGACCGTTGGTGGGCACGCCTCTACAGATCCTGCAACACCACCTGCGCCGCGTTGTGCCCCGGTGCACCGGTGACGCCACCGCCGGGGTGTGTGCCCGAACCGCACAGGTACAGCCCGGGCAGGGCGCCACGATAGCCGGCCTGGCCGACCATCGGCCGTGCCGAGAACAGCTGGTTGGCGCTCAGTGCGCCGTGGAAGATGTCGCCGCCGACCAGGCCGAAGGTGCGTTCCAGATCCAGCGGCGACAGCACCTGCCGACCGAGCACGCTGGCGGTGAAGCCGGGCGCATGCCGTTCGACGGTGGCGATCATCAGGTCGGCCACGGTCTCCCGGTGATCGTCCCAATGCCGGCCTTCAGGCAACACCGGCGCCACATGCTGGCAGAACAGGCTGGCCACGTGCTGCCCGGGCGGCGCCAGCGAATCGTCCAGCGTGCTCGGAATCAGCATTTCCACGATCGGTTCGCGCGCCCAACCGTCGCGGCGCGCATCCAGCCAGGCGCGGTCCATGTAATCCAGGCTGGGTGCCATGATGATGCCGGCGCTGAGGTGATCGCCGGGCCCGGGCAGGGCGCGGAACTCCGGCAGCCGCGACAGCGCCACGTTCATCCGGAACGTGCCGGAACCGCAGCGCCAGTTCGCCATGCGTTCGCGTGTCGCGTTGGGTACCTGTGCCGGTTCCAGCAATTGTTCGTACAGCAGTTTCGGATTGACGTTGGCGACCACCGTGCGTGCGCGCAGGATCTCGCCGTTGGCCAGTTCGACGCCCACCGCGCGGCCCTGTTCGATTCGCACGCGCTGCACGCCGGCCTCCACGCGCAGTTCCGCTCCGGCCTCGCGTGCCGAGGCTGCAATCGCCTGGCTGATCGCGCCCATGCCGCCGATCGCATGGCCCCACGCACCCTTCACGCCATTGCACTGGCCGAATACGTGGTGCAGCAGTACGTAGGCACTGCCCGGTGTATAGGGGCTTGCGTAGTTGCCGACGATGCCATCGAAGCCGAACAGCGCCTTGATCGGTTCGCTTTCGAACCAGCGATCCAGATACTCGGCTGCCGACAGCGTGAACAGGTCCAGCAGCTCCTGCCGCAGCGAGGCATCCAGCGTGGCCAGTTCACGACCAAGACGACCCATCTGCCACAGCGCAGGCAACGCGCGCCAACCACCCGCAACGCCGGCATCCGGTGGCGCGCGCAGGGCCCACGCGCGCAGCACATCGGCGAAGATCTCCAGGCGCGCTTCGTATTCGGGAAGCCGCTGCGCATCCCGCTCGGAGAACTTCGCGACCTCTGCCTGGGTGCGGCCCGGTGCCGACAGCAGATAACGACCATCCTCCATCGGCAGGAAGTTGTTGACCGGGCGATTGATGATGCGCAGCCCATGCGCATGCAGTTGCAGGTCGTCGATCACCTTCGGCTGCAGCAGGGACACCGTGTACGACGCCACCGAGTTGCGGAAGCCGGGATGGAATTCCTCGGTGACTGCAGCACCGCCGAGAACGCCACGACGTTCCAGCACCAGCACCTTCTTTCCAGCGCGCGCCAGATAGGCCGCGCAGACCAGGCCGTTGTGGCCGCCACCAACGACGATCGCATCCCAGGACATCAACACCTCGCAAAAAGGGGACGGAGGGGATTAAGTCGCAATCTGCATCTGCACACGGGGCATGGGGAGAAACGACTTAATCCCCTCCGTCCCCTTTTTTGATTGCCGCTTCGATGGTGGCGATGTTGATCTTCTTCATCGGCATCATCGCGTTGAAGGCGCGCTTGGCCAATGCCTTGTCCTTGCTGGTCACGGCTTCGATCAACATGCGCGGGCTGATCTGCCAGGAGATGCCCCAGCGATCCTTGCACCAGCCGCATTGGCTTTCCTGTCCACCGTTGCCGACGATCGCATCCCACAGGCGGTCGGTCTCGGCCTGGTCCTCGGTCTGGATCTGGAAGGAAAACGCTTCACTGTGCTTGAACGCGGTGCCGCCGTTGAGGCCGACGCAGGGAATGCCGCAGACCGTGAACTCGACCGTCAGCACGTTGCCTTCCTTGCCATCCGGAAAGTCGCCGGGGGCGTGATGCACGGCGATCACCGCGCTGTCGGGCAGGATGCTGGCGTAGTGGCGGCCTCAAGCGCGCCGTTGTCGTACCAGAGACAGATCGTGTTCTTGTGTGCCATGTCGGGGCTCCGCGATGGACGAAGCCGCAGCGATAGCACGCGCGGTGTTAACCCGGGATCGTGCTGCACCCGCAAAAAAGGGCGCCCGAAGGCGCCCCCTGTACTACGGGTAGTGCGCGTGGCTCAGCGCCAGACCTTGATCTGGTCGGCTTCGCTGCGCTGCATCGGCTGGCCGGCCTTGCAGCTGAAGGTGGCACCGAATGCCGGCAGGTTGGCCAGCGTGCCGTTGCTGCGCCACAGGCCCGGCGCGCGGATGTCGGCGGTCAGGCGGCGCACGGCCTCGTTCGGCGACAGCTGCTGTGCCCACAACGCCGACCAGGCGCGGAAGAAGCCCTGCTGCTGTGCCGGCTTGGCCTTCGGCTCCTGCGCGGTATAGGCCGCCCAGGCCAGTTCCAGACCGGCGATGTCGGCCAGGTTCTCTTCCTGGGTGAGCGTGCCGTTGACCTTGGCACCCTTCACGCCCGGGAAATCGTAGGCGCTGTACTGCGCGGCCACGCGGTTGCCAAGCAGGGTCCAGGCGGTCTTGTCGGCCGGGGTCCACCAGCTGCGCAGTTCGCCCTTGGCGTCGACCAGTGCACCCTTGGCGTCGATCGCACGGGTCAGCTCATGGCCGACCAGGCCACCGAAGCTGCCGAACTTGTCGGCGGCGTCGGCCTTGGCATTGAACACCGGGCCCTGCAGGATCGCCGCGGTAACGATCAGGCGGTTCTGTGCCAGGTCGTAGGCCAGCGACGGCTGCTGCGGCAGCACGTCCCAGCGGCGGTCGGCGTTGCCCTTGCCGATGCGCTTCATTTCCTCGCGGTGGCGCCAGGTCGACGCGATCAGCATGTTGCCGCCGAACGAACCGCGGCCCATCGGCTGCACGCTGTAGTCGAGGTCGCGCAACGGGGTGCCGATCTCGATCTTCAGCGCAGCCAGCTTAGCCTGCGCTTCGGTCTTGGCTTCGGCGCTCATCCAGCTGTTGTTCTTGACCGCCTCGATCTGCACTTCGCGCAGCTTGTCGACGATCCACGCCGCCTGGCGACGGTCTTCGGCCGACAGGTAACGGGCCGCATATTCGCGGCCGACCATCGGGCCGGCGGCCACGTTGATCGCCTCCAGCACGTCTTCCCAGCGCTGCGGCGGCAGCGTTTCGCCACGCAGCACGCGGCCACGGAATTCAAACTCCGCGTCGCGGTAGGCCTTGGACAGGTACGGTGCCATCGAGTCGCCCACGCGCCAGCGCAGGTAGGCCTTCCACTGGTCCGGCTTGAGCTTGGTGACCATGCCATCGAGCTGCTTGAACAGGCCCGGGTCGGCCAGCGAGACCAGGTCGTCGTCCACGCCCTGTGCCTTCAGGAACGCGTCCAGCTGCAGGTTGCGGTAACGGCTGTTGAGCTCCTTGGTGGAGATCGGCGCGTAGTTGTTGAACGGGTTGTTGATGCCGGCCAGCGACTGCGCATTGCGCGCCAGCTCGGTCTCCAGCGCGATCACCGCCTGCGATTCGGCATCGAGCCTGGCCGCCGGGGTGCCGGTCAGCGCCAGGATCTGCTTGACGTAGTTGCGGTAGCGCGCCATCAGCGCCACGGTATCGGCGTCGGTGCGGGTATAGAACGCCGGGTCCGGCAGGCCCATGCCGCCCTGCATGAAGTAACCGATGTGGCGGTCCAGCGCCTTCAGGTCGACGTCCGGGCCGAAGTTGAAGGCCACCGGGATGCCCACCTGGTGCAGCGCGGCGATCGAGGCCGGCACATCCTTGGCCTTCTTGATGGCGTTGATGCGGGTCAGCAGCGGCGCGATCGGGTTGGAGCCGTCCGCTTCCACGGCGGCTTCGTCCAGGCCGCTGGCCCAGAAGTCGCCCAGCAGCTTCTGCACGTTGCCCTGCGGCGACTTCATCGCGGCGTCGAGCAGTTCACGCTGCTGCTGGCGGCTGCGCTCGACCAGCTGGCCGAGCGCGGTGGTGGCACCGGTCTGCGGCACCGGGTTGGCCTTCAGCCAGCCTGCGTTGGTGGCGTCGTAGAAGTCGCTGCACTGGGCGCTGACGGCCGGGGCGCGCGCGGCCTTCTTCTTGGCGGCGAACGCATCGTGGGTCGGGACCAGCGTCGCCAGGCTGATGCCCAGGGCGATGGCAAGCGGACGGAAATTGGGCATGTGGAACGAATCCGTGATGGATTGAGGGCGCGCGCACTATAGCAAGCTGTGCATGGGCGCGGCATGCACGCGTCACGGTGGCGCCGCTGGGCCGTGCGCCGACCAGGGTCGGCATCTACCAACGGCCTGAGCCATGCGTGGATGACGGGCGCTGTGAAAAACAAAGGCCCGGGATTCCCGGGCCTTTGCAGGTCTGCCGCAGCGTCAGCCGTGGCTTACCAGATCACCACCTGCTGCTCGCCGGTGCGGGCCATCGGCGAACCGGCCTTGCACTGGAACGCGGCAGCGAAGGTCGGCAGGTTCGACGGCGCACCCATGGCACGGAACTGCGCCGGGGCGTGCGGGTCGGTGGCCAGGCGGACCTTGGCGTTTTCCGGGGTGTACTTGGTGCGCCACACGGTGGCCCAGTTGAAGAAGAAGCGCTGGTCGCGGGTGAAGCCGTCGACCTTCGCATCTTCCTTGCCGGCGGTCGCCTTCTGCAGGGCGTCGTAGGCGGTGGCCAGGCCGCCCAGGTCGGCGATGTTCTCGCCCAGGGTCAGGTGGCCGTTCACTGCCTGGCCGTCGACCTTGTACTGGTCGAACTGCTTGACCAGCTTGCCGGTGAGGCCTTCGAAGTTCTTCTTGTCGGCCGGGGTCCACCAGTCTTCCATGTTGCCGGTCGGCCCGAAGCGTGCGCCCTGGTCGTCGTAACCGTGGGTCATCTCATGGCCGATCACCGCACCGATGCCGCCGTAGTTCAGCGCGTCGTCGGCCTTCGGATCGAAGAACGGCGGCTGCAGGATGGCGGCCGGGAACACGATCTCGTTCTGCAGCGGGTTGTAGTAGGCGTTGACGGTCTGCGGGGTCATGCCCCACTCGGTCTTGTCCACCGGCTTGCCGATCTTGGACAGGTTGAACTTGTAGTTGAACTCGTTGGCCGCGCGCACGTTGCCCAGGTAGCTGTCGCGCTGGGTCTGCAGGCCCGACCAGTCGCGCCACTTGTCCGGGTAACCGATCTTCGGGGTGAAGGTTTCCCACTTGGCGATGGCCTTGGCCTTGGTTTCCTCGCTCATCCAGCTCAGGCCCTGGATGCGGTCCTTCAGCGAGGCGGCCAGGTTCTTCACCAGTTCTTCCATCTTCGCCTTGGCTTCCGGCGAGAAGGCAACCTTCACGTACAGCTGGCCGAAGGCTTCACCGGCATCGTTTTCGATGGTGCCCAGCACACGCTTCCAGCGCGGCTTCTGCTCCTTCTGGCCGTTGAGGGTCTTGCCGTAGAACTCGTAGTTCTCCTGCACGAAGGCATCGGCCAGGTACGGCGAGGCGCTGTCCACGGTGTGGAAGCGCAGGTAGGCGCGCCACACCGACGGATCGGTGTCGGCCAGCGACTTGCTCACTTCCTCATGGAAGGCCGGCATGGCCAGCGAGAACTTCTCCGGCGCGGCCACGCCCTGCGACTTGAAGAACTCGGTCCAGCTGAAGTTCGGGGTCAGCTTGTCGGCGTCGGCCAGGGTGACCGGGTTGTAGTACAGCTCGACGTTGCGCGACAGCTCCACGCGCGACTTGGAGGCCTTGGCCAGGCGGGTTTCGAACTTGACCACGTCCTCGGCCTGCTTGGCTGCATCGGCCGCGGCCACGCCGGACAGCTCCAGCACCTTGGCGACATGCGCCTGATAGGCCTTCAGCTTGTCGGCGTTCTTGGCATCGGTGTAGTAGGTGGTATCCGGCAGGCCCAGGCCGCCCTGGCTGGCATAGGCCATGTTCACGCCGGAGTTCTTGAAGTCGGCTTCAGCGCCGAAGCCGAACAGGAGGTTGTCACCCTTGGCGGCGCTGGTGCGCAGGTAGTTGGCGATGGCCGCCTTGTCCTGCAGGCCGTCGATCGCAGCCAGGTCGGCCTTCAGCGGCTCGATGCCCTGGGCGTTGATCTTGGCTTCGTCCATGCCGGTGGCCCACAGGTCGCCGACGATCTTCTCGATGTGGTTCGGATTCTTGACCTGCGCAACCTGTTCGGCCAGCTGGTGCTGCACGGCCACCGAACGTTCGTCGAGGATGGTGAACGCGCCCCAGCTGGTGCGGTCGCCCGGGATTTCATTGGCGGCCAGCCACTTGCTGTTGACGTAGTCGCCGAAGGCGGTGCACGCGTCCTTGGTGGTGTCCAGGTCGCTCGGCTGGAAGGCGTTGTAGGCCGGCAGCTTGCTGTCGTCCAGCTTGTAGGTGGTGGCTTCGGCGGTGGCCGGGGCGGGGGTCGCGGCATCCTTGGCCGGGGTTTCGTTCTTGCCGCAGCCGGCCAGCACGGCCGACACGGCCAGGCTGAGCAGGACGATCTTGGGAGTGCGCGTCATCACTATTCTTGGCCTCCAGGCCGAGTGAGTCAGGGAGAAGCCGCAGGTACGGCCGTGGGCCGAACGATACGCCGCCGGCCTGGCCTGCAAGGGTGTCGAAGGTCATGTCCGGGCGCAAGGGCCAGAACGCGCAAGGGCGCCCCGTGGGCGCCCTTGCAGGAAGCGGTGCGGCTTACAGGCCGCCGCCGCCGCAGCCCTTGCCCAGGTAGTCGTCGATCAGCCTGAGCTGGTCACCCATGATCGCGCGGGTCCAGGCGGGACCATGCGCGTAGTCGGCGATGGCGTGGAACTCGACCGGCTGCCCCGAACCCCTGGCCTTGTTCACGAACCACTCCGACTGCTCGATCGGCACCGTGCGGTCGCGGTCACCGTGGTAGACCATCAATGGAATCTTCATTTCATCGGCCTTGTCGACCGGGTTGAGGCCGGCCACGGTCGGCGCCTGGGCCTGGCGGAAGAACGGGTTGGTATAGAAGCGCGACCAGATCTTCTTGATGTCCGAAACGCCGGCACCGGCGATGGCGCACTTGTACAGGCCATTGGGACGCACCGAAGCCGCGAACGCCGAGTAGCCGCCATAGGAGAAGCCGAACATGGCGATGTGGCCGGGCTGGGCGATGTTCTGGTCGATCATCCACTGCGCGCCATCGTCCTTGTCGTCCTGCATCTTCTGGCCCCATTCGGCATCACCGGCCATCCACAGCTTGCGGCCCCAGTCGGCCGAGCCGCGGAACTGCGGGCGCAGGACCGCCATGCAGCGTGATGCCATCAGCGGTACCCACATCGAGCCGTCGAAGTCCATGCCATCGCGTGCCCACGGGCCGCCGTGCGGATGCACCACGGCTTTCCACGGGCCGGCACCGCACAGCTCGGCGCTGGGCGTGGTCAGGAATGCCGGAATGTCCAGCCCGTCGCGTGCCTTGTAGTAGACCAGCCGGGTGGTGCCCAGCGCGGCTGGCTGGATCTGCGGATAGGTCTTGGCCAGCAGGGTCAGCTTGCCGTCGTGCAGCAGGTGATACTCGGGCGGGTTGGAAGGGCCGGAGGTAGCCACCAGCACATTGGAAAGATCGGCGGTGTAGTCGACGATGCGGTAGCTCAGGCCTGTATCGTAGTTGGCGGTGTAGCGCTGGCCGTTCGCGGTATCGACCATCGCCAGCGGCTCCTGGCGGATGCCAAGCGCCTGGCGCAGCCCCTGGTCCAGGGCCTTCATGCGCGGAGAGGTCCACTGGATGTCGTCGCCGCGCGGACCGGCGTAGCCGATTCCCATGATCTCGCCGAAGGGTACCGCACCGCTCCGGTGGCGGTTGATCAGCATCGAGCCGGCGTTGAACAGTTTGTGCTCGAACAGCACTTCCTTCTGCTTGCGGGCCGTGATGTCGTACTCGTAGACGATTGATTTGTCGCGGCCGACATTGCTGAGTACGAACGCGATGTTCGGATCATCGGCAAAGCCGATCACCTGGTTGACGTCGCGGTTCTTCACGTAGGAGCGGAAATGCTCCTCCCAGGCACCGTTGGCAGGCGAGCGGAACTCGGTGGCGACGTAGGCGCCGGTACCGTCGACGTCCTGCCGCAGGCGTGCCCGCAGTTCACTGTCCAGGTCGGTGATATAGCCCGCCACGCGCTCTTCGGTCTTCTGGATGCGCTGGGAGGTGAAGTTGCGCAGGTCGACCTTGTAGACGTCACCGGAACTGCTGCCCGAACCGTTGACCACCAGGATGTGGTCGGGATCGTTGGGCAGGGTGTCGAGCACCGTGGCGTTGGCCAGTGCCTGCTCGAGCTCTTCATTGCGACTGGAGGCGCGCGGCGGCGTGATCGGCTCCTTCCACTGCTTGCCTTCGATGTCGGTGATGAAGAACTTGCTGACGAAGGTCTTGGTCACCCGGTCGGCGCGCAGGTCGTAGGGTTGCCACAGCACGACGGCCAGCTGTCCGTTCTTGATGAACGACACGCTCTGGAACTTCATGCGGTTGGCGCCGATCACCGTGGGTGGCTTGTCCAGTGCATCGGTCCGCCAAACCACGATCACGCGCTCCTCGCCATCGGCGCGAAGGCCGGCGATGTGTTTTCCGTCTGGTGACAACGACAGGCTGGAGATGGCCGGGAAGGCGGCCATCTGTTCGATGGTGGGCGCCACAGGCTTGGCGTGCAGCAACGGTGAAAGGCTGGCCAGGGCCGCCAGCAGCAGGGCTCGCTTCATTGCAACCTCGGAATGCGTTGGCACCGGCCTGCGGAGAATCCGGTGCCTGAAATGGAACCGCCGCCCCGAAGGGCGGCGGTTGCAGGGAGCAGGATCAGAACGAACGCGTGATGTTCAGGAAGTAGCTGCGACCGAAGTAGTCGAAGCCGCTGTACAGCAGCGCGTTGCCGACGGTGCTGTAGACACCCTGGGAGATGGTCGGCGGCTTGCGGTCGGCGAAGTTGCGCACGCCACCGGTGACCGACCACTTGTCCGCTTCATACTTCACCGAGATGGCCTGCAGGAAGTAGTTCGGGGTGTACAGCTTGTACGCCGAGGTGGCCGGATCGAAGTCACCCGGGTTGCGCTCCTCGTAGTACGCGTAGCTGTCCATCTTGTCGATCCAGTCCAGGCCGTAACGCACCTGCCAGTTCTTCCACTTGTAGCTCAGGTCCAGCGAGGCGGTGTTTTCCGGACGCGACAGCATGCCGTTGTAGTCCACCAGCGGATCGTCGGAGAAGACCTTGCTGGCCTGTTCCAGGTAGTGGGTGAACTGCAGCGTGGTGCGCAGGGTGCCCGGGCCGATTTCGCGGACATAGCGGGTGGTGAAGTCCAGGCCACGGACCTTGTCGGTGGACAGGTTGATGAAGCCGTTGGTCACCACCAGTTGGTTGTTGACCGGGTTGCGGGCCACCAGGCGGCACAGACCCGAACCGGAGGAGAAGTCGGCACTGCCGCTGTCGTAGCAGCGCGACAGGATGTTCGCACCGCCCGCGCTGTCGACGCCGTTCTTCACTTCGATGTCGAAGTAGTCGGCGGCGAAGGACAGGTCACCGAAGCCGCTGCCGAATTCCGGCTGGATCACCACGCCCAGGGTCTTGGCCTTGGAGGTTTCGGCTTCCAGGCCGGCCTCGGCACCACCCTGGGTGACCACGGTCACGCCCTGGGTGGCCAGGTAGTCCGGTGCCAGGCCCAGCGATGCGCAGTTCTGGTAACGCGGCGAGCTCGGGTTGCGATCACCATACTCGTTGCAGGGGTCGGCACTGCTGCTCAGGAAGCCGGTGGTGCCGCCCAGGAACTGTTCGAACAGCGCCGGTGCGCGGTAGGAGGTGCCGTACGACGCACGGAACGACAGCCACTTCACCGGAGTCCACAGCGCGCCGATCTTGTAGGTCTCATCCGAGCCGTAGGACTTGTAGTCGGTGTAGCGGCCGGACAGGTTGACCGTCAGTTCCTCGGCAGCGGTGACGCCGGACAGCAGCGGCAGTTCCAGTTCGCCGTAGGCTTCGAACACCGAGTCCGAACCGCGGGTCGGAGTGGCGTTGGTCAGGTTGTACAGGTCGGCATTGATCGAGTACGGCGACGGGGTGTCGTCGATGCGTGCCTTGCGGTACTCGACGCCGAATGCACCACCGGCCGAACCGTACGGCATGTCGAACAGCGGGCCGTTGACGTTGAAGTTGACCGTCGTTTCCTTGTACAGCGTGTTGCCGGTGACCGGCACGAACACCCAGTCCTTCCAGTCCTGCGGCAGCTTGCCACCGATGGTGTTGGTGTTCAGCGCCGGCGCGGCGATGCAGCCGTTGGAACCGTCCCGGCAGACATAGCCACCGGCACCGTTGGAGACCACGTCCAGGCTCTGGCGCAGGCGGCTGGTCAGGAAGCTCTCGAAGGTGTAGTCGGCGTCGCTGCGCGAGTGCATGACGTTGAAGTCATAGTTCCACTCCGAGCTCAGGTGGCCACGCAGGCCGGCATTGAAGCGCAGGAAGTCGACGTTCTGCTTGTTGGTGTCGTTGCCGAAACCGATGAACGCACGCACGCCCAGGTTCTTGCCGCTGGTCTGGTCGGTCGGAGCACCGGCAACGCTGTCACGCAGGTTGGCCGGGATCAGCGGGCTGCCCACGGCATAGTCCAGGGTCAGCTGGCGATAGCCGGTCTGGGTCGACTTGCGCTTGTTGCCCAGGAACTCGTAGTACAGCTCGGCATCGCCCAGTGCGTTGAGGTCGAAGCCACCCTGCAGGTACAGGGTGTGGGTCTTGGTCGGCGAGATCAGCGACTGGTTGCGCATGGCCGGATCGAAGGTGTCGCGGGTGTTCAGGTCCACGCCTTCGTAGCCCACCAGGCCGGTGGTGATGGCCGCATTCGGGCGCCAGCGGTTGAAGCGGGTGCCGGCGCCGCCCGGGGCCGCAACACCGGTACGGGTGTTGGTGCCGATGGTGTTCAGCGTGGTGCCGCCGGCATCGAGCGACCAGCACTTCGGCTTGCCGGTCAGCGGGTCGATGAAGTCGCCGCTGCCCCAATAGTCGCCCGCGTCGATGTCGCGGTACATGTCGGTCGGGCAGCCACCGGCCCAGCTGCGGTCGGCCAGGGTCAGCTCGTTGCGGGTGTAGTACTCATAGGAGCCGGAGAAGTGCGAGCGCTCGCCGGTGGCACCGAACATGATGGAGTAACGGCGCTCTTCACCGCCGCCGCCATCGGTGGCGTTGTGCTGTGCTTCGAAGCTGACGCCATCGACCTTCTTCTTGGTGATGATGTTGATTACGCCGGCAACGGCGTCGGAGCCGTAGATCGAGGACGCACCGTCCTTCAGGATTTCGACGCGGTCGACGATCGAGTTCGGCAGCACGTTCAGGTCGGTCGAGCCCACCGAGCCGCGGGTACCGGCCGGCGACACGCGGCGGCCATTGAGCAGGATCAGGGTGCGGGTCGGGCCGAGGCCGCGCAGGCCCAGGGTGTTGGCGCCCGGGCCACCGTCGGTGACGTAGCCGCCATAGGCGTTGTTGATCTGCGCCGCACCGGCGGTGACCGCGGTGCTCTGCAGGGCCGCCGTGGTCGAATTGAAGCCGGCCAGGGTGGTTTCTTCACGGGTGACGACCTGCACCGGCGAGACCGAGTTGAACACGTCGCGGCTGATGCGCGAGCCGGTGACGGTCACCGTATCCAGATTGGTGGCCTTGGACTTGGATGCCTCTTCGGTGGTCTGCGTCGAGCTCGAGGCGTCCTGTGCGATCGCCGGGGCAGCCGCAGCGAGCAGCACGGCGGAGGCGAGGGCGAAGCTCAGCGGGTGCTTGCTGAGCGACTTGCGATTGATCATCTGAAATCCCCTTGAATCGAATGATTGCGTCGTACACCGGGACAGGTCCTTGTCGGCGTCTCCGTGTGCCCCTTGCCCGGGGTCGGCAGCGTGCTGCCACCCGGCGCTGGTACCGGCTTCACGTGCCGATGACCCGAGATTAACACGACATTAACCGAGCCTGTCAAACGTTCACGAGGGAGTCATGAAGCTGTGGGTGATGGGCGCGCCTTGCAGTGACAGGAGCGCCCATTTCTCCTTCATCTCATTGATATGTATTGATTTGTTTCGGTTCATGTCAAACGTGTCTGAACCGTGAACGGGATGTGGCCGTGCTGTGCGACGGACAAAAAAAGGCCCCGCCGAAGCGGGGCCTGGTCCAGACACGCAGTCCGGAATACGACGGGATCAGAAGTCGTACTTGACCTGGGCCGAGATCTGACGGCCGTAGACGCTGTAGAAGCCGTCGTTGAACGGGGTCGATTCGTTGCCCGGGTAGTTGTAGCGCTGGCCTTCCGGCAGCTTGTTGAACACGTTGTTGACCATCAGCGACAGGGTCAGATCGTCCTGCGCCTGGTAGTTCAGGCTCATGTTGTAGGTGGTGTACGAGCCCCACTTGCCGGCCTTGGCGCCGGAGGAGTGGACGTAGTCATAGCTGCGGCCGGTGTAGGCCAGGTAGTTCGGGGTGCTGCCGACGTAGTTGGCGTACAGGGTGGTGGTGAACTTGGAGATGGCCCAGCCCACCGACACATCGCCGCGCACCTTGGCGAAGTTGTCGTAGTACCACATGTTGTACGGATCGCTCAGCAGATCCAGCTTCTGTGCGCCCGGCAGCGGCACCACTTCACGCTTCAGCATGTTGGTGTAGTTGCCCGAGAACATCAGCGAACCGAAGCGGCCCAGGTCCTGCTGGTACTTGGCGCCGACGGTCACCGCTTCCAGGTTCTGGCTGGCCACGTTGAGCTTCGGGGTGTACACGCGGGCCAGGTTGCCACCGGCGTCGCGGGACACCCAGTCGGTCACGTTCTGGCAGCTGGCCGAGGTGTTGTTCGGCAGGCCGTTGCGGCACTGGTACTCGGCCAGCAGCAGCTGGTCGGTGCTCAGGGTCTTGACCTCGTTCTTGATCTTCCAGTTGTAGTAGTCGACCGACAGCGAGAAGTTGCTCACCGGGGCCCACACCACGCCCGCGCTCCACACGTCGGCGGTGATCGGCTTCAGGTCCGGGTTGCCGGACTTTTCGCTGTACACCGAGGTGGTCTTGTAGAACGAGCAGGCTTCGTCACGCAGCGCGTAGCCCATCTGGCTGCAGCGGTAGTAGTCGTTCTGGCCGGAGGCGAACGAGCCGCTCATGCCCTGGAAGGCATCGGACAGGGTCGGCGCACGGAATGCGGTGCCGTACTTGCCGCGCAGCAGCAGGCTCTCAACCGGGCGGTATTCCAGGCCGATGCTGTAGGTGGCCTTGTCAACGGTCTTGTCGGCGATCTTGAAGGCGTCGTAGCGGCCCGAGGCGCTGATGGTCAGCGACTCGAACACCGGCATGCGCAGTTCGCTGGTCACCGCGTAGTTGCTGCGGTGGCCGGCACCGGCCACGGCGGTGGCGCCCCAGGCGTTACCATCGACGAAGGCCTGGTCGGGCGAGTAATCCCAACCTTCGCTGCCACCTTCCAGCACCACGGCCAGGCCGGCGTCGCCGCCCGGCAGGGAGAACAGCGACCCGTTGGTCACCTGCACGCGACCCAGGTTCTGCCAGGTCTTGCTGCGGTGGGTGCCATAGCCGGTGAAGCTGGCGAACTGGTCCGGGGTGATCGGCGAGTAGAACGCAGCGTAGTCCGGGTTGTAGATGCCGAAGCCATCAGCGGTGGTACCCAGGCGCGGGCCCAGCACGGTGTCGCCGAAGAAGCCTTCGATCTTGTCCTTCCAGCGCGCGAAGCGGTTCTGGTCCAGGCGGTATTCGCCGCGGGTGAAGCTGGCGCTGTAGTCCCAGTCGCCGACCATGCCCTTGCCACCCAGGGTGACCTGGTAGGAACGGCTCTCATCGGAGTTCAGGATGTTGTTGTAGTGGCCCGGGCCGATTTCTTCCGGTGCGAAGGCGCGCTGCAGGTTCACGACCTTGCCCAGGCCCTGGTCGTAGAAACCGCCCATCACCGACTTGGTGCCCCACCACAGGGCGCTGGAGCCGGAGGTGAACTCGGTCTTCTCCTTGCTGTACAGCACATCGGCGAACAGCTGGAAGTTGTCGTTCACGTCGAAGGTCATCGACGAGTAGAACTGGCCGCTGTTCTTGCCGTTCTTCAGGGTCTTGTAGCCGGCGCTGTACACCGAGCCGCACGATTCGCCCGATGCACGCTTGCCGACGGTGGTGGTGCCGTCGTACAGGCCTGCGACGTTGGCGCAGCGGGTCGGGTCCATCATGTACAGCTTGTTGTCGGCGTTGCCGATGACGGCAAAGTCGTTCGACGGCAGCTGTGCGGTGTAACCGACCGGGTTGTTCTGCTTGGTGATGTCACGCTGGTAGCCCCAGATCGGGCTGCCGTTTTCGATCTGCACGTTGACCAGCGCGTGGAAGCGGTCGTCGAATGCATTGAAGCCCTTGGCGGCGCTGAAGCGGATGTTGCTGCCACCACCTTCGGTGTAGGTGCCGCCACGGATCGACATCGTGCCGCCGTCCATGCGTTCCTTCAGGATGATGTTGACCACGCCGGCGATCGCGTCCGAGCCGTACAGCGACGACTGGCCGCCCGGCAGGACCTCGATGCGCTCGACGATGTCGATCGGAATGCCGCTGATGTTGTTGAACGACTCGCTGCCGTTGTACAGCGCCGGATACGAGAGCATCGGGCGGCCGTTGATCAGGTACTTGGTGTAGCCCGGGTTCAGGCCGAACATGCCGGCGGCTTCGGCGCCCTGGGTGAACGCACCCGAGGTCTGTCCACCCTGCAGGCCGCCGGTGGTCAGCGACGACTGCTGCAGCACTTCAGCAACGCTGCTGAAGCCGCGGGTCTGGATGTCTTCGGCGGTGATGGACATCACCGGGGTCTGGGTTTCGACCTGGGTCTGCGGGATCAGCGAACCGGTGACGGTGATCTTGTCCAGGTTGGTCGCCTTGTCCTGGGCCATTGCCGGGGCGGCGGCCATCAGAGCGGACATCAGGGCGACGGCGAGCGTGTTGCGACGTGCGGTATTGCTGACGTGTTTCATGTAATTCCATTGGAGAGCAAAAACAAAAACGGCACTGCGCATGCGCCATCGCGCGGGCTGGAATATCCGGCTCCGCAGCTCAAAACAGTGCTCATCGAACGTAACATGAACTTAACAATCTGTGCACGAATCTGTCGCATTCCTGAATTTCAGTCAGCTTGCATCCAGCTTGTATGATGTCGGGTTATCCCCCTGACCCCGCCGGTGCCCGTTGTGAACAGTTCTCCCCGCCGTCCCCATGTCAGCCAGGTCCAGAAGGGACTTACGCCGCATGCCCGCATCCGCAACGTGATCGCGGTCGGTTCGGGCAAGGGCGGCGTCGGCAAGTCCACCACCTCGGTGAACCTGGCCGTGGCGCTGCAGCAGCTCGGTGCGCGCGTGGGCGTGCTCGATGCGGACATCTACGGGCCGAGCGTGCCGGCCATGCTGGGCCTGTCCGGTCGCCCGGAAAGCCCGGACAACAAGAGCATCGAGCCGTTGCGTGCCTTTGGCGTGGACACCATGTCGATCGGCTACCTGATCGAAGAGGACACGCCGATGATCTGGCGGGGCCCGATGGCCACCTCGGCGATGACCCAGCTGTTCAACGACACCCTGTGGGACGACCTGGATTTCCTGCTGATCGACCTGCCGCCGGGCACCGGTGACATCCAGCTGACCCTGACCCAGAAGATTCCGCTGGCCGGTGCGGTGATCGTCACCACGCCGCAGGACATCGCCACGCTGGACGCGAAGAAAGCGCTGAAGATGTTCGAGAAGGTCGAGGTGCCGGTGCTGGGCATCGTCGAGAACATGGCGGTGCACACCTGCAGCAGTTGCGGGCACATCGAGCACCTGTTCGGCGAGGGCGGCGGCGAGCGCATGGCCGCGCAGTACGGCGTGCCGCTGCTGGGCTCTCTGCCCCTGCAGATCGGCATCCGTGAACAGGGCGATGCAGGCACCCCGATCACCGTCGCCCAGCCGGATTCGGCGCCGGCCCAGGCCTACCGCCATGCCGCACAGCGCCTGATCGAGGAAGTGGGCAGGCGCCCGCGGGCTTCGATCCCGATCCTGTCGTCGCTGCTGTAAGGGCCGGGGCAGGGGCCGCCGGCCGAGGCCGGGCCCCTGCTAGAATCCTCGCGCCCCCTCGTACCCCCAGGACAAAGCATGAGCATCAAGAGTGACCGTTGGATCCGCCGCATGTCCGAGCAGCACGGCATGATCGAGCCGTTCGAGGCCGGGCAGGTGAAGCAGGCCAACGGCCAGCGCATCGTCAGCTATGGCACGTCCAGCTATGGCTACGACGTGCGCTGCTCGCGCGAGTTCAAGGTGTTCACCAACATCAACTCGACGATCGTCGATCCCAAGCACTTCGACTCGGGCAGCTTCGTCGACATCACCGCCGACGAATGCATCATCCCGCCGAACAGCTTCGCGCTGGCGCGTACCGTCGAGTACTTCCGCATCCCGCGCGATACCCTGGTGGTGTGCCTGGGCAAGAGCACCTACGCGCGCTGCGGCATCATCGTCAACGTGACGCCGCTGGAGCCGGAATGGGAAGGCCACGTCACCCTGGAATTCAGCAACACCACGCCGCTGCCGGCGCGCATCTACGCCAACGAAGGCGTGGCACAGATGCTGTTCTTCCAGGCGGCCGCCGATGACGTCTGCGAGACGTCCTACCGCGACCGTGGCGGCAAGTACCAGGGCCAGACCGGCGTGACCCTGCCGCGGACCTGACGATTGCAGGCGATTTGTAGAGCCGAGCCATGCTCGGTTGCCCTGCATTGAAGCCGAGCATGGCTCGGCTCTACATGAGGGAAGGCGGCGCAATGCGCCGCCTTCCTTATTTGCCGCGACCGAACAGCATCGCGATGCCGACACCAACCAGGGCCACCGGCCACCAGGTCAACAGCAGCTTGGACAGGTTCAGGTGCGTCCAGCCGAGATTGCTGGCGAGCATGAACAGGCCGATCAGGATCAGCAGGACGGCGGCAACGAGGTTGAATCGCATCGGGTCGGCGAAGGCTCAGGACTGGGCCGGATATCCTAGCCGTTCCTTCCAGTAGGCGACATGCTGGTCCAGCGCCGCCGGCTCGTAGCGGTGCGCCGGGCCACTGCCCCAGACCGGGCCCGGCCAGGCCGGATCACCGTCATGGCGGCCGATGACATGGAAGTGCAGCTGGCGCACGATGTTGCCCAGCGCCCCGATGTTGATCTTCTCCACCCCGTCGGCACCCTTCAGGGCCTTGCAGGCGCGGTTGAGCTCGGTGCGCAGCTTGTCCTGCTGCTCGCCGTCCAGCTCGATCCACTCGGTCACCCCGGCCAGGCGCGGTACCAGCACCAGCCAGGGGAATCGTTCGTCGTTCATCAGCCGCACTTGCGACAACGGTCCTTCCGCCACCAGCACGCTATCGGTGGCCAGGCGTGAATCGAGTTCGAATTCGCTCATCCAAGATGCTCCGAGAAGAAGTCCAGGGTGCGTTGCAGCGCCAGGGCGGCGCTGTCTGGATCATACGCATGTCCGACCTCCCGGTTGAAGGCGTGATCGGCCGGATAGACGTAGGTGGCCATCTGCGGCAGCTTCTCGCGGTGGGCCTGGACCGCTTCCGGCGGGATGCTGCGGTCCTGGGCGCCGAAGTGGAAGATCACCGGGGCCTTGGGCGCCTCGTCGAGGAACTGCACGTTGCGCGCACCGTAGTAGCTGACCGACGGCAGCCCCAGGCGCAGTGCGGACAGCATCGCCACCGTGCCGCCCCAGCAGTAGCCGACGGTGCCGACCTTGCCGTAGGGCGCCAGCCGGGTGGCCGCCGCGCGCACGACCTCCAGCGCCCGTTCCATGCCCAGCGCGCCGACCCGTTCCAGGCCCTGCTTCACGCCCTCGGCGTCGTAGGGCAGCGCATCCGGGTCGGCGTCGGGGCCGTCGACCAGGTCGAAGAACGAGGGCGCCAGCACCGCATAGCCTTCGGCTGCGAAGCGCTCGGCCACGCTGCGGATGTGCGGGTTGGCGCCGAAGATTTCCTGCACCACCACCAGGCCGCCGCGCGCGGTGCCGTCCGGCAGGGCCTGCCAGGCCCGTACCGGGCCGTGATGCGTATCCAGGGTGATCCACTCGGCCATCGTCATCTTCCTCGTTGCTGGGAACAGAGCTGCATTGTCGGCGCTGCGCCGGTTAGCGCGGCGTCAGCGGCTGTGCCGGATCGGGCGGCTGCGGGTTTGCGGCAGTGCGTTCCCAAGGCGGTGCAGAGGGCTGTTTCTGCATTGACCGGTGCACACCCACAGCCTAAGCTTTCAGCCACGATGACATACAAGCCTCCGGCGCGAGCCGGGGGCTTTTTTGTTGTCCGCGTGTTGCGGATCGCAACGCGCAACCGGTGGCTGTGACGGGCCAGCCACGATGACCCACTGCAGGCAGCCCCGAGCCTGATCACCCCGAACCCCAGCCGCCGCAAGGCGGCTTTTTCATTTCCAGGAGATTCAACACCATGTCCATCAATCAAGCCATTTCCGCCCAGGACTCCGCGCTGTACGTGAAGGCCGGTACCGCCCCGACCGCGCCGAACAATCCGGCCGGCTATACCGAAATCGACGGCCTGACCGCCTTCCCGTTCGGCCGCGGCCAGGCCAACACCCTTGATGCCACCAACCTGCGTTCCAAGCAGATGGAGAACATCGCGGGTCTGTCCGGCGGCCAGGCCGTGCAGGTGTCCGGCCACCGCTGGCCGGTCGGCAGCTCGGCAGGCCAGGAGATCCTGCGCGACGCCGATCCGGATGCCGACCTGCACTTCCTGATGGTGCTGCCCACCGGCGATGCCGCTACCTTCGTCGCCAAGGTCGCCGCCTTCAACGTGGCCCCGGGCACCAACCAGGTGCTGACGTTCACTGCGGACCTGCTGCCGCGTGAGTTCGCGCTGGTAACCGTGGCCGCTGGCGGCACCCCGTGATGCTGCTGGGCAAGCAGCAGATCCTGGACGCGCAGGATCGCCGGCACGAGGACGTCGCCGTACCCGAATGGGGCGGCAGCGTGCGCGTGGCGATGATGTCGGCGCGTGACCGTGATCGCTGGGAGCAGGAGACCTATGGCGGTGACACGCCCAAGGTGGATGACTTCCGCGCGCGATTCGTCGGCCTGTGCCTGGTCGATGAAATGGGCGAGCGCCTGTTCTCCGACCACGAGGTGGCCCAGCTGGGCACGAAATCGGCCGCGGCGCTGGATCGCGTGTTCCGTGTCGCGCAGACGCTCAATGCGCTCGGCGATGCGGCCGTGGGAGAGCTGGAAAAAAACTGATCCGCCGGCCTGAGCGCCGGCTTCAGTTCCGGATCGCGTGGAGGCTGGGCCTCCCGCATCCGGACCACCTGCTGGCGGGAGTGACCTCCCGCCAGCTCTCGGAGATGTATGCGTTCGCACGCCTGGAGCCGTTGGACCAGCCCCTGCAGGGGATGCTCGCCCAGCTGACCAGTGTGCTGGCGCAGGTGCACGGCAATACGACCACTGCCGACGACTTCCTGCTGGTGCGACCGCGTGCGTCGCCGGAGAGGGCGGCAAAGGAGCGCTCGCAGCAGCTGCTGGAACTGTTCGGCAGCGCATCGCGGCGCAACGCTGCGGCGTGATTCCGGGCGGGGCAGGGCATTGCTTCTCCGATGGGTGGCATGCAATCGAACCTGGGGCCCTGCGGGGCCCCTCATCATTCTTGGAGGAACGCGTATGGCGTCCACTAACCAGAATCTAGACGTAGTACTGCGGGTCAACACGACGGGCTTCCGTACCGCAATGGCGGAGGCCAGCCGCCTGGCAACGCAGAATCTCAAGACACTGCGCGCGGAGGCCGAGCGGACGGCCGCCGCGCTGGTGCGCGTGCATGCGGCACCGGAGGGCGCAACGGGCAAGGCCGCGACAAAGGCAAAGGCCAACGTCGGCGGCGATGTGCTCGGCAGCGGCTTGAAGGAGCTTGGTAGCGGCCTGCTGACGGCCGCCGGTGGCCCATGGGGCATCGCCATCGCGTCGGTGCAGAAGCTGGGCGAAGCGTACCTGGACATGGTCAAGGCGTCCGAACGTGCGCGCAGCGAGTACAAGGAGCAGATGCAGTCGCTGCAGCAGATGTCGTTCTCGATGGACCAGGCCGGCCTGGGCATGGGCGCGGGCACGCTGCCCCTGGAGCAGGCGGTCGCCACGCTGCATGAGCAGGCCAGGGCGCTGCGCGAGCTGGAGGCACGCGAGAAGGCGCTGCAGGGCTCGGTCGTCCATTGGGAAGGCCGAGTGAGTCATGGCCAGCGATCGGGACGGGAAGGGGCGGGCCTGAGTGCAGCCTCGGACTACGCCGAGCTGGAGAAGGCCAGGGCGAACCTGGAAGCGTTCCAGGCGGAGGTCGCGCCGGTCCAGGAGAAGTTCCGGGGCCTGAAAGAAACGATCAGGGGCGCCCTCGACGAGAAGCTGTTCAATGCGATTGCCGCGGCCATCCAGAACGTGGACAACCAGACGCTTGACCAGCTCATCGCGTCTCTGGGTGCGACGCAATGGAACGCATTGAAGGCGACCGATGCCTTCAACGGCATGCTGGGCGCCATGCGCGGAGAGGCGTGGCGGGACGAGGTCGAGTGGATCCGGCTGACCCGTGGCGAGTACGCGGCCTGGATGGCTGAACGCGGCGCGGAGATCAACGCAAGGGGCGGCCCGGACAAGATGGACCCGGCCCAGCGCGCAGAGTTCAACAGGGATGCCGCGCGCAAGAAGGCCGACATCGAACGCAAGGCCCAGTTCCGCGAACAGCAGCAGGCCGCCCAGCAGTCGGTCAGGGGCGTGCACGAGCAGGCTGATGCGTACGCCGGGCTGATGGATCGCATCGAGAAGCAGATCGCCCAGGACCGGGTGCGGCAGAAGCTGAAGGAGGGGATGACAGAGGCGGAAAAGCTGCAGGTCACCCTCCTTGACGAGATGGAGCATGCCGAGAAGAAGCTCAGCGAGCAGAAGCAACTGCGGGTGAAGGCCTCGCTGGACGCCGCGGTGGCCCTGGCCAAGGAAGCGGCAGCCGCTGAAGCGTCGAAGAAGGCCCAGCAGGATCTGCTGAAGCTGCAGCGGGAGCTCCAGCAGGCGGCGCATGCACAGCAGCGCGGCAACGATCAGGCGCTGTTCGGCATCGGCCATGGCGCAGCGAGCGTGGATCGCATGCAACGCCGTTCCGCTCTGGATGAGGATCGAGACAATCGAAAGCGCGCGCTGGACGACGAGTCGCGTGGTGAGGACGGCAAGGTCATCGAGTCGGAGCGCTACAGAGCCCGGCTGGCCGAGCTCGATGCATTCCATGAACAGTCACTGCAACGCGAGGCAGAGTTCCAGGAGAACAAGAAGGCATACCAGTCCGATTGGAAGAACGGCGCAATGCGGGCGTTCGAGGACTATGCCGATGCCGCGGCCAATGCCGCCGAGTTGAGCCACGGCGTCTTCAGTAATGCATTGGGCGGGTTGGAAGACAGTCTGGTCAAGTTTGCCCAGACCGGAAAGCTGTCCTTCTCCGACCTCGCCGACTCGATCATCGCCGATCTGGCGCGCGTGGCAGCCAAACAGATGGTCAGTGGGCTGATCAGTTCGATCGGGCAGATGTTCGGACCGAAGATCACCGGTTTTTCCATCGGCGGCTATACAGGCCCAGGGGGCAAGTACGAGCCGGCCGGCATCGTCCACAAGGGCGAGGGCGTGCTCAGCCAGGAAGACATGGCTGCGCTCGGCGGCCCATCGGCATTCTTCGCCCTGCGCACTTCGCTGCGAACCGGCAATGGCCTGTCCGGTGGTGATAGCGGGGGTTATGTGCAGGTACCGATCGCCCGTGCCGGCGAGGGTGGGATGAATGTGGAAATCAACAACTACGGCGAAAGCCGGGTCAACACCCGGGAAGAGCGGCAGCGCATGCCCGATGGCAGCGAAGTACGGCGGCTGGTGATCGACATCGTGGGCGACAGCCTCAACGGTGGTGAGCTGGGCGCCATTGGACGGGCCCGATACGGATGGACGGAGGCAGTGGGATGAGCAGTTGGCCAGAATATGCAGAAATCCGCTTTGCGGATTACGGCGAGGAGATCGTCGCTTCGGAAGAGCGGACCGAGATGGAGCGCGGCCCCAGCAAGATGCGCGCGCTCAACAGCCGGGTGATGAAGAACGTGTACGCCTCGGTGCAGTTCCGCACCGCGGCTGACGCCGAGGCATTCGAAGCGTGGTACCTGCACGATGTCGGTCGCGTCGGCTGGTTCACGATGGAGCACCCGCGGACCGGGCAGCCGATCAGCGCCCGCTTCCCGCAGGGCATCGGCCGCCTGGTGCCACTGAACACCCGGTTCCGCTTCTCCAAGCGCGATCTTGTACTGGAGTACATGCGATGAGTTCCTTCCATGAGCGCCGCCAGCGCCTGGCCGACACCCAGGGACCGCTGATGCTGTTGGAAGTGTCGGCGCCGTCGATGCCGGAGGTGTTGCGGATCGTCAACGACAACGTCAACTGGACCAGCAACGGCAAGGAGTTCATTGCCGCACCGTTCGGCTTCCAGCTTCCCGACGATGTCAGTGGACAGGCACCGCGCGCGCAGCTGGTGATCGACAACATCGGCCGCGCACTCACCGAGGACCTGGAAGGGCTTGCCCCCGGAGAGATGGTGACCGCACGGTTGATGCTGACCGATCGCGCCGATCCGGATGCCATCGAGGCCGAGTACGACCTGCCGATGACCCAGGTGTCGGTCAACACGCGCACGGTCAGTGCCCAGTGTGGTGTCGACTTCCTGATGCGCCAGCAGGCCGTGCTGCTGCATGCCAATCCGTTCACGCTGCCGGGAATCTTCTGATGCGCCTGGTCGACGTCGAGCGATGGGTGGGCATCCCCTATGACGAAGCAGCGTGCGACTGCGCCGACCTGGTGATGCAGGTGCAGCGGGCGCTGTTCGCCCGTGAAGTGGCACTGCCCGGACGCCGGCCGCGCGGGCGGCGCGGCTCGGCCGAGCTGGGCGCATTGTCGCGCGCGCAGGCGGTACCTCGCGAGGGCCCTCCACAGGACGGCGACCTGGTACTGATGATCGAACGCGGACAACACAACCCCGGCCACGCCGGGGTTTTCTTTTTCCTGGCTCATGAGGGCTGGGTCTTGCACAGCAACGAAACGAACGGCTGCAGCGTGCTGCACCGCGTTCGTGACCTGCCCGGATTTGGGCTGAGGATCGAGGGATACTACGCATGGAACTGACACCACAACCGGCGGTCGACGGCCGCCTCATCATCACCCCGCACCCGGTGCTGCTGGATGGCCAGCGCAACGTGCCGGTCGAACTGCGCCCGGGTGAAAGCCTGTACGCATTCCTCATGCGCCATGTAGACGGGCTCGATGGCCGCGCATGGCAGGTCTGCGTTGACGGGCTGGAGGTGCCGCGCGAGCAGTGGATGCACACGCGACCGCGCCATGGCCAGTTGATCGAAGTGCGCAGCGTGGTGGGCAAGGCGGTGATTCCGCTGGTGGCGATGATCGCGCTGACCTATTTCACCTTCGGCATCGGCACGCTGGTGGCCGGTTCCGCGTGGGGCGCAGGCGCCATCGCAGGCACGTACGGCACGCTGGCTGCATCCGCGGTCTACGTGGCCGGCAGCGTGCTGATCAACAAGGTTCTCACGCCGAAGCCGCCCAAGCCCGGTGGTGGCGGTGTCGCCGACACGGCGTATTCCCTGGCAGCGCCGCGCAACCGTGTGCGCGCCTATGAACCGCTGGGCCTGCTGTTCGGTTCCACGCGCCTCGCTCCGGACCTGATCAGCCGCCCCTATACCTGGTTCGAGGGCGATGAGCAGTACGTCGGCCTGACCCTCAGCCCGGGCATCAACGTTGGCCGGGTGGAGGCCCTGCAGAACGGTGATTCAGCGCTGTCCAGCTACGAAGGCGTACGCACCTGGTTCCGCGGCTTCCCGCAGATGCCCGACGAAGCGATTCCGCTGTACAGCAACGCTGATGTGATTGAAGGCGCGCAGCTGCTCGATACCGGCAGCGATGCCAAGCACGTGGCCAGCCCGTGGGTGGAACGCACCAGCTCCGCTGACTCTCTGCGCCTGCAGGTGAACATCGAGTTCCGGCTGTGGGATACCACGTCCAAGGGCAAGGACAAGGACAACCGCGAGCAGATCCAGATCCAGTACCGGCCGGTCGGCTCCGATGCCTGGCAGTCGTTCGGCAATTACAGCGTCGTGGGACGCACGCAGAAGGCGCGCCGCGTCAGCTACGGCCGCGACGTGGAGCTGGGCCAGTACGACGTGCGCGTACGCGTGGCCGGGCAGAACACCGATGGCAGTGGCGCGCAGGCGAATTTCACCTGGACCACGCTGGTCAGCGTGCAGCGCGACGACGCCAGCCATGCCGGCATTCCTGCCATCGGCCTGCAGATGAAGGCGTCCGGCCAGCTCAATGGCACCCCGGATGAGATCCGCTGCGTGGCTCATGCGCGACCGATTCCGGTGTGGAAGGGTGAAGCGGCCGGCTGGGTGACCGAGGAAACCAGCAACCCGGGCGCACAGATCCTGGCCTACGCGCGTGGCATCCATGATGAGAACGGCAAGCGCATCGCCGGCCTGGGCATGGCCGACCGGCGCATCGATATCGAAAGCCTGAAAGCCTTCATGCTGCACTGCGCGGACAACGCGCTGGGCTACGACTACTGGCTGACCGAGGTGCGCAGCCACCAGGCAGTGCTCGACGCCATCGCGCTGGCCGGCTTCGGCCAGGTGACCTGGGCCAAGGGCCGGCTGGGCGTGGCCTGGGCGGCCGATGAGCAGCCCCTGTCCGGCGTGGTCAACATGGCCACGATCAAGAAGGGCCAGTTCCAGGTCGATTACACCCTGGCCAACGCTGCCGACGGCATCGAGTACAGCTACCTGGACCGCCGCACCAGGAAGGCGGCGACGCTGCGCGTGCCGGCGCCGGGCGTGGAGGTGATGCTCAATCCGGCCAAGATCACCGGTGAGGGCGTCAGCTCCGAAGCCCATGCCGCGATGCTGGCGCGTTGGCATCTGGCGCAGAGCGTCTATCAATACAAGTCGATCAGCTACAGCACCGACATCGAGCACCTGGCCTACTCGCGGTTGTCGGTGCTGGCGTTGCAGCACGACCTGACCCAGTGGGGCTTCGGTGGCCGCCTGATCGATGCCGCCGTCGACGCTGCAGGCGTTGCCACGCTGCAACTGGACGAGACGGTCCCGGCACCTTCGCTGGGCAGTGCGTTCATCGGCCTGCGTATTCCAGGCGAGCGTGTCTACCGCGTACTGCGCGTGGTTCCGGGCGCTGAGCCAAGTGACAGGCTGGTGCTGGCCGATCCGTGGCCGGCAGATGCACCGCTGCCGGGCCACAACGACGGCAATCCTGCACACGACACGATCTGGATCTACGACTTCAAGCAGACGCCGGGTACCCGCGTGCGCGTGACCGGCATCCGCCCGGAAGGTGACCTGAAGGGCGCCGCTGTGGAGGTGGTGCAGGAGGGGCCCGAGTTCTGGCACTACGTGCGGACCGGGCAGTATGTGCCGCCGTCGAATGAATCCTCGCTGCAGACCCGGCCGGTGGCCAGCAATCTGAAGGTGGTCGAGCGCCAGGTCAGCCGGGGTGGCAGCGTGCATACCGAACTGCAGGCCAGCTTCGATATCAGTGGACCCACCGGCGAAACGCGGGTCCTGTCCGATCCAGACGGCAATGCCGCGCTGGAGGAAGTGGCACGCACCACCACGCGATCAGCGAGCTGGGCGATTCCCGGAGCGGGTACCTATCCGGTGGTCGTTCGTCCGTACAGCCCCGATGGCCGTGCCGGCGTTGCCGTGTCCACCCAGTACACCACGCTGGGTGCCGATGCGCCGCCGGTCCTGGTCGATCTGTTCGACATCGAAGAGCTCAGCGGTGGCGTGCGCCGGTATGTGTGGGGCTTCTCCGGCGACACCGTGCAGTCGGCTGATTTCGCCGGCGTGGAGATCCGCTATACCGCCGGCAGTATCGACAACCCGCTGTGGGAGCACATGACCCCGCTGGGCGATGCCGGTGGCTTCTTCACCTCCGCAATCGAAGCCGTATTGCCAGAGGCGGGCAGCTGGACGTTTGCGTGCCGCAGTCGCAACACCGCTGGCGTGCTGTCCGTCGGTGCCCGCTACCTGCGACGCTCGCTGGGGCGCAATACCGGGCAGACGCTGGAGGGAATCGGCGGTGTGGTCGAATCGGTCAAGCAGGACCTGGGCAAGGAAATCAACGCCCGCATCGACAGCGACCTGGCCGCCGCCACCCGTGCAGCCGAGGCGCTGCGTAGCGAATCGCTGCGCCTGCAGGACCAGATCACCGCCAGCGCCCAACGACTTGCCGGCCAGGCCGAACGGCTGGACCAGCAGGCGCAGGCGCTCAAGGCGAGCCTGGCGCGCGAAGTGCTGGACCGTGCTGCCGGCGATCTGAATACCCGCACCGAGCTGACCACGGCGGTGACCCGCGAAACCAGCGAGCGCCGGTCGGATGTGGAGAACCTGACCCGCATGGTGAGCCAGCTGTCGGCAGGCAGTGGCGTGCAGTTCGACAGCAAGCGCATCTGGTACTTCGACAGCAGCGTGGAAGGTTGGGGCGCGAATGGCGGCAGTCCAACGCTGGTGGAGGGCTGGCTGCGCCCGGCCAACCATGCCAGCGACGCCTTCGTGACGAGCCCGCGCGGCCAGGATGTCCAGGGCGCGGCGCACCGCTTCGTCAAGCTGCGCATCCGCAAGGTGGGCAGTCCTGCCTGGGACGGGCGCCTGCTGTGGAATGGTCCCGGCCAGTCGTGGGACAACGCACGCATGGTGCAGTTCGCGGAGCCAAGCTATGACAGCAACGGCATCGCGACGCTGGACGTGGACAACATTCCATGGAACGGGACCATCGTCGACCAGATCCGCCTGGATCTGTCCAAGGCGCAGACCGATGCCGACTACTTCCTGCTGGACTGGGTGGCGATCGGTCGCCCGACGCCGGGTGCGTCGGTGGCCATGCTGCAGGACGAAGCCACTGCACGCGTCGCAGCAGACAGCAGCGAAGCGGGCCGGCGCGAGTCGCTGGCCGTGCAGTTGCGCGGCAGCTACGAGGGCGGTGACCTGGCAGGGGTTAGCCAGGGCCTGATCGCGGCCGAGAAGACTGCACGGCTGAGTGGCGACCAGGTCAACGCGCAGTCGATCCAGGCACTCCAGGCACGGATGCCGGCAGGCACCGGCGCGCTGGCCACCGGTGCCAGTGTCAGCAGCCTGCAGCAGGCGATGGTGACCGCTGACACCGCGCTGGGGCGGCGCGTGGACAGCCTCGATGCCACGATGGGGGACAAGATCGGATCCAGCGCCTTCAATGCGTTGAAGACCGAAGTCGGGCAGCTCGATGGCCGGGTTACCAGCAGCAGCCAGGACCTGGTGCAGCTGAAGAGTCGCATGGAAGCGGTGATGGGCGCGGGCAGCAACCTCGCGCTCAATGGCGACTTCAACCTGGGCGCTGGCACCGGCTGGACGTTCTTCAACACCACCGCAGCATCGGTGGTGCGCGAGGGCCGCGGCAACAGCCTGTGCTGGAAGGCGGAGCCCTATGCGGGCGGAAGCAATACGGTGGTCAGCGCCGCGGTCAATGAGGGGCGCGTCATCACCCTGACCGCCGGCCGTCGCTATCGAGTGTCGTGCTGGACGCGGACCAGCGAGGACTTCGACGGCACCGCCGACAATACCAAGCTGCGCGTCGCCGACCACAACGGCAACCTGATGGGCGGCGCCACGCAGTCGTTCCCGAAATCGGCGGACTGGGTCAAGACCGAGACCTTCGTGACGTTGCCGCCTACCGGCACGGTGCAGGGCATCAAGGTCACGATCAATCGCAATGGCACGGCCGGCACGTTGTGGCTGGACGATCTGTGGGTGGAGGATGTGACCGATGTCGACGCGAACGCTGCGGCGGTCAGTGGCCTGTCGACCAGGGTGGAACAGATCGATGGCAAGCTGAGCAGTGCCGCCGAGGACGTCACCCGGCTGGCCTCGGGCATCGGCAACATGGTGGCCTACAACATCATCGCCAACGCACATATCCTCGCCTGGCCCACCGGTGGCCCCCGAGCATCGGGTGTGTACCGTGCCAATGGCAGCATCGTGCCGGGCATGGGCGCCAACCGGGGGCTGCGGGTGGGCATCATCAATGCGGACAACAGCATCACCGATACGGCGGTGTTCGATACCCATGGCAATCTGCAGAGCGAGTCGGCCCGCTTCAACACCTGGTACGACCAGACGCTGAAGGACAACCAGTACTTCATTGCCTATACGTCCGATGCAGTGGGGGCGATCAGTAGTGCCAGCAACAGCGACACCAGTGGCCTGCGCACCCGCCTGCTGGACGCGGGCCTGTCACAGGAAAACCTGGCGGCCCTGTCGGGGTCGCGGATGCTGGTGATGATCGGGCGGCGCAGGAGTGGTGCCGGCGGTGGCAGGCAGATCCTGTCGCCCTTGCCGGAGACCGGCCGTACTGGCATGTGGGTGGAAATGACCGTCACCGTGCTCAATGGCGTGCCGACCGGATCGCAGGATTCGTCGATGCTCGATCGTACGGCGCGGAGCAATGCGGACGCATTGACCGGGCTGCGCACCGACGTCAGCAAGCTCGGTACCGACCTGGTGTCCGCCGCCGACAGCCTGACCAGCCTGGCCGCGCGGGTCGACACCTCGGTGACCAGCAGCGACAACGTGCTGCGCAACAGTAACTTTGCTGGCAGTGCCGCCTGGTGGACGCTGACCCGTACCGTGTCGGCCAACACCGTGGAGTGGGTGAAGGCATCGGGCCAGAGTGGTGATGCGTTGCTGATGACGCATGGGCCGCAGGCCGGGCAGAATCCGGCCATCACGGCCAATGACGCGCGGTGGCTGCCCGTTGTTGCCGGCAGGTCGCGGCGGTACCGCCTGGTGATGGTCGCCCGCGCCTTCGACGATGCGACGGCGACCCTGGTCTGCCGGCTGCGCGTGCGGACCAGCGGGGTGAGTGAAAGCCATGCCGACGTGACGCTGAACCTGTCCGATGCGTCCTGGAAAACCTACACGGCCGAATGGTCTGCCGCGCAGGATCGCAACGAGATCATGCCGCAGGTGCATCTGACCAACGCCGGCGGCAAGGTGCTGTTCGACCGGATCGAGTTCTACGACATCACCGATGCGCAGGACATCGCCGGCAACGCGACGGCCATCGCCAACCTGCGCAGCGACGTGGTGCAGCTGGGCGATCGTGTCACCAGCAGTGCGTCCAGTGTGCTCAAGCTGCAGTCGGACGTGCAGTCGGTCCTCAATGGCAGCGACAGCCTGTTCCCGCTGGGTGCGTTCGAAACGTTCCAGGATGGCCAGCTGCTGGGCAGTGCGGCGGGCACGATCTACACCGTCCGCGCCGATGCTCGCCGGACCGGTGAGCGCGGTCTGGATGTGAACGTTGCGGCCAACACCAGTCCGAACACCAATGCGGACCTGTACCTCGGGCAGTGGACCCCCATCACCGGCAATCGCCGCATCTATGTGGAGTACTACGCCCGCCTGCATCCGGACAGTATCCAGCCGACCGGTGGTTCCATCCGGGTGGGCTGGCAGACCACCAACGAAGCCAACGCGGAGAATTCCTGGCCCTTGCAGGCTTACGCACTGGCCTCGCTGCGCAAGGATGGCTGGACCAAGGTCAGCGGTTACCTGGACACCGCCGCGTCTGCGGCGAAGTGGCGGATGCTGGTCAGCATTCCGGGAGGAAGTGGTGCGCGCGAAGTGGGCGTGCGCGTGCAGGTGGACGACATCCGCATGATCGATGTCACCGACGCCTACGCCGCGCAGCAGAGCGCCGCTGCCACGGCCACCGCGGTGACCGCGCTGACCACCAAAGTCGATCAGCAGGGCACGAAGGTCGACGCGCAGGCGCAGCAGCTCACCGACCTGTCCAGCGGGCTGAAGGGCGTGCTCAACACCGGAAGCGGCCTGCTGCCCAATCCCGACTTCGCCGAAGGGCTGGGGGGGTGGACGGCATCGGCGGCGGCCAATGGGGCGGTGTGGAGTACGGTCAACGGCGACGGACGCCCAGGTGTGCTGCTCAACCGCTACACGAACGTGAATCCGACCCTGCAGGCCAACGGTGGCAAATGGGTGCCGATCAACGGCGCGCGCCGCCTGCGGGTGATCGTCCGCGCCTGCGGTGCTGGCGGCGCCAACAATCTGCTGGTGCGGATGTATCGCAAGAATGCGGCAGGCCAGCAGTCCTACCAGGATCTGCGTGCCGTGTTCGCGGTGGAGGCGTTCGAGACCCGATCGTTCGACTTCGATGCCTTCAACAGCGGCATCGATGCCTGGCGCTTGAACCTCTATGTTCATCCCGACAACGGTCAGGTGCGGGTGGACAGCGTCCAGGTCTATGACATCACCGACCAGGTGGCCAACGATGCCAATGCCTCGGCCATCACGGGGCTGAGCACCTCGGTAAGCCAGCAGGGCACCAAGCTGGACACCACCGCGCGTGACCTGACCCAGCTCAAGACCCAGGTGGGCGATGTATCGGCCAGCGGCTTCTCGCAGCTGAACAGCCAGGTCAGCCAGCAGGGTACGCAACTGACTGCGCTGTCCGGGCGGATCGATGGCGTGCAGGCCTCACTGGGTGGCAAGGCGGATGCAGCCGTGGTCACCAGCATGCAGGCGCAGGTCAAGAATCTGGGCGCCGGTGGCAACCTGCTGATGAACACCACGTTCCCCTTCTGGCAGCGCTCGGGGTGGGGCTGGGGCAGTAATCCGAACGGGCGGTGGACCGAACTGGGCAACCCCACCGGCGATGACAACTGGCATCCGCAGGGGATCTTCGGGCTGGGCGCGGTGACGCCCGGCGTCGTCGCAGCAGGCGAAATGGCATGGTGGGGAACCGAGTACGACATCGCCATCGAAGGCGGCAAGACCTATTGCGCGTCCGCCTGGATCAATACCCATCGCGTGGAAGCCAAGCTGGAGATGACGTTCTTCGATGCGGCCGGCAATCACCTGGGGCTGGTGCACAGCCCTGGCGTGAGGAGCGATACCGGAACCCCGATCACGCTCGACCGCTTGACGCGCACGTTCCTGATCACCAAGGCGCCCGCCACGGCGACCTTCGCTCGCTTTCGCGTGATCGTGATCGGCACCGGTGGAAACACGCCCTATTTCTGGATGTTCCGCCCGATGCTCAGCCAGGTGGACGCGGCAGCAACCGCCCCGCCCACCTGGTCGGCCGGAGGCACCGAGTCTTCCGCGCAGTGGTCGGTCAACGTCCGTGCAGATGGCCGGGTAGGGGGCGTGCAACTGGCGTCCAGCGGCCAGGTCTCGCGTTTCGATGTGGTGGCCGACGCGTTCAGTGTCAGTGCCCCCGGTGGCGGGCGTCGTACCGAGTACAGCGATGGCAACTGGCGGGTCTATGACGAAGCCGGACGCCTGCGCGTGCGCATGGGCGTGTGGTGACCCGTGCACCTGCCCGTCGCGGTGGGTGCCCTGCATGAAAACCGTTCGGGCCGCCGGTGGATGCGGCCCTTTTTTTGGAGATCCAACATGAAGTTCAACGCACGTCTTGTCCTGCTGACCCGCGCAGTGGAGCAGTCGGGGGTGGTCAATCTGCATTTCCGGCCGGAGGGCGAGAACCTTCTTCCGCAGATGGTGATCCCGGTATCGCCGCTGGATGCGTATGCCTTGAAGTTCGGGGCACTGTACCGGTTCGAGGCGATCGAGGTGGAAGAAGCGCTGCCCATTGAAACAGCCGCTGGCTGAGACCGGGCGGTTGCAGTGGTGCTGGATATGACCGGGTACTGACCCTTCACGGGCCAGGCGCCGCAGGCGGCAGCGGCGATTCAGGGCGCTGGCCCGAAGCCCGGTATACTGGCGCCCTTTCAGGCCCCGGCCCCCAGGAACCCCTGCCATGCCGGCAGGGGCCCAGGCCCCCAGAGTCCCGCGATTCCATGTCCCAGCTGAACCCCAAAGTCGGCTTCGTCAGCCTTGGCTGCCCGAAGGCCCTCGTCGATTCCGAGCGCATCCTCACCCAGCTCCGCTCGGAAGGCTACGACATCGTCCCGTCCTACGATTCGGCCGACGTGGTGGTGGTCAACACCTGTGGCTTCATCGATTCGGCGGTGACCGAGTCGCTGGATGCCATTGGCGAGGCGATGAACCAGAACGGCAAGGTCATCGTCACCGGCTGCCTGGGCAAGCGCCCTGAGCAGATCCGCGAGGCGTACCCCAACGTGCTGGCGGTGTCCGGCCCGCAGGATTACCAGAGCGTGATGGAAGCGGTGCATGAAGCACTGCCGCCCAAGCACGATCCGTTCGTGGATCTGGTGCCCGACTACGGCATCAAGCTGACCCCGCGCCATTACGCCTACCTGAAGATTTCCGAAGGCTGCAACCACAAGTGCAGCTTCTGCATCATTCCGTCGATGCGCGGCAAGCTGGTCTCGCGCCCGGTGGATGAGGTGCTGCGCGAAGCCGAGCGCCTGGTGCGTGGTGGCGTGCGTGAGCTGCTGGTGGTTTCGCAGGACACCTCTGCCTACGGCGTGGACGTGAAGTACGCCGAGAAGATGTGGCGCGACAAGGCCTACCAGACCCGCCTGAAGGCGCTGTGCGAAGGCCTGTCCGAGCTGGATGCGTGGGTGCGCATGCACTACGTCTACCCGTATCCGCACGTGGACGAAGTGGTGCCGCTGATGGCCGAGAACCGCATCCTGCCGTACCTGGACATCCCGTTCCAGCATGCGAGTCCGCGCATCCTGCGCCTGATGAAGCGCCCCGGTGCGGTCGAGAAGACCCTGGAGCGCGTGCAGAACTGGCGCCGTATCGCGCCGGACATCACCGTGCGTTCGACCTTCATCGTCGGCTTCCCGGGCGAGACCGAGTCCGAGTTCGAAGAACTGCTGTCGTTCCTCGACGAAGCGCAGCTGGATCGCGTGGGCGCGTTCGCCTATTCGCCGGTCGAGGGGGCCACCGCCAACGATCTGCCCGATGCTGTGCCGGAGGAAGTGAAGCAGGAGCGTCTGGCCCGCTTCATGGAGAAGCAGGCGCAGATCTCCGCCGCACGCCTGGAGGCCAAGATCGGCACCGTGCAGCAGTGCCTGGTCGACGCCATCGAAGGCGATATCGCCGTGGCCCGTTCCAGGGCCGATGCGCCGGAGATCGACGGACTGGTGCACATCCAGAACGCCGACCAGGTGCCGCTGCGCGTGGGCGACTTCGTCGACGTGGAAATCACCGAGAGCGACGAGCACGACCTGTACGGTGACGCGCTGCCCGCCGCTCCCCGCCCGGCATTCGACCTCAAGATGCTGTGACCGCAGCGACGACCGCCGCCAATGACGGGGGCGGCGTCCGGCGCTTCGTACCGCCGCCACGTGCGGCGATCGATCCGCAGGTGTTCGCGCAGCCGCTGTTTGCCGGGCTGCAGGATTTCCGTGATCTGCTGGATGGCCCCCACTGGCCGTCCATCGCGGCGCTTGACGCACGCCTGTCCCTGCCGGGTTGGCAGCTGGTCGAACAGGATGCCGCGTTGCTGGCCGATGGCCTGCACTACGAGGCCCGCATCGCGCAGGGGCGCATTGCCACCCGTGCCGACAACTGGCACGACCTGTTCAACGCGCTGGTGTGGGCCTCCCACCCAAAGCTCAAGCGGGCACTCAACGTGCAGCAGTGCCGGCATATCGAAGCCATGCCACCCGGCCAGCGCAACCGCGCGCAGGCCGCCTTGACCCAGTTCGACGAAACCGGCGTGATCGTGCGTGTGGGTGATGTCACGCTGCTGCGCGCGTGGGATGGGCATGACTGGCCTGCGTTGTTCGAGCCAACGCGCTGGCAGAGCGGTGACATCGCCATTGCCGCGGTATTCGGGCACGCGTTGATGGAACAGGCACTGCTGCCGGGGCGATTGCTGGTGGGCAAGTGCGTGGTGGTGCAGGGTGATGCCGATGCTGCCTGCGTTGACGCGGTGACTGCGGCCATTGCCGAAGGCAGGGCAGTGACCGATCCGCTGCAGCTGCGGCCCCTGCCGTTGGCGGGTATTCCTGGCTGGCACGGCGTGCAGGATTCCGCCTTCTATCGCAATGCCGATTATTTCCGCCCGTTGCGTGCAGGGCGCACATACCCGCCGCCGTTGTAGAGCCGAGCCCATGCTCGGCTGTGTTTGCCCACCAGCCGAGCATGGGCTCGGCTCTACAACGGCAGCGAGGTCGGGCATGACTCGACTCTACAACGGCGCGTACTCCACCCCGATCACCGCAAAGGTGAATTGCCCGCCGGGCAGCTCCACCGAGAATTCATCATCCAGTCGCTTCTTCAGCAGCGCCCGCGCCAACGGCGAATCGATGCTGATCCAGCCCAGCCCGGCATCGGTCTCATCCGGCCCGACAATGCGATAGCGGCTGGTCTCGCCACTGTCCACATTCTCCAGTTCCACCCATGCGCCGAAGAACACCGCCAGCGGGTCGGTCGGCGTGGTGTCGACCACGCGCAGTGATTCCAGCCGCTTGGTCAGGTAGCGCACGCGACGGTCGATCTCGCCCAGCTGCCTCTTGCGATAGGTGTATTCGGCGTTCTCGGAGCGGTCACCTTCCGCGGCGGCCGCGGCCAGTGCCTTCACCACCTCCGGGCGGCGCACGCGCCACAGCTCATCCAGTTCGGCCTTCAGCCGGGCATGCCCGGAGGCGGTGATCAGGGCCGTGCTTTTTTCTGCGGGGGGACGCCAACGCGACATGCAATACGACTTCTTTTCTGGATGACGAACGGGGAGCGGGGTCGGAGCCCTCCCTGGCGGGGGGGATCCGACCCTGGGGTCAGATCCCTTTCCAGCGGAAAGGGCTCTGACCCCGGCCGTGGCAGATCAACGCTTTCCGCCGAAGATGCCACCCAGGATGCCGCGCACGATCTGGTTGCCCAGCTTGGTGCCGACGGTGCGCGTGGTCTGCTTGGCCATCGTCTCGATCATGCCCTGGCGGCGCTTGGTGCCGAAGATCGCATCCTTGATCGCCTGGCCGAAACCGCCTTCCTGCGCTTCGTCCTGTTCGCGGCTGCGCGCGGCCGGCGCCTGCGCCTGTTCGACAGTCTTCTGTGCACGCTGGGCCAGCAGTTCGGCGGCCGATTCGCGGTTGATCGCGGTGTCGTAGCGACTGCCGACCGGGCTGCCGGCACGCACCTGGGCGCGTTCGGCTTCGGTGATCGGCCCCATCCGGCAGCGTGGCGGCGCGATCATGGTCTGCTGCACCGGCATCGGGATGCCCTTGTCCTGCAGCGTGGAGACCAGGGCCTCACCAGTGCCGAGCTGGCTCAGTACCTTGGCCACGTCCAGCTTCGGGTTCGGCACGAAGGTTTCGGCCGCGGTCTTCACCGCCTTCTGGTCGCGCGGGGTGAACGCGCGCAGTGCGTGCTGCACGCGGTTGCCGAGCTGGCCGAGGATGTTGCCTGGCACGTCGTCGGGGAACTGCGAGCAGAAATACACGCCCACGCCCTTGGAGCGGATCAGGCGCACCACCTGCTCGATGCGCTGCACCAGCGATGGCGGCGCATCGTCGAACAGCAGGTGTGCCTCGTCGAAGATGAAGACCAGCTTCGGCTTGTCCAGGTCGCCCACTTCCGGCAGCTGCTCGAACAGCTCCGACAGCAGCCACAGCAGGAAGGTGGAGTACAGCTTGGGCTTGAGTACCAGCTGGTCGGCGGCGAGGATGCCGATCATGCCGCGGCCGTCGTGGTTGACCCGCATGATGTCGGCCAGCTCCAGCGCAGGTTCGCCGAAGAAGTGCTCGCCACCGTCCTGCGCCAGGCGCAGCACCGAACGCTGGATCGCGGCGATCGACTGCGCGCTGACCAGGCCGTACTCGGTGGAGATGTCCTTGCGCTCCTCGGCGACGAGGCCGAGCAGGGCGCGCAGGTCGTCCATGTCCAGCAGCAGCAGGCCGCGGTCGTCGGCCAGCTTGAACACGATGTCGAGCACGCCGGACTGGGTGTCGTTCAACTCGAGGATGCGCGCCAGCAGGGTCGGGCCCATTTCGCTGACGGTGGTGCGCACCGGGTGGCCCAGCTTGCCGTACAGGTCCCAGAAGAGGGTGGGGCTGGCGGCCGGCGCATAGTCGGCCACGCCGATCTCGGCGGCACGCTGGAGCAGGTTCTCGGCGCCGCTGCCGGGCACGGCCAGGCCGGAGACATCGCCCTTCACATCGGCCAGGAACACCGGCACGCCCAGTCGCGAGAAGCCCTCGGCCAGCGTCATCAGGGTCACGGTCTTGCCGGTACCGGTGGCGCCGGCCACCAGGCCGTGGCGGTTGCCGAGTTTCGGCAGCAGGGTGACGGCAATATCGTCGGTAATGCCTTTGCCGAGCAGAATCGGATCCATGGTCCAGCCCTTGTGATGAATAGCCCAATGTTAACCGCCGGCAGTGACGGTCCGAAGGTCGGCTTGCCCGGACCTTGGCGGCGCCGCTACTCTGCCTGCCTGTTTCGCACACAGTGCCATCAATGCCCGTTCCTGTCCTGATTTCCCGCGGTTGGCCGCTGCTGGCCCTGGCCGGCCTGGTTTCCCTGGCGCCCGACGCCCATGCGCAGCGGGTTTCGGCCCGGGACAAGGTGAAGGTGGATGCGCTGCAGCAGCGCATGACCGTCGCCGAAAAGCGCTACAGCGACGCCCTGCTGCTGGTCGCCAATGCCGACCCCAAGGGCAGCAACGAGGCCGACGCCGCGCTGGAGGACATGGAAGATGTCCTCAACGACTGCGTGAAGCAGAAGGGCTGCCAGATGGGCACCCTGCTGGCCAGCTACAAGCGCCTGCTCAAGCACGACGCCGATGCCGCTGCCAGCGATGACGTGGCCGACGAGGGGGGGGACCGCCTGGAAGCCGACCCGGATCACATCGGCCCGCTGACCGCGGATGTGCCCGAGGCCGCGCGCGCTGCCGCGCTGCTGAACGACAAGCGGCACGCCTTCGACAGCATGGTCGAGTACAACCCGGCGGTGCAGGCCGGCATCCGTCGCTGGCTGACCGACATGCGTCCGGCGCTGCTGACCAGCTACGAGAACTACCAGAACCTGCGCGCGGTGATGTGGCCGGAGTGGGAGAAGCGTGGCCTGCCCGAGGCGCTGCTGTTCGGCATCATGGCCAAGGAATCCAACGGCCGCGTGCACGCCTCCTCGCGTGCCGGCGCCGCCGGCCTGATGCAGTTCATGCCGGCCACTGGCCGTCGCTTCGGCCTCGGCCCGGATGGCACCGGCTTCGACACGCGCTTCGATGCGCGCAGCGCCGCCGAGGCCAGCGCCAGCTACCTCAACGAACGCCTGCGCGAACTGAACAACAACGTGGAAATGTCGGTGGCCGCCTACAACGGTGGCGAAGGCCGTGCCGCACGCGTGTTCAAGCAGAGCGCCGGCCAGAGCTTCTGGACCGACAGTGTCTACAACCAGTTCCCGGGCGAGACCAAGGACTATGTGCCGATGGTGATTGCCGCGGCCTGGATCTTCCTGCACCCGCAGCAGTATGGCGTGGAGTTCCCGAAGATCAGCGCGCAGCCGGCCACGCTGCGCCTGGCCAAGTCCACCACCATCTATGAACTGACCATCTGCCTGGGCAGCCACGGCACCCGTGATGGCTACATGCGCGCGCTGCGCAACCTCAACCCGCGCTATGAAGCCGATGGCTGGATTCCGGCCGGCACCCTGATCAACGCCACCACCCGCATCGCCGGGCTGTACCAGCGCAACTGCGTCAGTGGCCCGCGTGCCGACCTGGCCCGCACCCTGATCACCGCCGATCTGAACGCGGCGATCAAGCGCCCGACCGCGGCCAGCTACACCGGCAGCGTCGCCGTGGGCGGCGTGGTGCCGGTGGCCGACGCTGCGGCCTCCACCAGTGTGCCGACCACGCCGGTGGCGGCGGTGGCGACGCCTCGCCCGGCGCCGGCCGCGCGCCCGAAGCCGGTGCGCAGCCACAAGGTGGGCAAGGGCGAGACCCTGGGCGCCATCGCGGCGAAGTTCCAGTGCGACGTGCCGACCCTGGCCCGCGCCAACGGCCTGAAGGCCCCGGCCTACAGCCTGCGTCACGGCCAGACGCTGAAGCTGCAGGGCTGCGACAAGTAATTCCCCCGACCCCTGGAACCCACATGGATCTCGAAGACACCCGCAACCTGTTCGCCAACCTCCGCGAAAACACCGACTGGGACATCAACGGCCCGTTGCTGTGGGGGTACTTCTTCGTGCACTCCACTGCTGAGCCGTTGCAGGCACTGGCAGAGCACCTGCAGGCGCAGGGCTACACCTTCGTGGAACTGTTCGAACAAGATCCGGAAGAGGGTGACGCGCCGTTCCACGTGCTGCATGTGGAGCGCGTGGAGATCCACGACGAAGCCTCGCTGGACCGTCGCAACCAGGAATTCGCAGCGCTGGCCGCGGAGAAGGGCGTGGAAGACTACGACGGCATGGACGTCGGCCCGGCCCCGGCCCTGCAGTAACGCGCGTACCGGTAGTGCCGGCCGCTGGCCGGCATCCCGTTGTGGAAAAGGGGACGGAGGGGATTAAGTCGTTTATGCATAAACGACTTAATCCCCTCCGTCCCCTTTTTATCAGCGCAGCTTCGCCAGGGCCTGGCCCAGCTGTACCGGGCTTTCGGCGCCCAGCTGCGGGGCGAATTCGGCCACGCCCGGCGGCAGCAGCACGATCACGGTCGAGCCGTAGTTGAAGCGTGCCATCTCGGCGAAACGCTCCAGCCTGATGCCCTGGCCGCGGTAGTCCTTGCGGGTGATGCGGTCGCCGTAGTGCGGAATCTCCTCGCCGCTCCACACGGTTTCCACGCCGGACACCAGCAGTGCACCGACCATCACGCTGACCATCGGGCCGAAGCTGGTATCGAAATGGCAGACCAGGCGTTCGTTGCGTGCGAACAGGCGCGGTACGCCGTTGACGGCCGCCGGGCCGACACTGAACAGGCGCCCTGGCACGTGCACGGTTTCACGCAGGGTGCCGGTCCAGGGCATGTGCACGCGGTGGTAATCGCGCGGGGACAGGTACACGGTGGCGTACAGGCCGTCGTTGTACGGCTTGGCATCCTCGGCGCCGCCCAGCAGTTCGGCGGCGGTGAACGACTGGCCCTTGGCCTGGAAAATGCGGCCGGCCTCGATCCTGCCGAGCTGGCTGATGCGGCCGTCGGCCGGCATCACCAGGCTGCGCGGATCGGCATCGGCCACGCGTGCGCCCGGCTTCAGCGCACGGGTGAAGAACTGGTTAAAGGTCGAATAGCTGCGCGGGTCCGGGTTGGCCGCTTCGTCCAGGTTGACGTTGAACTTGCGGGTGACCGTGTCGATCAGCCAGCGCGACACGCGCGGATCGTCCGAGTACGCCAGCGAACGCGCCATCGAGGACAGCAGGCGGTGGGGCAGGGCATACGTCAGGGCGGTGGTGAGGCTCATGGGGCGGTTTTCTCGGTCAGCTTCTGCAGGTCGCGGGCGATCGCCGGCGCGTTGAACGGGGGGCGTACCAGGCCGGCGAGGCGGCCCTGCGGGTCGAGCACGGCCAGGCTGGCCGAATGCTCGACGGTGTAATCCTCGGGGTTCTCGTCGAAATGCTTGCCCGGCACCTTCTGGAACACGAAGCCCAACGAGGTGGCGAAGCGCTCCAGCGAGGGAACGTCAGCGGTGGCGGCCAGGGTGTCCTTGTGGAAGCCGTGCACGTACTCGCCCAGCCGGGTGGCGCTGTCGCGGTCGGGGTCGACCGAGATGAACAGCACGCGTGGGCGCAGGCTGTCGGGCAGGGCTTCCCACTGGTTCTGCGCGCCGGCCAGCGCGGTCAGCGTGGTCGGGCAGACGTCCGGGCAGAAGGTGAAGCCCAGGAACACCAGGGTCCAGTGGCCCTTCAGTTCGCCCGGGATCAGGCGGGTGCCGTCGGACTGGGCCAGGTTGAAGTCAGGCAGTTCGCGCGGCTGCGGGTACAGCGTGATCGCTTCGGTGGCCGGGGCATTGGCCGGCGGCTTCGGCGCGAACACCTGCTGGGCGGCCAGCAGGCCGAGACCCGCCGCCAGGGCGATCAGCAGGATGATGCCGGCGTTGCGATTGAACATGGGGGCTCCCGCGCGAAGTGGGCCCCATCATACCGGCTGTGGCCCGAATCGTTTCCGCCGCAACGGATGCCGCCACGGGCGCCAGCCCCTATAATCGGGGGCCACTTTGCCCGCAGTACCGCCATGACCGCTGAAACGGCCGCCGAACTCCACACGATCATCGATCTGATCCGCTACGGCACCAGCCGTTTCAACGAAGCCGGGCTGACCTTCGGGCACAGCTACGACAACGCGCTGGACGAGGCCACCCAGCTGGTGCTGCACAGCCTGCACCTGCCGCACGACCTCGGCCCGGCCTACGGCCAGGCGCGCCTGCTGCAGGCCGAAAAGCTGCGCGTGCTGGAGCTGTTCCAGCGCCGCATCGATGAACGCATCCCGGCCGCCTACCTGACCGGTGAGGCCTGGTTTGCAGGATTGAGCTTCAAGAGCGACAAGCGCGCCCTGGTACCGCGCTCGCCGATCGCCGAACTGATCGAATGCGGCTTCGAGCCGTGGCTGGCCGGCCGCGACGTGTACCGTGCACTGGATCTGTGCACCGGTTCGGGCTGCATCGCCATCGCCATGGGCCACTACTACCCGAACTGGCAGGTGGACGGCGTCGACCTGAGCGACGATGCACTGTCGCTGGCCGAAGAAAACAAGGAGCGCCTGCAGGCGCACAACGTCACCCTGATCAAGTCGGACCTGTTCAACGGCCTGTCCGGCCGCCACTACGACCTGATCGTCACCAATCCGCCATACGTCACCAACGACGAGACCGATGCCCTGCCGCAGGAATACTCCTACGAGCCGGAGATGGGCCTGCGTGCCGGCGACGACGGCCTGGACCTGGTGCTGAAGATCCTGCGCGATGCCCCGCTGCACCTGAGCGAGGACGGCCTGCTGATCTGTGAAGTGGGCGAGTCCGAGCAGCATCTGGTCAAGCTGCTGCCGGAAGTCGATTTCGCCTGGATCGAATTCAAGGTCGGCCAGATGGGTATCTTCGCGGTTGAATGCCGCGAGCTGATCGCCCACAGCGCACGCATCACCGAACTGGCGGCGCGCCGCCCGTGAGCTCCAATTCGTTCGGCAAGCTGTTCACCGTCACCACGTTCGGCGAGTCGCACGGGCCGGCCATCGGCTGCGTGATCGATGGCTGCCCGCCGGGGCTGGCGCTGGACGCGGCCGAATTCGCCCACGACCTGCAGCGCCGCGCCACCGGCAAGAGCCGGCATACTTCGGCGCGGCGCGAGGCCGACGAGGTCGAGATCCTGTCCGGCGTGTACGAGGGCCTGACCACCGGCACCCCGATCGCGCTGCTGATCCGCAACACCGACCAGCGCAGCAAGGATTACGCCAACATCGGCCAGCAGTTCCGGCCGGGCCATGCCGACTACAGCTACTGGCACAAGTACGGCATCCGCGACCCGCGCGGTGGCGGCCGTTCCTCGGCACGCGAGACCACCATGCGCGTGGCCGCTGGCGTGGTCGCCAAGAAGTGGCTGGCCGAGCGCTTCGGCGTCACCGTGCGTGGCTACCTGTCGCAGCTGGGCGACATCACCCCGGCCGGTTTCGACTGGTCGGCGGTGGAAGACAACCCGTTCTTCTGGCCGCACGCTGCACAGGTGCCCGAACTGGAGGCGTACATGGACGCGCTGCGCAAGTCCGGAGATTCGGTCGGCGCGCGCGTGGACGTGGTCGCCGACAATGTGCCGCCGGGCTGGGGTGAGCCGATCTACGGCAAACTCGACGGTGAACTGGCTGCCGCGCTGATGAGCATCAACGCGGTGAAGGGCGTGGAGATCGGCGACGGTTTCGCCAGCGCCGCGCAGAAGGGCACCGAACACCGCGACCTGCTGACCCCGCAGGGCTTCGCCAGCAATCATGCGGGTGGCATCCTCGGTGGCATTTCCACCGGCCAGCCGGTGGTCGCCTCGATCGCGTTGAAGCCGACCTCCAGCCTGCGCCTGCCGGGCCCGTCGCTGGATACGTCCGGCAACGTGGTCGAGGTGGTCACCACCGGCCGCCACGACCCCTGCGTCGGCATCCGCGCCACCCCGATCGCCGAGGCGATGGTAGCGATGGTGCTGATGGACCAGGCGCTGCGTCACCGCGCGCAGTGCGGCGATGTGGGCACGATCACCCCGCGCATTCCCGGGCAGATCGATGGCTGACACGCGGCCGACCGTGTGGGTGAGCCAGCCGCTGATCGACGCGGCCATCGCGCCGCTGCGCGATCGCGTGCAGCTGCGCAGCACCGACACCGTCACCGCCTGGGCCCCGGACCAGATCGCCGGACAACTGGCCAGCGCCGACGGCGCGATCATCACGCTCAACGAGCGCATCGGCGCGGCCCAGGTGGCCGGCGCCGCGCAGCTGCGGGTGATCGCCAATGTCGGGGTGGGCTACAACAACCTGGACGTCGACGCGCTCAGCGCGGCCGGCATCCTGGCCAGCAACACACCGGACGTACTGACCGAAACCACCGCCGATCTCGGTTTCGCCCTGCTGATGGCCACCGCGCGCCGCATCACCGAGTCCGAGCGCTGGCTGCGCGAAGGGCAGTGGCAGCAGTGGTCGTTCCAGACCATGCTCGGTGCCGATATCCACGGCAGCACGCTGGGCATCCTTGGCATGGGCCGCATCGGCCAGGGCATCGCCCGTCGCGGCGCGCACGGTTTCGGCATGAAGGTGCTGTACCACAACCGGTCGCAGCTGCCGGCGGCGACCGAGGCGGAAGTGGGCGCGACCTATGTGGACCTGGATACGCTGCTGGCACAGTCCGACCACCTGCTGCTGGTGCTGCCGTACACGCCGGCCTCGCATCATCTGATCGATGCCGCCGCACTGGCGAAGATGAAGCCGTCGGCGACGCTGGTGAATATCGCCCGCGGTGGCCTGGTCGATGAGATCGCGCTGGCCGATGCGCTGGCCAACGGTCGCCTGGCTGCGGCGGGTCTGGATGTGTACGAAGGCGAGCCAACGGTACGCCCGGAACTGCTGGCGCTGCGCAACGTCGTGCTCACTCCGCATATCGGCAGCGCCTCGCTGGCCACGCGCACGGCGATGGTACAGCTGGCCGTGGATAATCTGCTTGCCGGGCTCGGCCTGGACGGCGGCCCGTCGCGGATGCCGAGCGCGATCAACGCTGACGCGGCGATGGCCGCGCGCGTGACGCTGGGCAAAAAAACCGGGAAACGATAGGGAACCTCCGCGCGCCCCGCTTGAGGAGGTTCCCCGAACCCAGCTGTCGTGCGTGTTTTTCCCCATTCCCGTTTTCGTGAGAGTTCCCCCATGAGCAATGCACAGCGCAGTTTCCACGTCGCCGTTGTCGGTGCCACCGGCGCCGTCGGCGAGACCATGTTGTCGATCCTGGCCGAGCGTGATTTCCCGGTCGGTACCCTGAGCGTCCTGGCCTCCGAGCGTTCGGCCGGTGGCGAGATCGAGTTCAACGGCCAGAAGGTCACGGTCCAGGACCTGGCCACCTTCGATCCGGCCGGCGTCGAGATCGCGCTGTTCTCGGCCGGTGGCAGCGTGTCCAAGGAATACGCACCGAAGTTCGCCGCCGCAGGTGCGGTGGTGATCGACAACTCCTCGGCCTTCCGTTACGACGATGACGTGCCGCTGGTGGTGTCCGAAGTCAACCCGGAACAGGTCGCCAACCGTCCGCGCGGCATCATCGCCAATCCGAACTGCTCGACCATGCAGATGCTGGTGGCGCTGGCGCCGCTGCACCGCAAGTACGGCATCGAGCGCATCAACGTCTCCACCTACCAGTCGGTGTCCGGCGGTGGTCGTTCGGCCACCGAGGAGCTGGGCAAGCAGACCGGCCAGCTGCTGAGCTTCCAGGAGATCGATCCGCAGCGCTTCCCGGTGCAGATCGCCTTCAACCTGATCCCGCACATCGACGACTTCCAGGACAACGGCTTCACCAAGGAAGAAATGAAGCTGATCTGGGAGACCCGCAAGATCCTCGGCGACGACAGCATCCTGGTGAACCCGACTGCAGTGCGCGTGCCGGTGTTCTACGGCCATTCCGAGTCGGTGGCGATCGAAACCCGCGACAAGGTCACCGTGGCCGAAGCACGTGCGCTGCTGGAGCAGTCGCCGGGCATCGAAGTGGTGGACCGTCACGAGGCCGGTGGCTACCCGACCCCGGTCACCCACGCCTCGGGCACCGACGCGGTGTACGTCGGCCGCATCCGTGAGGACCTGTCGCACCCGCGCGGCCTGAACCTGTGGATCGTATCGGACAACGTGCGCAAGGGCGCCGCCCTGAATGCCGTGCAGCTGGCCGAGCTGGTCGCCGCCGAGCAGCGCTGATCACAGCGGTTGCCTCACCGGTAGTGCCGGCCGCTGGCCGGCATTGCCGTGATGGCACGTGCGTGTCTGCCGGCCAGCGGCCGGCACTACCGAAGGTTCCCATCGGTGGGTGCGGACCGCGGTCCGCACGCTTTATAGTGTCGCCATGAATAAACGGGCCAGGGGCGCAAAGCGCCCCCTCCTCTATCTTTCCACCGCGCTGCTGGCCCTGGCCAGCAGTTCGGCGCTTGCCCTGGGCTTGGGCGACATCCGTGTCCTGTCCAAGCCGGGCCAGCCCCTGCTGGCCGAAATCCCGGTGGTCTCGGCCGATCCGTCCGAGCTGGAGAACCTGCGTGTCGCGTTGGCCTCACCGGTCACCTTCGAGCGCGTCGGCCTGCAGCGGCCGACCGGGCTGGTGGGCGAACTGCAGTTCGAACTGACCCGCAATGCGCAGGGCAGGGCAGTGGTGCGGGTGACCTCGCAGACGCCGGTCGAGACCCCGTCGCTGAGCTTCCTGATCGAGGCGGACTGGGGCCAGGGCCGCCTGGTGCGCGAGTACTCGGCGCTGGTCGATGCACCGTCCAGCGCACTGGCCGTGGCCGAGCCGGAAATCGTTGCACCCGCAGGTACGCTCTCCAACACCATCGCCCGTGAGGCCGCCCCGGCGCCCGCCGCCGCGGAGAGCGTGAGCGCGCCTGCGCCGTCCACCGCCACCACGCCGGCACCCGCACCGGCTCGCCCGCGTGCAGTGGCTGCACCCGCTGCCGCACCGGCAGCCGATGGCAGCGTTACCGTCCAGCGTGGGCAGACCTTGTCGCAGATCGCCAGCGTGGTGGCCCGCGGCAACCAGGTCAGCCGCGACCGCGTAATGATTGCGCTGCTGCGGGCCAACCCGGAGGCCTTCATCCGTGGCAACGTCAACCTGCTCAGGCAGGGCGCCGTGCTGCGCATGCCCGGCAGCGATGCACTGGCGGCGGTCGATGCCGCCGAGGCCGCCGCGCTGGTGCGCGAGCATGCCGCACAGTGGCGTCAGGCGCGCACCGTGCCGCAACCGGCGGGTACTGTCGCCCCGGTCGCCACGGCGGGAACCACGAACGCTTCTTCCCCGGCTGCGGCCACTGGGGCACGACTTGAAATCGCTCCGGCGCTGGCCTCCGACGCCGCGCACGCGGGCACAACCACCGGCACTGCAGCCGGCAGCGAGGGTGACATGCTGGGCAACGAACAACTGCGCCAGGCACGCGAGGACATCGCGACCCGCGATGCCGAGATCGGCGAGCTGAAGCAGCGGGTGGCCGACCTGGAAAAACTCAAGGAACAGCAGCAGTCGCTGATCGCGATGAAGGACAACGACCTGGCCGCGGCGCAGCAGCGCCTGGCGCAGGCACCGGATGCCCGCGATGCGGCAACGCCGTGGTACTGGCTGGGTCTGCCGGTGCTGTTGCTGGCGGCCGGCGCGGCCTGGCTGCTGCGTCGTCGCAAGCCGTCGCCACTGCCGCCGCTGCGCGAGGAAGGCGACGCCGCCGGCCTGGCCGCTGCGGTACCGGCCGGCGCGGCGCTGGATACGCTGGCCGAGCAGTCTTCGTGGTCGACGGCGGTGTCCGACAGTGGCCGCCAGGAACCGGCGATGCCTGCCTGGGCGACCGAAGCCGAGGTGCAGGATGACGTGGCTGCCGAAGCGGTCGCCGACGTCGCCGCCCAGACTGACTGGCAGGCGCAGACGCTGCGCGATGACGAAGTGGTGGAGCTGCCCGGGGCCGTGACCGACCTGCCGCGCTGGGACGAGCCGGTGGCCATGCAGGACACCCCCGTGCAGGATGAGCCGCCCGCGCAGGCGGTCCCTGACGAGATCGCAGTACCGGACTACGCGCTGCACGCCGAACAGCAGCCGCAGTTCCGCGGCGTGTTCGACCTGCCGGCCGAGCATCATGACGGCGGGGATTCGAGCGCGGCGCCGCACGACGCGCTGGCCGCGGCCGCGCATGAAGACGGTACTGCCGCGCCGGCCAGCGATGCCGGCTGGGCGCCGCGCGCCGGGCAGGAACGCCTGGAACTGGCCATCGCCTACCTCGACCTGGGCGATGCGCAGACCGCACGGACGTTGCTGCTGGAAGTGGCCGAGGGCGGCGACCTGCACTGCCAGGCCCAGGCTCGCGAACTGCTGGCCCGCCTGCCGTGACCGAACCCGCCGACAAGGACCGTGCCATGAGCCGCGAGCGCCGTATCGACTACGTTGAATTCGCCTCCAGTGACCCGGCCGACAGCCGCGCCTTCTTCGAAAAGGTGTTCGGGTGGTCGTTCGTCGACTATGGCAGCGACTACACCGCCTTCGACGATGGCCGCCTGCAGGGCGGCTTCTTCCGCGGCCAGCCGCAACGGGCCAGTGACAGCGGCGCGCCGCTGCTGGTGCTGTATGCCGACCAGCTGGCGCCCATCGAGGCGGCGGTGCGCGACGCTGGCGGTGAGATCGTACGGCCGGTGTTTTCTTTCCCCGGTGGCAGCCGCTTCCAGTTCGTCGAGCCCGGTGGCAACGAACTGGCGGTCTGGTCCGAACGCGATCCGGCCTGAGCGCCGCCCCTCCCGCAACATCGAGGTAGCACATGCGTTACGCGCTTGGCGTCGAGTACGACGGCAGCGATTTCAGGGGCTGGCAGAACCTGGGCGAGGGTGGTCCCAGCGTGCAGGCCAGCCTTGAGCAGGCCCTGTCGTCGGTGGCCGATGCGCCGCTGCAGGTGGTCTGTGCCGGTCGCACCGATGCCGGCGTGCACGGCCAGTGCCAGGTCGTGCATTTCGACACCGACGTGGTGCGCGATCCGCGCGCCTGGATGCTGGGCACCACCACCCGCCTGCCGCGCTCGATCGCGGTGCGCTGGTGCGTGCCCGTGGCCGATGATTTCCACGCCCGCTTCTCGGCGCGGGCACGCCGTTACCGTTATCGCCTGCTCAACCGCGAAGTGCGGCCGGCGCTGCAGCGGCAGACCCTCAGCTGGGAGCGCCGTGCGCTGGACGCGGGCCTGATGCATGCCGCCGGCCAGGCCCTGCTAGGCGAGAACGACTTCAGCGCGTTCCGCTCGGTGCAGTGCCAGGCGCTGCATGCACGGCGTGAACTGCAGTCACTGCAGGTCAGCCGCCAGGGCGAGGTGATCGAGGTCGCCGTGCAGGGCAATGCATTCCTTCATCACATGGTCCGCAATATCGTCGGATCGCTGATCCTGGTGGGCAGTGGCGAGAAGCCGGTGGAATGGATCGCCGAACTGCTGGCCGGGCGCGATCGCACCGTAGCCGGTCCCACCGCACCGCCGCAGGGCCTGGTGTTCCTTGGGCCCCTGTACCCCGACAACTGGCATCTGCCCGCCGAGGTCACGCTATGAGCCGCTCCTACTACCGCACGCGCATCAAGTTCTGTGGCATGACCCGGGCCGGCGACGTCCGCCTGGCCGGTGAGCTGGGCGTGGACGCGGTGGGTTTCATCTTCGCCCGTGAAAGCAGCCGCCGGGTCGCTCCGGCCGAGGCACGCGCGATGCGCCAGGCGATCGCGCCCATGGTCGACGTGGTGGCGCTGTTCCGCAACAACAGCAAGGAAGAAGTGCGCGAGGTGCTGCGCACGGTACGACCGACCCTGCTGCAGTTCCACGGCGAGGAAGACGAGAGCTTCTGCCGCAGCTTCAACATGCCGTACCTGAAGGCGATCGCCATGGGCGGCCGTGAAGAGATCAACGCCCGCACCCTGCAGCTGCGCTATCCCAGCGCCGCCGGCTTCCTGTTCGACAGCCACGCGCCGGGCGGCGGTGGCGGCACAGGCGTGGCCTTTGACTGGGGCCGGATCCCGACCGGCCTGCATCGCCCGTTCCTGCTGGCCGGCGGCCTGAACCCGGAAAACGTCTACGACGCGGTGCTGGGTACCCTGCCGTGGGGCGTGGATGTCTCCAGTGGCATCGAACTGGAGCCGGGCATCAAGGACGGCTACAAGATGCGCACCTTCGTCGAGGAAGTGCGCCGCGCCGATTGCACGGTTCTCGAGTGATTGGCGTCATTATTTGCCGTGATTTGGACCTGGATTTGAGCCTGCACGCATTCTTCACATAGGATGGTCCCAAGCGCGCCTGCCATGAGGGCTGGCGCGGGGATCGACGGGACGCGCGCGGCGCGCCCCGAACGGGCGGCCGCCGCCCACAGCCCAGGAAGGCAAGCGATGCAGGAGTTTCTCACCGTCGTACTCGGTTACCCGACGCTGCCGTACAGCATTCTGCTGTTGGTGTCGGTGATGTATTGGGCGGTTGCGGCGTTCGGCCTGGTCGATGACGGTTTTGGCAATCTCGGCGCCGATGGCGCGATCGAGGCGGGGACCGACCTCAGTGGCCTGTCGGCCATGCTGGCGCGCTGGGGCCTGGGTGGCGTCCCGATCATGGTGGTGGTCACCCTGCTGAGCCTGTTCGGCTGGCTCATCACCTATTTCATCCATCTGTTCGTACTGCTGCCGCTGCCGGACCTGCTGCGCTGGGGCCTGGGTACGCTCGTGGCGGTGCTGGCACCGCTGCCAGCGGTACCGCTCATCGCGCTGATCCTGCGCCCGGTCCGGCGCTTCCTGCTGCGCCTGCGGCCGGTGCCGCAGGCATCGCTGCTCGGCCGGGCCGGCGTGGTCGCATCGCCGAAGGTGGACGCACGCAGCGGTCATGCCACGGTCGATGATGGCGGCGCCGGGCTGGTGCTGCAGATCCGCAGCGACATCGAACTGCAGCGTGGCGAGCGCATCGTGCTGGTCGAGCACATGGCCGAACAACACTATTACCGGGTGGTCCGCGCCGATGCGATCGCCCTCGATTTCCAGGACAACCTGCTTCCGGGCAACAAGGAGACTCATCAATGACGTTGGCATCCCTCTTACCGTTCCTGGCCGTCGCCGGCGGCCTGCTCGTCCTGCTGCTGGGCGTGGCCGGGCTGTTCAAGGCCTTCTACCGCAAGGTCGACCAGGGCGTGGCCCTGATCGTCAACGACATGAGCTCCACGCCCAAGGTGCACTTCACCGGTGCGCTGATCATCCCGGTGCTGTACCGCGCCGAGCTGATGCGGATCAGCCTGATCACCCTGCAGATCGACCGCCGTGGCAAGGAAGGCCTGATCTGCCGCGACAACATGCGTGCCGACATCGCCGTGGCCTTCTACCTGCGGGTGAACGAGACCCAGGCCGACGTGCTGCGCGTGGCCAAGGCCATCGGTGCCGACCGTGCGTCGGACAAGCATGCCGTCGATGAGCTGTTCAACGCCAAGTTCTCCGAAGCGTTGAAGACGGTCGGCAAGAAGTTCGACTTCACCGAACTGTTCGAGAAGCGCCAGGAGTTCCGCGACGAGATCATCGCGGTGATCGGCAACGACCTCAACGGCTATGTGCTGGAAGACGTGGCGATCGATTACCTGGAGCAGACCCCGAAGGCGCTGCTGGACCAGTTCAACATCCTTGACGCGCAGGGTATCCGCAAGATCACCGAGCTGACCGCCGCGCAGAACGTGGTGACCAACGAGCTGGAGCAGAACGAGAAGCTCGCCATCACCAAGAAGAACGTGGAAGCGCGTGAAGCGCTGCTGGCGCTGGAACGCCAGCAGGCCGAAGCCGAAGCACGCCAGAAGCGCGAGATCGAGACCATCCGCGCGCGCGAGGAGGCCGAGACCGCCAAGGTGCAGGAAGAGCAGCGCCAGCTGTCCGAGAACGCCCGCATCGAAGCACAGCAGCTGATCGAGATCCGCGACCAGAACCGCCTGCGCGAAGTGGAAGTGGCCGAGCAGAACCGCCAGCGCGCCGTGGCCATCGAGGCCGAGCGCGTGGAGCGCGCACGCCAGCTTGAGCAGGTCACCACCGACCGCGAAGTGCAGCTGCAGGGCGTGGAGCGCGACAAGGTGGTCGAGCAGGGCAAGATGGACGTGGCCAACATCACCCGCGAACGCATCTCCATCGACAAGACCGTGGCGCAGGAGGAAGAGCGCATCAAGGAAGTGCGCGAGGTCTCCGAGGCCGACCGCCAGAAGCAGGTGCTGATCCTGGAAGCCGAGGCCAAGGCACAGGAATCGCTGGTGCGCGAGGTAAAGGAAGCGCAGGCACGCGAGACCGCTTCCAAGCATCGCGCAGTGGAACTGACCACGCTGGCCCAGGCCGAACACGAAGCAGCCGGCAAGCAGGCCGAAGCCAAGCGCCTGCTGGCCGTCGCGCTGCGCGCCGAGCAGGCCGCACCGGGCCTGGCCGAAGCGCAGGTGCGTGAAGCTTCGGCACTGGCCATCGAGAAGGTCGGCATCGCCGAGGCCCGCGTGATCGAAGCCAAGGCCGAAGCCAGCCTGAAGCAGGGCAGCAACGAAGCCCGCGTGCTGGCCGAGACCCTGCAGGCGCAGGCGCAGGGTGAGGAGAAGATGGGCCTGGCCCGTGCCACCGCCACCGAATCGCTGGGCAACGCCGAAGCCGGCGTGGTGCAGAAGAAGCTGCTGGCCGAAGCCGAAGGCCTGGTGCGCAAGTTCGAAGCGATCGCTTCGCTGAGCGACCAGGCACGTGGCCACGAAGAGTTCCGCATGATGCTGGACAACAGCCTGAAGCAGGCGCTGGCCTCGATCGAAGCCGGCAAGGAAGTCTCGCGCGAGAACGCCAACGTCATCGCCAGCGCGTTGCGCAACGCCGATATCGACCTGGTCGGTGGCGACGGCGGCATGTTCGAGAACCTGGTCAAGGCGGTGTCGCTGGGCAAGTCGATCGAAGGCTTTGCCGGCAAGAGCCCGATCGTGCAGGAGCTGATGCAGCGCTACCTGGGCGTGGCCGTGGCCGAACCGGCGCCGCGCCAGATCGCCGAGGATGCCGAAGCGGTGCCGACCGTGTCGGCCACCGTGGTCGACAGCGCCCGTTGATGCATCGGGCGATGGCTGCTGCGGCCATCGCCCGCCCGCGCCGGCCGCAACCGCGGCCGTCCGCCCGTGAGCCGGAAGCCTGCTGATGTCTGATACCCATCCGTCCGCCGAATCCACTGCACCGGAGGCCGGCGGCACTACCGTCGACCAGGCCGTTGCCCAGGGCGGTGCCTATGAAGTCCTGCGCCGCCGCCTGGCCGAGCAGGGCCAGCGCCTGCAGGGCCTGGCCGAAACGCTCAACCGCCAGCGCCTGGCCGAGTTCGGCGACAGCCGCCTGGAGGTAGTCGGGCGCTTCCGCATCCGCAGCGAAAACAACTGCGTCGGCCGTGACATCGTGCAGGTCGGGCCGGACCGCCTGCTGTTCGGCTACAACGTGTTCATCGGGCTGAAGACCCAGACCCGCATCGAGGACGTGTTCGGCCTGTACCGGCTGGTGCAGGGCAGCGACGGCTACGACGTGGCGGCGCTGGAGCTGAAGGGCAGCTTCCTCGACCAGCCCGGCTTCGTGCACGACTTCAACGAACTGTACGCCTACTACAAGCACGCGCGCCTGCTGCAGCTGATCGTGGTGGGCGACAAGCTGCTGGCGTCGTTCCAGATCGGTGAGCGCAGCAGCGACGTGCGCGTGTTCCGCTGGGCGCTGTCGCGCGATGGCGAACTGACCTATCTGGATGCGCGCGGTGAGCGCGATATCGCACTGCCGCCGCCGTTCGACTTCGAATGGACCCGGGCGACCCGCGACCTGGCGGTCAATGGCCGCCATTCGCACCTGAACATCCTCGATACCCTGTTCGTGGAGACCACCGGCGGCGACCTCACGATCAAGGTCGAGAACAACACCGAGACCGGGCAGGGCATCTACAGCGAACCGGTGGAGGACAGCACGCAGTCGCTGGACGACGCCCAGTTCGAGTTCGCCCGGGTCGGCTCGCTGGTGCTGCTGAAAGTGCTGCCGTACCGCGAGACGGAGTGGCGCGGGCTGATCTACAACACGCTGACCGGCGGCATCGTGCGCAACGATGCGATCGTGCAGGCCTGCGTGCAGCTGCCCGAAGACCACGGCGTGATCTTCCCGGGTGGCTATTACCTGCAGGGCGGCGAGCACAAGGCGTTCGACGCCTCGATGGCCGGCATGCAGTTCAAGCGCAGCATCCGTTCGCCCAACGGCGAGGACGTGCTGTACATCTTCTACGAGCGCGAAGGCGGGCGCTCGGCGCTGTTCGTCTACAACACCATCCAGCGCGTGCTGCAGAACCCGGTGTTCGGCCATGGCTACGCCTTGATGCAGGACGGGCGCATGGTGCTGTTCCATGCCGAAGGCAGCGAACCGACCCGCATCCATCCGATGCAGGTCTGGCAGACCCCGTTCAGCAGTGACGAGTTTGCTGCAAGCCGGCCACCCGGCAACACCTTCATGGGACGCATCGGCAACGCCGAACTGGTGCGGGGCATCTCCAACCTGTTCAACCTGGCGCGCGAGATCGATGGCCAGGACGTGTCGGTGCAGCGCTACCAGCGCCTGGTGGCCGACACCCGGCGCCTGTTCGATGCCCACCACTGGCTGGGCGACGCGGCCTGCGATGGCGCCGAGGCGCTGCTGCGGCAGATCAGCGCCACCGGCGAATCGGTGCTGGACGAGTACGAGAAGGTGCAGTCGATCCGCCAGCAGTCGGCGCAGGCGATGGTCGAGGCAGAGGCCGCGCACAAGGCGCTGCTGGGCCGGCTGCAGCCGCAGAACTGGAACGAGGTGCAGGCCTTCGTCGAGGCCCTCAATGCGATCACCGCATTGCGTGGACGGCTGCTGACCATCCGCGAGCTGCGCTACATCGACACCGCGCGCATCGAGACGATGACGGCCGAGCTGGTGGAGGCGCAGGATCATGTCGGCGCCGCCACGGGTGACTTCCTCGCCGGCGATGCCGCGCTGGTGCCGCTGACCACGCGCCTGCAGGCGCTGGATGAAGCTGCGCAGCAGGCGCAGAGTGCCCGCCAGCTGGATGAGCAGCTGGAGGGGCTGCGCGGGATGGCGGCCGATCTGGATATGCTGTCTGAACTGATGGCCGGCCTGAAGGTGGACGATGCCACCGCCCGCACCCGCGTGGTCGAGTCCATTTCGGTGCTGTACGGCCGCCTCAACCAGGCCCGCGCGCGTGCCGATCAGCGCCGCAGGTCGCTCGGCTCAGCCGAGGCCGTGGCGCAGTTCGCCGCGCAGTTCGCGCTGTTCTCGCAGTCGATCACCAGCGCGCTGGCGCTGGCCACGGACCCGGAGCGTGCCGACGAGCAGCTGTCGCGCCTGCTGGTGCAGCTGGAGGAGCTGGAGAGCCAGTTCGGCGAACACGAGCAGTTCCTCGGCGACATCCTGAGCAAGCGCGAAGAGCTGGTTGAAGCCTTCGAAACGCACAAGCAGGCGCTGCTGGATGACCGCCAGCGCAAGGCACGTTCGGTGCTGGATGCGGCCAGCCGCATCCTCGATGGCCTGGCCAAGCGCACCGAGCGCTTCGCCACCGCCGATGAGCTCAATGCGTTCTTTGCCGGCGATCCGCTGATCCTCAAGCTGCGTGAGCTGGCCGAACGCCTGCGCGCGTTGCATGACAACGTCAAGGCCGACGACATCGAAGCGCGCCTGAAGGGCGTGCGTGACCAGGCGGTGCGCCAGCTGCGTGACCGCAGTGATCTGTACGAGGCGGGCGGCAACGTGGTGCGGCTGGGGCCGCGCCATCGCTTCAGCGTCAACACCCAGGCGCTGGACCTGACCCTGCTGCCGCGTGGTGACACGCTGGCGATCCATCTGACCGGCACCGACTTCCTGGAGACCCTGCACGATCCGGAGCTGGATGCGCTGAAGCCGTTCTGGCCGGTCACCCTGGACTCCGAATCACCTGCACTGTATCGCGGCGAGTATCTTGCCGGCAGCCTGTTGATGGCCGCGCAGGAGGGGAGCGACGGGCTTGACCTGGCCACGCTGCAGCACGACGTCGCCACGCCCGAAGCACTGGACCAGCGCGTGCGTGCGTTTGCCGCACCGCGCTACCGCGAAGGCTACGAGCGCGGCATCCATGACCATGATGCCGCGCTGATCCTGCGTGCGTTGCTGCCCTTGCAGCAGGCGGCCGGCAGCCTGCGGCATGCACCGCGGGTGCGTGCGCTGGCGGTGCTGTTCTGGGCTGCCGAGCAGCGGCGCGAAGCGGTGGCGCAATGGCCGGCCCGCCAGATGGGTGCTGAAGCGCTGGCACGCCTGCTGGGGTCCGACGAAGGGCGCCTGGCGTTGCGTGCGGAAATGGCCGAGGCACTGCTGGCGTATGCGCAATCCCACGCGTTGCCGTTCGATGCCGATGCCGCAGAGGCCGCGGCCGCTTATCTGGGCGAGGAACTGGCGGCCGGCGAACCGGTGTTCAGCAGCAGCCGCCATGCGGTAGCGCTGCTGGAGGCACTGGCTCGGCAGCTGGAACAGGCCGGGCAACGCGAGGCGGTCGAACGCGCCCTGCAGCGCAGCCAGGATCCGCTGGCCACGCGCTGGGCGCTGGCCGGTCAGTGGCTGCGGGCGCTGGCGCGGATGCCGGCGCATGCCCCGCATGCCGGCTACGTTGACGAGGCTGCAGCACTGCTGCTGGTGCAGCGCCAGCTGCGTACCCGTGCCAGCGACGCCGCGCTGCAGGCGGAGGTCAGTGGCCTGCTGGGTGAACACGCACGCATCAGCAACGGCACGCTGGTGGTATCGCTGGATGATTTCCTGGCGCGCCTGAAGCAGCACCTGCGTCATTTCGTGCCAGCGTTCCATGCCTACCAGGCGCTGCGCCAGGGCATCATCGGCCGCGAGCGCGAGACCTTGCGGCTTTCCGAGTTCAAGGCGCGGCCGCTGTCCTCGTTCGTACGCAACAAGCTGATCAATGATGTCTACCTGGGCGTGATCGGTGACAACCTGGCCAAGCAGATGGGCACGGTCGGCGAGAACAAGCGCAGCGACCTGATGGGCCTGCTGATGATGATTTCGCCGCCCGGCTACGGCAAGACCACGCTGATGGAATACGTGGCGCACCGCCTGGGCCTGGTCTTCATGAAGATCAACGGCCCGGCGCTGGGTCACGAGGTGCGGTCGCTGGACCCGGCCCAGGCACCGGACGCGACCTCGCGGCAGGAGCTGGAGAAGCTCAACCTGGCGCTGGAAATGGGCAACAACACCATGCTGTATGTGGACGACATCCAGCACACCCATCCGGAGTTCCTGCAGAAGTTCATCTCGCTGTGCGATGGCACCCGCCGTATCGAAGGTGTGTGGCGCGGTCGCACCCGCACCTACGACATGCGCGGCAAGAAATTCTGCGTGGTGATGGCCGGCAACCCGTATACCGAGTCTGGCGAGGTGTTCAAGATTCCGGACATGCTGGCCAACCGTGCCGACATCTACAACCTGGGTGATGTGCTCGGTGGCATGGAAGCGGCCTTTACCCTCAGCTACATCGAGAACAGCCTGACCTCCAACCCGGTGCTGGCGCCGCTGGCTACGCGCGACATGGCTGACCTGTACACGCTGGTCGACCGGGCGATGGGCAAGGAGGTCTCGACCAACGGCCTCAGCCACGCCTACAGCAGCGCGGAGATCAACGAAATCACCGCCACCCTGCAGCGCATGCTGCGCGTGCGCGATGTGGTCTACCGCGTCAACCAGCAGTACATCGCCAGTGCCGCGCAGGACGACCGCTACCGCACCGAGCCGCCGTTCCGGCTGCAGGGTAGCTACCGCAACATGAACAAGCTGGCCGAGAAGATCTCGCCGGTGATGAACGAGGAGGAGCTGCAGCAGTTGATCTCCGACCACTACCTGGGCGAGGCACAGCTGCTGACCACCGGCGCCGAAGAAAACCTGTTGAAGCTGGCCGAGCTGCGCGGCGTGCTGGACGACACGCAGGCGCAACGCTGGACGCAGATCAAGCGCGACTTCCTGCGCAACAAGGCCATGGGGGCCGACGACAGCGATGTCGGTGGGCGCGTGGTCGCGCAGCTGGCCGACATCGCCACCGCCCTGCAGCTTCCACCGCCGGCGCCGGAAGCGATTGCCGTTGCCGACCCGGCACCATGGCCGGCGTTGCTGGAGGCCCTGCATCGTCTTTCTGAAACACGTCCGGCCGCCGCGCCGGTGCCGGTCGCGGCAGCCGCCAGTGTGCCGACGTCGGTCCTGGCCGACGACCTGCAGGCTGGCCTGGCACCGTTGGTGGAACTGTTGGCGGCATCGCAGGCGCAGCAGGCACAGGTGTCGCAGACCCTGGCCGCGTTCGCCGGCTGGGCGCGGCAGCAGGTCGAGCGTGGGGTGCCGAACAGTGCGGTGGCGCAGCGTGCGCGTGTGCGCCGTGCCACGACGCCGGAGGAGCGCGCGCTGGATGAGGCGCTGATGCGTCACTTCTACGGCGAGTCGTTGCCGCCGGACGACGGTGAGGAGATTCCAGCGACGACACCGAAGCCGCCGCCGCTGCCGTGACCATGCAGGCGCCACTGCCGCCACCGAGCTTGCCGGACACGGCCGATGTCGCCGCGCTGGCCGACTATGGTGCGCCGTTGCTGCAGGCGCTGGCGCGGCGCGAAACACCGTTGCCGCCGGGCGCGGGCGCAGGGCTGGTGGCCGCACTGGCACGCATCGCGCTGGCCCTGCAGGCCGATAACCCGGCGCAGGTCCGGCAGCAGGCGGGCTGGTGGGGCCGCCTGCTGGGGCGCGATGTCGATCGCGAGGCGGAAGGACGTGCGCTGCAGTCGCAGCTGGGCGTGCTGGCCCTGCAGGCGCGCGAGCAGGCCCAGCAGCTGCAGCAGCAGCTACAGCTGCGGGCCATGGCCATCGCCGGACATTCAGCGGCGGCCGCAGCGCTGGACGCCTGGGTCGAGCTGGCAGCGGTGCGGCTGGCGTCGCTGGATACCGCCGGCCAGGCCGCGCTGTCGCAACGGCTCGATCACCTGCGCCGGCTGGCCACGCTGCGCCGTCTCGAGGCCGGCCAGTGGCAGCTCCTGCAGGACCAGGACAACGTGCTGCTGCAACGCTTCGCGCGCATCCATGACGTCCTGTTGCCAGCCTGGCGGCAGGCCGCCGCGGCGGGCCAGGCCGCGGCCGGCGCCACATTGGCGGCGAAGGCCGCCACGCTGCACGCACAGATCGATGACGAGGTCGCGGCGGCTCAGGCTAGACTGCCTTGAGCCGTCCGCCGCTGCCGCTTACCCAACTGCAAGGAGACTGCCCGATGACCCAGGACAGCCAGACCCCCGGTGCCCTCGTGCCCGGCACGACTACCGCCGTTCCGCTCGATGAAGGCGCATTGCAGGCGCTTGGCCTGGTCCGCGAGGATCTGCCGCGCATCGCCGAGATCCGTCTGGAGCTGGAAGACCTGCGCCCGGGCAACCTGCAGGTCTTCGGTCGCGAAGCGGCCACGCGCACCGCAGCGTTTTCCAGCCAGTTGCTGGACCAGGTGCGCAATCGTGACCTCGATGCCAGCGGCGAGAAACTGGGCGAAGTGGTGCGCATCGCACGCAGCCTGAAGCTGGACGGCTTCGCGCAGCGGTCGAAGGTGCCGGTGATCGGTGGCCTGATCGACCGCCTGCGCGTATCCAAGGGCGAGCTGGTGCAGAAGTTCAGCGACACCAATGCGCAGATCGAGCAGCTGCTGGGTGATGTCGGTGTGCAGCAGGCGTTGATGGGCAAGCGCGTGGGCGAGTTCGACCGCATGCATGACATCGTCCGCGAAGAACGCCATGCGCTGGGCCTGTATGCTGCGGCCGGCAAGCAGCGCCTGGCCGAACTGCAGGCCGAGCAGCAGGCCGGGCAGGGCAGTGAGGATCCGCAGCAGCGCATCCGCCAGAGCGAAGTCGACAACGCGATCCGCCTCCTCGAAAAGCGCGTGTCCGACCTGCAGCTGATGCAGCATGCGGCCGACCAGTCGCTGCCGATGATCCGCCTGATCCAGGCCAACGCGCTGCAGCTGATCGAGAAGTTCAACACGGTGCGCGAGATCACCATCCCGTCGTGGAAGCGCCAGTTCGCCATCCAGCTTTCGCTGGGTGAGCAGAAGGCCGCGGTCGAGCTGTCCACCGCCATCGACGATGCCACCAACGAGCTGATGCGCCGCAACGCCGACCTGCTGCGCCAGGCCTCGGTGGATACCGCGCGCAGCAACCAGCGCGGCGTGATCGACGTGGCCACGCTGCGCCACGTGCACGACCAGTTGATCGCCACGGTCGAGGAAGTGCGCAGCATCCATCGCGAAGGAATGCAGCAGCGGCAGCAGGCCGAAGTCGAGCTGTCGCGCCTGCGCGAAGACCTGCAGCAGCGACTGGCCACCCCGACTGCCAGCTGAAAAAAGGGGACGGAGGGGATTAAGTCGTTTGTGCCACTTGCGACTTAATCCCCTCCGTCCCCTTTTTGTTGTCAGCGCAGTTGCTGGCCCAGCCAGTCGGCCAGCGCATCCACGCGCCCATCTGCCGGTCCATCCGGTCGCGCCAGCACCCAGAAGCCACCGGTGGCGGCAAATCCCCACGGCGCGACCAGTCGCCCGGCGGCCAGGTCCTCGGCCACCAGGGGCTCGGGTGCGATCGCCGGGCCCAGCCCGGCCACCGCTGCCTCCAGCAGGTAGTACAGGTGTTCGAAGGCAGTACCCAGCTGCAGCTTCGAGGTGTCCAGATCGTGCGCTTGCGCCCACGCCGGCCATGCCTGCGGCCGTGAGCTGGTGTGCAGCAGCGTCTCCTGCAGCAGCGCCGAGGGCGGCACATGCCGCAGGCGCTGCGCGGCCGGATGCGAGGGGGCCACCACCACGCCGACCCGTTCCGGCGCCAGCTCACGCACCTGCCAGCCCCGGGGCCACGGCCCCTGCGCCAGCAGCAGCACCGCGTCCAGTGCGGCCTGCGCCTCGGTGAAGCTGCCATCCAGCGCCGACCACTGCAGGCGCACGCCGGGCAGGGCGGCCTGCAGTGCGGGCAGGCGCGGAATCATCCAGCGCGCCAGCACGCTGCCGCTGCAGCCCAGCACCAGCGCCGGGGCCGCGGTCGGCCGGCGCAGTTCGCGCACGCAGTCTTCGATGCCGCTGAAGGCCTCGCTGCACGCTGCCTGCAGGCGCGTGCCCGCAGCGGTCAGGCGCAGGCCGCGACCGGCCCGCTGCAACAGCGCCAGGCCGAGGTGGTCTTCCAGCAGCTTCAGCTGGCGGCTGACCGCGCCGTGGGTCACGTGCAGGTCCTGCGCGGCGCGGCCAACCCCGCCCAGGCGGGCGGTGGCCTCGAACGCGCGCAGCGCATTGAGCGGTGGCAACAGCGAACGGCTCATGTGAGATTTCCTGACGGTATATGCCAGATAATATCCATTTTCCGGTCACGACCCGTGCGCTAGAGTATCCATCTGTCTCGAACCAGCGGTCGCTTCCATGTCTGCCTCCCCCATTGCCGACTACCACGCCTTCCCGGATGCCCAGGGCCATTTCGGCCGCTACGGTGGCAGCTTCGTTGCCGAAACCCTGGTCGGCCCGCTGCAGGAACTCGCCCAGGCCTATGACCAGGCCCGCCAGGATCCGGCATTCCAGGCCGCCTACGACCGCGACCTGGCCCACTACGTGGGCCGGCCGAGCCCGATCTACCACGCCCAGCGGCTGAGCGACCATGTCGGCGGCGCGCAGATCCTGCTCAAGCGCGAAGACCTGAACCACACCGGCGCGCACAAGATCAACAACACCATCGGCCAGGCGCTGCTGGCGGCGCGGATGGGCAAGAAGCGCATCATCGCCGAGACCGGTGCCGGCCAGCACGGCGTGGCCAGCGCCACGGTTGCCGCGCGGCTGGGCCTGGAATGCGTGGTGTACATGGGCGCCACCGACATCGAGCGGCAGAAGATCAACGTCTACCGCATGAAGCTGCTCGGCGCGACGGTGGTGCCGGTCACCTCCGGTTCGGCCACTTTGAAGGACGCGCTCAACGAAGCGATGCGCGACTGGGTGACCAATGTGCAGGACACCTTCTACATCATCGGTACGGTCGCCGGTCCGGATCCCTACCCGCGCATGGTGCGCGACTTCAACGCCATCGTCGGCCGCGAGGCACGCGAGCAGATGCTGGCCGAGTACGGCCGCCTGCCCGATGCGATCACTGCCTGCGTCGGCGGCGGCAGCAATGCCATCGGCCTGTTCCATGCCTTCCTCAACGACCGCCAGGTCGAGATCGTCGGCGCCGAGGCCGCAGGTGATGGCATCAGCACCGGTCGCCATGCTGCATCGATCGCCGCCGGTCGCCCGGGCGTGCTGCATGGCAACCGCACCTATGTACTGTGCGACGACGACGGCCAGATCATCGAGACCCATTCGGTGTCGGCCGGCCTGGACTATCCGGGCGTCGGCCCCGAACACGCATTCCTGGCCGATACCGGCCGCGCGCGCTACCTCGGCATCACCGATGACGAAGCACTGCAGGCCTTCCACCTGCTGGCGCATACCGAGGGCATCCTGCCGGCGCTGGAGTCCAGCCATGCGCTGGCGCAGGCGATCAAGCTGGCGCGTGAGCGTCCGCGTGACCAGATCGTGCTGTGCAATCTGTCCGGCCGTGGCGACAAGGATGTGCATACCATCGCCGCGCGCGAAGGGCTGGTGCTGTGAGCGCGCTGCTGCGCAACAGTGGCGTGCTGCTGCTGGCGCTGGGGTTGGCCGCGTGCCAGCCGCCGGAGCCGCCGCTGCTGGCACCGGCCGCCAAGGCCACCACGCAGCCGGCACAGCAGGCGGCCGCGAATGATGACCTCGACCCGATGGCACGTGCGCCGATCGTCGATCCGCCGTCCACGGAAGATATGGACAGCGATGGCGCGCCTGCGGTGGTCTCGGTGGCGCTGGACCATGCCGGCGAGGTGCTGATCGGCCAGCACATGAGCGATCTGAAGGCACTCGGGCCGTGGACCGCGCAAGGGGCGGTCGAAGCCATCGGCGGCAGTTGCGAGTACTACGACGGCAAGGGGCTGCCGCCCGGCGTGTCGATGATGACCGATGAAGATCGCGTCGTCCGTTTCGATCTCGGCCTGGATCCGGACAGCGGGGCGCCGACCCAGCAGCCCGGTCCGTTCGGCCTGCGTGTCGGCATGACCCGCGCCCAGGCCATGGCCCAGTTCCCGAAGCCGCCGGTATCCAGCCCGCATGCCTACGACGGTGACCAGGGCGAGTACCTCACCTGGCAGGACCCGGGTTCGGACCTGGGTATCCGCGTGGAACTGTTTGAAGGGCGGGTCACCCAGATGTACTGGGGAACCAGCGATGCGATTGAACTGATTGAAGGATGTGCCTGAAATGTCCGTATCCCGACTCGATGCCTGTTTCCAGCGTCTGCGCGAACAGCAGCGCAAGGCGCTGATCCCCTTCGTCACGGCCGGTGATCCCTCGCTGGAGGCCACCGTGCCGGTCATGCACGCACTGGTCGACGCCGGCGCCGACGTGATTGAACTGGGCGTGCCGTTCTCCGACCCGATGGCCGATGGCCCGACCATCCAGCGCAGCTCCGAGCGCGCGCTGGCGCGCGGCGCCGGCAGCCGCTACGTCCTGCAGGCCGTGGCGCAGTTCCGCGAGCGCGATGCGCAGACCCCCGTGGTGCTGATGGGCTACCTGAACCCGGTGGAGATCCACGGTTACGCGGCCTTCGCCAAGGCCGCCGTCGACGCCGGCGTGGACGGCGTGCTGCTGGTCGACCTGCCGCCGGAAGAAGCGGGCGACGCCCAGCAGGCGTTCGACGCAGCCGGCCTTGCGCTGGTACTGCTGGCGTCGCCGACCACCAGCGAGGCGCGAGCCGACAAGCTGTTGGCGCTGGCCCGTGGCTATCTCTACTACGTCAGCTTTGCCGGTGTCACCGGCGCGTCCGAGCGCCTGGACAGCGATGCCGCCAGTGCCCGCCTGCAGGCGTTGCGCGCGCGTGCGTCGGTGCCGGTGGTGGCGGGCTTCGGCATCAAGGATGCCGCCAGTGCCGCGGCCATGGCCCGCCAGGCCGACGGCGTGGTGGTGGGCAGCGCGCTGGTGGCGGCGCTGGCCGAAGCGGGCTCGGCGGAAGAGGCCGCGCAGCACGCCCGGGCCTTCCTCGCCCCGCTGCGGCAGGCGCTGGACGCGTAACGGTAGTGCCGGCCGCTGGCCGGCATCCTCCTGAGGGCTCGCGTGCAAGGGCTGCCGGCCAGCGGCCGGCACTACCCATCGGTCTGCACGCAAGGGCTGCCGGCCAGCGGCGGGCACCGCCCCAGCATCTAAACGTACGTCCCAGCATGGTTTTTTCCGGCTGCCCCGTGGCTGGCAAGGGGGTGCACGGGCGGGGAAAGCGGAGCTAGACTGTCCGCCTTTGCGGCCCCCGGGCCGCCCTGAACGGAAGTGTCCTCCCGCATGAGTTGGCTCAGCAAGTTGATGCCGTCCGGCATCCGCACCGACAACACCCCCAGCAAGAAGCGCAGTGTCCCCGAGGGCCTGTGGGAAAAGTGCAGCAACTGCGGCAGCGCGTTGTACCGTCCGGAACTGGAAGAGAACCTGGAAGTCTGCCCGAAGTGCGGCCATCACATGGCGATCCGTGCGCGTGCGCGCCTGGCCGCCCTGTTCGATGCCGACAGCACCACCGAGATCGGTGCGCGCCTGGGGCCGACCGACCTGCTCAAGTTCAAGGACCAGAAGAAGTACAGCGAGCGCATCAAGATCGCGCAGAAGAACACCGGCGAGTACGACGCGCTGATCGCCATGCGCGGCCTGCTCAAGGGCCGTGCGCTGGTGGCATCGTCGTTCGACTTCGCCTTCATGGGCGGCTCGATGGGCTCGGTGGTCGGCGAGCGTTTCGCACTGGCCGCGGAAACCGCGGTCGAGATCGGTGCGCCCTACGTGTGCTTCTCGCAGAGCGGTGGCGCCCGCATGCAGGAAGGCCTGTTCTCGCTGATGCAGATGGCCAAGACCTCGGCCGCGCTGGGCAAGCTGCGTGAAGCCGGCCTGCCGTACATCTCGGTGCTGACCCATCCGACCACCGGCGGCGTGTCGGCCTCCTTCGCGATGCTGGGTGACATCAACATCGCCGAGCCGCAGGCGCTGATCGGCTTCGCCGGCCCGCGCGTGATCGAGCAGACCGTGCGCGAGAAGCTGCCGGAAGGCTTCCAGCGCTCGGAATTCCTGCTGGAGCACGGCGCCATCGACCAGATCTGCGACCGTCGCGAAATGCGCGACCGCCTGTCCGATCTGCTGGCAATGCTGGGCCGTCAGCCGGCGCCGGAGGTGGCTTGATGGGAGGCCGCAAGTACTTCGGTACTGATGGCATCCGTGGACGGGTCGGCCAGGGCGTGATCTCGGCCGACTTCGTGCTGCGCCTGGGCAACGCCCTGGGCCGTGTCCTGGTCGACCAGCGCGGCCAGGACGGGCGCCGGCCGATCGTGGTGATCGGCAAGGACACCCGCATCTCCGGTTACATGTTCGAAGCGGCACTGGAAGCCGGCCTGGTCGCCGCCGGTGCCGACGTGCAGCTGCTGGGGCCGATGCCGACCCCGGCGGTGGCGTTCCTGACCCGTACGCTTGGCGTGGACGCCGGTATCGTCATCAGCGCCTCGCACAACCCGCACTACGACAACGGCATCAAGTTCTTCTCCGCCCAGGGCGAGAAGCTCGACGATGCCACCGAGCTGGCCCTGGAAGCGGCGCTGGACATCCCGTTCACCACCGCCGAATCGGAAAAGCTGGGCAAGGCGTCGCGTGCGCGCGAAGCGGTCGGCCGCTACATCGAGTTCTGCAAGGCCAGCGTGCCGCGCGCGTTCGACCTGCGTGGCGTGCGCCTGGTGCTGGACTGCGCGCACGGCGCCACCTACCAGATCGCGCCGCTGCTGTTCCGTGAACTGGGCGCCGAGGTGATCGGCATTGGTGCCGAGCCCAACGGCGTCAACATCAACGCCGGCGTGGGTTCCACCCACATCGACAACCTGGCGGCCAAGGTCCGCGAAACCCGCGCCGATCTCGGCATCGCCTTCGATGGGGATGGCGACCGCGTGCTGATGGCCGACGACCAGGGCAACCCGGTCGACGGCGATGACCTGCTGTATATCCTGGCCCGTGCATGGAAAGCCGAAGGCCGCCTGCGCGGCCCGGTGGTCGGCACGCTGATGAGCAACTACGGCGTCGAGAAGGCATTTGCCGACCTGCAGATTCCGTTCGTGCGCAGCAATGTCGGCGATCGCTACGTGCACCAGGCGCTGATGGAAGGCGGCGGCGTGCTCGGCGGTGAAGCCTCCGGCCACCTGCTGTGCCTGGATCGGGCCACCACCGGCGACGGCATCGTCAGCGCGCTGCAGGTGCTGGTGGCATTGCGCAACAGCGGGCAGACCCTGCGCCAGGCGCTGGAAGGACTGGTGCGGGTGCCGCAGAAGACGGTCAACGTGCGGCTGGGCAATGTCTCGGCCAAGGCCACGGTGCAGGCCGGCAGCGTGCAGGCCGCGCTGGCTGTCGCGCAGCAGTCGGTGGCCGGCCGTGGCCGTGCGTTCCTGCGCCCGTCCGGTACCGAGCCGGTGGTGCGGGTCACGGTCGAGGCCGATGATGCGACGCTGATGCAGGACACGCTGGATCGACTGTCCGCGGCGGTACGTGAAGCCGCCGCCTGAGGCCGCTGCACATCCGCCCAACGAAAACGCCCCGGAATGCCGGGGCGTTTTCGTTGAAGGGGCAGGGCGGTGGGTTGCCTACGGCCCCGGCACCATCTTCTTCTGGCGTGCCTTGAAGCCATTGAACAGCGGTGCGATCAGCGGGTTGTAGCTCTGTGCGATGCGTTTTCGCAGCCAGCTGGCCGGGCGGTTGCGGATCGCGAAACGATAGATCCGCTCCGGGTCGCCGCCCACCACATTGCGTCCGAACGGGTGGGTGGTATGCAGGTAGCGGAAGCCGTGCTCGCGCGCCACCTCGATGTGGTCCTGGTCGAAATCGCCGTAGGGCCAGCACAGCGTATCGGACACCTCGCCAAGCTTGTCCTGCAGGACGTCGCGCGAGACTGCCAGGTCGTGGCTCAGGCCGGCACGGCGCTGTGCGCGGTCCAGGTCGTCGCGGCGCAGCCAGCGGGTGTGGGTATGGGTGTGGCAATGCACTTCGAAGGTGCCGGCGGCGATGGCCGCGCGCGCTTCGCTCCAGCGCATCATCACGTCGTCGCTGCGGTTCTGCTCGTAGATCGCCGCTTCGCAGCCGCGATGGTCCGGCGTGGCAGGCAACGTTGCCCCGGCAAGCCCGGCGTGGGGCCGCTCCGGGCCTTCGCCCATCCAGCCGGTGACCACGAACACCACCGCGTGCATGCCGTACTTCTGCAGGATCGGGTGCGCATACACCCAGTTGTCCAGGTAGCCATCGTCGAAGGTGATCACGATCGACTTGCGCGGCACCGGCTTGCCGGCCAGGAAGCCGGCGTACTGGTCCAGTGTCAGCGACGTCCAGCCGTTGCCGGCCAGCCACGCGATCTGGCTTTCGAAATTCTCCGGTGACACGGTGATCATCCCCGGCGACGGACTGACGTGGTGGTGCATCAGCACCGGTACGGTTCGGGCATCAGCCATGTCCCAGCTCCTTCAGCCACTGGTGGTAATAGTGTTCGGTGGTCTCACCGTGGCCGTCGGGAGTGAACCGGTGCGCGCTGCGCATCCAGTCCCACCCGGCGCGGCCCATCTGCCGCCGCCGTTCCGGATCGTCCACCAGCAGGCGCAGGGCGCCTGTCAGGGCTGCATTGTCGCCCAGCCGGGTGAGGATCGCATTGCTGCCATCCACCACCATCTCCGGCACGCCACCCACCCGCGTGGCCACGATCGGCACCCCGACATAGGCGGCCTCCAGGAAGACGGTACCGGCCGCTTCCTTGTGCGATGCCAGCGCGAAGATGTCGAAGCCAGCCATCAACCGGCATGCGCCATCGCGATAGCCAAGCAGATGGACCTGCTGCTGCAGCCCGTGCTCGTCGCGCAGCGCCTGCAGCCGGTCCATGACCGGCTGGCCATCGCCGACCACCACTAGGTGCAGGTTCGGGTGCGTCTTGCACAGCGGTACCATCGCCTGCAGCAGGTCGGCATGACCCTTGGGTTCGCGCAGCACCGCCACGCAACCGACCACGATGTCCTGTTCGCCGAAGCCGAGTTCGGCGCGCACGTCCGCGCGTACCTCCTGCAGGCATTGCCAGGGGTCGTCCTTGCGGATTTTGCTCCAGCGCGGCGGGACCGCGATGGGCGGCACGATACCGATGTGTTCGGCCGGAATGCCGCGCGCGGCCAGCAACTGCTTGACGAAGCTGCTGACGGTCAGCACCCGGTGCGGCAGGCCGGTATAGGTCAGCAGCGAGTTGACCGGGCTCATCAGGTGGCGCGAGCGCACCACCAGCGGCGTGCCGCCCAGGCGTGCACCGGCGGCGGCGATCAGTGCGTCACGGCGGCTGGTGGTGTTGACCACGTCATAGCGTTCGCGGCGCACCAGGCGCGAGACCGACCAGATGCCGCGCAGCAGGCGCAGCAGGCCACCCATGCGCAGGGTATGCACGGTGAAACCATCATCGCGTGCCAGCTGGGCCAGTCGCGCTTCGGGCTGGCACAGCAGCGCCACCTCGTGGCCACGCGCGCGCATCACCTGCATGTGGCGGAAGATGTAGATCTCCTGCCCGCCCATTCCCTTGGCGGCTTCAGTGTGCAGGATGCGCAGCGGACGGTTCATGCAGGATCGATCCTTGAGGGTCAGCGGTTGCGGAAGCGGGTCAGCGCTTCCCATGCAGTGCGTACGGCGGCCGCATCGGGCGCCTGCTGTGGCAGCGGCCGGTAGCGCAGGTCCAGGGCGGTGGCGTTGCCGAACTTGTCGAACACATAGATGGCATCGCCATGGCGCACCGCGCGCTGCGACCAGCTTTCGACCACCAGCGCACGCGTGCCCTGCGGCTCGGCCAGCAGGTCCTGGCCGGTGCTGTAATCGGCCGGTGCGTTCTCGCAACCCAGTGCGTGGCGCATCAGTGTCGGCACCCAGTCTTCGTGCGAGCTGGTGCGTGCGTCGTGGCCAGCGGCCTTGCCCGGCCAATGCAGCACGAACGGGACCTGCAGCTGATAGTCGGAGAAGTTGCCGTTGTGGCCCCAGTAGTTCAGCTTGAGGTCGTTGAACTCTTCGGCATGGTCACCGGTGACCAGCACGATGGTGTCCTCGGCCAGGCCCTGTGCGCGCAGGTCGTCCAGCAGCGAGCCGATCAGGCTGTCGGCATAGTGCACGGCGGTGCGGTAGCGGTTGAGTTCCGGCGTCGGGTCATGCTCCGGGCCGAACTTGAGGAAATCGATATCGGCGGCCATCGGTGTGGCCACCGCCGGATAGCCCTCGGGCATGTGGTAGGGCGCATGGGTGGAGTCGAGGAACACGAAGCCGAACCACGGGCGCTGCGCGGCCTGGCTGGCGCGGATGTCCTGCTGCAGCGCACTGATGATCGCGCGGTCGCGGCCGTCTGACTTCAGCGCTGCCGGCCCCTGGTGCAGCTGGTCGCGGACATCGGCGAACACCGTGCGATCGAACTCCGGGCTGTACAACGGCGCACTGCCGTACAGGTGCAGGTCGTAGCCCTGCTGGCCCAGCACCTGGAACAGCTGCGAGCCACGCTGCTCGTCAAGCATGCTCGGCCAATAGCCGCCGGGCAGGCCGTAGAGCAGCCCGAACAGGCCGTAGCGGGTGGCATTGCCGGTGCTGAAATGGTGGTCGAAGACGCGCGCATCCCGCGCCAGCGTCGACGTGTTGGGCATCAGCTGCGGTGTCAGCACATCGTGGCGCAGCGACTCCAGTACCACCATCAGTACGTTGGGACGATGTGGGCTCTGGCAGCGCAGCGGATGCAGCGGGTACAGCAGCTGCGCATGGCGCGGGTCGGGCAGGCCGGCGTGCTGTTGGCTGACCACGCCCAGGCGCCGCATGAAGCTCTTGGCCGTGATCGGCTGCGCCCACGGCAGGTAGTTCCACTGCGCGATCACATCACGGTCGCCGCGGGCGTCGTAGTAGGCCGTGGCGACCTGGCCGCCGGCCATCACCAGCGCGACCACCGCCCAGGCCTGCAGCACCCGTCGACGGCGCGGCGCGGCCGGCAGCAGTTTCCAGCATGCCCAGGCCAGCAGGCCCTCGGCGGTGAAGACCGCGGCAACCAGCAGGCCGACCTGCAGCCAGGTCTTCCAGGACAGGGCAACCTGGTCCTGCAGGGCGCCGCCGAACACCATGTTCACGACCATGGCATTGAGGTGGAAGCGGTACAGGGTGAAGACCTTGGCGTCGACCAGCAGCAGGCACAGCCACAGGCCCTGCAGCACGGCCGCGCTGATGCTCAGCGTACGCGCGCTGCGTGGCCACAGGCCCAGCAGCAGCGGCAGCAGGCCGGCCAGCGCACCGAACGCGAGCAGGTGGCCGGGCAGGGCGACCGCCAGATAGGCCAGGCCGGCGCCGCCGCCCGGATTGTCACGCAGCGGTACATTGCCCAGCGCAATCGCCGCGGCCAGTACCGCATTGCCGACGATGAACAGCGACCACCAGGCCAGCCGCCAGCGCCGGGCGGAACCTTCAATGGCAGGGGCGGCAGGGGCAGCTGCGGGCATGGTGGGGCAGGTTCAGGGGGTGCAGGGGAGGGGCAGGGCCAACGTGACGGAAGCGTTGCTCCGCGCGCGGGTCGCGCATTGTATCGGTTTGTTTCCGTGTATCGAGTGGCGTCCCCCGGGCGATCTGTCACAATGTTCAGGCGGGCCATGAATGCGTTGGCCCCCTCAGACCCAACGACAAGCCAGGAACCGCTGTGAGCCAGATCCCCACCCTCGACATCACCCGTTTCGACAGCGACCGCGAGGCCTTCGTGGCCGAGCTGGGCGCGGCCTACCGCCAATGGGGATTCGCGGGCATCCGTAACCACGGCATCCCGCAGGCCGACATCGACGCGGCCTACGATGCCTTCAAGGCTTTCTTCGCCCTGCCGGAAGAGGTCAAGCGCAAGTACCACGTGGCCGGCAGCGGCGGCGCCCGTGGCTACACCCCGTTCGGCGTGGAAACCGCCAAGGGCTCCAAGCATTTCGACCTGAAGGAGTTCTGGCACATCGGCCGCGAGATCGCCGACGATTCCAAGTACCGGGACGTGATGGCGCCGAACCTGTGGCCGGCCGAGGTCGAAGGTTTCCGTGAGCGCGGTTACGGCCTGTATCAGGCGCTGGACAACCTGGGGTCGCGCGTGTTGTCCGCGTTGGCCCTGCACATTGGCCTGCCGGAAGACTTCTTCGCCGACAAGACCAACTTCGGCAACTCGATCCTGCGCCCGATCCACTACCCGCCGATCACCACTGACGACATCCCGAACGTGCGTGCCGGTGCCCATGGCGACATCAACTTCATCACCCTGCTGGTCGGCGCCAGTGCCGCAGGCCTGGAAGTGCAGTCGCATGACGGCGAGTGGGTGCCATTTACGTCAGATGCGGACACGATCGTGGTCAACATCGGCGACATGCTGCAGCGCCTGACCAACCACGTGTATCCGTCGACCATCCACCGCGTGGTCAACCCCCCGGGTGACCTGGCGCGCCAGCCGCGCTACTCGGTGCCGTTCTTCCTGCACCCGAACCCGGACTTCCTGATCGACGTGCTGCCCTCGTGCATCACTCCGGAGAACCCGAGCCGGTATCCGGAGGCGATCACCGCCCACGGCTTCCTCGAGGAACGCCTGCGCGAGATCAAGCTGAAGTAAAGAAAAGTGAGGCCGCCGAAAGGCGGCCTTTTTCTTTGCAGGGTTGCACCCTGCACCCGCGGTAGTGCCGGCCGCTGGCCGGCAAGTCCAAAGCCAAAGCGGCTCTGGGGTGTTCCGTGGGGAGGCGGGGAGGTGTCGGATGGCGGGGACGCCGTAAACCCATCCCTGGGGGCTTGGCCGCGGCATCCATGCCGCGGACACCCCGCCATCCGACACCTCCCCGCCTTCGGCAGTTTCCCGGTGACGGTTGGTGGGTGTCGACCTTGCTCGACGCGGTAGATTCACGCCATGCGTGGATGAGATCTCTCGGATCGAAGTGGGGTAGGGGGTTGGTCCAGCCAGCATCAACCCGGAATGCAGCTTTTGTCTTTGCTCTTGCTCTTCTTTTTTCTTCCCGTGGCGGGCGGAACCGCCGGACTGTGTCAGAGGCCGGGCGGGTGGGGCTGCGCAGGGGCGTGAGCCGCATGGGCCCGAGGCATGCCTCGGGCGGGTTGGGCAGGACGCCCAATCCCGGTCTTGCCGTGTGCGCAGGACAGCGCACACGAGCAAGCGGCGATCGAGCTTACATGGACGTACTTGCAGCGCCCCCTGCGCAGTCCCACCCGCCCGGCCAAGCCCCAGATCTAGCCGGGCTCTCCGCGACCAACCAAACCCCGACCCCCCCCCTCCGCCACGAGGGGCTGCGCCGTTGGCTGAAAATCCATGTAACCGCTTACAATGAAACGGATTTTGCCGCAACGGGTATCATGACCGGCTGACTTCACACAGGAGCCACCCGCTCATGCGCCGCAAGATCGTCGCCGGAAACTGGAAGCTGCATGGCAGCCGTCAATTCGCCAATGAACTGCTGGGGCAGGTGGCCGCCGGGCTTCCGCTGGAGGGTGTGGACGTGGTGATCCTGCCGCCGCTGCCGTACCTGGGCGAGCTGGTCGAGGACTTCGGCGAGACCAGCCTGGCCTTCGGCGCGCAGGACGTGAGCAGCAACGAGAAGGGCGCCTATACCGGCGAGGTCTGCGCGGCCATGCTGGTCGAGGTCGGGGCCCGCTATGGCCTGGTCGGCCATTCCGAGCGCCGCCAGTATCACCATGAAAGCAGCGAGCTGGTCGCGCGCAAGTTCGCCGCCGCCCAGCATGCCGGCCTGGTGCCGGTGCTGTGCGTGGGCGAGACCCTGGAGCAGCGCGAGGCCGGACAGACCGAAGCGGTCATCGCCAGCCAGCTGGCGCCGGTGCTGGAACTGGTCGGCGCGGCCGGCTTTGCCAAGGCCGTGGTCGCCTACGAGCCGGTCTGGGCCATCGGTACCGGCCGTACTGCTACAAAGGAGCAGGCACAGCAGGTGCACGCGTTCATCCGTGGCGAAGTTGCGCGCTTCGATGCTAGAATTGCTGATTCACTGCCCATTGTTTACGGCGGTAGCGTGAAGCCCGACAATGCCGGGGAACTGTTCGCGCAGCCGGATGTCGATGGTGGGCTGGTCGGCGGCGCCTCCCTGGTGGCCGCGGACTTCCTGGCCATCGCACGGGCGGCGGCCGCGAACTAATCCTAGAAGTATTGTCCGAGGGCGGTTTCCAATGCTGATGTTGATCCTCAATGTCGTCTACGTGCTGGTCGCTGTGGCCATGATCGCGCTGATCCTGATGCAGCGTGGCTCGGGTGCGGCGGCGGGTTCGGGCTTTGGCGCCGGCGCCTCGGGTACGGTGTTCGGTGCGCGTGGCGCCTCGAACTTCCTGTCCAAGTCGACCAAGTGGCTGGCCGTCGTGTTCTTCGGCATCAGTCTCTTCATGGCCTGGTATGCCGGTCACGGCACCCGTCCGGCGGCCGACCAGGACCTGGGCCTGATGTCCGCCCCGGCGGCCAGCGCGCCGGCGGCTCCGGCGGGCGAACTGCCGCCCGTTCCGAAGGCCGATCCGGTCCCGGCCGCCCCGGTTCCGGCGGCGAATGTGCCGGCTCAGGCGGAATCTTCGGTTTCTGGTGAAGAAAAGCCTTCGGAAGGCTCCCAGAAACACTGAAGCCGGTTACAATACGCGGCGCATCGGGAAGATAGTCTGATGTGATCGTTTGCCCAGGTGGCGGAATTGGTAGACGCACTACCTTGAGGTGGTAGCGACGCAAGTCGTAGGGGTTCGAGTCCCCTCTTGGGCACCATTTGTAAGTAAAGCGGGTTCGTCTGGCGCGCAAGGCGCCAGGCAGGTTCCCGTCCACTCCCCCATGCCAAAGCGCCTGCAGGCGCGGCGGCAGAGGCAAGAGAGAATCGCTGTGCTGGCCGAATATTTGCCTTCTCTGCTGTTTCTGATCGTTGCCACCGGTATCGGCATTACGCTGATGCTGGTTGGTCGATTCCTCGGTCCCCGCCGCCCCGATCTGGAAAAGCTGTCGCCGTACGAGTGCGGCTTCGAGGCCTTCGAAGACGCGCGCATGAAGTTCGACGTGCGCTACTACCTGATCGCGATCCAGTTCATCGTCTTCGACCTGGAAATCATCTTCATCGTGCCGTGGACCCAGGTCTTCATGGAGCTGGGCGCCCGTTCGCTCATCACCATGGGCCTGTTCGTCGGCATGCTGTTCCTCGGTTTCATTTACGTCTGGAAGAAGGGAGCGCTGGAATGGGAGTGATTCAGACTCTCGATGGCCTCATGAACAACCCGTCGCCGGAAGGCCGGGTTGATGACATCCTGCGGCCGGAAGGCGACAACCCGCTGCTGGAAAAGGGCTTCGTCACCACCAGCGTCGACGCACTGCTGAACTGGGCGCGCACCGGCTCGATGTGGCCGATGACCTTCGGCCTGGCCTGCTGCGCGGTCGAGATGATGCACGCCGGCGCCGCGCGCCTGGACCTTGACCGTTACGGCGTGGTGTTCCGCCCGTCGCCGCGTCAGTCCGACGTGATGATCGTGGCCGGTACCCTGGTCAACAAGATGGCCCCGGCGCTGCGCAAGGTCTACGACCAGATGCCGGACCCGAAGTGGGTCATCTCGATGGGTAGCTGCGCCAACGGCGGTGGCTATTACCACTACTCCTATTCTGTCGTGCGCGGCTGTGATCGCGTGGTGCCGGTGGACGTCTACGTCCCGGGCTGCCCGCCGACCGCCGAGGCGCTGGTGTACGGGATCCTGCAGCTGCAGAAGAAGATCTGGCGTACACAGACCATCGCCCGCTGACCCCTTCACCTGACAAGAGCGCGCCAAGCCCCCATGGCAGAGCAAGCATCCTTCATCGACCGACTCTCCGCACGTTTCGCTGGTGCGAAGGTCATCGTGGTCGAACCCCGCGGCGAAGTGACGCTGGAAGTGCCTGCCGCCGAGTGGCACGCCACCGCCCTGGCGCTGCGTGACGAGTTTGGTTTCGAGCAGGCCGTGGATCTGTGCGGCGTCGACTACCTCGGTTATGGCTCCGACGAATGGGACACCGCCGACGTGTCCTCGCAGGGCTTCAGCCGTGGCGTCGAAGGCAAGGCCCAGGGCCGCTTCGCGTGGGGCGAGTTCCCCACCGAGGAAAACGGTGCCGACGGTGCCCGCCCGCAGCACATGCCGACCCAGCGTTTCGCCGTGGTCGCCCAGCTGCGCTCGTACCAGCACAACCTGATGATGCACCTGCGCTGCTTCGCCCCTGACGAAGCGCTGCCGGTGGTGTCCTCGCTGACCAGCGTGTGGCCGGGCCTGAACTGGTTCGAGCGCGAAGCGTTCGACCTGTACGGCGTGATCTTCGAAGGCCACCCGGACCTGCGCCGGATCCTGACCGACTACGGTTTCGTCGGCCATCCGTTCCGCAAGGACTTCCCGCTGATCGGCAATGTCGAAGTCCGCTACGACGAAGAAAAGAAGCGCGTGATCTACGAACCGGTCACCTCGGTGGAGCCGCGTGTCGGCGTGCCGCGCGTGATCCGTGACGACGCCCGTCTGCAGACCGCAGCCGGTGAGCGCGCGCAGGAGGCAGTGAAGTGAGCCACGTACACCAGGCCGGCGAAGCGTTCGCCAGCAACGCCGCCGAAAGCCGGCAGGAAATCCGCAACTACACCATGAACTTCGGCCCGCAGCATCCGGCCGCTCACGGTGTGCTGCGCCTGATCCTGGAAATGGACGGCGAAACCATCATGCGTGCCGACCCGCACGTGGGTCTGCTGCACCGTGGCACCGAGAAGCTGGCCGAGTCCAAGCCGTTCAACCAGTCGATCGGCTACATGGATCGCCTCGACTACGTGTCGATGATGTGCAACGAGCACGCCTACGTGCGCGCGATCGAGACCCTGATGGGCATCGAGGCGCCGGAGCGTGCGCAGTACATCCGCACCATGTACGACGAGATCACCCGCATCCTCAACCACCTGATGTGGCTGGGCTCCAACGCGCTCGACCTGGGTGCGATGGCCGTGATGCTGTATGCCTTCCGTGAGCGCGAAGAGCTGATGGACTGCTATGAAGCGGTCTCCGGCGCGCGCATGCACGCGGCGTACTACCGCCCGGGCGGTGTCTACCGCGACCTGCCGGACCACATGCCGAAGTACAAGGAATCGCGCTGGCACAAGGGCAAGGCGCTGAAGCAGCTCAATGCTTCACGCGAAGGCTCGCTGCTGGACTTCCTGGAGAACTTCACCGTCGAGTTCCCCAAGCGCGTCGACGAATACGAAACCCTGCTGACCGACAACCGCATCTGGAAGCAGCGTACCGTCGGCATCGGCGTGGTCACTCCGGAACTGGCGCACCAGTGGGGCATGACCGGCGTGATGCTGCGTGGCTCGGGCGTGGCCTGGGACCTGCGCAAGAAGCGCCCGTACGCCAAGTACGATGCTGTCGATTTCGACATCCCGCTGGGCAAGGAAGGCGACTGCTACGACCGCTACCTGGTCCGCGTCGCCGAAATGCGCGAATCCAACCGCATCATCAAGCAGTGCGTGGCGTGGCTGAAGGCCAACCCCGGCCCGGTCATGGTCAAGAACTTCAAGGTCGCTCCGCCCAAGCGCGAGGACATGAAGGACGACATGGAAGCGCTGATCCACCACTTCAAGCTGTTCAGCGAAGGCTATTGCGTACCGGCGGGTGAAACCTATGCGGCCGTGGAAGCGCCCAAGGGCGAATTCGGCTGCTACCTGGTCTCCGATGGCGCCAACAAGCCCTTCCGCGTGCACCTGCGCGCACCGGGCTTCGCCCACCTGTCCTCGATCGATTCGATCGTGCGCGGCCACATGCTGGCCGACGTGGTGGCGATGATCGGTACCTATGACCTGGTGTTCGGCGAGGTTGACCGGTAATGCCGTCCGCCACGCCAACGCCCGCTGCAGGCAGCCGGCGCAAGCCGGCGCCGCAGTTTCTGGAATTTCACGTTATGCATTTCGCTGAGGTCGGCCGATGAAGGCGACAGGTAATTTCGAGGCGGCGCGCGACGTCGACCCGATGGTGGTGCTGAGCGACAAGACCCGCGCTCACATCGATCACTGGCTGTCCAAGTTCCCGCCGGACCGCAAGCGCTCTGCCGTGCTGCAGGGCCTGCATGCGGCCCAGGAGCAGAACCAGGGCTGGCTGACCGACGAGCTGATCGCCGCCGTCGCCAAGTACCTCGACCTGCCGCCGGTGTGGGCCTACGAGGTCGCCAGCTTCTACTCGATGTTCGAGACCGAGAAGGTGGGCCGCAACAACGTGGCCATCTGCACCAACATCAGCTGCTGGCTCAATGGCGCCGAGGACATCGTCCGCCATTGCGAGAAGAAGCTGGGCATCAAGCACGGTGAATCGACCCCGGATGGCCGCGTCTACCTCAAGCGCGAGGAAGAGTGCCTGGCCGGTTGTGGCGGCGCGCCGATGATGGTCATCAACGGTCACTACCATGAGCGTCTGACCCTGGAAAAGGTCGACGAGCTGCTGGACGGGCTGGAGTAAGGGCATGGCACATCACCACGAATCCAAGGGTCCGGTCGGCCCCGCGCCGCTGCCGCACCAGGTGGTCTACACCACCCTGCATTACGACACCCCGTGGTCGTACGAAAGCTACCTGAAGACCGGTGGCTACGCCGCCCTGCGCAAGATCCTCGAAGAGAAGATCCCGCCGGAGCAGGTCATCGAGATGGTCAAGGCCTCGGGCCTGCGCGGCCGCGGTGGCGCAGGCTTCCCGACCGGCCTGAAGTGGTCCTTCATGCCCAAGGGCAACATGCAGAAGTACATCCTCTGCAACTCGGACGAATCCGAGCCGGGCACCTGCAAGGACCGCGACATCCTGCGTTACAACCCGCATTCGGTGGTGGAAGGCATGGCGATTGCCTGCTACGCCACCGGTTCGACCGTGGGTTACAACTACCTGCGCGGTGAGTTCCACCACGAGCCGTTCGAGCACTTCGAGCAGGCCCTGGCCGACGCCTATGCGAACGGCTGGCTGGGCAAGAACATCCTCGGCAGCGGCGTGGACATCGACATCTACGGTGCGCTGGGCGCCGGCGCCTACATCTGCGGCGAAGAAACCGCGCTGATGGAATCGCTGGAAGGCAAGAAGGGCCAGCCGCGCTACAAGCCGCCGTTCCCGGCCAATTTCGGCCTGTATGGCAAGCCGTCGACGATCAACAACACCGAAACCTACGGTTCGGTGCCGGCGATCATCCGCAACGGTCCGGAGTGGTTCAAGGGCCTGAGCCTGACCGCCAACGGCGGTCCGAAGTGCTTCTCGGTGTCCGGCTGCGTGCAGAACGGCGGCAACTTCGAAGTGCCGCTCGGCACCAAATTCCACGACCTGCTGGAAATGGCCGGTGGCCTGCGTCCGGGCCGCACGCTGAAGGGCGCGATCCCGGGCGGCGTGTCGATGCCGGTGCTGACCGCGGCCGAGCTGGAGGACCTGCCGATGGACTACGACACCATCCGTGCACTGGGCTCCGGCCTGGGTTCGGGCGCGATCGTGGTGCTCGACGACAGCGTCTGCTGCGTCAAGTTCGCCTGCCGCATCAGCCAGTTCTTCCACAAGGAATCCTGCGGCCAGTGCACCCCGTGCCGTGAAGGTACCGGCTGGATGCACCGCGTGCTGGAGCGCATCGTCGCCGGCAAGGCCACGATGGAAGACCTGCACCAGCTGAAGGCGGTGGCGGGGCAGATCGAAGGCCACACCATCTGTGCGTTCGGTGAAGCGGCTGCATGGCCCATCCAGGGCTTCCTGCGCCAGTTCTGGGACGAATTCGAGTACTACATCGTCAACGGTCATTCGATGGTTGACGGCAAGAAGGTGGAGGCAGCCGCCGCATGAGCGCGCAACCCGTAAACCCGAACGTGCCACCGGATCACGTGACCATCGAGATCGATGGCAAGTCGCTGGTCGTGCCCAAGGGTTCGATGATCATCCAGGCGGCCGACAAGGCCGGTATTCCGATTCCGCGCTTCTGCTACCACGAGAAGCTGCCGATCGCCGCCAACTGCCGCATGTGCCTGGTGGACGTGGAGAAGTCGCCGAAGCCGGCGCCGGCCTGCGCCACCCCGGTGATGGACGGCATGAAGGTCGCCACCCGCAGCGAGAAGGCACTGAAGTTCCAGCGCTCGGTGATGGAGTTCCTGCTCATCAACCACCCGCTGGACTGCCCGATCTGCGATCAGGGCGGCGAGTGCGAGCTGCAGGACGTATCGTTGGGCTATGGCCGTTCGGTCAGCCGCTTCAACGAGCGCAAGCGCGTGGTGCCGGACGAGGACATGGGCCCGCTGGTCGCTACCGAGATGACCCGCTGCATCCAGTGCACCCGCTGCGTCCGCTTCACCGCCGACGTTGCCGGTACCTACGAACTGGGTGGCATGTACCGCGGTGAGAACCTGCAGATCGGTACCTTTGACGGCAAGCCGCTGACCACCGAGCTGTCCGGCAACGTCGTCGACGTCTGCCCGGTCGGCGCGCTGACCAACAAGGTGTTCCAGTTCCGCGCCCGTCCGTGGGAACTGACCGCGCGCGAATCGCTGGGCTACCACGACGCGATGGGTTCGAACCTGTTCCTGCACGTGCGTCGCGGTGAAGTGCTGCGCACCGTGCCGCGCGACAACGAAGCCGTGAACGAGTGCTGGCTGTCCGACCGTGACCGCTACTCGCACCAGGGCCTGTACAGCGAAGACCGTGCGGTCAAGCCGCTGCGCAAGGTCAATGGCGAGTGGAAGGAAGTGAGCTGGGCCGAAGGCTTGGCCGCGGCCGCCGAGATCCTCAAGGCGAACCAGGGCGACAACCTGGGCGTGCTGGTGCACCCGTCCACCTCCAACGAGGAAGGCGCGTTGCTAGCCCGCCTGGCCAAGGGCCTGGGCACGGGCAACATCGACCACCGCATCAACAACCGCGATTTCTCCGACGCCGCAACCGCCGAAGTGTTCGGCCTGCCGCTGGCCGAAATCGAAGGTGCTGACCGCATCGTCGTTCTGGGCGGCAACATCCGCCACGAACTGCCGCTGCTGCACGCCCGCCTGCGCAAGGCGCAGACCACCAAGGGCGCGAAGATCCATGTCGTCAACCCGGTGGACTTCGACTTCGCCTTCAGCATCGCCGGCAAGCAGATCGTCGCACCGTCGAAGTTCGTCGACGCGCTGGCCAACGCCGAGCTGCGTTCGGCAGTGCAGGGCGGCAACAACACCGTGCTGATCGTCGGTGGCATCGCCGAAAACCACCCGCAGGCTGCCGCGATCCGCGCTGCTGCGCGTGAGTTCGCCTCCGCCACCGGTGCCAAGCTGTGCCGCATCCCGCAGGGCGCCAACGCCGTTGGCCTGACCCGCGCCGGTGTGCTGCCGGCTGGCAAGGACGTCGCCGCGATGCTGGCGCAGCCGCGCCAGGCCTATGTGGTGTACGGCCTGGAGCCGGGCCTGGACTTCGCCGATGCCCCTGCCGCGCGCAAGGCGCTGGCCGGTGCCCAGGTGGTGGCTTTCAGCCAGTTCGCCTGTGCCTCGACCCGCGACGTCGCCGACGTGATCCTGCCGATCGGTGCGCTGCCGGAAATCGACGCCACCCTGACCAACCTTGATGGTCGCGAGCAGTCGGCCCGTGCCGGCGGCAAGCTGCCGGGCGAGGCCCGTGAAGGCTGGCGCGTGCTGCGCGCCCTGGGCGGCGAGCTGGCCGTGGCCGGTTTCGACTTCACCGACCTGGCCGGCCTGCGCGCCAGCCTGGCCCCGGTACCGGTCACCGTTGCCGCTTCGGCGCAGCCGGTGGTTGCCGGCGAAGGCCTGGAAGTGGCTTCGACCGCCGCGATCTACCGCACCGATGCGGTGGTCCGTCGCGCCCCGGCGCTGCAGTCGCATCCGCTCAACAACGCCCCGCGCATCGTGCTGAACGCTGAAGATGCCGCTCGCCTGCAGCTGCAGGAAGGGCAGATGGCCAAGGTCGGCACCGATGCCGGCAAGGCCACCCTGCCGGTGGTGGTCGACGCCCGCGTCGCTGCGGGTTCGGTCTGGATTGAATCGGGCCACGGCGCGACCGCGCCGCTGGGTGCCGCTCGCGTATCGGTGGTGGCTGCATGAACGAATTGCTGTTGAACGCGGTCGACCCGCTGCACCAGTGGCTGCTGGGCCTCGGTGACATCGGCGCGCTGATCTGGATCATCCTGAAGATCCTGGTGATCGCCGTTCCGGTGATCATCTCGGTGGCCTTCTACGTGGTCTGGGAACGCAAGCTGATCGGCTGGATGCACGTCCGCCACGGCCCGATGTACGTGGGCATGGGCATCTTCCAGGCCTTCGCCGACGTCTTCAAGCTGCTGTTCAAGGAAGTGGTTCAGCCGAGCAGCGCCAACAAGGCGATCTACCTGCTGGCCCCGCTGATCACCCTGGCCCCGGCCTTCGCGGCCTGGTCGGTGGTGCCCTTCGATTCGCAGATCGTGCTGTCCAACGCCAACGCCGGCCTGCTGTACCTGCTGGCGATGACCTCGCTGGGCATCTACGGCATCATCCTGGCCGGTTGGGCGTCCAACTCGAAGTATGCGTTCCTGGGGGCGATGCGCGCCTCGGCGCAGATGATCAGCTACGAAATCGCCATGGGCTTCGCCCTGGTCGGCGTGATGATCGCCTCGGGCAGCCTGAACCTGAGCAACATCGTGATGGCGCAGGCCGGCAGTTCCGGCTTCTTCGACTGGTTCCTGCTGCCGCTGTTCCCGCTGTTCGTCATCTACTGGGTCTCGGGCGTGGCTGAAACCAACCGCGCGCCGTTCGACGTGGTGGAAGGCGAATCGGAAATCGTCGCCGGCCACATGGTCGAATACTCCGGCGGTGCCTTCGCCCTGTTCTTCCTGGCCGAATACGCGAACATGATCCTGATCAGCTTCCTGATCTCGATCTTCTTCCTCGGCGGCTGGCTGAGCCCGGTCCAGGGCTGGGTCAACTTCGGCGATGTCTCGCCGCTGGTCGACTGGATCTGGAAGGGGGGCGCGCCGTGGCTGTTCGTCAAGGTGTTCTTCTTCGCCAGTGCCTACATCTGGTTCCGTGCCAGCTTCCCGCGCTTCCGCTACGACCAGATCATGCGCCTGGGCTGGAAGGTCTTCATCCCGCTGGCCATTCTGTGGATCGCGGTTACCGCCGTCATGGTGTTCTTCGGCGTGATTCAAAAGGGCGTCTAAAGTGATGAACAGGATTACCCATTACTTCAAGAGCCTGCTGCTGCTCGAACTGCTGGCGGGCCTCTGGCTGACGCTGAAGTACAGCTTCAAGCCGAAGTACACGATGATGTACCCGATGGAGAAGTTCCCGCAGTCGCCGCGCTTCCGTGGCCTGCATGCGCTGCGCCGTTATCCCAACGGCGAAGAGCGCTGCATCGCCTGCAAGCTGTGCGAAGCGGTGTGCCCGGCGCTGGCCATCACCATCGACTCGGCCAAGCGCGAGGACGGCACCCGCCGCACCACGCGTTATGACATCGACCTGTTCAAGTGCATCTTCTGTGGCTTCTGTGAGGAAAGCTGCCCGGTGGACTCGATCGTCGAAACCCACATCCTCGAGTACCACTTCGAGAATCGTGGCGAAAACATCGTTACCAAGCCGCAGCTGCTGGCCCTGGGCGACCGTCTCGAAAACGAGATCGCCGAGCGTCGCGCCGCCGATGCCGCTTACCGCTGAGGTCGAGAGATGGATTGGGTAAATATCGCTTTCTGGGTGTTCGCCATCGCGGCAACGGTTTCGGCCGGTGCGGTGATCAGCGTGCGCAACCCGGTTCACGCCGTGCTCTGCCTGGTGCTGACCTTCTTCTCCATCGCCTGCGTGTGGCTGCTGGTGGGCGCCGAGTTCCTCGGTGTGGCGCTGGTGCTGGTCTACGTCGGTGCGGTGATGGTGCTGTTCCTGTTCGTGGTGATGATGCTGGACATCGACCCCACCAAGCTGCGTGAGGGCTGGGTGCGCTACCTGCCGGTCGGCCTGATTGTCGCGGTCGCGATGCTGGCGCAGATGCTGATCCTGATCGGGGTCAAGGCGCGTTCGGTCACGCCGTTCCCGGCCGACAACGCCGCTGCGGTCGCCGCCGACAGCTCCAACATCACCTGGCTGGCACGCACGCTGTTCACCGAGTACCTGCTGCCGTTCGAGTTCGCCGCCGTCATCCTGACCGTGGCCGTGGTTGCCGCCGTGATGCTGACCCTGCGTCGCCGTACCGGCGTGAAGAGCCAGAACCCGGGCCAGCAGACCATGGTCAAGGCCGGCCAGCGCCTGCGCATGGTCAAGATGGGTGCCGAAGCACCGGTCGTGCACAGCAACAGCAAGCCGGTCGCCGGCGAGGAGACCCAGCCGTGATCACCCTTGGCCATATCCTCGCGCTGGGCGCGGTGCTGTTCGCCATCAGCCTGGCCGGTATCTTCCTCAACCGGAAGAACGTCATCGTCCTGCTGATGTCGATCGAGCTGATGCTGCTGTCGGTGAACATCAACTTCGTCGGCTTCTCGCGTCAGCTGGGCGATCCGTCCGGCCAGCTGTTCGTGTTCTTCATCCTGACCGTCGCCGCCGCGGAAGCCGCCATCGGCCTGGCGATCCTGGTGACTCTGTTCCGTACACGCCGCACGATCAATGTCGGCGAAGTCGATTCGTTGAAGGGCTGATCCACAGATGGAAATCACTCTCTCCAAGAGTCTGTTGATCGCAGTGGTGCTCGCACCGCTGTTCGGCAGCATCATCGCCGGCCTGTTCGGTCGCCAGGTCAAGCGCTTCGGCGCGCAGACCATCACCATCCTCGGCGTCGCGGTGGCCTGCGGCCTGTCGATGTATACGCTCTACCAGCTGCTGTGGGGTGGGGCGCAGCCGTTCAACCAGAACATCTACACGTTCTTCGAAGTCGGCCAGTACTCGGCCCACGTCGGCTTCATGGTCGACAAGCTGACCGCGATGATGATGGTGGTGGTGACCTTTGTGTCGCTGCTGGTCCACATCTACACGATCGGCTACATGCAGGACGATCCGGGCTACCAGCGGTTCTTCAGCTACATCTCGCTGTTCACCTTCTCGATGCTCACCCTGGTGATGAGCAACAACTTCCTGCAGCTGTTCTTCGGCTGGGAAGCGGTGGGCCTGGTGTCGTACCTGCTGATCGGCTTCTGGTTCAAGCGCCCGACCGCGATCTTCGCCAACATGAAGGCGTTCCTGGTCAACCGCGTCGGTGACTTCGGCTTCCTGCTGGGCATCGCCGGCGTGCTGTGGGTGTTCGGCACCCTGGACTACTCGCAGGTGTTCTCGCAGGCCGGCATGCTGGCCGACCCGCGCGCCCAGCTGCAGATCTGGGACGGCACGCTGCTGGGCATGCAGCTGCTGAACGAGCCGGTGATCTGGTCGATCGCCACCGTCATCTGCATCTGCCTGTTCATCGGTGCCATGGGCAAGTCGGCCCAGGTCCCGCTGCACGTGTGGCTGCCGGACTCGATGGAAGGCCCGACCCCGATCTCGGCACTGATCCACGCCGCGACGATGGTGACCGCCGGTATCTTCATGGTCACCCGCATGTCGCCGCTGTTCGAGCTGTCGCAGACCGCGCTGAACTTCGTGCTGTTCATCGGTGCCACCACCGCGTTCTTCACTGGCCTGATCGGCATCGTGCAGAACGACATCAAGCGCGTGGTCGCGTACTCGACCCTGTCGCAGCTGGGCTACATGACGGTTGCACTGGGCGTGTCGGCCTATTCGGCTGCCGTGTTCCACCTGATGACCCACGCCTTCTTCAAGGCCCTGCTGTTCCTGGGCGCCGGCTCGGTCATCATCGCGATGCACCACGAGCAGGACATGCGCAAGATGGGCGGCCTGCGCAAGTACATGCCGATCACCTTCATCACCATGTGGATCGGTACCCTGGCGCTGGTCGGCACGCCGTTCTTCTCCGGCTTCTACTCGAAGGACACCATCATCGAGGCGGCCGAGCTGCACGCGCACCTGTCCAACAGCTGGGTGGCCACCTATGGCTACTGGGCGGTGCTGGGTGGCGTGATCGTCACCAGCTTCTACAGCTTCCGCCTGCTGTTCCTGACCTTCCACGGCAAGGAGCGTTTCCGCGACGCGCATGACGATCACGGCCATGGCCATGACGATCACCACGCCGCCGACGCCCACCACGGCGATGCACACCATGGTGATGGCCACGACGACCACGGCCATGGCCACGGTCCGCACGAGCCGCACGAAACCCCGTGGGTGGTGACCCTGCCGCTGATCCTGCTGGCCATCCCGTCGATCGCCATCGGTTTCTTCAGCATCGGCCCGATGCTGTACGGCACCGACTGGGCCGGCAACCACGCGCACGATGCCATCAAGGGCCAGGCGCACACGTTCTTCACCGGCATCGTCGACTTCTACGATCCGGCCAAGAACACCATCGGCTTCCTGGGTGAGGAGTTCCATGGCCCGGTCGCCTTCGCGCTGCATGGCATGATGGCTCCGGCGTTCATGCTGACCGTTGCGGGCTTCCTGCTGGCCGCACTGTTCTACCTGTGGAAGCCGGACCTGTCGGGCAAGGCCCGCAAGACCTTTGCTCCGCTGGTGTCGGTGCTTGAAAACAAGTACGGCTTCGACAAGCTGTGGATCGATGGCTTTGCCGGTGGCAGCGTCAAGCTGGGCAAGGTCTCGCGCTGGATCGACAGCAACATCGTCGACGGCGTGGTCAATCTCTCGGCACGTGTTGTGGACGTCGCAGCCGGCGTGCTGCGTCGTACCCAATCCGGTTTCCTCTATCACTACGCCTTCGCGATGATCATCGGCCTGATTGCCCTGCTGGGCGTGCTGATGCATTACCTGCGTTGATGACCTGTACGGAATAAGAAGACGTGTCGAACTGGCCTCTACTCAGTGTCCTCATCTGGCTGCCGATCATCGGTGGTGCCCTGATCCTTGCGATCCGTGATGCGCAGACCGCCCGCTGGGCGTCGCTGGGCGTAGCGGTGCTGACCTTCGTGGCGAGCCTCTCGCTGCTGAGCGGCTACAACGCAGGCGTCGATGGTCTGCAGTTCGTCGAGACCCATGCCTGGATCCCGGCGTACAAGATCGGCTACAACCTGGGCGTGGACGGCATTGCCGTGGCGCTGATCCTGCTGACCACCCTGGTCAGCGTGCTTGCCCTGATCGGCGCCTGGAGCGCCATCGACAAGCGCGTGAACCAGTACGTGGCGGCCTTCCTGATCCTGGAAGGTGTCACCGTCGGCATCTTCGCCGCGACGGACGCGATGCTGTTCTACGTGTTCTTCGAAGCGATGCTGATCCCGATGTTCCTGATCATCGGTGTCTGGGGCGGTCCGCGCCGCATCTACGCCGCGCTGAAGTTCTTCCTGTACACCTTCCTCGGCTCGGTGCTGATGCTGGTGGCGCTGATCTACCTGTACATGAAGGGCGGCAGCTTCCAGCTGGCCGACCTGTACGCGCTGCCGCTGTCGGCCAAGGAGCAGACCTGGATCTTCTTCGCCTTCCTGATCGCCTTCGCGGTCAAGGTGCCGATGTTCCCGGTCCACACCTGGCTGCCGGACGCCCACGTGGAAGCGCCGACCGCCGGTTCGGTGATCCTGGCCGCGATCGCCCTGAAGATCGGTGGCTACGGCTTCCTGCGCTTCAACCTGCCGATCGTCCCGGACGCGTCGCAGGAATGGGCCTGGCTGGTGATCGCGCTGTCGCTGATCGCGGTGATCTACGTCGGCCTGGTCGCCCTGGTGCAGGACGACATGAAGAAGCTGATCGCCTATTCGTCGATCGCGCACATGGGCTTTGTCACCCTGGGCACCTTCATCGCCCTGTGGCTGGTGCGCGAAGCCGGCAACGCCGATGCCGCTCGCCTGGGCCTGCAGGGCGCCATGGTGCAGATGATCTCGCACGGCTTCGTGTCCGGCGCGATGTTCTCCTGCGTCGGCGTGCTGTACGACCGCATGCACAGCCGCCGCATCGCCGATTACGGCGGCGTGGTCAACGTGATGCCGTGGTTCGCCACCTTCGCGATGCTGTTCTTCATGGCCAACGCGGGCCTGCCGGGTACCAGCGGTTTCGTTGGCGAGTTCATGGTCATCCTCTCGGCCTTCCAGCGTAATCCGTGGATCGCCCTGGGCGCGGCCACCACCCTGATCATCGGCGCCGCCTACACCCTGTGGCTGTACAAGCGCATCTTCTTCGGTGAAGTGGCCAACAGCCATGTTGCCGAACTGAAGGACATCAACGGCCGCGAATGGCTGGTGCTGGGCGTGTTCGCCATCGGCGTGCTGGCCCTGGGCATCTACCCCAAGCCGCTGACCGACCTGATGGAGCCCTCGATCGCGAAGCTGGCGATGCAGATCGCATCCAGCAAGCTGCTGTAATTCCAGGATTTGATGATGACCACCTCGCCGCTGCTGCCATTGACCGCCGCTGACCTGCCACCGCTCGCTCCCGAGCTGGTGCTGATCGGCAGCGCCTTCGCCCTGATGATCCTCGACCTGTTCGTCAGCAACCGGAACAAGATCGTCACCCACCTGTTCTCGCTCGCTGCGCTGGCCGTGGTGCTGTTCATGCTGGCCACCGGCGTGGGCGGGCAGGGGGAGGTCTTCCATGGCATGTTCGTGCGCGATACCGCCGCGGACGTGATGAAGACCGGAATCGTGCTGCTCAGCGGCCTGACCCTGGTCTACGGCTGGCGCTACCTGCGTGATCGCGACCTGTTCCAGGGCGAGATCCCGGTGCTGATCCTGTTCGGCACCGCCGGCATGATGATCCTGGTCTCGGCCGGCAGCCTGCTGATGGTCTACCTGGGCCTGGAACTGCTGGCGCTGTGCTCCTACGCCCTGGTCGCCAGCAACCGCGAAAGCGGCCTGGCGTCGGAAGCGGCGATGAAGTACATCGTGCTGGGTTCGCTGGCCTCGGGCCTGCTGCTCTACGGCATGTCGCTGATCTACGGCGCCACCGGCAGCCTGCACCTGGATGTGATCCGCGAGGCCATCCCGCACTCGGAAGAGCGCGTGCTGCTGATCACCGGTGCGGTGTTCATGATCGCCGGCGTCGCCTTCAAGCTGGGTGCCGCGCCGTTCCACATGTGGCTGCCGGACGTGTACCAGGGTGCCCCGGCACCGATCGCACTGTTCATCAGCTCGGCGCCGAAGCTGGCCGCGTTCGGCATGGCCTACCGCCTGCTGGAAATGGGCGTGGGTCCGCTGTCGACCGAACTGCAGCTGCTGATCGCCGGCCTGGCCGCGGTATCGCTGGTCATCGGCAACCTGATGGCCATCGCGCAGAGCAACCTCAAGCGCATGCTGGCGTTCTCCACCGTCTCGCACATCGGCTTCCTGCTGATGGGCATCGCCGGTGGCGGTTCGCAGGGCTACGCCGCCGCGCTGTTCTACGCACTGGCCTACGCGATCATGTCCACCGCCGCCTTCGGCGCGATCATCGCGCTGTCGCGTGCCGGCTTTGAAGCCGAGAACATCGAGGACTTCAAGGGCCTGAACGCCCGCAACCCGTGGATGGCCGGCCTGGTGCTGTGCATCATGGCGTCGCTGGCCGGCATCCCGCCGTTCCTGGGCTTCTGGACCAAGCTGGCGGTGCTGGGCGCGGCCGTCAACGGCGGCCTGCTGTGGCTGGCCATCCTCGGCGTGCTGTGCGCCGTGGTCGGCTGCTTCTACTACCTGCGCGTCATCAAGGTCATGTACTTCGATGAGCCGGTGGGCGAGGCCATGCCGCGCAGCAACGACCGCGTGCTGGGCGTGGTGCTGGGCGTGAATGCCCTGGCGCTGCTCGCGCTGGGCCTGGCCTGGAACCCGATCATGGTCTGGTGCCAGCAGGCATTTGCGCATCTTGCATGAAAGTTGACACAAAGCTGCGCGATTCGTGTAATATGCGCAGCCTGAGTTGTCACAGCAGCGGTTCAGCCAGAACATCGTTGCGGTAGCCCTCCTCGAAAGAGCAGGGCAGCAGTTCAAACACTTCCGGTGCGGGGTGGAGCAGTCTGGCAGCTCGTCGGGCTCATAACCCGAAGGTCGCAGGTTCAAATCCTGCCCCCGCTACCAACGTCGGATCGGCGCCAACCGGTTCGATGAATGAGGGAAAGCTTGCATTTGTCGCAGCAATGCCTCATGATTCCGCTTCTGATGCGGGGTGGAGCAGTCTGGCAGCTCGTCGGGCTCATAACCCGAAGGTCGCAGGTTCAAATCCTGCCCCCGCTACCAAGTAAAGAGATCGCCTTCGAAGTCCTGCTTCGAGGGCGTTTTTCTTTGGGGTCTGCGTTGTTTCTGCGTGATCGGGGTCAGATCCCTTATCCACGGGAAAAGGGATCTGACCCGGGTCCGCACCTTGCACCAGCGCGGTGCAGTCGCTATCATCAGCGGCCTAGCAGTGCCCCTGAAGGCGGCCTCCCAGCGGGAGTCCGGACCCGGAAGGAGGGCCGCAACCGGCAGGCAATGCAGGTTGCAACCGGAATCCAGTCACCGGAGTCTTTCCGGAAAAGGGGCCCAACGGGCCCTTTGTCGTTTCCGGGGCGTCACGTTTCCACGCCGGCCAAGGCCGGCACCCAACCATAGAGATCAAGGCAGGCTGTGAGCGACAAGGCAACCGACATCGCGAATCTGCTCGCCCCGACCGTTGTGTCGCTGGGCCTGGAGCTGCTGGGCGTTGAGTATCTGCCGGCCCCCGGCGGTGCGACCCTGCGCCTTTACATCGACGTGCCGCTGGCTGAACAGCCCGAGCGCATCATCAATGTCGACGACTGCGAGCGGGTCAGCCGCGAAGTGTCGGCGCAGCTGGACGTCGAGGACCCGATCAGCGGCAATTACACGCTGGAAGTGTCCTCGCCGGGCGTCGACCGCCCGCTGTTCAGCCTGGAACAGTTCGGCCGTCACCTCGGCGAATCGGCCAAGGTCACGCTGAAGCTGCCGCAGGACAACCGTCGTCGCCTGCAGGGTCGTATCGAGGCGACCGACGAGGCGGCGGGGACCATCACTTTCATCGTCGACAAGGCCGAAGTGGTCGTGTCGGCCGACAACATCGACAAGGCACGGATCATGCCCGACTGGGTGGCGCTGGGGCTGGCCCCGAGCAAGCCGACCGGTCCGGCGCCGAAGCGTCCGAAGCCGAACACGAATTCTTCTTCCAACGAGCCGGCGGCAAAGAAGCCGCGCGCGGAGTGAGCCAATGAGCAAGGAACTGTTGCTGGTAGTCGACGCAGTCGCCAACGAGAAGGGCGTGCCGCGTGAAGTGATCTTCGATGCCATCGAGGCCGCCCTGGCCTCGGCAGCGAAGAAGCGCTATCCCGACGAGGAAGTGCTGACCCGCGTGGTCATCGACCACAAGGACGGCAGCTACGAAACCTTCCGCCGCTGGGAAGTGGTGGCCGATGACGTGGTCATGGAATCGCCGGACCGCCAGATCCGCCTGATGGATGCCGTCGATGAAGCCGAAGGCGTCGAGGTCGGCGACTACATCGAAGAGCAGATCGAGAACCCGGATTTCGGTCGCATCGCTGCCCAGGCCGCCAAGCAGGTCATCGTCCAGCGCGTGCGCGAAGCCGAGCGCCAGCAGGTCGTGGATGCGTGGAAGGATCGCGTGGGTGAGCTGATCACCGGCGTGGTCAAGCGCGCCGAGCGCGGCAACATCTATGTCGACCTCGGTGGCAACGCCGAAGGCTTCATCCCGAAGGACAAGGGCATCCCGCGCGACGTGCTGCGCGCCGGTGACCGCGTGCGCGGCTACCTGGCCGAAGTGCGCTCGGAGCCGCGTGGCCCGCAGCTGTTCATCAGCCGTGCCGCCCCGGAATTCATGATCGAGCTGTTCAAGCTGGAAGTGCCGGAAGTCGGCCAGGGCCTGGTGGAAATCAAGGCCTGTGCACGTGACCCGGGCGACCGCGCCAAGATCGCCGTGCTGGCCCACGACCAGCGCACCGATCCGATCGGCGCCTGCATCGGCATGCGCGGTTCGCGCGTGCAGGCCGTGTCCAACGAGCTCAATGGCGAGCGCGTGGACATCGTGCTGTGGAACGACAACCCGGCCAACTTCGTCATCAACGCGATGGCGCCGGCCGAAGTGCAGTCGATCATCGTCGATGAAGACAAGCACTCGATGGACCTGGCCGTTGCCGAAGACCGCCTGGCCCAGGCGATCGGCAAGGGCGGCCAGAACGTGCGCCTGGCCAGCCGCCTGACCGGCTGGCAGCTCAACGTGATGACCCAGGACCAGGTCACCGCCAAGTCGGAAGCCGAGCAGGCTGCGGCCCGCCAGCTGTTCATGGACAAGCTGGAAGTGGACGAGGAAATCGCCGGCATCCTGGTCAGCGAAGGCTTCGGCACCGTCGAGGAAATCGCATATGTCCCGGTCGGCGAACTGCTGGCCGTGGAAGGTTTCGACGAGGACATCGTCGAAGAGCTGCGCGCTCGTGCCCGCGATGCGCTGCTCAATGAGGCCCTGGCAGTCGAGGAAGGCCTTGAAGACGGCCAGCCGGCGCAGGACCTGCTGTCCCTGAAGGGCATGGACGAAGCCACCGCGTACGCGCTGGCCGGCCACGGCGTGCGTACCAGCGAGGATCTGTCCGACCTGGCCGCCGACGAGGTCATGGACTTCGGCATCGAAGGACTGGATCAGGCGCGCGCCGCTGCGCTGATCCTGGCCGCCCGTGCCGAGGAGATCGCCCGACTGGAACGCGGCGAATGAGCCGGCAATGAACAGGGCCCTGAGCCGCTCAGGGCGTAGAATCCGCGCCACCTCCACATGCGGGGGGGCGCCCACAAGATCATAGGATCCGAATGTCGCAGCAAACCACCATCCGCAAGCTTGCCGAACTGGTCAACACGCCGGTCGAAAAACTGCTGGAACAGCTGGCCGGTGCCGGCATGAAGTTCAGCGGTCCCGACCAGGTCGTGACCAGCTCCGAGAAGGTGAAGCTCCTGGGCTTCCTTCGTCGTTCGCACGGCAAGCCCGAGCAGGCCCCGGAAGAGACCGATCAGTCTGCGAAGAAGATCACGCTCAACCGCCGGAAGCAGCAGGAAGTGACGGTCAATTCCGGTCGCAGCAAGACGACCGTGAATGTCGAGGTGCGCCAGAAGCGTACCTACGTCAAGGATGGTGCTCGCGCCATGACCCCGGACGAAGAGCGCGCCGACATCCTGCGCAAGCTGGAAGAGTCGCGTGCCCGCAACCTTGCCGAACAGCAGGCCCTGGCCGAGAAGGATCGTCTGCGCGACGAAGCCATCGTCCGTGCCCGTGAGGAAGAGGCCGCCGCCAAGGAACGCGCCGAGGCCGAAAAGAAGGCCGCCGAGGAAGCTGCGGCTGCCGCCAAGGCGGCCGAGACGCTGGCTGCCAGCAAGCCCAAGCGTGCTCCGATCGACGAAACCGCGCCGCGCCCGCCGCGCACCCCGGCCGCAGCCCCGGCTGCGCCGCGTGGTGCACCGCCGCCGCCGCGCAACGACGACCGCAACAACCGCAGCGCGCCGCGCAACGAGCGTGGCCCGGGTGACCGTTTCGCTGGCCAGATGCACCTGTCGGCCGCCGACCGTGCGCGTCGTGGCAACAGCAACAACAGCAACACCCGGGGTCGTCCGGGCGGGCGCAACCAGGCCGGTGGCCGTCGCGACATGTCGCGCGGTGGCAACAATGCCGGCCCGCACGCCTTCGAGCGTCCGACTGCACCGGTGGTGCGTGAAGTGGCGATCGGCGACACCATCACCGTGGCCGACCTGGCGCAGAAGCTGGCGCTGAAGGGCGGCGAGGTGGTCAAGGCGCTGTTCAAGATGGGCGTGATGGCGACCATCACCCAGTCCATCGACCACGACACCGCCGCGCTGGTGACCGAAGAACTCGGCCACAAGGCGATCCGCGCCAACGACAACGACGCCGAAGACGCACTGCTGGCCTCGACCGGTGAAAACCAGGGCGAAGCCACCCAGCGTCCGCCGGTGGTCACCATCATGGGCCACGTCGACCACGGCAAGACCTCGCTGCTGGATTACATCCGCCGCACCAAGGTCGCCACCGGCGAAGCGGGTGGCATCACCCAGCACATCGGCGCTTACCACGTCGATACGCCGAAGGGCGTGATCAGCTTCCTGGACACCCCGGGCCACGCCGCCTTCACCTCGATGCGTGCGCGCGGCGCCAAGCTGACCGACATCGTGGTGCTGGTCGTGGCCGCCGATGACGGCGTCATGCCGCAGACCAAGGAAGCGATCCAGCACGCCCGTTCGGCGGGTGTGCCGCTGATCGTGGCGATCAACAAGATCGACAAGTCCGACGCGGATCCGATGCGGGTCAAGAACGAACTGCTGTCCGAGCAGGTCGTGGCCGAAGACTTCGGTGGTGACACCCAGATGGTGGAGATCTCGGCCAAGACCGGCCTGGGCATCGACGACCTGCTGGACGCCATCTCGATCCAGGCCGAACTGCTGGAACTGAAGGCGGTCGATGAAGGCCGCGCCTCGGGCGTGGTGATCGAATCGTCGCTGGACAAGGGCCGCGGCCCGGTCGCGACGGTGCTGGTGCAGCAGGGCCGCCTGAAGAAGGGCGACTACCTGGTGTGCGGCATCCAGTACGGCCGCGTGCGTGCGCTGTTCGACGAAACCGGCAAGCAGCCGGAGTTCGCCGGCCCGTCCATCCCGGTGCAGGTCCTGGGCCTGTCCGGCGTGCCGGAAGCTGGTGACGACTTCGTGGTCGTCGAGGACGAGCGCCTGGCCAAGGACGTTGCCCAGCAGCGCGAGACCAAGCGCCGTGAATCGCGCCTGGTGGCCACCGCTGGCAGCCGCATGGAAGACATCATGGCGACCCTGGGCAAGGGCGAGGGCCAGCAGGTCCTCAACCTGGTCATCAAGGCCGACGTGCAGGGTTCGGTGCAGGCGCTGAGCCAGGCACTGGTCGCGCTGTCCAACGAAGACATCCGCATCAACGTGATCCACTCCGGCGTGGGTGGCATCACCGAGTCGGACGCCAACTCGGCCGCCGCTTCGAAGGCCACCGTCATCGGCTTCAACGTGCGTGCGGACGCTTCGGCCCGTCGCATCATCGAATCCAATGGTGTCGACCTGCGTTACTTCTCGATCATCTATGACGTGATCGACCAGGTGAAGCAGGTGGCCTCCGGTCTGCTGGGCGTGGAGATCCGCGAAGAGATCATCGGTATCGCCGAGGTCCGCGACGTCTTCCGCAGCTCGAAGCTGGGTGCCGTCGCCGGCTGCATGGTCATCGAGGGTGTGGTCAAGCGCAACAAGCCGATCCGCGTGCTGCGCGACAGCGTGGTGATCTTCGAGGGCGAGCTGGAATCGCTGCGTCGCTTCAAGGAGAACGTCGAGGAAGTCCGCAACGGTACCGAATGCGGTATCGCGGTGAAGGCCTACAACGACGTCAAGCCGGGTGACCAGATCGAGTGCTTCGAACGTATCGAAGTGCCGCGCACCCTGTAATGCTGCAAGGTGGCCCGACCAACGGTCGGGCCCCACCATGTACCTGTAGCGCCCGACCGTTGGTCGGGCGACAATCGAATCAAAGGTAGTGCCCGACCGTTGGTCGGGCGACAACTGAACCAAGAGCTCCTCGTGCCCAAGACTTTCCATCGAACCGACCGTGTCTCCGCCCAGCTGCGCCGTGAACTCGGCACCCTGGTGCACAACGCCGTGCGCGAGCACGGGTTGCCCTCGGTGAGCGTGTCCGACGTGGAAATCACCCGCGACATGGCCCATGCCAAGGTGTTCGTCACCGCGCTGATGCCGGAACGTTCGGCTGAAGCCGTGGCCGGCCTGAAGGAACTGGGCTACCGCCTGCGCATGGACCTGGCCCGCGCGATGAAGCTGCGCCACGTGCCGGAGCTGCATTTCCACTACGACGACTCGGTCGACCGTGGTGAGCACATCGACAACATCCTGCGCGACCTGCCCGACACGCTGGCCGCCGAGAAGCGTCGCGAGAGCGACGAAGAATAACCGCGCGACGCCGGGCATGCCCGGCGTTGCTGCATTCCGGCTGCGCGATGTCTGATGCAGGCCGCGCTGCGGCAGCCGAGCATGGCCCGTCTCAACACTTTCCTGTCATGACCCGAATTCAGTTCCGTCGCCTGGATGGCATCCTGCTGCTCGACAAGTCGACCGGCATGAGCTCCAACGCCGCCCTGCAGGTGGCGCGCCGCCTGTTCCGCGCCGAGAAGGGCGGCCATACCGGCAGCCTCGACCCGCTGGCCACCGGCCTGCTGCCGCTGTGTTTCGGCGAGGCGACCAAGATCGCCGGCCTGCTGCTGGGTTCGGCCAAGGCCTACGACGCCGAGATCGTGCTCGGCCAGACCACCGATACCGACGATGCCGAAGGCCAGGTACTGCTGCAGCGCCCGGTGCCGGCGATCAGTGCCCAGGCCCTGCAGGCTGCGCTGGCGCCGCTGACCGGCACCATCCGCCAGCGTGCCCCGATCTATTCGGCGCTGAAGCAGGGCGGTGAACCGCTGTATGTGAAGGCCCGCCGCGGTGACGTCATCGAAGCGCCCGAACGCGAGGTGCAGGTACACGCCATCGAGGTGCTGGAGCAGCAGCCGGAACGGCTGCGGCTGCGCGTGACCTGTGGTTCCGGCACCTATATCCGCAGCCTGGCCCGCGACCTCGGCGAACGCCTGGGCTGTGGCGCCCACATCAGCGCGCTGCGCCGGCTCTGGGTCGAGCCGTTCCGCGAGCCTGCCATGGTCACCCTGGACCAGCTGCGGGCGATGGTCGAGGCCGGTGACGAGGCTGGCATGGACGCGTTGCTGCTGCCGCTGGCGGCCGGCCTGGCTGAATACCCGAGGGTCGACCTGGACGCCGACCAGGCCCACCGGTTCTGCGTGGGCCAGCGCCAGCGCGACCTGTCCTGGCCGCGCGGCCTGGTGGCCGTGTTCGGTCCGGACGATGCTGTCCAGGGCCTGGGCCAGGTCGACGAGAGTGGCCTGCTGGCCCCGCAGCGCCGTTTCAACCTCTGACCGGGGCCTGCCGGTTCAGCCCCGGTCCTTGTCCCGGACGCCCCCGGCCGTTACAATTTCGCGGCCGTTTTCCGGCAACCTGCCTCGCGCAGGTTTCATCCTCGTAGTCCACGGCGAGCCTGGCGGTGCGCGAAGCGCGTTCCTGCCGGCCACGCATCACAGAGAAAAAAGAAATGTCGATCGACACCCAGAAGGTCATTGAAGACAACAAGCGCAGCGCGGCTGACACCGGCTCCCCGGAAGTCCAGGTTGCACTGCTGACCGCCCGCATCGAACTGCTGACCGGCCACTTCAAGACCCACAAGAAGGACCACCACAGCCGCCGCGGCCTGCTGCAGATGGTCAACCGCCGTCGCAGCCTGCTCGACTACCTGAAGAAGAAGGACGTCGAGCGCTACAAGGCCCTGATCGAGAAGCTTGGCCTGCGTCGCTAAGCAACGAATCCCCCGCGGCGCAGCGATGCGCCGCGGTTTTGTTTTGTAGTACCGCAATCCCCGATTCAGGCCGGAACGATCCGGCCACCCGCTGGCGGCAAGGGTCGCCGACGGTCCAAATTCGCAGACAGCATCCCCAAGGACACCCTCCGTGGCAAAAATCACCAAAACCTTCCAGTACGGCAAGCACACCGTCACGCTTGAGACCGGCGAAGTCGCCCGTCAGGCCAGCGGCGCCGTCATCGTCAAGATGGACGACACCGTACTGCTGGTCACCGCCGTCGCCGCCAAGAGCGCGCGCGAAGGCCAGGACTTCTTCCCGCTGACCGTCGATTATCAGGAAAAGTTCTACGCCGGCGGCCGTATCCCGGGTGGTTTCTTCAAGCGCGAAGGCCGTGCGACCGAGAAGGAAACCCTGATCTCGCGTCTGATCGACCGTCCGATCCGCCCGCTGTTCCCGGAAGACTACAAGAACGAAGTGCAGATCATCGCCACGGTGATGTCGCTGAACCCGGACGTGGACGGTGACATCCCGGCCCTGATCGGTGCTTCGGCTGCCCTGGCCCTGGCTGGCACCCCGTTCATGGGTCCGATCGGCGCGGCCAAGGTCGGTTACAAGAACGGCGAGTACATCCTGAACCCGACCGTCAGCGAACTGGCTGACTCGCAGCTGGAGCTGGTCGTCGCCGGTACCTCCAACGCCGTGCTGATGGTTGAATCCGAAGCCGCGCTGCTGTCCGAAGAAGTGATGCTGGGCGCCGTGACCTTCGGTCACCGCGAAATGCAGAAGGTCATCAACGCGATCAACGAGCTGGCCGTCGAAGCCGGCACCAAGCCGTCGACCTGGGAAGCCCCGGCCAAGAACGAAGCGCTGATCTCCGCCCTGAAGGAAGCCATCGGCCCGCGCCTGGGCGAAGCCTTCCAGGTGCGTGACAAGCTGCAGCGCCGCGACGCCATCTCGGCGATCAAGAAGGACGTGTTCGAAGCCCTGGCTGGTCGCGTGGCCGCTGAAGGCTGGAACCCGGCCGAGCTGTCGAAGGAATTCAGCGAGCTGGAATACCGCACCATGCGTGACTCGGTGCTGGACACCAAGGTCCGTATCGACGGCCGTGCGCTGGACACCGTCCGCCCGATCACCGTGAAGACCGGCGTGCTGCCGCGTACCCACGGTTCCTCGCTGTTCACCCGTGGCGAAACCCAGGCCATCGTGACCATCACCCTGGGCACCGCCCGTGACGGCCAGGTCATTGACGCCGTTGCCGGTGAGTACAAGGAAAACTTCCTGTTCCACTACAACTTCCCTCCGTTCTCGGTGGGTGAGTGCGGCCGCATGATGGGCCCGAAGCGCCGCGAAATCGGCCACGGTCGCCTGGCCAAGCGCGGCGTGCTGGCTGTCATGCCGTCGCTGGAGTCCTTCCCGTACACCATCCGCGTCGTCTCGGAAATCACCGAGTCGAACGGTTCCTCGTCGATGGCATCGGTCTGCGGCTCGTCGCTGGCCCTGATGGACGCCGGCGTGCCGGTGAAGGCGCCGGTGGCCGGTATCGCCATGGGCCTGGTCAAGGAAGGCGAGCGCTTCGTCGTCCTGTCCGACATCCTGGGTGACGAAGATCACCTGGGCGACATGGACTTCAAGGTGGCCGGTACCGCTGAGGGCATTTCCGCCCTGCAGATGGACATCAAGATCGAAGGCATCACCGAAGAGATCATGAAGCAGGCTCTGCAGCAGGCCAAGGCTGGTCGTCTGCACATCCTGGGCGAAATGGCCCACGGCCTGACCGCTCCGCGTGAAGAGCTGTCGGACTACGCGCCGCGCCTGCTGACCATCAAGATCCACCCGGACAAGATCCGCGAAGTGATCGGCAAGGGTGGCTCGACCATCCAGGCCATCACCAAGGAAACCGGCACCCAGATCGACATCCAGGATGACGGCACCATCGTCATCGCTTCGGTCAATGCCATCGCTGCCCAGGCCGCCAAGGCCCGCATCGAGCAGATCACCTCGGACGTCGAGCCGGGCCGCATCTACGAAGGCAAGGTCGCCAAGATCATGGACTTCGGTGCGTTCGTCACGATCCTGCCGGGCAAGGACGGTCTGGTCCACGTGTCGCAGATCTCCAGCGATCGCGTCGAGAAGGTCGGCGACGTGCTGAAGGAAGGCGATGTGGTCAAGGTCAAGGTGCTGGAAGTCGACAAGCAGGGCCGTATCCGCCTGTCGATGAAGGCCGTGGAAGAAGGCGACGCCGTCAGCGCCGAATAATCGGTACTGCTGATTGTGCGGTGGGTGAGGACCGTCGGTCCTCACGCTTTCGCAAATGAAAAAGCGGGCTTCGGCCCGCTTTTTCTTTGCCTTGATGTCATGCAGTGCCGCTCATCCAGGTCGCTGCATGTCCTGCTGCAGTGCGTGAGCGCCGCCACGTGGCCATCGTTCTGTCACGGTTGCGCGGATCACGCCTGTCCACGGGACGACATGCCGCGACAACCGTCCCGCAGCCACATCGGTTTGCTAACGTGGCGGCGCCTTCGAACCGGGAGATCCCATGTTCCGCCAGACCGTGGCCGTCCTTGCCGTGCTGATTGCCGGTGCCGTGCCCATCGCTGCGCGCGCCGCGCCGGCGCCGCCGCCGATCTTCGGTGCCTACTACCCCGGCGGCTCGGCCGAGCGCTATCCGGTGTCGAGCATTCCCGCCGAGCGCCTGACCCATCTGTTCTATGCGTTCTCCACCATCGAGGACGGCCGCTGCGCGGTCGGCGCGGAAGCGCCGAAGAACTTCGCCGCGCTGGCCGAGCTCAAGAAGGCGCATCCGCACCTGCGCACGCTGATTTCGATCGGTGGCTGGGGTGCGGGTGGGTTCTCCGATGCGGCGTTGACCGAGGCCAGCCGCAAGCGCCTGGTGGACTCATGCATGGCACTGTTCTTCGATCACCATGCCGGCAGCTTCGATGGCGTGGATATCGACTGGGAGTTCCCGGTCAGTGGCGGGCCGAAGGAGCTGGCGCATCGCCCGCAGGATCGCGCCAACCTGACCAGGCTCGCGCAGGCGTTCCGCGTGGCACTCGACGCGCACGGGCGCAAGGTGGGGCAGCCAATGCTGCTGAGCGCCGCGCTGGCCGCCGGTCGCCTGCAGACCGATGGCCCCTATGATCCGGCGGCGAGCTACGACCTGCCGGCGCTGGCCAAGGTGTTCGATTTCATCAACCTGATGAGCTATGACATGGGCACCGGCTTCTCATCGGTGTCGACCTTCAATGCGCCCCTGCATGAAGTGCCGGCCGATCCGCTGGCGCCGGAGCTGCGGCGCTGGAACAACGTGGCCGGCGCGGTGCAGTACTACCGCGAGCACGGTGTGCCGGCCGACAAGCTGGTGCTGGGCGTGCCGTTCTATGGGCGCGGCTTCAAGGTCACCGGCGATGCGCCGGATGGCCTGTATCAGCCCTACAGCGCACCGGCCGACGCCGGCGACTGGCGGGTGATCAAGGCGCGCTATCTCGACCAGCCGGGTTGGGTGAAGCACTGGCAGCCGCAGGCGCAGAGCCCGTGGCTGTACAACGCCGTGCAGAAGATCTTCATCAGCTATGAAGACCCGCGCTCGATCGGCCTGCGTGCCCGGTTCGCCCGCGAGCAGGGCCTGGCCGGGGTGTTCATGTGGGAGCTGACCGGCGACGACGAGCAGGCCAGCCTGCTCAACGCGATGCTCGGCCCTTGGCAGAAGGCGCGCATCGGCGATTGAGTCACTGGTGGCGCCGGGCCATGCCCGGCGCCAGGCGGCAACGCCATCGGCCCGACACCGCACATTGCGACGACGCCGGCGGCGCTACGCTTTGGGCATGATCCATCTCGAACGCCTGGACCACCTGGTCCTCACCGTCGCCGACATCGAACGCAGCTGTGACTTCTACCAGCGCGTGCTCGGCATGCAGGTCGTGCGCTTCGGCGCTGGCCGTACCGCGCTGCAGTTCGGCCAGCAGAAGATCAACCTGCATCCGGCCAGCGCGCCACTGCAGCCGCATGCGCTGCGACCCACGCCGGGCAGTGCCGATCTGTGCCTGGTCACGCATACGGCAATGGTCGATGTGCTGGCGCACCTGCAGGCGCAGGCCATCGCGGTGGAGGAGGGGCCGGCCACACGTACCGGTGCGCTGGGACCGATCGAATCGGTGTACTTCCGCGACCCGGATGGCAACCTGATCGAAGTGAGTCGTTACCCGGGCGAAGAACACCCGCAGCGGTAGCGCCGGGCCATGCCCGGTGAAGGCTTAGTTGGCCCAGACGCTGTTGGGGTCGCCGTTGCGGGCGCGGCGCTGGCTGGCGACGGCCAGGCGAGCGAAGCCGAAGGCCATGGCCAGCGCGATGGCATCGACCCAGAACAGCGGCCAATGGCCACGCGCGGCGGCGCGCCACAGCCAGTCACCATTGAGTGCGCCGTGCAGGACCGGCACCAGTGCAGTGCTGAGCGCTGCGGCCCACAGCAGCTCGCGCGCCGCCTGCGCGGGGCGGCGCAGTGCGGCCCACAGCGCACAGGCTGCCCAGCTGCCGAAGCAGGCCCAGCGGATGCCATGGTCGACCGCCGACGGTGCCGACCGCTCCAGCACCAGCGCGGTGATGAAAGCGACCGAGATCGCCACGCACAGGCCGATGCACACGCCAACCGTGGCCCGTGCCATGTTCACCCCGGCACGCGGCTGTTGCGGCTGGCGACGCTTGCGCCGCGACTCGATCCACAACAGGTTGCCGGAGTAGAACAGGAACGCACCGCCGAGGCCGAGCAGGAAGTACAGCCAGACCACCACGCCGTTGCCGAACTCGCCGAAGTGCAGGGCATAGGCGGCGCTGAGCGTGGCGTGGTTGGCATCGCGCTGGCCCGGCAGCTGGGAGGCCAGGACGTTGCCGGTGGCCACGTCCAGGGCCACCGAACCGAGCGGCCCGAGTGTGCCGGTGGATTCGCCCGTGATCTCGATCGTGGCGCTGGCATCGCCGGCGTTGGCCAGCTTCAGGTAGGCCGGCTCGAAGTTGGCCACGCCCTGTGCGCGGGCTACTTCAAGCGCGCGCGCATGCAGCAGGCGCAGGCTGCCCGGCGGTGCCGGGATGCCACTGGCGTCGCGCACCGGCGCGGTGTCCATTGCAGTCGGTACCGCCTGCAGGGCCTTGCCGTCGTAGATCAGTGGATTGAGCAGGGCCATCTGCACGAACACCAGGCACAGCAGGGCGCCCGTGACCGCGAACATCAGGTGGAAGGGCAGGCTGAGCACGCCGATCACGTTGTGCGCGTCCTGCCACAGTTGTTTCAGGTTGCGGCCCGGACGCAGCGCGAACAGGTCGCCGAACAGCTTCGGCAGGTGGATCACCAGGCCGCTCAGCAGCGCCATGCCATACAGCAGGCTGACGATGCCCATCACGTAGATGCCGGCCACCGGCAGTCCGAGGCTGTAATGCAGTTCGTTGACCAGTTCGGCCAGCCCGGTCTGTGGCGGCGTCGGGCTGCTGGCGATCTGGCCCGGCCAGGCATAGCGCCAGCTGCCGTCGTCGGCCTGCCAGTAGGCTAGGGGTTGCGGATGTTCGGCGCCGGGGAACGTCATGCCGACGTGGCGGCGGGCTTCCGGGTGTGCCGCCAGCACGTCTTCCAGCAGGTACTGCGCATCGTCCAGGCCCGCCGGCAACGCGGTGGCTGCACCGGGCGTCTGCCACAGCGGCAGGTCGTGGTGGAACAGGGTCAGCGCACCCGCGTAGAAGGCCACGAACAGGCCGAAGCCGGCAACCAGGCCGACCCAGGTGTGCAGGGTGGTGAACGTACGCAGGGTCTGCGAGCTGAACTTCATGGGGGGAGTCTCATTGCACCGCACCGGTCAGGCGCAGCAGCGTCAGCACGGCGAAGCCGGCCGTAGCGCTGCCGGCCAGTGTCACCCAGGCGCGCAGCGCGCTGCGGAAGCTGAACGCCCACAGGGCAGCCAGCATCCACAGCGGGATGAACGTGATCAGGCTGGGCACCAGCGCGTTCTGCCAGGGGCCCGGCGGCAACCACGTCACCAGCCCGGTCGCGGCGGCGGCCAGCAAGAAGCCGGCCACGATGCCGGCGAAGGCGCGCGGCCACATCAGGGCGACTCCGTGCCCGGGCGATGCCAGGCGGCCAGTGCCGGCAGCAGCATCGCGGCCAGCATCCAGGTGCACAGCATCGCCACCAGGCCCGCGGCAAAGCCGAGTTCGGCCATCCACAGCCACAATGCGGCAGCCGCGGCGACCAGGCCGATCTGGCGGCCGAGGCGGCCGGCGCGGCGCAGGCGGGGCCAGCGGCAGTGCGGCGAGGCGGCATAGAAGGCCAGTGCCGAGAACATCGCTGCCAGCATGCCCAGGCTGCAGAAGCCCAGCGTGGAAAGGCCGACGGTGATCATTGCGGGCGGCCGCCATGGCAGCGGGCCAGCGAACGCGGGGCACGGGCGGGGCCGGCGGGAGCCGGTCGGAGCGGGTGGCGCATCACGAGGTCCTGGGGGGAAGCGGGCAGGCTGGCACGGGGCGGGCTGCGCGGACATGGTAATCATTGCGTTTTCACGCCGCCAGCGAGGGCCATTCAGCGGACCGTACGGTAGGCCTTGGGCTTTCCGGTGTGCTGGTTTAAGATCGTCGCAGAACCCTGACTGGAACAAGGTGGCCCGCGCCCAGCGCCGGCCGAGCGTGCGACATGAGCACTACCACCGCCCACTGTTGACCTGCCCCCGAAGGCCCTGTGTTCCAGGCGCCCTCGCGGCGCTTTTTTATTGCCCGGGCAATGGCCCGGGAACGCTTTCCAGCCCGCCCAGCGGGCCCCGCACGAAGCCAATGCGATGATCAACATTACCCTTCCCGACGGCAGCCGCCGCGAGTTCGAAAACCCCGTCAGCGTCATGGACGTCGCCCAGTCGATCGGTGCCGGCCTGGCCAAGGCCACCATCGCCGGTTCGGTCGATGGCGTGCTGGTCGATGCCAGTGACGTCATCGACCACGATGCCAGCCTGCGCATTATCACCGCCAAGGACGAGGAGGGCGTGGAGATCATCCGCCACTCCTGCGCCCATCTGGTCGGCCACGCCGTCAAGCAGCTGTACCCGGACGTGAAGATGGTGATCGGCCCGGTGATCGCCGAGGGCTTCTATTACGACATCTATTCCGAGCGCCCGTTCACCCCGGACGACATGGCCGCGATCGAGAAGCGCATGGGTGAGCTGATCGCCCAGGATTACGACGTCATCAAGAAGATGACGCCGCGCGCCGAAGTGATCGAGATCTTCAAGGCCCGTGGCGAGGACTACAAGCTGCGCCTGATCGAGGACATGTCCGACGACATCCAGGCGATGGGCATGTACTACCACCAGGAATACGTGGACATGTGCCGCGGCCCGCACGTGCCGAACACGCGCTTCCTGAAGGCCTTCAAGCTGACCCGCATCTCCGGCGCCTACTGGCGCGGCGATGCGCAGAACGAACAGCTGCAGCGCATCTACGGCACCGCCTGGGCCGACAAGAAGCAGCTCGAGGCGTACATCAAGCGCATCGAGGAAGCCGAGATGCGCGACCACCGCCGCATCGGCAAGCAGCAGGACCTGTTCCACCTGCAGGAAGAGGCGCCGGGCCTGGTGTTCTGGCACCCGAAGGGCTGGGCGTTGTGGCAGGTGGTCGAGCAGTACATGCGCAAGGTCTACCGCAGCAGCGGCTACGGCGAAGTGCGCTGCCCGCAGATCCTGGACGTGAGCCTGTGGAAGAAGTCCGGCCACTGGGACAACTACCAGGACAACATGTTCTTCACCGAGTCGGAGAAGCGCACCTACGCGGTCAAGCCGATGAACTGCCCGGGCCACATCCAGGTGTTCAACCAGGGCCTGCACAGCTACCGCGACCTGCCGATCCGCTACGGTGAGTTCGGTTCCTGCCACCGCAACGAGCCGTCCGGCGCGCTGCACGGCATCCTGCGCGTGCGTGGTTTCACCCAGGACGACGGCCATGTGTTCTGCACCGAGAGCCAGATCGAATCGGAAGTGACCGCGTTCCACCAGCAGGCGCTGGCGGTCTACCAGCACTTCGGCTTCGACGAGATCCAGATCAAGATCGCGCTGCGTCCGGAATCGCGCCTGGGCGACGACGCCACCTGGGACAAGGCCGAGGGCGCACTGCGTTCGGCGCTGTCCGCCTGTGGCGTGGAATGGCAGGAGCTGCCGGGCGAGGGCGCCTTCTACGGCCCGAAGATCGAGTACCACCTGAAGGATGCCATCGGCCGTACCTGGCAGCTGGGCACCATGCAGGTCGACTTCATGATGCCGGGCCGCCTGGGCGCCGAGTACGTGGATGAGAACAGCCAGAAGAAGCATCCGGTCATGCTGCACCGCGCCATCGTCGGCTCGATGGAGCGCTTCCTGGGCATCCTGATCGAGCACCACGCCGGCCAGTTCCCGGCCTGGCTGGCGCCGACCCAGGTGGTGGTGGCCAACATCACCGACGCCCAGGCCGACTACGTCTCGGGCGTGACCAAAACCCTTGCGGAGCAAGGCTTCCGCGTCAGCTCGGATTTGCGTAACGAGAAGATCGGCTATAAAATCCGCGAGCATACGTTGCAGCGCGTGCCCTACCTGCTGGTCATTGGTGACCGCGAGAAGGAAAATGGGGCTGTGGCGGTGCGTACGCGTTCTGGCGAAGACCTGGGCAGCATGAGCCTGCAGGCCTTCATCGAGCGGCTCCAGGCCGAGGGCGCGTAAGCAAAGGTCCGGTCCGGGGGCACAGGCACCCGGACCGGTTCGATACCCTTGGGAGAACGTAATATCAGCACCCCTGACAACAAACAGAACCGCAAGAATCAGGAAATCCGTGTGCCGCGCGTCCGCGTGATCGGCAGTGACGGAGAAATGATCGGCGTGTTGTCGCGCGACGAAGCGCTGTCCATGGCCGAAGATGAAGGCCTGGACCTGGTCGAAATCCAGCCGCAGGCCGATCCGCCGGTCTGCAAGATCATGGACTTCGGCAAGTTCAAGTTCGAAGCGCAGAAGAAGGCCAGCGAGGCCAAGAAGAAGACCAAGCAGGTCGAGATCAAGGAAGTGAAGTTCCGTCCGGTCACGGACGAGGGCGACTACCAGATCAAGCTGCGCAAGATGCGCGGGTTCCTTGAAGAAGGCGACAAGATCAAGGTCAACATCCGTTTCCGTGGCCGTGAAATGAGCCACCAGGAACTGGGTCGCGAAATGGCCAACCGGATCGAGACCGATCTGGGCGAGGACATCGTCATTGAATCCCGTCCGCGCCTGGAAGGGCGTCAGATGGTCATGATGATCGCGCCGAAGAAGAAGACCTGAGGCCTGACGGGCCGCCTTCCGGGGCGCCTGGCTGAATGGTTCAGGGTAAGGGGACGCCACTGGCGTCCCTTTGCTTTTGCAGGATGCCGGTGATATGCCGGCGCAAGGGGTGCTGGGGCTGGTGGCAGGGCGGTTTTGCCTGTATCATGCCCGGCTCGACCCACCCAGGACGGGTCGTACGCCGATCATGGCAGGACGGAAAGAGCGGCCCAGGCCGCCGCCAGATCAGTCAGAAACCAGGGTCAAATCCCATCAAGGACATTGCAATGCCCAAGATCAAGACCAACCGGGCAGCGGCCAAGCGTTTCCGCAAGACCGCCTCGGGCAAGTACAAGTGCGGCCACGCCAACCGTAGCCACATCCTCACGAAGAAAGCGACCAAGCGTAAGCGTAATCTGCGTCAGACGGGCCATGTCCGTGCAGAAGACGCAGGCCGTCTGGACCGCATGCTCCCTTACCTCTGAGGAACTGAAAAATGGCACGAGTTAAGCGTGGCGTACAGGCGCGTCGCCGCCACAAGAAGATTCTGGATCTCGCCAAGGGCTATTACAACGCCCGCCGCAAGGTCTTCCGCGTCGCCAAGCAGGCGGTCATCAAGGCACAGCAGTACGCCTACATCGGCCGTAAGCAGAAGAAGCGCAACTTCCGTTCGCTGTGGATCACCCGTATCAATGCGGCTGCCCGCATCAACGGCCTGAGCTACAGCCGCTTCATGAACGGTCTGCTGAAGGCCGGCATCACCCTGGACCGCAAGGTCCTGGCTGACATCGCCGTGCACGACGCAGCCGGTTTTGCTGCGCTGGCCGAAAAGGCCAAGGGCGCGCTGGCGGCATAAGTCCTTCCCGATGCCGTAACCGTTCATCCGGAACGGTGTCAGGTCAAGGCAATGCATGGGGAAGGGCGCAAGTCCTTCCCCATTCTTTTTTGGGTCCCGGCGAGGCCATGGCGGCAGCGCGGGGACGGCGGTGGCGACAGGGGTCGGCCCTTCGCGCATCGCGATGGCAGATCGACTGGAGTTCCGGCCCCCCATGAGCGACATCCAATCCCTCACCACCCAGGCGCTGGCCGATGTGGCCGCCGCACAGAGCCCCGACGTGCTGGAACAGCTGCGCGTGGCCCTGCTTGGCAAGAGTGGCAGCATCACCTCGCAGCTCAAGCAGCTCGGCGCCCTGCCGGCCGACGAGCGCAAGGCCGCCGGTGAAGCGATCAACCAGGCCCGCGACGCGCTGACCCGCGCGCTCGGCGAGCGCAAGGCGCTGCTGGAAGATGCGGCACTGGATGCACGCCTGGCCGCCGAAGCCATCGACATCACCCTGCCGGGTCGCAACGGCGACCGCGCCGGCCTGCATCCGATCACCCGCACTCTGGAGCGCATCACCGGCATCTTCGGCCGGCTGGGCTACGAGCTGTCGGAAGGGCCGGAGATCGAGGACGACTGGCACAACTTCGAGGCGCTGAACTTCCCGCCGCACCATCCGGCGCGCGCCATGCACGACACCTTCTACTTCGGCGACGGCCGCCTGCTGCGCACGCACACCTCCGGCGTGCAGGTGCGCTACATGGGTGACCACGCGCCGCCGCTGCGCATGATCGCCGCCGGCAAGGTGTACCGCAGCGACAGCGACCAGACCCATTCGCCGATGTTCCATCAGGTGGAAGGCCTGCTGGTGGACGAGCATTCGACCTTCGCCGACCTGAAGGGCACGCTGGCCGAGTTCGTGCGCGCCTTCTTCGAGCGCGATTTCGAGATGCGTTTCCGCCCCAGCTATTTCCCGTTCGTTGAGCCGGGCGCGGAAGTGGACATCGCCTGGCAGCAGCCCGATGGCAGCACCCGCTGGCTGGAAGTGCTGGGCTGCGGCATGGTCCATCCGAACGTGCTGCGCAACGTCGGCATCGATCCGGAGCGCTACACCGGCTTCGCCTTCGGCATGGGCGTGGAGCGCTTTGCAATGCTGCGCTACGGCGTCAACGACCTGCGTGCGTTCTTCGAGAACGACGTGCGGTTCCTGAAACAGTTCGCGTAAGCCGCAACCGTGTAGGGCCGAGCCATGCTCGGCTGCTCCCAAATTCGCAGGCCCAGGCGCATGCGCCGGGCCCACCAGGATGACACCATGAAATTCTCCGAAAACTGGCTGCGCAGCCACGTCCCGACCGGCGCTTCGCGCGATGAACTGAGTGCAGTGCTGACCGCCATCGGCCTGGAAGTGGAAGACGTGACCGCGCTGGGCGAAGGCCTCGACCACGTGGTCGTGGCACGCATCGTCGACGCGGTGCGCCATCCGGAAGCGGATCGCCTGCAGGTGTGCAGGGTTGATGCCGGGCAGGGCGAACTGCTGCAGATCGTGTGCGGCGCCCCGAACGCGCGCCCGGGCCTGGTCGCGCCGCTGGCGATGGTCGGTGCGCAGATCGGCGAGCTGAAGATCAAGCCGGCCAAGCTGCGTGGCGTCGAGTCCAACGGCATGCTGTGCTCGGCCAAGGAACTGGGCCTGGACAACGATGCTTCCGGCCTGCTGGAACTGCCCGACGACGCACCGGTCGGCCAGACCCTGGTCGAGTACCTGGGCCTGCCGGATGCCAGCATCGAGATCAAGCTGACCCCGAACCGCGCCGATTGCTTCAGCCTGCGCGGCATCGCCTACGACGTCGCCGCCGCCACCCGCAGTGAAGTGCTGGACTTCGCTGCCGACGCCATTCCGGCAGTCGGCAGCCGTGAGCTGGGCATCCAGCTCGACGCCGGCGCCGAAGCGCCGCGTTACCTGGGCCGTGTCATCGAAGGCGTCAATGCTGCCGCCAAGACCCCGTTGTGGATGGCCGAGCGCCTGCGCCGCAGTGGCGTGCGTCCAGTCTCGCTGCTGGTCGACATCACCCAGTATGTGATGCTGGAGCTGGGCCAGCCGATGCACGCCTACGACCTGGGCACCCTGCAGGGCAGCATCGCCGTGCGCCGTTCGCGCGCGGGCGAGACGCTGAAGCTGCTGGACGGCCGCGATGCTGCGCTGGACGACAGCTTCCTGGTGGTCACCGACGCTGACCGCGCGGTCGGCCTGGCCGGCCTGATGGGCGGCTTCGACACCCGCGTCACCGACGCGACCACCGCCGTGTTCCTGGAAGCCGCGCACTTCGCGCCGGCCGCCATCATGGGCCGTGGCCGCAAGCTGGGCCTGCACACCGATGCCGGCCATCGCTTCGAGCGCGGCGTCGATCCGGCGCTGCCGCGCACCGCGATCGAGTACGCCACCCGCCTGGTGCTGGACCTGGCCGGCGGTACCCCGGCACCGGTCACCGAGGCCGTGCGTGAAGCCGATCTGCCGCAGCCGGCGACCATCGTGCTGCGCCGCGCCCGCATCACCCGCGTGCTCGGCATCACCATCGACGATGCGGAAGTCGAGCGCATCCTGCGCGCGCTGGGCATGGACGTGGTCGCCGCCGCCGACGGCTGGCAGGTGGTCGCGCCGAGCCGCCGCTTCGACATCGCCATCGAAGAAGACCTGATCGAAGAGCTGGCCCGCATCCACGGTTACGAGCAGATCCCGACCACGCTGCCGGGCGGTGCCTCGCGCGTGGCGATGCCGAGCGAGACCCAGCTGGACGCGCTGAGCGTGCGCCGCCAGCTGATCGCCCGTGACCAGCAGGAAACCGTCAATTTCGCCTTCGTCGACGACGCGCTGCTGACCCAGTGGCAGCTGCGCGACGGCCTGGTGCCGCTGGCCAACCCGCTGTCGGCCGAACTGGCGGTGATGCGCCCGTCGCTGCTGCCGGGCCTGGTCGCCACGTTGGGCCGCAACGCCGCCCGCCAGTTGGGCCGCGTGCGCCTGTTCGAGCTCGGCCGCGTGTTCGCCCAGCAGGCCGGAGACGGCCAGCCGGCACCGCTGGAAACCCCGCGCGTGGCCGCTGCGGTCTGCGGTGAGGCGCAGGCGGTGCAGTGGGGCCTGCCGACCCGCAAGGTCGACTTCCATGACCTGAAGGGCGACCTGGAATCGCTGGCGGCCGCCAGTGGCGCGCAACTGGAGTTCCGCCCGTCCGTCCGCGCCTACGGCCACCCGGCGCGTTCGGCCGAGGTGTTCCGCGATGGCGTGGCGATCGGCTGGATCGGCCAGATCCACCCGCGACTGACCCGGGCGATGGATATCGAAGCCGACGTCTACGCCTTCGAGCTGGACCTGGAGCCGCTGACCGCCCGCCGACTGCCGCGCGCCGGCGAGCTGTCGCGCTTCCCGGCGGTGCGTCGCGACCTGGCGTTCCTGGTGCCTGAACAGGTGGCCTGGGCCGATCTGGCGGCCACCGTCCGCCAGGCCGCCGGCCCGCTGCTGCGCGACCTGAACCTGTTCGACCGTTACGTCGGCCAGGGCGTCGAGCCGGGATTCAAGAGTCTCGCTATGGGCTTGATTTTGCAGGACAAGTCGCGCACTCTGACGGACCGCGACGTGGATGCGGTGGTGGCCGAGGCGGTCACTGCCATCGAGCGTGAACACCACGCCCGGATCCGCGGCTGAGCGGGCAGCACTCGGGGGTAGCAGGCAATGGCATTGACCAAGGCGGAGATGGCGGAAAAGCTGTTCGACGAAGTCGGTCTGAACAAGCGGGAAGCCAAGGAATTCGTCGACGCGTTTTTCGATGTGCTGCGTGAAGCATTGGAACAGGGACGTCAGGTGAAGCTGTCGGGCTTCGGCAATTTCGATCTGCGGCGGAAGAACCAGCGCCCGGGTCGCAACCCCAAGACCGGCGAGGAAATTCCGATTTCCGCCCGTACGGTGGTCACCTTCCGTCCGGGCCAGAAGCTCAAGGAGAGGGTGGAAGCTTATGCTGGATCCGGGCAGTAACCGCGAACTACCGCCGATCCCGGCCAAGCGCTACTTCACCATCGGTGAAGTCAGCGAGCTGTGCGACGTCAAGCCGCATGTCCTGCGCTACTGGGAAACCGAGTTTCCCAGCCTTGAGCCGGCCAAGCGCCGAGGCAACCGCCGCTACTACCAGCGCCACGACGTGCTGATGGTGCGGCAGATCCGCAGCCTGCTGTACGAACAGGGCTACACGATCGGTGGTGCACGCCTGCGTCTGGACGGCCCCGATGCCCGCGAGGAATCGGCGCTGAGCAATCAGATCATCAAGCAGGTGCGCATGGAGCTGGAAGAAGTGCTGCAGTTGCTGCGCCGCTGATCCCATTTCGATCGTAATCCGCTATACTTCACGGCCCGCCGCAGTGGCGGGCACATCGCAGCATCAGTCGGGGCGTAGCGCAGCCTGGTAGCGCATCTGCCTGGGGGGCAGAGGGTCGTCGGTTCGAATCCGGCCGTCCCGACCACTGTGATGAATCAAGAAGCCCGCGCAGCGATGCGTGGGCTTTTTTGTGCGTGCGGTGTATGCTGCGCGCCACTCGTACTACCGCGGCTGCTGAACCCGGTACTCACGAGAACACATCATGGATTCTGCAAGAAACCGTGCCTGGCGTCGCAGCCAGGCTCGCAACCGTGGTGGCGACCGCGCCACGACCGCCTACAGCTACAAGCCCGAGAAGAACTGGAAGCTGCTGTATACGCGCGATGCCAAGCTCGCGCGCGCACGCCAGCTGGGCTTCACCTATCCGGTCCTCAGCGCCCGCCAACTGCAAGAACAGGAATGATCAACCTGCTGTTCGTCTGCAGCCGCAACCAGCTGCGCAGCCCGACCGCCGAAGCCATGTGGCGACGGCGACCCGGCTTCGCTGCGCTGTCGGCCGGCACCAGCCCGCATGCACGACGCCCCATCGGCCCGGCGGATATCCGCTGGGCCGATGTCATCTTCGTGATGGAGGCCAAGCACCAGCATCGCCTGCAGGCCGCCTATGCGCGCCTGCTGGAATACAAGCGCCTGCATTGCCTGGATATCCCCGACGACTATCGCTGCATGGATCCGCTGTTGATGGACCTGCTGGATGCAAAGGTGACCACGTATCTCGATCAGCTGCCGGCAAAGCGGTAGAGCAGCTCCGGATCGCCTTCGTCCAATCCGTGCACGATGCCGCTGTCGATGAAACCCGAAGCGGCGAGCAGGCGTTGCATGCCGGTATTGGAAGCATTGGTCGAAGTGAACAGCCTGCCGTGGCCGTGCAGCGCGATGGCATGGCGCAGCAGGGCGGCGCCGACGCCCTGGCTGCGTTGTTCGCGCGCCACCATCAGCATCTCGACGAAGGCTTCGCCGAAGAAGTGATGGTGGATGACCAGGTAACCGGCCAGCTGGCCGGCCCATTCGGCCACGTGCATGCCACCACGGGCCTGCCAGTCGCTGATCTGCCGTGCGCGTTGCGGATCGTGGACCGCAACGCTGTCGAGCGCGATCAACGCGGAAACGTCGGCGGGCATTGCCTCGCGGATGTGCAACATCGTCGAGGAGGGATCGGGCGGCACCATCGAAGGCTCCTGGGCTGGGTGCGCCCAGTCTATCGATCGCGTCGGCCGTGTCTGCGCATCCGCCACAGCCAGCGTGTGGTCGGCAGTCAATACACACGGAACTCGGCACGGCAGCCGTCGCTGACCCACACGCCGCGGCGGTCCCAGCCCCAGTTGCGATCCTCGACGCACGGTGTCACCGACTTCTGCTTGACCAGGCGTACCTCGTGGCGCACACGGATGCGGCATTCCTTGTCCTTCTGCTCGTAGGACTCGCAGACCAGGCGCTCGCCATCGTCATCGCGGTCACGGTCCCGGCCGCGCCCCGGCCAGCGGCCGCGTCCCTGTCCGTCGGCCACGAACTCGGCGCGACAGCCGTCGGTGACCCAGAGCATGCGGCGGCTCTGGCCCCAGTTCTGGTCCTCTACGCAGCGGGTGACCGACAGCTGCCTGGCCAGGCGCATGCGGCCTTCGATCGGGCACTGCTGGGTCTTGTTGAACTGCGATTCGCAGCGCAGCGGCGCAATGGGATCGCTGCCGTAATCCTGGGCGGCCACCGTGGTGGCGGCCAGCAGCAGGGCCAGGGTGGGGAGGGCAATCGGCAGCAGCAGGCGATGGGTCATGGGGGGCCTCGGCAGGGGAACGGGCCGCAAGAATGGACCAGCCCGGGGCCATCGGAACGGATCGTTCCGGCGTTGGCTCAGTGGGGATTTAGTAGTGTGCACCGGCCCATGCAGAGCCTTACATCCCTTATCATCGCGGCACATCCGATCGCATCGGCTTACACCTTCTTACATCTCTCCCACGCTTGCCGGCCCAGCCTGTGGCTGCCGTCACTGGCGTGCAGCCGGCGTGTGGAGGAGGATGCGCGGACCACGACGACCACAGGGGGTTGCGTTGATCAGCAGTACCGTCATTCATCGCTCGGCTGGCGCAGAGGCCGGGCAGGTGCGTGTCCTGGACACCACGTTCAAGGGCAAGCATGTGTTCATTGCGTGGGGCCTGCGCGGGCCGGAACTGGCCCGCAGCGCGGACCCGCCCGCCACCGTGGCTGCGCGCAAGGCGCTGCATGCCGTGGCCGGCCACAGCGAGGGACCGCGCAGCCCGGAGGTGTTCATCGCCAACCAGTCGGCAGTGGCGATTACCGTCTATCGGCTGCTGACCGAGGCGCGTTCGGGCGATGCCATCTTCTTCCTGTGTGATTCGCAGGCCGTGGTCGACTGGTTGATCACCGCACTGGAAGTGCAGGGCGAAGACTGACAGCGCGCAGGGTCAGGCCAGTGCCGCATCCACCGCCGCCAGGGCGTGCAGGGTGGTGGTGTCGAACAGCGGCACCGGGCTGTCCTCGGCGCGGACCAGCAACATGATTTCGGTACAGCCGAGGATGATCGCTTCGGCGCCGCGTGCAACCAGGCGCGCGATCACGCCGGCGTACGCCTGCCGCGAATGCTCGCTGACCACGCCGCAGGTCAGCTCCTGGTAGATGATGTCGTGCACGCTGCGGCGATCATCGGCCTCCGGAACCAGTACCTCCAGCCCGAAGCGGTCCTGCAGCCGGTCGCGGTAGAACGCCTGCTCCATGGTGAAGGCGGTGCCGAGCAGTCCCACCTTGCGGATGCCGGCCTGCAGGATCGCCGCGGCGGTCGGGTCGGCGATATGCAGCAGGGGCAGCGGGCATCCGGCTTCGATCCGGCCGGCCAGCGTGTGCATGGTGTTGGTGCAGATCACCAGCAGCTCGGCGCCACCGGCCTGCAGCCGCCGTGCAGCATCGAGCATGTGGTTGCCCAGCAGATCCCATTGGCCGTCGTGCTGCAGCTGCTTGATGCCGGCGAAATCCACCGACCACAGCAGCAGTTGCGCCGAATGCGCGCCACCGAGGCGATGCCGCACAGCCTCGTTGATGAGCCGGTAGTACTGCGCCGAGCTTTCCCAGCTCATGCCGCCGATCAGGCCAAGGGTCTTCATGCACTGCTCCAAGCCAGAGACGGCCATTGCAGCACAGATGGCAGTGGCGCTGCCGTGCACGGGCGCCGGCATCTGTAACCGTCGCATCCACCGCCCGCTGTATGTGCCGCGTCCTGCATGGGTGCCCTATGCTGGTGCCGTCTTCTGAAGTGGAAACCGGCAATGGCCCTGCATACCTGGTGGTGGTTCCTGGCCACGGTCTTCGTGCTGTGCGGGACGCCCGGGCCGAACATGCTGCACATCCTCGGGCGCAGCGTCGGGCTGGGGTTCCGTGGCAGCGTGCCGGCCATGGCCGGCTGCCTGCTGGCGATGCTGCTGGTGCTGGCCGCATCCGCTGCGGGCCTGAGCGCGTTGCTGCACTCCTCGCCGATGCTGTTCGAAGTGCTGCGCTATCTCGGTGTGGCCTACCTGGCCTGGCTTGGCATCAAGGCGTGGCGTGACAGCTGCCGCCCGGCACCCGCGGTGGCCGATGCTGCCGAGGTTACACTGGCGCCGGTACATGGCGCAGGGACGGTATTCCGTGGCGGCCTGTGGGTTGGCCTGAGCAACCCCAAGCTGTTGTTGTTCGCTGCGGCGTTCCTGCCGCAGTTCGTTGATCCGTCGCGGAGCCAGGCCATGCAGTACAGCGTGCTGGTGGCGACCTTCGCGGCCTGCGAACTGTTCTGGTACCTGATGTACGCCGCCGGTGGCCACGGCCTGCGCCGTTGGCTTGCGAAGCCATTCGCACGGCGCTGGTTCGAGCGGCTGGTGGGAAGCGTGTTCCTAGCCTTCGCGGTGGCGCTGCTGCGCTTCCGGCCGCGCTGATTCACGCCGCACACGCGGCCTTTTCACGATTGCCGCATCGGCTGCGGCCTAGCCTGATCACACCGTTTGCGTTCCCTGCGGGGTAAGGACTGACATGATCAAGTGGGCCATCATTTTCGCCATCATCGGCATCATCGCCGGCGTGCTGGGCTTCGGCGGCATCGCCGGTGCCGCTGTGGGCATCGCCAAGTTCCTGTTCTGGGCCGGCATCATCATTGCCGTGGTGCTGTTCCTGATCGGCATGAGCGTGGCGAAGAAGGTCAGCTAGCACCTGTCGCGCAGCAGCGTGTTCAGTGCGCGCTGCTGCGCGAGAACAGGTTGATCACCAGCACGCCGGCGCAGATCAGCCCGATGCCGGCCAGCGCAGCTGCATCCAGCCGCTGCTTGAACACCACCAGGCCGATCAGCGAGATCAGCACGATGCCGACGCCGGACCAGATCGCATAGGCGATGCCGGTCGGCACCGACTTCATGGTGACCGACAGCAGGTAGAAGCACAGCCCGTAGCCGACCAGCGCGCCCAGTGTCGGCCACAGCCGGCTCATGCCGTCCGAGGCCTTCAGCAGCGACGTGGCAATCACTTCCAGCACGATGGCGGCGGCCAGGTAGATATAGGGGTTCATCGCGGGCTCCGGGTCACTGCGGGTCGCACAGCTTGAGGGCCTGCTCGGCCATCGCCAGCGCATTGAGGCGCTCTGCTTCGTCCAGCGGCCGACCATAGGCGGTGGCCCAATAGCCATCGGCCGCGCAGCGTGCCGCGTACAGGCGCGGATCGCCGGCTTCGCCGGGGAACTCGGCCAGCATCGCGCGCTTCCAGTCGCGCCAGTGCGCCAGCAGGGCCGGCTCCATCAGGTTGCCCAGGGTCAGGCCGATGTCGTTGTCCTGTTCCTGCTGCAGCAGGTGCTCGAAGTTGGCCCGCACATAGGCGCGGCTGAAGCAGCCGTGGCCGGGCGTGCCGTCCTGCAGGAGCGCGCGCACACGCGCCTCGAATTCGCCGATGAGTGCGCCGATGGCTTCATCGACCAGTGCCTGCTTGCTGCTGAAATGGTGGAACAACGCGCCCTTGCTGACCCCGGCCACGCGCGCGACATCCTGCACGGTCAGTGCCGCCAGCCCGTGCTGGCCAATCACGGCAATGGTGGCGTGCAGCAATGACTGGCGCACGCTGTCGGGCGCTTTGCGCCGCGAGCGGGGAGGGGGCGAGGACATGATGGGAAGAAACCGACTGGACGGTATGATTGTAGCGCAGCCGGATCGCGTCACCGGCGCGACCATCGGCCACCGCCCGGTGAGAGCCGGATCAATCGTCGATGCGTGCGAAACGCGCCTGCGGGCCGTGTTTGCCTGGGACCTGCTCGACGAACATCGGGTAGGGGCGTACCCACAGGCCACCTTCGCCGTAGAGTGCGCGGTACAGCACCAATGGTTCCAGCGTCTCGCTGCTGCGGACGATGTCGATCACTTCGTATTCGCCGCCCTTGAAGTGGCGATACCGGCCACGGGCGAGGTCGGGCAGGGGACTCAGCTCAGCCATGACGGGTCGTGCTCACTTGCGCGCCGGGCTGGCGGGCGTGGCGCAGTACGCGTCGATGGCCTCGGCGCTGTTGGCCAGGCCGTGTGCCTGTGCCAGCTCCCAGGGCCGCTCGCAGCGCTGGCTGTGTTCGCACCACTGGTAGCCGGCCGAGCCGATGCAGCCGTGCGCGTCGCGATCGCCGCCTACCTTGGGCATGGTGGTCGAAGGCTTGCCGTCGGCACGCGGGGCTGCATTGTCCGGGCTCGCGCATGCGGCCAGAACCAGCAGCGCTGGAATCAGAAGAAGCACCTTCATGCGCGAGCTCCGTGCGTAAAGCAACATATTCTGTCGCAAATAGCCCGTCAGCAAGCGCTCAGTGCACGGCGGCGCGGACCAACTCTTCGATCAGAATCAGATAGCTGGCCACGAAATAGAACTTCAGCAACGTCGAACGCTGGTGCGAGAAGAAGGTGCGCATGTGGAAGGGGCCCCTGTTGATGATGGTAGTGTGAAGCCCAGCTGACTCCGTGACAAGGATCACGGAATGAACGAGCTAAACGGACTCAGGGATGTGATGAGGGTGGGGTTCTGACGCATTGGCGCGGACTTTTCGTACTTTTCTGATGGGACCACCCTGATGGCATGGCTAGGGTGACGGCATCAGCAGAGGCTCTGGTGCCCCCTGCGCCTATCCCAGAAGGAGCGTCCCATGGTCATTACCGTCAAGTGCAGTGCCGCGCAGTGGTCCCTGTTGGATCCGGCCGCAGGCGTCGCCGAAGCATTCAACTCCGGGGCCGCAGCGTTCGATGCCGCGGTTGGCCTGGCCAGCGCCCACCATCGCCGGACCGGCCAGGGCAGCACGGTGCGCGTGGAGGCGCTGGGCAGTAGCGTGGATGCCGTGCATTTCGAGGCGATGGCGACCGCCTCCGGGCCGGTTACCGGTTTGCGTCCTGCGCCGGTGGCGTAACGCCGGAGGATCCCCCGCGCAGTGCCTGGCTTACGACATGGCACAGCCACGATGGATTCACCGTTTTGGCATAGACATGACCGATCTGTGCCGGCAGGGCGCGATCCTGCAGTACGCGCAAGGGCTGTTGGACCAGCACGAGGATGAGCAGATCCCCGCGCAGGCAGCAGATGCGGCGCAGCAGGGGCATGCCGTCGGCCTGGCCCACAGTCGGCATGCAGGGATCGATGATCAGTACGTTGCAGCGCGGGCTGGCGATCTGGGTCAGAACCTCTGCGGGCGAGCGCGCTTCGCCGAGGGTTCTGCCGTCCAGATGGGGCCGGAGTCTGCGTATCAGTTCGCGTCGGATCCAGGGGTTTGCATCGGCGATGACGAGGGAGGGGAGGGGGGACGGCCGGCTTTCGCAGGCGCCACTGCCTGACTGGAGCGGCAAAGCGTGAACAGCTTGAAGTATCTGCATGGCAGGCTATGGATTGCCGGGGCCACAGCCTTTGGGCAGGAGGTCGTAATAGGGGATGGCAGTCCAGCAGCGCCATTCATGGCTGCCCGAATCCCTGATCAGCATCAGGTTGTTTCGCCATGTCCCCACGTTGTAGCCGGTATCGAACCGCAGCAGGCAATCGATTTCCAGGTCGCCATCTGGACCAATTCTCGTCGTGATGGTTTCACAGCGCTCGCTGCTCTCCGGCAGGCCCAGCTTGCGGTTGTCTGAGCCAAGGAGATCACCTCCTTCGGCCAACCAAGCCTCCACTCCCGCCTTCCCACCGGCCAGTTCGGCCAACGCCGCCGCCAGCTTGGCTTTGGTAGAGAACTTCTTGTATTGCGGAACTGCGATCAGGGAAAGAACTGCAATGATGGCTACGACCACCATGAGTTCGACCAGAGAAAACCCTCGTTGCCGATGTGTACGCCTCACCGCGTGGCCGGCTCTTGAGATTTTATTTTTCATAGGATCCTCCATGAGGAAATCAACTTTGAATCGCGGCCGGCGCACACAATGGGAGAGACGCGCGCAACTGGATACAGGCCCGGCGATCTATGTAGGGGCTTACGCGTGCGATCAGTTCATGCAGGCCTGGGGAAGGAGGCTCCGGTCCGGAATGTCGCCCTTGCAGAGCCAGGCTCCCTGCCAGTCGCGATCCAGGGTCAGGCTGCCACTGCCGATTGCAGCGTCGCTCTTGAGCTCGCAGTTGATGCTCGTAGCTCCATTCGTGACATCGCTTGTCACCGTAATCCAGGTACAGCGGGAGCTTGACTCGGGCAAGCCAATCGATTCCGGCGAGGTGATCGTGCTGCCTTCGGCGAGGAGTGATTCAACGCCGACTTTTCCACCGGCGACTTCTGCGAGGGCAGCGGCCAGCTTTGCCTTGGCCGAGAACCGCTGATACTGCGGCAGGGCAATCATCCCCAGAATACCGATGATCGCCACCACCACCATGAGTTCAATAAGGGAAAAGCCCTTCTGCCGGGATGCGCTTTTGCCTGCGTGGCGTGTACGGCCGATTTCGGTATTCATGACAATCCTCTGTGGCGTGGTGGTTTCGTTGGTCTGGCCCCGAAACAAGCATTCGTGGCGCAGTCATAGGAAATCACGTGCACGGCAGTGGGTATATTCAAGAACTGGTAAAGTTGAACGTGTTGAATGGCAGCGCGACTGTTTTGCGAATAATCAGAAAGTGCGCCGCAATTGCGTTGGGCATGGCACAGGCACTGCCTGCACATCGGCCATGCCCGCATTGCATCGCCATTCTCCGGCAGGGGTTCGCCACCATTGCAGGCGGCCGTCCTGGCGCAGATCACAGGTCAGCACTGCGCGGCCGGTGTCGGGGAGCGCGGCGCGCAGGTGCGCGCAATGCGCGGCGCTGGCAGGCAGACCCAGGTGCTGGTTGGTCACGGTGAGATCACCTCTGGCGTAACTGCTTTCCACGGCGGCGATGGCGCCGCCCAGCACGCTGGCCGCGTCGCGCGGCCGGGTGCGGCCGGTAGCGTCATCTGCCGAGGGCGCGCACAACAGTAGCGCGTAGACGGCTGTCAGTCCGGCGACGATGCAGACCGACGCCCAGGGCCGGTAGTGGCGGGGGCGACGTGCCGCCTGTGTGGTTGATCGAGGGCGCATGGAGGGCGGCTCCCGTTGTCGAGAAGGGCGCGCGGTGCAACCACAGGCCGGGGCCGCTCTCCCCAGAGCAGCCCCGGCATTCGCATCCCCTGGCTATCGTTGTCGTGCGCTACAGCGCCAGCGAGCTTTCCACGTCCAGCACCATGCGCCGGGCGAGAGCAAGATTGGCCTTCTGCCGATCCAGCACCACATAGAAGAACAGGCCCTTCTTGGCCGACACCGGGCGCAGCACGTGGTACGCACGACCCAGGGTGATCAGCATGTCTTCGATGTTGTCGTTGAGTTTGAGCGCTTCGGCCGTTTTCATCTTGGCGCGCAGCACCTCGGTGTTTCCAGCGGCCGCCAGTTCCATGTCCACGCCTGAGCCGGCTTCACCCAGCAGCATGCCGCTTTCGTAATCGACCAGGGCAACGGCTTGTGCGCCGTTGATCTGCATGAGCGTGTCCAGGCATTTGTTGATGGCGATATTCATTTCAGTGGTCCGTTGCGGGTGTGAGGAGTTGAAGAGCCGTCTGATCAGTGAGAGAGGCATGCATCAGTTCGGGTTGTCGGCCAGGGCACGCACGCACTGCTTGGCATGCCACAGCACGTTGCCGATGACACAGCTGTGGTCGCATGCGGTCATCAATAGGCGGGGCTGTGCTCCGGGAATGGCAAGCATCAGAACCTTGCCGTTGGCGGCATCGAGGATGAGTGTGTCGAGTTCGCCAAAGTGCAGTTCGCGGCCCAGCGCGCTGGCCAGGCCGAGCATCGAACTGGTCATCGCGGCCAGACGATCGGCGACATGGCCTTGCGGGCCGGCCTGGGCCAGTGCAAAACCATCGGTGCTGGCAACGACGAGGGCCTGGATGCCGGTGACGTCGCGTGCCAGGGCATTCAGTGCCGAAGCGTGGCCGATGTCATTCATGGGCGGCCGCCATGGCATTGCATTCGATCTGGCTCATCAGCAGATCCATCGTGGTGATGGCCTGCGCCATGTCGCGTGGGTCCAGCGGCAACGCCGGCAGGTGCGGTGCGTGGTCCTGCAACCAGTCCTGCCAGTGCGGCTGTACCGGGTCATCGGTGCTGCCGCACCGGGTGAAACCGATGACCACGGGCAGGCCCGGCGCGTTGTCTGCGATGGCCTTCAGGTGCTGCCCCGCCAGCGTACTGTCCTTGCTGGCGCTGCCATCGATCAGGACGATGGCGCCTTCGGCACCGGCCAGCAGGATCGGCCAGATGTACGAGAAGCGCTCCTGTCCGGGCGATCCATACAGGCGCAGGCGGTCGCCACCCGGCAGGTCGATGTCGCCATAGTCCATGGCTACGGTGGTGTACTGCTTGCCCACGGCAGGGTCGGTATTGCGGGCCTCGGTCACTACGGCCTTGCCCCGGGTCAGGGTCTGCACGAGGGTGGACTTGCCCGCGCCAAGTGGGCCCATCACTACGATCTTGTGCTCACGCACGGTCATGCACTCCAGCGGATGCGAAGTTGTCGCCACAGGTTGACGAGGCCATCGGTGGGCGAGGGGCGCACGGGTGCGTCCTCGCCTACGACGGGAAAGGCATAGGCGGTGAGAAACGCCGCATTGAAGAACGACTGCACGGTACGGCGCGGCAGGTCGAGGAGGTCGCAGCACGCCTGCACGGATGCGCCTTGCTTGATCAGCAGCGCGCACAGCCGGAAATGATCCGGCCGATGGGCCAGGATGCGGAAATCCGGCCAGCGACGAAGGCGCAGCTTCGCGCTCTCGTGCAGGGTAGGCATCGGCGCGTTGTGATCAGCCGTGGACAGGCCGACGTTCCACAGGGTCGGGCGTAGCGGGATGTTGCTGGACACTGTCGCGCGCTGCATGAACACATCCTGGGTCACCGGCACCAGACTCAGCGGGGGATCCTCATCGCGCAACAGCCTCTGCAGCAGCGTCAGGGTGATCGGCGCTGGCGCAGTGGTCATCATCCGGTCGTTCCTGGCATCCAGCCAGCACACCGTGGCCTCGCCGTGGATGATCGCGGCATGGGCCGGCCGCCGTGACGGCGTGCTGTCGCTTGCTAGGTGCAGGCGCAACTGCTGTACGAACGGCAATGCTGCCGTCGGCAGTGTTGCCGGTGCCAGCGGCGTTGGTTCAAGTGGTCCTTGCAGATCCTCAAACGATTGACGACGGAATCGGACCATGGGGTGTCCAGCGCAGCGAGTAATCGGAGATGGATATGTAAGCGGCCTTTCCGGATTTCTGGAATGAAACTATTGGGAAATTTCACGCGCGGCGTTTGTTTATGATCGCGAATGCAAATAATGGAAACGGGCTGGCGATTCTGCTTGAATGAAATCAATTGCAGTGGATCATTGTTAAGTTGACGTTGCCCGGAATGATTACTAGGGTTTTTGCTGCGCATTGCGGCGTGACTATTTACGGGTAATCAGCATGCTCACTCGAATTGCCATCGCGGACGACCATCCTCTGATCCTGCTTGGTACGCGCATCGTGATCGAGGCTGGTGGGTGCCATCGCGTGGTGGCAGAGGCGCGGTGTGCAGAAAGCCTTATGTCGATCCTGGCCGAAGAAGTCGTTGATCTGGTGGTGACTGATTTCTCGATGCCCACTGGGGGGCGCTCGGATGGCCAGTCGATGCTGCAGGCGTTGAGTCGCAATTACCCCAAGGTGCCGGTGATCCTGGTCACGATGGTCACCAATGCCACGACCTTGAACATGGCCATGCGCACGGGTGTGCGGGGACTGGTGTGCAAAAGCAGTGGCGTGGATGGCGTTCGCAAGGCGGTCGATGCCGTGCTGAGTGGCGGGATCTACCTGGACCCCGAGCTGGCGCCCTGCCTGCAGGACTCCGGGCGTGAGCGATCGCTTTCAGTACTGTCGCCCAAGGAGCTGGAAGTTCTGCGGCTGTATGTGTCGGGGCCTTCGATCACAGAGATCGCCGGGCAGCTGCGGCGCACCGTCAGTATCATCAGCCGGCAACGCATTTCGGCGATGAGGAAACTGGGCATCAGCAATGATGCCGAGCTGTTCGCCTATGCGTTCGAGGAACGCCTGGGCAATGCCGGTGGCATGGCCAGTGGGGCAGCAAACGGGGGGCCATGAGCTCACGGCGGTCCAGTCAGGTCCGGTTGCGTTGTTTGAATGGGGAAAAACTGCCGTTGCGCTCCCCTCTGTGCGCCGGGCCGTGAATCCCGGATGCTTGCGCCATCGTATTCATCTGGAGATCTCGATGGGCAAGGCACTCACTTGGCGCGCCCTGACCTGCACCCTGTTGCCGATGCTGGCGGCGGCCGGCGGCGCCCAGGCGCAGAGCTATGGCTACGGCTATGACGACGACCGCTATGGTGGCCGCGATGGCAGTGGTATCGTGCGCTGCGAGTCGGTCAAGAATCGCAGCAATGAGTGCCGCCTGGACGGCCGCGCGCGGTTGATCCGCCAGTTGTCCGGTTCGCCCTGTGTGGAAGGTGAGACCTGGGGCCAGTCGCGCAACGGCGTCTGGGTCACGCAGGGGTGCCGTGCCGAATTCGTCGGTGAATACCGCCGCGGTGGCGGCTGGGGTGGCAATGGTGGCGGCTGGGGCAATGGCAATGGCAACGGATGGGGCGGCGGCGATGTGGTCACCTGCCATTCCAATGGACATCGGCAGGAGTACTGCGATGCGCGCATCCGCCGGGGTGTGCGGCTGATCCGCCAGGACTCACGCAGCGCCTGCATCGAAGGCCAGAGCTGGGGCTGGGATCGCCGCGGCATCTGGGTGAGTGATGGCTGCCGGGCGCAGTTCCAGGTGAACTGACCTTTACGGGTTCAGCCCATGAAAATCAGAATAATCTGATACAGCTCACATTTTGAACGCCGTATTGTCTGCGATCAGGGCACGTTGCGTGCCCTGAATTCCAGCGGTGCCGTGTGCCATAACCGGCATGGGCATCCCGCCGCCGTCGATACGCTGTCTCAAGGAGTGAGCTGCATGTTGATCCGCCTGCAATGCGAACAGCGCCAGTGGCGCGTGCTGCATCCGGACCGGCCGGAGCCGATCGAGTTCCGCGATGGCGCCCGCGCCTACGACTTCGCCGAGACTCTGGCCCGCCTGCACTTTGTCGACACCGGTCAGCGTGCGGCCGTGCGCGTGGAAGCCAGCGGCGCGTTCGTCGAAGCGGTCAGTTACGGCTGAGCGCGGGTGCCTGCCAAGGCAGGCACCCGGAATTCCATCATCCACGCATGGCGTGGATCTACGCGTTTCAAGCCTGGAGGGTGCGGACGCTGTCCGCGCCCATTGCGCCCTGTGTGGATCTACCGGGTGGTGATCGGCCTCAGCCTGCCGCGCTGAGCGGCGGGGTACCTGCGGCGAGCTGCGGCCAGCGCTTGAGCACAGCAGCGCGGATGCCGGCGGCGTCGATGCCGGCTTCGGCCAGCAGGTCTTCGCGGCTGGCATGGTGCTGGTAGCTGTCGGGCAGCCCCAGGTGCAGGATCGGACGCAGCACGCCTTCGGCATTGAGCAGTTCACCAACACCGGAGCCGGCGCCACCGGCCACCACGTTGTCTTCGATCGTCACCAGGCCCTCGTGCTGGGCGGCGACAGCCAGCACCAGCTCGCGGTCCAGCGGCTTGATGAAACGCATGTTGACCACGCTCAGGCCCAGTTCGCGGCCGACCTGCTCGGCGGCGGCCACGGTGCTGCCGAAGGCGAGTAGGGCAATGCGGCTGCCCTGCAGGCGCAGTTCGCCCTTGCCGATCGGCAGGGTCGACAGGTCGGTGCCGGCTGCAACGCCGGTGCCGGTACCGCGCGGGTAGCGCACGGCGGCCGGGCCCGGGTGCTGCAGGCCGGTGCTGAGCATCTGCCGGCACTCGGCTTCGTTGGACGGTGCCATCACCACCAGGTTCGGCACGCAGCGCAGGAAGCTCAGGTCGAGGTTGCCGGCATGGGTCGCACCGTCCGGGCCGACCACGCCGGCGCGGTCAATCGCGAACAGCACGTCCAGGTCCTGGATGGCCACGTCATGTACCAGCTGGTCGTACGCGCGCTGCAGGAAGGTCGAGTAGATCGCCACCACCGGCTTGCCACCCTGTGTGGCCATGCCGGCGGCGAGGGTGACCGCATGCTGTTCGGCAATCGCCACGTCGAAATAGCGCTGCGGGTATTCCTTGCTGAAACGCACCAGGCCGGAGCCTTCGCGCATCGCCGGGGTGATGCCGTACAGGCGCGGCTCGGCGGCGGCGGCATCGCACAGCCAGTCGCTGAATACATCGGTGTAGGTCGGCTTCTTGGCCCCGGCCTTGGCCACCAGGCCCTTGTCCGGATCGAACGGGCCCACGGCGTGGTAACCGATCTGGTCGCCCTCGGCCGGCTCGTAACCCTTGCCCTTGGTGGTCATCACATGCAGCAGCTTCGGGCCCTTGGAGGCGCGCAGCGTCTTCAGCGTGGACAGCAGGGCGGGCATGTCGTGGCCGTCGATCGGGCCGGTGTAGTGGAAGCCCATTTCCTCAAACATCGTGGAAGGCACGAACATGCCCTTCCAGTGTTCTTCCCAGCGTTTCACGAAGCGTGCCGGATTGTTCTTCTTGTCACCGAGAATCTTCTTGCCGCCTTCGCGCAGCGCGTTGAGCGTGCGGCTGCCGGTGGCGCGGCCCAGCATCTTGGTCAGGCCGCCCACGGCCTCGGAGATCGACATGTTGTTGTCGTTGAGGATCACCAGCAGGTTCGGCTCCGGCTCCATGCCGCCAGCGTGCATCAGCGCTTCGAACGCCATGCCGGCGGTCATCGCGCCGTCACCGATCACCGCCACGATCTTGCGGTCGTCGCCTTCGGACTGGCGGGCGATGGCCATGCCCAGTGCGGCCGAGATCGAGGTCGAGGAGTGGCCGACACCAAAAGTGTCGTACTCGCTTTCCTCGCGCTTCGGGAACGGCGCGATGCCGTCCTTCTGCTTGACGGTGTGGATCTCGTCGCGGCGGCCGGTCAGGATCTTGTGCGGGTAAGTCTGATGGCCGACGTCCCAGACCAGCTGGTCGTGCGGTGTCTGGTACAGGTAGTGCAGGGCCACGGTGAGCTCGATCACGCCCAGGCCGGCGGCGAAGTGGCCGCCACTCTTGCCCACCGATTCAATGAGGTAGGCGCGCAGTTCGTCGGCAACCGCCCTCAATTCGGATTCGTCGAACGTGCGCAGGTCATCCGGCGTCTGGATGCGCGCGAGGCGGGGATAGCGGGCAGAGTCGATCATCATGTTCGCACTTTTTCTGAACGCCCATTTTCGCCCTCAAACGGGGGTGGGGCAAGCAAACGCCGCCGTCCGTGACAGGACGGTGAGGGTTGCATTTTCAGGCGTTCAGGTGCTCAGTTTCGAGCGCTTGGGCAATTGCGCCTTCAGGAAGGCCATCTGGTCGGCCAGGATGTTGCGGTTGGACAGGATCAGGTGCTCGATCCAGCTGGGCCGGTAGGGCACTGCCAGCAGGGGCATGCCGGCCTGCTGCGGGGTGCGGTCGCTCTTGCGCGAATTGCAGTGGAAGCAGGCGGTGACCACGTTTTCCCAGCAGTCCAGGCCGCCCTTGGACAGCGGCATGACGTGATCGCGGGTGAGCGTGGGGCGGCTGAACTGCTGGCCGCAGTACATGCACAGATGGGCGTCGCGGGCGAAAAGGGCCTGGTTGGTCAGGTTCGGCGTCGGGTCGATCGCACGGGAGCGGGCGTGGCCGCGGGCGGCGATGATCGGGTGCAGGTCCATGCCGCTCTGCAGGCCGCTGAAGCGGTTGGTGCCGCCGTGGATGTGCAGGCAGGGGTCGCCGAGCGTCCAGGCCACCGCCTCGCGGGCGTAGAGGCAGGCCGCATCCTGCCAGGTGATCCAGTCCAGTACGCGTCCGTGGGCATCAAGCGAGAGCAGCCGGACCGAACCGGGGCGATGCAGCGTCGTGGCGTTGGGCGATGCTTCGGCGCCCGGAGCAGAAAACGGAGCTCCGGCTTCGATCAGACCCAAGCGTGTAGTGTCTGTCTCCATCGGGAGAACAGCTTATACCTGAATCATTGCGATTTGGGTATCGCCCGGAGGGCGAAACCCAAATCGCAATGATTCAGGTCCGCGCATTCCTCCTATCCCCCGCACCTGTCGGTGCGCCCCCCTTAACAAAGGGGGGCTTTTCCCCAGATGGATTTCGGTGGTTTCCATCCACGCGTGGCGTGGATCTACGCAGATCGCGGGGAACTGTCAGAGGCGGGGCGGTGTGGGTTGGCAGGACCGTTGGCGCCATGGAGGGCGCCATCGAGCCCCCAGGGGTGAGGGCGCTTTGCTTGCGAAGCACTGCTTCGCAAGCGCCCGAAGGCACAGTCGCCAGCGGCTGGGCCGGACCGCGGAGCGGGGTTTACGGCGTGTCCTGCCAGCCCACACCGCCCCGCCATCCACCGGGATCCAGCTGTTGCTATTGCGGTTGCCGGCCAGCGGCCGGCACTACCGCGGGTGCCGGGCGAAGCCCGGCTCAGGCGCCGAAGCGCTCGTCGTCCATGGCCATCAGCGGCGCGGCGCCGGCCTGGATCGCGGCGGCGTGGCTGAGGGTGCGCGGCAGCACGCGGGCGAAGTAGAACCGTGCGGTCTCGCGCTTGCCCTGGGCGAAGGCGGCGCCGTGCGCGCTGGCATCGGCGGCGGCGACGCTGCGGGCCCACCAGTAGGCCAGCACCACGTAACCCGAATAGAACAGGTAGTCGTAGCTGGCCGCGCCCAGTTCGTCGGGATTGGCGGCCGCGCGCTGCAGCACGTCCATCGTCAGCTTGCCCCATTCGGCGGCCTTGGCGCGCAGCGGGCCGATGAACTCGGCCAGCGCTTCGTTGCCCTCGTGTTCCTTGGCGAAGGCTTCGATCTCGGCCAGCATCAGCTTCAGGCCGGCGCCCTGGCTGGATGCGGTCTTGCGGCCGATCAGGTCCAGCGCCTGGATGCCGGTGGTGCCTTCATACAGCGTGGTGATGCGTGCATCGCGGGCCAGCTGCTCCATGCCGTGCTCGCGGATGTAGCCGTGGCCACCGAAGCACTGCAGGGCGTTGTAGGTGTTCTCGATGCCCCATTCGGTCTGGCAGGCCTTGGAGATCGGGGTCAGGAAACTCACCAGGGTGTCGGCGCGCTCGCGCTCGGCGGCATCCTCGGCGTGGTGGGCGATGTCGATCAGGGTGGCGGCGTGCAGTGCCAGCAGGCGGCTGCCTTCGACCAGCGACTTCACGGTCAGCAGCATGCGACGCACGTCCGGGTGGACCAGGATCGGGTCGGCCGGCTTGTCCGGGAACCTGGCGCCGCTCAGGGCGCGCGACTGCAGGCGCTCACGGCTGTACTTCAGTGCGTTCTGGTAGGCGCGCTCGGACAGGCCGATGCCCTGCAGGCCGACACCCAGGCGCGCGGTGTTCATCATGGTGAACATGGCCTGCAGGCCCTTGTGCGGCTGGCCGACCAGGTAACCCTGCGCACCATCGAAGTTCATCACGCAGGTGACCGACCCCTTGATGCCCATCTTGTGTTCGATCGAGCCACAGCGCAGTGCATTGCGCTCGCCGACGTTGCCATCGCGGTCGACCTTGAACTTCGGGGTGACGAACAGCGAGATGCCCTTGGCGCCCGAAGGGGCGTCGGGCAGCTTGGCCAGCACCAGGTGCACGATGTTCCCGGTCAGGTCGTGCTCCCCGGCGGTGATGAAGATCTTGGTGCCGGTGATCGAGTAGCTGCCGTCGGCGTTCGGCTCGGCCTTGGTCTTGAGCAGGCCCAGGTCGGTGCCGCAGTGCGGCTCGGTCAGGCACATCGTGCCGGTCCAGCGGCCTTCGATCAGCGGCTTGAGGAAGGCGTCGTGCTGCCACGCCTCGCCGTGCTGCTTCAGCGCTTCGATGGCGCCGTGCGAGAGCAGCGGGAAGTTGCCCCACGCCAGGTTGGCGGCGTTGATCATTTCGTTGAGCGGCACCCCCAGGGTGTGCGGCAGGCCCTGGCCGCCCAGCTCCGGCGAGGCGGTCAGGCCGGTCCAGCCGCCATCGACGAACTGGTCGTAGGCCTGCTTGAACCCGGGCGGGGTGGTCACTTCACCGGTGGCCTGGTCGAGTACGCAGCCGATCTCGTCGCCGACGCTGTTGAGCGGGGCCAGCACGGTGGCGCTGAAGCGGCCGGCTTCCTCCAGAACGGCATCGACCACGTCGGCGGTGGCGTCGCTGAAGCCCAGGCGGGCGAACAGGGGTTCGACCTTGAGCACGTCGTGCAGGGCGAAACGGAGGTCGGAAAGCGGGGCGGTGTAGCTGCTCATCGGTACGTCTCGATTTGATCAGGGCAGAGGGGAGCGGCGCCGGGCGCCGCGACGAAAGGCGGGTTCAGCGCAGCACGCCGGGCAGGCCGGGGGCCTGGTTGAGGGTGCTGCGGCTGCTGATGTCGAAGCTGCGCTGCTTCTTTTCCTGCGGCGTGGCCGCCACCGTTCCCTTCAGGGCGTAGGCCAGGGTGCGGTTGCTGGCCAGCGCGTCGGCCACCACCAGGCGCGCGGTCGAGCTGGGCACGAGGTCGACATTGATGACGTCGGCGGAGGTGCCGCCGATGGAGATGCCGGGCTTGACCTGCAGGGTGCCGGCATCGCTGTCGCCGACGGTCAGCGCCAGTGAGACATCATCGAAGGTCATCGGCATCGAGCTGAAGTTCTGCAGGCGCAGGGCCACGGTCCAGTTGCCGTCGGCACGCACGGTCAGCTGCTGCAGGCTGGCCGCCGGTTCCGAAACACGCTTGACGATGCCGTTGCTGCAGGCAACAAGGGCGAGGGTGCACAGGACGATCAAGGCGGTACGGAAGCGGTGGAGCATGGGCGCAAGTCCTCTGGAGGGGGTGCGTTGGGGTAAGCATACTACGGCGTATGGTTTTATGGATCGCCCGGAGCGACCCGTCCGCAGAGGGTAGCGCGTGAAGATGGCGGTCGGGCATGCACAACGCCGGATGGCGCGCGCACGATGCGCCGGATGCGAAGCGGTTCAGTCGGCCGCGGGATCGCGCAGCGGGGCCATCAGGCGCAGTGGCCCGAGGTCGTACCCCATCGACTCGGCCTTGGCTTTCAACTGTTCGAACCGATCGCGCTCCATCTCCGGCAGGCGCGAGAGGATCCACAGATACTTGCGGCCGGGTTCGCCGACCAGGGCCCATTGATAGTCCGGGTCCAGCGCCAGCACCCAGTAGTCGGCCCAGACCAGGGGCGCCCAGCTCAGCCAGTCGGGGACGAAGCGCACCTGCAGTTGCCCGGGATGGCCGGCCACCGGGCGTGCCACGCCTTCGGCGACCACGCGCTCGCCGTCACCCTTGCGGCAGGCATTGGTGACGCTGATGCGGCCGTCGCGGCGCAGGCCATAGTTGGCGGTGATGTCGCCCACGCACTGCTTCTGGAACGAGACTGGAAGATGCGCGATCTCGTGCCATTGGCCCGCGTAGCGATCAATGTCCAGGTGCTCGACCGCGCGCACCGGTTCAGTGGCGATCACCGGGAAGGCGGCCAGCAGCAGGCAGGCGAGCAGGGCGGGGCGCAGATGCATCGGCAGGCTCCAGGCAGGAGTCTGGAGCGTAGGTGCCGCGGCCCGTGCCGGTGTAAATGTTTCGTCAACCGGGCCACGGTGGTCGCCGCTTGCGCGAAGCGCAAATAAAAAAAGACCTGCATTTCTGCAGGTCTCTGAAGATGGTGGCCGAAGACGGAATCGAACCGCCGACACGGGGATTTTCAATCCCCTGCTCTACCAACTGAGCTACTCGGCCAAATTGTGTCGCTACCGCGGTGAGTGCGGTTTCCGGAAAAAAAAGACCCGCATTTCTGCAGGCCTTCGAAAGTGGTGGCCGAAGACGGAATCGAACCGCCGACACGGGGATTTTCAATCCCCTGCTCTACCAACTGAGCTACTCGGCCACATGTTTCGTTGCAGCGAGGTCGCTGCCAAGGACGCGTATATTACGGAGGTCGGCTGCCTTCGGCAAGCGTTTTGCCAAGATTTCTTCACATTGCCCTCTGCGCGCTCGCAAGTGCTTGATCCTCCGTTGTGGAGCGGGGCGTGGCCCATCGATTGTCGTCTGCGGTGGAAATCTGCAGGTCGCCGCGTTCGCCAAAGCTGCAAGGGCAAGGGGTGCGCCGGACCCGCGCGGGTCCGGGCAATGGAACGCTGTTTTCGTGGCCGCCATCGGGGATCGCCGCAGCGTAGTGTCGGCAGTCCTTTCCCGATGCTGGCAACAGCAGAGACCTGGCCATGTCCGATTGCTCCACCGCGTCCCGCATCGTGCTTGCCTCGCGTCCGCAGGGGGCGCCAAGTGCAGCCAATTTCCGCCTGGAACAGGTTGCGCTGCCGGCCCTGGCCGAGGGCGAAGTGCTGCTGCGCAACCGCTACCTTTCGTTGGACCCGTACATGCGAGGACGCATGGACGAGGGCCCGTCGTATGCCGCGCCGGTGGCGGTAGGGGCGGTGATGGAAGGCCAGACCGTGGCCGAGGTGCTGCAATCCAAGGCCGAGGGCGTAACCGCAGGCGAGCTGGTGCTGGCGCCGGGGGGCTGGCAGACCCACGCGGTGCTGCCGGCCAAGGCGCTGGGGCGTCGTCTGGATCCGGCCGGGCTGCCGCTCAGTACGGCGCTGGGGGTATATGGCATGCCCGGTTTCACCGCCTATTCCAGCCTGCATGAAATCGCCCGTCTGAAGCCGGGCGAGACGTTGGTGGTAGCCGCCGCGACCGGGCCGGTGGGCGCGACCGTGGCGCAGCTGGCCAAGCTGCAGGGCGCGCGCGTGGTCGCCATCGCCGGTGGCGAGGCCAAGCGTGCCTATCTGCAGACGCTGGGCGTGGACGTGGCGCTGGATCATCGCGTGGCTGATTTTGCGGACCAACTGCGCGCGGCAGTGCCTGCGGGCATCGACGTGTACTTCGAGAATGTCGGCGGCCATGTGCTGGATGCGGTGCTGCCGCTGCTCAACGACTTCGCCCGCATTCCGGTCTGCGGCACCATCGCGACCTACAACGAGCGGGGCGTCGAGCAGCCTGGCCCGGATCGGCTGCCGTCACTGTTCAGCCAGATCCTGCGCCAGCGCTTGACCGTGCGTGGTTTCATCGTGCACGACTTCAACCACCTGTGGCCGGACTTCGAACGCGAGATGCCGCAGTGGCTGCGCGAGGGCCGCATCCAGTACCGCGAGGATGTGGTGGAAGGTCTGGAGAAGGCGCCGGAGGCGTTCTTCGGGCTGTTGCAGGGTCGCAACTTCGGCAAGCTGGTGGTGAAGCTGGATTGAGTGCTTGGTGGGTGTGCCGACCAAGGTCGGCCACTACCGGAAGCTGGGTGTGCCGACCAAGGTCGGCGGCTATCGGGTGGCGTCAGCCGTTGGCGACCTTTTCCCGGCGCAGCAGTTCGCGCTTGCGCGCAACGCCCCAGGCATAGCCGGACAGGTCACCGTCGCGGCGCACCACGCGGTGGCAGGGCACGGCTACCGCCAATGGATTGCTCGCGCAGGCACGTGCCACCGCACGACTCGAGCGTGGTGCACCGATATGCGCGGCAATATCCGCATACGACGCGGTCTGGCCGCGCGGAATCTGCTGCAGTGCCTGCCATACCCGCTGCTGGAAGGCGGTGCCGCGGATATCCAGCGGCAGCGTGGCGCCTCGCGAGGGATCCTCGACCAGGCCCACCACCTGTGCCACCAGTTGCTCATAGCCGTGGTCGGCACCGACCAGTTCGGCCTGGCGGAAGCGTTGCTGCAGTGACTGCAGCAGCGCCTCCGGATCGTCGCCGAGCAGGATCGCGACCACGCCGGTCCCGCTGCTGGCCACCAGCACGCTGCCCAGTGAGCTTTCGGCAAGCGCGAAGTGGATGACTTCGCCGCGACCACCTGCGCGCCATTGCTTGGGAGTCATGCCCAGCAACTTCGGTGCGTTCTCGTAGAAGCGCCCGCTGGAGCCGAAGCCGGCATCGTGGAAGGCATCGGTGATGCGCTCCTGCTGTTCGAGCCCGGTGCGCAGGCGGTCGGCGCGCAGCGCGGCAGCGTACTGCTTGGGGGTCAGCCCGGTGGCCTGTTTGAACAGGCGATGCAGGCGCGTCGGGCTGCAGCCGGCGATGTCGGCCAGCTCCTGCAGCGAGGGCTCGTCGAGGCTGGCCTGCAGATGGCGGCAGACCCGTTCGACGCGGGCGTCGAGGGCGGTGGTGGCGGTGCTGTCCATGGGCGGATTCTGGCACGTGCCGGTTCTGCGGAAACTCCGTTTCCTGCACCTGGCCGCGAGGCCCGGAAACGGAGTGTTGGTGGGCCGGAGGCGCGGCATCGTGGCGGCCACTCCACAACCGGTACCACCCTCATGCGCCTGAACAACAAGATCGCCCTCATCACCGGTGCCAGCGCTGGCATTGGTCGTGCCAGCGCCCTGCGCTTTGCTGCCGAAGGGGCAAAACTGGTGCTCAATGCGCGGCGGCCGCAACCGCTGCACGCACTGGCCGAGCAGATCCGTGGCGCCGGCGGCGAGGTGGTGATGCATGCCGCCGATGTGGCTGATCCGGGCACGGCGCAGGCGCTGGTGGATCTGGCCCAACAGTCATTCGGAGGCCTGGACATCGCGCTCAACAATGCCGGCATGCTCGGCCCCGGCGTGCCGGCAGCAGAGTTCCCGGCGGATGCGTGGCGCGAGGTGATGGCCACCAATCTCGACGCCGCCTTCCATGCCGCACGCGCGCAGTTGCCGGCATTGCTGGCACGCGGGGGTGGCTCGCTGGTGTTTGTCGGTACCTTTGTCGGCCATACCGTGGGCTTCCCGGGTATGGCCGCCTACGCGTCGAGCAAGGCCGGACTGATCGGCCTGAGCCAGGTGATCGCCGCCGAGTACGGCGCGCGTGGCGTACGCAGCAACGTGCTGCTGCCTGGCGGTACCGATACCGAGATGGGCCGGCAGGCCGCACCCACCGGCGATGCCCGCGACTTCGTGCGCTCGCTGCACGCACTCAAGCGCATGGCCGAGCCGGAGGAGATCGCCAACGCGGCGCTGTTCCTGGCCAGCGATGAAAGCAGTTTCGTTACCGGTACCGCGATGCGTGTTGAAGGTGGAGTGTCGATCACCCGTACCTGAGCGGCGTCACGAGCGCGGCGTGTAGCGGATACCGCTGCTGGCCATGAAGCCTTTCGGGTCGAACCGGGCCCATGCCTCGCCCCACTCGAACCGGGCGCGGCCACCTGCCAGTTTGCGCCCCAGAGCCGTGGCCAAGGTGCGACGCATGAAAGCGACTTCGGCATCGATTGCGACCTGGGTCGGCCAGCCGTCTTCCAGTGTCGCACCCGGCAGATCGACGCCGATCGTCACCATGTCGAGCTGTTGCCCGTGGAAGCACAGGCTGATGCCGGCGGGCGCACCGCCCAGACTGACCCGGTGCAGGCTGAGCCAGTGATAGCCGGTGCCGGCATCGCGCTCGCCATGCATCAGCGTGGCGAAGGCGATGCGCGCCTCCTCCAGTGACAGGGTGGGGCAGATCAACGTCGTCAGGTGGCCGAGCTGGATGCTGCCGTCCGCTGGATCGAGGCGCATTGGCAGCGTACGCGCGGCGTGCTGGGCGGGAGGTGACATCGCGGACTGGCTGGGCATGTTGGTCCGGATTCTGCAGAGCCGTGAGCTGCGGCGGCAAGCGGAACTGCACACGCTGTTCGCGCGGGCCTGACCTGCGGATCACTGCGCAGCCTCTAGCGTGAAGTCCTGATCGGCCTTCGCCGGCACAGGAGACTTCGATGAGCGAGCGCGACAAAGACCCTGGCGATCCGGAACAGGGCGTACAGGAAAGCCGTCAGGACAGGGCGCAGGAGGACGTGGCAAAGCAGCGGCCGGGGCAGCGCGATCAGCAGGTGCGTGATACGCATTCGCGTGGTCCACGCCGCAAGGACGGGGATCAGGAACCTGCCTGACTCGTGATCGATGCAAGAAAAAACCCGCAGATCGCGATGATCGGCGGGTCTTCTTTATGAGTGGTGGAGCCAAGGAGGATCGAACTCCTGACCTCGTCATTGCGAACGACGCGCTCTCCCAGCTGAGCTATGGCCCCACGGCAGGGCTTCAGTGTAGCCAACTGGCTGCGCCTTGCCAAGCCGACCCGGGATGTGCCGGACGGCGTGGCATGAAGGCGTGCACTGTGCCGAAACCGTCCGGTTTGTCGGGGCCGGATGCCGCGCAACGAAATCGTAACAATTTGGGGGATAATGGCGGCTTGCGCAGTTCTCCTCCTTTTTGCCGCCCGGCTCGCGCAGGCCGCACGGACGCCTCCTCAGAGCATTCCATGCCCTCCCATTCCGATTCCCGCCGCCTGTCGGGTATGTCGTCTTCCTTCGTTTCCTTCCGCCGCCATCCGCTGGCCCTGGCCTGTGCCGGCCTGGCCCTGGTCGGCAGCTTTGGTGCCGCCGCGCAGGACAGCGCGCCGACCCCGACGGGCCTGGACACGATCACCGTGACCGCCGAGCACCGCTAGCAGAACCTGCAGGAAGTGCCGGTCTCGGTGGGCGTGGTGCAGGGCGAGCGCATGCGCGACTTCACCGCCGGCGGCGACGACACCCTGCTGGCGCTGTCCGGCCGCGTGCCGAGCCTGTATGCGGAAACCACCACCGGCCGCATCTTCCCGCGCTTCTATATCCGCGGCCTGGGCAACATCGACTTCTACCTGGGTGCCTCGCAGCCGGTGTCGATCATCCAGGACGACGTGGTGCTGGAGCACGTGGTGCTGAAGTCCAACCCGGTCTATGACGTGGACCAGGTGGAAGTGCTGCGCGGCCCGCAGGGCTCGCTGTTCGGCCGCAACACCACCGCCGGCATCATCAAGTTCGACACGCTGAAGCCGACCCAGGACTACACCGGCCGCGTCAGCGCCAGCTATGCGACCTACAACAGCGTGTCGATCGACGGCGGCTTTGGCGGCCCGATCAACGACATCGCCTCGTTCCGCGTGTCGGCGCTGTACCAGCACCGCGACGACTACGTCGACAACACCTACAAGGGCCCGAGCGCTGACGGCACGGTCAGCCCGAAGAAGAACGCCATGGGCGGCTTCGATGACCGCAACGTGCGCGCGCAGTTGCTGCTGACCCCGAGCGACCAGTTCTCGATCCTGGCCTCGGCCCACGCCCGTGATTACGAAGGCACCTCGACCCTGTTCCTGCGTGGTGCGCTGACCAAGGGCTCGAACAAGACCGACGTGCCGCGCGACCAGGTCGCCTACGACGAAGCCGACAACAACCCGCAGGCCTACAAGACCTACGGCGGCTCGGTGAAGGCACGCTACGACTTCGGCGCGATCGACTTCACCTCGATCACCGCCTATGAGACCACCTCCGGCTACAGCCGTGGTGACACCGACGGCGGCGCGGCGGTGAACTTCCCGGTGAACGGTGTGCCGAACGGCTACGGCCAGTCGATGGGCCGCATCCGCGACCTGGACCAGTGGACCCAGGAATTCCGCCTGGCCAGCCATGACGACAGCGCCCTGCAGTGGCAGGCCGGTGCGTTCTACTTCAACGGCAGCGACACCACCGACTTCTACCAGCGTGCGTGGTTCCTGCAGGGTGCGGCCCGCAACCCGAACAACTGGGTGCGACTGCGCAACAAGAACACCTCGTGGGCCGGTTTCGGCCAGCTGAGCTACGCCTTCACCGACAAGTTCACCGTCACGGCCGGCCTGCGCCAGACCAAGGACGAGAAGCACACCCGCCTGCTGAAGACCGCTGACACCGCCGCCGGCGTGGTGACCTACAAGGGCCGCACCGACGTCAAGATGTCCGACACCACCCCGAGCTGGGATCTGAGCGCGATGTACCAGATCACGCCGGACGTGAGCGTCTATGCGAAGGTCGCACGCGGCTTCCGCGGCCCGACCATCCAGGGCCGTTCGGCGGTGTTCAATGCCGACTTCACCACCGCCGATTCCGAGACCATCCTGTCCTGGGAAGCCGGCGTGAAGAGCAGCCTGTGGGACAACCGCCTGCGCCTGAACGCCACCGCGTTCACCTACACCGTCAATGACATCCAGCTCAACGGCAACGATTCGGACGGCAACGGCGTGCTGTTCAATGCCGACAAGGCCAAGGCCTACGGTTTCGAAGCGGACATGGAGCTGCGCCCGATCCCGAACCTGACCCTGAGCGCCGGCGTCAGCCTGCTGCACAGCGAGATCAAGGACAAGCGCGTCTACGCGCAGGTCTGCGGCCTCAACGGCAAGGTGGTGTGCACGGTGAATGACCCGACCATCAAGGTCGGTGCCAACACCTTCGCGCAGATCGACGGCAACCCGCTGCCGAACGCGCCGAAGTACAACGTCAACCTGGCCGCCCGCTACGACTTCCCGGTCAGCGACGCGGGCACCATGTTCGTGTCCACCGACTGGAACAAGCAGGGCTACACCAGCTTCGTGCTGTACGACAGCAAGGAGTTCAACTCCAAGGGTGATTTCGAGGGCGGCCTGAAGATCGGCTACTCGGGCAACTACGGTGCCTATGAAGTGGCGCTGTTCGCGCGCAACATCACCAACGAGAAGAACCTCAAGGGTGTGATCGAGAACTACATGGCCGCGGTCTACAACGAACCGCGCACCGTCGGTGTCTCGTTGAACATGAACTGGTAAGGCGTTGCCGCGAGGGTGGGCGGTCCCACCCTCGCACTGCTGGAGTGCGCAGGGCGGCCCGGTGATCCGGGTCGCCCTTCTTGTTGCGTTCGACGGCGGCGGGAATGCAATCCGGCGCCGCGACAGGTGCTTCAGCGTGCCGGCAGCAGCGCCTGGAGCTGCGATTCCAGTTCCTGCTGGCGCCAGCCGGCCAGTGCGGCCGGCCACTGGCGGCGTTCCAGATAGCTTTCCAGGTGCTTGCGTGAGGCCAATACTCCATCCGGCAGGCCCAGTTCGCGGCTGCGCTCGGCAACCGCGTCCTGCAGCTTCTTCAGTGCCTGCTTGTTGCTGTCGTTGGCCGGCAGCGCCAGCGGTGCTTCGGCCTCATCGGCCAGCGGCGTATCCAGCGCCTGCCACACAGCGCCCGCGAGCTTGCGCGGTGCCTTCGGGAACTGTTCGAACAGCTTGCCCAGTGCGGCGGCATCGGCCGGTGGCGTGCGTGCCAGCGTGGCGGCCAGTTCGTTGTCCAGGATCCAGCTGCGCGGGCGGTCGCTGCTGCGTGCCTGCACATCGCGCCAGCGCAGCAGACGCAGCAGCCGATGCTGTGCGGCCGTGTCGAGGAACTGCGCCGAGCGCATCGCCAGGTGCGGCCAACGGTCTTCGTCATTGGCGACGCTGGCCAGCAGGCGCTCGCCGTCGTCGTGCAGCCACTGCTGGCGGCCCAGCGCCTGCAACCTGGCATCGATGGCGTCATGCAGCGCGAACAGGTGCTCGACATCGTCGGCGGCGTACTGCAGCTGCGAGTCGGACAACGGGCGGCGCATCCAGTCCGAACGGGTTTCGCCCTTGGCCAGCGCCACGCCGGTGATTTCCGCGACCAGCTTCTGGTAGCCCATACCGCCACCGATGCCGGCCAGCGAGGCGCCGATCTGGGTGTCGAACAGCGGACGTGGCAACACGCCGCAGGCCCACTTGAAGGCGACCAGGTCTTCGCTGGCGCTGTGCATCACCTTGACGATCGATTCATCGGCCAGCCACGGCGCCAGCGCCTCGGTCATGCCGGGAATCAGGGGGTCGATCAGCAGGATGTCCTGCCCGACCGCCATCTGCACCAGGGCCAACTGCGGCCAGAAGGTGCGTTCACGGATGAATTCGGTGTCCAGGCCGATGCGGGCCGGACGCTGCTGGAAGTACGGATCCAGCTCGGCGGGGGTGGTGATCCAGATTGCCACGGGTCAGGGCCTACTACTCGGGTTTGCTCAGGCAGGGGAGAATAGCCTAACGTCGGTCCGCATCCGTGCCGAAGGAGATCCTGCTTGCGTTTTCCGCTGTCGTCCGTGCTGTGCACCGCCCTGGCCCTGGCCGGCTGCACGCCGTCGCCCTCGGCGACGCCGGAGCCGGGACCGGCTGCTGGCGAGGACGCACGGCCGCAGCAAGGCATGCAGGCGGACGCGACGCCGGAGGCGGCGCAGGGCAGCGTCACCATCGCCGGTGAGGATGCCGCCGAGGATGTGCAGCGGTGGACGCCACCGCGGGTCGATCGGCAGGGGCGCAGCCTGGCCCAGCTGCGTCGCGCGGCCGAGAAGGCGTTCGCCGAAGGGCGCCTGTACGAGGACGCCGACGCGGCGGTTCCGCTGTGGCTGGCGGTGCAGGAAGAAGACCCGGATGACCACCAGGCCCGCAACGGCCTGCAGCGCGCCCGCCAGCGCCTTCAGCAGCAGGCCGATGCCCTGCTGGTCCGGCCGCTGCAGCAGCGCGAGGCGCTGGCCGAGGCCAGCCGCCAGGCACTGGTGCTGCTGACCCTGGCGCCGAAGGATGAGAAGGTTCGCGCGCTGCAGGGACGGGTGGAGCTCGCCCAGCGCGTGGTGGCCTACAACCGTGCCGGCGAGGAAGACCTGCGTTCGGGGCGGATCGGTGAGGACGGTGACGGCGCGATCGGCAACTTCCGTGAAGCGCTGGCCCTGGATGAACACAACAGCCGGGCACGGCAGGGCCTGGCGGCGGCCGAGAGTGGCCTGATCCGCCGTGCCGAGGACGCGGCGCGGGTGCGTGACTTTGCCAGCGCCGGCACCTGGCTGGCCGAAGCCAGCAAGGTCCGTGATTCGTCACCGGCCATTGCCGATGCCTTCGAACGTATCGAACAGATACGCGCGGCGGCACTGCTGCAGCTGCGCGATGATGGCCTTCGCGAACTGGCGACGCCACAGGGCCTGAAGCCGGCGCGCGAGAAGCTGGCCGAGGCCCTGCGCATCGCCTTGCCAGGGGATGCGGTGGTGGCCCAGTTGCGCGAACGCATCGACCTGGCCACCCATTACGGCAGCTTCCGTCCCGGGCAGGTGTTCAGCGACGCCATGCGCGATGGCGGGCGCGGCCCGCAAATGATCGTGGTGCCGCATGGTGGCTTCCAGATGGGCGCGGGTGATGCCGAGCCCGGTGCCAGCGATGCCGAGCGGCCCTCGCATTATGTGCGCTTCGACCGCGGGTTTGCGATGGCGATCACCGAGATCACGGTCAGTGATTTCGAGCGCTATGTGAAGTCGACCAATGCGCGGCCGCGTGCGACCCGGCGCGGCCACTCGGTGGTCTATGACGAGCGCAGCGGCAATTTCATCCGCCGCAGCGGTGTGGACTGGCGTTCCGATTACGATGGCGCGCGCGCACTGGGCAATTCGCCGGTGATGCATGTGAGCGTGCGTGATGCCGAAAACTACGCGGCGTGGCTGTCCGAGCAGACAGGACGCAGCTACCGGCTGCCCAGCGAGGCCGAATTCGAGTACGCGCTGCGTGCCGGCAGCAGTGGCCGTTATCCGTGGGGCGACGCCGGCACGCCGCCGCCCGGCGCTGGCAACTTCACCGGCAGCAAGGATGTCTCGCCCTCGGGACGGCACTGGCACAACGCCTTCGTCGGCTATGGCGATGGCTGGTGGGGGCCCGCGCCGGTGGCCAGTTTCCAGGCCAATGCCTTCGGCCTGCACGACATGGCCGGCAATCTCAGCGAGTGGGTGGCCGACTGCTGGCATGCCAGCTACCGGCGTGCGCCGTCCGATGGTGTCGCCTGGTTCAACCCGGGCTGCCGGTCGCGGGTGATCCGGGGCGGCAACTGGGCCAATGCGCCCGAGCAGACCCGTGCGGCCTGGCGGCAATCGCAGGACTCGGACACCACCAACGCGCGCATCGGCTTCCGTCTGGTGCGGGGCATCTGAGCATCGGGCTTCACCCGCTGCTGGCGTCCGCGCACTAAGATTGCGCCGTGCCCGCCGGCCGGCGGGGCCTGCTGGAAGACACCGATGCGCAACGATCCCTTTTCCCGTTCGCCGCAAGGCCCGCAGCGGCGCGGCCTGTTCGGCAACATCCGCTGGTGGGTGCTGCTGCTGGCGGCGGGCTATGCGGTGTTCTACTGGTTCTCCAATCGCACGGTCGATCCCTACACTGGCGAGAAGGTGATGATCGACAGCAGCCTGGATGCGCGCCAGGAGACCGCGCTCGGGCTGCAGGCCTACCAGCAGATCCTGTCGCAGGAACGGCCGATGGATCCGAATGCGCCGATCGCGCGTGATGTGCGCGACATCGCCCAGCGCCTGATCGCCAAGGTGGACGTGGTGGAGACCGCGCTGGCACAGGAGCACGGCGTGCAGCCGGCGCATTTCGCGCGGGATTTCCAGTGGGAAGTGAATGTGATCCCGTCCGAGCAGGCCAATGCGTTCTGCCTGCCGGGTGGCAAGATGGCGGTCTACACCGGCCTGGTGCCGGTGGCGCGTACGCGTGACGCGATGGCGGTGGTGATGGGCCATGAGATCGCCCATGCGCTTCTACGCCATGGTGCACAGCGGATGGCGCAGCAGAAGCTGACCCAGATCGGGCAGATGGCTGGTGCCGCCAGCGGCATGGATGCGCAGCAGCAACAGATGATGATGTCGGCGATGGGCTACGGCTACCTGCTGCCCTATGCGCGCAGCCACGAGACGCAGGCCGATGAAGTGGGGCTGATGCTGGCCGCAGCGGCCTGCTTCGATCCCCGCGAGGCGGTGCCGCTGTGGCAGCGCATGGGCCAGGCCAGTGGCGGCCAGGCGCCGCCGGAGTTCGCCTCCACCCACCCGAACCCGGGTACCCGCATCCAGAACCTGCAGGCGCTGATGCCGAAGGCGCTCGAGTACCGGCAGAAGTTCTGCGAGCAGGCAAAGTAGGGGGAGGGGCGGCAGGGCTTGCAGCCCTGCACCCGCGGTAGGCAGTGCCGGCCGCTGGCCGGCAGCAGCAACAGCAGAAGCGGGTTTCCTGAGGGATGGCGGGGTGGGTCCGGTTGCGGGAGACGCCGTAAACCCTTCCATGGGGGCTTGGCCGCGGCATCCATGCCGCGGACACTCCCGCAACCGGACCCACCCCGCCTTCGACAGTTTGCTGCGGTCTGTCGGAAATGCTCTTGGGGTCAGATCCGTTTTCCGTAGGAAATCGGATCTGACCCCGAATTGATTCGCCATCTGGCAGAGATGCATTCACGCATGGCGTGGATCTACCGTGTCGACCAAGCTCGACACCTACCAACAGTCATCGGAATCTGTCAGAGGTGGGGCGGTGTGGCTGTGCAGGACCGTTGGCGCCATCGAGCCCCCAAGGGTGAGGGCGCTTTGCTTGCGAAGCACTGCTTCGCAAGCGCCCGAACGCACAGCCGCCGGCGGCTGGGCCGGACCGCGCAGCGGGGTTTACGGCGTGTCCTGCACAGCCACACCGCCCCACCAAACCATCAGCAATCCAGAGCCGCTTTTGCTGTTGCTGTTGAGGTTGCCGGCCAGCGGCCGGCACTACCGCAGGTGCAGGGCGCAGCCCTGCCGAACGCCCCTTACTTGACCTGTACGTCGATCACGCCGTCGCCGACGCGGGCCTGCAGGGCGTCACCGGACTGTACCTGATCAAGCTTTCGCACCAGCGTACCGTCATCGCTGCGGGTCAGGATGCTGTAGCCACGCGCCACGGTCGCCAGCGGGCTGACTGCTTCAAGTGAACGCGCCAGTCCGCGCAGTCGCAGTGCATCGCGCTCCAGCAGGCGCTGCATCGCGGCCTGCGGCCGCCCGCGCAGGGCAGCCAGACGGCGCTGCATCGCATCGAGCTGGCGCTGCGGATGGTGCCCGCGCAGCACTGCCGCCGCATGACGCAGGCGCGCGGCGCGACGCTCCTGCTGCTGGTTGAACGCAGCATGCAGGCGCCGGCCCAGATCCAGCTGGCGTCGGCGCAACAAGTCCAGCCGCGCCTGCGGGCTCTGGGCGTTCAGGCGCAGCAGGGCGCGGTCGGCGCGCTGCATCGCCTGCTGCATCGCATGCCGTTGCAGCTGCACCATGCGCGCGGCCGTGCGGCGCAGGCGCAGGGCCAGTTCGCGCTGGTCGGGTACCAGCAGTTCAGCTGCCACCGAAGGCGTCGGCGCACGCAGGTCGGCGGCGAAGTCGCTGAGGCTGAAGTCGGTTTCGTGGCCGACCGCCGAAACCACTGGGGTGTGGCTGGCGGCGATCGCACGGGCCAGGGCTTCGTCATTGAAGGCCCACAGGTCTTCCAGCGAACCGCCGCCGCGGGTCAGCAGGATCACGTCGTAGCGACCACTGGCATCGGCCGCCTGCAGCAGGCGGGTGATCTGCGCGGCGGCGCTGCTGCCCTGCACCAGGGTCGGCAGCAGGTCGACTTCCAGCAGCGGGAAACGGCGGCCGAGCACGCTCAGCACATCGCGCACGGCGGCGCCGGTCGGCGAGGTGATCACTGCCAGACGTTGTACATGCGCCGGCAGTGGCCGTTTGCGCGCCGGGTCGAACAGGCCCTCGGCCTCCAGCCGTGCCTTCAGTTCCTCGAAGGCGCGGCGCAGTGCGCCTTCGCCCGCCTCTTCCATGTGGTCCAGCACCATCTGGTACTCGCCACGGGCGTCGTACAGGGTCACCTTGCCGCGCACCAGCACGCGCATGCCTTCGCGCGGCACGAACTTCAGGTACTGCGCCTTCATCCGGAACATTGCGGCACGCAGCTGCGCACGCGCGTCCTTCAGGGTGAAATACAGGTGACCGGAGGCAGGACGCGCCACGCTGCCCAGTTCAGCCTCGACCCAGATCGCCGGGAAACTGCCTTCCAGCAGGTCGCGGGCCAGGGTGTTGAGCTGGCTGGGGGTGAAAATGTCGTTGTTGCGTGGCTGCATGGGAACGGCGTGCTGCGGGTGGAGCGGGGGCTCAGGATCGCACGTCAGCGCGCCGTGTGCTGGCCCAGCGCCCACTGCACGTGTTCACGCACCAGCGGCGAGGGATCATCGACGCGGGTCCGCAACGCGGCCAATGCTTCGGCCGAGGACGGTGCGTTGCCCAGTGCCACGGCGATGTTGCGCAGCCAGCGCTCGTGCCCGCTGCGGCGGATCGGGCTGCCCTCGGTGCGGCGCAGGAACTCGGCCTCGTCCCAGGCGAACAGCTGGTCCAGGCGCGCGGTATCGAGGTTGTTGCGCGCGCGGAAATCGGCTTCGTCGGTGCGCTTGGCGAACTTGTTCCAGGGGCAGACCAGCTGGCAGTCGTCGCAGCCGTAGATGCGGTTGCCGATCAACGGACGCATGTCTTCGGGAATGGCGCCGTCGTGCTCGATGGTGAGGTAGGAAATGCAGCGCCGCGCGTCCAGCCGCTGCGGGCCGGTGATGGCCTGGGTCGGGCAGACGTCGATGCAACGCGTGCAGGTGCCGCAGTGCGCCGTGGCCGGCGTATCGATCGGCAACGGGATGTCGATGTAGATCTCGCCGATGAAGAACCATGAACCGCCATGGCGGTCGATCAGGCACGTGTGCTTTCCGATCCAGCCGAGGCCGGCGTTGCGCGCCAGTGCGCGTTCCAGCACGGGGGCGGAATCGACGAACACGCGGTAGCCCAGTGGCGCTACTTCATCGTTGATCTGCGTCGCCAGCTTCTGCAGGCGGTTGCGCATCAGCTTGTGATAGTCGCGGCCCAGCGCGTAGCGCGCCACGTAGGCGCGGCCCGGGTCGGCCAGGGTCGCCCAGGCTTCGGTGTCGTCCTTGTGGCTGTAGTCCATGCCCACTGAAATCACGCGCACGGTGCCGGGCAGCAGCTCGGCCGGTCGCGCGCGCAAGGTGCCGTGGCGCGCCATCCAGTCCATCGTGCCGTACAGGCCCTGGCCCAGCCAGTCGGCCAGGTGCGCTTCATCCTCGCCCAGTTCGATACCAGCGATGCCGCAGCGCTGGAAGCCATGCGCACGCGCCAGTTCGCGGATGCGCTGCACGGCCTGGACCGGATCGACAGGGGTGGGGGCGGGGGACATGTGCACCAGTATAAAATCCCTGCATGGCCAACCTTGCCGATCTGTTCGATTCCGCTGCCGCGCGTGCGCTTGATGCGCAGGCCTCGGCGTTGGCCGCCGACGGCGGCTGGGGCCTGATGGCGCAGGCCGGCCAGGCCGCCTGGCACTGCCTGCTGCAGCATTGGCCCCAGGCGCGGCGGATCGGCGTGGTGGTCGGCGCTGGCAACAATGGGGGCGATGGCCAGGTGCTGGCCCGTCACGCGCTGCAGGCCGGGCGCGAGGTGACAGTGATCGCCCTGCCGGGCAGGCCGCCCTCGACCGCGCTGGCACAGCGTGCAGCATCTGAATTCAGGTCCGGCGGCGGCACCATCACCGATTTCGACGGCATGCTGCCCGAGGCCGACGTCTGGGTCGATGCCCTGTTCGGGCTGGGCTTTGATCGCGCGCCGGAGGGTACGGCGCAGGCGTTGATTACCGCGCTCAACGCGCAGACTGCGCCGGTGCTGGCGCTGGATGTTCCCAGTGGCGTCGATGCCGACCGTGGGGCGGTGCCGGGCGTAGCAGTGCGCGCTGCACTGACCCTGCAGTTCATCGTGGCGCATCGCGGGCTGTATTCCGGCGATGCGCTGGATCATTGCGGGCACAAGGTCCTGGCGCCCCTGCTGTTGCCCGCGGCGGCCTGGCAAGGCGTGGTGCCCGCTGCGGAGCACTGGACGCAGGTGAGGTTGCGGGCCCTGTTGCCACCGCGCCGCGCCAATACCCACAAGGGCGAATCCGGGCACGTGCTGTGCGTCGGCGGCAACCATGGCAGCGGCGGTGCCATCGCGATGGCGGCCGAAGCCGCCTTGCGCGCGGGTGCGGGGCTGTTGAGCCTGGGCACCCGCCGCGACCACGTCGGTCCACTGCTGGCCCGGTTGCCCGAGGCCATGACCCATGCACTGGAAGATGGCGATGTGCTGCCGGCGCTGCTGGACAAGGCGAAGGTGGTGGCGATCGGGCCCGGTCTGGGCCAGGACGAATGGGCACGCGCCTTGTTTGCGCGGGTGCTGGCCAGCAACAAGCCATTGGTGGTCGATGCCGATGCCCTGAACCTGCTGGCGCAGGATCCGCGCGCGTTGCCCGATGCCATTCTCACACCGCACCCGGGCGAGGCCGCGCGCCTGCTCGGCTGCAGCACGGCTGAAATCCAGGCCGACCGCTACACCTGTGCGCACATGCTGGCCGAGCGCTTCCATGCCGTGGTGGTGCTGAAGGGCGCTGGCAGCATCGTGGCAGCGCCTGGGCAAACGCCCCGGTTGATCGCTGCCGGTAACCCAGGGATGGCCGCGGGAGGCATGGGCGACCTGCTCACCGGCATCATCGCCAGCCTGCGCGCGCAGGGCCTTGCGGCCTTCGATGCCGCGGCCGCGGGCGCGCTGCTGCATGCGCTGGCGGGCGATGCAGCTGCCGCCGATGGCGCGCGCGGCCTGCTTCCTACTGATCTGCTGGCGCCGCTGCGGCGACTGGCCAACCCGGACCTCTCCCCATGACCGAATTCTTCCTTGCCGACAGCGACGCCACCGAACTGCTCGGGCAGTGGCTGGCGGCCACCCGGCCGCCGCAGGCGCTGATCGAACTGCGCGGCGACCTGGGTGCCGGCAAGTCCACCACGGCCCGCGCGCTGCTGCGCGCGCTGGGCGTGCAGGGCGCGATCCGCAGCCCCACCTACACCCTGGTCGAGCGCTATCCGCTGGCCAGTGGCGGCGAGGCGTGGCACCTGGACCTGTATCGCATCGGCCAGGCCGGTGAGCTGGATTTCCTCGGCCTGGACGAGGGCAGCGCGGTGCTGTGGCTGGTCGAATGGCCGGAACGGGGCGCCGGCGCGCTGCCGCCGACCGACCTGGTGGTGGCGCTGGAGATCGACGGGCAGGGACGACGCGTCCGTCTCACTGGGGCCAGCGACGTAGGACATGAATGGCTGGAACGGTTGCCGCAAGGGGGCGACTTGCAGGCCATTTCTGTCGGCTGACGAGAACAAAGACCGGCAGGTTACGGATTATTAAGGAAAAAAGTGTTGCATTCCGTTCAGCGCGGTGATTGAATCCTGAGCCATGCGCCCGGGGAACCGTCTCATCGCCATCTGTGCCGCCGTCGGACTGGGTCTGGCGAGCGTCAGTACGTGGGCGGGTGAAGTCCGACAGGTCCTGCTGAACACCGGCGCTACCGGCACCCGTGCCGAGATCTCGCTGGTCGGCAGTGGCGGCTACAAAACCCTGTCGCTGGCCGGCCCGAACCGCCTGGTGGTCGATTTCCCCGACTCCAGCGCCATACGCAACCTGAAGATGCCGGCCGCGCAGGGCGTGGTCACGGCGGTGCGTACCGGACAGCCGGTCCCAGGCACGTTCCGCGTCGTTTTCGACCTCGCCGAATCGGTGGCGCCGTTCCGCCCGCAGATGCAGCGCGAGGGCAATGAATCCAAGCTGGTGATCGAATGGCCGGGCGATGGCCCGGCCGTGGCCAGCCGCCGCCCGGCGGCGACGCCAGCCGTCCAGCCGCAGGCGCCCGCGGCGGGAGCTGCACCTGTACCGACTCCGGCCGAGAGCGCGCAGTCGCGCACCGATGCCGCGCGTGCCACGGCCCTGCTGACCGCACAGGTACAGCAGCAGGCCAGCGCCACTGCCGCCGCACCAGCCACGCCGACCCCGGCACCGACCACCGCGCCGGCCCAGGTTGCTGCGGCCGGTGTCACCGCCAGCAGCACGCCGTCGTCCTCGCCGGCCGCGATCCTCGCCGGCCAGCGCACCGCAGCGGTGGTGACCACGCCGCCGGCCACCGTGCCTACACCGGCACCGACGCCGGTGGAACCGCCGCGTCCTGTCATGCCCAGCGATGCGTCGCGTATCCGCATGCAGGCGGGCATGCGCCACCTGGTGGTGGCGATCGATCCCGGACACGGCGGCCAGGACCCGGGTGCGATCGGCCCGACCGGCAAGCGCGAGAAGGATGTCACTCTGGCAGTGGCGCGCGAGCTGGCCCGCCAGGTCAACGCCACGCCAGGCCTGAAGGCCTACCTGACGCGCGACAGCGACGTGTTCATTCCGCTGCCTATGCGTGCGCAGAAGGCGCGTGCGAACAAGGCGGACATCTTCATCTCGATCCATGCCGACGCGGCCGAAAACCGCTCGGCCACGGGCTCATCGGTCTACGTGCTGTCGACCAAGGGCGCCTCTTCGCAGCGCGCCCGCTGGCTGGCGGACAAGGAAAACGCGGCCGACCTGGTCGGTGGCGTGCGCCTGCAGCAGACCGAAGGCACCCTGGCCAACGTGCTGCTGGACCTGGCGCAGAGCGGCTACATGAAGGCGTCCGAAGACGCGGCCGGCCACGTGCTGGGCGGCCTGAAGCGGATCGGCAACAACCACAAGCCGAACATCGAGCGCGCCAACTTCGCGGTGCTGCGCACCTCGGACATGCCGGCGATGCTGGTGGAAACCGCGTTCATCTCCAATCCGGATGAAGAACGCCGCCTGATGGACCCGGCGTACCAGCGCAAGATCGCTGGCGCCGTGCTGGATGGCGTGCACACCTTCTTCAGCCGCCAGCCGCCGCCGGGGACGTTGTATGCGGCCCGCGCCCAGGCCGAGATCGACGCGGCCGGCACCATGGCCGGCGGCAGCAAGTAAGCCGCCGAAGGCGGGTTGCTGCTTTCCGTAGAGTCGAGCCGCGCTCGACTGGGCCTTGTCGGTAGCCCGCAGTCGAGCATGGCTCGACTCTATCCTCGGCAGCTCCGCTATCATCGACCCATGAAGTCTGCTGCCCATCACCTCCCATGAGCGCGCCCGGTCCGCGCCCGATCCGGCCGTTGCCGGAGATCCTCATCAACCAGATCGCCGCTGGCGAAGTGGTCGAACGGCCCGCGTCGGTGGTCAAGGAACTGGTCGAGAACGCGATCGATGCCGGCGCCAGCCGCGTCGACATCGATCTGGAAGAGGGCGGTGTGCGCCTGATCCGCATCCGTGACAATGGCAGCGGCATCGCACCGGAGCAGCTGCCGCTGGCGGTATCGCGCCACGCCACCAGCAAGATCGCCGACCTGGACGATCTGGAATCCGTGGCAACGCTGGGGTTCCGCGGTGAAGCGCTGCCTTCGATCGCCTCGGTCAGCCGCTTCACCCTGGCCTCGCGCCGCGCGCATGACGAGCACGGTTCGGCGTTGCAGATCGAAGGCGGCAAGATCGGCGAGGTGACCCCGCGCGCGCACGCGCCGGGCACCACGGTGGAAGTGCGCGAGCTGTTCTACAACGTGCCGGCGCGGCGCAAGTTCCTGCGCGCCGAGCGCACCGAACTGGGCCATATCGAAGAGTGGCTGCGTTCGCTGGCGCTGGCACGGCCGGATGTCGAGCTGCGCGTGTCGCACAACGGCAAGGCCTCGCGTCGTTACAAGCCGGGCGATCTGTATTCCGATACACGCCTTGCCGAAACGCTGGGCGAGGATTTCGCCAACCAGGCCGTGCGCGTGGACCACAGCGGTGCCGGACTGCGCCTGCATGGCTGGATCGCGCAGCCGCATTATTCGCGCGCGAGCGCCGACCAGCAGTACCTGTACGTCAACGGTCGCTCGGTGCGTGACCGCAGCGTCGCCCACGCAGTGAAGATGGCCTACGGCGATGTGCTGTACCACGGCCGCCAGCCGGCCTATGTGCTGTTCCTGGAACTGGATCCGACCCGCGTCGACGTCAACGTGCACCCTGCCAAGCACGAAGTGCGCTTCCGTGATTCGCGGCTGGTCCATGATTTCGTCTACCGCACGCTGAAGGATGCGCTGGCCGATACCCGCGCCGGCATGTCGGCGCAGGAGATCGGTGCCGGTGCTGCGCAGCCGGTGGATGCCACGGCCATGCCGATGGCATCGAGCGCAGGCGCGTCGGGATTCGGGCTGGTGCGTGGGCCCGCGCCGGGTGCCGGCTCGGGAGGTGGTGGTGGCGGATTCTCCGGATGGCGCCCGCAGCAGCCGCTGGGCCTGCAGGTGGCCGATGCACCGGCTGCCTATGCCGCGCTGTATGCCGCACCGGCCGGCGCCGAGCGCGGTGCTGCGCTGCCGCCGATGCCGACCGAGAACGGACTGCCGGTCACCAGTGCCGACGCAGGCGTGCCGCCGCTGGGCTATGCGATCGCGCAGCTGCATGGCATCTACATCCTGGCCGAGAACGCCGAAGGCCTGATCGTGGTCGACATGCATGCGGCCCACGAACGCATCGGCTACGAGCGCCTGAAGAACGCGCACGATGGCATCGGCCTGCAGTCGCAGCCGTTGCTGGTGCCGATCACGCTGGCAGTGGGCGAGCGCGAGGCCGACACCGCCGAGAGCGAAGCTGAAACCTTGGCGGCGCTCGGCTTCGAGGTGACCCGTGCCGGCCCCGGTTCGCTGCACGTGCGCAGTATTCCGGCATTGTTGGCGCATGCCGAACCGGAAGGGCTGCTGCGCGACGTGCTGACCGACCTGCGCGAGCATGGCCAGAGCCGCCGCGTGGCCAGTGCACGCGACGAACTGCTTTCGACCATGGCCTGCCACGGCGCGGTGCGTGCCAACCGGCGCTTGACCCTGCCGGAAATGAACGCGCTGCTGCGCGACATGGAAATCACCGAACGGTCCGGCCAGTGCAACCACGGCCGACCGACCTGGGCCCGTTTTTCGCTGGCGGAGATCGACCGCTGGTTCCTGCGCGGACGTTGAGGGGAGCATCGATGCGTTATCGGGGAATGGCGGGCCTGCTGGCCGCCGTGGTGTTGGCCGCCTGCAGCCCGGCAACACCGCCGGTGCCGACGGCCGCTGAAGATCCGGCCTACGCGGCCGCGCAGCAACAATGGCGTGTAGCGCGCTACCAGGACCTGACCCGGCCCGATGGCTGGACGGCGCTGGTGGGCCTGCACTGGCTGCAGAACAAATCGCATTTCGTTGGCAGCGGCGCTACCAACGGCATCCGCCTGACGGTTGGCCCGGACAAGCTGGGCCTGCTGCGTCGCGAAGGGACGCAGTGGTGGTTCACGCCTGAAGCCGGTGTCGATGTCAGTCATGATGGCCTGCCGGTGCGCGGCCGCATCCGCGTTGACACCGACAAGGACGCGCAACCGACGCTGCTGGCCTTCGATGGCGGCAAGGGCCAGCTCAGCATCATCCGCCGGGGGCCGCGGGACGCGCTGCGGGTCAAGCATGCCGATGCGCCTGCGCGGCGTGACTTTGCCGGCCTGCAGTACTGGCCGGGCGGCGTGGACTGGCAGGTGCAGGCGCGCTTCATCGCGCACCCGCCGGGCAAGACCCTGCCGATCGTCGACATCACCGGCCTGACCACCGAGATGCCCAATGCCGGCGCGGTCGAGTTCGAACGCGATGGTCGCAGCTGGCGGCTGGAAGCGATCGGTGCGCCCGGGCAGCCGCTGTTCCTGATCTTCGCCGACCGCACCAGCGGCCGCGGCAGCTATCCGGCCGGTCGCTACCTGGATACCGATGCGCCCGCCGCAGACGGCACCGTGCGCATCGATTTCAACCATGCCTACAACCCGCCGTGCGCGTTCACCGCCTACGCCACCTGTCCGCTGGCGCCACCGGAAAACCGGCTGGACCTGCACGTGGAAGCGGGCGAGAAGGCGTACCACCTGCCTGAAGGAGAAGGCTGACCATGCCGATCAAACACCTGTTCCGTGCCGCGCTGCTGATGGCGGCGTGCGCGATGGCAACCCTGGCCACTGCCCGCGATGCGCCGGGCACCACGGCTGCGGCCGCGACCGCCGCGGCGGCCAAGCCGCCCGTACCGCTGTTGTGGAAAGTCACCGGCCCGGGCGATGCACGCGTCTACCTGCTGGGGTCGTTCCACCTGCTGAAGCCGCAGGACTACCCGCTGTCGCCCGATGTCGAGCAGGCGTTCGAGGCCTCGCAGCGGGTGGTGTTCGAGCTGTCGCCGGAAGACATGCAGTCGCCGCAGCTGGCCAGCCGCATGGTGCAGGCCGCGACCCGCACCGATGGCAGCGAGCTGAAGCGTGATCTGGGTGCGCCGACCTGGCAGAAGCTGCAGGCCTTTGCTGCCCAGAACCAGCTGCCGCTGGCGCAGATGCAGGGCATGAAGGCCTGGTTTGTCGGCCTGAGCATTTCGGTCGGGCAGATGCAGAAACTGGGGCTGGACCCGGCGCTGGGCCTGGACCGCCACTTCATGGAGCGTGCGCAAAAGACCGGCCGCAAGACGGCGGGCCTGGAGGACATCGATACCCAGATCGGCATGCTTGACGGGATGACGGTGCAGGAGCAGCGGCAGATGCTGGCCGAAGCGCTGGACCAGGCCGGCAAGGCCGATGAGCAGGCGCGGCTGCTGCATGATGCATGGCGTCGCGGCGACGAGCGCCTGCTGTGGACCAAGATGGCGGCGGAGATGCGCCAGCAGTATCCGCAGCTGTACCAGCGCATCAACACCGGGCGCAACGATGCCTGGGTGCCGAAGCTGCAGCCGTACCTGCAGGCCGGGCAGGGCGGTACGCTGGTGGTGGTCGGCACGCTGCACCTGCTGGGCAGTGATGGCGTGGTCGAGAAGCTGAAGGCCAAGGGCTACAAGGTCGAGCGCGTGTGCACGGGGTGCAAGGCGAAACGCTGACGCATCGTTGGCGCGATGCCAAACAGAACGGCGCGCCAGGGGCGCGCCGTTTTCGTATCAGCCGTAGCTGCCGTTCAGCGGCGGGTCTTGCCGCCGGTGCCGGTGCCGGTGCCCGGTTCGCCGGGCTTGTTGCCGGTGCCGGTTCCCGTTCCGGTACCGCCCGGGCGCGGGCCACCGAAACCGCTGCCCATGCTGCGCTGGAATTCCTGCCACAACTCCAGGTTGCGCTCGGTCAGCTGGTTCATCATCGCCCACGGGGTCTGGCCCAGCAGGTTGCCCATCTGCTGGCGGAACTGCTGCTGCTGGTCGAGGAAGACCTGCATGCTGCGCTCCAGATAGTTGCCCATGAAGCCCTGCAGGGAATCGCCGTAGAAGCGGATCAGCTGGCTCAGCAGCTGGGTGGACAGCATCGGTTCGCCGTCCTGTTCCTGGTCGGCGATGATCTGCAGCAGGACCGATCGAGTGAGGTCGTCGCCGCTCTTGGCGTCGCGGACTTCGAAGTCTTCACCGTCCAGGATCAGCTGGCGCACGTCCTCGATGGTGATGTAGCTGGAGATCTCGGTGTCGTAGAGACGGCGGTTCGGATACTTCTTGATGATGCGGGTCGCAGCCATGAAGCGGTACTCGTCACAGTAGACGCGCAGCATGGCGCAGTGCAGCAGCGGTTGCAACCGCTCCAGCCCCCGCCAGGCTTGGCTTTCAGGGGCGATCATGTTGCGCAACAAGGGTTTGCGTGCTGCGCAGCATGACCATCGGCAGGGGCCGCCGGTGCATGCCGCGGCGCCCCCCTGCGCGGCTCACCAGCCCATGTGGTGGCCGCCGTTGATGTCCAGGTTGCTGCCGGTGATCCACGAGGCTTCCTCGGCCACAAGGAAGGACACGCCATAGGCGATTTCTTCCGGCTTGCCGAGGCGTCCGGTCGGGATGTCGGCGATGATCTTGGCGCGCACGTCCTCCGGAACCGCCATCACCATGTCGGTGGCGACGTAGCCGGGCGAAATGGTGTTGACAGTGATGCCGAAGCCGGCGTTCTCGCGGGCCAGCGAGATGGTGAAGCCGTGCATGCCGGCCTTGGCCGCAGCGTAGTTGGCCTGGCCGTACTGGCCCTTCAGGCCGTTGATCGAGCTGATCTGGATGACCCGGCCCCAGCCGCGGCGGCGCATGCCCTCGATGACCGGCCGGGTGACGTTGAACACCGAGTTGAGATTGGTGTTGATCACATCGTGCCACTGGTCCGCGCGCATGCGGTGGAAGGTGGTGTCACGGGTGATGCCGGCGTTGTTGACCAGGATCTCGACCGGGCCCAGCTCGGCCTCGACGGCGCGCACGAGTGCTTCGGCGCTGTCCGGATCGGAGACATCGCCCGGGAAGATCGCCACGTGGTAGCCGCGCTCGGTCATCGCCTGCTGCCAGGCGCGGGCCTTGGCCTCGTCGCGGTAGTTGGTGGCGACCCGGTGGCCCTGGTCGGCCAGGCGTTGGCAGATGGCGGTACCGATGCCGCCGGTTCCGCCGGTGACCAGTGCGACGCGAGATGTCATGGAGTGCTGTCCGGGTATCAGGTGGGGGAAGGGGGATTCTGCAACATCGGCGCGGAAAGTGCGCCGGCCGGCAACAGGATGTCGGTCCGCGGCAGCCGCGCCGGGTCGAACGCCCGTTGCGCAGCCTCCAGCAGCGCATCCCGGTCATCGGCGCCGTCCAGTGCGGCAGGCGCCTGGCCCAGCAGCCGCCAGAGCGCGCGCAATACCGGCACCGGCCGCGTGCTGTCCACCGGCAGCGACGCCAGCGACTTGGACAGTTTGTGCCCCGGTGCATCGAGCAGCAGCGGCAGGTGCCAGTAGCGTGGCACGGCCAGGCCCAGTGCCTGCTGCAGCAGGATCTGCCGCGCGGTGGAATCGAGCAGGTCGGCGCCGCGCACCACTTCGGTCACGCCCTGTGCGGCGTCATCGACCACCACGGCCAACTGGTAGGCCCAGCAGCCATCTGCACGGCGCAGCACGAAGTCGCCAACCTCGGCATGCACGTCCTGGTGCTGCGGCCCGCGCAGGCCATCATTGAAGTGCACGATGCTGCCGCGTGGCACGCGGAAGCGGACGGCAGGGTCCGGTCGTGGCTGTCGCGCAACGCAGCGGTGGTGGATGCCGCCGCTGGCGGCCAGTTCGCTGCGGCTGCAGTGGCAGACAAAGGCCAGATCGCTGGCCAGCAGCACGTCGAGCGCGGCCTGGTAGGCCTCCCCGCGCGCGCTCTGCCACAGGACCGGGCCGTCATGGGTGAGGCCGAAGGCGGCCAGCGCCTGCAGTTGTGCCTCCGCGGCGCCAGGCACCGTGCGCGGCGGATCGACGTCTTCAATGCGCAGCCGCCACAGGCCGCCGTGATGGCGGGCGAGCAGCCAGCTGCCGAAGGCGGCAAGCAGGGATCCGGGGTGGAGCAGGCCGGTCGGCGAGGGCGCGAAGCGGCCGCAGGAAATGGGGGAGGTCATGCTGGCTGAATCGTCGGTCAGGTTGGCGCTTGAATTCAAGCTGACCACACCGCAAATTGACTGGTATCGACCCCTTCCGAGCCGGATTTTCCCATGTTTACCCGCATTGCCCTGTTCCTGGCGACCAACTTCGCGGTCCTGATCCTCGCCAGCATCGTGATGTCGTTGCTGGGGGTCAATCCGAGCCAGATGAGTGGCCTGCTGGTCATGGCCGCGATCTTCGGCTTCGGTGGCTCCTTCATCTCGCTGCTGCTGTCCAAGTGGATGGCCAAGCGCTCCACCGGTGCGGTGGTGATCACCGAGCCGCGCAACCAGACTGAGCGCTGGCTGCTGGCCACCGTCGAGCGGCAGGCCAAGGCGGCCGGCATCGGCATGCCCGAGGTGGCGGTCTATGACGGCCCGGAGATCAATGCCTTCGCCACCGGTGCCAACCGCAACAACGCGCTGGTGGCGGTGTCCACCGGCCTGCTGCACAACATGAGTGAAGACGAGGCCGAAGCGGTGCTGGGCCACGAGATCGCCCACGTCGCCAACGGTGACATGATCACCATGGCACTGCTGCAGGGCGTGTTGAACACCTTCGTGATCGTGCTGGCCCGCGTGGTCGGCGGCATCATCGACAGCGCGCTGTCGGGCAACCGCGAAGGCGGCGGCCGCGGCTTCGCCTACTACATCATCGTGTTCGTGCTGGAGATGGTGTTCGGCCTGTTCGCCACGATGATCTCGATGTGGTTCTCGCGCCATCGCGAGTTCCGTGCCGATGCGGGTGGTGCCTCGCTGGCGGGCCGCCAGAAGATGATCGCCGCGCTGGAGCGCCTGCAGCTCAACCACGGCCAGAGCACGCTGCCGACCCAGATTGCCGCCTTCGGCATTTCCGGTTCGACGGCCAAGAAGCTGTTCATGAGCCACCCGCCGCTGGAAGAGCGCATCGCCGCGCTGCGGGCGTCGACGGCGGCGTAAGCCACCGCTCCACGGTAGTGCAGGAACGCCTGGCTTCGCGCCGGGCGTTTTTGTTTGCGCGATGCATTGCTGATGCCGGATCGTGCCCGGCGGATCGTTTCCGCGCCTGCGGGGAGGTGTCACTTTCTTTGCTCGTGCAAAGAAAGTAATCAAAGAAACACGCCGCCGGGGCGCGAGCCGTCGCTGCGCGACGGTTCCCTGTGCTTCTCGGCGAATCAGGGGACGGCGCCGAACTCGCTGCGCTCAGACACCGGCGCCTCTTCGCCCCTGATTCCCCTGCGATGCTCGGCTCGCTCAAGGCGGACTGGAAGATCAAGATCAAGATCAAGAACAACAGCATCCACACGTGGCGTGGATTTACTGGGTTCAGCTGTGGCATTTGACCTTGGGTCCGCCTTGAGCGAGCCGAGCACCGCAGGTCCGGCGAGGGCGAAGAGGTGCGGGTGTCTGAGCGCAGCGAGTTCCCGCACCGTCCCTCGACGGGCCGAGGAGCGCAGGGTACCGATGCGTAGCATCGGCTCGCGCCCTGGCGGCGTGTTTCTTTGGTTACTTTCTTTGCACGAGCAAAGAAAGCGACACCCCTCCGCGGTCGCGGAAACGACTCTCCGTGCGCACAAACGAAAACGGCACCCTCGCAGGTGCCGTCTCCATGAACCGCATTACGCGAAACCTCAGAATTTCGCGTCGAACTCCGCCGCATAACCGGTGTTGACCAGCACCTTCTGCAGCGACTCGGCCACCTTCAGGTTGCCGGCCACGATCTGGTGGGTCTCCGGGCCACGGTTGTCCATGCGGCCCAGGGTCGCGCCCTTGAAGTCGCAGACCTTGCCACCCGCCTCGCGGACCAGCAGCAGGCCGGCGGCGATGTCCCACGCCTTCACGCCGGCTTCGAAGTAGGCGTCGGCGCGGCCGCAGGCCACGTAGGCCAGGTCCAGTGCGGCCGAGCCGGTGCGGCGGATGTCCTCGCCGTGCACCAGCAGGGCGTCAACCGCCTTCAGCTGGGCGCTGGCACGGCTGCGCTCGCGCGGCGCGAAGCCGGTGTGGATCATCGTGCCTTCCAGGTCCTTGCGATCGGCCACGCGGATGCGGCGGTCGTTCAGCACGGCGCCAGCGCCACGGCTTGCGGTGAACAGTTCATTGCGCAGCGGGTCGAAGATGACCGCATCGGTCGGTTCGCCATTCTCGACCAGAGCGATCGACACGCAGTAGTGCGGCACGCCGCGCAGGTAATTGCTGGTGCCGTCCAGCGGGTCGATGACCCACATCTGGCGGCGCTCGCCCTGCACGCCACCTTCTTCGCCGAAGATGCCGTAGTCCGGGTAAGCGCGCTTGAGTTCCTTGACGATGACCTTTTCCGCGTCCGCATCCACTTCGCTGGCGTAGTCCATCCGGCCCTTCTGCACCACGTTCAGTGCCTCGAGCTTGTTGATGTTGCGCAACAGGACGTTGCCGGCGAGGCGGGCGGCCTTGACCATGACGGTGACGGCGGGTTTCTGCATGGCGTGGGCTCCCGGAAAGGCAGAAGAGATGGACTGGCGGGGGAAAAGAGCGGGTCCGGCGCAGTGGCCGGCCGCACAGTTTACCATTGGTCATCGTCCAGCTCGACCTTTTCCCTGTTCATGTCCCAGTTTCCCGCCGCCACCCGCCTCCGATTCGTCCTGGTCGGTACCCAGCACCCCGGCAACATGGGCGCTGCCGCCCGTGCCCTGAAGACCATGGGCCTGGCCCGCCTGGTGCTGGTCGCCCCCGAAAAACCGCTGGACGAGGAGGCTTTCCGCCGCTCGGCCGGTGCCGAAGACGTGCTGGGGGACGCCCCGGTGGTGGCCACCCTGGCCGAGGCCGTGGCCGATTGCCGACTGGTGCTGGGCTGCACCGCCCGTGCCCGCCGCGTCCAGCTGGAGGAGTACCTGCCGGCCGATGCCGCCGCCCGTGCGGTGGCCAAGGTGGGCGAGGGCGCCGAGGTGGCGCTGGTGTTCGGTCGCGAGCGCACCGGGCTGACCAACGAGGAACTGCAGCTCTGCCATGCGGCGGTGCATATTCCATCCGACCCGGCGTTCAGCTCGCTCAACCTGGCAGCTGCGGTACAGGTGCTGGCCTATGAAACGCGCATGCAGCTGCTGGGCGCGCAGCCGGCCGCCGACGCCGAGCCGGGTTTCCGCGAACAGGCCGCCAGCCATGAGCAGATGGAGAGCTTCTTCGCCCAGCTCGGCGACACCTTGGACGAGATCGATTTCCACAAGGGCCGCGCACCGGAATCAGCGATGCGCAAGCTGCGCCGCCTGTTCCTGCGCAGCGAGCCGAGCGAGCAGGAAGTGCGCCTGTTGCGCGGCATCCTGGCCGACACCCAGCGCATGGCGCGACTGGCACAAGCGGGCAACAAGGACAGCTGACGACGTTCTCATTTTTTCGGGTAGTCTGTCCGGATACCCAGGGGGGGATGAAGCCTGTGTCGGGTCTGCGAAGGGCAGTGCAGAGGGGACTGCTGAGCCTGGTCATGATCCTGCTGGCCGGGACGGTGCATGCAGCACCGGACCCGGTGCTGGTGCTGGGCCGGATCAGCGATGATCCCAAGGCCCATTACGAGCAGCTGCAGCCGTTGCTGGACTATGTGGTGGCACGCATGCATGACGTCGGCATCAAGGAGGGGCGGATCCTGATGGCGCGCGACCCGCAGCAGATGGCCAGCTATCTGCGGCGGGGGCGGGTCGACTGGGTCACGGAAACGTCGGGTACGGCGGTGGCACTCGGCCAGCGCAGTGGCGCGCGGCCGTTGTTGCTGACCGAGCGCAATGGCGTGCGTGAGTACCAGACCGTGTTCTTCGTGCGCCGCGACAGTCCGGTCCAGCGCATCCAGGATATGCGTGGGCATCGCCTGGCGTTGCAGAACACGGCGTCCACCAGTGCCTACCTGGTGCCGGTGATGACGCTGCTGCAGGAGGGGCTGGCGCCGCAGATCCTGGCCGGCGTGTGGGACATGCCGGGCCGGGACAGTGTGGGGTATGTGTTCGCGCGCAGCGAGTTGAACATCGCTACGTTCGTGCACAAGGGCGTGGTTGACGTGGGGGCGGTGAGCAGCGTGGACTGGAACGACGAGCGACGGATGCCGGCGGCATTCCGGCGCGACTTCCGCGAGCTGCTGCGCACCAGGCCCTACCCGCGGGCGGTGGAGATGGTGCGCGCCGACCTCGACCCGCGGGTGCGTGACCGGCTGCAGGACGTCCTGCTGCAGGCGGCCAGTGACCCGCAGGCGCAGGGGGCGTTGCATCGGTTTTTCGGTACTTCCGGTTTCCACCGCGTCGATGCGCATGCGCAGCAGCGGCTGGATGAATTGAAACAAGGATTGACGCGCGTGCGGATGGAAGTGGAATGAAGTGGCTCGGCTCGGGAATGCAGGCCCGGTTCCTGCTCGCGATGGGCGGGGCGATGGTCGTGGTGGTGGCGATCCTGGCAGTGTTGCTGGGGCGGCAGGCGGCGATGCAGGGCGAGGTGCGCAACCTCAGTGGTGGCGTCATCCATGAACTGTTCGACCGCAGCGTGCGCAGCCGCGGCGAAGCGATGGCGCGCGAGCTGTCCGACGCGCTGGCCAACCCGTTGTACTACCGCGACCTGGACCAGGTCGGTGCGCTGGTGCGCAGCACCGCACGGCAGCCGGTCGTGCGCTATGTGCTGGTGTTCGACGACCGTGGCCGGCTGGTGCATGACGGCTCGATCGAGGTGCCCGGCTTCGGCCAGCCGATGGCCGACCCGCTCGCTCCCAAGGCCGCGGTGGCGCAGGCGCTGGTGGTGCAGGAATCGCCCAAGGTGCTCGACAACACCATGCCGATCATGGTCGGCAACCAGCGCATCGGCGGCGTCCGCGTCGGCATGGCGCTGGACGAGGTGCAGCAGCGCGAACAGGCAGCCAATGCCACGCTCGGCGAGCGCCTGCAGCAGGTCGGCAGCCGCCACCTGGGCTGGCTGCTGCTGATGCTGGGCCTGCTGGTGGTGATCGGCGTGGTGGTGATCCTGTACGTGCAGCGCACCCTGGTGGCGCCGATCCGGGACCTGGCCGCTGCGGCACGCCGCATCGAGGCTGGCGACTACCAGGCGCCGCTGGCCGAGAACACCCGCAATGACGAGGTCGGCGAGCTGGTGCGCGGCTTTGCCCGGATGCGCGATTCCATCGCCCGCCATGACCGCGAGGTGCGGCGCATGGCCTATACCGATGCGCTGACCGGGTTGACCAACCGGCTGGCGTTCCGGGAAGCACTGGACCATCGCCTGATGGCGGCGCGCGCATCCAATCATCGGCTGGGCCTGCTGTTCGCCGATATCGACGACTTCAAGCGCGTCAACGATACCCTCGGCCACGAGGCCGGTGACGAAGCGCTGTTGCAGTTCGCACAGCGCATCGGGCGCGCGGTTGCCGAAGCGGGAGGCGATGAGGCGCTGCTGGCCCGCTTCGGCGGCGACGAGTTCGTGATCCTGGTCGGCGATGGCGACGTGGCCGCGAACGCCCGGCTGCTGGCCGAGGTGCTGGTGCGCGAACTGGGCAAGCCGCTGGTGGTACAGGGCAGGGAGCTGTTCCTGGGGACCTCGATCGGCGTGACCCTGTTCCCGGACGATGCCGCCGATGCGACCACGCTGCTGAAGAACGGCGACATCGCCATGTACCAGGCGAAGATGGCCGGCAAGAACTGCTACCGCCATTACAGCCGGGCGATGGACCATGCGGTCGAGCGCCGCGTGCACATGGAGCAGGAGCTGCGCGGGGCCTGGGAGCGCGGCGAGCTGCGCCTGGCCTACCAGCCGATCTTCCGCATGCGCGACCGGCGCATGGTCGGCGTCGAAGTGCTGCTGCGCTGGCAGCATCCGACCCTGGGCACGATTCCGCCGTCGGTGTTCATCGAAGTGGCCGAGCAGAGTGGACTGATCGAGATCATCGGCCCGAAGGTGCTGCGTGCGGCCTGCATGGAAGCCTCGCAGTGGCCACGGGGGGCGGGCGGCGACGATCTGTTCGTGTCGGTGAACGTATCACCGCGGCAGCTGCGCGGCGGCGAGCTGCCGGCGCTGGTTGCACAGTGCCTGCATGAGTCCGGGCTACCGGCCTCGCGCCTGCACCTGGAGCTGACCGAAACCGCAGTGATCGGCGACGAGATGGTTGCCGCGCAGCTGCTGGACAAGCTGCACCGCACCGGCGTGAAGGTCTGGCTGGATGATTTCGGAACGGGCTTCTCCGGTCTCAGCCACCTGCGCCAGGTGCCGGTGGACGGCGTGAAGATCGACAAGAGTTTCGTGGCCGACATGCAGCGCGATCCCGACGATCTGGCACTGACCACGGCCATCATCGCCATGGCCCACGCACTGGGCATCACGGTGGTGGCCGAGGGCATCGAGCAGCAGGCGCAGTTCGAACTGCTGGTGCAGCGCGGCTGCGATCTTGGCCAGGGCTACTGGCTGAGCCACCCGGTGACTGCCACCGAAGTGGTGCGGATGATCGAATCGGGTCTCTGACCGACGGTTGTTGTGTCGGGGTCAGATCCCTTTTCCGCAGGAAAAGGGATCTGACCCCCTGCGGAATTACACCGGGCGCTTGCTCGGGTCGCCGGGCAGTTCGCGCACCAGCTTGGGGATCAGGTAGCCGGACAGGCGTGCGGTCAGGCCGGCAATCAGCGCCTTGGCCTGGCTGTCGTCCACTTCGAAGTGGGCCACGCCCTCGACCCGGTCCAGCTGGTGCAGGTAATAGGGCAGCACGCCGGCGGCGAAGCTGCGCTCGCTCAGGTCCTGCAGGGCCTGCACGCTGTCGTTGACCCCGCGCAGCAGGACGGCCTGGTTCAGCAGCTGGGCGCCGACGCCGCGCAGGCGGCTCATCGCAGCGTCCACGCTGGCGTCGAACTCATTGGCATGGTTGGCGTGGACCACGATCGCCAGCGGCCACGGCAGGCTGCCCAGCCAGGCCAGCAGCTCCTCGTCCACGCGCTCCGGCAGCACGATCGGCAGCCGGGTGTGGATGCGCAGGCGGCGGATGTGCGGGATCGCGCGCAGCGCATCGGTCAGCTCGGCCAGCTTGTGCGTGGCCAGTGACAGCGGGTCGCCGCCGGACAGGATGACCTCGTCGATGTCCGGGTCGGCCGCGATGGCCGCTACGGCCTCCTGCCAGCCGCCCTTGGCGGCGTTTTCCGCGGCATAGTCGAAGTGGCGGCGGAAGCAGTAGCGGCAGTTGATCGCGCAACTGCCGGTGGCGACCAGCAGGGCGCGTCCACGGTACTTCTGGATGACGCCGGTGGCCTTCCTGGCGGCACCATCACCCACCGCATCGAAACTGAACCCGGGTGCCGGGCGCATTTCCTCGTCGACGGGCAGCACCTGGCGCAGCAGCGGGTCGGCCGCGTCGCCCACGCGCATGCGCGCCACGAAGCCCTCCGGCACGCGCAGCGCGAACTGGGCAATGGCCGCCTCCGAGACACCCAGCGCGGCCGGGTCCAGCTGCAGCCGGGCCAGCAGGGCGTGCGGGTCGCGCAGCGCCTGGCGCCAGAGCTGCTGCCAGCGCGCGGGCGCGCCTGGCGACTGGGGCCGGGGGAAGGCGGAAAGCTGCATGGAGAGGGGGCCTGCGGTTATCATGGGGGCAGAAAAACAGTCGCCCACCGGCACCCGGTGGGCTTTCCATTCTAACGGCTCGCCGCACCCGCGGCGTTTTTGCCACTCAGGAGTTTACGCATGGCCAGCTACGGCATGAACGACGTCAAGAACGGGATGAAGATCCTGGTCAACAACCAACCGGCCGTCATCATCGACACCGAATACGTCAAGCCGGGCAAGGGCCAGGCCTTCACCCGCGTGAAGTACCGCCTGATCAAGGACGGCCGTACCCAGGAAGTAACCATGAAGTCGACCGACTCGCTGGATGCAGCCGACGTCGTCGATACCGACATGAACTTCATGTACAGCGACGGTGAGTACTGGCACTTCATGGACCCGGAATCCTTCGAGCAGGTCCAGGCCACCAAGGCCGGCATGGGCGGCGCCGAAAAGTGGCTGAAGGGCGAAGAGTCCTGCGTGGTCACCCTGTGGAACGGTGAGCCGATCTTCGTGCAGCCGCCGAACTTCGTCGAACTGAAGATCACCGAAACCGATCCGGGCGTCCGTGGCGACACCTCGGGCGGCGGCGGCAAGCCGGCCACCCTGGAAACCGGCGCCGTGGTCCGCGTGCCGCTGTTCGTCAACCAGGACGAAGTGATCCGCGTCGACACCCGTTCGGGCGAATACTCCGCACGCGTCAAGTAAGGTTCCGGCCATAGGCCGACCTTGCGGTAGTGCCGGCCGCTGGCCGGGTACGCGCCAGCACATTCGCGCTGGCGCTCCCATGATCTGCTTCGGCAGATCATGGGCCCCGCTTCACGGGTCTCCAGACCCCGCCGCTTCGCGGCAGCCCCTTACTCAGGGGCGTGTCCCCAGAAGTATCTCGCCGCCCCCACAGCCAGTGAGCCCGCATGAGCGATAGCCCGCACCTCCCCGAAGCCTGCGACCTGCTCATCGAAGCCGGTTACGTCGTTCCGATCGAGCCGCATGCGGTGGTGCTGGAAGACCATGCCGTTGCCGTGCGTGGCAGCGAGATCGTGGCCATCCTGCCGCGTGCCGAGGCGCGCGCACGCTTCCGCGCCACCCAGGTGGTGAGCCGACCCGAGGCTGCGCTGATGCCGGGCCTGGTCAACGCGCACACGCACAACCCGATGACCCTGCTGCGCGGCGTTGCCGACGACCTGCCGCTGATGACCTGGCTGCAGCAGCACATCTGGCCGGTGGAAGCGGCGGTGATCGGCCCCGAATTCGTTGCCGACGGTACCACCCTGGCCATCGCCGAGATGCTGCGCGGCGGCACCACCTGCGCCAACGAGAACTACTTCTTCGGCGACGTGCAGGCCGCGGTCTACAAGAAACACGGTTTCCGCGCGCTGGTGGGCGCGGTCATCATCGATTTCCCCACCGCCTGGGCCAAGACCGACGACGAGTACTTCGCCAAGGCCGGTGAACTGCACGACCAGTGGCGCACCGATCCGCTGATCGGCACCGCGTTCGCGCCGCATGCGCCTTACACGGTCAATGATGCCAACTTCGAGCGGGTGCGGATGCTGTCCGACCAGCTCGACATGCAGGTGCACCTGCACACCCACGAGACCGCGCAGGAAATCAACGATTCGATCAGGCTGCACGGCCAGCGCCCGCTGGCGCGGCTGGATCGGCTCGGCCTGGTCAACGACCGCCTGATCGCGGTGCACATGACCCAGCTGACCGATGCGGAAATCCACCTGTGCGCCGAACGTGGCGTCAGCGTGGTGCATTGCCCGGAATCCAACCTGAAGCTGGCCTCCGGTTTCTGCCCGGCCTGCGCCCTGCAGCGCGCAGGCGTGAACCTGGCGATCGGTACCGATGGCTGCGCCAGCAACAACGACCTGGACATGTTCAGCGAGAACCGCACCGCGGCGATCCTGGCCAAGGCCGTGGCCGACGACGCCACTGCACTGGACGCGGCAACCACGCTGCGCGCGTCCACGCTGGGTGGCGCACGCGCGCTCGGCTTCGGCGACCGCATCGGCTCGATCGAAGTCGGCAAGCAGGCCGACCTGGTCTGCGTTGATCTGTCCGCGCTGGAAACACAGCCGCTGCACAACGTGCTGTCGCAGCTGGTGTACGCCACCGGCCGCCAGCAGGTCAGCGATGTCTGGATCGCCGGCAAGCCGAAGCTGGTGCAGCGCGAGCTGGTCGGCATGGACCTGCCGGGCATCATCGCCAACGCGCGCCAGTGGCGCGAGCGCATCCGCCATATCCGCGCCTGAACCCTGGCGCCGCAAGGACATCCCCCATGACTGCCCCCCACGCTTCCTCAAATTTCGATCAGGCCGAGCTGGACAAGTTCGCTGCGCTGGCCAACCGCTGGTGGGACGCTGACGGCCCGCAGAAGCCGCTGCATGCGCTGAATCCGGTGCGCCTGCAGTACGTGGCTGACCGCGTGCCGCTGCGCGGCGCCCGCGTGCTCGACATCGGCTGCGGTGGCGGCCTGTTGAGCGAAGCGCTGGCCCAGGCCGGTGCTGACGTCACCGCCATCGACCTGGCCCCGGAGCTGGTCAAGGTCGCGCGCCTGCATGCGCTGGAAAGCGGCGCCCAGGTCGATTACCGGGTGCAGGCGGCCGAGGATCTGGCCGCCGAGCAGCCGGGCAGCTTCGACGTGGTCACCTGCATGGAAATGCTGGAGCACGTGCCGGACCCGGGCGCGATCATCGAGGCCTGCAAGCGCCTGCTGAAGCCGGGCGGCCACCTGTTCCTGTCGACCATCAACCGCACCGCCGCCGCGTTCGCGGTGGCGATCGTCGGCGCCGAGTACGTGGCGCGCCTGCTGCCCAAGGGCACGCACCACTACCAGGAATTCATCAAGCCGGCCGAGCTGGCGCGCTGGCTGCGCGAGGCCGACCTGCAACTGGTGGATGTCAGCGGCATGGCCTACGAGCCGTGGCGCAACCATGCCCGCCTGAGCAGCCGCACCGACATCAACTACCTGGCCTACGCGGTCAAGCCGGCATGACCGCCGCCCGCTTCCCGCGTGCGGTGCTGTTCGACCTGGACGGCACCCTGCTGGACAGCGCGCCGGACTTCGTCGCTACCTGCAACGCGATGCTGGCCGAGCGTGGTCGTGCGCCGATCGATCCGGCGGTGCTGCGCCCGGTGGTATCCAAGGGCTCGCGCGCGATGGTCGGGGCCGCTTTCCCGGACCTGGATGCCGCTGCGCGAGATGCACTGATTCCGGAATTCCTGCAGCGCTACGAAGCGCTGATCGGCCAGCACGCGGTGCTGTTCGATGGCGTGGCCGGCATGCTTGCCGCGCTGGATGACGCCGGCACCGTGTGGGGCATCGTCACCAACAAGCCCGAGTACCTGGCGCGGCTGATCCTGCCGCAGCACGGCTGGCAGCAGCGCTGTGCAGTGCTGGTCGGCGGTGACAGCCTGGCCGAGCGCAAACCTCACCCGCTGCCGCTGCTGCACGCTGCGCAGGCCATTGGCGTTGCCGCCGAAGACTGTGTGTACGTGGGTGACGACGAGCGCGACATCATCGCCGCGCGGGCCGCGGCCATGCCGTCGGTGGCAGCCCTGTGGGGCTACCGCCTGCACAGCGACGATCCGCTGGCCTGGCAGGCCGACGTGCTGGTCGAGAACGCTGAACTTCTGCAACTGGCCAGTCTCTGGCCGACCCGGCCGGCAGCCCCGGCCCAGCCGTAAGGAATGGTGTAGTGAGCAGTACCGCGCTGGACAGTTTCCTCGACAAGTGGCGCAGCCGTTGGCCGGAATGGTCGGTGGCCGCCCCGTTCGTGGCCGAATCGCAACGCGAGCTTGCAGTGGCGTGGTTCGCGCTGCTGCAGGAGTTCGACGACATGCTCAACACCAGCGGCGATCCGCTGCCGGCCGACGCCAAGCTGGCGTGGTGGGGCGAGGAGCTGCGCAGCTGGGCGGGACATCGCTCGCGCCATCCGCTGGGCAGGCTGCTGGAGCCGGTGCGTGCACCGTGGGCCCAGTTGGCCGAAGCACTTCCGGATCTGGTTGAAGCGCGCACGGTCGCGCTGGATGCGGCCGGCGCCGGGCGCGCGCTGGCGAACTACGCCGAGGCCGTAGCCGCGGTGGAGGCGGCCTTGTTCGCTGACAAGCCGCGCACCGGCGCCGGTCGTGCGGTGCAGCTGCAGACCTTGGCGCAGCGCCTGCAGGACGCTGGCGTGGCGGGTGTGCCGCGCAGCCTGCTGGACGAGGACGCCAGCAATGCCGCACAGCGCTGGGCGCAGCATCTGTTGAAGGGGTGGGGCACCCGCGTGCCCGGCCCGCGCCCGCGCCGTGTGTGGTCCAGCCTGGCGCGTGCGCGGGTGGCGGCACAGGCCGCAGGCAAGCCGATCGAGGCCACCCCGGTGCGCACCCTGCTGCGCGTGTGGTGGGCCGCGCGCGGTTGATCCAACGTACCTGGTAGTGCCGGCCGCTGGCCGGCATCCAGCAGGGCGCGGAAGAGGATGAGGTTGCCGGCCAGCGGCCGGCACTACCGTTACTTGCGCTCCAGCACCAGCAGCGGGTCGATACGGGTCTCGAACCAGTTCATGCCCCAGTGCAGGTGCGGGCCGGTGGCGCGGCCGGTGGCGCCGACCGCAGCGATCACCTGGCCCTGTTCAACCCGGTCGCCGACCTTTACGTCGATGCGCGAGAGGTGCAGGAAGTTGGAGCTGACCCCGAAGCCGTGGTCGAGCAGCAACGTGCCGCCGGTCAGGTACAGGTCCGGGCCGGCGAAGGTGACGATGCCGGCGGCCGGTGCTTTCACCGGCGTGCCGGTCGGCACCGCGATGTCCATGCCGGAATGACCGGCACCGGGCTGGCCGTTGTACACGCGGGCATTGCCGAAGCGGCCGCTGATGCGGCCCTGCACCGGCCAGATGAAGGTCTGGGTGAAGTCGGTGCGGTCGTCATCGCGGGCGCGTGCGGAGGTCACCTGCGCCTGTTCGCGCTTGATCCGCTCGGCAATCGCCGGCGGCGGGTTGACCGTCTTCGGCGGCACGCCATTGACCCGCTCTGTGGGCCAGTCGCGCGGCGTCACCGCAATGGTCGCGGTCTCGCTGCCACCATCGGGGCGCTGCACCTGCACGCGCAGCGGGCCCTTCTCGTCACGGCCGATGCCGAACACCACGCTGCCGTAGCCGCTCACCCGCAGCTGGCGACCGGCGTACTGCACGCGGCTGCCGGCGGGAACCTTGCCGATCACCAGTGCGCCCTGCGACGCACTGGCCGGGAACACCACGCGGCTGTCGATCAGGCTGCCAATGCCATCCTGCGCCTGCGCCGCGGGTACGGAAAACAGGGGCGCGGCCAGCAGCGACCCGATCAGAAGTGCCGAGCGCATCAGCGGTCGTAGGTCATGCGCTGGCCGGCGGGTTCGCCCACCAGGTTGCTGCCGTCCCACACCAGCTGGCCGTTGACCCAGGTGGAGGCGACGCGCGAACGGAAGGTGGTGCCCTCAAACGGCGACCAGCCGCACTTGGACAGCACGTCCTCGCGCTTGATCGTGAACGGCACGTCTTCGACCAGGACCAGATCGGCGAAGTAGCCTTCGCGCAGGAAACCACGTTCTTCCACGTCGAACAGCTGCGCCGGGGCGTGGGCGAACTTCTGCACCACCTGCTCGCGGGTCAGCTTGCCTTCGTGCACGCGCTCCAGCGCGGCCACCAGCGCGTACTGCACCAGTGGCAGGCCGGAGGGGGCCTGCGCGTAGGGCTTCTGCTTCTCTTCCCAGGTGTGCGGCGCGTGGTCGGTAGCCAGCACGTCCAGCACGTCGTCGGCCAGCGCAGCGGTGATCGCCTCGCGGTCGGACACTTCCTTGATGGCCGGGTTGCACTTGATCAGGTTGCCCTTGGTCGCATAGTCCGGGCGCGCGAAGTGCAGGAAGTGCACGCAGGTTTCAGCGGTGATCTGCTTGCGGCTGCCATCGGCGCGGATCAGCGGGCCCTTCTCGAACAGCGCCAGTTCATCGGCGGTGGAGATGTGCAGCACGTGCAGGCGGGTGCCGTGTTTGCGCGCCAGCGACATCGCCAGGCGGGTCGACTTGATGCAGGCTTCGCGCGAGCGGATGTCCGGGTGCATGTCCGGGGTCAGCGCATCGCCGTACTTTTCCTGGAAGGCCTTCAGGTTGGCATCGATCATCGGCGTGTCTTCGCAGTGCGTGATGATCGGGGTCGGGCATTCGCGGAAGATCGCGTCCAGCGTTTCGGGATTGTCGACCAGCATGTTGCCGGTCGAAGCACCCATGAACACCTTCACGCCCGGCGCCTTCTTCGGGTCCAGCGCACGGATGGCGTCCAGGTTGTCATTGCTGGCGCCGTGGTAGAAGCCGTAGTTGGCCCAGGCGCGGCCGCGCGCGAGCTCGTACTTGGCTTCCAGGATGGTCGAATCCAGCGTCGGCGGGTTGGTGTTGGGCATGTCCATGAAGCTGGTCAGGCCACCGGCCACGGCCGCCGCCGATTCGCTGGCGATGTCGCCCTTGTGGGTCAGGCCCGGTTCGCGGAAGTGCACCTGGTCATCGATCATGCCCGGGAGCAGCCAGCGCCCGGCCGCGTCCACCACCTGCTCGCCGTCGCGCGGCGCCAGCCCGTTGCCGATCTGCGCGATGCGGCCGTTCTCGATGCGCAGGTCGCCGTCGAAGGTGCGGCCTTCGTTGACCATGCGGGCATTGGTGATGAGGGTGGAGGACATGTCAATGTTTTCCTGTGCAACGGCAAGAGGGGGCGTTGGGGGACTCGGGCACGGGGTCGAAGCCGCCGGGATGGAACGGGTGGCAGCGGCCCAGCCTGCGCGCAGCCAGCCAGCTGCCGCGCAGCGGGCCGTGCCGCGAGATCGCGTCCATCGCGTATTCAGAACAGCTCGGCACGAAACGGCAGCGGGGCCCCAGCAAGGGGCTGATGAAGCGCTTGTAGAAGCGCAGCAGGGCGATGAGCAGGCGCGAGATCACCCAGTCATCTTATGCCAGTTGGCATGAAGGCCGCATTTGTGCAGGATGGGCCGTTGGTCGCATGTCGCCGATGGCCTGCGACCGGTACCAGCACCGTCGGGTGCTGGCCAGGTTCCGTACCGCGCAAGGCGGTCCGTGTTCGTCGGACTGCCCATTGGGCGCCTTGGCTCCAGGACTGAATGGAGCAGGGTGCCGAGGTTGCTGCTGCGGGTCGGGTAGGCTATAAAGGCCCGCTTTCCCGGGCCCCGGGGAATCCAAGGAAGAGCGTTTCGTGGCTGCTAAAAAAACTGCAAAGAAGGCCGCAACGGCCGCCAAGAAAACCGCCAAGCCTGTTGTGAAGAAGTTGGCGGCAAAGCCCGTTGCCAAGAAGCCGGCGAGCAAGCCGGCGACCAAGGCAGCGTCCTCGCAACCGGCGGCCAGGAAGGCCACCGCAAAGAAAACGCCGGTCAAGGCAACCAAGCCGGTGGCGAAGAAGGCCGCTGCGCCCGCCAAGGCCAAGCCAGCCGCTGCCAGCAAGAAGGCGCCGGTGAAAAAGGCCGTCAGCAAGGCTGCGCCGGTGAAGAAGACCGTCGCCAAGCCGGTGGTCAAGAAGGCAGCAGCCAAGCCGGCGCCGAAGGCGGTGGTGAAGAAGGCTGCAGCCAAGCCGGTCGCCAAGCCGGCGGCAAAGAAGGTCGCTGCGGCCAAGCCGGTCGCCACGCCTGCCGCTGCAAAGAAGGTTGCCAAGAATGTTGCCGCACCGGCCGTAAAGCCGGCCCCGGCCCCAGTAGTGAAGTCCGCACCGAAGCCTGCTGCCAAGCCGGCTCCGGCCAAGCCTGTCCCGGCCAAGACCGTGGCAGTGGCAGCAGCCCAACCGGCCTCCAAGCCGGCCCCGGCCGCCGCTCCTGCCGCTTCGAAGGCCCCGCAATCCAAGAATCCCGTGCCCGTTTCGAAATCGCCTGCCAAAACCGCCGTGAAATCCGATTCCGCCCCGAAGACCGTGTCGCGCCCTGTCGGCAAGGTTGCCGTGGCCGTCGCCGCCCGCTCGGCAGCACCGGCCCCGCGCAGCAAGTACAAGGTGGTCGAATACAAGACCGACGAGGCCACCGGCCGCCCGATCCTGCCGGCTGGCTACAAGCCGTCCTCGGAAGAGGAATACATGAGCCCGCTGCAGCAGGAGTATTTCCGCCAGCGCCTGCAGAACTGGCGCGCGGACCTGGTGGAAGAGTCCAAGCAGACCATCGAGAACCTGCGCGAGGAAGTGCGTGACATCGGCGACGAAGCCGAGCGCGCGACCCGCGAAACCGAGAACTCGCTGGAACTGCGTACCCGCGACCGCTACCGCAAGCTGATCGGCAAGATCGACAGCACCCTGAAGCGCCTGGAAGCGGGCGACTACGGTTACTGCGTCGACACCGGCGAAGAAATCGGCCTGGAGCGCCTGGAGGCGCGCCTGACCGCCGAGCGCACCATCGATGCCCAGGAGCGTTGGGAGCATCTGCAGAAGCAGCAGGGCGACTGATTCCTGATCGTTGTCTGGTCATGCAGAAAACCCGGCTTCGGCCGGGTTTTTTGTTGGGTTCGAGTTGGCTGTGTAGAGCGCCTTCCGGGTATCGGGTGGAGCCTGCGGGTGGGTCCGATGTAGAGCCGAGCCCACGCTCGGCTCAGGCCGAAGCCGGAGGGCAAGGAAGAGCAAAAGCAAAAGCAAAAGCAAAGGCAGGCAAGCATGGCTTGGCTCTATCAGGAGCGGTCATGCGTGCGCTCGCGGCTGTTGAGTCCGCCTTGTAGCGAGCCGAGCACCGCAGGGGAATCAGGGGCGAAGAGGCGGCTCTATCCTGTAGAGCCGACTGCTGGTCGGCTGGCTCTCCGCGTCGTCCCCTGATTCACCGAGGAGCACAGGGCACCGGCGCGCAGCGCCGGCTCGCGGATGGCGGCGTGTTTCTTTGGTTACTTTTCTTTTCGCGCGAAAAGAAACGTGACACCCCACCGCGGTCGCGGAAAGAGCCCGCCGGGCATGGCCCGGCGCGTGGGCGCACGGAAATACGCAGCCGAGCATGGGCTCGGCTCTACAGGCTCACTGCAGGTCGCGAAGATTCAACTTCCGCAGCGTCGGGTTCTTCCACGCGGTGATCCCGGCCACGCTCAGCACCGCGAACCCGCCCAGCACCACGGCCGGTACCAGGCCGAGCAGCTTCGCCATCGTGCCGGCATAGAACGCGCCCAGCTCGTTGGACGAACTGATGAAGATGCCGTTGATCGACGATACGCGACCGCGCATTTCTTCCGGCGTGGCCAGCTGCAGGATGGTCGAGCGGATCACCACCGAGACGCCATCGAAGGCGCCGTAGAACAGCAGGATCAGCGCCGACAGCCAGAAGTGCTGCGACAGCCCGAAGCTGATCACGCACAGGCCGAAGCCGGCCACCGCGAACAGCAGCACGCGGCCGGCATTGCGGTGCAGCGGGTGGCGGGCCAGCCACAGGCCCACGCACACCGAGCCCAGCGCCGGCATCGCGCGCAGGATGCCCAGGCCTTCCGGGCCGTGGTGCAGGATTTCGTGCAGGAACGCCGGCAGCATCGCCACCACGCCGCCCAGCAGCACCGAGAACATGTCCAGCGCCATCGCGCCGACCATGATCCGGTTGCCGACCACGAAGCGCGCGCCTTCGGCGATGCTCTTGAAGATCGGCGCGGCAGGGCCGGTGTGCACCGGCTCCTCCACCTTCAGCGTGGCCAGACAGGCCATCGCCACCAGCGCGAAGGCGGTGGCCACCGCGTAGGACAGGCCCTTGCCACCGAAGCCGACCAGCACGCCGCCCAGTGCCGGGCCGGCGATCATGCCGGCCTGGAATACCACCGCGCCCAGGCCGGCGCCACGCGCGAACTGGTCACGGGCCAGTACGCGGGCGAACAGGGCGTTGTAGATCGGCGACAGGAAGGCGCGGACCATGCCGGTCAGCGCAATGGCTGCGTAGATCGGCCACACGCCGTCGATCGGCAGCCAGCCCATGGCCACGCTGGTCAATACCAGTGCGGTGGCGATCAGTCCGCAACAGGCGACCATGCCCAGGCGGCGGCGCGGCAGGTGATCCACCAGGTAACCGGCGAACGGCGCCACGCAGAAGAACGGCAGCACCTCGGCCAGGCCGATCAGGCCCAGCGAGAACGGATTGCGGGTGACTTCGTAGATGTGCCAGCCGACGGTGACCGCGACCACCTGGTAGGACAGCATCGCGAAGATGCGGTACGCCAGCAGCCTGGCGAAACCGGGCCGGGACAGCAGGCCCAGCGCGCTGTCTTCGGCTGTGGCAGGCTCGCTCACGACGGGTCGCGCTGCAGCTGGGCCTGCGCGGTCTCGCGGATGAAGGCCAGCATCGCCGCCACGCCGTTGCTGCGGGTCGGCGAGAGGTGGCGGGCCAGGCCGATGTCCTGGATGTAGCTCGGCTCGGTAGCCAGGATCTCCTGCGCCGAGCGCCCGGAGTACACACGCAGGGCCAGGAAGATCAGGCCGGAGACAATCGCCGAATCACTGATGGCATGGAAGCGCAGCGACTGCGCGTTGCCTTCGGGCACGATCCAGACCATCGACTGGCAGCCGAGCAGGCGATGCTCTTCGGTCTTCCATTCTTCCGGGAAGGCCGGCAGCTTGCGGCCGAGGTCGATCAGGTACTGGTAACGCTCGGACCAGTCGCCGAAGAAGCCGAATTCCTCGGCGATGGCGGCCTGTGCCTCGGCGGCGGTGGGTTCAAGCGGGAACGGGGAGTCGATCACAACAGTCTCTACGGTGGGGGCGTGGCCGGCGTACCGGCCACGGGGCAGGGCGGGTCAGCCGCGCTTGCGCGACCAGCGCACGCCCTGCGGGGTGTCTTCCAGCACGATGCCTTCGGCGGCCAGCTGGTCGCGGATGGCGTCGGAACGGGCGAAGTCGCGCGCCTTCTTGGCAGCGGCACGCTCATCGATCAGGCCCTGGATGCGCGCATCGTCACCATCATCGCCGGCGGCGGTACCGAACCATTGCGCCGGATCGGCCTGCAGCAGGCCCAAGGCCAGGCCGGCGCCGAGGAGGCGCGATTTGGCCAAGCGCAGTGCTCGTGCCGGTGGCTGCCAGTCCTTTAGAGACTGCTTAAGGAGCTGAGCGATTTCAGCGTTGCTCAGCCCGGCCGACTGTTGCTCAAAAAGCTCACGGTGATCTTCGGTAATGGCTCCGACTTTGACCAGCAGGCCAACATTTGTTCGTGCATCGACGCGCGTCAGCGCCGAGAATTTACTTACTGAGCTCAAATGCTGGATTATCCAGCTGCGCTGGTGCTGCAGTCTGGAAGCGCTGTCCGCGTATGCGTAGAGCTCGGCTAGCGCCTGCGGGGTATTTAGATCATCGTCTAGAATTTCCTCGATGATCGCTGGAATCTCAGCAGGGGCCTCAACGTCGCCTAGCTCGCGCAAGGTGCCGTACAGGCGGTCCAGGGTGCGCACCGACTGTTCGATCAGGCCATCGGACCAGTCCAGCGGTTGCCGGTAGTGGGCCGACAGCAGGGCCAGGCGCAGTGCTTCCGGCGGGTGCTGGCGCACCAGGTCGTGCACGCGCTCGATGTTGCCCAGCGACTTGCTCATCTTGGCGCCGCCGAAGTTGAGCATGCCGTTGTGCAGCCAGAAGCGGGCGAAGATCTTGCCGCCGTGGGCGCACTCGCTCTGCGCAAGCTCGTTCTCGTGGTGCGGGAACTGCAGGTCGACGCCGCCGGCATGGATGTCGATGGTCTCGCCCAGGTGGGCGGCGGCCATTGCCGAGCACTCGATGTGCCAGCCCGGGCGGCCACGGCCCCAGGGCGACGCCCAGCCGGGCAGGTCGTCGCTGGACGGCTTCCACAGCACGAAATCACCCGGATCACGCTTGTACGGGGCCACGTCGACACGGGCGCCGGCCAGCATTTCGTCCGGATCGCGGCGCGAGAGCTTGCCGTAGCCATCGAAGCTGGCCACCGCGAACAGCACGTGGCCTTCGGCAGCGTAGGCATGCCCGTTGGCGATCAGCTGCTCGATCATGGTGATGATCTGCGGAATGTGCGCGGTCACCTCCGGCTCGATGTCCGGCGGCACCACGCCCAGCGCGGCCATGTCCTCACGGTAGGCGGCGGCGAACCTGTCGGTGATGGTGCTGATCGGTACGCCCTGCTCGCGCGCGGCGGTGTTGATCTTGTCGTCCACGTCGGTGATGTTGCGCGCGTAGCGCAGGCCACCGAAACGGCGCCGCAGCAGGTCGGCCAGCACCCCGAACACCACCGGGCCACGGGCGTTGCCGATGTGCACGTAGTTGTAGACCGTCGGGCCGCACACATACAGGGTCGGACAGGCCGGATCGAGCGGGGTGAACGGTTCGAGCTGGCGAGTCAGGTTGTTGTGCAGGCGCAGGGTCATGGGGCTGTGGCTGGGGGACAAGCCTGTGATTTTAGAACGTGTCGGCCCCCTTTGGGGGCACCCGTTGCCACCGGTGGACGCCGGGGCCGCCCGGGGTGGGGTGGGCAGGAGCGGCGTGGACGGGTAATGTTCAGCCCCTTGCGCTCGCCACTGCCTACACTATTGCCGTGTCCTTGCTCCCGTCGCCAATGAAATCCACCGCGTTGCTGACCCTGGCCTGCCTGTCGGCGCTGCCCGCCGTGGTGCTGGCGCAGGAGGCCGAGCCCCGCAACCGGGTGGTGATCGTTGAGAACGTGAAGTTCGACTACGCCCAGGTGCTGAACGTGGAGCCGGTGTTCCAGACCCTGCGCGCGACCCGCACCGAGGAGCACTGCGAGCCGGTGTCGACCCGGACCCTGGCCCCGGTGAACGTGACCGGCGAGGAGCCGGTCGAGGACAAGGGCCGGATCAGCCGCTTCTGGGACTCGGTGCGCTCGATGTTCAAGCGCAGCGACGAAGAGGCCGTTGAGGAGCCCGGAGCCGAGACGCCGGCCCCGGCACCGGCCAACACTGGCCCGATGCTGACCCGCGACTGCCGCATCGTGCCGGTGGGGCGTGAATTCCGCCGGCCCATCGCCTACGACGTGGATTACGTCTACAAGGGCACCAAGTACCGTTCGCGGCTGCCGGAAGACCCCGGCAACCGGCTCAAGATCCGGGTGTCGATCACGCCCTGGGTCGGCCCGGAGCAGGGCACGGCCAGCAATCCCTGATTCTGGGACCCCGGCCCTTGCGCCGGCCCCGGCCGCATGCAAAGATGGCTGACCATGAAGCTCACCGACTTCCAGCACGACAGCAGCGCAGCCCGACAGGCGTCGGGCATGACCTCGCGTGCGCGTCGACCGGAACCCCACATTCTCGCTGGGTAACCGGAGCTTTTTGCTGTTCGTCCGAAAAAACCCAGCCCGCCGGCTGGGTTTTTTCGTTTCCGCGCTTCGAAAATGCATCTTCTGAAAGCTGCAACTGCAATCTTCCCGCTCCACCTTTGATTCCTGTTTTCCCTTCCACCGCGTCGAAACCGGCGCCGCCACGCAAGGAAAGATGATGTCCCCCAAGCACTTCCTGAACACCCAGGACTGGAGCCGCAGCGATCTCGACGCGCTGTTGACCCAGGCGGCGCTGTTCAAGCGCAACAAGCTCGGCGACCAGCTCAAGGGCAAGTCGATCGCGCTGGTGTTCTTCAACCCGTCCATGCGCACCCGCACCAGCTTCGAACTGGGCGCGTTCCAGCTCGGTGCCCACGCGGTGGTGCTGCAGCCGGGCAAGGATGCGTGGCCGATCGAGTTCAACCTCGGCACGGTGATGGACGGCGATACCGAAGAGCACATCGCTGAAGTGGCCAAGGTGCTGGGTCGCTACTGCGACATCATCGCCGTGCGTGCGTTCCCCAAGTTCATCGACTGGGCCTACGACCGCCAGGACATCGTCCTCAACAGCCTCGCCAGGTACTCGCCGGTGCCGGTCATCAACATGGAGACCATCACCCACCCGTGCCAGGAGCTGGCCCACATCATGGCCCTGCAGGAGCACTTCGGCACCCAGGACCTGCGTGGCAAGAAGTACGTGCTGACCTGGACCTACCACCCCAAGCCGCTGAACACCGCCGTTGCCAATTCGGCGCTGACCATCGCCACCCGCATGGGCATGGACGTGACCCTGCTGTGCCCGACCGCCGACTACATCCTCGACGAGCGTTACATGGGCTGGGCCGAGCAGAACGTGGCCGAGAGCGGCGGCTCGCTGAAGATCAGCCATGACATCGACAGCGCCTACGCCGGCGCCGACGTGGTCTACGCCAAGAGCTGGGGCGCGCTGCCGTTCTTCGGCAACTGGGAACCGGAGAAGCCGATCCGCGACCAGTTCAAGCACTTCATCGTGGACGAGCGGAAGATGGCGCTGACCAACAATGGTGTGTTCAGCCACTGCCTGCCGCTGCGCCGCAACGTGAAGGCCACCGACGCGGTGATGGATTCGCCGCAGTGCATCGCCATCAACGAAGCCGAGAACCGCCTGCACGTGCAGAAGGCGATCATGGCGGCGGTTGCCGGGCGCTAGATCGAACAAGGGGTAGAGCCGACCGTTGGTCGGCTGCTCCCGCAGCGTCGCATCCAATATTCCAGCCGACCAACGGTCGGCTCTACCGAATTCCCATCCCCCAAGTGGACCTGACCCCCATGAGCAACAAAGACGTCGTTCTCGCCTTCTCCGGCGGCCTGGATACCAGCTTCTGCGTGCCGTACCTGCAGGAGCGCGGCTACAACGTGCACACCGTGTTCGCCGACACCGGCGGCGTCGATGATGAAGAGCGTGACTTCATCGAGAAGCGCGCCGCCGAACTGGGCGTGGCGAGCCACCTTACCGTCAACGGTGGCCCGGCCATCTGGGAAGGCTTCGTCAAGCCGTTTGTGTGGGCCGGCGAAGGCTACCAGGGCCAGTACCCGCTGCTGGTCTCGGACCGCTACCTGATCGTCGATGCCGCGCTGAAGCGTGCTGCCGAGCTGGGCACCAACATCATCGCCCACGGTTGCACCGGCATGGGCAACGACCAGGTCCGCTTCGACCTGGCCGTGAAGGCGCTGGGCGACTACCAGATCATCGCGCCGATCCGCGAGATCCAGAAGGAACACACCCAGACCCGCGCCTACGAGCAGAAGTACCTGGAAGAGCGTGGCTTCGGCGTGCGCGCCAAGCAGCAGGCCTACACCATCAACGAGAACCTGCTGGGCCTGACCATGTCCGGCGGCGAGATCGACCGGTGGGAAGCTCCGGGCGAGGGCGCGCGTGGCTGGTGCGCACCGCGCAGCGAGTGGCCGGAGCAGGCCCTGACCGTGACCCTGAAGTTCGTTGAAGGCGAAGCCGTCGAACTGGACGGCAAGGCGCTGCCGGGCGACCAGATCCTGGCCCAGCTCAACAAGCTGTTCGCCCCGTACGGCGTGGGCCGCGGCGTCTACACCGGCGACACCGTGATCGGCCTGAAGGGCCGCATCGTGTTCGAGGCCCCGGGCCTGGTTTCGCTGCTGGCCGCACACCGTGCGCTGGAAGATGCGGTGCTGACCAAGCAGCAGAACCGCTTCAAGCCGGACGTGGCGCGCAAGTGGGTGGAGCTGGTGTACGAAGGCTTCTACCACGACCCGCTGAAGACCGACATCGAAGCCTTCCTGAAGTCCTCGCAGGCCAAGGTCAACGGCGAAGTGGTGCTGGAAACCCGTGGTGGCCGCGTCGATGCGGTGGCCGTGAAGTCGCCGCACCTGCTCAACACCAAGGGCGCCACCTACGCGCAGTCGGCCGACTGGGGCGTGGAGGAGGCTGAAGGCTTCATCAAGCTGTTCGGGATGAGCTCCACTGTCTATGCGCAGGTCAATCGCGGTTGACCTGTGACGGGGTGCCGGCCGCTGGCCGGCGCCTCGCAACGTCGATGGAGGGTAGTGCCGGCCGCTGGCCGGCTCGTGGCACGGCTGGATCATTGCGGAGCCGGCCAGCGGCCGGCACTACCGATTTCGAACCCTACGGATATTCAGACACATGCTTGAACAGACGCTCGATCACCTGCAGGCCCTGGTGTCCTTCGACACCCGCAACCCGCCGCGTGCGATCACCACCGGTGGCATCTTCGATTACCTGCGCGACAACCTGCCCGGCTTCAACGTCGAGGTGATCGACCATGGCGCGGGCGCAGTCAGCCTGTACGCCGTGCGCGGGACGCCGAAGTACCTGTTCAACGTGCACCTGGACACCGTGCCGGACTCGCCGCACTGGAGTGCCGACCCGCATGTGATGCGCCGCCTGGACGACCGCGTGGTCGGCCTGGGCGTGTGTGACATCAAGGGCGCCGCCGCTGCGCTGGTGGCGGCGGCCAATGCCAGCGATGGCGATGCCGCCTTCCTGTTCTCCAGCGACGAGGAAGCCAACGATCCGCGCTGTATCGCCGCGTTCCTGGCCCGTGGCCTGCCGTATGAAGCGGTGCTGGTGGCCGAGCCGACCATGAGTGAAGCGGTGCTGGCGCATCGTGGCATCAGCTCGGTGCTGATGCAGTTCGCCGGCCGCGCCGGCCATGCGTCCGGCAAGCAGGACGCGGCCGCCAGCGCGCTGCACCAGGCCATGCGCTGGGGCAACCGTGCACTGGACCATGTGGAATCGCTGGCCTCGGCCCGCTTCGGCGGGCTGACCGGGCTGCGCTTCAACATCGGTCGCGTCGAAGGCGGGATCAAGGCCAACATGATCGCACCGGCTGCTGAGGTGCGCTTCGGGTTCCGCCCGCTGCCGTCGATGGACATCGATGGCCTGCTGGCGACCTTCGCCGGTTTCGCCGAACCAGAAGCCGCCGTGTTCACCGAAACGTTCCGTGGCCCCAGCCTGCCGGCCGGTGACATCGCCGAGGCCGAGAACCGCCGCCTGCTGGCGCGCGATGTGGCCGATGCGCTGGAGCTGCCGATCGGCAACGCGGTGGACTTCTGGACCGAGGCCTCGCTGTTCTCCGCCGGTGGCTACACCACGCTGGTGTTCGGCCCGGGCGACATCGCCCAGGCCCACACCGCCGATGAGTTCGTGACGCTGGAGCAGCTGCAGCGCTACACCGACGCCGTGCATCGCATCATCGCCGCCGGCGCCTGATCGACCCTACAACGCCGCCCGGCCCTGGCCGGGTGGAACTGCAACGCGGCGACCGCCGCCTGTGACGAAACCGAAATGTCTCCTGCCCTCCAGCCCCACCGCCAGACCCGCCAGACCATCGTGCGCCTGCTTTCCAGCATGGCCAGCGCGAAGGAGATCAGCCAGTACCTCAAGCGCTTCTCGCAGCTGGACGCCAAGCGCTTCGCCGTGGTCAAGGTCGGCGGCGCGGTGCTGCGCGACGACCTCGACGCGCTGACCTCTTCGCTGTCGTTCCTGCAGGAAGTCGGGCTGACCCCGATCGTACTGCACGGTGCCGGCCCGCAGCTGGATGCCGAACTGTCGGCCGCCGGCATCGAGAAGCAGACCGTCAACGGCCTGCGCGTGACGTCGCCGGAAGCGCTGGCGATCGTGCGCCGGGTGTTCCAGCAGTCCAACCTGCGCCTGGTCGAGGCGCTGCAGCAGAACGGCGCGCGCGCCACCTCGATCACCGGCGGCGTGTTCGAGGCCCAGTACCTGGACGTGGACACCTACGGCCTGGTCGGCGAGGTGAAGAAGGTCAACCTGGCACCGATCGAGGCCAGCCTGCGTGCCGGGTCGATCCCGGTCATCACCAGCCTGGGCGAGACCGCTGGCGGCCAGATCCTCAACGTCAACGCCGACTTCGCCGCCAACGAGCTGGTGCAGGAACTGCAGCCATACAAGATCATCTTCCTGACCGGCACTGGCGGCCTGCTGGACGAGCAGGGCAACGTAATCGATTCGATCAACCTGTCCACCGAGTACGACCACCTGATCGCGCAGCCGTGGATCCACGGCGGCATGAAGGTGAAGATCGAACAGATCAAGGATCTGCTCGATCGCCTGCCGCTGGAATCGTCGGTGTCGATCACGCGCCCGGCCGACCTGGCCAAGGAACTGTTCACCCACAAGGGTTCGGGCACGCTGGTGCGCAAGGGCGAGAAGGTGCTGCGCGCCACCGCCTGGAACGCGCTGGACCTGCCGCGCCTGAAGGGCCTGATCGAATCCAGCTTCGGCCGCACCCTGGTGCCGGAGTACTTCGAAAAGACGAAGCTGCTGCGCGCCTACGTCAGCGAGAACTACCGCACCGCGGTGATCCTCACCGACGAGGCCGAGGGCGTGTACCTGGACAAGTTCGCCGTGCTCGACGATGCGCAGGGCGAGGGCCTGGGCCGCGCGGTCTGGAACGTGATGCTGGAGGAAACCCCGCAGCTGTTCTGGCGTTCGCGCCATGGCAATCCGATCAACCACTTCTATTACGCTGAATCCGACGGCTGCTACAAGCAGGACCACTGGAAGGTGTTCTGGTTCGGCGCCGACGGCATCGACCGGATCAAGACCTATGTCGACCATTGCGCCCGGCGCGCGCCGAGCCTGCAGGGCTGAACACATGAACCATGCCGACTGGACCAAGGTCCCTACGCTGGCGGGCACCCATGCGCGGCTGGAGCCGCTGCAGATGGGGCATATCGATGGCCTGCGCGGCGCGCTTGGCGATGGCGCGTTGTCCAGGCTCTGGTACACCCAGGTGCCCGATGCGAAGACCATGGCCGGCTACGTGCAGGCAGCGCTGCAGGCGCAGGCCGAAGGCAGGGTGCTGCCGTTCGTGGTGTTCGATGCCAACGACCAGATTGTCGGCACCACCCGCTACTACGATCTGCAAGCGGACGTGCCGCGCCTGAGTATCGGTTACACCTGGTATGGCGAGTCTGCGCAACGCACCGGGGTCAACACCGAGACCAAGCTGATGCTGCTCAGCCACGCGTTCGAGCGGTTGCAGTGCCTGAGCGTCGTGTTCGAGACCAGCTGGTTCAACTTCACCTCGCGCACCGCCATCGCACGCCTCGGCGCCAAGCAGGATGGCGTGCTGCGCAACCACAAGCGGCACGCCGACGGCACGCCGCGCGACACCGTCATCTTCTCCATCATCGATGCGGAATGGCAGGGCGTGAAGCGCCACCTGCAGTACCGCCTGGACAGCCACGCATGAACGATTCGACTTTCACCCTGGGCATCGTCGGGGCCCGCGGCCATACCGGCGCCGAGCTGATCAAGCTGGTGGCCGCCCATCCGCGCCTGGAACTGGCCTTTGTCTCCTCGCGCGAGCGCGCCGGGCAGCGCCTGTCCGACCACCACCCGGAGTTCCAGGGCGAGCTGCAGTACGAGAACCTGGATGCCGACGCGGTGGCCGCCAAAGGCGTGGACGCGGTGATCCTGGCCCTGCCCAACGGCCTGGCCGCACCGTTCGTGGCCGCGCTTGAAGCCGCCAAGCCGGACACCGTCATCGTCGATCTCTCGGCCGACTACCGCTTCGACAACAGCTGGTATTACGGCCTGCCGGAGCTGACCCGCGGCCGCTACAACGGCCAGAAGCACATCAGCAACCCGGGCTGCTATGCCACGGCGATGCAGCTGGCGGTGCATCCGCTGCTGGACCTGCTGGCCGGCCCGCCGCAGTGCTTCGGTGTCTCCGGCTACTCCGGTGCCGGTACCACGCCGTCGGACAAGAACAACGTCGAACTGCTGGCCGACAACCTGATGCCGTATGCGCTGACCAACCACGTGCACGAGCGCGAGGTGTCGGTGCAGCTGGGCGTGGCCGTCGAGTTCATGCCGCACGTCGCGCCGCATTTCCGCGGCATCACGCTGACCGCCAACCTGTGGCTGAACCGCGTGCAGACCCGCGAACAGATCGTCGAGCGCTTCCAGCAGGCCTATGCCGGCGAACCCCTGATCGAAGTGGTGGATGAAGCGCCGTGGGTCAGCCGCATCGCCGGCCGCCACGGTGCCCAGGTCGGTGGCTTCACCCTGGCCCCGGGCGGCAAGCGGGTGGTGGTGGTGGCGACCTTGGACAACCTGCTCAAGGGCGCGGCCACCCAGGCCATGCAGAACCTCAACCTTGCGCTGGGCATCGACGAACTGACGTCGATCCCGCACTGAACACGCCTTCCGGAGCCCCCATGGCAGACCTTCTTTGGCAGAAGCCCGGCGTCGCTGTCGACGCCCAGATCCAGACCTTCCTCGCCGGCGACGACGTGATCCTCGACCGCGAGTTCTTCCTGCATGACATCGCTGCCAGCGCCGCGCATGCGCAGGGCCTGCAGCACATCGGCATCCTCAGCGCCGACGAGCTGGCAGGCCTGCTGCGCGAGCTCGACGTGCTGGCGCAGGATTTCCGTGAAGGCCGCTTCGTGCTGGATACGCAGTACGAAGACGGTCACTCAGCAATCGAAGCGCGTTTGACCGAACGCCTCGGCGACGCTGGCCGCAAGATCCACACCGGCCGCAGCCGCAATGACCAGATCCTGGTCGCCACCCGCCTGTGGCTGAAGGAGAAGCTGCTGCGCGTGGCCGGGCTCAGCACCGACGTGGCCAAGATCGCGCTGGACCGTGCGCAGGCCGAGAAGGACCTGCCGATTCCCGGCTATACCCATATCCAGCGCGCCGTGGTCTCTTCGGCCGGCATGTGGTGGGCCGGATGGGCCGAGGCCTTCATCGACAACGCCATCCGCGCCCGTGACACCCATGCGCTGGTCGACGCCAATCCGCTCGGCACCGCCGCCGGCTACGGGGTGAACCTGCCGCTGGACCGCGAGCACACCACGGCCGCGCTCGGTTTCGCGCGTATGCAGATCTCGCCGATCTACGCACAGCTGTCGCGCGGCAAGTTCGAGCTGGCCGCGCTGGAAGCACTCGGTGGCGCTACGCTGGACCTGCGCCGCATCGCCTGGGACCTGTCGCTGTTCACCAGCGCCGAGTTCGGCTTCGTCGCGCTGCCGGCGCAGTACACCACCGGCAGTTCGATCATGCCCAACAAGCGCAACCCGGACGTGATCGAGCTGATGCGTGCGACCCACGCCAGCGTCGCCGCCGCGCGCACCGAGATCGAGCAGCTGCTGTCGCTGCCTTCGGGTTATCACCGTGACCTGCAGTCGTCCAAGGGCGCCATCTTCCACGGCTTCGGCCGTGGCCTGGCCGCGCTGGAACTGCTGCCGGCGCTGCTGGCCAATCTGGAGTGGCGTGACGACAGGCTGCGCGCAGCGATCGATTCGGGCATGTATGCCACCGACGTCGCCGTGGAAGCGGCGGTGGCCGGTGTGCCGTTCCGCGAGGCCTACAAGGCCGCTGCAGCCGGTGCCGACAGCGCAGGGCAGGGACGTACCCCGGAAGGCAGCCTGGCTGCGCGTGTATCGCCGGGCTCGGCTGCCGATCTGCGCCTGGACGAACTGCGCGCACGCTGGCAGGCGCTGTCCTGATGGCGGGCACTGTCTATCTGGTGATGGCGATGCGCCGGCCGGACTTCAACGATGCGGCGGTGCAGCCGCACCGCGATTTCCTCGAGGCGTTGCAGGCACAGGGAAAGCTGCAGCTGACCGGTGGTTTCGCCGATGGCAGCGGTGGCGCCTATGTGCTGTGCAATGTCGAGAGCCTGGAACAGGCGCGGGCCATCGTCGCCACCGATCCGCTGGTGACGATGCACGCTTCCGAGCTGACCGTGCACGAATGGAATACCCGCTGAGGCCCTGACCGATGACCCTGCACGCCGCCACCGTCGCTTCGCCGTTCCCGCAACAGGCGCTGCCGCCATGGCGGCGTGCGGTGCTGAAGGTTGGCAGCAGCCTGCTGGCGGCCGATGGTGGCGGCCTGTCGCCACGCCACGCGCTGGGCCTGGCCCAGTTTGTATCCGCCAACGTACTGGCTGGGCGCGAGGTGGTGATCGTCTCCTCCGGCGCGGTTGCGGCGGGGCGCGCGATCCTGCCGCGGGCCGATGAACCCGGTGCGGCGATGGCGGCGCGGCAGGCCCTGGCCGCGCTCGGCCAGGCGCAGCTGATCGGGCTCTGGCAGCGCTTCTTCGAGCGCCCGGTGGCGCAGGTGCTGCTGACCCACGACGACCTGCGCAACCGCCGCCGCTACCTCAATGCACGCGCCACGCTGAGCGAACTGCTGCGGCTGGGTGCGCTGCCGGTGGTCAACGAGAACGACACCGTATCGGTGGACGAGCTCAAGCTCGGTGACAACGACAACCTGGCCGCGACCGTGGCCGCGCTGGTCGATGCCGATGCACTGTTCATCGCCACCGACATCGACGGCCTGTACAGCGCAGATCCGCGCACCGTGGCCGACGCGCGGCCACTGCACGACGTGCCGGAACTGAGTGACGATGTGCTGGCGATGGCCGGCGGCGCCGGCTCGCGCGCCGGCACCGGCGGCATGCGTACCAAGCTGGAGGCGGCGGCCAAGGCGGGCCGCCTCGGCATCGAAACCTACCTGTTCAACGGCCGCAGCAGCGATGTGGTGCGCGCGCTGGCGCAGGACCGCCTGTTCGGCACCCGCATCCACGCCGCACGCAGCCGCGAGGCTGCCCGCAAGCACTGGCTGCGGCACGCGCCGCTGGCCGAGGGCGCGATCGTCGTCGATGCCGGTGCGGCACAGGCGATGCGGGAGAAGGGCGCCTCGCTGCTGCCCGGCGGCATCACCGCTGCCGAGGGGGCATTCCGCCGCGGCGACATGGTGCAGGTGTGCTGGATCGCACCGCAGGGGCGTGTCTGTGTCGCCCGCGGCGTCAGCCAGTACGCGGCCGACGACGTGCGCCGGATCGCCGGCCATCATTCGCGCGACATCCAGGCCGTGCTGGGCTACAACTACGGTGGTAGCGTCGTCCATCGTGACGACCTGGTGCTGCCATGACCGGTTTGAAGGACACCCCGATGAGCGAAATCGAAGCCCAGGCGCGCGCCTGCCGTGATGCAGCGCAGATCGTTGCCGGCCTGGACAGTGCGGCGCGACGCATGCTGCTGCTGGCGATGGCGCAGGCCCTGGAAGTAAATGCCGGACTGATCCTGGCCGGCAACGCACGCGACCTCGCCGCCGCGCGCGACAAGGGCGTTGGCAGTGCCATGCTCGACCGCCTCGCACTGGACCCGCCGCGGCTGTTCGCGATGGCCGAGGCGGTGCGCGAGGTGGCCGCGCTGCCTGACCCGGTCGGCCAGGTGACGCGCGACGACGTACGTCCCAACGGCATCCGCGTGCAGAAGGTGCGCGTGCCGCTGGGCGTGATCGCGATGATCTATGAGGCGCGCCCGAACGTGACGGCCGAAGCCGCCGCGCTGTGCCTGAAGGCCGGCAATGGCGTGATCCTGCGCGGTGGTTCCGAAGCGATCCACTCCAATACCGCCATCGCCCAGGCGCTGGCCGGTGCATTGAAGGCCAACGGCGTACCGCCGGCGGCGGTGACCGTGCTCACCGACCTGCGCCGCGAGGCGATGCTGGAACTGCTGCAGCGGCATGAGCTGATCGACTTGGCCATTCCGCGTGGCGGCGAAGGCCTGATCCGTTTCGTGGCCGAGCACGCGCGCGTGCCGGTGATCAAGCATTACAAGGGGGTGTGCCACCTGTTCGTGGACGCCAGCGCCGACCTCGGCAAGGCCATCGACCTGCTGGTGGACGGCAAGTGCAGCCGGCCGGCGGCGTGCAATTCGCTGGAGACGCTGCTGGTGCACCGCGCCGTGGCTGACGCGTTCCTGCCGCGCGTGGCGCAGGCGCTGGGTGAGCGTGGGGTGCAGCTGCGCGCCGATGCGCAGGCGCAGCCGTTGCTGCCGGGCAGCACGGCGGCGACCGAGGAGGATTACGCCGCCGAGTTCCTCGATCTGGTGCTGGCGGTGCGCGTGGTCGATGATCTTGATGCAGCCATCGCGCACATCCGCACCTATACCTCCGACCACACCGAAGTGATCGCCACCGAGGACACCGGCCACGCCGAGCGCTTCGTCAACGCGCTGCGCTCGGCGGTGGTGATGGTCAACGCTTCGTCGCGCTTCTCCGATGGTGGCCAGCTGGGCCTGGGCAGTGAGATCGGTATTTCCACCACGCGCCTGCACGCCTACGGCCCGATGGGCTTGGAAGCCCTCACCGTTGAACGATTTGTCGTGCGCGGCGAAGGGCAGACGCGTACATAAGTGGATCCACGCGGCGCGTAGATGCTCTTCGCGGCAAACCCCGGTGCCGACCAAGGCCGGCACCCACCAGGCCCAAGCGCCGACCAAGGTCGGCAGCTACCAGGTCGTCGGGTTACACCACCTCGCGGCGGATGCCGACCGGCCGTGCGTGATCATCCATGTGCAGCGTGGCGGCCTTGCAGCCCATCAGGCGTTCGGCCAGCCCGGTGCTGGCGCCCAGATCGGCGGCCACTTCGTTGAGGCTGGCCAGGGGCCGCGGCAGGCGGCGTTCGCGGCCACGGAAGCGGGCGCGGTTGTACTCGGCCCAGGCGATCAGCAGCACGCTGGCGCACAGCAGCATCAATGGCAGCGCGACCAGCACGTACGGGTCGAACTGGTTCTGCCGTTCGTAGAGCTGCCGCCAGGCCAGCTGGCCACCGATCAGCCACGAGAGCAGGGTCACCAGGGGGGCCCACAGATAGAAGTAGAAGCCCCAGAACGCCAGGGTGACGAAGCCCCAGGCCGTGCGCTGGAAGTGTGGCTGGCGATGCGGCTTGCGGATCATCCGCGAGTCGAAGCGGTTGGACGGGCGTTGCGCGTTCATCGGATCCCCCGGTCAGGGCTGGTCCAGGTGGCGCGCTTGCTGCGACGGCGCAGCAGCGTCTTGGGCAGCGCCACCAGGGTGGTGGAAAGGCTGATCAGCCAGTACGCCATCGGGTACCAGATGACCCAGAAGTAATTGCGTCCAATCTGTGTTTCGTAACGCCGGTCGATGATCAGGCTGCTGGCGAACTGCAGCAGGCAGACCAGCGCCAGGATCACGCCATGCCACTCCGGCAGCAGGCTGGCGATATGCAGCTGCGGCGGCAGCTCGATGAACTTGCCCAGTGCCCACAGCAGCACGATGAACAGCATCGTGTAGGCCCAGACCACGCTCAACACGTACTCCAGCAGCACGCCCCACATGCGCCGCTCTTTCCAGTGCAGCAGCGAGCGCGCGTGGCGCAGCATCACTTCCACGCCGCCCTGGGCCCAGCGCAGGCGCTGCCGCCAGAGGCCCTTGAGCGTCTCCGGCATCAGGATGAAGCACAGCGCATTGGGTTCGTAGCGGATGTCCCAGTGCGCGCGCTGCAGGCGCCAGCTGATGTCGATGTCCTCGGTCACCATGTCATCCGACCACCAGCCGACCTGGTGCAGGGCAGTGCGGCGGAAGCCGGCGATCACGCCGGAGATGGTGAAGATGCGGCCATACACGCGCTGTGCCCGCTTGATCATGCCGATGATCGAGGAGAATTCCGCCACCTGCAGGCGTCCGAGCAGGGTGGAGCGGTTGCGGATGCGCGGGTTGCCGGTGACCGCACCGACCCGGTTGCCACTGACCAGGTGCCAGACCATCCAGTGCAGTGCATGCTCTTCCAGCATCGCATCGCCATCGATGCACACCAGGTACTCCGAGCGTGCGGCCAGTGCGCCCATGCGCAGCGCATTGGCCTTGCCCAGGTTGCGGTCCAGGTGCAGCACGCGAAGCCGTGGATGCCTTGCCGCCAGCGCATCCAGCCGTGCGCCGGTGTCATCGCTGCTGCCATCGTCGATGGCGATCACTTCGTAATCGGCGGGGTAGCGCTGGGCCAGCGCCGCAGTGAGCGTGTCGTCCAGGTTTTCTGCTTCGTTGTGGCAGGGCACCAGCAAGGTCGCGAAGGGAGGGGCGATCATCAAGGGCGGATCGTTGCGCGGACGTGAGTGACGCTCGCGCCGGAAGTAGTAGTACAGGCCACCGGACATCCAGAAGAACGCCATCACCATCGGGTAGTAGAAGGCGAACTGGAACAGGACCTGCAGCAGCGGATGCATGTCCACGTCACTTCTCCGGGTACGGGAAGTTGCCGGCGGACATTGCCGCGCGGGCATCGCGGGTGGAGGGCTGGTCGGCGATGAAGTCATCGGGGTACCAGGCGAAGTGGTGCACGCCCTGCGCCTGCAACTGGCGGATCTGCGCACGCAGGCGCCCGGCGGGAATCGGCTGCCCGCTGCGCCAATCGACGGTCTGCAGCTCGAACAGCGTGTGCTGAAGCTGCGGGTCGTGCGCACGTACCGCGGCCAGCAACTGGTCGAGCCAGCGCTCGGGGTGCCTGCTGCCTTCCATCCACGGCATCGCCATCAGCGCCGTCTGGTCGTAGGCCTTGTTGAACAGGTCCAGGCGCTGCGCGAACCAGGCTTCGCTCTGCGGGCGGAGTACCGGCTCGGCATACAGGTTGCGCACCGTTGCCAGTTTCGGCCGCCAGCGCTGCGCGCTGTTGCGCAGGGCCAGGGTGAAGTCGATCAGTGCCTGGGTACGTGCGCTGCCATCTTCGCCGGCCGCCAGGGCGGGCAGCTCGGTGTCGCGCAGGTAGCCGTCGTCATGGAACAGCAGGCCCTCGAAGTAGGAATTGACCGCCAGGTCCTCGTAGATGTCGAGCATGATCTGCCTGGCCTTCGGGTTGGTGAAATCCAACCGGTACATGCCGTCGGCATCCCCATTGCGGATCGCCAGCACCTTGCGCTGCTCCGGGTCGGGCAGTTCGAAGCCGAGCACTGGCAACCACGCGTAGACCTTCACGCCCGCGCGGGATTTCAGCTGCCAGGCGACGCGGCTGAACAGGTCCGCCCGCATCGGCATGTGCCGGTTCGGGAAATACAGCGCATCGGCGGTGTTGTTGCCGTCCGGGTCGGCAAAGGCCTGCAGATAGACATGGGTCGGCGCGATGCGCTTGACCCGCTCGATCAATGCATCGAGATTGCGTGCCTGCTGCGCTGGATCCGGGTCATACATGTCATCCAGATCGATCTGCAGGGCGCGGATGCCATCGAGCGCCACGTCTCGGCGCAGTTCGTAGGCCAGGCCTTCCACGGTCGGGTTGTTGCTCACCAGCAATCGTGCCAGCCCGTGCAGGTCGCTGGCCACTGGCGTGCTACGGCCTTCCAGGTCGAACGAAACCGGCATGCCCAGCTGCTCGGCGATGTCGTTGCTCAACTGGTTGTACGCGGCATATGGCCAGACGATGGCGCGCGGGCGCACGCCCAGGTGCTGCTGGATGCGCTGCACGCTGCGCGAAAGATCAGTGCGCAGGCGCTGCTCATACTGTGTCCCGCTCTCGTAGCTGCGCGTGGCCGGGGTGTAGATGCGGGTGACCACGGCGGGCGTGGAGTTTCCCTGCGGATTGGCAAGCACGCCGTGGTGCAGGTCGTCGGTATGGCTGGCCACTTCGATCAGGCCACTGTCGTGCATCTGCTTCAGCTGCGCCCAGGTCACGAAGTCATCATGGCCGAACGGGCGGTAGCCGTAGTCGATGGTGCGGCCCGGTGCCATGTCCACGTAATCGGTGATCACCGCCACCAGGGCCGGGTAGTGGTAGGCCTGCAGCAGCGGGAACGCCTTGTCGTAGACGCTGCGCAGGCCATCGTCGAAGGTCAGCAGCACCGGCTTGGGAGGCAGCGTGGCGCGGCCCTGCGAGGCCTCGATCAGCTGCGACAGCGAAACCGGGTGGTAGCCGTGCGCGCCCAGCCAGTCCAGGTGCGCGGCGAAGTTCTGCGTGCTCACCGCATAGGAATCGGCATCACCCTTGGCGGCCACCTTGTCGCGGATGTCGTGGTAGCTGAGGATCAGCAGGCCGTTGTCGATCGCATCAAGATGCAGGGGCTGCTGCGCGAACGCCGGTGGCACGCAGGCCAGCAGCAGGAGCACGATCAGTCGCAGGAAGCGGGCCATGTCAGTCTCCCCAGCGCAATGCGGCTTCGAAGCCGATATGGCGCTCGCGATGGCCGTCGTAGACCGGTCGTGACCACCGCACGCCATACTCGAACACGCGGCCAGGGCCCAGCTGCCACTCGTGCATGTAGGACACCGACGGCACCAACGCGCTGCCGAAGCCGTCCTGCCAGTAGTCACCCAGCGAGACGGTCAGCCGGTGCCGGAAGTGGCGCTCGTAGTGCCGCCACAGCTGCTGGTCGATGCGCAGGCCGATCTCGACCATGCGGTCGCGCTTCGGGTTGAAGTAGGGCGCATCATCGCGGCTGCCGCGACTGGTGTAGGCACTGGCCAGGCCATCGACCAGCCAGCGTGGGCGGGTCAGCAGGCGCTGTTGGACGCTGGTGCCGAACAGCTCGCGGTGGTTGCCGTCGTCATAGCGGAAGCGGCTCGCGCCGAACGTCCAGTGGGTGAGCTCGCTGCGCCGGTAGTCCACCTGTGCGCTCACGCTGTCGGCGGTGATGCCGGCCGCGCGCGCCTGCATCGAGGCCTCCGGGTCATTGCGTGCGACCACCACGCCGGCGTGCCAGGAATCGTTGAACTGCCAGCCGACGCCGACGCGCAGGCCGGTGTCGCCGATGTGATCGTTGGCGCGCAGGACCGCCGCTTCCGCATCCAGTTGCCCGAAGCGGTAACGCACGCCCGCACCCAGCCACAGGGGATCGATGCGCTGGTCCTGGAAGTCGGTCACGCGACGGTCGGCGAGGGCGAACAACCGCCAACGGTCATCAAGGACCGGCGTCTCCACGTCCACGCCGTAGTGGCGGTCGTTGTTGCCCAGGGGCGAAGTACCACCGCCCCCGGAGCTGCGGCCGATGTCGGTCCATGCCTTCAGCTGCCAGCCGCGATGCGCGCGCCAGGCCTGGTCCATGCGTTCGACTGCCGGCTGGGTGGGGTAGCGTGCGACCAGGTCATCGTGCAGCGGCCGCGCCAGGTCGTCGCGCTGCAGGGCGACATAGGCCTCTTCCATGCCCAGCCGCGGTTCGATGTCCCGCGGATCGAGCGCGTGTGCCATCTGCTGGCGCTGCAGCGCCCGGCGTGGCCAGCCGCGCATCATGTAGACGCTGCCCAGCGCACTCTGCAGCCCGCCGTTGCCGGGTGCGATCTCGACCATCGACTCCAGGTCGTGCTGCGCGGTGTGCAGGTCGCCGCTGTAGGCGCGCACCATCGCCAGGTTGAGATCGGCCTCGTAGCGCGACCAGTTCGCGTACGGCGACTTGCCGTTGCTCCAGCGCCACGCCGGCTCCTTGTCGCGCCATGCCTGCAGCAGGTCGATGGCCTTTTCCTGCTGCTCGCTTTCCAGGTAGGCGTAAGCCAGTTCCGAATGCGAGGCGTCGCGCGTCGGGTCGCCAGCGACGGCCGCCTGCAGCACCGGGATGGCTTCTTCAGGGTGCAGGGTGCCCATCAACGAATCGCCCACTGCGGGCAGCACGTAGTCGGGCAGGGTGTGGCCTTCGGCCTGCAGTGCCCGCGCTTCCTCGCGGACCTGTGCATGGCGGCCCAGCCGGTTGAGCAGGACCAGCCGGTCCATGCGGATCCGCAGTGGTGCCTGCGAGGGCGGCGTGCCTTCGCCGCCGAGGTAGCGCTGCATGCGGGCCAGGGTCGATTCGGCTTCTTCCAGGCGGCTGTCCTCGCTGCTGCTGTAGGCCAGGCTCCAGACCACCAGCTTGGCCAGGTAGTCGCCTTCCAGGCGCTGTTTCTGCGCAGCGTCGAACAGTTGCGGGCGCTGCTGGTACAGCTCCCACGCACGCCAGGCGTTGCCGATGTCGCCCAGCGTCAATACGCGTAGCTTGAACAGCAGGTCGTCGTTGGGTTGCTGCTGGCTGGCGCGCTCGATCGCGCCCAGGGCGTCCAGCCAACGCGCCTGGTCTCGATAGCGGCCGATCTCGGCCAACGCTGCTTCGCGGTCGGGCGGTGCAGCGCTGCTGGCCCAGGCCAGGGCGGTGCAGGCGAGGCCGACGCAGAGCGCCAGCCGGCGGTGGACAACCATTGGGGACCCCCTTGGCTTCCGAACCAGACAACCTGAAAAATGTGACGCACATCACATGCCAGCTTTTGGCGTGGCCGTGGCCCGCGTCACTCCCTTCGTGCATTCCCGCCCAGCGAAGACGGATACAACCCGGACAGCGACCTGCGATGTCTTGTCTGAAACGAAAGTCCCCCGCACACCGAGTGGTGGCCCGGGCGGCGCTGCCGCCCCCATGCCCGATGCCGGCACGCGGCAAGGATGGGCATTCGTGGGCACTATCCGCCCGGAATTGTCAGCCCGGCGTCAAAATGCGCAGACGGGCTGACGAATGGTAGGTGGGCCCGGTTGCGCGCCCCACGTGGCTTACCAGAGATCTTCCAGCTTGCGCGGCTTGCAGGCCACCCACGAAGCGCACAGCATCAGGGCGGCGCAGCCGAACAGGAAGCTGAACGGGAGGGTCCAGCCATCGCTGACCGTGTGCAGCCAGCCGACCAGGAACGGGCCCAGGCAGCTGAAGCTGTAGCCCACGCCCTGCATGAAGCCGGACAGCGCCGCCGAGCCGGTCGGGGTGCGGGTGCGCAGGTTGATCAGGGTCAGTGCCAGCGGGAAGGTGGATGGGCCGACGCCGAGCAGGCAGGCCCACAGCAGGGGGGCCTTCATCGGTGCCAGCAGCAGGCCGGTGAAGGCGATCACGAACGAGAAGAAGCCAATCAGCACCAGCGGGAACGGGTTCTGCATGCGCACCGCCATCGACGGAATGACCAGCGATGGCAGCAGGCCCAGCGCCGAGAACACGGCGACCATCACGCCACCGAACGCGGGCGTGCCACCGGCCTCGACCACGATGCGCGGCAGCCAGGTGAACATCGAGTAGGTCATCAGCGAGGTCATGCCGAACATCAGCGTCATGCTCCAGCCCAGTGACGTGCGCCAGACCTTGCCGTGCGGCTGCGCGGTCGGATCGGACACGTCGGACTGCGGCTTCGGCGCGCGCGTGGCCAGCACCAGCCACGGCAGTGCGGCAGCCAGCGCCAGCAGCGCCCACATGCCCAGCGACACGCGCCAGCCTGCGGCGTTGGCCACCGGCACCGCCAGCAGTGCCGGCAGCATCGTGCCCAGCTGCAGCACGCTGATGTAGAGCGTGCTCATGGTGCCGACCTTGTTGGCAAAATAGCGCTTCACCAGCGGCGGCACCACCACGTTGCCGATGCCCATGCCGGCCAGTGCCACCACCGAACCCAACAGCAGCGTGCCGACGTTGCCGGCGCTGGAACGCAGCAGCAGGCCGGCCATCGCCATCACCATCGCCAGCAGCGTGGTGCGCTCCAGCCCGAGGCGCCGCGCCAGTGCCGGCGTGGCCACGCCGAACAGTGCGAACGACGCGGTCGGCAGCATCCCCAGCACGCCGGTCATGGTGGTACCGAAACCGAACTGCTGGCCGAGCACGTCCAGCAGCGGGGTGATCGAGGTGACCGCGGTGCGCAGGTTGATCGCTGCCAGCAGGATCGCGGCGAATGCGAGGACGCGGCCGTGCAGCAGCGACGGCGAATCGGAAGGGGAGGAACTCATCGGTGGTCCTTGCAGGTGTCGCACGCCGGGGCAATGGCATGCAGCGCCGGCATCGGTCTACGCCGAAGCGGCAGGTGGGGGAGGGGCTGCTGGCGGGCCGGCAGCGCGGCCATTGTACGTGCGGGCTCCGGCAAGGTCCCGTCATGCGGGCGGCCAGGTGCCTGATACAAAAAAAACCCGGAGGACAGTGATGTCTTCCAGGCTTCTTGGTGACCACCGAAGTGGTCGGGGAGACAGGATTCGAACCTGCGACCTCTACGTCCCGAACGTAGCGCTCTACCAGACTGAGCTACACCCCGAAGGGAGCCGCCTATTCTAGCGATTCACCCCGATGGCGGCAAGGGGTGAATGCTGTTTTCTTCACACTGCCGAAGCAGTGCCACTTCAGGGAACAAAAAAGCCTGGACGACTTCACCAGGCTTCAATGCGACCACCGAAGTGGTCGGGGAGACAGGATTCGAACCTGCGACCTCTACGTCCCGAACGTAGCGCTCTACCAGACTGAGCTACACCCCGAAGGAGCCGCCTAAGATACCGTGTGAAGGCCAAGGCGGCAAGGTTTTTTTACAGCTCAGCGACGTTTTTCTTTCTCGATGCGGTTCTGCTCGCGGGCTTCGAACCACATGCCGTTGAGGATGGCCACCGTCGAGGCGAGGCCGGCACCGAGAATCCAGGCGAAATACCACATGATCAGTCTCCTTCATTCCGGGTAGGTGCCGACCGTTGGTCGGCACACGTGCAAGCAATCAATACGCGTTCGGGTTGTTGCCCATCTCTTCGGTGGTGGTCTTGCCCTTCAGCACGCGGTACACCCAGGTGGTGTAGGCGAGGATGATCGGCAGGAACACCGCCGTGGCCAGCAGCATGATCCACAGGGTCAGGTGGCTGGACGAGGCATCCCACACGGTCAGGCTGGAGGTGGGCTGGCTCGAGGACGGCAGCAGGAACGGGAAGATGGCGAAGCCGACGGTCAGGATGATGCCGGCGATGGCCGCACCGGAGGCAATGAAGGCCAGGCCGCCGCGGCGGGCACGCAGCAGCACCGCACTGGCGAGCAGGCCGGCCAGGCCGAGCAGCGGGGCCAGGATCGTGGCCGGCATCGTGCTGTAGTTGCGCATCCAGCCACCGGCGGCGCCGAGTTCGGCGGTCTTCAGCAGCGGATTGGTGGCGCCGTCGGTGACCACCTGCGAGCTGATCTGGTAACCCGGCAGGCCGAAGGCCACCCAGGCGCCGCCGACCGCAAAGAGCACGAAAGCGATGATCGCGGCGATGCTGCCGAAGCGGGCCGCACGCTCGGCCACCGGGCCGTCGGTCTTCAGCACCAGCATGGCGGCACCGTGGGCGACCAGCATCGACACGCTGAGCAGGCCGGCCAGCAGTGCGAAGGGCATCAGCAGGCCGAAGAACGAGCCGGTGTAGAAGATGCGCATGCTGTCATCGAAGTGGAACGGCACGCCCAGCACCACGTTGCCCACCGCCACGCCCATGATCAGCGCCGGTATGAAGCCACCGATGAACAGCGCCCAGTCCCAGGTGTTGCGCCAGCGCTCGCTGGGCATCTTGCTGCGGAACTTGAAGCCGACCGGACGCAGGATCAGGGCGAACAGGATCACGAACATCGCCAGGTAGAACCCGGAGAAGCTGACCGCGTAGAGCGGCGGCCAGGCGGCGAAGATCGCGCCGCCGCCCAGGATCAGCCACACCTGGTTGCCTTCCCAGACCGGACCAATGGTATTGATCACCAGCCGGCGCTCAGCGTCGTTGCGGGCGACGAAGGGCAGCAGGGTGCCCACGCCCAGGTCGAAACCATCCATCACGGCGAAACCGATCAGCAGGATGCCGAGCAGCAGCCACCAGATCACGCGCAGCGTGGTGTAGTCCAGAAGAATGAAATCCATCTTGGTTCTCCTGCCTCAGGCCTGGCCGGCGGCCGGCGCCGAGGCATTGTGGGAAGCATGCGGCTGGGGCGACTGCAGCGACGGCAGCACCTCGTCCGGACCCTTGCGGATCGCCTTGAGCATCAGCTTGATCTCGACCACGATCAGCGCGGTGTAGATGGCAGTGAAGCCGGCCAGGGTCAGCACGATTTCATGCAGGGCCAGGCCCGACGCCGCATAGAAGGTCGGCAGCACGCCATCGACCGCCCACGGCTGGCGACCATACTCGGCCACGAACCAGCCGCACTCGATCGCGATCCACGGTGCCGGCAGCGTCCACAGGGCCAGCTTGAGGAACCAGCGCTTGTCCTGGAAGTTGTTGCGGCACGAGTAGTAGAAGGCCAGTGCGAAGAAGGCGATCAGGTAGAAGCCCAGGCCGGCCATCACGCGGAAGGTCCAGAACAACGGCATCACGCGCGGCACCGTGTCCATCGCCGCCTGCGAGATCTCCTGCGGGGTGGCGTTGAGGATGTCATCGCGATAGCGCTTGAGCAGCAGGCCGTGGCCCAGGTCCTGCCAGTGGCGGTCGAACATCTCGCGCGCTTCAACGTCGTTCTTGTTGGCGCGCAGGCGTTCCAATGCACCGTAGGCCAGCTGGCCGCCACGCACGCGGTGTTCGGCGCGCTCGACCAGTTCCAGGATGCCGGGAATCGGCTGGTTCAACGAGCGGGTGGCGATCAGGCCCATCAGGTAGGGGATCTTCACCGCGTAGTCGTTCTGGTGAGTCTCCTGGTTGGGGATGCCGAAGGCGGTGAAGTCGGCCGGCGCACGCTCGGTCTCCCACATCGCCTCGATCGCGGCCAGCTTCATCTTCTGGTGTTCGCTGGCGGCGTAACCGCTCTCGTCACCCAGCACGACCACCGACAGCGATGACAGCAGGCCGAACGCCGCGGCCACCGCAAACGAACGACGGGCCAGGTCCTTGTGCTTGTTGCGCAGCAGGAACAGGGCGCTGATCGCCATCACGAACACCGCACCGGTCACGTAGCCGGCGCTGACGGTGTGCACGAACTTGGCCTGCGCCACCGGGTTGAACACCACCGCCATGAAGTCGACCACTTCCATGCGCATGGTTTCCGGGTTGAACACCGCACCGGTCGGGTTCTGCATCCAGCCATTGGCCACCAGGATCCAGATCGCCGACAGGTTGGTCCCCAGCGCCATCAGCCAGGTCACCATCAGGTGCTTGACCTTGCTCAGGCGGTTCCAGCCGAAGAAGAACAGGCCGACGAAGGTCGCTTCCAGGAAGAACGCCATCAGGCCTTCGATCGCCAGTGGCGCACCGAAGATGTCACCCACGTAGTGGCTGTAGTAGGACCAGTTCATGCCGAACTGGAATTCCATGACGATGCCGGTGGCAACGCCCATGGCGAAGTTGATGCCGAACAGGACGCCCCAGAACAGGGTCATCCTGCGCCAGATCTCCTTGCCGGTCATCACGTACACGCTCTCCATGATGGCCACCATGAAGGACAGGCCGAGGGTGAGCGGTACGAATAGGAAGTGGTACATCGCGGTCAGCGCGAATTGCAGCCGCGACAGTTCTACGACTGTCTGATCAATCATGGCCTGGCTACCTCGTTGGATAGTGCCGTTGCAGGTGGCGGGAAGGGTGGTCTACGACGTGAATGATGTGACCGACTACTTCAAACAGCCTTGATCCAGATCAATGTATGAACAGGTGCCCCGGTTGATCGTATGCCAACCTGATGAAGACTGCGACCGCCGGCCGCAGGGGCGGGCTATTGCCTGCGCCTACAATGCCGTGTCTCCCCCGCTGCCCGTGAAGACCTCTTGAGCGCTGCCGAAACGACCCCTGACGGCCTGTCCCCGGAAGCTGAAACCGCCCGCCAGCGGCGTGTGCGCATGGCCTGGCTGGCCGACCTGGCACGCTCCGCCCGGGGCCGCCAGCGCTTGGCCGCGCTGTGCATCAGCCTGTCCGGCGCGCTGTTGATCGGCCAGGCTGCCGCCATCGCCTGGCTGGTGCAGCAGGTGCTGGTGGAGCGCGTGCCGCTGGCCTCTGGCCTGCCGGTGCTGGCGGGATTGGCGGTGATCCTGGTGCTGCGCACCCTGCTGGGCAGCGCCACCCAGGCCGCCGCCGGTGACGTGGCCGACGCCGCCCGGCTGGCACTGCGCGAACGCGTGTTCGCGCGCCTGCTGGGCCAGGGCCCGCTCTGGCTGCGGCAGCGCCGCACCGGTGAACTGGGCGAACTGATGCTGCATCACGGTGATGCGATCGAGAGCTATTACAGCGGCTTCCTGCCGGTGCGCACCGAAGTGGTGGTGGTGCCGCTGCTGATCCTGGCCGCTGTCGCCTGGGTGGACTGGGTGGTGGCGCTGATCCTGCTGTTCACCGCGCCGCTGGTGCCGTTCTTCATGATGCTGGTGGGCTGGGGCGCTGAAGCCGCCGGGCGCGCGCAGCTGGGCGAACTGGCGCGCATGAGCGGCCATTTCGCCGACCGCATCAAGGGCCTGGGCCTGCTGCGCCTGTATGGCCGCGGCGAAGCCGAACTGGCCGGCATCGAGGCCGCCGCCGAAGGCGTGCGCGTGCGCACCCTGAAGGTGCTGCGCATCGCCTTCCTGTCGTCCACCGTGCTGGAATTCTTCGCCTCGGTGAGCGTGGCGATGGTGGCGCTGTACCTGGGCCTGAGCTATCTGGGCATGATGTCGCTGCATGCAGCGGTGCCGACGCTGGGTGCGGGCCTGTTCTGCCTGCTGCTGGCGCCGGAGTTCTATGCGCCGCTGCGACGGCTGGCTGCGCACTACCACGATCGCGCCAATGCACTGGCCGCCGCCGCCGAAGTGGAACGCCTGCTGCAGTCGCTGCCGGACGAGCAGGGCCTGATCGAGAACGAGGTTGCGCCGCTGGCGGTGGAGCCGGCCGAGGCCGCCTTGCCGCCACTGCAGGCGCAAGGACTGGTACTGCGCCCGTTGGGGGCGCCGCAGGATGTGCTGCGGGATCTGGACCTGCTGCTGGAGCCGGGCCAGCGCCTGGCCCTGGTCGGTCCCAGCGGGTCCGGCAAAAGCACGCTGCTGGAGGCGCTGGCCGGTTGGTTGCCGCCGCGTGCCGGCAAGCTGCAGCTGCGCCCCGGCGTGCAGGTGGCCTATGCCAGCCAGCGACCGTACCTGTTCCACGGCAGCATCGCCGACAACCTGCGCCTGGCCGATCCCGGCGCCAGCGATGCGCGCCTGCGCGCGGTGGCCGAGGCCTCGCAGGTACTGCAGTTCGCACAGCGCCTGCCGCAGGGGCTGGATACGGTGATCGGCGAGCGTGGTTTCGGCCTGTCCGGTGGCGAAGCGCGCCGCATCGGCCTGGCCCGCCTGCTGCTGCGCGACCCGCAGGTGCTGCTGCTGGACGAACCGACCGCGTTCCTCGATGCCGATACCGAAGCGGCGTTGCTGCGCAGCCTGGCCGCCTATGCACGTGGCCGCAGCGTGGTTGTCGCCACCCACAGCCCGGCCGTGATCGCGTGGGCCGACCGTTGCCTGCTGTTGCCGGAAGGCCGGCTGGTGGAACCGGCACAGGCGGTGCGCGCGTGAGCCGTTCGCCCGATTCGCTGCGCGCCGTGTTCCTGCGCCATCGTCCGCGCCTGCTGCTGACCCTGCTGCTGCTGTGGACCACGATGCTGGCCGGCACCGCACTGCTGGGCCTGTCCGGTGGCTTCCTGACCGCTGCCGCGCTGGCCGGTGCGGCGGGCCTCGGCCAGGGCTTCAACTTCTTCTCACCCTCGGCCGGCATCCGTGGCCTGACCATGGCGCGCATCGTGTCGCGCTACTTCGAAAAGCTGGTCGGCCACGATGCCACGCTGCGCATCGCCCGCGACCTGCGCGTGTGGTTCTTCCGCCGCGCGCTGCCACTGGCGCCGGCACGATTGGGCGCCACGCGCACCGGCGAGCTGCTGGCGCGGCTGCTGGGGGACATCGGCGAAGTGGATGGGCTGCTGGTGCGTGCGATCGGGCCGCTGGTGGCGCTGGGCGCGCTGTCGCTGGTGGCGGTTGCCTCGGCAGCGCTGATCCTGCCCTCGGCGGCGGTACTGCTGGCGGTGCTGGCGCTGCTGATCGCCTTCGGCGTGCCGTGGCTGGGCGTGCGTGGCCATGACGACGAAGAGGCCGATCGTGCCGCGCACCGCGCGGCGTTGCGCACCGCTGCATTCGAAGGGCTGGAGGGGGCCGGTGACCTGGCTGCGCTGCATGCCGATGCGGCTTGGCAGCTGAAGGTACGCGTGGCCGCCAAGCAGCTGGCCTCGCGTGATCGTCGTCGGCGTTGGCGCCTGATCGCGGCCTCGACCCTGCACGGCCTGGTGGCGGGGCTGGGCCTGGTGGCGATGCTGGCGTTGGCCCTGCACGCCACCGAACAGCAGCACATCGCGCCGGAAATGGCCGCGGGCCTCGTCTTCCTGACCGTGGCGCTGATCGAACTTTGGGCCGGCATGGGCCTGGCCTGGCAGTCGCTGCAGTCCGGGCGCGTTGCTGCTGACCGCCTGCAGGCCATCGTCGAACAACCGCCGACGGTGGAGGATCCGCAGACGCCGCAGCCGGTACCCCAGGCGGCGCACGTGCATTGGGATGACGTGCACTTCCAGTGGCCAGGTGCCGCGCGGCCGGTGTTGTCCGGCCTGCAGCTGACCCTGGCGCCGGGAGAACGCATCGCGATCCGTGGCGACAGCGGCAGTGGCAAGACCACGCTGTCCAGCCTGCTGCTGCGGTTGTGGGATCCGCAACAGGGGCGAATCACCTATGGCGGACGCGACCTGCGCGACGTCGCCCAGGCCGAGTGGCACCGCCAGCTGGCCTGGCTTCCGCAGAACGCACCGGTGTTTGCCGGTACCGTGGCCGAGAACCTGCGGCTGGGGGATCCCGACGCCCGTGATGCCGCGTTGTGGGCGGTCCTGCGTCGCGTGCGCCTGGGCGACTGGGCCGAGCGCAACGGTGGCCTGCAGGCCTGGGTGGGCGAGAACGGCGCGACGATGTCGGCCGGCCAGGCGCGGCGGTTGGCACTGGCGCGCGCGCTGCTGCGCAATGCGCCGATCCTGCTGCTGGACGAACCCACCGAAGGCCTGGACGTGGATTCCGCACGTGCGCTGTTGCAGGACCTTTCCGGGTTGCTGGACGGGCGCAGCCTGCTGATGATCACCCACGACGACCTGCCCGAAGGCGTGGTCGATGCGCAGTACCGGTTGCGCGATGGGGTGTTGGAGCGCGAAGTGCTTCGGTAGATGCCGACCTTGGTCGGCACATCCACGCATGGCGTGGATCTACTGTAGAGCCGAGCCCATGCTCGGCTCCGGAAGCAAGCCAGCCGAGCATGGGCTCGGCTCTACAGGCCGGTCAATGGGAGAACTCGCGCAGCATCACCGCGATCGAGGCCACGTTGGCCAGCACGCACAGCCAGAACACCCACTGGAATGCGGCTTTGCGATGCTTGTGGCGGAACAGCGCCTGGCCCAGCAGCGCGCCGGGCCAGCCTCCGGCGAAGGCCAGCAGCTGCAGGGTGCGCTCGGGAATGCGCCATCGCTTTCGCTGCGCCGCGCGCTTGTCATGGCCATAGAGGCCGAACGACACCGCACTGGCCAGCAGGCACCAGCCACCCAGCCACAACGGCAGCACACCGCTGATCATCAAGGCGGTCAGCGCGCCGAAGGCGGCCAGCGCGAGGTTACGCCGCCACGACACTTACAGCGCGTCGAGGAAGCCGCGCACGGCCGGGCCGAAACGCTCGAAATCGACGAGGAAGGCATCATGGCCCTGTGGCGATTCCAGGCCGATGAAGCGCGCATCGGCACCGCCGGCACGCAGGCCGTCGGCGACCTGTTGCTGCTGCTGCACCGGGAACAGGATGTCGGTGTTGGCACCGATGGCCAGTGCCTTCTCCACCCGGATCTTCGCCAGCCCGGCCAGCACGTCGCCGTCGGCGTACTCGGCCAGGTCGAACCAGTCCATCGAACGGCTCAGGTACAGATAGCAGTTGGGATCGAAGAAACGCACGAAGCGCCGTGCGTGGCCTTCCAGATAGCTTTCCACCTGGAATTCCAGGCCGAACGGATCGTCGTCGGCCTGGTCCGAATCCAGCCGCACGCGGCCGAAGCGGCCATCCCATTCCAGTGCCGAGCGGTAGGTGATCACGCCCAGCTTGCGCGCCATGCGCATGCCGGACTCGGGGTACTCGGCATCGTCGTAGTGGCCGCCATTCCAGCGCGGGTCGAGACGGATCGCCTCGCGCTGCAGCGAGCGGATCGCGATCGAGAACGGCAGCGCCTGCGCACTGCCGGAAATGTTGACGTGGCTGCGCGCGATGCCTGGGTGCAGCATCAGCACGGCCAGCGCAGTCATCCCGCCCATGGAATTGCCGACCACGCAGGCCAGCTGCGCGATGCCCAGCGCACGCACGACTTCGATCGCGGCGCGAGCGCCGTCTTCGATCGACAGCTCGGGGAAGTCCAGGCGGTAGGGCTCAGTGCTGGCCGGGTTGATCGAGGCGGGGCCGGTCGATCCCTTGCAGCTGCCCAGCGAATTCACGCAGACCACGAACCAGCGGCGGGTATCGATGGGTTTGCCGGGGCCAACCATCGCTTCCCACCAGCCCGGCGCCGGATTGGCCTCGTTGGCCGCCGCATGCGCATCCGGCGACAGGCCGGTCACGATCAGGATCGCATTGCTGGCGTCAGCGGCCAGCGTTCCCCAGGTCTCGTAGGCCACGCGTGCGCCATGCAGGGCGCCACCGCGCTTGAACGGGAACGGCGAGGGCAGGGCGTGGAAGCGGGTGCCGGGCGGGATGAATTCGGTCATGCAGTCATTCTAGCGGGGCCGCATGTGGAGCTGGCGACACGCTGGTTTCCATGGATGGACGCGGACCGGACCGTCGCATCCACGCATGGCGTGGATCTACTGTAGAGCCGAGCCCATGCTCGGCTGCGGTTGAGTTGCCGGCGCCGGGCAGCCGAGCATGGGCTCGGCTCTACAGGTCAAGGGAAGCGCAGCTCCACAACACCGTCGTGGGGCAGGCTTACCTTCACCGGAACGCTCTGCAGGTCGTCCTCGCTGCGGTTGGCGCTGCCGCTGCGCGAGATGCGTGCCACCACTTCCACTTCGCGATGGGCCGACAGCGGTGCGGTCGGCATCGGGCTGTCACCGTCGCCCAGCCCGACCGTGTCTGGGAATCCGCTCAGCGGCAGCTTGCGAGCGGCCACCGGCATCGGCGGGCCGCCGACGGCACGGGCCAGCACGAACACCTGGGTGCTGGCTGGCCACTCGGCGTTCTTCAGTGCCGGCAGCTGCACGCGCACCTGCAGCAGCGCCGGTGGCGCCGCAGCGCCAGCATCGGGCGCCTGGCCAGCGGCCTCGCGCGCGATGGCGATCTGTGCCTGCAGCGCCTGCGCGGCACCCGGCTCCAGTCGTGGCAGCAGGCCGCTCCACACATCCGCGGCCTCGGCGTTCCTTCCGCGCTGGAGCAGGGCGATGCCCAGCAGCCAACTGGCGCGCTCGGCATCGGGAGCCTGTGCGCGCGCCTGCTGCAACCAGGCCATTGCGGTGTCATCGAACTGCTTGCCGGCATCAGCCTGCGCGCGCGCCTGCGCGGCTTCCACCAGCACGCCCGGATCTTCCGGTGCCAATGCGGCGGCCCTCGCGAAGGCATCCGCCGCGGCTGCGGCGTTGCCCAGTTCGGCCTGCGAACGGCCGAGCAATGCCCAGCCGTCGGCACGCTGCGGGTCGCGCTCCAGTGCGTCCTGCAGTGCCTGCACGCCATCGCGCAGGGTGGCTGCCGACGGGGTCGGTTGTACCTGTGCCGCCCTTGGGTCACCGACCAGCAGATACAGGCAGGCACCGGCCACGCCCAGCGCGAGCACGCCGACCACGAAACCGCGCCGACCGCGCTGGCGCAGTGGCCACAGCACCAGCGCTGCCATCAGCGCGGCGACCAGCCCGGCCAGCATCGGCAGCCAATGGTTCACCATTCGTCTCCTTCATCGGCCTTGCCGGCCGGCGCCGCGCCGACGGTGCGTCCACGTCGGCGGACGATGCCCAGCACTACCAGTGCACCGGCGCCGAGCACCAGCAGGGGGCCACCCCACAGCAGCCAGGTGCCCGGCTGCAACGGTGGTTGATAGAGCACGAACTCACCGTAGCGCGCGACCAGGAACTGCTTGATCTGTGCGTCGTCGTGCCCCTGCTGCATCAGCTGCAGCACCTCGCGGCGCAGGTCCTGGGCGATCTGCGCGTTCGAATCGGCCAGCGACTGGTTCTGGCACTGCACGCAGCGCAGCTGCGCGGCCAGGTCATGGAAGCGGCGTTCCTCGGCGTCATCGCGGAACTGCAGCGGCTGCGGATCGTGCAGCGGCTGCTGGGCCAGCGCGGCCAGCGGCAGCGTCAGAAGCAGCAACGCCAGCAGCCAGCGCATGGGCTCAGGGCGCCGTATGCAGGGTGTTGCCGGCACTGCCCTGGGCCTTCTCGATCTTCTGCAGCGCCGGGATCAGCTTCTCGTCGACCACGCGCTGGGTCATCGCACCGCTGTACTTCCAGCGCACGATGCCGCTGCCATCGACCAGGAAGGTTTCCGGTGCGGCGGTCACGCCCCAGTCGATCGCGGTGCGGCCCTCGACATCGCTGAGCACGACCATGAACGGGTTGCCCAGCTGTTCCAGCCAGTGCAGCGCGTCGGTCGGGTCGTCCTTCCAGTTGTAGCCGATCACGCGCACACGCTTGCTTTCCGCGAAGCGGGTCAGCACCGGGTGTTCTTCGCGGCAGGCCGCGCACCAGCTGCCCCACACGTTCAGCAGGTAGGGCGCGCCGCGCAGGTCGTCGCTGTGCACGATCATTTCCGGGTCGTGCAGCACCGGCAGCGCGAATGCCGGCGCCGGTTTGTCGATCAGTGCCGACGGCAGTACGTCGCGCTGCGGATCGCCTGATTTCATCACCCCGTAGATCATCAGCCCGAGCAGGCCGAAGAAGAACAGCACGCCGATCACGATGGCTACCGGCGGCAGCGGGCGGGAGGGACGCGGGGTGGGGGACTCGGACATGGGAACTCCTACGGACGACGGAAACGGCGATCGGCGGCGGTGATGAATCCGCCCAGGGCCATCAACAGCGCGCCCAGCCAGATCCAGCGCACGTACGGCTTGATGTGCACCCGGACCGCCCATGCATTGTTGCCCAGCGGCTCGCCCAATGCCACGTAGACGTCACCATTGAAGCGTGCATCGATGCCGGCCTCGGTCATCACCTGGCCGCCGCTGGCGTACTGGCGCTTCTCCGGGTGCAGCAGGGCCAGCTCGCGGCCGTTGCGGAACACGCGCAGGTGGCCGCGGTCGGCGATGAAGTTCGGGCCTTCGCGATGGTCCACGCCTTCGAAGCGCACTTCGTGGCGACCGACCACCAGCTGCTGGCCTGGTGCCAGCGCCACTTCGCGCTGCACGTTCAGCGCCTCCACCAGCAGCGCGCCGGCCAGGAACACGGCGATGCCGGCGTGGGCGACGATCATGCCGAGCATTTCGGCGGTGAAGCGGCCATTGCCGCGCAGGCGCTGCCAGACGAAGCGTGCGGTGCCGAGCGCGACCCAGGCCGCAGCGGCCACGCCGATGCCGGCCTTCCACCCGTTCTGCGGCGCCTGCCACCAGGCCAGCGCGCCCAGCAGCAGCGCCAGGCCCAGCCACGGTGCCAGCAGCGCGAAGGCGCGCGAGGGCTGGTCACGCTGCCATTTCACCAGCGGGCCGAACGGCAGCAGCAGGATCATCGGCGCCATCAGCAGCAGGAACAGGCTGCCGAAGTAGGGCGGGCCGACCGAGATCTTGCCCAGCGACAGCGCATCGGCCAGCAGCGGGTACAGCGTGCCGAGCAGTACCATCGCACAGGCGGTGGCCAGCAGCAGGTTGTTGGCCAGCAGCAGGGTCTCGCGCGAGGTGGCGGTGAAGCCACGGCGTGGGTCCTCGGCATCCACGCTCAGCTGGCTGGCACGCAGCGCGTACAGCAGCAGGCTGCCACCGACCAGCACCGACAGGAACACCAGGATGAACAAGCCGCGCGAGGGATCGGCGGCGAACGAATGCACGCTGGTCAGCACGCCGGAGCGCACCAGGAACGTGCCCAGCAGCGACAGCGCGAAGGCGGCGATCGCCAGCAGCAGGGTCCAGCTGCCGAAGGTGCCGCGCTTTTCAGTGACGGCCTGCGAATGGATCAATGCCGCACCGACCAGCCATGGCATGAAGCTGGCGTTCTCCACCGGGTCCCAGAACCACCAGCCGCCCCAGCCCAGCTCGTAATAGGCCCACCAGCTGCCCAGCGCGATGCCCAGGGTCAAAAAGCCCCAGGCGACGTTGGTCCATGGCCGCGTCCAGCGCAGCCAGCGTGCGTCGACGCGGCCTTCCAGCAGTGCGGCAACCGCGAAGGCGAACGGCACCGCAAAGCCGACATAGCCCAGGTACAGCATGGGCGGATGGATGATCAGCCCCGGGTCCTGCAGCAGCGGATTGAGGTCGCGGCCTTCCAGCGGTGCTGGGTTCAGGCGCAGGAACGGGTTGGAGGTGAAGATCAGGAAGGCGAGGAAGCCGACGCTGACCACGCCCATCACCGCCAGCACGCGCGCCTGCACCGGTGCCGGCAAGTGCCGCGAGAACAACGCCACCGCGCCGGTCCACAGCGCCAGCACCAGCGCCCACATCAGCAGCGAGCCCTCGTGCGCGCCCCAGACCGCCGAGTAGCGGTAGACCATCGGCAGCAGCGAATTGGAGTTCTCGGCCACGTAGCGCACCGAGAAGTCCTGCTGCACGAACGCGGCGGTCAGTACCGCGAACGCGCCGGCGACCAGCAGCAGCTGCGCGAACGCGGCAGGTCGTGCCACCGCCATCCACGCCGTATTGTTGCGCTGCGCACCGACCAGCGGCAGGCCGGCCTGCAGCAGCGAGGCCAGCAACGCGCACAGCAGCAGGATCTGACCCAGTTCGGGCAGCACTCAGCGCACCTCGGGTGCCGTCACCGGCACGTCGTGCTTGCGATGGGCATCGCCCATCTTGTCGGCCACTTCCTTCGGCACGTACTTCTCATCGTGCTTGGCCAGCACCTCGTCGGCGACAAAGGTGCCGTCCTGCAGGCGGCCGCTGGCGACCACCGCCGTGCCTTCGGCGAACATGTCCGGCAGGATCCGCGACGTGGTCACCGCCAGCTGCGCGTCGCCGTCGGTCACCTCGAAGCGCGCCTCCAGCGAGCCGACCGGTCGGTTGAAGGAACCTTTCACCACCATGCCACCGAGGCGGAAGCGCGACTGTGCATCGACATCGCCGCGCAGCACTTCCGAGGGCGTGTACAGGTAGGCGATGTTGCGCTCCAGTGCCATCGCCACCAGTGCGGTGGCCAGGCCGGAGGCGAGCAGGGCCAGCAGCACCCACACCAGGCGGCGGCGCTGTACCGGGGTCATCGTTCCAGCTCCGTCGACAACGGCGTCGCTGCGTCCTGCCTGCCGGCGCGGGTATGCTGGCGCTGCTGGCGGGCCAGTGCCAGCCGGCGCGCCACGCGCAGGCGCAGCCACGAACCGATGGCATCGGCGCCGAGCACCAGCACGAACACCGCGTAGGCACCGATCACATAGGGCAGGTGGGTCATGGCTGGGCCTCCCGGGCCGGGCGTCCGGCATCGACGCGGCCGCCGACCCAGGCCTTGCCGGCCTCGCGGTCGAGATTGTCGGCGCGGGCCTTGGCCAGCACCGAACCGGCGAACCAGAACTTGGTGCCGATCACCATCCACCACAGCGGCGCGATCATCGCGCTGCTGATCGCCGATTCACCGAATACGTTGATCGACTGGCGCTGGTGCAGGCCGCCCCACCAGTCCACCGAGTAGCGGATCACCGGCAGCAGGCTGACACCGACAATGGCCAGCAGGCCAGCGGCGCGCGCGGCGCTGCGGCGGTCCTCGATGGCGTGGTACAGGCCGATCACGCCCAGGTACAGGAACAGCAGTACCAGTTCGCTGGTCATGCGCGGGTCCCAGTCCCACCAGGTGCCCCAGGTGCCCTTGCCCCAGATGCTGCCGGTCAACAGGGTGATCAGGGTGAAGCCGGCGCCCATCGGCGCGCAGGCCATGGCCAGGATCTCGCAGACCTTGATCCGCCAGACCAGTGCGATGGCCGCATACAGCGCCATCAGCGCGAAGACGAACAGGCTCATCCAGGCACTGGGCACGTGGATGTAGAGGATGCGGAAGCTGTCCAGCTGCTTGGCTTCCGGTGGCACCACCAGCAGCGCCTGCCACATGCCGACCAGCAGCACCGGCACCGCCGCGAGGTAGAACACCCGCGACCAGCGGGCAGCGAAACGGTCGAACGTGGGGGGCGAACCGAGTTGGTGGAACCAGCGGACAATCGGATTCATGCGTGGCGGCTATCCAGCAGGGGTGGATTGGCTCTCAGCTCGGTCAACTCAGAGAAATACGTATTGCAGCGGCAGTGGCCAGCGGCGCCAGCACCAGCGCGACCAGCAGGCCGGCGCCCAGCATCAGCAGCGCACCGACCGGATCCTGTCCGCGTCCGGCTGCCGCCAGGCTGCCTGCGCCGAACACCAGCACCGGCACGTACAGCGGCAACGACAGCAGCGCCACGAGAATACCAGAGCGTCGGATGCCTACGGTCAGCGCGGCGACCACGCCACCGATCAGGCTCAGCAACGGCGTGCCCAGCAGCAACGATGCCAGCAACATCGGCAGCTGGTCATGCGGCAGATGCAGCATTTCGGCCAGCAGCGGGCTGACCACGATCAGCGGCAGCGCAGTGGTGGCCCAATGCAGCAGCACGCGCACCAGCACCAGCCAGGCCAGCGGCACCGGCGCCAGCAGCCATTGTTCCAGCGAGCCATCCTCGGCGTCGGAGCGGAACAGCGAATCCAGCGACAGCTGTCCGGCCAGCAGCACGGCCAGCCACAGCACTGCACCGGCGGTGGCGGCCAACAGCTGTGGTTCGCGGCCCTGGGCCAGGGCGAACAGCACCACCACCAGCACCGCGAACAGCAGCGGTTGCAGCGCATCGCCGCGGCGGCGCCAGAGCAGGCGCAGGTCGCGCCTGAGCAGGGCGCCTGCGGTCTGCCACAGGCCCGGTTCGGTGCCCGGCGCGATCACGCGGCACCGCCGAGGTCGAGCTGGCGGGTGCGCACCGGCGGTGCGGCATAGGCACCGTGGGTGGTGACCAGCGCAGCGCCACCGGCGCGCAGGTGCGCCGAAATCATCCGGTTGACCAGGGTGATGCCCTCCAGGTCGAGGTTGGCATAGGGTTCGTCCAGCAGCCACAACGGTGCCGGCGACAGCCAGATGCGCGCCAGTGCCAGCCGCCGCTTCTGTCCGGCCGACAGATGCCGTACCAGGGTGTCCTCATAACCGGCCAGGCCGACGATGGCCAGCGCGTTGCCGGGCATCTGCCGCGCACGCCGTCCGTGCAGGCCGCACAGGAAATGCAGGTTTTCCAGCGTGCCGAGGTCCGGTTTCAGCGCTGGCAGGTGGCTGAGGTAGGCGACATAGCGCGCGCGCTCGGCATTGCTGGCCGGCTTGCCGTCGATCCGCACCTGGCCGGCACCGGGCCGGGCCAGGCCGGCCAGCACGCGCAGCAGGGTGGTCTTGCCGGCGCCATTGCCGCCCTGCACCAGCAGGGCTTCGCCGGCGTCCACATGGAAGTCCAGCGGGCCGAACACCGGCTCGTCATTGCGGGAGAAGCTCAGGCCGCTGGCAGCCAGCAATGCAGGGGTGTTCAAGGGGCAAAGGTCTTCATGCCGGAGTGCGGCGGCAATTGTAGCGGTGAATTCACAGGGTAGTGCCGGCCGCTGGCCGGCAATTTCGCCATCTGCCAGCCGAGGTTGCCGGCCGGCGGCCGGCACTACCGACGCGCGGATTGCGTAAACTCGCAGGTCTGTTCCCCCACAGCCCAGGCCGATGCAACCCACCACCAAGCTGCCCAAGGTCGGTACCACGATCTTCACCGTGATGTCCCAGCTCGCCGCCGAACACGGCGCGGTCAACCTGGGCCAGGGTTTCCCGGACTTTTCGGCGCCGCAGCGCCTGATCGACGAGACCGCCAGGGCGATGGCCGCCGGGCTGAACCAGTACCCGCCGATGACCGGCGTGGCGCCGCTGCGCCAGGCCATCGCACAGAAGGTGCTGGACTGCTACGGCGCGCAGGTCGATGCGGACAGCGAGATCACCGTCACCAGCGGTGGCACCGAGGCCATCTTCAACGCCATCCACGCCGTGGTGCGTGCCGGCGAGGAAGTGATCGTGCTGGACCCGGCGTATGACTGCTACGAACCGGCGATCGACCTGGCCGGTGCCAGGGCCGTACATGTGTCGCTCGATCCGCAGACGTTCGCGGTCGATTGGGACCGCGTGCGCGCAGCGATCACCCCGCGCACCCGCATGCTGATCGTCAACACCCCGCACAATCCGTCCGGCGCGATGCTGTCGGCGCAGGACATGCAGGCGCTGGCCGAACTGCTGCGCGGCACGCAGATCTACCTGATCTCCGATGAGGTGTACGAACACATCATCTACGACGGCCGTCGCCATGAATCGGCGCTGCGCTACCCGGAACTGCGCGAGCGCGCGTTCGTCATCTCCAGCTTCGGCAAGACCTACCACTGCACCGGCTGGAAGATCGGCTATGCGATCGCCCCGCCGGCGCTGACCGCCGAGTTCCGCAAGGTGCACCAGTACAACACCTTCACCAGCTTCGGCCCGGCGCAGCATGGCTTCGCCGCGATGATCCGCGACGAACCCGAACACCACCTGGAACTGGGCGCGTTCTACCAGGCCAAGCGCGACCGCTTCCGCGAGCAGCTGGCCGGTACCCGCCTGAAGGCGCTGCCGGTGCCGGGCGGCTACTTCCAGCTGGTCGACTATTCGGCGATCAGCGACCTGCCGGACCATGAGTTCGTGAAGTGGCTGACCATCGAGAAGGGCGTCACCGCCATTCCGCTGTCGCCGTTCTATGAGACTCCGCCGGCCGGCCAGCGCCTGGTGCGCCTGTGCTTTGCCAAGAACGAAGCGACCATGGACGCGGCGATCGAACGCCTGCGCCTGCTGTGAGCGGAGACACGGACATGCAGGACCTGCGCATTTCCCTCGTCCAGGGCGACACCCGCTGGCATGACCCGGCCGGCAACCGCGCCTACTACGGTGCGTTGCTGGCACCGCTGGCCGGCAGTACCGACCTGGTGATCCTGCCGGAGACCTTCACCAGTGGCTTCTCCAACGACGCCATCGCCCAGGCCGAAGGCATGGACGGGCCGACCGTGGCCTGGGTGCGCGAACAGGCCAAGGTCTTGAACGCGGCAGTGATCGGCAGCGTGCAGCTGCGCGAGGGCAACGGCGTCTACAACCGCCTGCTGTTCGCAACGCCAGAGGGCGGCCTGCAGTACTACGACAAGCGCCACCTGTTCCGCTACGGCGGCGAGCACGAGCGCTATGCCGCCGGCCGTGAGCGCCTGAGCGTGGAATGGAAGGGCTGGCGGATCAATCCGCAGGTCTGCTACGACCTGCGTTTCCCGGTGTTCTGCCGCAACCGCTACAACGTCGAACGCCCGCAGCAGCTGGATTTCGACCTGCAGATCTTCGTCGCCAACTGGCCGTCGGCGCGCGCCTATGCATGGAAGACCCTGCTGCGTGCGCGGGCGATCGAGAACCTGTGCTTCGTGGCGGCGGTGAACCGCGTCGGCGTGGACGGCAACCAGCTGCACTACGCCGGCGACAGCGCGGTGATCGACTTCCTCGGCCAGCCGCAGGTGGAGATCCGCGAACGCGAACAGGTGGTGACCACCACCCTTTCCGCCGAAGCACTGGCTGCACATCGCGCGCGTTTCCCTGCGATGCTCGATGCTGATGCCTTCCATCTGGACGAGCAGGCCTGAAACAGCACGACGGCGGCTGAATGCCTGCCACGCAGCGCGCGCGCCTGCATCCAGCGTGCACGCGCGCGCTGCTAGATTCGCCGGCAGTCCGACCGAACTGGAAGTCCTGCCATGAACAAGCCCTTCGCCCTGCTGCTGGCCCTGTCCGCTGCTACGCTGGCCCCGGCCGCGCACGCCGCCGGCAACCTCGATTGCCAGCTGCGCTACAACCTGTCCGGCTGGTCACTGATCTACAAGACCGCTTCCGGCAACGGCACGGTCAGCTGCAGCAACGGCACCAGCCTGCCGGTGCGTATCGAAGTGAAGGGCGGCGGCCTGACCGTGGGCAAGTCGAAGATCACCAATGGCCGTGGCAGCTTCACCGGCGCTGTCAGCGTCAACGAGCTGCTGGGCACCTACGCCTCGGTTGGCGCGCATGCGGGTGCCGTGAAGTCCAGCAACGCGCAGGTGATGACCAAGGGCGACATCTCGCTGGCCCTGTCCGGCACCGGCAAGGGCTGGGATCTGGGCGTGGACGGCGCCGCCTTCACCATCAGCCGGCGCTGAGCCGTGCCGGCCGCTGCAGCCACAGGGCAAGCACGCCGCACACGATGAGTGTCGGCGCCAGCAGTTGCAGTGCGCCGACCACGGCCATCGCCACGCCGATCAACAGGTAGTAGAGCAGGCCGAACAGGGCGCCGGCGCTGCCCAGGCAGTGCGGGTATCCGCGGAGGGCCTGGCCCAGCACATTGGGAATGGCCAGGCCGAACCCGGCCACTACCGGTACCATCGCCGCGACCAGTGCCGGCTGATTGTGCAGCAAGGCAGCCAACAGCCCACCGGCCAGCACCAGCCCTGCGGCGAGCCGGATGCGCGTGGCGGAGGCAACGCCTGCGCGCAGCAGGCGAGCATTGCCCCATGCACCCAGCGCCGAGCCGAGCGCCAGCAGCGCGCCGCTGGCACCGAACCAGGCCAGCGGCCAGTGCAGGCGTTCGAATACGAACGGGCCCAGCGCGTACCAGCTGTACATCGCCACGTTGAACGCCATCACCAGCAGCGCCTGTGACCAGATCCAGCGATCACGCAGCAGTTGCCACAACAGTGGAAGCATGGGGGTGTGCGCGACTTCCGCAGGGCGGCTCTCGCGCAGGCCCGTTGCGCATCCGAGCATCAGCAGGCTGACCATCAGCAGCAGGCCGGCCTGAACGCCGGCATAGCCATGGCTGTCCACCAGCAGCACACCCAGTGCCAGCCCGAACGCCGGGCTCAAGGCCAGCGCCATGCCGATCCACGAGAACGCCTGCGCCAACGCCGGACCCTTCAGGTGATCGCGCAGTACGGTCTGGGTTACCACCGAGGCCGCCGCCGCACCCAGTGCGGCCAGTGCCTGCGCCAGCAGGACCTGGCCGAACGTGCTGGCCAGCAGGCCGCCGCAGGCGGCCAGTACGAACATGGCCAGGCCGCAGAGCAGGGCAGGGCGACGACCGACATGGTCGGCCAGCCGTCCCCATAGCAGGACACCGGCGGCAAAACCGAACAGGTACAGGCTCATGGCCTGGCTGGCGGCGCCGGGGGGCAGTGCGAAGCGCCCGGCGAGGTCGGCCAGGGCCGGGCTGTACAGGGTCTGCGCCAACTGGGGGAACATCAGCAGCGCGATGGTGAGCAACAACAGGCGACGCGACATGCGGGTGCTCCGCAAACAGGGCCGCGTATTGTGGTGGCCGGCGGAGTGGCGCACTCTGTCGGTCCGGACAGGAAATGGATGAAATCGGACATGGCGTGGCTGCAACCGGATGCGCACTTCGATGCGGATGCCTGGAGCGCACCGGTGCTGGGCATCGCGTCGTCGCTGGCCGATCATGATTCGGGTTGGCACCAGCACGCGCGCGCGCAGTTGCTGTACACCCGGCGGGGCTGCACGCGGCTGACCTTCGGCGACCGCATCAGCCTGCTGCCGCCCTCGCGCGCGGCATGGATTCCCGGCGGCCTGCGCCATCGCGCACAGATGCGCCAGGCCGTGGACTACCGCTCGCTGTATTTCGATGCCACGTTGTCGGCACGGCTGCCGCAGCAGCCGGCGATCATCGGCGTCGGTCCCCTGCTGCAGGCATTGCTGGAACCGATCGCGCAGGCGCCGTTCGACCATGACTGGCGGGCGCCACGCGCGCACCATCAATTGGCGTTGTGCGTGCTGGAGATCGCCGCCGCACCGGTGGCGCCGATGGACCTGCCGCTGCCACGCGATCCACGCATCGCGCGCTGCCTGCCGCTGGCCGAGCAGTTGCCGCCTGAACTGGGTGAGCTCGCTGCGCGTGCGGGCCTGAGCGTGCGCACGGTCGGCCGGTTGATGCAACGCGACACCGGCATGGGCTACCAGGCCTGGCGCCAGCAATGGCGCCTGATGCGCGCCATGGAGCTGCTGCTGCTTGGCCATCGCATCGGGCACGTTGCGCAGGACACTGGTTTTTCCGCCGAGAGTCCGTTCATCGCCTTTTTCCGCAGCATGACCGGTACCACGCCCGCCGCTTTCCAGCGCCACGCAAAAGGGGACGGAGGGGATTAAGTCGCTTTCGCCCTTCGACGCACAGCGTGGCGAAAACGACTTAATCCCCTCCGTCCCCTTTTCAAAGAAAAACCCCGGCCGGAGCCGGGGTTCTGCATTTCAACGTGGCTGCCGATCAGCCGCCGCGCGGGCCGCTGCGGCGCGGGCCGCCGGGACCGCGGTTGCCACCGGGGCCGCCCGGGCCTCGGTTGCCACCCGGACCACCGGGACCACGGTTACCACCCGGGCCACGGTGGTTGCCACCGCCCGGACCGCGACCGCCCGGACGGGCGCCCTGTGCCGGCTTCGGGCTGCCATACGGGTTGAAGCCCGGCGTGGCGTGGTCGGACGGGAAGCTCGGCGCGTTGCCCGGATGACCGTACGGGTGCTTGTTGCCCTGGCCCTGCGAGCGGTTGCCGCCACCGGCCGGACGACCCTGGCCGCCTGCGCCGCCACGGCCTTCACCACCAAAGCCGCCACGGCCCTGGCCGCCACCGGCACCTGCGCCCGGGCCCTTCGGCTTGCCGTACGGACGGCCCTGGCCGCCTGCACCCGGACCACGGGCACCGGGGCCGCGTGCGCCCGGGCCGGCGTTGCGATGGCCGCTCGGGCCGGTGCTCACGCCATCCGGCACGTACCAGGTGCGGAACGCGGCCGGATTGCCTTCCGGCAGCGAACGATCATTCTTCGGCGCGCGCTGCTTGAACGGCTTCTGCGACTGCTTGGCTGCCGCTTCACCACTGACCGTCAGGCCGCCCTTGAAGCCGCCACCCTTGCCGCCGCGACCACGGCCGCGGTCTTCGCGGACGTTGTCGAAACGACGCAGCTCGCGGCCTTCGTCGGCGGTGTTGTGGCCGTTGACGTAGGCGTTGCCACGGCCACCTTCGCGCACGCGCACGGTGGTCTTGGCCGCGCGGCGCTGGCCGATCACCGGCTGCAGCGTCAGTGCCGACGGTGCGCCTTCTTCCAGCTTCAGCTGGGCGCGCAGGGCTTCAACCTGCGTGGTGCCCAGTTCCACCGAATGGCCACGGGCCAGTTCGCGCGGCAGGCTCACCTTGCCATAGCGGGTGCGCTTCAGGCGGCTGACCTGGCAGCCCTGCGACTCCCACAGCCGGCGCACTTCGCGGTTGCGGCCTTCCTTTACCACGACGCGGAACCAGTCGTGCGAATCGGTGCCGCCGATGCGTTCGATCTCATCGAACTTGGCCGGGCCGTCTTCCAGCGCGACGCCACGGGTGAGGCGGTCGACGATGGCGTCAGAGACCTTTTCCTCGCCCTCCGGCGCACGCACGCGCACCACGTACTCGCGCTCGACCTCGAACGACGGGTGCATCATGGCGTTGGCCAGCTCACCGTCGGTGGTGGCCAGCAGCAGGCCGGTGGTGTTGATGTCCAGGCGGCCGATGGCGATCCAGCGCGCGCCCTTCAGCGGCGGCAGCGACTCGAACACGGTCGGGCGGCCTTCCGGATCATCGCGGGTGGTCACTTCGCCTTCCGGCTTGTTGTAGACCAGCACGCGCGACGGCTCGGCCAGGGCGGTGGCGACGAAGCCGCGGCCATCCAGTTCGATCTTGTCGCCGCTCTTGACCGACATGCCGGTCTGCGCGACTTCACCGTTGACCTTGACCAGGCCTTCGGCGATGCGCTGTTCCAGCGCGCGGCGCGAGCCGAGGCCGGCCTGTGCGAGCACCTTGTGCAGGCGTTCTTCCAGCTTGAACTGTTCGGAGGTGGCTTCGCGCTTCAGCGAGAGCTTGTTACGGGGGGTGTCACTCATCAGTTTTGCTCCGGCCGACGGTTTCGAGGTCGGCCTCTGGTTCGGAATCGGCTTGGTCAACAGCCACGGTCGTCATCGCGACGGCGTTGTCTTCGCGTTCGTTCAGGGGCACCGCGCGCTCGCCCGGCGCGGAATCGGGGTGCCCATCATCGAGGGGCGAAGGTGCTTGCTCATCGGTGGCCGACGCAGGGGCTGCATCGGCGGAATCGGGGGTGTCACTGCCGGCCAGGCTGGCATCATCGTTCGCGGCAGCGCCATCGGCGCCGGCCGAGATGTCCGGACCCTCGGCACCGGCGACGGCCGGCGCATCGCGGTCCAGGGCAAGCTGCGGTTCCAGCTCGCCCAGGTCCTTCAGCTCCGACAGCGGCGGCAGTTCGTCCAGCCGCTTCAGCCCGAAGTAGTCCAGGAAGCCCTTGGTGGTGCCGAACAGCGCCGGTTTGCCGGGCACGTCGCGGTGGCCGACCACGCGGATCCACTCGCGTTCTTCCAGCGCCTGGATGATGTTGCTGCTGACCGCCACGCCGCGCACCTGTTCGATCTCGCCGCGGGTGATCGGTTGCCGGTAGGCGATCAGCGCCAGGGTTTCCAGGGTGGCACGGGTGTAGCGGGTCTTGCGTTCGGTCCACAGCCGGCTGATCCAGCCATGCACTTCGCCGGTGACCTGGTAGCGGAAGCCGGAGGCGACCTCGACCAGTTCCACGCCGCGGCCTTCGCAGGCCTCGCGCAGGCGTTCCAGCGCACGTTCGATGCTGCCCGGCGGTGCCGGTTCCTCTTCCGGGAACAGGTCCTTCAGCTGGGCCAGGGTGAGCGGCTGGCTGGAAGCCAGCAGGGCACCCTCGACAATGCGGTTGATCAGCGATTGATCCATCGGCAGTCAGCGCTCACTCGTCTGCATTGGCGTCGTCGTCGTTGTCGTCGAACTCGCTGCTGAACTGCAGCGGGGCATTGGTGTTGCCGGCCGCCAGCGACTTCACGTAGATCGGCGCCAGCGGTTCTTCCTGGACGATGTCCAGCAGCTGTTCCTTGGCCAGCTCCAGCACCGCCAGGAACGTGACCAGCACGCCCAGCTTGCCTTCTTCGGCGGTGAACAGCCCTTCAAAACGATAGAACTTGCCATCTTCCAGGCGTCCCAGCACTTCGCCCATGCGTTGCCGCACGCTCAGTGCCTCACGCTTGATGGCGTGGCCGCTGAACAGCTCGGCGCGCTTGAGCACGTCGTGCAGGGCCAGCAGCATTTCCTTCAGGTCCACCGGCGGCGGCAGCTTCACCGTGGCACGTTCGGGCATGAAGGCATGTGCCACGGTGGTATCGCGGTCCTGGCGGGGCAGGGCGTCGATGTTCTCGGCGGCCTGCTTGAAGCGTTCGTACTCCTGCAGCCGGCGCACCAGTTCGGCGCGCGGGTCGGCTTCATCGCCTTCCTCGCTGACCGGGCGCGGCAGCAGCATCCGCGACTTCACCTCGGCCAGGATCGCGGCCATCACCAGGTATTCGGCCGCCAGCTCGAAGCGCAGCTCGCGCATCACGGTGATGTACTCCACGTACTGCCGGGTGATCTCGGCAACGGGAATGTCCAGTACATCCAGGTTCTGGCGGCGGATCAGGTACAGCAGCAGGTCCAGCGGGCCTTCAAAGGCATCCAGGATGACTTCCAGCGCGTCCGGCGGGATGTACAGGTCCTGCGGAATCTGCAGGACCGGTTGCCCATGCACCACGGCCAGCGGCATTTCCTGCTGCTGGGGGGCGGGCGGCCGGGTTGGCGGGTTCGCGTCGAGCGCGAGTTCGGAAGTCATCTAATGGAGATCAGGATTGCAACGGACCAGTCGCGGCACCGGGTTCGCCGGGCCAACGCCACGGAGCCCCAAGGCGCCAGACACGCCGGGATCGGCGCGATTCCACACATATCAAACAGCGGGACGCGCCGCGGTAAACGGCAGCGACAGAACTACGGGGAGGTCGTCTACGTGGCCCGGCCGGGTGGTCCGGTTTGAAGCAGCGGGACGGTCGTCGGGGGCTGCGTTGGCCGCAAAAACCGACGGGCCGCTGCATCCAGCCACGTGCAATGGAGTCTAGGGTAAGCCTTTGCCGCGCCAGTGTCCAGCCGGACCGGGGCGGGGGCTGCATTGGCTAGAATCTGCGGACCCGACAACGCAAGCGAGGAAATGCCGGTGTGGTATGTGATCGAAGGGTATGACGGCCAGGATGTGCTGGCGCAGCGGCTGCAGGCGCGGCCGGAACACCTGGCGCGGCTGCACGCGCTGCGCGACGAGGGACGCCTGCTGCTGGCCGGCCCGTGCCCGGCGGTGGACAGTGAAGACCCGGGCCCGGCCGGTTTCAGCGGCTCGGTGGTGATCGCGCAGTTCGAGTCGTTGCCGCAGGCCCAGGCCTGGGCCGATGCCGACCCGTACGTGGCTGCCGGCGTCTACACCCGCGTGCAGGTACGCCCGTTCCGCAAGGTCCTGCCGTGAACGCGGAACGGATCGAGCGGATCCGTGATGCGCTGCAGCAGGCGCTGGCACCCAGCGTGCTCGAGATCGAGGATGACAGCCACCGCCATGCCGGCCATGCCGGCGCGCGCGACGGGCGCGGCCATTTCAACGTCCATGTGGTGAGTGAACGCTTCGCCGGACTGGCTCCGTTGGCCCGGCATCGCGCGGTCTATGCCGCGCTGGGGTCGATGATGGACACCGATATCCACGCGCTGTCCATCCGCGCACATACCCCGTCAGAACAGGGCTGAGCCCTTGTCCCGCACTGTCCTGGCGGGTCCGCAAGGGCCTGGCCACGGACAGGTTTTCATGTCCATTTCGGGACATTCGCCTAACGGACTGTTTACAAGCCCAGATGGAAACGCTTACATTCCGCGCCAATGCTGGTAGGTCCAAGCCGTGGAGGGCGGCTTCGTGAACAAGGCAGCTATCACAATCAAAGACGTCGCACGCGAAGCCCGGGTCTCCGTGGCCACGGTTTCCCGCGCGCTCAACGGGCATGAAAATGTCGCCGAACCGGTCCGCCAGCTTGTGCTGGAGGTGGCCGCACGGCTGCGTTACACCCCGCATGCCGCCGCCCGCAGCCTGAGCAGCCGCCGCACCAATACGGTGGGCGTGGTGCTGCCTGACCTGTACGGCGAATTCTTCTCCGAACTGATGCGCGGCATCGACGGCGTGGCCCGCAACCGCCGCCAGCACCTGCTGGTGTCCAGCTACCACGGCGACCAGGAACAGCAGGGCGCCGCCCTGCGTGCCATGCGCGGCCGCGTCGACGGCCTGCTGGTGCTCTCGCCCTATGCCGAGAGCCCGGGCTTCCTGACCGACAATCTGCCGCAGTCGCTGCCGACGGTGTTGATCAACACCTATCTGCCCGGGCAGGACCATCCGGTGCTGAGCATCGACGACCACGCCGGTGCGATGGCGATGACCCGCCACCTGCTGGACGCCGGCCACCGCCGCATTGCCTTCATTTCTGGCCCGGACCTCAACTTCGACGCGCGCGAGCGCCTGCGCGGCTTCCGTGACGCGCTGGTGGCGTTTGGCAGTGGCGCCGAAGGCATCGAGCTGCCCGGTGATTTCGACGAAGCTTCCGGCCATCGCGCCGGTCAGGAGTTGCTGGCAGCCGGAGCGCTGCCCGATGCCGTGTTCGCCGCCAACGACATGATGGCCCTGGGCTGCCTGTATGCGTTCACGCAGGCTGGTGTCCGTGTGCCGGCCGATGTTGCCCTGGCAGGTTTCGATGACATTCCACTGGCGCGTTTCGTCCACCCGTCGCTGACCACCATGCAGGTCAGCATCGCCGAGCTCGGCGACCGGGCCATGACGCGTCTGATGCAGTTGATGGACGGCACCTCCACGGATGGGACAGGGGACAAGCAGACCCTGGTTCCCCGCTTGATAGTTCGCGATTCCACCACTCCGCCATCCGGCCATTGAAGCCAGAGGCGTTCCTTCTTTTTTTTGACTGATCGCAGGGACCGCGCAAGCGGTTACCGCCACCCGGAGATTGAGTTGATGATGCATACCACCTTCCGCATGCCGGCGCGCCGGCTGCTGAGCACCGCACTGGTCAGCTGCCTGATGCTGGCCGCCGCCCCCAACGTCATGGCGCAGTCGGCCAACGCCAGCCTGCGCGGCCAGGTTGCCGGCGCCCAGGCAGGTACCGAAGTGACCGCCACCAACGTGGCTACCGGTACCGTCCGCCGTGGCACCATCCGCGCCGACGGCAGCTACTCGCTGATGGGCCTGGACCCGGGTACCTATGACGTGGTCGCCAACGGCCAGACCCAGAAGGTCACCGTCACCGTGGCCTCGACCGCGACGCTGAACTTTGCCGGTGCCGCCAGCAGCACCCCCGGTTCGACCGCGGCCACCAACCTGGACACCGTCAACGTCGTCGCGCCGACCCTGCTGCAGGAAGTGCGCACCTCCGAAGTCGGCAAGACCGTCAGCCTGCAGCAGATCCAGACCACCCCGCAGGTGTCGCGCAACTTCCTGGAGTTCGCCGACGCGGTGCCGGGCATGATCTTCACCCGTGACGCCAAGGGCAACACCTCGCTGCGCGGCGGTGCGACCAACGCCGACGGCACCAACGTGTACATTGACGGTGTGGGCCAGAAGAGCTACGTCAAGGGCGGCGGCGTGGCCGGCCAGTCCGGCAGCGCAGGCAACCCGTTCCCGCAGCTCGCCATCGGTGAATACAAGGTCATCAGCGGCAACTACAAGGCCGAGTACGGCCAGGTGTCCAGCGCCGCGATCACCGCTGCGACCAAGTCGGGTACAAACGAGTTCAAGGGCGAGACCTTCTATCGTTACACCAACGACAGTATGCGTGCGATGACCCCGGCCGAACGCCAGCCGGGAAAGAGCAAGGAAGAATCGGCGGAGAAGGAATACGGCTTCGCGCTGGGCGGTCCGATCATCAAGGACAAGGCCCACTTCTTCGTGACCTACGAAGCCAAGCGTTTCGATCTGCCAGTGACCATTGCCCCGAATGGCGCGGTCACCAGTGCTGCCTCGCAGCTGCCGGCGGCGGCCGCCGCCGGCCTGGGCCCGGCCAGCCAGCCGTTCAAGCAGGACCTGATCTTCGCCAAGATCGACGTCGAGCCGACCGACAACGACCGCATCGAGTTCACAGTCCAGGATCGTGACGAGAATCAGCAGCAGTTCAGTGACCAGACCTCCAAGGAGCATGGCAAGGTCACTGACAACACAGACCGTCGTTTCGCGCTGCGCTGGAATCACAGCGGTGAGCGCTTCTACAACGAGCTGATGGTCACCCACGAGAAGTCGTTCAACAACCCGCTGCCGCTGACCCTGGGCAACGGCTACGTGTACACCGCGCCGGACGGCCGTGACATTGACGGCAACACCCCGCAGGAACGCACCATTGTGGAAATCGGTGGTGCCAGCGCCTTCGCCTCGCAGGTGAAGGGCCAGAAGGGCTGGTCGATCGAAGACAACCTGACCCTGGACGGCTTGGAGTGGGCTGGCGACCACACCATCAAGATGGGCGCCAAGTACAAGAAGATCAATCTGTACGCCTCCGACGCGCAGCAGATCAACCCGCAGTTCTACTACACCGTGGGCAACCCGGAATTTGGCATTGATACGCCGTACAAGGCGCAGTTCACCAAGCCGATTACTGGTGTCAGTGGCGTGTTGCCGGAAGTACGCTCGAAGACCACGCAGATTGGCTTGTTCATTCAGGACGATTGGCAGGTCAACGACCACCTGCAGTTGAACCTTGGCCTGCGTTGGGACTACGAGAAGAACCCGACCTACCTGGACTTCGTGACCCCGCCGGAAGTGGTCAGCGCGCTCAATGCGCAGGATCCGCATGGCCCGGCCGGGCAGAGCTACGCGCAGACGCTCGCGTTGAGCGGCCTGAACATCAACGACTACATCAGCAACGGCCACAACCGCAAGGCATTCAAGGATGCCTGGCAGCCGCGGCTGGGCTTCTCGTATGACATCAATGCCGACGAGCAGCATGTGATCCATAGTGGCGCCGGTCGTTCCTACGACCGTGATCTTTTCGACTACCTGGCGTTGGAAACCACCAAGCTGGCCCTGCCGCAGCCGACCGTGTACTTCCGCGACCCGCGCAGCGGAGCCTGCCTGTACGGGCAGAACCCGTGCTTCGATTGGAACCCGAACCTGCTCAATGGCATCGGCAACGTGCAGGCCCTGCTGGGCAGTACCAGCAACGAAGGCCTGGAAGTGGATCTGCTCAACAACAACTTGAAGGTGCCCTACGCGGACCAGTTCAGCCTGGGCATGAGCAACCAGATCGGGGAGTGGCTGACCGACGCCACCATCTCGCGCACGCTGACCTATGATGGCTTCGCCTACACCTTGGGCAATCGCTTCCGCAACGGCAACTTCTTCGACAACCAGATGCTGTGTGGTGCCGAAAAGCCAACCTACGGCCAACCGTGGGGTTGCAACATCCCCGGCTTCGGCAGCCTGATCATTGGCCAGCAGGGCATCAAGACCCGCGCTACCCAGATCCTCCTGTCTGCGCAGAAGCCGTACACCAAGGAAAGTGGCTGGGGTACCTCGATCGCCTATACCTGGACCACTGCGCGCCACAACCGCAACATCGACGAGCACTACTCGTTCGATCGCGGCACCATCGGCGAATACCCATACATCAAGTCCAACGGCGCGCCGCGCCACCGTCTGGTGGTCACGGGCTCCTACGATGGCTTCTGGGGCATCACCTTCGGTGGCAAGCTGACCTTGGCCACCCCGGTGGCGGGCAACGACTGGTCCTGCGTGGCACAGGCCGGCAACCCGAACTGCCTGCCGACCCCGGCCGCCGGCTACCCGGGGGGCAACGGCCGCTTCCTGCTCGGCGGCAAGATCTTCGGCTACCGGTCGCTTGACCTGCAGGCGACCAAGACCTTCAAGCTGGCCGGCGATACCGAGTTGTATGCGCGTATCGACATCATCAACGTGCTCAACTTCGACAACTTCTCCAACCTGAACTACGTGAAGAGCGACGGCAAGCTGCTGGTGAGCTACAACGAGACCGGCGACATCGTCGGTACGCCGCGCCAGGTCAAGGCCGAAGTGGGCTTCCGCTTCTAAGCCCGGGCGGTGATGCATGACCCGATGCCGCCGGCTCGCTGGCGGCATCGGTGAAAACGGCAATGGCCGGCCCCGTGCCGGTCCATTGCCCACGCCGCTGCCGGCCAGGGGGCAGCGGCGTGGGCAATGATCGCGGTGTCAGGCCACGTTTTTCGTGGTTTTTTAAGCACACACCTTGTAAACGATTTCAGATCATTGGACGGTATGCTTTCCCATCGATCAGACCACCGGAGGAACCGCGCCATGCAGGCACGCCATCTGTTGTCCGCCGCAGCGCTGAGCCTGGCCGTGGCCGCCTGCCAGCCGGCCCAGCAGGAACCTGCCAAACCGCGCCCGCCGGTGATCCTGATCGAGGCCGATGCACCGCCTCGGCCCATGAAGCCTGAGCTGCCGCCGCTGTTCGATGACATCGAGCGCCGCACCTTCCAGTTCTTCTGGGATACCACCAACGAGGTCAACGGGCTGACCCCGGACCGCTACCCGTCGCGGCCGTTCGCCAGCATCGCCTCGGTCGGCTTCGCGCTGACCGCCTATCCGATCGGCATCGAGAACGGCTGGGTCAGCCGCAACCAGGCGATCGACCGCACGCTGACCACGCTGAAGTTCTTCCGCGACGTGCCGATGGGCCCGCAGCGCACCGGCAAGGCCGGTTACAAGGGCTTCTACTACCACTTCCTGGACATGCAGGAAGGCCGTCGCTACGACAGCTGGGTCGAGCTGTCATCGGTGGATACCGCGCTGCTGATGATGGGCGTGCTGTTCGCGCAGTCGTACTACGACGGTGATGATCCGCGCGAGAAGGAAATCCGCCAGATCGCCGATACGTTGTACAAGAAGGTCGACTGGCCGTGGCTGCAGCAGCGTGCACCGCTGATCTCGATGGGCTGGTTCCCGGAGAGCGGTTTCATCGACCACGACTGGATGGGCTACAACGAGGCGATGATGGTGTACATCCTCGCCCTGGGCTCGCCGACGCACCCGGTCAGCCCGGACGCGTGGACGGTGTGGACGCGTACCTACGACAACGACTGGGGCGTCTACCAGGGCCAGGAATACCTGTCCTTCGGCCCGCTGTTCGGCCACCAGTACAGCCACGTCTGGATCGACTTCCGCGACATCCAGGACGCTTACATGCGCGAGCGCGGCAGCACCTATTTCCTCAACAGCCGGTCGGCCGCGCTGGCCCAGCGCGAATATGCCATCGCCAACCCGATGCAGTGGAAGGAGTATGGCGAGAACGTGTGGGGCCTGACCGCCAGCGATGGTCCGCAGAACACCACGCAGGAGTACCGCGGCGAGCAGCGCCAGTTCCGCCACTACTCCTCGCGCGGCGCCGGCCTGCGCGAGAACTTCGATGACGGCACCATCGCCCCGACCGCTGCGATCGCCTCGGTGGTGTTCGCCCCCGAGCAGGTGATCCCGGCCACGCTGGAGATGCACAAGCGCTTTGGCGACTACATCTATTCCAGCTACGGCTTCCTGGATTCGTTCAACCCCAGCTTCAACTACGACATCCCGATCAAGACCGGTCGTCTGGTTCCCGATCGCGGCTGGGTCGCCAGCGACTACATCGCCATCGACCAGGGCCCGATCCTGACCATGATCGCCAACTACCGCGATGACTTCGTCTGGGAAGTGATGAAGAAGAACCCGTACATCCGCAAGGGCCTGGAGCGGGCCGGGTTCAGTGGCGGCTGGCTGGCGCCGGAAGGGTCGTTCCAGCCGCTGGAACTGCAGAAAGACGAAAAGGCCGCGGCAGCACGCGCGGTGGGTATCGCCGAATCACGCGCGGCTGCCGCGCAGGAACAGAAGAACAATGCCAACCGCACCACAGGCCAGGGCAAGTAGCCCGATGCCGAACTGGATCGACCGCCTGCGCCGCTGGGCGCTGCCTGCCCTGGCCGCGTTGGCCGTGGCCGGCTGCGCCCGTACCGAACCGGGCACCACCACCGTGCGCTTCTGGGCGATGGGCCGCGAAGCCGAGGTGGTCAGCGAGCTGATCCACGAATTCGAGGCCGAAAACCCCGGCATCAAGGTGGATGTGCAGAACATCCCGTGGACCGCCGCGCATGAGAAGCTGCTGACCGCGTTCGCCGCCGACGGCCTGCCGGACGTGTGCCAGCTTGGCAACACCTGGGTGCCGGAGTTCGCCGAACTCGACGCGCTGACCCCGCTGCAGCCGTTCGTGCAGCGCTCCACCGTGGTCGACCCGAAGGACTACTTCCAGGGCATCTGGGATACCAACGTGATCCACGGCGGGCTGGTCGGCGTGCCGTGGTACGTCGATACGCGCCTGATCTACTACCGCAAGGACCTGCTGACCAAGGCCGGCTACGACCACCCGCCGCGTACGTGGCAGGAATGGGAAGAGCAGATGGCGGCGATCAAGCGCATGCAGGGCCCGAGCCGCTACGCGGTGCTGATGCCGATCAACGAGTTCGAGCAGCAGCTGTCGCTGGCCTTGCAGCAGCCCGACCCGCTGCTGCGTGACGACGACACCCGGGGCAATTTCTCCAGCCCGGGGTTCCGCCGCACGCTGGGCTTCTACGCCAACATGTTCGAGCAGGGCTGGGCGCCGAAGATGTCCGAGACGCAGATCTCCAATGTCTGGGACGAATTCTTCCGCGGCTTCAACGTGTTCTACATCTCCGGCCCCTGGAACATCCGCGAGTTCAAGAAGCTGCAGCCGAAGGAACTGGAAGGGCAGTGGGGCACCGCCGCGCTGCCGGGGCCGGACGGTCCGGGCGCGGGCATCGCCGGTGGTACCAGCCTGGTGATCTTCCGCAAGTCGCAGCAGAAGGAGGCGTCCTGGAAGCTGATCGAATTCCTGTCGCGGCCGGAAATCCAGGCACGCTTCCATTCGATCATTGGCGACCTGCCGCCGCGCCGCAGTGCGTGGAACACGCCGTCGCTGGCCAATGACCCGCTGGCGGCCGCGTTCCGCGATCAGCTGGAGCGGGTCAGGCCGACGCCGAAGGTGCTCGAATGGGAGCGCATCGTGCAGGAAATGCGCATCGTCACCGAGAAGGTGGTGCGCGGTGGCCTGCCGCAGGACAAGGCCGTGGAAGAGCTGGACCAGCGCGTGGACAAGGTGCTGGCCAAGCGCCGCTGGATGCATGAACAACAACGCCTGCAGGAGCGCGCGCCGTCGCCGCAATCGAGCAGCGCCGTGGCCGCCGGGAGCGCGCAATGAAACGTACTTCGCTGGCCGGCTGGATCTTCGCCGGCCCCTCGCTGATCGTGCTGGGCGTGTTCTTCGGCCTGCCGGTCGCCTCGGCGCTTGCACTGAGCGTGACCGACTTCGACCTCTATGCACTGGCCGACAGCGGCAACCTGCGCTTCGTCGGCCTGGGCAACTACATCGACCTGCTGCAGACGCCGATGTTCTGGAAGTCGCTGTGGAACACCACCTACTTCGTGCTGATCGGCGTGCCGTTGTCGATCGGCGTGTCGTTGGGCGCGGCGATGCTGCTCAATGCACCGGCCGCGCGCTTCAAGGCCCTGTTCCGCACGGCCCTGTTCGCGCCGGTGGTGACCACGCTGGTGGCGGTGGCGGTGATCTGGCGCTACCTGTTCCATACCAGCTATGGCCTGGTGAACTACGGCCTGGGCCATCTGGGCATCAGCCCGATCGACTGGCTGGGTGATCCCAACTGGGCGATGCCGACCATCATGCTGTTCGCGGTGTGGAAGAACTTCGGCTACAACATGGTGATCTTCCTGGCCGGCCTGCAGGCGATCCCGCATGACCTGTACGAAGCGGCGCGCATCGATGGTGCCTCGCGCTGGAAGCAGTTCCTGCACATCACCCTGCCGATGCTCGGCCCGGTGCTGCTGGTGGTCGGGGTGATTACCGTGTCCGGCTACTTCCAGCTGTTCGCCGAACCCTACGTGATGACCCGCGGCGACCCACTGCAGAGCACCGTCAGCGTGCTGTATTTCATGTTCGAGGAAGGCTTCAAGTGGTGGAACCTGGGACGTGCCTCCGCCGTGGCGTTCCTGCTGTTCCTGATCATCCTGGCGGTGACCACCGTGATGCTGCGTTTCGGTCGCAAGAGGCAGTTGGTATGAGTCGTGAAATCGGCCAGTCGCGCTGGTACCCGTGGATGATCAATGGTGCGTTGCTGGTGCTGGCCCTGGTCAGCCTGGCACCGCTGCTGTGGATGGTCTCGGTCTCGTTCATGCCGCAGGGCGAGGCCAGCCATTTCCCGCCGCCGCTGCTGCCTTCGAGCATCACCACGCACAACTACCATGAACTGTTCGCGCGCACCGGCATGGGCGGCAACTTCGCCAACAGCCTGCTGGTGTCGCTGGGCATCACGATCGGCTCGCTGCTGCTCAACACCATGGCCGGTTACGCTTTCGCCAAGCTCAACTTCGTCGGCCGCGAGCGCCTGTTCCAGGTACTGATGGCGGCGCTGGTGATTCCAGCGCAGGTGGCGATGCTGCCACTGTTCCTGCTGATGAAGCAGCTGGGGCTGGTCAACAGCTTCGGCGGCGTGATCGTGCCGGCGCTGGCCAGCGTGTTCGGCATCTTCCTGGTACGCCAGTACGCACGTTCGATCCCGGACGAACTGCTGGAAGCGGCGCGCATCGACGGGGCAGGGGAGCTGCGCATCTTCTTCCAGATCGTGCTGCCGATGCTCAAGCCGGTGCTGGTGACCCTGGCGATCTTCACCTTCATGGGCGCATGGAACGATTTCATGTGGCCGCTGATCGTGTTGACCGACCAGGAGCACTACACTTTGCCGGTGGCGCTGGCCACCCTCTCGCGCGAACACATCATGGACGTGGAAATGATGATGGCTGGCGCGGTGGTCACCGTGGTTCCGGTGCTGGCGCTGTTCCTGGTGCTGCAGCGGTACTACATCCAAGGTCTGTTGCTGGGGAGCGTCAAGGGATGAAGCGAGCGATCGCCGTTGGACTGGGACTGTTGTGGACCTCCCTGGCGATCGCCGCACCACCGGCACTGCCGGCGCCGAAGGTGCTGGACGACTTCGACGATATCGGCGCCTGGAAACTGGTGCTGTCCGACCAGGTCAGTGGTTCGCTGCGGCCGGTCAGCGGCGCCGGCGGCGGCCGTGCCCTGTGCCTGGACTATGATTTCCACAAGGTCTCCGGCTACGTCGGCATCCGCCGCGCGCTGAACATCGACTACCCGGTCAACTACCGTTTCGGCTTCCAGCTGCGTGGTGATTCGCCGGCCAACGACCTGCAGTTCAAGCTGATCGATGCCAGCGGCGACAACGTCTGGTGGGTCAACCGCCCGGGCTACAGCTTCCCCAAGGCGTGGACACCGGTCGAATACCGGCGTCGCCAGATCGACAAGGCGTGGGGGCCGTCGCCCGAGAAGGAGATGGCGCGCAGCGCCGCGGTCGAGTTCACGATCTACAGCAAGGTCGGTGGCCGCGGCACGGTGTGCTTCGACAAGCTGACCCTGCAGGGCCTGCCACCGCAGGATGATTCGGCACTGGTGCCATCTGTCATCGCCGATACCGCCACCGCGCTGCAGGACCGCATGATCGATGGCAAGGGCGATACGTTCTGGATCAGCGGCGGGGTCAAGCAGCAGACCATCAGCCTGGACCTGCACAAGAGCCGCGAGATCGGCGGTGCGGTGATCGACTGGCTGCCGAACCTGGAAGCCAATCGTTACACCGTGCGGACGTCCGAAGATGGCCGGGACTGGCGCACTGTGCGCGAGGTGACCGGCGGTGCGGGTGGCCGCGACTGGCTGGCGCTGCCGGACACCGACGCACGCTACGTGCGTTTCGATCTGCTCGATGGCCCGAACTGGCGCTATGGCATCCGTGACATCACGCTCAAGCCGCTGGCGTTCGCCGCCACGCCGAACGCCTTCCTGTCCTCGGTGGCGGCCGACCTGCCGCGCGGTTCGCTGCCGCGTGCGTATGTGGGCGAACAGCCGTACTGGACCCTGCTCGGCCTCGATGGCGGCCAGGAACAGGCGCTGATCAGCGAGGACGGTGCGCTGGAGCCGGCCAAGGGCAGCTTCAGCATCGAGCCGTTCATCCGCCTCGACGGCAAGCTGCTGGACTGGTCGAAGGTGGCCACTACCCAGTCGCTGCAGGACCACTATCTTCCGATCGCCAACGTCGACTGGGTGCACGAGAAGGCCGGCCTGGCGGTGACCAGCTTCGTGCAGGGCACGCCGGAGCGCGCGCAGTTGATCGGCCGCTATCGGCTGAGCAATCCGGACAAGGTGGCGCACGAGTACACCCTGGCGCTGGCGATCCGCCCCTGGCAGGTCAACCCGCCGACCCAGTTCCTCAACACCGTCGGCGGCTTCAGCCGCATCGATGCGCTGGACGTGGGCGAACAGCTGGTACGCATCAACGGCGAGCCGCGCATCTATCCACTGCAGGTGCCCGATGCCCGTTTCGCCAGCACGTTCGATGGCAAGCTCGATGCGATGCATCTTGCGTCCGGAAAGTATCCGGCCACTACGGCAGTGAAGGACAGTACCGGCATGGCGTCCGGTGCGCTGCTGTATACGATCAAGCTGGAACCCGGGCAGAGCCGCGAAGTGGCAGTGGTGCTGCCGCAGACCGGGAGCTGGGCGCCGCAGGCGCTGGACGTGGCCAAGGCGCAGGCGCAGGTGGCCGAACAGTGGCGGCACGCGCTGGGCGTGGTCTCGCTGCAGGTGCCGGCGGCAGGCCAGGCCCTGGTCGACACCCTGCGCACCGCCGTGGCGCACATGCTGATCTCCCGGGTCGGCCCGCGCCTGCAGCCGGGCACGCGCTCGTACGCGCGCAGCTGGATCCGCGACGGCGCGATGATTTCCGAAGGCCTGCTGCGCATGGGGCGCAGCGATGCCGTGCGTGACTACATCAACTGGTATGCGCCTTACCAGTTCGAGAACGGCAAGGTGCCGTGCTGTGTCGATGCGCGCGGCAGCGACCCGGTACCGGAGAACGACAGCCACGGTGAGCTGATCTACAGCATCGCCGAATATGGGCGCTATACCGGCGACAGCACCTTCGCCGAGCTGATGTGGCCGCACGTGCAGGGCGCCTACAGCTACATGGAGCAGCTGCGTGCCAGCGAGCGTACCGAAGAGAACCGTGCGCGCAATCCGGCGTTCTACGGGATGATGCCGGCCTCGATCAGCCACGAAGGCTATTCGGCCAAGCCGATGCATTCGTACTGGGATAATTTCTGGGCGTTGCGCGGCTACAAGGACGCAGCATCGCTGGCGGCCCAGCTGGGCAAGGTCGAAGCGATGCAGATCGCCGAGTCGCGTGACCAGTTCCGTGATGACCTGCAGGCGTCACTGCTGTCGGCGATGCAGCAGCACAACATCGACTACCTGCCGGGCTCGGCCGAGCTGGGCGATTTCGACGCGACCTCGACCACCATCGCGCTGGCGCCGGGCGGCGAGCAGGGCCGGCTGCCGCAGCAGGCGTTGGAGGCGACCTTCGAGCGCTACTGGAAGGAATTCGTGGCCCGCCGCGATGGCAAGCGCGAGTGGAAGGACTACACGCCGTACGAATGGCGCAACGTGGCCGCCTTCGTTCGCCTGGGCTGGCGCGATCGCGCCTGGCAGGCGACCGAGTTCTTCTTCAAGGACGGTGCGCCGCAGGCCTGGAACCAGTGGGCCGAAGTGGTCTCGCGCACGCCGCGCAAGCCGTTCTTCGTCGGTGACCTGCCGCATGCCTGGGTCGCCTCGGACTTCGTGCGCTCGGCCCTGGACATGTTCGCCTACAGTCGTGACATGGACGATGCGCTGGTGTTGGCCGCCGGCATCCCGACGGCCTGGCTGCAGGGCGAGGGCATCGCCGTGCAGGGCCTTCGCACGCCGCAGGGCCAGCTCAATTACCGCCTGCAGCGCAGCGACAAGCAGCTGGTGCTGGAGGTGCAGCCGGGCCTGGTGCCACCGGTCGGTGGCGTGGTGTTGCCGTGGCCGTACGCCGGTGATCCGGGCGAGGCGACCATCAACGGCGAAGCGGCCGAATGGATCAACAAGGAACTGCACGTGCACCAGCTGCCGGCACGGGTCGAGATCGATGTACCGGGCGCGGTGCGCCGCGCCGAGCGCAAGGGGCAGTAACGATGAAGCAACAAGGGGAGGGAGCGCGTGCGACGGTGCGCGCCCTGGGGCTGGCCATTGCATTGGCATTGCCAGGGCTGACGCTGGCGGCGGTGCCGCAGGTCGCATCGCCAGCGGTGGACATCGCCAGCGCGCCAGGCATGAGCATGGTCACCTTTAACCTCCATCATGACCGCGAAGACTGGCCAAGCCGCCGCCGTACCATCCTGGCCGAACTCAAGCGCCTGCAGCCCGATGCCATCGCGCTGCAGGAGGTGATCCAGCGCCGCAACGTGCGCAACCAGGCGCAGTGGCTGGCCAGCCAACTCGGCTACAAGTACGTATTCGTGTCCACCGATCCGGTGGGTGCGCCGAAGCGTTACGGCAATGCGTTGCTGACCAGGCGGCCGATCCTCGCCCAGGGGGACCATCTGCTGCTGCCATTGGACGACTACCGCACGGTGGCCCACCTGCGCATCGACGTCGACGGCACGCCGGTGAACGTCTACGCCACGCATCTCAACGAGCGCAACGACGAGAGTGGTCAGCGCATCCGCCGTACCCAGGTCGAGGACCTGCTGCGCTTCATCACCGCTACCTCGGCCGGCGCGCCGGTGGTGATCGCGGGCGACTTCAATGCGCTGGTGGACGCAGGTGACCTGAGCGAGCTGCGCAGCCATTACGGCGACAGCTATGGCAGCGTGCACGTCAACACCGACCTGGCCGGGGTCAGCACCTTGAACCGGCACTATTACCAGGCACCTTCGCGTATCGACCACATCTTCTTCCAGCAGGACCGGATGGTCGCGCGCGAAGCGAAGCTCCTGTTCGACCAGCCAGATGACAGCGGTCGCTGGGCCTCGGACCACTACGGCGTGTGGACCCGGTTGCAGTTCGCGCCGACGCGCTGATGTCCTGGTAGGTGCCAACCTTGGTTGGCACGGACGTGTCCGCGTTCGCTCGAACAACGGCGCCAACCAAGGTTGGCCTCTACCAGAGCGCTGCACGCGCCCGGCGCACAAACAGAAACGGCGGGGATCATCGATCCCCGCCGTTCTTTTTCACGCGACCAGATCGCGATCAGTTCGCCGGCGGCGTGCGCTTGGCGGCGTCTTCGTCTTCTTCGTCGGCCTTGGCTTCGGCCGCCTGGGCGGCGGCATCGGTGTGACCATCGGCGGCCGGATCGATCGACGGCGTCACCACCGCATCGGCGACCGGGGCCGCAGCTTCCACCGGTGCGGCTTCAACTGCCACCGGAGCGACTGGCTGTTCGGCGACCGGTGCGGTCTCGACAACCGGCTTGGCTTCAACCGCGGGAGCGGCCTCCACCACCGGGGCGGCCTCAACGGCCAGCGGCTCGGCTTCGACCGCCGGAGCGGCTTCAGCGATCTCTGGCTTCGATTCCACGACCGGCTTCACTTCGACTACCGGAGTGGCTTCAACGGCCGGGGCAGCCTCAACCACGACCGGCTTGGCTTCGACCGCCGGTGCTGCAGCCACCACCGGCTGGGCCGGGGTCGCCGCGTCGATGGCATCGAGCATGCTGGTCTGCACCGGCGAAGATGCCGGTTCGGCTTTGGCCACGGTATTGATCGGGGCCTGTACCTCGGCCACCACCGGTGCAGCGGCATCGACCACGGCGCTGCTCACCACCGCGACCGGCGCGGCGACAACAGCGGCGGCGGCACGGACCGGCTTTTCGGATTCGGCAGCGGTCGGTTCGACTTCGTCATCGAAATCGAATTCCGGTTGCGGACGGGCCGGCTGCGCAGCCGCGACCGGAGTGGTCCCGGCACCGCTGTCGTTGCTCTGCTCGGCGACATCAGCGGCATCGGTGTCATCACTGTCGTCCGCGTCGTCCTGATCATCGCCCAGGCCATCGCTGCCGGCAGCGTTCTCGGCACCACCACGACGGCGGCGACGGCCACCACGACGGCCACGGCGGCGGCGGGTCGCGCCTTCACCGGCCTGCTCGCCGTTGGCGTCGACAGCAGCCTCTTCACCGGTCACGGCAATCGCCTCGGCCTCGTTGCCGGCGTTGGCAGTGGTGTCGGCCGGTGCAGTGGCTTCCGCCGGAGCGGAGGCGGCCGGCGCAACCGGCGCCACCGGCGCAGTGGCTTCCTGAGCGGTCACCCCATTGGCGGCGACCGCCGTGGCGGCCACGGCGGCAGCCGCGGTCACGGCCTCGGTCGGTGCCTCGGCGGTGCTGCGCTGCGGCTTCTCGGCCGGCTTGTCACCGTCCTGCGGCTGGCGCGGCTGCTTGGGCTGCTTCAGCTTCGGCTGCTGCTGGTTCTGGTTCTGGCCCTGCTGCTCGTTGCGCGGCTTGTTCTGCTGCTGCGGCTGCTGGCCGTCCTTCTGCTGCGGCTCCTTCTGCCTGCCCTGCTGCGGCTGCTGCTGGGCATTGCCGTTGTTGCCGTTGCGGCCGTCCTTGCGCTGCTCACCGCGCTCCTTGCGGTTGCCGCCATCCTTCTGCTGCTGAGCGTTGCCATTGCCACGGTTGTCGTCGCGGCGATCCTTGCGGTCCTTGTTGCGATCCTTGTTGCGGTCCTTGCGGCCGCCGTCCTGCTGCTGGCGGGCAACAGGAGCCGCCGGTGCCGGCGCCGGCGCCGGTTCGCCACCGAACACGCGCTTGAGCCAACCGATCACGCCGCCGCTCGGGGCCGCTGCAACCGGCGCTGCCACGACCGGGGCCGGTGCCGCTGCGGCCGGCTCCACTTCCTCGCGCACCGGGGCAGGGGAGGTGTGCTTGACCTGGGTCACCGCCGGCGGCGGGATGTTCAGCTGGCCCTTGGTCAGGGCATGCACCGGCAGCTTGCGCGGGGTACCGCGCTGGTAACTGGGCTTGTTGCTCTCTTCACCCAGCTCGTTCTCGCGCAGGCGGGTGACGGTGTAGTGCGGGGTGTGCAGCTGCTCGTCGGCGACGATCACGATCGGCGCCTCGTGGCGCTGCTCGATCTCGCGCAGGGCACTGCGCTTTTCGTTCAGCAGGTAATTGGCGATCTCCACCGGCGCCTGGACCAGCACCTGCCCGGTGTTTTCCTTCATCGCATGCTCTTCGGCAACGCGGATGATCGACAGCGACAGCGACTCGACGCTGCGCATGCGGCCGTGGCCGTCGCAACGCGGGCAGACGATCTGGCTGGATTCACCCAGGCTCGGGCGCAGGCGCTGGCGGCTCATTTCCAGCAGGCCGAAGCGCGAGATGCGGCCAACCTGGACGCGCGCACGGTCGTACTTCAGCGCGTTGGCCAGGCGGTTCTCGACCTCGCGCTGGTGCTTGTTGGAGGCCATGTCGATGAAGTCGATCACCACCAGGCCGCCCAGGTCGCGCAGGCGCAGCTGGCGGGCCACTTCCTCGGCCGCTTCCAGGTTGGTCTGGAACGCGGTGTCCTCGATGTCGCTGCCCTTGGTGGCGCGCGAGGAATTGACGTCGACCGCGGTCAGCGCTTCGGTCTGGTCGACCACGATCGAGCCCCCCGACGGCAGGCGCACGTTGCGCTCGTAGGCGCCCTCGATCTGCGACTCGATCTGGAAGCGGTTGAACAGCGGGATGTCGTCCTTGTAATGCTTGAGCTTGCGCAGGGTCTGCGGCATCACCTGCTGCATGAACTCGCGGGCGTGCTCGTACATCTCCTCGGTGTCCACCAGGATCTCGCCGATGTCGGCGCGCAGGTAGTCACGCAGGGCGCGCACGATCAGGCGCGATTCCTGGTAGATCAGGAACGGAGCCGGCTTGCTCAGTGCGGCTTCGGCGATGGCGCGCCAGACATTGAGCAGGTAGTCCAGGTCCCACTGCAGCTCTTCCGCATCGCGGCCGACGCCGGCGGTACGGATGATCACGCCCATGTCGTCGGGAATGTTCAGCTTGTCCAGGGCGTCCTTCAGCGCGGCCCGGTCTTCGCCCTCGATGCGACGGGAAACGCCGCCGGCGCTGGGCGAGTTCGGCATCAGCACCATGTAGCGGCCGGCCAGCGAGATGAACGTGGTCAGGGCGGCGCCCTTGTTGCCACGCTCTTCCTTGTCGACCTGGACGACGATCTCCTGTCCTTCCTTCAGCAGCTCGCGGATGCCGGCCTTGTTGTGGTCGACACCAGCCTGGAAGTAGTCGCGGGAGATTTCCTTCAGCGGCAGGAAGCCATGGCGGCCACCGCCGTACTCGACGAAGGCGGCTTCCAGCGAGGGCTCGATGCGGAAGATCCGGCCCTTGTAGATGTTGGACTTCTTCTGTTCCTTCGACGGCTGTTCGATGTCGATGTCATACAACGACTGGCCATCCACGATGGCAACACGCAGCTCTTCAGCCTGCGTGGCGTTGATCAGCATTCGCTTCATTGTTGCGTTCCTCGCAAGCGGCTACCGCGCGGAACGCCATGGGGTTTCGCCTCTGGACACGGTTCGCCGCCCATTCGCGCAAGCGCGGGGAGGGCGGCTTGGGTTTCCAGCGCTACGACACCACGGCAGGCCGCGGGAGCGCTTCACTCTTATGGGTTTTGGGGTGTTACAGGCCGCAGGCAGCTGTCAGCCAGGCTGGAGCGCCACGCGGGACATGTTCAGCACGGTTGCGTGTCAGGCATCCGGCGATGGCCGGGAAGGCCGGTGAGCCGCTAACATGGCCGCCCCGCGGGCGGTGGTCGCGCACTGTGCCGGATTCGTCGGAAGCTGGGCTTCTGGCCCTGAGTAACTTCCAACGAAATCAATCCCTTATCTCGCCCCCCGAGTGTAACAGAATAAACAGCCTGATGACCGTCCAAGACCCCACCAAACCCGCTGGCGACAAGCCTTCCGTGCGCATGATCACCGTTCCCGCCGACCGCGCCGGCCAGCGCCTGGACAACTTCCTGCTCGGCCAGCTGAAGGGCGCCCCGCGCAGCCTGGTCTACAAGCTGGTGCGCAGTGGCCAGGTTCGGGTGAACGGTGGCCGCGCCAAGGCCGAACGCAAGCTCGAGGCCGGTGACGAGGTGCGCGTGCCGCCGGTCCGTCTCACTGAGGAAGGAGACAAGGCCGGTCCGCCGGAGGCGTTCATGCGCCGCCTGGAGCAGGCCATCGTTTTCGAGGACGCCCGCCTGCTGGCCCTGAACAAGCCGACCGGCGTGGCCAGCCACGGCGGCAGCGGCATCAGCTTCGGCGCCATCGAGACCCTGCGCGCGCTGCGCCCGGGGCAGACCCTGGAGCTGGTCCACCGGTTGGATCGCGACACCTCGGGCCTGCTGATCGTGGCCAAGAAGCGCTCGGCGCTGAGCGAACTGCAGGCCTTGCTGCGTGAAGACCACGGCGCCGGCATCCGCAAGCGCTACCTGACCCTGCTGGCCGGGCGCATGCCCGACGGCGTGATGACGGTCGACGCACCGCTGCACGTGGGCCTGCGCCAGGGCGGCGAGCGCCATGTGCAGGTCAATGCGATCGGCAAGGAATCGATCAGCCACTTCCGGGTGCTGGAACGCCGCGGTGGCCATTCGTACTGCGAAGTCCGCATCGAGACCGGCCGTACCCACCAGATCCGCGTGCACGCCCAGCATCTGGGGCATCCGGTGGCCGGTGACGACAAATACGGCGATCCAGCGGTCAACAAGCGGCTTCGTGAGCAGATCGGGCTGAAGCGCCTGTTCCTGCATGCGGCCTCGCTGGAGTTCGCGCTGGATGACGGCAAGAGCCCATACGTATTGAACGCGCCGCTGGCGGATGAGCTGGTCGAGGCGCTGGACCGGCTGAAGTAAGGATCTCCTGTAGCGTCGAGTCACGCTCGACTGCGCCTCGGTCGGGCCGCGCGGAAAGCCAGTCGAGCATGGCTGGACTCTACAGGGCGAGCCGGGAACCCCTCACCACTTGAACAGCACCAGGCTGATCGCCAGCGTGCCCATGCCGGCCACCAGTCCATAAACCGTCTCGTGGCCCTTGGCATAGCGCTTGGCCGCCGGCAGCAGCTCATCCAGCGCCAGGAACACCATCACGCCGGCGATCAGGCCGAACACCCAGCCGAACGTGGCGTGCGACAGCGATCCTGACAGCAGCCAGTAGCCAAGCGCCGCGCCCACGGGCTCGGCCAGGCCGGACAGCAGGCTGGCACTGAACGCGTAGAACTTGTTCTGGGTGGCGAAGTACACCGGCACCGCGATCGCGATGCCCTCGGGAATGTTGTGGATGGCGATGGCGAAGGCCAGTGGCATGCCCACCGATGGGCTTTCCAGCGTGGCAAAGAAGGTCGCCAGCCCTTCCGGGAAATTGTGTGCGGTGATCGCAACCGAGGTCAGCAGCGCGACCCGCTTCAGGTACTCGCGGCTGTTCTCGCGGAACGCAGGGTCCTGTTTGTCCAGGCTGTCATGCGGATTGGGAATGAAGTGGTCGATCAGTACGATCACGATCACGCCCAGCAGGAAGGCCAGGGTGCCGTAGGTGAAGCCGGTGCGCTCGCCATACGCCAGTGCAAACGACGCAATGGACTTGTTGAGGATCTCCGACAGCGACACATAGACCATCGCGCCACCGGCAAAGGCCAGGCCGAACGCCAGCAGGCGCGGGCTGGGGCGGCGCGAGAACAGCACCAGCAGGCTGCCGATCGCGGTGGCCAGGCCTGCGGCAAGCGTGACCGCCAGTGCGATCCAGATGTTTTCAGGGGGAATCTGCAGCATCAACCCACGCGATCCTGGTCAACAGACAGCCGCCCCGGGCAGGGCCGGGGCGGCGAGGGCGAGGCGGGCGTCGGCAGGCCCCGTCGGGGTGCGCGCGATCAGCCGCCGCGGCGCAGGCGTTCTTCGATAGCGAAGCACTGGTCCGGCTTCGGCTGTGGCGGGTTGAAGCTGACAGGAACCTGGATGGTGGCCGGCACCGGTTGGCCGTTACGGGTGGCGGCCTTGAACTGCCAGCCCTGCACGGCGGTCTTGGCCAGTTCGTCCAGCTGCGGGTTGCCGGCCCCGGTCAACAGCGCAACCTCGCTCGGCTTGCCGTCGGTGCCGATGGTCACCTTGAAGGTGCTGGTGCCACCCACGCCCATGCAGGCCAGTTCCAGCGGGTACTGCGGCGGCGGCGTCTTCACCGCGGCCACTTCGGTCGGCGGCGGCGGTGGCGGTGACGGCGGTTCGGACGCGCCACAGCCGGCCAGGCCGGTCGCAGCGATCAGGGACAGGCTCAGCAAACGTACGTTCATGGCAGTTGCTCCGTCAGGGCCGAAGTCTTGGCCGCGCAGATGAAGTCGTTCTCGCTCAGCCCGCCCACATCGTGGGTGGAGAAGCGCACGACCGCGCGGTCGTAGTGCACGCCCAGGTCCGGGTGGTGGTCCTCGCGGTGGGCGATCCAGGCCAGCGCGTTCACGAAGGCCATGGTGGCGTAGTAATCCTTGAAGCGGAAGGTACGCGACAGGGCCTGGTCACCCTCGCTCAGCTCCCAGCCGGGAACCTGCGGCAGCAGTTCGGCCAGGCGGGCCTCGCCGAGCTTGTGGTCGCTGCCTTTGCGCGGCACGCAACGGGCCTGGGCCAGTGGAATCAGGTCGGCCATGGGAATCTCCACCTCGTGTTGACTGAACAATGCGCCGGACGGTGTATAAACCGAATGAGCGGCTGACGCTTACTTGGCTAGAATAGCCTGATGATCCAGATCTCCGACACTGCCCAGACCCATTTCCGCAAGTTGATCGAACGCGAGGGCGTGCCCGGCATGGGCGTGCGCCTGAGCGCGGTCGACCCCGGTACGCCGCGCGCCGACGCCCGGCTGGAATTCGCCGAACCGACCGACCTGCTCGGTGACGAGTGGGCGGTGGACTGCGATGGTTTCACCCTCTATGTCGACGCCGGCAGCGTTGGCTGGCTCGATGGCGCCGAGATCGACATCGTCGCCGGCACCGCCGGTGCCCAGCAGCTGACCATCAAGGCGCCGCGCATCAAGGGCGAAGCGCCGGGTGATGCGGCCTCGCTGGTCGAACGCGTGCACTGGGTGGTGGAGAACGAAGTCAATCCGCAGCTGGCCTCGCATGGCGGCAAGGTGGCCGTGCAGGAAGTCTCGTCCGACGGCGTGGTGCTGCTGCGCTTCGGTGGTGGCTGCCAGGGCTGCGGCATGGCCGATGTGACGCTCAAGCAGGGCATCGAAAAAACCCTGATGGGCCGCGTGCCGGGCGTGACCGCCGTGCGTGACGCGACCGATCATGACAGCGGCCACGCGCCTTACATTCCGCGCGGCAACGTCGCCTGATCGCTGACGCGTGCCTCTGACCCGGGCCGAGCAACTCATTGATCTGCTGCTGGCGCGCCAGCAGCCCCGCGCCGTCCTCGAGAAGTCCACGCGCCTGCCCTATGGCTGGGCGCTGTGGCTGCGCTCGCTGGGGCCACTGCCGCGGCCGTTCCATGCCCGCGAGGTGATCGCAGTTTTCCTGCCGCGCCCGCTGCCGGGCCCGCCAGGCCAGTCGCCGCGGCTGTCGCCGTGGCAGGCGCTGCGCCGATTGTTCTGGCAGGACTGGGACGCCGCGCCGCGCGACCAGCGCTGGATGCGCTGGACCTCGGCACTGGTCAGTGCACTGCTGCATCTGCTGTTCTTCGTGCTGTTGCTGTGGGTGGCGGTGATCCGTACCAGCGCGCCGGACGAAGAGGGCACCGAGGGCGAGCGCGTGCAGGTGGAGTTCGTCGGCCGCGCGTCGCAGGAAGGCGGTGGCGATCAGCCGGGCGCCGAAGCGGCTGCGGCTGCGGCGGCAGGTCGGGTTGCGCCGGGCCAGGAGGCGGGCGCTGCCTCGGCCCCTGCGCCACGTCCGGTGGCTGCCGAAACCACCGCCTCATCCCCGGCATCCGCGCCGACCGCCAGCGTTCCACCACCGCCGGCCGACGCCGAGCCAGCGCCGGTGGCCGCGCCGCCGCCTTCGCCCGTCCAGGCCACCGAAGTGGCGCAGGCCAGCACGGATTTCGTGGTGCCGCCGGTCAGTGTGCCGCGCACCGAAGTCAGCGTCGTGCCGCGTGACAGCACACCCGCCGTGCGCGAGCGCAGCGTGCAGCCGGTGCAGGCGCCGCCGACACCGAGCCCGGTGCGTACCCCGGAACTGGCCGTGCGCACGCCGCAGGTGCGTGACATCCAGGTGCGCGAACGCGAAGTCAGTACGGTCGACGCGCCGGTCGCTCCCCGCCTGCTGCGCAGCGCGGAAGTGCAGGTGCGCGTGCCGCAGCAGGACGTGCAGGTGCGCGAACGTGAAGTGCAGGCCGTGGCCGATCCGCAGGTGCGGATGGCGGCGGTGGCCGGGCGTGAGCCCGCCGTACGCGCGCCCACTGGCCGCGACGTGCAGGTGCGGGAACGTGAAGTGGCCTCGGCACCGGTGGCAGCGCCGGCATCCTCCAGTGGCAGTGCCACGGCGACGCCTGCGACTGCGGCCCAGGGCAGCGCGACGCAGGCGAGCAGCAGCGCGCGTCCGTCAGCATCCAGCAGCACACCCGCAAACGCGGGAGCGCGCCCGGCGCCTGATCCAGGCAACTGGGCGACGCCTGCCAAGGGCGATGACTGGGGGTCTTCCAGCCGCAACCGCGACGGCAGCAGCAACGGTATCCGCCAGGCCAGTACCGCCGGCAAGGGCAGCGGCCTGTTCAATGCCGATGGCAGCGTGCGCGTGCCTGGCCAGGAGGGCGATGGCCATGCCGCGCGCGGTGCGCCCGGCGGTGCCAACGACGGCTGGAGCAAGGAGCGCATTGCGCAGTCCGGCACCTGGCTGAAGCGCCCGCCGTACGACTACACGCCGACCTCGTTCGACAAATACTGGGTGCCGCAGGAATCGCTGCTGGCCGAATGGGTGCGCAAGGGCGTCAAGGCGATGGAGATTCCATTGCCGGGCACCAACACAAGGATCTCCTGCGTCATTTCGATCCTGCAGGCCGGTGGCGGCTGTGGCCTGACCAACCCCAACATGCAGGACCAGCCGGCCGTGGCACGACCGCCGCCGGACATCCCGTTCAAGAAGGAACTGCAGGAAGACAACGGGAGCCGCTAGGCAGGGGGCCGCGCCGACGTGCTGGCCGGCCCGCGCTTTGGCCTCTGCCAAGGCGTCAGTGCATGCCGGCCAAGGCAGTGACCTTACGCGCTCTGCGACAGGAACACCCAGAACGGTACGTCGCGGCCGACCCAGTCACGGCTGGTCTCGTCCATCACGTCCAGCAGGGTGTCGAAGTCCTTCTGCGCACCGGCGCGCAGCGCGTCCACGTCGGCCAGGAACAGCGCGTAGCCATTGGCCGGCAGCCATTGCAGGTCGCGCAGGTTGTCCGACAGCGCATCCCAGTTGCCGCCGAAACCGGCCGGGAAATCCAGCTGTGCGGCCAAACGGGCGAGCAGGGTGCGCTTGTCCGCGACGCCCTCCAGATCGATGCGGATCACTTTCAGGCCGGCATCGCGCATCGCCGCGGCCAGTGCGCCGATGTCGTCGCTGTCGATGGCGTAGACGCCGGCGTTGTTGATGTCATGCAGGCCAAGGCCGAAATCATCGTGGCTCATCACTGCGCTCCCTGGGCCGGTACGGTGAAGCTGCGGAATGACGCGTAATGGTCGTCGGTGTAGTACCACGCTTCCGGCGGATCGCCGCCGGTGACGATGCGACGCGTGCCACGCGTACGCGCGCCAGGGGTGTCGACGGTGTATTCGCGGTAGTAGCCGCGCGCGCGCTGCGGCAGCTGCTGCTCGCGGTTGCCGAAGGTACTGCCGTCCTGGCGGTGCGGGAATGGACCGCCACGCTGGATCAGGGCGATGGTCGCGCGCGCTTCGGCGGGCAGGAACGCGGGAAGTCCGCTGTCCTTGCCGGGCGAGGCGGTGGCCGGCGCGCGCGCGACAGGCGTGCCCTGCAGGTCGGGCGCGAACTGCGGCGCTGGCGGCCTTTGCAGGAAATGGTTGGCGACCAGGCCGAGCAGCAGCAGGGCGATGGCGGTGATCAGCAGCCGGGGGTTGCGCATGGGCAGGGGCGGGCGAGGGTAGTACACGCACTGTAGCGCCTGTGCGCTGCACGGTGCATGAGGAGCGCGCTGCGTCACTGCTGCGTAACAATTGCCGTCGTGCTCACTGGCAGGACGCAATTTCCTTTACATCCCCCTTGGTAATCTGGCGGTCTGTCCCCATCATTCACCGCGCACCGCCCGACATCGTCGGGTGCCCTCGCAATCAGGAGATGCATCATGGCCTACACCCTGCCCAAGCTGTCCTACGCCTACGACGCGCTGGAACCGCATATCGATGCGGCGACGATGGAAATCCATCACACCAAGCATCACCAGACCTACATCAACAACGTCAACGCGGCGCTGGAAGGCACCGAGTACGCTGACCTGCCGGTCGAAGAGCTGGTGAAGAAGCTCAAGTCGCTGCCGGAGAACCTGCAGGGCCCGGTGCGCAACAACGGTGGTGGCCATGCCAACCACTCGCTGTTCTGGACCGTGATGGCCCCCAATGCCGGCGGCAACCCGGTGGGCGACGTGGCCAAGGCCATCGACAAGGACCTGGGCGGTTTCGACAAGTTCAAGGATGCCTTCACCAAGGCCGCGCTGACCCGTTTCGGCAGTGGCTGGGCGTGGCTGAGCGTGACCCCGGACAAGAAGGTCGTGGTCGAGAGCACCGGCAACCAGGACAGCCCGCTGATGGAAGGCAACACCCCCATCCTCGGCCTGGACGTGTGGGAACACGCGTACTACCTGAAGTACCAGAACCGCCGCCCGGAATACATCGGCGCGTTCTTCAACGTCATCGACTGGAACGAAGTCGAGCGCCGTTACCAGGAAGCGATCGCCTGATCGCGTGACGGGATGACATGAGAAGGCCGGGGGAGACCCCGGCCTTTTCTGTTGCAGCAGTCGTTCGATAGTGCCGGCCGCAGGCCGGCAACCGTGCAGTACCGGGGGAGCCGGCCAGCGGCCGGCACTACCTATTCCGCAGTGGCCGTATCGCCCTGCAGGCGCAGGGTCGCCATCACACCCAGACGCAGGCCGGGCAGGTCGCCGTCGGCCGGCAGCAGGATCGGCTGCTGGCGGATGCCGCCGAAATGCTTGACCTGGAACAGCACATCCAGGCCGTGGCCGCTGCTGCCGCCCCCACTGGCCGCCGGCGCCTCGGCACGGCCGCCGGGATTGCGCCGGGCCGGCTGGAACCCCGGCGTGCTGCGCACCAGTTCCACCGTGCTGGCCGAGAAATCGCCGGCAATCAGGCTCGGCATGCCTTCGGCGGTGGCGCCGATCCAGGTCATCAGGTCGCTGGTCTGGTGCTGGCGGGCGCTGGCCTCGTCCGGGTCCGGGCGCAGCCGCGCCACATAGATGTTGACCAGCGCCTCGCCCAGCCTCAGCCGCATCATGCCGGCCGCGCTGAAGGTGCCGGGAGGATGCAGCAGGGTCACGCCGTCCTCGCTGACCGGCAGCCGGGTCAGCATGGCGTTGCCATGCCGCAGCGGCTGGCTGGGCGGATCGGCGGTAACGAAGTCGCAGCTGTAGCGCAGCCGGCTGGCCAGCCAGCAGGCCGGGTTGCGGCCCTGCTGCTGCAGCACCTGCTGCACCGAGATCACGTCCGGCTGCAGCTCGGTCAGCAGCTGTGCGACCTGCTCGCGGCGCTGCTTCCATTGCGCGTCATCGCGGCTGGGCAGCTCCAGCGCGGCGACCGTCAGCTGCCTGGGGTCGCTCTCGCTGGCAACGGCGGCCGGCGCCTGTGGTCGTGCCTGCGCCTGCAACGCCAGCAACAGCGCAAGGCAGCTGAGCAGGAGGCGGGCGTGGGCGAGGGGGCGCATAACGATAAGTTTACGCTTTTGTCGTGCAGGTGCCGTGACTTCCGGCAGGGCCTGCACTGCCTGCCATGGATTGGCACCGTTGTCATGCAGCCCTGCAGCGTGCTTCGCAAGCCCCGGTTCCGGTAACCTTGCGCCTTTCGCTTTGCAGGAATGCCTTACAGGATGAGCCACGACGCAGTCGCCCCCATCGCCGGCCAGGGAAAGATGCCGCGCCAGATTCCGTACATCATCGGCAATGAGGCCTGCGAGCGGTTCAGTTTCTACGGGATGCGCAATATCCTGGTGCAGTTCCTGATCACCTCGCTGCTGCTGCAGGAAATCACTGCCGAAGGCCGTGCCGGTGAAGCCAAGGACATCATGCACAGCTTCATGATCGGCGTGTATTTCTTCCCGCTGCTCGGTGGCTGGCTGGCCGACCGGTTCTTCGGCAAGTACCACACCATCCTCTGGTTCAGCCTGGTCTACTGCGCCGGCCACCTGTGCCTGGCGCTGTTCGAGAACAGCCGCGAGGGCTTCTTCCTCGGCCTGGGCCTGATCGCGCTCGGTGCCGGCGGCATCAAGCCGCTGGTGGCCTCGTTCATGGGCGACCAGTTCGACCAGAGCAACAAGCACCTGGCCAAGATCGTCTTCGACGCCTTCTACTGGATCATCAACTTCGGCTCGCTGTTCGCCTCGCTGCTGATCCCGCTGGTGCTGAAGAACTGGGGCCCGCAGTGGGCGTTCGGCATCCCGGGCATCCTGATGTTCATCGCTACCTTCGTGTTCTGGCTGGGCCGCAGGCGCTACGTGCTGGTGCCGCTGCCGCCGAAGGACCCGCATTCGTTCGCCAACGTGGTGCGTACCGCGCTGACCACGCGCGTGGCTGGCCAGGGCCGTCCGGGCCTGGTGATCGCCGTGCTTGGCCTGGCGCTGGCGGTGGCCTCGTTCGGCCTGGTCGGTTCGCTGGGCATCGTGATCTGCCTGTGCCTGGCGCTGGTGGCCATCCTTGCCGGCATCGGTGGCGGCACCTGGCTGCAGCTGGACCGCGCCCGTGGCCAGCATCCGGCCGAAGCCGTGGAAGGCGTGCGCTCGGTACTGCGCGTGCTGGTGATCTTCGCGCTGACCACGCCGTTCTTCTCGCTGTTCGACCAGAAGGCCTCGACCTGGGTCCTGCAGGGCCAGCAGATGCAGATGCCAAGCTGGTTCACCGCCTCGCAGATGCAGGCGCTGAACCCGCTGCTGGTGATGATCCTGATTCCGTTCAACAACCTGGTGCTGTATCCGGCCCTGCGCCGCTTCGGCTTCGAACCGACCGCGCTGCGCCGCATGACCGCCGGCATCGCCTTCAGTGGCCTGGCCTGGATCGTGGTGGGTGGCATCCAAGTGGTGATGGACGGCGGCAACGCCATGTCGATCTTCTGGCAGATGCTGCCGTACGCGCTGCTGACCTTCGGTGAGGTGCTGGTCTCGGCCACCGGCCTGGAGTTCGCCTACAGCCAGGCACCGCAGGCGATGAAGGGCGTGGTGATGAGCTTCTGGAACCTGACCACCACCATTGGCAACCTGTGGGTGCTGCTGTCCAACGCGGCGGTGCGCAACGACACGGTCACCCACCAGATCGCGGGCACGGGCCTGAGCGAGGCGGCGTTCCTGATGTTCTTCTTCGCCGGCTTCGCCTTCGTCGCGGCGTTGGCCTTCGGTTGGTACGCGAAACGCTATCGTATGGTCGACAACTACCGTAGCGCCTGAGCCTGACATGACCCCCGTCAATCTGCTGTTGATCGCCATCACCGCCATCCTGTCGTGGATGGCGTTCAACAACCGCAAGCTGGCCGACCGCCTGATCCTGTGGCCGCCGGCCATCGACCGTCACCGCCAGTACGACCGGCTGGTGACCTATGGCTTCATCCACGCCGACTGGTCGCACCTGATCTTCAACATGATCACCCTGTTCTTCTTCGGGGGATTCATCGAGAGCGTGATGGTGCAGCTGACCGGCAGCTACCTGACCTACCCGGCGTTCTACATCGGCGCGCTGCTGGTCTCGATCCTGCCCAGCTACCTGAAGAACCAGAAGAACCCGAACTACCTCAGCCTCGGGGCGTCCGGGGCGGTATCGGCGGTGCTGTTCGCCTTCATCCTGATCAAGCCGTGGTCGATCATCCTGGTGTTCTTCATCCCGGCACCGGCGATCATCTATGCCGCGTTCTACGTCGGCTACAGCATCTGGATGGACAGGCGCGGTGGCGACCGCATCAACCACAGCGCGCACCTGGCAGGTGCGGCGTTTGGCGTGATCTTCATGCTGGCCATGCAGCCGAGCATCTTCACCCACTTCCTGCGCGAACTCTCCAACCCGACCTTCCGCCTCGGCGGCGGTTGATGCGGGTAGCGGGGCGGATCGGGTCCGATCCGCCCCGGCCGGGTCAGGCTGCGGTCTGCTGGCCGTAGGTATCCAGCAGGCGGGCGAACACTTCCTCGCCGATGCGCTGGAAATCCTGATCCTCGGTCTGCCCTTCCACCGCCAGTTGCAGCAGGCCCTCCAGCAGGGCGCGGTCGGTATCGGAATGGGAATTGCTGGCGTGCATGGGAGCCTCCACGGTGGTGCGCATGGTCAACGGTCGCAAGGGTCGTGCCAGCCTGGCCGTACCCCTCCATAGGCGATAGCGGCCGGCCCGCCTCCAGCTTGAGGGCGAAAACTGACGTGAATGGACTAGACTTGCCCCTGTTCAGGCTTCACGCGATCATGGCGCCCGGCTGCGCACCATCCACGCAGTCGCCGCAGGAGACAGTTCCATGGCTTCGGTCACGCCCCCCGGTCTGGCCTATGAGGTCGAGCACGACCTGGCCAACCACCGCTTCACCGCACGTGTGCGCGGACAGCTGGCGGTGCTCGATTACCAGATCAAGCGCAGGCGCATGGTCATCACCCATACCGAGGTGCCCGAGCCGATCGCCGGCCGTGGCATCGCCGGTGAGCTGACCCGCGTGGCACTGCGTTTTGCCCGCGAGCAGAAATACAAGGTGGTGCCGGCATGTTCCTACGCCGAAGCCTTCCTGCAGCGCCACGAGGAGTACCACGACCTGCTCGTTGGCTGAACGCCAGCGGGTCTCGCTTCAGCCATGGCAGGCGATGATGTACAAACATGAACAGGGGATCCCGATGAAGATTGGAAACAACCGGCCATTGCACGGCAGCGTGTTGGCCGGCGTGGTGGGCGCGCTGTTGCTGGCCGGTTGCCAGCGTGAAAGCGAGCCGGCACCGGCGACCGACGCGGCGCCCGCCGCCGAAGCCACCGCCGCGGGCGAAACGCCGGCCACGGAAGCGCCGCTGGACCTGCGCGACGTGATCGAGAACAACGAGCGCGAAGTGGTGGGCATCAGCTACCCGGCCGGTATCGACCGTTATCCGGGCCTGGCCCGCGCGCTGCAGAGCTATGCCACGAGTGCGCGCAGCGACCTGCAGCAGGCGCTGGACGGGCTGGGCAACGACAAGCCGACCATGCCCTACGAGCTGTCGCTGAGCTTCGAGAAGCTGCTTGAAACCCCGCAGCTGGTGGTGGTCAGTGCCGACGGCAGCCGCTACACGGGTGGCGCCCACGGCGAACCGCTGGTGGCGCGCTTCGTGTGGCTGCCGCAGCAGCAGCAGATGCTCAGCGCCGAAAAGCTTGTGGCCGATGCCAAGGGCTGGAAGGCGATCAGCGATTTCGTCGCCGACCAGTTGCGCGAACGCGTGGCCACCCGCCTCAGTGGCGAGGACATGGACCCGGCCCAGCTGCAGGAATCGCTGCGCAATGCATCGCGCATGATCGCCGACGGAACCGGCCCGCAGGCCGACAATTTCAGCCAGTTCCAGCCACTGACCGACGACAAGGGGCAGATCACCGCGCTGCGCTTTGTTTTCCCGCCGTACCAGGTGGGTCCATACTCGGACGGCACCCAGACCGCCGATGTACCGGCAGCGGTGCTGTTGCCGCACGTGGCCAAGGACTACGTGGAGCTGTTCGCACGCGGTTGACCGCAGTCGAGGAGGTGGCGTGGATACAGGGTTGCAGGAGCGGGTCGCCGGCCTGCTCCACGAAGCCGGGGTCCGCATCGGCGGCACCCAGCCACAGGACATCCAGGTGCATGACCCGCGCTTTTTCGCGCGGGTCATGGGCCACGGCTCGCTCGGCCTGGGCGAGAGCTACATGGAGGGGTGGTGGGATGCCAATGTCCTGGATGAATTCCTCGTCCACCTGATGCAGGCGCACCTGGATGAACGGGTGCACGGCTGGCGCGAAGTGGCAGACGCGCTGAAGGCGCGCCTGTTCAACCTGCAGGCGGGGCAGGGCAGTTACGAAGTCGGTCGCCGCCATTACGACCTCGGCAATGATCTCTACCAGGCCATGCTCGGCCAGCGCCTGGTCTACAGCTGTGGCTATTGGCGCAACGCCGACGACCTCGACGCCGCACAGGAGGCCAAGCTCGACCTGGTCTGCCGCAAGCTGGGCCTGCGCCCGGGCCAGCGCGTGCTGGACATTGGCTGCGGTTGGGGCGAAGCCCTGAAGTTCGCCGCCGAGCGCTACGGTGTCAGCGGCGTCGGCGTGACCATATCGCAGGAGCAGGCCGAGTTCGCGCGGCAGTTGTGCGCTGGCCTGCCGATCGAAATCCGCCTGCAGGATTACCGTGAACTGGACGAACCGTTCGATGCGATCTTCTCGATCGGCATGTTCGAGCACGTCGGTGACAAGAACTACGCCGGTTTCTTCGAAGTGGCCAAGCGCTGCCTGTCGCCGCGCGGGTTGCTGCTGTTGCATACCATCGGCACCAATGTCTCACGGCATCGCACCGATCCATGGATTGCACGCTACATCTTCCCCAACTCGATGCTGCCGTCGGCGGTGCAGATCACCAAGGCGTTCGAAGGCCGTTTCGTGCTGGAGGACTGGCACAACTTCGGCACCGACTACGACCTGACCCTGCAGGCATGGCGGCGCAACGTGGAAGCAGCGTGGCCGCGGCTGGATGCGCACTACGACGAGCACTTCCGGCGCATGTGGCGCTTCTACCTGGCCGGGTCGATGGCCACCTTCCGCTGCCGGCACGCGCAGCTGTGGCAGCTGGTGCTGTCGCCGGAAGGCGTGCCGGGTGGGTACGTGGCGCCGCGATGAAGCCAGCGCGGGGTCGGAGACCCCGGGGTCAGAGCCCTTTTCGCAGAAAAGGGCTCTGACCCCAATCACAACAAAAAAAACCGCCCGGTCTCCCGGGCGGTTTCCGTTTCAGGCCGGTACGCGGGCGATCAGTTGCCGGCGCCGGTCAGGCCACGCTTTTCCAGCAGCGGTTCGATCTGCGGCTCGTGGCCGGCGAAATCGCGGAACAGCTGCATCGCGTCGACGCTGCCGCCCTTGGACAGCAGGGTGGCGCGGAAGTGGTCGCCGTTCTTGCGGCTCAGGCCGCCGTTGTCCTTGAACCACTTCTGGGTGTTGGCGTCGAGCACTTCCGACCAGATGTAGGCGTAGTAGCCGGCCGAGTAGCCGCCCATGATGTGGCTGAAGTACGGGGTCTTGTAGCGCGGCGGAACCGGCGCGTAGTAGATGCCGTCCTTCTCCAGCGCGGCGCGCTCGAAGGCCATCACGTCCTTGGCCGCCGGCACCTGGTCCGGGCCGATCTGGTGCCAGTTCTGGTCCAGCATCGCCGCCCCCAGGTATTCGGTGGTGGCAAAGCCCTGGTTGAACTTCGATGCGGCAATCACCTTGTCCAGCAGGGCCTGCGGCATCGCCGAACCATTCTGGTAGTGCTTGGCGTAGTTCTTCAGGATGACCGGGTTGTCGGCCCACATCTCGTTGACCTGCGAGGGGAACTCGACGAAGTCGCGCGGCACCGAGGTGCCCGAGAAGTACGGATACTTCACGTTGGAGAACATGCCGTGCAGGGCGTGGCCGAACTCGTGGAAGGTGGTGTTCACCTCATCCCAGGTCAGCAGGGTCGGCTGGCCGGCCGGCGGCTTCGGGATGTTCAGGTGATTGGCGACCACCGGCTTGAAGCCGGTCAGCTTGGACTGCGAGACGTAGGAGTTCATCCACGCACCGCCGCGCTTGGAGGCGCGCGCATACGGATCGAAGATGAAGATCGCCAGCTGGCTGCCATCGGCGTCGAACACGTCGTAGACGGTGACGTCATCGTGGTAGACCGGCAGGTCGGTGCGCTGCTTGAAGGTCAGGCCGAATTCCTGGCCGGCGGCGTAGAAGACGCCGTTCTCGAGCACGTTCTTCAGTTCGAAGTATGGCTTCAGCTGCGACTCGTCGAAGTTGTACTTGGCCTGGCGCACCTTCTCGCTGTAGAAGGCCCAGTCCCACGGTTCCAGCTGGAAGGTCGGCTTGCGCGCGGCCTTCTGCTCCTTGTCGATCATCGCCTGCAGGTCGGCGGCTTCGCGCTTGGCATTGGCCACCGCGGCCGGAGCCAGCTTGCCGAGCATCGCGTTGACCGCTTCGGGGGTCTTGGCGGTCTGGTTGGTCAGGTTGTAGGCGGCGAAGTTCGGGAAGCCCATCAGCTTGGCCTTGTCGGCACGCAGCTGCATGATGCGCGAGACCAGCGCGGTGTTGTCGAACTCACCGCCGCGGCTGCCGCGGGTGGTCGAGGCTTCGTAGATCTTCTGGCGCAGGGCGCGGTTGGCCAGGTTGGTCAGCGGCGGCTGGCCGGTGGTGTTGAGCAGGGTGATCACGTACTTGCCTTCCAGGCCACGGGCCTTGGCGGCTTCGGCGGCGGCGGCGATCTGCTCCTTGGACAGGCCAGCCAGCTCCTTGACGTCGTCGACAGTGATTGCCGAAGCGTTCACTTCCGACTGCACGTTCTGGCTGAACTTGGTGCCCAGATTGGCCAGTTCGGCATTCATGTCCTTCAGCGTGGCCTTGTCGGCCTCGGACAGCTTGGCGCCGGCGCGCACGTAATTGTCGTAGTACTTCTCGACCAGGCGCACGCCTTCGGCGTCCAGGCCCAGCTGGCTGCGGGTGTCGTACAGCGCCTGGATGCGGGCGAACAGCTTGCCGTTCAGCGCGATCGCATCGCTGTGCGCGGCAAACTTCGCCGAGTAGTCGGCCTGCAGCTTCTTGCGGGTGTCGTTGGTATCGGCGCCGACCAGGCTGAAGAACACGGTGGTCGCACGGTCGAGGATGTCACCGCTCTTTTCCAGCGCGATGATGGTGTTGTCGAAGGTCGGCTTGGCCTTGTTGTTGGCGATCGCCTCCACTTCCTTCAGCTGCTGCGCCATGCCGGCGTCGAAGGCCGGGGCGAAGTCGCTGTCCTTGATCTTGTCGAACTGCGGGAAGTGCAGCGGCAGCGGGCTTTCGGCGAAGAACGGGTTGGCCTGCTGGGCATTGGTGCTGGCAGCCGGGGTGGCGGCGCCGGCCGAGAAGGCGGGCAGGGCAAGGCCGAGGGACATGGCCACGGCAAGGGCAAGTCGAGTGGTCAAGGTAGAAGCTCCGGTAAGGCAAACAAGGGCCCGAGGGTAACCCGGCCGGCGGCGACTGCACTTGTGTCAAAAGGCATGTTGCCGGGGCCGGGCGCGGGTACCATGCGTTCACCGCCCACGGCCCGCTGCCATGACCACTGCCTACGATTTCAGCTTCCGCGACCTCGACGGCCAGCCGCAGGCGCTGGCCCGGTACCAGGGCCACCCGTTGCTGCTGGTGAACGTCGCCAGCCGCTGTGGCTTCACCCCGCAGTACACCGGGCTGGAGCAGCTGTGGCAGGACTACCGCGAGCGCGGCCTGGTGGTGATCGGCTTCCCGTGCAACCAGTTTGGCGCGCAGGAGCCCGGTGATGCCGCACAGATCCGCCAGTTCTGTTCGCTGGACTATCCGGTCAGCTTCCCGCTGTCGGAAAAGATCGAGGTCAACGGCGAGGGGGCCGACCCGCTCTGGAGGTGGCTCGCGCGGGAGAAGCGCGGCGTGCTCGGCAGTGCCCGCATCAAGTGGAATTTCAGCAAGTTCCTGGTCGATCGCCAGGGGCGGGTGGTGTCGCGGCATGCGCCCACCACCCGGCCGGAGCAGCTGCGCGGCGAGATCGAAGCGCTGCTGTGAGGTCGTGCCGGCCGCTGGCCGGCAATCCCGTGGGCCAGGAAGAGCCGGCCAGCGGCCGGCACTACCGTTGCAGCATCATTTCTCGACGAACGCGCGCTCGAACACGTAGTGGCCCGGCTGGCCGATGCGCGGCGAAACCTTGAAACCGCGGGCATCGAGCACAGCACGCAGGTCGGCCAGCATCTGCGGGCTGCCGCAGATCATCGCGCGGTCGTTTTCCGGGCTCAGCTCCGGCAGGCCGAGGGTGCGCTGCATCTGGCCGCTTTCCATCAGCGAGGTCAGGCGGCCCTGGTTGGCGAACGGCTCGCGGGTGACGGCCGGGTAGTACCGCAGCTTGTCGCCGATCATCTCGCCCAGGAACTCGTGCTCACGCAGCTCCCTCTCGAAGTAATCGCGGTAGGCCAGATCCTTTTCGTAGCGCACGCCGTGGCAGAGGATCACCTTCTCGAAGCGCTCGTAGGTCTCCGGGTCCTTGATGACCGACAGCCACGGCGCCATGCCGGTACCCGTGCCCAGCAGGTACAGGTTCTTGCCCGGGTGCAGGTCGCTGATCAGCAGGGTGCCGGTGGGCTTCTTGCCGACCAGCACCTTGTCGCCCGGCTTGATGTGCTGCAGGCGCGAGGTCAGCGGGCCGTCCTGCACCTTGATGCTGAAGAACTCCAGATGCTCTTCCCAGTTGGCGCTGGCGATGGAGTACGCACGCAGCAGCGGCCGTGCCTCGGTTTCCAGGCCGATCATCACGAACTGGCCGTTCTCGAAGCGGAAGCCGCTGTCGCGGGTGGTGGTGAAACTGAAGTAGGCGTCGGTCCAGTGACGGACCTCAAGCACCGTTTCGGCGCCAAAAGCGGAGGACATGGGCGTATCTATCAAAAGTCGTCGGGGGAATTCTATCTCAAATGAGACGGGTTCTCATTGGGCGGAACGAGAGGCGTTCTCAGCGGTAACCCGCCGCCTGCAGCTCGAACAGCTCGGCATAGCGGCCGCCCTGTGCCATCAGCTGGGCGTGGGTGCCACTGGCCTCGATCCGACCATCGGCCAGCACCAGGATGCGATCGGCCATGCGGACCGAGGAAAAACGGTGGGAAATCAATACGGCGGTGCGATTATCCGCCAGTTCCCTGAACCGCTGGAACACCTCGAACTCACTGCGCGCATCCAGTGCTGCCGTTGGCTCATCCAGGATCATCACCTGCGCATTGCGCATCCATGCGCGGGCAATGGCGATCTTCTGCCACTGGCCACCGGACAGGTCCACGCCCTGCTTGAAACGGCGGCCGATCAGCTGGTCGTAGCCACCGGGCAGCTCCTCGATCACTTCCTCGGCCATGCCGCGGCGCGCGGCGTCAGCGATGCGCGCCCGGTCGTCCATGGCCTCGACCTGGCCGACGCCGATGTTCTCGCCGGCGCTGAGGTTGTAGCGCACGAAGTCCTGGAAGATCACCCCGAGGTTGGCGCGCAGGTCGTCCAGGTCGTAGTCGCGCAGGTCGCGGCCATCGAGCAGGATGCGGCCCTCGTCCGGTTCGTACAGGCGTGCCAGCAGCTTCACCAGGGTGGTCTTGCCGGCGCCGTTCTCGCCGACCAGGGCCAGCACTTCGCCGGCCTGCAGCTGGAAATCGAGGTGGCGCACCGCCCACTGTTCGGCATCGGGATAGCGGAAGCCGACGTTCTCGAACACGAAGCCCTGGCGGATCGGCTGCGGCACGCGTATGGCGCCTTCGCGCGAGTGGATTTCCGGCTCGATCTGGAAGAACGAGAACAGGTCGTCCAGGTACAGCGCCTGGCTGGCCACCTGCGAGAAGCCGATCAGCAGGCCTTCCAGCAGCTGGCGCAGGCGCAGGAAGCTGCCGGCAAGGAAGGTCAGGTCGCCGATCGAGAAATCGCCGCGCACCGTGCGCCAGGCGATGTAGGCGTAGGCGGTGTAGTAGCCCAGCGTACCCAGCGCAGCCAGCAGCGTGCCCCAGAACGCCCGGCGCCGTGCCAGGGCACGGTTGGCCTGGAACAGCGCCACCGACAGGCGCCGATAGCGCTCGACCAGGAAGCGGTGCAGGTTGTAGATCTTCACTTCCTTGGCCGTTTCCACGCTGGCACCGAGCTGGCGCAGGTAGTCGAGCTGGCGGCGCTCGGGCGTCCATTGGAAGTTGAGGCTGTAACCGGCCGCGTTGAAGTGCGATTCGCCGATGAAGGCCGGCACCAGTGCCAGCGCAAGCAGCAGGATCAGCCACGGCGCGTAGACCAGCAGGCCGACGGCGAGGCTGGCCACGGTGATCGCGTCCTGCACCTGGCCGAACAGCTGGCTCATCAGGTTCATCCGGCCCATGGTCTGGCGCCTCGCGCGGTCCAGCTTGTCCTGCAGGTCCGGGTCCTCGAAGTCCTCCAGATCCAGCGTCGCCGCGTGTTCCATCAGCCGGATGCTGGTGACGTTGGCGAACAGTTCCGACAGCAGCGCGTCGGCATAGCTGACCAGCCGGCCGAGCAGGTCCGAGGCGATGGCCAGGCCGAATTCCAGCGCCAGCAGGCCCAGCAGCGGATTGAGCATGCCGCTGGACAGCGCCTCGCCCAGCGGCGGGAAACCGGCGTCGTGCTGGCTCAGGTGCAGGGCGCTGTCGATGATCAGCTTGCCGACGTACAGCATCGCCACCGGCAGCAGCGCACGGATCAGGCGCAGCCCCAGGCTGGCCAGGGTGAGCGCGGGGCTGGTCTGCCAGACCATGCGCAGGAACGGCGGCAGGTTGCGCATCGCCCTGAAGCGCTGGCGCAGGCTGGGTTTCTTCGCGGCGGCAGCGCCAGCGGTGGGGATGGCAGGCATGCGCGTATTGTGCGCGCCTGATACGTGCAGGGGGAGTCAGTGCAGCCGTGTGGCCGGCACCGGGGTCAGATCCCTTCGCGAAGCGAAGGGATCTGACCCTCCTGCATCCACGCATTGCGTGGATCCACCGTGCCGACCAAGGTCGACACCTACCAGCAGCACCGATGAACTGTCGAAGGCGGGGTGGGTCAGGCCGGCAGCGGCGGCAGCAACCCCGCACCGAGGCGGTTCCAGGCATTGATCACCGCGATGCCCATGCTCAGGTCACTGATGCCCTTCTCATCGAAGTGCGGTGCCAGGGCATCGAACGCGGCCTGCGACGGCGCGCCGTCGGTCAGCCGGGTCAGCGCCTCGGCCCAGCCCAGTGCCGCGCGCTCGCGTGCATCGAAGAAGCGGCTCTCGTGCCAGGCGGGCAGGGTGTCCAGCTTGCGCGGCTCGATGCCGCCCTTGCGCAGCGCGGTGCCGTGCATGTCCATGCAGTAGCCGCAGCCGTTGAGCTGCGACACGCGCAGGAACACCAGTTCCATCAGGGTCGGATCGATCGAGCTGTCATGCACCGCCTGGCTGGTGGCCAGCAGGCCCTTGAAGGCCTCGGCGGCCAGGCGGGTGTAGGGGACGCGGGGAGAGGCGTGGTCGGACATTTTCGGCTCCACGGCGGCCACGGTGGCCGCCTTTCACTACCAGGACGCCGTACCGTCATCGCGCGTGACAACACCCGGCAGCTTTTCCGGATTCAACACGCTGTACACGTTGGCGATGCAGCCATCGACCACTTCGATGGTGGTGACCGAATGCAGGCGCTCACCCTGGAAGCGCAGGATCGCCGGCTCGCCGTTGACGTAGCCCAGCTGGGCGGGATGCACCGCGCCGCGGCGGGCGATGGCCCAGAACAGGCGGCCGATGCGTTCGGCGCCCAGCAGCGGCCGCACCGCCGCAGTGACCACGCCACCGCCGTCGGAAACCAGTACCGCGTTGGCGTGCAGCAGGGCCTGGATCGCGTCGCTGTCGCCGCGCTGCGAGGCCTCCATGAAGCGCGCCAGCAGCTGCCGGTGCTGGCTGGCATCGGCATTGAAGCGCGGTCGTCCGGCCTGCAGGCGTTGCCGGGCACGGTGCACCAGCTGCCGGCAGTTGGCCTCGCTGTGGCCGATCAGCTCGGCGATCTCACGGTAGTCGTGGTCGAACGCCTCCTTCAGCAGGAAGGCGGCGCGTTCCTCCGGGCCGAGCTGTTCGAGCAGGGTCAGGAAAGCGACCGAGACGTCGTCGGCCAGCGCATGCAGCTGGGCCGGACCGGGCGCCGGGTCCGGCTCCAGGGTGACCGCCAGCGGTTCGGCCAGCCATGGGCCGACGTAGTGGACGCGCTCGCGCTTGGCCGCACGCAGCCGGTCCAGGCCGAGCCGGGTGGTGGTGGTGACCAGCCAGGCCTCGGCATCGCGGACGGCCGCAGGATCGGCGCCGGACCAGCGCAGCCAGGCGTCCTGGACCACGTCTTCGGCGTCGGTGCGGCTGCCGAGCAGGCGGTAGGCCAGCGCCATCAGGCGCGGGCGGTGGGTCTGGAAAGCGGTTTCGGCGTTCATGTGGGCAAGGACGCCGCAGTGGCGCGTGGCGTGACAGGGGAGGCGGGGTCAGATCCCTTTCCCAGGGAAAGGGATCTGACCCCTGACTCTACCTGCGGCCGGGGGAGGGGGTAAAATGGGTGGATTACCCCCGCCAGCCTCGAGCAAGCGAGCAAGACGTGACATCGATCAAGCAGGAAGACCTCATCCAGTCCATCGCCGACGCGCTGCAGTACATCTCGTACTACCACCCGGTCGACTACATCAAGAACCTTGCCGCCGCCTACGAGCGCGAGGAGTCGCCGGCCGCGAAGGAAGCGATGGCGCAGATCCTGATCAATTCGCGCATGTGCGCCGAGGGCCACCGCCCGATCTGCCAGGACACCGGCATCGTCACCGTGTTCCTGGAAATCGGCATGGACGTGCGTTGGGATGACGCCACCATGGGCGTGGAAGACATGGCCAATGAAGGCGTGCGCCGCGCCTACATGCACCCGGACAACAAGCTGCGCGCCTCGGTGCTGGCCGATCCGGCAGGCAAGCGCATCAACACCAGGGACAACACCCCGGGCGTGGTCAACGTCAAGGTGGTGCCGGGCAACAAAGTCGACGTGATCGTCGCCGCCAAGGGCGGTGGTTCGGAAGCGAAGACCAAGTTCGCCATGCTCAATCCGTCCGACTCGATTGTCGACTGGGTGCTGAAGACCGTGCCGACCATGGGCGCCGGCTGGTGCCCGCCGGGCATGCTGGGCATCGGCATCGGTGGCACCGCCGAGAAGGCGATGCTGCTGGCCAAGGAAGCGCTGATGGAGCCGATCGACATCACCGAGCTGCAGGCCCGTGGTGCGTCCAACCGCATCGAGGAGCTGCGCCTGGAGCTGTACGAGAAGGTCAACGCGCTGGGCATCGGTGCGCAGGGCCTGGGTGGCCTGACCACCGTGCTCGACATCAAGATCAACGACTACCCGACCCACGCGGCCAACCTGCCGGTGGCGATGATCCCGAACTGCGCGGCCACCCGCCATGCGCACTTCACCCTGGATGGCAGCGGCCCGGTGATGCTGGACCCGCCGTCGCTGGAAGACTGGCCGAAGCTGACCTACGACGCATCCAAGGGCACCCGGGTGGACCTGGATACGATTACCCCGGAAGACGTGGCCAGCTGGAAGCCGGGCCAGACCCTGCTGCTCAACGGCAAGCTGCTCACCGGCCGCGACGCCGCGCACAAGCGCATGGTCGACATGCTCAACAAGGGCGAGCAGCTGCCGGTCGATCTGAAGGGCCGCTTCATCTACTACGTCGGCCCGGTCGATCCGGTGCGTGACGAAGTGGTGGGCCCGGCCGGCCCGACCACGGCGACCCGCATGGACAAGTTCACCGAGCAGGTGCTGGCACAGACCGGCCTGCTGGGCATGGTCGGCAAGGCCGAGCGCGGCCCGGCCGCGATCGAGGCGATCAAGAAGCACAAGTCGGCCTACCTGATGGCCGTCGGTGGCTCGGCCTACCTGGTGTCCAAGGCGATCAAGGCGGCCAAGGTGGTCGGTTTCGCTGACCTGGGCATGGAGGCGATCTACGAGTTCACCGTGCAGGACATGCCAGTGACCGTGGCCGTCGACTCCGCCGGCGAATCGGTGCACAAGACCGGCCCGCGCGAGTGGCAGGCCCGCATCGGCAAGATTCCGGTGGTGGTGGAGTAATTCCCGCACGCTTCGGTCCGGACAACGGCGCCCCTGTGGCGCCGTTGCTGTATCTGGAGGCAGGATTAACACGCCTGTAGCCCTGGCTCTGCTACGGTCGGCACACCCTCGCACAGGACGTGTCCATGGCCCTGCATCGCTTCATCGTGGCCGGCGTGCTGCTGGCCCTGGCCGGCTGCAGCACCCCGGCGTCGTACGAAGGCGCGGATTTCCCTGCATCGGCGCAATGCCGCATGCAGTGCCAGGCCAGCTACCGCAGCTGCATGGCGCAGAATGACTCCCTCGGCAGCCGCCAGAGCAATTGCGAGCAGCGGATGGTGCCGGCGCCGGACAAGCGCTGCAAGGACGTGGACAACCCGGACCTGCGCCGTGCCTGCGAACTGAAGACGCATGACTGCACGCTGCGCGCGCCGATGATGTCCTGTGGCGAGCGCCGCGATACCTGCATGAGCAGCTGCGGCTGAGCGACGGCTCCCGCACGGGCGCATAATCGGCCGGCCCACCTGCACAGGATCCGCCGCATGAGCACCACGCTGTATGGTTCGACAAGCACCGCCGCGCTGGTGGTGCACTGGCTGCTGATCGAGCTCGGCATCGAGCACGAGTTGGTGCTGCTGGATTTCGACGCGCGCGAGCACAAGTCGGCGGAGTACCTGGCACTGAATCCGGCCGGCGTGGTGCCGACGCTGCTGATCGATGGCCTGGTACTGACTGAAGCGGCGGCGATCGCCCTGTACCTGGCCGACCGCCATCCGGACGCCGGTTTGTTGCCGGCACTGGGCACGCCGCAGCGCGCCGATGCCTACCGCTGGATGTTCTGGTGTGCCAATACGTTGCAGCCGGCCTATCGCGCTTGGTTCTATCCGCACGAGGTGGCGGGCGAGGCAAACGTGGAGGCCAGTCGCGAGATGGCGCGACAGCGCCTGGAAGCGGCCTGGCAGCATGTGGCCACGCACCTGCTGGCGCATGGGCCCTACCTGCTGGGCGCCACGCCCTGCGTGGTCGACTACATGCTGGTGATGCTGATGCGCTGGTCGCGCAACATGCCCAGGCCCAGTGACACCTGGCCGTCGCTCAAGGCACATGCCACCTCGATGAAGGCGCGCCCGGCGTTCGCCGAGGCCTACCGCCGCGAAGGCATCACCGACTGGCGGTAACCAGAAAAGGGGACGGAGGGGATTAAGTCGTTTGTGCACAAACGACTTAATCCCCTCCGTCCCCTTTTCCGTTACAGGATCTCCAGCACCGTTTCCGGCGGGCGGCACAGCCGTGTGCCCTTGGGCGTGCGCACCACGGGGCGGTTGATCAGGCGCGGGTGTTCGGCCATCGCAGCCAGCAGGGTGGCATCGTCGGCATCTTCCAGCCCGAGTGCGGCGAACTGGGTCTCCTTGCTGCGCACCAGGTCGCGCGCGCTCAGGGCCGACTCGGCCAGCACCTGGCGCAGCGTGGCCGCGTCGGGTGGGGTGCCCAGGTACTCGATCACCACCGGGTCGAAGCCCGCATCGCGGATCAGCTTCAGTGCGCCGCGCGAGTTGCTGCAGGCCGGGTTGTGCCAGATCGTCACGTCCATCAGAACCACTCCAGCAGCGACACGCCCACGCCCACATAGGTGGCCTTGTGGTTGTAGTCGATCATGCTCTCGCCATAGCCGTCGAAGACCTGCACATGGCCACGCAGCAGATTGCTGATCGGAAAGCCGTAATCCAGCTGCAGTGCACCGTGGGAGCGGCTGCCGGTGCGCAGCGAATGACGCGCCATCAGCGCGACCTCATGCCCGTTGCGGTTCCAGATCAGGGTCGCGTCACCCCGGCCCATGTAATCCTCGATGTCCGGATTATTGTCTTCGCTGCGGCTTTCCGGGATGCGGTACCACGGGCGCAGCACCAGCGCCCAGTTCTCGCGATCCAGGCCGATGTTGAGCATGACCCGGTTCCAGCTGCGCGAGAGCGGATCGGCCCGTCCGTTGGACTGGTGGTTGAGGCTGATACCGGTCATGCGCCCGCGCCAGCCACCGATCGAGTAGCCGTTGCGGAACACCATCATCACTTCGGGTTCGTAGTTGGTTTCGCGGAACGGGCGCGAATCCTCGCTGTTGTAGGCCTGCCAGCGCGAACTCTGGGTGTAGCCAGCCCAGATGTCGCCGTTGTCGCCGAACAGGTTCTCTGCGATCTTGGTCTTGAAGCTGATCTGGAACTTCAGCTCGGTACTGTCGAGTACCTGCGGGGTCGTCACGCTGTTGGCCGGGTTCGGCGAATGCGGCGTGGTGTTGCGGTCGCTGGTCCAGAACGCCGGCAGCAGGTACACCGGCTTGTAGGCACGCAGCTGGAAGGGCCCCAGCTTGGAGTCCTCGGCCAGCTCCCAGCGGCTGTCCAGCAGCGAACCGCGGCCAGCATTGGCCAGCGCGCTGTCCGGTGCCGCCGGACGGAACAGGTCGCTGACCCGCTCGCGCAGCTTTTCCTCGCCCTGGCTCACGCGCGCGGTCTGTCGTTCCTCGCGGCGCGCCTGCGCAGCCGATTCGGCGGCGGCATCGGCGGCGGCGGTGGCCTCCGGGGTGTGCCCGAAGAGGCGGTCATAGCAGGCCAGGCGGGCCGCGTCGGTGGTGATCGCCGCGCAGGCGGCCGGCGAGGTGTCGGCGCTGGGCGCGAACTCCTGCGCAGCCAACGGTGCACTGGTCAGGGCAAGCGCCAGCGGCGCCAGACGGGGAAGCAGCGTGGGGAGGGTCATTGCAGCAGGCCCTTCGATGGATACGGGAATCGCACAGTGTGGCGGCTGCACCGGATCGCGGCCAGCCCCACCGTTTATGCACGGCCACGGCGTGCGCGTGGCGTGAAGGCTAGGTGGCTCAGAAGAACCAGGCGAACGCGAACAGGCCCAGCATCGCGATCACCACCGCCAGTTTCAGTGCCAGGCCGAGCAGGATGCCGAGCCAGGTCGCCAGGCCCACCTTGGTCGAGCGGCCGAGTTCGCGGGTGTGCCAGTACTCGCCGAGCAGGGCGCCGACCAGCGGTCCGGCAAACAGGCCGATGGGCATGAAGAACAGGCCGACGATGCTGCCGACGAAGGTGCCCCACAGGGCCTTGCGGCTGGCGCCGACGCGCTGCGCGCCAACTACGGTGGCGAGCACGTCCACCAACAGTGAAAGCAGGGTCAGCACGCCCAGCGCGACCAGGGTGGGCCAGCCGACGTGGGCGAAGCCGTCGGCCCAGGCCGCCAGCAGCAGCCCGATGAACACCAGCGGGATGCCCGGGAGGGCCGGCAGGATGATGCCGGCGATGCCGATCAGGACAAAAATGACCGCTAGCAAATATAAGATGAATGAGAGTCCCATGCTGTCCCGTATGGTGGCCGTTTTGGGGTTGACAGTGAAAGATTTTGCCAGTTGCTTTTTCGTTTTGGGCGGGTTAAGTTGCAGTCGCTGAGCTTGGCAAGGTCACCGTGGATCGTGGCCTGATGAAGCAAGATCTTTCCGATCCGCTGCATCGATGCACCTCGCTTCCCCCTTGCTTGTCAGCCGCCCACCGGGCGTTTCCAACAACAAGAGAGAGTCAAAGGGAGTTAGTGAGATGGCTGAGCGCGAGACCGGTACCGTAAAGTGGTTCAATGATGCGAAGGGCTTCGGCTTCATCAGCCGGCAGAATGGCGAGGACGTGTTCGTGCACTTCCGCGCCATCGAGACCCAGGGCTTCAAGAGCCTCAAGGAAGGCCAGACTGTGAGCTTCGAAGTCGTGCAGGGCCAGAAGGGCCTGCAGGCTGACAAGGTGCAGCCGGTGTAATACCCGCCGCCCGTCGGCATGAAAAAGGCCCGCGCAAGCGGGCCTTTTTCTTTGCCGTTGGCCCGGTGCAGGTCAGCGCAGGATGACCTTGCCATTGACGACGCGCACGTAGGTGTTCTCGCGGATGCCGCCGAGATCGCGCTGGTTGACCACGATGGTGCGGCCATCATCCATGCGCACGCTGATGTCATAGGTATCGCTGGTGACGTTCTTCTGGATCTGGTTGCCGGCCAGGGCACCACCGACCGCGCCTGCGGCGGCGGCGATGTTCTTGTTGCCACGGCTGCCACCGGTGTGGTCGGAGATTTCATGGCCGGCCACGGCGCCGACGATGCCGCCGAGGATCGCGCCGGTCGCGCTGGGCGCGGTGCGGCCCGAGGGCACGGTGTTGATGCGGGTGACGATGCCACAGTCAGCGCAACGGCCCTGGTTGTAGCCGCCATTGTTGCCGTAGCCGCCGTTGTTGTAGCCGTTGTTGTAACCACCGCCGCTGTAACCGGGCGAGGTGGCACAGCCAGCCAGCGCGAGGGTAGCGATGGCGCTGGCGGCGATGAGCTGGATCTTCATGGGTCGTCTCCTGGCCGTGAAGGCGGGTGGGTTGGGTGGTACTGCGTCGTGCAGCAGGGTGGACGAATCCTCTCCTTTCGAACGTGAACAACGCGCCAACCGTGTGCGTGCTGCCCGGCTGCAGGATGAATGCGGCTCAGCGGAAATCCTGGTGGCAGGCGCGGCAGTCCGCCTGCAGTGTTTCCACCAGCTGGGCGAGGGCCCTGCAGTCGCCGGGGGGGGAGGCCAGCGCCGTGTTGAGGTTGCCGCGCAGCTGGCTGGCGTGCTGCTGGAACTGCGCACTGTCCTTCAGCCCGGGAAACGCCTGGTCCAGGTCATTGGACAGCAGGCGCAGCACCTGCAGCCGCGGCACGCTGTCAGCCAGGCTGCAGCGGTTCTGCAGCTGGGCCTGCTGCAGCAGCTGTGACTGCCGCTGCATCACCTGCATCAGGCTGCCCGGGAACGGATCGCGACGCGCCTGCAGGGCGCGGCCGACCATTACCGTGGCGATCAGGCCGATCAGCAGGCCCAGGCAGAGCACGAACAGGTAGCGATGGGCGCTGGAAAGGCGGCGGGGCGGGCTGGCATTCATGCGGGCACTCCGGGCGTGCAACGGTGGGTTCGACGCCGGCGTACTGCGGGCGCCAGCACCTGCACGTTAAAATAGCCCGATGAACGAACAGGTCAAACAACGCTTCGCCGGCATCGAACGGCTGTACGGCGTGGGTGCACTCGAGCGCCTGCAGGGCAGCCGCGTGGCGGTGGTCGGCATGGGCGGCGTCGGCTCGTGGGTGGTGGAGGCGCTGGCCCGTTCGGCCGTCGGCCACCTGACCCTGATCGATGCCGACGATATCTGCGTGTCCAACACCAACCGGCAGCTGCCGGCGATGGAAGGCAACTACGGCCGCAACAAGGCCGAGGCGATGGCCGAGCGTTGCCGTGCGATCAATCCGGACATCGGGGTCGACGCGGTGCAGGCATTCCTGACCGTGTCCAACATGGCCGAGCTGCTGGACCGGGGGTTCGATCTGGTGATCGATGCCTGCGACAGCTTCCGGGTCAAGGTCGAGACGATCGCATGGTGCCGCCGCCGCAAGCTGCCGTTGCTGACCGTCGGTGCCGCCGGTGGCCGTACCGATCCGACCCTGGTGCGCATCCGCGATGTCTCTCGCACCGAGCACGACGCCATGCTGGCGCTGATCCGCAAGAAGCTGCGCAGCGAATTCAACTTCCCGAAGAACGCCAAGCGCTATTTCGGCGTACCGGCGGTGTATTCGCTGGAGAATGTGAAGTACCCGCAGGCCGATGGCAGCGTCTGCGGCATCCGTCCGAACCTGGGCGCCGATGCGGCGTTGAAGCTGGACTGTGGTGCCGGCCTGGGCGCGGCAACCCACATCACCGGCGCGTTCGCCTTCGCGGCGGTTGGCAAGGCGCTGGAGATGCTGCTGGAGCCGAAGAAGGTGAAGGTGGATGCGGTCGAGGCCAGCGCGGTGTGATGGATCGTGCCGGCCAGCGGCCGGCACCTACCCGTTACATTGCCGGCAGCGCGAACAATCGCCGCGCATTCTCCGTCGTGGCCTGGGCCACGGCTTCCAGCTCCATCCCGCGCAGTGCGGCCACGTGCCGGGCAATGGTCGCCAGCCGCGCTGGCTCGTTGCGCTGGCCGCGGATGCCGGCGTCGGGCTGGTCGGGCGCGTCGGTTTCCAGCAGCAACTGTTCCAGCGGCATCTCGCGCACCAGCCGCTGCAGCCGTTGCGCGCGATCGTAGGTCAGTGGGCCACCGAGGCCGAGCAGGAAGCCCTGCCTGTGCAGTTGCGCGGCCTGTTCCGGGCTGCCGGAAAAGCTGTGCACCACGCCGCGCAGGCCGCCGACGCGGCGGATGGCGGCGATCACCGCATCCACCGCGCGTCGCGCGTGCACGATCACCGGCAACTCGAATTCGCGGGCCAGTTCCAGCTGGCCGATGAAATACGCCTGCTGGGCGTCGGCGTCCAGCCCTTCGACAAAGAAGTCCAGGCCGCATTCGCCGATCGCACAGGGGCGTTCGCGCTCGATCCACTCGCGCAGCAGTGGCAGGTGCCCGGGCTGGTGATCGGCCAGGAACATCGGATGCAGGCCGTAGGCCGGGTACAGCCCCGGCGCCTGCTGGCAGACCTCACGCAGCTTCGGCCAGCTGGCCGCGGTCACCGCCGGTACCACCTGCTGGCGCCCCCCCGCGGCCTGCGCACGCTCGATCACCGCAGCGCGGTCACGGTCGAACCCGCTGGCATCCAGATGGCAGTGGCTGTCAACCAGGATGCTCAACGCTGTTCCAGCGGCGGAGGTGTCGCGGCGTTGCGGCTCTTCCAGTTGGCCAGCAGCAGCGTGCCGAAGCCCAGCACCAGCTCATCGACGAACGGGATCGGGTCCGGGATGAACAAGGTCAGCACGAACAGGCCGGCGGTGAGCTTGAACAGGGTGGGGTAGCGCAGCCGGCGGGCCCATTGCAGTACCGGCAGCAGCATCGGGTTGGCCATGGCGGGAAGCCTCGTGGGGAATATGCAAACGCTACCACGGGCCCAGCATTTCCCGATGCTGAATGGGTTATCGGAATGAGCAGGAAATGTGGAGATTCCGTTCAGGCAGCGCATGCTGCAATCTGCCCCGAGAACGTTGCGGATGGTCCGCAAGGAGCAGGTCATGAAAAGCACAACTACAACTGTCCTGGTCGCAGCGGGCGCGCTGCTGGTCGGTGGCATCGCCACCGCCGCCTTCATGAAGAGTGGTGACAAGTCGCCCGATTCCATCAGCGCCGGAACCCCCAATGGTGAATCGCGCCTCGTTGAAGGTAACGCTTCTGACGACGGCGCACGTGGTGACAAGCTGGACCCGTCCGCGCCGCGCGGGCTTGAATATGCCGATGTGCTGAAGGTTGACCCGATCACCGAGAAGCAGAAGGCCTACGCCACCGTGATCGGCACCGATCCAGTGCGCGAGACTTCCACCACCCAGACCCCGCACGAGGTCTGCCAGGACGTGACGGTGCAGGAACGCCTGCCGGAACGTGATGGCAACGTCGGCGGCACCGTGGTCGGCGCTGTGGTCGGTGGCCTGCTCGGCAACCAGGTCGGTGGCGGCAACGGCAAGAAGGCCGCGACCGCCGCCGGTGCCGTGGCCGGCGGCTTCATCGGCAACCAGATCGACAAGCGCCATGTGGGTGGCCGTGTGGTCAACCGCACCGAGCGCCAGTGCCACACCGAGACCGCCACCTCCGAGTCGAGCCGCGTCACCGGCTACAACGTGACCTATCGCAATGAGGATGGCACCACCGGCACCATGCGCATGGCCAGCAAGCCGGGCAACCGCATTGCCATGGGTACCAACGACGTGGTGAAGGGTTACAACGTGACCTACCGCTATGACGGCGCGGAGAAGACCGTGCGCATGGACAACAAGCCGGCCAGCGATCGCCTGCCGGTGGTCGATGGCCAGCTGGTCACGCAGACCGCTGCCGCCGGTGCCACTGCCGCAGCCACGCGCCAGTAATCCCGGCGCAGCATGCAGTACCTGACGGGCCGGCTCATGCCGGCCCGTTTCATTGCGACCGGCGATATTCATCCGCGCAGGGAAGCCATCCTCCATCATGGGTGCTCCCTTCGACATGGAGCCGGCATGAGCATCTTCGACCTGCGCATCGAAACCGAGCGGCTGATCCTGCGCCCGCTGCTTCGCGAGGACTACGAGCCGTACCTGGCGTTCTGCGCCGACGAGGCCACGATGCGTACCCTGGGCGGCGTGCAGCCACCCTCGGTAGCCTGGCGCGGTTTCTGCAGCCGGGCTGGCGCCTGGCAGCTGTTCGGCTTCTCAATGTTCAGCGTGATCGAGAAATCCAGCGGCGACTGGATCGGGCGGATGGGACCGTGGCAGCCGCAGGACTGGCCGGGTACCGAGGTTGGTTGGGGCATCCGCCATGCCAGCTGGGGCCGGGGCTATGCGCCGGAGGCGGCGGTCGCGGCGATCGACTGGGCGTTCGATACGCTGGGCTGGGCTGAGGTGATCCATACCATCGCCGAGGACAACGACAACTCGCGGGCCGTGGCACGCAAGCTGGGAAGCACCCTGCTGCGCATGGGGGAGTTGCCAGCGCCATGCAACGACAAGCCCATGCAGATCTGGGGCCAGTCGCGCGAACAGTGGCGGCAACGCGCGCGCTGAGCGTGGCTTGGTAGTGCCGGCCGCTGGCCGGCAATCGCTTGGATCCAGCTGCATCGAGGATGCCGGCCAGCGGCCGGCACTACCAGCTGCATCGAGGATGCCGGCCAGCGGCCGGCACTACCGTGTAGTCATGCTGCACCCGCGCTTGGCATTCACTGGCGTGCTTGCCAGACTGCACGCAGCCGGCCGCCGGCCGGATCCGAGGGAGCAGGCAATGGTGGAAGAGCGCGTCCCGTTGACGGTGCACGGCATGTCGGTGTCAGGCAATTGCCACAAGGTCCGCCTGCTGCTGGAGCAGCTCGGCAGCCGCTACCGCTGGGTGGAAGTGGACAGTGCCCACGGCCAGACCCACACCCCCGAGTTCCTCGCGCTCAATCCCAATGCCAAGGTGCCGTTGATCGTCCGCGACGATGGCCGCGTGCTGACCGAGTCCAATGCGATCCTTTTCTGGCTGGCCGAAGGCACGCCCTACCTGCCCACCGATGGCTGGGAGCGCGCGCAGGCACTGAGCTGGATGTTCTTCGAGCAGTACACGCACGAGCCGTGCGTAGCGGTCGCGCGCTTCATCCGCGGCTGGACCCCGCCTGGGTCGCCGCGCCGCGCCGAACTGCCACGCCTGCACGAGCGCGCCGCCACTGCACTGGCGGTGATGGAGCAGCACCTGCGTGATGCGCAATGGTTCACCGGCAGTGGGTACGGCATCGCCGACATCGCGCTGTTCGCCTACACCGACGTCGCAGGCGAGGGTGGAATCAGCCTGCAGCCGTTCCCGGAAGTTCGCGCCTGGTTGCAGCGCGTGCGCGGGCAGCCGCGCTTCCTGCCGATGCCGGCGGTGACCGCCGAGGTGCGCGCCCGCTTCGAGGCCGCATGACTCTCACCAAGGTGATCCCCCACAGGGTAGCGCCTGGCCAACCCCGGGCGGAATGCAACAACGACACGGAGGGTGTTCGATGTTCGCTGTGGTTCCAGATCCGATTCCCGCACGCATGCGCGTGCTCAACCGCGCCGACGTGTGCGACGCCAATTTCCTCGACGCGGTGCGTGGCTGGCGCGGTACCCCGCGCCCGCGCCCGGCGCCGGATGCGCCGATCCTGCCGGGCAGCACGCTTACCGCCGCCGCGTTTGGCGAGCTGTTCGATTCGCAGCTGGCCAGCCGCCAGCTGGACTTGATGGCGCGCGTGCTGCGCGTGCAGAACAAGGTCTTCTACACCATCGGTTCATCCGGCCACGAAGGCAATGCGCTGCTGGCGCGGGCCTGCCGGCATACGGATCCAGCATTCCTGCACTATCGCTCCGGTGCCTTCATGGCCGAGCGCTCACGCCAGGTGCCGGGGATCGACCCGCTGCGCGATGCCGCGCTGTCCTTTGCTGCCAGCGCCGATGACCCGGCCAGCGGGGGGCGGCACAAGGTGTGGGGCAGCAAACCGTTGTGGGTGCTGCCGCAGACCTCGACCATCGCCTCGCATCTGCCGAAAGCGCTGGGCACCGCGCTGGCCCTCGAAAGCGGCAAGCGGCTGGGCCACGAACTGCCGATTCCGGCCGACAGCATCGTACTGTGCTCGTTCGGCGACGCCTCGGCCAACCATGCCACCGCGCAGACCGCGTTCAACACCGCGATGTGGTCGGCCTACCAGAAGCTGCCGGCACCGGTCCTGTTCGTCTGCGAGGACAATGGCCTGGGCATCTCGGTGAAAACGCCTGAAGGCTGGATCGCCGAACGCTTCAGCGGTCAGCCCGGGCTGGACTATTTCTACGCCGATGGCCTCGACCTGGCCACCGGCCATGCGCAGGTGCAGGCGGCGGTGGAGCACTGCCGGCGTACGCGGCGGCCGACCTTCCTGCATCTGCGCACCACGCGCCTGATGGGGCACGCCGGCACCGACTTCGAGGTGGAATGGCGCGCGTTGCCGGAGCTGTGCGCGGCCGAGGCGCAGGATCCGCTGCTGCGCTCGGCACAGATCGCGATGGAATCGGGCTGGATGGATGCGGCCGCCATCGAGGTGGCCTACGAGACGATGCGCGCGCGCTGCATGGCCGCCGCCGCCGATGCCGAAGGACGGCCGAAGCTGCAGTCGCTGCGGGAAGTGATGGAGCCGCTTGCGCCCTATACGCCGGCTGCGGTGCAGGCCGAAGCACGGCGCGAGGTGCCCGCCGGAACGCGTGAAGCGCTGTATGGCGGTGCGGAGGCGTTGCCCGAACGGCAGGCGCCACGCCACCTCGCGATCCAGATCAACCATGCCCTGCAGGAACTGCTGGCGAAGTATCCGCAGAGCCTGCTGTTCGGTGAGGACGTCGCACAGAAGGGCGGTGTCTACACCGTCACCAAGGATCTGCTGCGCCGCTTCGGCCCACGCCGGGTGTTCAACACCCTGCTGGACGAGACCATGATCCTGGGCATGGCTCAGGGCCTGGCCAACCTGGGCATGCTGCCGATTCCGGAGATCCAGTACCTGGCCTATCTGCACAACGCCATCGACCAGGTGCGCGGCGAAGCGTGTTCGCTGCAGTTCTTCTCCAACGACCAGTACCGCAACCCGATGCTGGTGCGGGTGGCCGGGCTGGGGTACCAGAAGGGCTTCGGTGGCCACTTCCACAACGACAACTCGATCACCGCGTTGCGCGACATCCCGGGGCTGGTGGTGGGCTGCCCGTCGCGTGGCGACGATGCGGTGATGATGCTGCGCACGCTGGCCGCACTGGCGCGGGTGGATGGGCGGGTGGCGGTGTTCCTGGAGCCGATCGCGTTGTACATGAGCAAGGACCTGCACGAAGCCGGCGATGGCCAGTGGCTGTTCGACTTCCCCGCACAGGGCCAGTCGCTGGTGCCGGGGGAGGGCCGGGTCTATGCGCCGGAGGCCGGCGACCTGGTGATCTATACCTATGGCAACGGCGTGCCGATGGCATTGCGCGCATCGCGGGCGATCGAGCAGCAGCTGGGCTGGCAGGTGCGGGTGGTCGACCTGCGCTGGCTGGTACCGCTGGACGCCGGCTTCATCACTGCCCAGGCCGCCAGCGCACGGCGGGTGCTGGTGCTGGATGAAGGCCGCCACAGCGGCGGGGTGGGCGAGGGCGTGGTCACCGCGCTGGTCGAGGCCGGGTTCGGCCATCTGCCGTTGCGCCGGGTCTGTGGTGCCGACACCTACACGCCACTGGCGGGGGCAGCAATGTTCGGGCTTCCAAGCGACAATGCGGTGATTGGCGCCGCCCTCGACCTGGCGCAGGAACCCTGATGCATGTGTGGATTGGCGGGAATGTTGTTGCCGGCGCCGCTGGCGTCGGCCGAGGCGCTGCAGGCGCAGGCCCTGTCCATGGGCCAGGCGCTGCACCACCGCGGGCCCGATGATGGCGGCAGCTGGGTCGATGCCGAGGCGGGCATCGCGCTGGCGCATCGCCGCCTGAGCATCCTCGACCTGTCCCCGCTGGGCCACCAGCCGATGGCCTCGGCCGACGGCCGCTACGTGATGGCCTACAACGGCGAGGTCTACAACTTCGCCGCCCTGCGCGAGGAACTGGAGCCGCTGGGGCATGCCTTCCGCGGCCATTCCGACACCGAAGTACTGCTGGCGGCGATCCTGCAATGGGGCGTGGAAGACACCCTGCAGCGCTGCAACGGCATGTTCGCCATCGCGCTGTGGGACCGCCAGGAGCGTTGCCTGTGGCTGGCCCGCGACCGCGTCGGCAAGAAGCCGCTGTACTACGGCTGGGCCGGCGACACGCTGGTGTTCGGTTCGGAACTGAAGGCGCTCTGGCAGCACCCGGCGTTCGACAACGACATCGACCGCGATGCGCTCACCTTGCTGCTGCGGCTGGATTACATCCCGGCGCCGCACAGCATCCACCAGCGCTGCTACAAGCTGATGCCGGGCCGGGTGTTGCGCCTGGACGCGGCGGCCGTCGCTGCCGGCGCATCCGCGCATCGTCCGGAACAGGCACAGCGGCCGTACTGGGATGCGCGCGCGCGCATGCAGGCGGCGCTGGCCGCACCCTTCCAGGGCCGCATCGAGGACGCCGAGGAACAGCTGGACACGCTGCTGCGCGACGCGGTGGCGCTACGCATGGTGGCCGACGTGCCGGTCGGCGTATTCCTGTCTGGTGGCACCGATTCCTCACTGGTGGCGTCGCTGATGCAGGCCCAGAGCGGGCAGCCGGTGCACAGCTTCAGCATCGGCTTCACCGATTCGGGACATGACGAGGCGCCGCTGGCCCGGGAGCTGGCGGCCCACCTGGGCTGTGACCATACCGAGTTGTACGTCAGCGGCGCCGACGCGCTGGCGGTGGTGCCGCAGTTGCCGGCGATGTTCGATGAGCCTTTTGCCGACGCGTCGCAGGTGCCGACCGCGCTGGTCGCCCGGCTGGCGCGGCAGGGCGTGACCGTGGCGCTGTCTGGTGACGGTGGCGATGAGCTGTTCTTCGGCTATACCCGGTATGTACGCGCGCTGCGCAACTGGCAGATGCTCGGCCGCGTGCCGGGGCCGCTGCGGCGCTTGATGGGCGCGCGTGCGCAGCAGCAGGGCGAAGCCTCGCGCACCGGCGGCCTGGCCGCGCTGCTGGCCGAGACCGGTGCGCGTGGCATCGGCGACGTCTACCGCAACCGCATCTCGCGCTGGCGCGACCCGGCCGCGGCGGTGACCGGCGCGCGGGCCGCCGGCAGCTTCTACGACCTGGCCGATCCGCTGCACGGCGCGGGTACGCCGGCCGACGCGATGATGCTGGCCGATTTCGTGACCTACCTGCCGGACGATCTGTTGTGCAAGGTCGACCGCACCTCGATGGCGGTCAGCCTGGAGGCGCGCGCACCGCTGCTGGACTGGCGGGTGGCCGAGTTCGCCTGGTCGCTGCCGCTGGGCTTCAAGCGCAGCGAGACCACCAGCAAGGTGCTGCTCAAGCGCGTGCTGGGCCGTTACGTGCCGCATTCGATGGTGCACCGTCCCAAGCGCGGTTTCGGCGCGCCGGTCAGTGACTGGCTGAAAGGCGACCTGCGGCCCTGGGCCGAGGACCTGCTGCAGCCGGCGCGGCTGGAGCGTGAGGGCGTGCTGTCGGCGGCGGCGGTGCAGCCGCTGTGGCAGCAGTTCCTGGGAGGGCAGCGCAAGTGGCATACCCATCTGTGGAACGTGCTGATGTTCCAGGCCTGGCAGGCGCATTGGCGGCAGGTGCGCGCAGGCATTGTGGGCGGCTGATCTTCACCGGCCTGCACGGGCCCGGCGACTAGGCTGGGCCTCCCGCACCATGAGGAGTATGTCCCGATGTCCGTCCCCACCATCGCCGTGTTCGTCGGCAGCCTGCGCAAGGACTCGTGCAACCGCAAGCTGGCCCATGCGCTGGAGAAGATCGCCGGTGATCGCGCACGCTTCCAGTACGTGCAGATCGGCGACCTGCCGTTGTATGACCAGGACTTCGACGCGCAGTACCCGGCGCAGGGTACCCGGCTGAAGGACCAGGTGCGCGCCGCCGACGCGGTGCTGTTCGTCACCCCCGAATACAACCGGTCGGTGCCGGGCGTGCTCAAGAACGCCATCGATATCGGCTCGCGTCCCTACGGTGACAGTGCGTTTGCCGGCAAGCCGGCGGCGGTGATCGGCGCCTCCATCGGCCAGATCGGTACCGCCGTGGCCCAGCAGCACCTGCGCAACACCCTGGCCTTCCTGGACATGCATGTGCTTGGGCAGCCCGAGGCGTTCATCCACTTCAAGGAGGGCCTGATCGATGCCGACGGCACGATCCACAACGAGGGCACGCAGAAGTTCCTGCAGGGCTACGTGGACCGGTTCCTGGCGCTGATCGCGGTGCACGTCAAGGGCGATTGACGCCTGCGGGGTCGGAGTTCTGCGTCGCAGAGGGATCCGACCCCAACCACGCCCGGGGTCGGATCCTGACGCGCAGCGACGGGCTCCGACCCGTGGCGCCTGATCTGCGATAATGCTCCGCTCGGGTGCCGCAATGGCGCCTGTCGCAGGCAGTGCGACGCCCCCACGCCAGTCTGGCCAGGCGCCGGCGGATATCCCCCGTTTCTCCACGGCTTATCCACAGGCTTGTCCATGGTCGCCGGGGTCGGCGCATGCCTACACTCGTCTGGCCCACTTTTGCAGGAAACACCGCAGCATGTCCGCTCGTCCCGGCTTCCGTTCCAACCGCAGAGAGCGCGGTGATGGCTTCGATCGCGATCGCGACGAGTCGCGCATCGACCAGTTGCGGGTACCGCCGCATTCGGTGGAAGCCGAGCAGGCGGTGCTGGGGGGGCTGATGCTGGCGCCCGAAGCGTATGACCGGGTCAATGACCAGCTGACCGAAGGCGACTTCTACCGTCGCGACCACCAGATGATCTATCGGGCGATCCGCGAGCTGTCCGAGCGCGAGCGTCCGTTCGATGCGGTGACCCTGGGCGAGTGGTTCGAGTCGCAGGGCAAGATGGAACTGGTGGGCGACGGCGCCTACCTGATCGAACTGGCCAGTACCACGCCGTCGGCTGCCAACATCGTGGCCTACGCCGAGATCGTGCGTGACAAGGCAGTGTTGCGCCAGCTGATCCAGGTGGGCACCGACATCGTCAACGACGGTTTCCAGCCCGAAGGCCGCGACAGCAGCGAGCTGCTGGCCTCGGCGGAAAAGAGCGTGTTCGCCATTGCCGAACAGGGCGCACGTGGTCGCACCGATTTCGTGGCCATGCCCGGTGCGCTGAAGGATGCATTCGAGGAGCTGCGCAACCGCTTCGAGAACGGCGGCAACATCACCGGCCTGCCGACCGGGTACACCGATTTCGATGCGATGACCGCCGGCCTGCAGCCGACCGATCTGATCATCCTCGCCGCGCGCCCGGCCATGGGCAAGACCACCTTCGCGCTGAACATCGCCGAGTACGCGGCGATCAAGTCGAAGAAGGGCGTGGCGGTGTTCTCGATGGAAATGTCGGCATCGCAGCTGGCGATGCGCCTGATTTCCTCCAATGGCCGCATCAACGCGCAGCGCCTGCGTACCGGCCAGCTGGAAGACGAGGACTGGAGCCGCGTCACCAGCGCGATCAAGATGCTGAAGGAAACCAAGATCTTCATCGACGATACGCCGGGCGTGTCGCCGGAAGTGCTGCGCTCCAAGTGCCGCCGCCTCAAGCGCGAGCATGACCTCGGCCTGATCGTGATCGACTACCTGCAGCTGATGAGCGTGCCCGGCAACAGCGAAAACCGCGCGACCGAAATCTCGGAGATCTCGCGTTCGTTGAAGGGCCTGGCCAAGGAATTGAATGTGCCGGTGATCGCGCTGTCACAGCTCAACCGCTCGCTGGAAACGCGTACCGACAAGCGCCCGGTGATGGCCGACCTTCGCGAGTCGGGCGCAATCGAGCAGGACGCGGACATGATCGTGTTCATCTACCGCGACGACTACTACAACAAGGAAAACTCGCCGGACAAGGGCCTGGCCGAGATCATCATCGGCAAGCACCGTGGTGGCCCGACCGGCTCGTGCAAGCTGAAGTTCTTCGGCGAGTACACCCGCTTCGACAACCTGGCCCACGATTCGGTCGGCTCGTTCGAATAACGGCCATGCCGGCCGCTGGCCGGCAATCGCCTTCCGGACGGTAGACCATTCGGAACGCAAGGATTCCGCATGTGGCGTGTAAATGACATGTAACGCGCCGCTTCTACGATTCCGCCGCTGCTGCTCTTCGACGCCGCCCTTCGGCGTCCAGCGTGCCCAAGGAATCCGCCTCCATGTCGTCCCACGCTCCGCTTCGCCGCAATCTGCTGGCCCTGCTGGTCTGTGCTTCGCTGCCGTCGCTCGCTGCCGCTGAAACCGCCCCCGCCCCCGACGCACCGTCGGCGACCACCCTCGATTCGATCTCGGTGATCGGCCGCGGTGAAGCCCGCCAGGTGCAGCGCGTGACCGCCGAGGACATGAAGATCCTGCCGCCCGGTGCGAACCCACTGAAGCTGCTGGCCAGCAAGCCGGGCGTTCACTTCGAGTCGGCCGATGCCACCGGCGCCTACGAATGGTCCACCACCATCAGCCTGCGTGGCTTCAACCAGAGCCGCCTGGGCTACACGCTCGATGGCATCCCGCTGGGCAACATGGCCTATGGCAACAGCAACGGCCTGCACATCAGCCGTGCCGTGATCAGCGAGAACCTGGGCGGAGCCGAAGTGTCCACCGGCATCGGCGCGCTGGGTACGCCGTCCACCAGCAACCTCGGTGGCGTGTTCCAGTTCTATTCGATCGATCCGTCCACCGAGTACGGCGTGGTGCTGGCGCAGGGCTTCGGCAGCGACAGCGCGCGGCGCAGCTATGCGCGCCTGGAGACCGGTGAGCACCAGGGCTTTGCGGCCTATCTGTCCGGCGTGTACTCCGAAGGCGACAAGTGGAAGGGCAAGGGCTCGCAGGAGCTGAAACAGTTCAACGGCAAGGCCACCTACAATTTCGGAACGGACAGCAGGATCACCGCGCTGTTCAACGCCTCGCGCCGCGTCGAGGCGGACTACCAGGACCTGTCGCTGGAGATGATCGATCGCCTTGGCTGGGACTGGGACAACTACGCGCCGGACTGGGATCGTGCCGTCGCCGCCGCGCGCGGCAGGTTCACGGGCGGCGTCAACAGCCCCTGGGATGCGTACTACTCCGGCCACGGCCTGCGCAACGATGACCTGTCCAGCATCGCCGGCGATTTCGGCCTGAACGAGTCGATGCGGCTGAAGGTCAACGTCTACAACCACAGCAACCGTGGCCAGGGCCACTGGTTCAGCCCGTCCAATCCGTCCAACCCGGGCACCGGTCGCGAGATTCCGATCTCGATCCGCACCACCGAGTACGCGATCGACCGTACCGGCGTGACCTCGGCGTTCACCTGGAACGTCGGCGGCCACGACCTGGAAGCCGGCCTCTGGTACGAGGACAACGGCCACAGCGTGCAGCGCAACTTCTACTACATCGACGGCCCGGTCACCGATGACTTCTTCCTGCGCAACCCGGACCAGCGCGTGTGGCACCAGCGCTACACCACCATCACCCGCCAGTTCTACGTGCAGGACCGCTTCCGCCTGTTCGATGACCGGCTGACCATCGACATCGGTGCGAAGTCGCCGCACACCCGCACCCGCGTGCGCACGCCACTGGGCAGCTATGCCAACAACAGCAGCCTGACTTCGAAGAAGGGCCTGCTGCCTCAGGCGGGTTTCAACTTCAAGCTCAACGAAGGCAACGAGATCTTCGGTTCGTTCGCCAGGAACATCGCCGCCTACGCGTTGGGCGTGGGCAGCCCGTTCAACGTGCCGCAGGCGGCGTTCGATGCCAGCGCGCAGGACTTGAAGCCGGAACAGTCACGCACCCTGGAACTGGGCTGGCGCGGCTACGGGAAGGGCTATGAAGCCTCGGTTGCGGTGTACGACGTCAAGTTCGACAACCGCCTGCTGGCGATCGCCCAGTGCGTGGGCATCCTCGGCTGCCCGGCGCTGTTCTCCAACGTCGGTTCGGTGACCAGCCGCGGCGCCGAGGCGACACTGCAGCTGAAGCCGATGCAGGACCTGGCCTGGTCCAACGCGCTGTCCTGGAATGACAGCACCTACGACAACGACTACGTGAACAATGGCGTGGTGCCGACCCGCGGCAAGAAGACCGTCGACACCCCCGAATGGATGTTCGCCAGCACCCTGGCCTGGACCCCGGGCCCGTGGGACATGCGCCTGTCGGCCAACCACGTCGGCAAGCGCTACGTGACCTATACCAACGACGAGTCGGTGCCGAGCTACTGGCTGGTCAATGCCTCCGTGGCCTATGACTTCGGCGCGCTGGGCCCGGCGCAGAACCTGACCATGGCGCTGAACCTGACCAACCTGACCGACAAGCGCTACCTGTCCTCGATCAACACCAACGGCACCTACGCCGCCGACCCGACCCGCAGCCTGGCGACCATGCAGGTCGGCGCGCCGCGCCAGGTGATGGCCACCGCCACCGTGCGCTTCTGATGCGCGGGCCTGTGGATCCGGAACGCCGTCGTCGCCTGCTGCGCATGGCGTGGCAGGGCACGGGGGCGGCGATCGCGCTGGCGGCGATGCCGGGGCTGGCCACGGCCGGCCCACGGCCGCGGCTGGGGCGTGATCCGTTCACCCTTGGTGTCGCCGCCGGTGATCCGGATCCACAGGGGGCCGTGTTGTGGACGCGGCTGGCGCCGGACCCGCTCAACGGCGGCGGCATGCCGTCGCGGGCGGTGCCGGTGCGCTGGTTCGTGGCCGAAGACGCCGGCATGCGCCGGCTGGTGCAGCGGGGTACTGCAGCCGCGGTGCCTGAGCTGGCCCATTCGGTGCACGTGGAGGTCAATGGCCTGCGCCCGGGCCGCGACTACTACTACCGCTTCGCCTGCGATGGCGATGAGGAAAGCGCGGTCGGCCACTTCCGCACCGCGTCGCTACCGGACACGCAGCTGCAGCAGCTGCGGCTGGCCCTGTGCACCTGCCAGGCCTGGAACAGTGGCTACTATCCGGTGCTGCGTGATATCGCACGGAGCGATGTCGACCTCGTGCTGCATGCCGGCGACTACCTGTACGAGTACAGCCCGCTGCAGAACGCGCGTGGCAGCACGCTGGACGCGGCGCGTTTCACTGGCGAGACGGTGAGCCTGGAGCGCTACCGTGACCAGTACGCGCTGTACAAGCTCGACCCGGATCTACAGGCGGCCCATGCCGCACACGGCTTCGCGGTGATCTGGGACGATCACGAGGTGCAGAACGACTACTCGGGCATCCATCCGGAGAAGCCCGGCGTGTCGATCGAGGACTTCATCGTTCGCCGCGCGGCGGCCTACCGCGCGTTCTACGAACACCTGCCGATGCGCAGCACGCCTGCGGGCAATGGCGGCCTGCGCGTGCACCGGCGCCTGCGTTACGGCGATCTGGCACAGCTGACCCTGCTCGACTGCCGCCAGTTCCGCCCGGCCAATCCCTGCGGTGTGGGCGAGTCACCGCGCTGCGAAGCGGCGCTGGATCCGCGCATGAGCATGCTCGGCACGGGGCAGGAAGCGTGGTTCACGCAGTCGATGGCCGCCGCGCAGGGCACGCGCTGGAACGTGGTGGTGCAGCAGCTGCTGATGGCGCAGCTGCGGCTGGACGGCGGCACGCCACGCGAGCGCTTCTGGAACGACGCGTGGGATGGCTATCCCGCTGCACGCAGGCGTCTGCTGCAGGCGATGCAGGCGGGCGGGCAGGGCAATGCCATCGTGCTGGGCGGCGACTGGCATTCCACCTTCGTCAATGACCTGAAGCTGGATTTCGACGCGGCCAGCGCGCCGGTCGTGGCCACCGAATTCATCGCCCCGGCGATCAGCAGTGGCGGCGACGACACGCCGTACGGGCCGTACTACGGGCCATCGATTCCGCAGAACCCGCATATCCGCTATTTCGACGGCGACCGCCGCGGCTGGTGGGAGCTGCAGCTGAACCGGCAGACCGTGGACGCCGAGCTCCGCTTCGCCGACAGCGTGCTGCGCCCGGATGCCGCAGTGCGTACCGCGGCGCGATTCCAGGTGACCCATGGCCGCCCGGGCGCGGTGCAGCTCCTGTAGAGCCGAGCCCACGCTCGGCTGTCGCGCGCAGCGCGGGTTTTCTGTGATCGCAACGAAGAGCAGCCGAGCGCGGGCTCGGCTCTACAACGACGGCCCTGCACCGGATTTCATCGCCCCCAGCCCGGGTTTCGTCGCAAACCGTTTGCCGGCGGCGAGGGCAGGGCGCCAAGGTGTCCGCAGGCGGCAGGGTGCCGCCCCAAGGAGACCGTGATGAAGACCCTGTTCGCGCTCGGTGTGTGGTGCCTGCTGTTCGTGCTGTGCTGGCCGCTGGCGATCCTCGCCCTGATCGCCTGGCCGCTCGTGTGGCTGCTGAGCCTGCCGTTCCGCCTGGTCGGCATCACCTTCTCGGCGTTGTTCGCCTTCCTGCGCGCGCTGTTCATGCTGCCGGCGCGGTTGCTTGGCGGCCGGGCGGTTCCCGCATGAGGAGGGTGCTGCTGGCCGGTCTGGTCCTGTTGCCAGGCCCGGTGCTGGCCGCACCCCCGGTACCCCCGTCGGCGTGGCTGGAGCGCGAGCAGAGCGCTGCGGCTGACGAAGCCAATGCAGCGGCGGTCCCTGCGCCGAAAGCCGAGGCGCGCTGCCGGGTGGTCAAGCAATGGAAGGCCGGCGATACGGTGGTACAGCACAGGGTCTGTGAGGATCCACCGAAGAAGCCGGCTGGAAAGGTGTAGCGCCGGGCCCATGCTCGGCGGCCTTTGCAGGGCAGCCGAGCGTGGGCTCGGCGCTACAGGGAACGGGCAACAAAAAACCCCGCCGGGGCGGGGTTTTTCGTCTGCAGGTGAGTGCCGACCAACGGTCGGCACCTACCATGATGCCGATCAGTTCGCCTTGTGGATGGCGCGCTTGCTGACCGCCATCGCCGCGTCGTGGACCACTTCCGACAGCGACGGGTGGGCGTGGCAGATGCGGGCCAGGTCATCGGCCGAACCGCTGAACTCCATGGTCAGCACGCCTTCGTGCACCAGCTCGGAGACGTTGGCGCCGACCAGGTGCATGCCGAGGATGCGATCGGTTTCGGCATGGGCCAGGATCTTCACGAAGCCTGCCGGCTCGATCATCGCCACGGCACGGCCGTTGGCGGCGAACGGGAAGCTGCCGGCCTTGTACGGAATGCCTTCGGCCTTCAGCTGCGCTTCGGTCTTGCCGACCCAGGCCAGTTCCGGTTCGGTGTAGATGACCCACGGGATGGTGTCGAAGTTGACGTGGCCCGGCAGGCCGGCGATCAGCTCAGCCACCGCGATGCCTTCCTCGAAGCCCTTGTGCGCCAGCATCGGGCCGCGCACGCAGTCCCCGACTGCCCACACACCGTTGACGCCGGTGTGGCAGTGCGCATCGACTTCGATCTGGCCGCGCTCGTTGATCTTGACGCCGGTGCCTTCGGCCAGCAGGCCCTTGGTGGCGGCGCGACGGCCAACGGCCACCAGCAGCTTGTCCACGGTCAGGGTCTTTTCGCCTTCCGCGTCGGTGTAGGTGACGATGACTTCCTTCTTCTTGCCCTTGCCGGTGATCTCGGTCTTGGAGACCTTGGCATTGAGCTTGATGTCCAGGCCCTGCTTCTTGAATTCCTTGGCAGCCGCCTTGGCCACTTCGGCATCGGCAGCCGCCAGGAACTCCGGCATGGCTTCCAGGATGGTGACTTCAGCGCCCAGGCGCTTCCACACGCTGCCCAGTTCCAGGCCGATCACGCCGGCGCCGATCACGGCCAGGCGGTTCGGCACTTCGGTGAAGTCCAGGCCGCCAACGTTGTCGACGATGGTCTCGCCGTCGAACTTGGCGAACGGCAGTTCGATCGAATCCGAACCGGCCGCGATGATGACGTTGGTGCCCTTCAGCTCGACGATGGAACCGTCATGCTGGGTGACCTTGACCACGTTGCCCGGCTGCAGTTCACCGAAGCCGTAGTAGGCGGCGACCTTGTTGGCCTTGAACAGCATGCCGATGCCGCCGGTGAACTGCTTGACGATCTTGTCCTTGCGGCCAACCATCGCCTCGACGTCGATCTTGGCATCCTTGAAGCTGATGCCGTGGTCGCCAAAGATGTGGCCCATGTTCCAGAACTGGCGCGAGGAATCCAGCAGCGCCTTGGACGGGATGCAGCCCACGCGCAGGCAGGTGCCGCCGAGGGCCGGCTTGCCGTCCTTGCCCAGCGCTGCATCGATGCAGGCGGTCTTCAGGCCCAGCTGGGCCGCGCGGATGGCAGCGTGGTAACCGGCCGGGCCGGCACCGATGACGACGACGTCGAATTGTTCAGCCATTGAATTATTCCTTGATGCATTACCAGAACCCCTCCGCGCAGGCGCGGAGGGGCGGGAGGTGTCTTACAGGCCGAACAGCATGCGGCCCGGGTTTTCCAGCTGGTTCTTGATGTCCACCAGGAACTGCACCGAGTCCTTGCCGTCGATGATGCGGTGGTCGTAGGACAGCGCCAGGTACATCATCGGCGCGATCACGACCTGGCCGTTCTGGGCGATCGGACGCTCCTTGATGGCGTGCATGCCCAGAATGGCGCTCTGCGGCGGGTTGATGATCGGGGTCGACAGCAGCGAACCGAAGGTGCCGCCGTTGGTCACGGTGAAGGTGCCGCCCTGCAGTTCTTCCAGGCCCAGCTTGCCGTCACGGGCCTTCTTGGCGTAGTCGGCGATGGTCTTCTCGATGTCGGCGAACGACATGCGCTCGACGTTGCGCAGCACCGGCGTGACCAGGCCCTTCTCGGTCGAGACGGCGATCGAGATGTCCGAGTAGCCGTGATAGATGATGTCGTCGCCGTCGATCGAGGCGTTGACCAGCGGGAAGCGCTGCAGCGCGTTGGCGGCGGCCTTCACGAAGAAGCTCATGAAGCCCAGCTTGATGCCGTGTGCCTTGACGAACTCGTCCTGCAGTTCCTTGCGCGCCGCCGACACCTTGGACAGGTCGACTTCGTTGAAGGTGGTCAGCATCGCGGTGGAGTTCTTCGACTCCATCAGGCGCTCGGCGATGCGCTTGCGGATGCGGGTCATCGGCACGCGCTCTTCCGGGCGTGCGCCACCGGCCTTGCCGGCGCCGCCGTTGCGGGCGAAGTTGACGATGTCTTCCTTGGTGACCGCGCCGCGACGGCCGGTGCCGTCGACATCGGCCGGGTTCACGCCTTCAGTGATGGCGGTGAAGCGGGCGCCCGGCGGCAGCGCATCGGCGGCCGACTTGGCGGCCGGGGCCGGCGCAGCGGCAGCGGCAGCGGCCGGAGCCGGAGCCGGAGCGGCGGCGGCCGGAGCAGCGGCCGGAGCGGCCTCGGCGGTCGGTGCCGGAGCAGCTGCAACGGCGCCTTCCTCGATGATCGCCACGACCTGGCTGGAGGTCACGGTCGAGCCTTCGGCGAACTTGATTTCCTTCAGCACGCCGTCGACCGGCGACGGCACTTCCAGGACGACCTTGTCGGTTTCCAGGTCAAGCAGGTTTTCGTCGCGCTTGACGGCGTCGCCCACCTTCTTGTGCCAGGTGGCGATGGTGCCGTCGGCGACGGATTCGGGCAGTACCGGGGCTTTGACTTCGGTGGCCATTGCGGGAGCTTCCTGGTTTGTCTTCTAAATAGGGGGAGGATTATTCAGCGAACGTGTCGTTGAACGGGTTGACCAGTGCGTCGGCGATCAGCTGCTGCTGCTCGCGGACGTGGTCAGCCATGTGACCGGCAGCCGGCGAGGCCGAACGTGCGCGACCGGCGTAGTGCAGGTTCTGGCCATCGGCCAGGCAGAACTGCAGATGGTGGCGGATCTGGTACCACGCGCCCTGGTTCTGCGGTTCTTCCTGCGTCCACACCACGTCGGTGGCCTTGCCGTACTTCTTCAGTTCGGCCGCCAGCAGCGCACGCGGGAACGGATACAGCTGCTCCACGCGGATGATCGCCACGTCGTCCTGGCCACGCTTGATCTGGTCCTCCAGCAGGTCGTAATAGACCTTGCCCGAGCACAGCACCACGCGCTTGACCTTCTTGGCGTCTGCGTTGGCGTCGCCGATCAGGTGCTGGAACTCGCCGTTGGCCAGCTCGTCCAGGGTCGACACGGCCAGCTTGTGGCGCAGCAGCGACTTCGGCGACATCACCACCAGCGGCTTGCGGGTGGTCATGTGCAGCTGGCGACGCAGCATGTGGAAGGCCTGGGCCGGGGTCGACGGCACGACCACCAGCATGTTCTCCAGCGCGCACAGCTGCAGGAAGCGCTCCAGGCGCGCCGAGCTGTGTTCCGGGCCTTGCCCTTCATAGCCATGCGGCAGCAGCAGGGTCAGGCCGGAAATGCGGCCCCACTTGGCTTCACCGGCGGCGATGAACTGGTCGATCACCACCTGGGCACCGTTGGCGAAGTCGCCGAACTGGCCTTCCCAGATGCACAGCGTGTTCGGATCGGTGGTGGAGAAGCCGTACTCGTAGGCCATCACCGCTTCTTCGCTCAGCAGCGAATCGATGACGGTGGCCTTCTCCGGCGAATCCACCAGCTGCCGCAGCGGCATGTAGTAGTTGTCGGTCTTCTGGTCGTGCAGGATCGCGTGGCGATGCGTGAACGTACCGCGGCCCACGTCCTGGCCGACCAGGCGCAGTGCATGGCCTTCATCGAGCAGGGTGGCGTAGGCCAGGTTCTCGGCAAAGCCCCAGTCGCCCGGGATCTCGCCGGCGGCCATCTTGCGGCGGTCGTCATAGACCTTGGCCACGCGCGAGTGCAGCTGCACTTCATCGGGAATGGTGTTGATCAGCTTGGCCAGCTCGACCAGCTTGTTCTTCTCGACCTTGGTCGAGACCGGGTCGGACAGCTTGCCTTCCAGCAGCTTCGGCCAATCGACGAACAGGGGGCTGCTCGGCGGGGTCTTCTCGACCTTGGCCAGCTCGGTGGTCACTTCACCGGCGTCCAGCTTCTCGCGGTAGGCATCGACCATCGCCTTGCCGGCGCCGGCGGCGATCACGCCCGCCTTTTCCAGCTGCTCGGCGTACATCTCGCGGGTGGTCGGGTGCTTGCGGATCACCTGGTACATCAGCGGCTGGGTGATCGCCGGTTCGTCGGCCTCGTTGTGGCCCCAGCGGCGGTAGCACATCAGGTCGATGACCACGTCCTTGGCAAACGTCTGGCGGAACTCGAAGGCCAGCTGTGCGGCGAACACCACTGCTTCCGGGTCATCGCCGTTCACGTGCAGCACCGGCGCGGCGATCATCTTCGCCACGTCGGTGGCATAGCGCGTGGAACGCGTATCCAGCGGGTTGGAGGTGGTGAAGCCGACCTGGTTGTTGACCACGATGTGCACGGTGCCGCCGACGGCGAAGCCGCGGGCCTGCGACATCTGGAACAGTTCCATGACCACGCCCTGGCCGGAGAAGGCCGCGTCGCCGTGGATCAGGATCGGCATGACCTGCTTGCGCGCGGTGTCCTTGCGGCGCTCCTGGCGCGAGCGCACGGAACCGGCCACGACCGGGTCGGCGATTTCCAGGTGCGACGGGTTGAACGCCAGCGCCAGGTGCACCGGGCCGCCATCGGTGGCGACGTCGGCGGAGAAGCCCATGTGGTACTTCACGTCGCCGGCCGAGGCGTGCTCGTCGTGCTCGAACTTGCCTTCGAACTCGTCGAACAGCTTGCGCGGGTTCTTGCCCAGGGTGTTGACCAGCACGTTCAGGCGGCCACGGTGGGCCATGCCGATCACCACGTCCTTGACGCCATCCTTGCCGGCGTTGCGGATGATGGTGTCCATCATCGGGATCAGCGAATCGCCGCCTTCCAGCGAGAACCGCTTCTGGCCGACGTACTTGGTGTGCAGGTAGCGCTCCAGGCCCTCGGCCGCAGTCAGGCGCTCCAGGGTGCGGCGCTGGGTGTCAGCGTCCAGCTGGTAGTTGCCACCGGCCGCTTCCAGCTTCTTGTAGATCCACTGGCGCTGCTCGACCTCGGAGATGTGCATGAACTCCGCACCGATCGAGCCGGTGTAGGTCGCCTTCAGGCGTGCCAGCAGGTCGCGCAGCTTCATGCGCGGCTGGCCGCCGACGCCGCCGGTGCTGAACTCGCTGTTGAGGTCGGCATCGGACAGGCTGTGGAACGGCAGGCCCAGATCCGGGGTATTGACCGGTGCGGCCAGGCCCAGCGGATCGAGGCGGGCGTCCAGGTGGCCGCGCGAACGGTAGGCGGTGATCAGACGACCGACATTGCGCTCGCGCTCGTCGCCTGCACCGTTACCGGTACCTGCCTTCAGCGCATCCTTGGCCGCGTCCGCAATGTGGGAGATGACGGCCGAGTGCGGAATGTCACCTGCTTCGCGGCCCTTGAAGCCGTCGAAGTAGGTTTTCCATTTGGGATCGACACTATCCGGGGAGACCAGGTACTGCTCGTACAGGTCCTCGACATAGGAGGCGTTGCCGCCGGCGAGTTGCGAAGATTGCGCAAACTGCTTCAGTTGATTGTCCACGATGGAGGGTGTTGATTCGCTTTGTGGGGTATGGCTTCAGAAGGACCCGGCAGGAAGATGAATAGCCCTGCGCGGGCGCGTTCAAACAGCCAAATTGTACCCCCAACCGGACACGAAGGGGCACCACCACAGGTATCCCGCGTCCGCCGGTGCCGGTTCCAGACAGGTTCGGTCGGCTGTGCCGACTCAGATGCCGAGCGCACGCAGTTCGCTGCAGACGCGCGAACGGTCCCAGACACGCTGCAATTGCTGCTCGAACGGCTGCGAACGTGCTGGCAGCGCGATGCCGGCCTCGCCGTCGAGGCGATGGCCGATCAGACGAAAGTAGAAGTCGCCCGCATCGTTGAGCAGGCAGGCCGAGGCCAGCGCGCGGTCGACCGGATCGCTGACCTCGCGGAACTGGATCACGCTGGGCAGGCGCTGGGCCAGCGCCAGCAGCGGCGACCCGGCAGACGCGATCGCGGCGGCGTCGTGCACGATCACCCGCAGCTGCTTGTCGTGGCGGGCGGTGACGAAGCGGCGCAGGGCGGACTGTACCGGGGGCGCATCGAGCAGCCCCGGGTCCAGTTGGCGGCTGTGCAGCCACAGCTGGCGACGGGCGCGGTGGATGATGGCCGTGGTGATCGCCACCGCCTCGGCGCGGCTGTCGATGGCGCTGGCCACGCCCAGCCGGCGGCGCATCTGCTGGTGTCCGATGCCGGCTTCCTCGAACACCTCGCCCTCGGGCAGGAAGCCCTGGCGTGCATAGAAATCGCGCGCGGGCAGCTGGGCGTGCAGGTGCAGTTCGGCCAGGCCGAGCCGGCGCCCGGCCTCGACCAGGGCCGCCAGCAGGGCCTCGCCGACCCCGTTGCTGCGATGGGTGGCCAGCACGGCCATGCGGCCGATGCGGCCGTCCGGAGCCAGCCTGCCGGTGCCGACCGGCTGGCCGTCACTGTCCAGCGCCAGCACATGGGCACTGACCGGGTCCAGCGCATCGCGTTCCAGGTCGGCGGCGATGCCCTGTTCCTGCACGAACACGCGTTGGCGCACGTCGTGGATGGCAACGTGGGCGTCGGCGTGGCTGACCTGCTGGACCCGGATCATGACGATGGCTCAGGCCCGGCCGGTGCTGTCGTCTTCGTCGTCGTCCTCGAAGTTGACGATGACCTCGATACCGTCGTCGTGCACGGTCACGGAGTGGACATCGTCGGACACCGCGTCGGCGTCGATCGCCTCGACGCGGTCGCGGCCTTCGACGACCTCGCCGAGCACCACGGCATCCTCGCTGTCTTCCTCGTCTTCGGCCTCGTACACCTCATTCGGGTCGATCAGCTGGAACACACCACCGACCAGCAGCTGCTGGACCACGGCACGGCCCTTGTCGGACAGGCCGCGATAGGCGGCGGCGTCGAGCTGCTCGGCGCCGGCCAGGCGCTGCGCGTCCTTCACCGGCAGCGCGAAGTCCTGGCCGCTGACATACAGGCTGGCGCCACGCTTGGCCCGGCGCCAGGCCAGGCGGGCCCACGGGTGGCGCTGCAGCAGCATGCCCGAGGCCAGCGCTTCGACCACTTGCTCCGCGGCCGGCGCAGCCTGGTGGGCCATCACTTCGCCGGCGGCGCGGTAGGTGGTGATGAAGCGGCCGAACCAGTCACCCAGCTTGTCCGGGTCGTTCATGCGGATGGCGTTGAGGGCGGCGATCACCCGCGCCATCGCCACCGTGTCGATTTCGTTCGGGTCGGCCGGCACCTTCAGGTCGGCATCCTGGTAGCGGATGTTCTCATCGGCATCGGCGATCAGGGTGTCCAGATAGTCGCTGATCAGCTCGGCAGAAGACGGCGCACGCATGCCGAACGAGAAGGTCAGGCAGGGGTCTTCGGCGACGCCGTGGTGCGGCACGTTCGGCGGCAGGTACAGCATGTCGCCCGGCGCCAGCACCCAGTCGTGGGTGGGCTTGAACACCTTCAGCAGTTTCAGCTCCACGTCCGGGCGGAAGCCCAGCGGCGGCTGCCTGCCCTTGATCGATTCGCTCGCATCGATCTGCCAGCGACGGTGGCCGTGGGCCTGCAGCAGGAACACGTCGTACTGATCGACATGGGCGCCGACCGAGCCGCCGGTGGCGGCGAAGCTGATCATCACGTCATCCATGCGCCAGCGCGGCAGGAAGCTGAAGTGTTGGATCAGGGCGCGCACGTCCGGGTCCCACTTGTCCACGTCCTGCACCAGCAGGGTCCAGTCGTGGTCGGGCAGGGCGGGGAACACGTCTTCCTGGAACGGGCCGGTGCGCACGCGCCAGCCGTCCTGGGCCTTGTCGTGTTCGATCAGGCGCGCCAGCACACCTTCCTCGCAGGCCAGCCCGGCCAGGTCTTCCGGCTGTACCGGGGTCTGGAAATCCGGGAAGGCATTGCGGATCAGCAGCGGGCGCTTCTGCCAGAAGTCGCGCAGGAAGGTGGCCGGCGCCATGCCGAGCGGCTGGCCAGGGCGGGCGGTGACTTCGATCAGGGGGGCGGAGGACTTGCGGGCGGCCATGGGGGAATCCTTGCAGCGGAAAGCGGGAGGGGCGGCGTGGCGAGCCGCCAAGGGTTCCATTGTCCGCCGTTCGTCGGGATTGCGCACGTGCGGTGGTTTGTCGCGGGGTGTCCGGCCAACGGCGGAGCCCCTCGTGGCGGGGTCTGGGTTGGTCGCTGAAAGCAAAAGCCGGGTTTGGCCGGGCGGGTGGGCTGCGCGGGGGACGCTGCAAGTACGTCCCTGTAAGCTTGGCCGCCGCATCCATGCGGCGGACACCCCCGCGCAGCCCACCCGCCCGGCCCCTGACAGTTTCCTGCGCGGCCCGCCACGGAATGGAAGAAGAAGATCAAAGGCAACAGCGGGTCGCGCGCTGCGCTTGCTCATGCCCTTGTAGAGCCGAGCCCACGCTCGGCTTGCTGTTGCCCACGCCCAAAAGCAGCCGAGCACGGGCTCGGCTCTACAAAAGACCCTCAAACAAAGACGGACGCGGCGAAGCCGCGTCCGTCTTTCAAATTCCGTCCCGACAACCCAATGCTCTTCGATCCGTCACCGGGAATCTGCCAGAGGTGGGGCGGGAGGGGCCAGCGGGACCGTTGGCGCCATGGATGGCGCCATCGAGCCCCCATGGATGGGTTCACGGCGTGTCCCGCTGGCCCCTCCCGCCCCACCCAGCTAGCAGCAATCCAGAGCCGCTCTTGACGTTGCTATTGCCGTTGCCGTTGCCGTTGCCTGCCGCAGGCAGCGCCCGCGGCCGCCGCCGCAAGCAAACCCCTTAAATCTTCTTCGCCAGCGACTCAGCCAGGCCGATGTAGCTGCCCGGGGTCATCTCCAGCAGGCGCTGCTTCGCATCCGCCGGCAGCTCCAGCCCCTGCACGAACGCACGCATCGACTCGGCGGTGATGCCCTGGCCGCGGGTCAGCGCCTTCAGCTGCTCGTACGGGTTCGGCAGGCCGTGGCGGCGCATCACCGTCTGCACGGCCTCGGCCAGCACTTCCCAGGCCGCGTCCAGATCGGCGTCCAGGCGCTGCGGGTTCACTTCCAGCTTGCCCAGGCCCTTGGCCAGCGAATCCAGTGCCACCTGGCTGTGGCCGAACGCGGTGCCCAGTGCGCGCAGCACGGTGGAATCGGTCAGGTCACGCTGCCAGCGGCTGATCGGCAGCTTCGCGCTGAAGTGCTCGAACAGCGCGTTGGCGATGCCGAAGTTGCCTTCCGCATTCTCGAAATCGATTGGGTTGACCTTGTGCGGCATCGTCGACGAACCAACTTCGCCTTCCTTCAGGCGCTGCTTGAAGTAGCCCAGCGAAACGTAGCCCCAGATGTCACGGGCCAGGTCGATCAGGATGATGTTGGCGCGGCGTGCGGCATCACCGATCTCGGCGATGTTGTCGTGCGGCTCGATCTGCGTGGTGTACGGGTTGAACACCAGGCCCAGGCCGGTCACGAAGCGCTCGGCGAAGGCTGGCCAGTCCACGTCCGGGTAGCTGGCGATGTGGGCGTTGTAGTTGCCCACCGCGCCGTTGATCTTGCCGGTCAGTTCGACCGCGGCAATCTGCCGGCGCTGGCGCTCCAGGCGCGCGACCACGTTGGCCAGTTCCTTGCCCAGGGTGGTCGGCGAGGCGGTCTGGCCGTGGGTGCGCGACAGCATCGGCTGGCCAGCCTCGGCGTGGGCCAGGGTGCGCAGGGTGCTGGCGATGCCGTCCAGGGTCGGCAACAGCACCTCGCGGCGCGCCTGTTCCAGCATCAGGCCGTAGCTGAGGTTGTTGATGTCTTCGCTGGTGCAGGCGAAATGCACGAATTCCAGCGCCGGCGCCAGCTCGGCGTCGTCCTTCAGCTGTTCCTTGATGAAGTACTCCACCGCCTTGACGTCATGGTTGGTGGTGCGCTCGATCTCCTTCACGCGCGCGGCCTGGGCCGGGCTGAAGCTGGCGGCCAGCGCGCGCAGGCGGGCGATGGCAGCGTCGGAGAACGGGGCCAGTTCGACGATGCCCGGCTCGGCGGCCAGGGCCAGCAGCCATTCCACCTCGACCGTGATGCGGGCCTTGATCAGGCCGTACTCGGAGAAGATCGGGCGCAGGGCGTCGACCTTGCCGGCATAGCGGCCATCGAGCGGGGACAGGGCGAGCAGGGCGGAATCGGACATGTCGGCAGGGCTGGGACGAGCGGCGGGGCCGATATTCTACGACGTGCCGGCGGGGCGTGCCCTGTAGAGCCGAGCCCACGCTCGGCTGCTTCGGAGAATCCGGCGCCCCGCGGGCAGCCGAGCATGGGCTCGGCTCTACAACACGGCCCTGCGGACGGAACGATCTGGCCCGTCCTCGTCATCCCACGCTGCGGGCAAGGGAGTATTGTTGGCGCAGCCGCCAGCCCGGGAAGCGACACCCTGCCAGCCGCCGCTTCCCTTTCCCCAACTGAAGTAGTGCGGAGTTGATGCAATGAGCAGAGCTGCAAGCAAGGGTTTCAGAATCGAACACGACAGCATGGGCGAGCTGCAGGTGCCTGCCGACGCCCTGTGGGGCGCGCAGACCCAGCGTGCCGTGCAGAATTTCCCGGTGTCGGGCCAGCGCATGCCGCGCGGTTTCATCCGTGCCCTGGGCCTGGTCAAGGGCGCTGCCGCTGGCGTCAACGCCGAGCTGGGCCATCTGCCCAAGAACGTGGCCAAGGCCATCCAGACCGCTGCCGCCGAAGTGGCCGCCGGCACCTGGGACGCGCAGTTCCCGATCGACGTCTACCAGACCGGTTCTGGCACGTCCTCGAACATGAATGCCAACGAGGTCATCGCCACCCTGGCCAACCGTGCCGGCAAGGCGGGCAAGACCGCGGTGCACCCCAATGACCACGTCAACCAGGGGCAGAGCTCCAATGACGTGATCCCGACCGCGTTGCGCGTATCGGCGGTACTGGCGGCACATGAGCAGCTGCTGCCGGCGCTGGTGCACCTGCGCAAGACCCTCGACAAGAAGGGCCGCAGCCTGCGCAAGGTGGTCAAGACCGGCCGCACGCACCTGATGGATGCGATGCCGCTGACCTTCGAGCAGGAGTTCGGCGCATGGTCGGCACAGCTGGCCTCGGCACAGGAACGCATCGAAGACAGCCTCAAGCGTGTGCGCCGGCTGCCGCTGGGCGGCACCGCCATCGGTACCGGCATCAATGCCGACCCGCGCTTCGGCGCGCAGGTGGCCAAGGCGTTGAAGCAGCAGACCGGGTTCAAGTTCGACAGCGCCGAGAACAAGTTCGAGGGCCTGGCCGCGCAGGATGACGCGGTGGAACTGTCGGGCCAGCTCAATGCACTGGCGGTGGCGCTGATCAAGATCGCCAACGATCTTCGCTGGATGAACGCCGGTCCGCTGGCCGGGCTGGGCGAGATCGAACTGCCGGCGCTGCAGCCGGGCAGCTCGATCATGCCGGGCAAGGTCAACCCGGTGATTCCGGAAGCGACGGTGATGGCCTGCGCGCAGGTGATCGGCCACCACACCGCGATCACCGTGGCCGGGCAGACCGGCAACTTCCAGCTCAATGTCACCCTGCCGCTGATCGCGGTGAACCTGCTGGATGGCATTGGCCTGCTGGCCAATGTGTCTCGCCTGCTGGCCGACAGCGCGATTGCCGGGCTGAAGGTGCGTGAGGATCGCGTTGCCGAAGCATTGGCGCGCAACCCGATCCTGGTCACCGCGCTGAACCCGATCATCGGCTACGAGAAGGCGGCGGCGATTGCCAAGCGTGCCTACAAGGAGCAGCGTCCGGTGCTGGATGTCGCGCTGGAGGACAGCGGCCTGGATGAAGCCGAGCTGCGCCGCCTGCTGGACCCGGCCGCACTGACTGCCGGTGGCATCCACGCGGGGGGCGGTGGCGGCGGCGGTTGATCTGCCGGTCGTAGGGCCGAGCCCATGCTCGGCTGCTTCCTGGACCTGGGCCGAGCATGGGCTCGGTTCTACAAGAGGAAACGCCGCCCAGGGGCGGCGTTTTTTCAGCGACGGTCGGCGACGATGTTGCCGAAGGTGTCGGTGTAGTCCTTGAACTCGGGGATGCGCTGGACCAGGTCGGCCGGGATCACTTCCATGCCTTCCGGCGGCTGGATCTTCACCGGCTGCATGTTGGGATCGGCCGGGGCGGCGACCAGGGTGTTCTGGCGCAGCACCTGCAGCTTGCCGAACATGGTCTGCAGCATCTGCTTCTGTGCCTCGTCCAGCGGAATCTGGATCTCGTCCACCTTCATCGAACCATCGCCGAGGATGATGATGTTCGGCGCCGGCGGGCGACGCACAGTGACCATGCCTTCGCTGACGGAGATCTTTGGCTTGCCGCGCTCGGCGCGGTGGTTGCGGTAATCCTTGTCACAGCCGACCAGGCCCAGGCAGAGCAGGGCGGCCAGCAGCAGGAACAACTTCTTCATGGCATTCGGTTCGGGGGCGTCCGGGGCCGCCATTGTAAGCCGGCCGGCGCACGACGGCCGGCAGCGGGGCGCCGCTGCCGGCCGGGTGCGCTGATCTGTCACAGGCCTAGCGCTGGACCACGGTGTCCTTGCCGCAGTCGTCGACGTCACTCTGGTCCATCGTTGCGTAGGGCTTGAACGCCGGCAGCTCGCGCGCCAGTGCCTGCTGGCTGGCCAGCATCGCCGGCAAGCGGTTGCAGATGCGCTTGGCCTGGGCTTCGATCTTCTCCGCCTCGGCATTGATCCGCTTCTCGATGCCTTCGCTGTCGCCGCTGAAGATGCCCTTCAGTGCCTCTCCGGCAGCGCTGGCGCCGAGCTTGGCGCCGGCCAGGCCGACATCCATGCCGTCCATCGCAATGGCGACGACGTGGCCGCGGTACTCCAGCAACCGCTGTCGCTGGGCCTCGTTGGCCGGCACGTCCTTGCCGTCGATCAGCAGGTGGCCATCCGGCGTGATCTCCGCACGCGGCTGCTTGTCGGCGGAGATGTTGATGTTGCCCTGGGTGATGTCCTTGCGGGCATCAACCATGGCCTCCTTGACGGTCTGGCCGACGCCGCTGGTGGCTTCGGCGACGCTTTTGCCGACGGTCTTGTCGGGCGTGGAAGAAGTGCCGCCGCAGGCGATCAGCGGCAGGCACAGCAGGATGGCAGGCAGCAGGCGCAGCAGGTTCATGGCAACTCCCTCGAATTGGTCCGGTGGCGGTTACTTGTTGCGGGGCAGGGTGACCGTGCCGCCGACGTTGCGGTGGCCGACATCGCCGCTGCCGCTGTGGTCGACGGTCAGGCTGCCGCGCACGCCGTCGACCTGGATGTCGCCCGAACCATGGCTGCGCACGTGCACGTTGCCGCCGATGTCGGACAGATCGACATCGCCCGAGCCGACCACGCCGACCTCGACGTTGCCTTGCACGCGCTTGAACCCGATGTCGCCGGAACCGACCGTGTCCAGCCGGGCGTTGCCGCGGACATCGCTGATCTTCAGGTCACCGGAGCCGACGGTGCCGGTGACCGCATCGCCGCCGATGTTGCGCGCCTTGACGTCGCCGGAGCCGAGCGACAGCAGGTTCAGCGAGCCGCCACCGTCGATGTCCAGGTCACCCGAACCCACCGCTGCGTGGATGCTGCCGCGGGTGCCGCGAACGATCGCGTCGCCCGAGCCGACGTCCACGCTCAGCGATTGGGCGTTGTCCACGCTGGCATCGCCGGAGCCGACCTTGAGCTGCAGGGGCAGGTTGTCGGGCACGCTGCCGCGGATGTCGAGCCACGCATAGCTGTTGCCCAGGCTGATGCCGCTGTGGCGGCCGTCGCGGCGCAGGCTGACGACCAGCTTGTCGCCTTCCCTGCGCTGCTCCAGTACTAGCTGGTCCAGCCATTCCTGGCTGGAGGCGCAGGCGCGGCCATCGAGCTGGCCACCGCCCTTGCTGGCGACGACCTTCAGGTCATGCTGGTTCACCTCCAGCACCACCGCCTTGGCGCCGGCCACATCCAGCTTCAGCGTGCGGGCGGCGGTGAACTTGCAGTTCGGAGCATCGGCGGCCAGCGCCGACAGAGGCAACAGCAACAACGCAGAACAGGCGAGCAGGGAACGCATGGGTGGTGCCTCCGGGTGGATGGAATCAGATCTCGCCGGCGCGCTTGCGCAGGCGGATGGCGAGGACGATGAACACGACACCGACGGCGGCACCGATCCATAGTTCCGGCATCGCCAGCGACTTCAGCTGCGAGGCCGGCGACATCAGGCTGACCACCGATTCGAGATCGCGACGCGTGCCTTCCTCGGCGCTGAGGCGATACACCAGGTCGGTGCCCGGCACGCCGCCCAGCAGCAGTCGGCCAACGATGTTCTGCCAGAACCAGCCGGTGGTCAGGCCGATCAACGGCATCACCTTGGTGGTGCTGACAATGACGCCGGCGAACAGCGGCAGCATCACCGCCCACAGGAACGGTTTGGTACGGGCCCAGGCCGAGCACAGCAGCAGCCAGCCGGCGGTGGGCAGGGCCCACAGGGCGTAGACCGGAATCCAGGCCAGGTGACCGGCGGCCAGGGTCAACGGGCTGGCCGGACCCCAGATCAGGGTCATCGGGCTGCCACCGTGCATCAGCGCGACGATGCTGATCACTAGCATGAAGCCGAACATGGTGATGATGCCGGCGATCACCGCGATCATCGGGGCCACGACCAGTGCGCTGATCACCTTGGACAGCACGGTCTGGGTGTCCGACAGCGGCAGCGACTTCCAGAACAGGATGCTGCGGTCGCGACGGTCGTCGTAAAGGGCGCCCAGGCAGTAGAAGAACACCACGAAGGCCAGCACCAGGAACGGCCAGGCCGAGCTGAGCACCAGGGTCAGGTCGAGGCCGTTGCCGAGGTCGGCCAGGTCCTTGGCGCTGATGTCCCGGGTCAGCAGGGCCAGGTCCAGGCCGTTGATGTTCACGCTCTCGCCGTCGACATGCAGTGCGCCGTTGCGTGCTGCACGGTTCAGTGCAAACAGGCCGAAGGCGATGCCGACGGTGCTCATCACCAGCGAGATCAGGCCGGCGATCAGCGGCGCATACAGGAAACCGCCACGGTTCTCCCAGTACTCGCGCTTGAGCAGCCAGCGCAGGGTGCCCATCGGGCTGACGGGGTGGTTGACGGCAGTCATGCGTAGGTCCCCTTCATGATGGCGACGAACAGATCGGCCAGGCCCGGGCTGCGGGTCTCGCCAAGGGTGGAGAGCTGGGTGCGCGGCACACCGTCGAACAGCATTACGGTCTTGCCGAACGTCAGGCTGCGCTCGTCGATCGGCTTCAGCGCACGCGCGGTCTCCAGCTGGTCGGCGTTGACCAGAAGCTCGGTGTAGCGCTGGCCGACATCGTCCATTTCTGCATCGAGCACGATGCGACCATCACGGATGAACATGACGTCGCTGAGGATGTGCTCGATCTCCTCCACCTGGTGGGTGGTGACGATGATGGTCTTCTGTTCGTCGAAATAATCTTCCAGCAGGCGCTGGTAGAACTCCTTGCGGTACAGGATGTCCAGGCCCAGGGTGGGCTCGTCCAGCACCAGGATGCGCGCATCGATGGCCATCACCAGCGCCAGGTGCAGCTGCACGATCATGCCCTTGGACAGTTCGCGCACGCGCTGCTTCGGCTGCAGCTTGGTGTTGGCCAGGAAACGCTCGCAGCGGGCACGGTCGAAGCGCGGATGGACACCGGCGACGAAATCGATCGCTTCACGGACCTTCAGCCAGCGCGGCAGCACGGCGACGTCGGCAATGAAGCAGATGTCGTTCATCAGCGCGTCGCGGTGCTGCCGCGGGTCGCGGCCGAGCACGCTCAACTCACCTTCCACCGAGGTCAGGCCGAGGATGGCCTTCAGCGCGGTGGTCTTGCCGGCGCCGTTGGGCCCGATCAGGCCGACGATGCGCCCGCTCGGAATGCTGAAGCTGGCATTGTCGAGGGCCACGGTGGTCTTGTAGGCCTTGCGCAGGCCTCGGGCGGTGATGACCGGTTCACTTGCAGTGCTATTCATCAGACTTTCCCCTGGGGCAGCAATTCGTCGAGGCTCAGGCCCAGGCGCTGGATGCGCTCCAGCACCGCCGGCCATTCTTCGTTGAGAAAGCGCTCGCGCTCGCTGCTGCGCAGCTGCGTGGCCGCCTGCTCCGTCATGAACATGCCCAGGCCGCGGCGCTTCTCGACCAGGCCTTCATCGGCCAGTTCCTGGTAAGCGCGCGAAACGGTGATGGGGTTGAGCTGGTAGTCGGCGGCCACCTGGCGCACCGAAGGCAGGGCATCGCCCGGCTTGAGGATTCCGTCGAGCATCATGGCGATCACGCGCTCCTTCAACTGACGGTAGATGGGAGCGCCGTCGCTCCACTGGATGTCGCTCATATTCAGCTCCGTGGGGTCAGCGGCTGTGCGAACGAGAAATACGGCATGGACAGGGAGCTGTGCAGCCGACGCGGGGGAGAGGGGGAGGGATCGGCGTTCCCGGCCGGCGAAACGGATGCATCCTGCGCACTGTCGGCGGAGGCGGGGGCGGTTGGCATGGCCAGCCAGGCCAGCACGATCAGGGTCGAAACGGCAGCGGCCGCGGGTGCGGTGAGGTTGCGACGGATCCGGGCGTTCATGGCTCCCCCTGTCTCGGGTGACTGGTGTTGTATGCAACTATAACACCGGCACGCCCACGTGCAACCCCTTGCCGTGCCCAACTGATGGCAGGGGTGGGTCAAACCGCTGAAATATCTCCTTATCCCTTTGATTGAAAAGGGAAACGGAATTGTCGTGCGGGCCGATCACGCCCTGCCTTCCATTCAGCGTTGTCCATGCTATGTCATCCCTGCGCCGTTGAGGGTGGGTCCTCCCGGGAAAGGCCACGCCGCGCAAAGCCGCCGGCGCCCGCCGCAACAAGGGGCAACGGAGCCCGGTGCTATAGTTCGGCCGATTCCCGGCCGCTATCGGCCGGCCCTGTGAATGGCTACCGCGGACTGCTCTCGATGCCCCTGCCGACCGTTGTTCCGCGCCGACTGCGCGGCCTGTCCCTGTTGACCCTGCTGGTGGCCGGCCTGGCCGGTTCCGCCCATGTGCTGGCGGCCGATCTGCTGGACCTGGACTATCGCCCGCTGGCAAGCAAGCAGCAGGTCAACCTGCAGCAGCGCTACCACGGGCAGGTGCTGCTGGTGGTCAATACCGCAAGCAAGTGCGGCTATACCCCCCAGTACGAAGGCCTGGAGGCGCTGCAGAAGCGTTATGCCGGCCGCGGCTTTGCCGTGCTGGGTTTCCCGTCCAACGATTTCAAGGGCCAGGAACCGGGTGACGAGAAGCAGATCCAGGATTTCTGCACGCTTACCTATGGCGTCAAGTTCCCGATGTTCGAGAAGGTGCACGTCGTCGGTGCGGAGGCCACGCCGCTGTACCAGCGGTTGACCGCAGCCACCGGCGTGGCGCCAGGCTGGAACTTCCACAAATATCTGGTCGGCCGCGATGGCAAGGTCATCGCCCAGTTCGCCAGCAAGGTGACGCCGGACGATCCACAGCTGACCGCCGCCATCGACAAGGCGCTGGCCGTCGCTCCTACGCATTGATATCCGGCACGGATGCCTCGACATCGACGGCATGCGTGCGACAATGCTTCTTTTCGCGCCGACGTCGGCGCCCAGACACTTCCAGGAATGCAGCGAATGAAGATGGGAATGCGCGGCGCCGCGGCGTCGGTTCTGATTCTGGCGATGGGCACTTCGGGTGTCGCTCTGTCGCAACAACCGGCTGCCCCCGCAGCCGCCAAGGAGACCGCAACCTTGAATTCCCCCAAGCAGAAGCTCGGCTACGCCATCGGCCTGGACGTCGCCAAGTCGTTCACCCCGATCGCCGATGAGATCGATGTGGCCGCGCTGCGCACCGCCGTGGAACGTTCGTTCGAAGGCCTGCAGCCGCAGATCACCCAGGAACAGGCCAAGGCCACCGATGCCGCACTGCGTCAGGTCGTGATGGCCCGCAGCGGGCAGCAGGTGCCGGGCATGGCGCCGGGTTCGCAGCCGCCGAAGGTCGACCGCGTCAAGGTGTCGCAGATGATCGGTTCCTACTCGGTCGGCCCGTCGCTGGCACAGCTGAAGGACGACATCGACGTCGCCTCGCTGTTTGACGCGATCAGCACCGGCCTGAGCAAGGGTCAGCCGAAGATGACGGAAGCTGACGCGACCGCCACCATCCAGGCGTTCATGGGCAGCAAGCAGGCCGAAATGCAGGCCAAGGCCGCCGCTGCCGCGCAGACCAACCGCGAGGAAGGCAATGCGTTCCTGGCCAAGAACAAGACCCAGCCGGGCGTGGTAACCACCCCGTCGGGCCTGCAGTACCAGGTCATCCGCCCGGGCAGCGGCGAGCGTCCGCTGCCGAGCAGCAAGGTGCGCGTGAACTACGAAGGCAAGCTGCTCAACGGCACCGTGTTCGACAGCTCCTATGGTCGCCAACCGGCCGAGTTCGGCCTGGACCAGGTGATCAAGGGCTGGACCGAAGGCGTCGCGCTGATGCCGGTCGGTTCGAAGTACCGCTTCTGGATCCCGGGCGAGCTCGCCTACGGTGAGAACGGCACCCCGGGTGGCCCGATCGGCCCGAACGCGACTCTGACGTTCGACGTCGAGCTGCTGGGCGTCCTGCCGTAAGCGACCACGGAGCCAGCACGGACATGCGCGTTGCGATTTTCGGTACCGGTTACGTAGGGCTGGTGACCGGTACCTGCCTGGCCGATGTCGGCCACCAGGTGGTCTGCGTCGATATCGACCAGGCCAAGGTCGATGGCCTCAACCAGGGCATCATCCCGATCTATGAGCCGGGCCTGGAACCGATGGTGAAGGCCAATCACGCCGCGTCGCGGCTGACGTTCACCACCGATGCCGCAGCCGCGATCGGCCACGGCCAGGTCGTGTTCATCGCCGTCGGCACGCCGCCGGACGAGGATGGCAGCGCTGATCTGCAGTACGTGCTGGCCGTGGCCCGCACCATCGGCCAGCACATGAGCGTGCCGACCGTGGTGGTCAACAAGTCGACGGTGCCGGTGGGCACCGCCGACAAGGTCCGTGCCGCCATTGCCGCAGAGCTGGCGGCACGTGGCGCCGACATCGCCTTCGACGTGGTGTCCAACCCGGAATTCCTGAAGGAAGGCGACGCCGTTGCCGACTGCATGCGTCCGGATCGCATCATCATCGGTGCGACCAGCGCCGAGTCGGTGGCGGTGATGCGGCGCCTGTATGCACCGTTCAACCGCAACCACGACCGCGTGGTGGAAATGGACGTGCGTTCGGCCGAGCTGACCAAGTACGCCGCCAACGCGATGCTGGCGACCAAGATCTCGTTCATGAACGAAATCGCCAACATCGCCGAACGTGTCGGCGCCGATGTGGAGCAGGTCCGCCAGGGCATCGGCTCGGATCCGCGCATCGGCTGGCATTTCATCTACCCGGGCGCCGGCTATGGTGGCTCGTGCTTCCCCAAGGATGTGCAGGCGCTGGCCCGCACCGCGCAGCAGGCCGGCCTGGAGCCTAAACTGCTGAACGCCGTGGAAGCGGTCAACGATGCGCAGAAGGGCCATCTGTTCGCCCTGGTCCAGCGCCATTACGACAAGGGCGAGGACGAAGGCGTGCGTGGCAAGACCTTTGCCGTGTGGGGCCTGGCATTCAAGCCAAACACCGACGACATGCGCGAAGCCTCCAGCCGACGCCTGCTGGCGCAACTGTGGGAAGGCGGTGCGACGGTGCGTGCCTACGATCCGGAAGCGATGCATGAGGCGCAGCGCATCTTCGGTGAACGCGATGACCTGGTGTTCTGCAGCAATGCCAACGAGGCGCTGCAGGGCGCCGATGCCCTGGTCGTGGTGACCGAGTGGAAGCAGTTCCGCAGCCCCGATTTCCAGACGCTGCGCGAGCAGTTGAAGGACGCGGTGGTGTTCGACGGCCGCAACCTGTACGAGCCGGCGGACGTGGAAGCAGCGGGCCTGGCGTATTACGGCATTGGCCGGGGGCGCTCGCTGCATGTCTGATCTGCTGCCAACCGAACGCGAGCAGGCGCTGGAAGCGCGCCTGGTCGAACTGGAAATGCGCGTGTCCTTCCAGGAACAGGCGCTGGCCGAACTGAGCGATGCGCTGGCCGATGCCCGCATGCAGGGCATGCGCAACGCCGACGTGCTGCGCGTGCTGCTGGAAGATCTGGGCAAGGTCCGCAACGCGCTGAATTCTTCCGATCCGGCGAGCGAACCGCCGCCGCCGCACTACTGATCCGAATCCTATGAGCGATACCCTCCGCGACCAGCTGATGGGCCTGGGCTTCAAGCCTGCGCCCAAGCCAGAGCGCAAGAATGATGGCCCCCGCCGTGACGGCCGCCCGCAGGGCAAGGGTGGCAACGGCAATGGAAAGCCGCAGGGCGCTGGCAAGGGCGAGCACAAGCCCGGCCAGCGTCGCGGTCCTGGCCATGGCGGCCCGGGCAAGCCCGGCCAGTCGCGTGGCCCGGGCCAGCAGGGCCCGCGCAAGCCGCGCAGCGCAGAAGAGATGGACCTGGCCAAGGCCTACGCCATCCGCGCGCAGAAGGAAAAGGAAGAGCGCATCGAAACCGAGCGCCTGAAGCAGGAAGAGGCGCGTGTGCGCCGCGAGGCCAAGGCCAAGCTGGAAGAACTGCTGAAGGACAAGGGCCTGAATGCCGAAGCGGCGGACATTGCCCGCCACTTCCCCTACGGCGGCAAGATCAAGCGCATCTATGTGACCGCCGAACAGCTGACCGCGCTCAACGCCGGTGAGCTGGGTGTGGTCCAGCTCAATGGCCGCTACCTGCTGGTGACCGCCGAGGTGCTGGCGCAGTGCGAGGCGGTGTTCGCCGCATCGGTGGCGCTGAAGGTCGATCCGAATGCGCCGGCCGAGGAAGATCCGTACGCGGACCCGCAGTACCAGGTGCCGGACGACCTGGTCTGGTAAACGCGTGACCGCCGCGGGCGCGCTGCCGTCGCGGCCGTGGGGGTAGGGATGACCGCTGATCCAAGCCGTGGCTACGTGCCGCACATTGACGGCCTGCGCGCGATCGCCGTGCTGGCCGTCATCGTGTTCCACCTGGACCCGGCCTGGTTGCCAGGCGGGTTCACCGGCGTGGATGTGTTCTTCGTCATCTCCGGTTTCGTGGTCAGCGCGTCGGTACACCGGCTGCCGCCGCTGTCGCTGGGGCAGTCGATGCTGCGCTTCTATGCGCGCCGCATCCGTCGCATCGCGCCGGCGCTGTTGGCCTGCCTGTTGCTGACTGCCGTGGCAAGCGTGCTGTTCATTCCCGAGTCCTGGCTCAGCGAAGCCAGTGACAGGACCGGACTGATGGCGTTCTTCGGCTTCAGCAACTGGGTGCTGGCAGCGATCGGCAACGACTATTTCGCACCCAGGGCCGAATTCAATCCCTACACCCACACCTGGTCGCTGGGCGTGGAAGAGCAGTTCTACCTGCTGTTCCCGCTGCTGTTCCTGGCTTGGGCGCGCGGTGCACGCGGGCGCTGGATCAGCCTGGGCCTGTTCGCCCTGGTCAGCATGGCGTCGCTGCTGCATGCGGCGGTGCTGGGTCTGCGCGAGGCGCCGCCATCGTGGGCGTTCTATGCCACCAGCACCCGCCTCTGGCAACTGGGGGTGGGCGTGCTGCTGTTCCAGCTGCTGCATGTGCGCGAATCGCTGGACCCGGCAACCGGCCAGGCACTGAAGCGCGCCGCGCCGGTGTTCTCCCTGCTGGCCATGGTGGCGCTGGGCCTGCTGGGGTGGGCGTTGTGGTCCGCGCGTGCCGGGCGGTCACCGTGGCCTGACGGCGTGCTGCCGGCCTTCGCCACCGCGGGCCTGCTGTGGGCGCTGCATCATCATCCGCAGGCATGGGTGGCGCGCCTGTTGGCCAGCGCCCCGATGCGCCGTATCGGCCTGCTGTCGTACTCGCTGTACCTGTGGCACTGGCCGGTGTTCGTGCTGATGCGCTGGACCGTGGGCCTGCAGACACCCTTGCAGATGACCGCCGCGATGGCGTTGGTGCTGCTGCTGTCATGGCTGTCGTGGCGCTGGGTGGAACAGCCGTTCCGCGGCACGTTGGCGCAGCGCCTGCGTCCCGGGCGTTGGGTGCTGGCCGGCGCGGTCGTACTGCTGTGCGCCGCCGGCATCCAGACAGTGCTCTACCTGCAGGCGCCGCGGCTGTCGTTGAGTACGGTCAGCCGGCATCCGACCGATTGGTACCCCAATGGCAAGAGCGTGGCCGGTGACTATCCCGAGTGCGCACTGGTGGTCGCCAAGCATCGTTTCGAAGGCGGTAGTGCGCGCACCTTTGCGCGTGGAGACTGCGACCGCCCGCTACCGGTTGGCGCGCCGAAGCGGGTGTTCGTTGCTGGTGATTCGCATGCGATGGCCTACATCGAGCTGCTGCAGCGACTGGCCCTGGAAACCGGCTCGGCGGTCTCCCTCTATGGCCGCGGCGGATGCCCGCAGGTGAGCCTGCAGAAGTGGCGCGGTGCCGGTGCCGGTTGCGCTGATTTCGACGCCGCGGTGTTCGCCGATATCGCGCGGCGCGCGCAGCCGGGGGATGCCGTGGTGCTGGTGTCGTTGCGCGTGCCACGCCTTTCCGATCAGTTCGTGCTGTTCGATGCGCAGGCGCAGCTGGCGGGCGAACTGACGGCAGAGGCCGCGGCAGGACGCGACGCCGAAGTGGCCGAGGCGGTCGCGCAGTGGAGACCCCTGGCCGAGCGTGGCGTGCGCATCGTGCTGGAGGCGCCCAAGCCAGTGCTGCCAGCGCCTCCTTATCGCTGCTCGGACCGCTTCAATGCCCGCAACGAGGTCTGCCGCAACGGCCTGGACAGCACGCGCGTCGCGATGGAAACGTTGCGGGCACCCATGCTGGGCAGCCTGCAGCAGGTGGTCGATGGACTGCCAGGTGGCGTGCTGTGGGACCCGATGCCGGTGCTGTGCGACGACGCGTTATGTCCAGCCCAGCGCGATGGGCGGCCGCTGTTCTTCGATGGCGATCATCTCAGTGCGCATGGCAACCGGGTGCTGCTGCCCTCGCTGCAACAGGTGCTGTTGCAGTGCTGAGCCGGGCAGGGGTCAGCGCACGCGGCTGTTCCGTCGCGCACGTATGAGCGGCAGGCTCAGTGCGAAGAAACAGAGCAGGGCGCCAATCAGGGCGAAGCCGCTGCCGGCCAGGAACGCGGTGCGACCATCGTCGATCTTCCACAGTTGGCCGGCAATGAGTGCGCCGAGCACACCGCCGACACCGGACGAGAATCCGTACAGCAGCCCCTGGCCATGCCCATTGAGGCGACCGGGGAAGTAGGTCGCCAGCATCTGCATCGCTGCTGCGAAGAACGCCGCAAAGCCCAGCGCGTGCGCGCTCTGCGCCAGCAGCATCACCGGCAGGTTTTCCGGGAACAGTGCGGTCACGGCCCAGCGCAGGCAGGAACTGACCAGCGCGATCAACAGCATCCAGCTGGCGTCATAGCGGCGGAAGAAGCGGCCGATGGTGAAGAACACGCCCACTTCGAAGACCACACCGATGGTCCACAACAGGCCCAGGGTGGAGGTGCGGTAGCCGTGATGGTCCATGTAGACCGAAAAGAACGTGTAGTACGGGCCGAAAGACAGTTGCTCCATGAAGGCGGCCAGGAAGAACGCCAGCACCGGCGGTCGGCGCACGATCTGCCAGAAGCCGCTGGCGTCGCCGCCGGTCTTGCCGACGCCGCGCGCGTAGTGGTTGCTGAAGGCCGAGGCGACCAGCAGCGCGAACAGTGGCAGCATCATCCACGGCAGCAGCCCGGCGTGGCTGGCCGTGCCGTCATCTTCGATCAGCCAGCCGAACAGGGTCACGACGGCGATGAAGCCGAGCGAGCCCCAGACCCGGATCAACCCGTAGCGATGGCTGTCGTTGCCCAGATGGGTGAGGGTGATCGACTCGAACTGCGGCATCACCGCGTTGTAGAAGAAGCAGAACACCACCATCGCCGGGTACATCCACGGCTGTGGCAGCGGCAGCAGGAATACCGCGAAGCTGAGCAGGGTCAGCACGCAGCCCGCGCGCAGCAGGCGGATCGGTCGTGGCGATGCGGCCGCCAGCGAGGTCCAGGTGCTGGGCGCGATCACGCGGGTGGCGTACCACAGGCCCATCATCACGCTGATGGCCGTCACGCTCATGCCGCGCGCGCTCAGGAACAGGCTCCAGTACGGCGTGAACGCGCCCAGCGCCGCGTAGTAGAACAGGTAGAAGCTGGAGAGGCGTGCAACGGGAACGGTCATCGCGGAATGATGAGGCAAAAAAGGGGACGGAGGGAATTAAGTCGCGAATGCATAAACGACTTAATCCCCTCCGTCCCCTTTTTGTGTCATTCGGGGTCGTAGTCGAGGTTGGAGGCCAGCCAGCGTTCGGCCTGGGCGCGGTCCACGCCCTTGCGGCGGGCGTAGTCGCTGACCTGTTCGCGGCTGAGCCGGCCGACCACGAAGTACTGGCTCTGCGGATGGCTGAAGTAGTAGCCCGAGACAGCGGCCGTGGGCAGCATCGCGAAGCTCTCGGTCAATTCCATGCCGGCGTTTGCTTCGGCCTGCAGCAGGTCGAACAGGCGCCGTTTCTCGCTGTGTTCCGGGCAGGCCGGATAGCCAGGCGCCGGCCGGATGCCGCGGTACTGCTCGTCGATCAGGGCGTCGTTGTCCAGCGCCTCGGCGCGCTCATGGCCCCAGAATTCGGTACGCACGCGCTGGTGCAGGCGCTCGGCCAGCGCCTCGGCGAGGCGGTCGGCCAGTGCTTTCAGCAGGATCGCGTTGTAGTCGTCATGCTCGGCCTCGAAGCGCGCGACGTGCGCGTCGATGCCGATACCGGCAGTGACTGCGAACGCGCCGATCCAGTCCTGCTTGCCACTGTCGAGGGGCGCGATGAAATCGGCCAGGCAGAAGTCCGGGCGCTCGGCAGGCTTGTCTACCTGCTGGCGCAGGAAGTGCAGGGTGGTTTCGCCCTGCGGGTGCTGCACGCGGACGTCGTCGCCGATGCTGTTGGCCGGCCACAGGCCGAACACGGCCTTGGCCGTCAGCCACTTCTCGCCGACGATGCGCTCGAGCATCGCGCGCGCATCGCGGTACAGCTCGCTGGCCTGGGTGCCGACGATCTCGTCGGTGAGGATGGCCGGGAACTTGCCGGCCAGCTCCCAGGCCTGGAAGAACGGTGTCCAGTCGATGTAGTCGACCAGTTCGTCCAGCGGGTAGTCATCGAACACGTGCAGGCCGGGTTGTTCCGGTGCCGGTGGCGTGTAGCTGTCCCAGCCGCCCTGGAATTTCTGCGCGCGCGCATGTTCCAGCGTCACCAGGCGCTTGGCGTCGCCACGGTTGCGGTGGCGGGCGCGGATCTCGGCATAGTCGGCCTCGTTGGCCGCGACGAAGGCTTCGCGCAGGTCGCGTGAGATCAGCGACTGGGCCACGCCCACCGCGCGCGAGGCGTCCTTCACCCACACCGTAGGCGCTTTGTAGTGCGGGTCGATCTTCAGCGCGGTGTGCGCGCGCGAGGTGGTGGCGCCGCCGATCAGCAGTGGCAGGTCGAAGCCCTGGCGCTCCATCTCGCGGGCGACGTGGCTCATCTCCTCCAGCGACGGGGTGATCAGTCCGGACAGGCCGACCAGGTCGGCGTTGTGCTCGCGGGCGGCATCGAGGATCTTCTGCGCTGGCACCATCACGCCCAGGTCGACCACCTCGAAGTTGTTGCAGGCCAGGACCACGCCGACGATGTTCTTGCCGATGTCATGCACATCGCCCTTCACCGTGGCCATGATGATCTTGCCATTGCTCTTGGCGGTATCACCGCTGCGCGCCTTCTCCGCCTCGATGTACGGCAGCAGGTAGGCCACCGCCTTCTTCATCACGCGTGCGGATTTCACCACCTGCGGCAGGAACATCTTGCCGGCACCGAACAGGTCGCCCACGATGTTCATGCCGTCCATCAGCGGGCCCTCGATCACGTCCAGCGGGCGGCTGGAGGCCTGCCGGGCCAGCTCGGTGTCTTCCTCGACAAAGGCATCCAGGCCGTGCACCAGCGCATGTGCCAGGCGCTGCGCCACCGGCTTCCCGCGCCAGGCCAGGTCCTCGGTCTTCGCCGCGCCCTTGCTGCCCTTGTAGCGCTCGGCGATCTCCAGCAGGCGCTCGGTGGCATCGCTGCGGCGGTTGAGGATCACGTCCTCGACGCGCTCGCGCAGCTCAGGCTCCAGCTCGTCGTAGATCGGCATGGCGCCGGCGTTGACGATGCCCATGTCCATGCCGGCGGCGATGGCGTGGTAGAGGAACACCGAGTGGATGGCCTGGCGCACCGTTTCGTTGCCGCGGAACGAGAACGAGACGTTGGAGACGCCGCCGGAGACGTGGCAGTGCGGCAGGGTCTGCTTGATGATGCGGGTGGCTTCGATGAAGTCCACCGCATAGTTGTCGTGCTCTTCGATGCCGGTGGCGACGGCGAAGATGTTCGGGTCGAAGATGATGTCCTGCGGCGGGAAGCCGATCTCGTCGACCAGGATGCGGTAGGCGCGGGTGCAGATCTCGACCTTGCGCGCGCAGGTATCGGCCTGCCCGCTTTCATCGAAGGCCATGACCACCGCAGCGGCGCCATAGCGCAGGACCTTGCGCGCGTGTTCGCGGAACAGCGCCTCGCCTTCCTTCAGCGAGATCGAATTGACCACGCTCTTGCCCTGCAGGCACTTCAGCCCGGCCTCGATCACGCTCCACTTGGAGGAGTCGACCATGACCGGGATGCGGGCGATGTCCGGCTCGGACATGATCAGGTTGAGGTAGCGGGTCATCGCCGCTTCCGAATCGATCAGGCCCTCGTCCATGTTGACGTCGAGGATCTGCGCGCCGCTGGCGACCTGCTGGCGGGCCACGTCCACCGCTTCTTCGTAGCGGCCTTCCTTGATGAGCTTGCGGAACTGCGCACTGCCGGTGACGTTGGTGCGTTCGCCGACGTTGATGAACAGCAGGTCCGGAGTGATGACCAGGGGTTCCAGGCCGGACAGGCGGGTAGGGCGGACAGGCGTCATGGCAGGCGTCGGCTCAACAGCAGGAGGGCGGGAAGTGTGGAACGGTGGCGGCGACATTCATGCGGCCTGCTCCTGGACACCGGGCAGGGCGCGCGGCGGCAGCCCGGCCACGGCGCGGGCGATCGCACGGATGTGGTCGGGGGTGGAGCCGCAGCAGCCGCCGACCAGGTTCAACAGGCCATCCTCGGCGAAGCCGCGCAGGGTGGTGGCCATCTCTTCAGGCGTTTCGTCGTACTCGCCGAAGGCGTTGGGCAGGCCCGCGTTGGGGTGCGCGCTGACGTAACAGTCGGCGACCTGCGAGAGGGTCTCCACGTGCGGGCGCATCGCCTCGGCGCCCAGCGCGCAGTTCAAGCCGATCGACAGCGGGCGCGCATGCGCCAGTGACGCATGGAAGGCCTCGGCGGTCTGCCCGGACAGGGTGCGCCCGGAGGCGTCGGTGATGGTGCCGGAGATCATCACCGGCAGGCGTGCACCACGCGCGTCGAAGGCCTCCTCCAGCGCATACAGCGCGGCCTTGGCATTGAGCGTGTCGAAGATGGTCTCGACCATGAGGGTGTCGGCGCCGCCATCGATCAGGCCCTCGATGGCTTCGCGATAGGTGTCGCGCAACTCGTCGAAGCTGGTGTTGCGGAAGCCCGGATCGTTGACGTCGGGACTGATCGAAGCGGTGCGGCTGGTGGGACCGATCACCCCGATCACGAAGCGCGGCTTGCTTGGCGTGGCCGCAGCCACCGCATCGCAGCAGGCGCGTGCAACGGCGGCGCCGGCCTTGTTCAGCTCGTACACCAGGTGTTCGAGGTGGTAGTCGGCCTGGCTGACCGAAGTGGCGTTGAAGGTGTTGGTCTCGACCAGATCCGCCCCGGCGTCCAGGTATGCGGTATGGATGTCGGCGATGACCTGCGGCCGGGTCAGCAGCAGCAGGTCGTTGTTGCCCTTCAGGTCATGGCCTTCAGGTGTGCCGTGGTCGCAGCCGCGACCGTGCGCATGGTCATAGCCACCGGCGAATCGCTCGCCGCGGTAGTCGTCTTCCTGCAGACCATGGCGCTGGATCATCGTGCCCATCGCGCCGTCGATGATCAGGATCCGCTCGCGCAGGGCGTCGAGCAGGGCGTTGGCACGGTCAGGATGCAACCAGGGCAGGGCGGGCATGGTGGTCTCGGGCTCAGGGCTTGTTGGCGATCAGCGAAATCACTTCGAAGTGCGGCGGACGCTTCTCGCGGGTGACCGTTTCCAGGCTGGACACCTGCAGGCCGGCCTTGTCGACGAACTTGCGCAGCTCCTTGTCGCTGAAGCCGAGGTTGACGTGGCCATAGGCCTCCACCGCTGCCTTGTGCTCGTGACGGGCCAGGCTGCACAGCAGCAGGCGGCCGCCCGGGCGCAGCACGCGTGCGGCTTCGGTTACGGCCTGCGCCGGCTTGCTGGCATAGGTCAGCGCGTGCATCAGCACCACCAGGTCGAAGCTGCCGTCCTTGAACGGCAGGGCATGCATGTCACCCTCGCGGACTTCCACATTGGGCAGCCGGCGCAGGCGCTCGCTGGCAGCGGCGACCACGCGCGCGCTGGTATCGATGCAGATGTAGCGCTTGGCGTGGGGGGCGACCAGTTCGGCCAGCACGCCGTCACCGGAGGCGATGTCCAGCACGTCGCCGGTCTCCAGCAACGGCAAGGCGGTGCGCGCCAGCGCCTCCCAGGTACGGCCCGGAGAGTAGTGGCGCTCCATGTCGCCGGCCACGCTGTCGGCCCAGTTCTGGTCAGAGGCGCGATGGGCCAGCACTGCAGCCACGCGCTCGGCATCCTGGCGCAGCAACGGGTCGTCGCTTCCGTTGCTCAAGGCATGCCACAATGCATGCTGCGCCGGGTCGAGCTGGGCTTCGTCGAAACGGTAGTAGGCCGACACGCCGGCACGGCGGTCGCGGACCAGGCCGGCTTCCTTCAGGCGCGCCAGGTGGGTGGACACGCGCGGCTGCGCCAGCCGGGTGATTGCCGACAGTTCGGCCACGGTCAGTTCCTCCTGCTCCAGCAGCGCCAGCAGGCGCACGCGGGTGGCATCGGCGAACACCTTCAGGCGGGTCGACCAGTCTTCCAGATCCATAAATATCTACCTATCGCGATATAGAGATATATTCGCCGAGGAGGCTGCCGCGGTCAAGTCGCCAGCGTACGGAAACAGCCGGCCCCCGGTACAATCGGAGCACCTGGGCGCGCCGTATGCGGCCCATAACTTCATGTACCCGGGAGGGTGTTGTGGATTTCAGCTTTACCGAAGAGCAGTTGATGCTGCAGGACGTGGCGCGGCGCATCGCGCAGGAAAAGATCGCCCCCAGCGCGGAGCACCATGACCGCACCGGCGAGTTCCCGCTGGACAACATCCGCCTGCTGGGCGAGAACGGCCTGATGGGCATCGAAGTGCCGACCGAGTACGGCGGTGCGGGCATGGACCCGGTTGCGTACGTGCTGGCGATGGTGGAGGTCGCCGCCGCCGACGCCGCTCACTCGACCATCATGTCGGTCAACAACTCGCTGTTCTGCAACGGCATCCTCACCCACGGTACCGAGCAGCAGAAGCAGACCTACGTGCGTGCCATCGCCGAAGGCACCGCCATCGGCGCGTTCGCGCTGACCGAGCCGCAGTCCGGTTCCGATGCCACTGCCATGCGCTGCCGCGCGGTGAAACAGGCCGACGGCACTTTCGTCATCAATGGCAAGAAGAGCTGGATCACCTCCGGCCCGGTGGCCAAGTACATCGTGCTGTTCGCGATGAGCGAGCCGGACAAGGGCGCGCGCGGCATCACCGCCTTCATCATCGATACCGACAAGGCCGGTTTCGGTCGTGGCAAGACCGAGCCCAAGCTGGGCATCCGCGCCTCGGCCACCTGCGAGATCGAGTTCAACGATTACGTGGCGCAGGCCGAGGACGTGCTGGGCCAGGAAGGCGAGGGCTTCAAGATCGCCATGAGCGTGCTCGATGCCGGCCGCATCGGTATCGCCTCGCAGGCCATCGGCATCGCCCGTGCCGCCTATGAAGCGACCCTGGAGTACGTGAAGGAGCGCAAGGCCTTCGGTGCCGCCATCGGCACCTTCCAGATGACCCAGGCCAAGATTGCCGACATGAAGTGCAAGCTGGATGCAGCGCTGCTGCTGACGTTGCGCGCGGCTTGGGTGAAGGGCCAGGGCAAGCGCTTCAGCAACGAAGCCGCCATCGCCAAGCTCACCGCCTCGGAAGCGGCGATGTGGATCACCCACCAGGCGGTGCAGATCCACGGCGGCATGGGGTACTCGAAGGAGATGCCGCTGGAGCGTTACTTCCGTGATGCCAAGATCACCGAGATCTATGAAGGCACCTCGGAAATCCAGCGCCTGGTGATCGCCCGCAACGAAACCGGGCTGCGCTGAGACGCAACGGCCGCGCCGCTGCAAGGGCGGCGCGGCCGGTCGATCCGCGCCACGCGTGGATGCGCTGTGCTCGTGGCCGAACGATGCCGGATCTGTTCCAATGCAGGCCGTTTCCATACGGTCTGCACAGATGATCTATCGTGGTTGGGGAATCCTGACACTGATCACGCCGATCGCAGCGATCCTGCTGCTGGCGTATTTCTTCCCGCACGCAGGCCCCAGGGGCAACACCCCACTCTCGCAGGTGTTGCTGGGTGCCAGCATTGGCGCGGCGGTGAACGTGCTGCTGGGCCTGTGGCTCAACCGGGCACCCCGGCAGAAGGGCGAAGTGGCGCCCCATCATTTCTTCTTTGTGCCGATGCAGTGGGCTGCACTGGTAATCGTGGCAGTGTGCGTGGTGGTCGCGCTGTTGCGCTGAGACGTGACTCGAACGGCGCCCACCAAGGTTGGCGGCTACCGGGCATGCCGTTGCCCTGGTAGATGCCAACCTTGGTTGGCATGAATTCAAAGGCGGCAAGAAAAAGGCCCCGGATCGCTCCGGGGCCTTTTCGTTTCAGCGCACTGCCGGATCAACGATCCGGGCGGTGTGCAGCATCCGCGTCGCGCTGGCGTTCCATGAACTCCTTGGACGGTTCATCCAGCTTGTCGCCCAGCATGCGGCGCACGACCACGAAGAACACCGGGATCATCAGCAGGCCGAGCAGGGTGGCGAACAGCATGCCGCCGATCACGCCGGTACCGATGGCGTGGCGGGAATTGGCGCCGGCGCCGGTGGAGATCGCCATCGGGATCACGCCCATGATGAACGCGAACGAGGTCATCAGGATCGGGCGGAAGCGCAGGCGGGCCGCTTCGATGGTGGCATCGCGCAGGTTCTTGCCGGCTGCGCGCTGCTCCACCGCGAACTCCACGATCAGGATCGCGTTCTTCGCGGCCAGGCCGATCACGGTGATCAGGCCGATCTTGAAGAACAGATCGTTGGGCAGGCCGCGCAGCATCGACAGGCCCAGTGCGCCCAGCACGCCCAGCGGCACCACCAGCAGCACCGCCACCGGGATCGACCAGCTTTCATACAGGGCGGCCAGGCACAGGAACACCACCACGATGGACAGCACCAGCAGCAGCGTGGCGGCATTGCCGGCCAGGATTTCCTGGTAGGACATGCCGGACCAGTCGTAGCCGAAGCCGGCCGGCAGGTCGTCGTTGACGATGCTCTCCATGGTCTGCATCGCTTCGCCCGAGCTGGTGCCCGGGGCCTGCGAGCCGACGATGTTGATCGCCGAGTAGCCGTTGTAGCGGCTCAGCGACGGCGGTGCCGACACCCATTCGGACTTGACCACCGTGTTGAGCGGGATCATCGCGTTGGTGCCATCGGCGTTCTGGGTCAGGGTGGAGGGGCTGTAGAAGCTCTTCAGCGACTCCTGGCCGGTGCGGTACGGGCCATCGGCCTGCATGGTCACGCGCTTGATGCGGCCTTCGTAGAAGAAGTCGTTGACATAGACCGGGGCCAGCATCAGCTGGATGGTGCTGTACACGTCCGACACCGACATGCCCATCGACTGCGCCTGCACGCGGTCCACGTGCAGCTGCAGCTGCGGGGCGTTCTCCAGCCCGTTCGGACGCACGCCGACCAGGGCTTCGGGCTTCTGCGCGGCCTTGCCCAGCAGGATGTTGCGCGCCTGGGTCAGCTGTTCGTAGCCGGCACCACTGCGGTCCTGCAGCCACATGTCGAAGCCGCCGAACTGGCCGAGGCCCTGCACGGTGGGCAGGTTGACCACGAAGATCTGCGCTTCCTTGATGCCGTAGAACGCGCCGTTCATGTTCTGGATGAACTCGGGCGCGGTGAACTTGCGTTCCTCCCACGGCTTCAGGCGGATGAAGCCCATGCCCACGTTCTCGCCGGAACCGACGAAGCTGAAGCCGGCCACCTGCAGCATGCCTTCATAGCCATCCTGCTTTTCCAGGATGCCACGCATCTGCGCGAACACTTCGTTGGTCTGGCCCTTGGTCGAGCCCGGCGGCAGCTGCACGATCGCCAGCGCATAGCCCTGGTCTTCTTCCGGCAGGAAGCTGCCCGGCATGCGGGTGAACAGGAAGCCGCACAGCGCGGTCAGCACCACGAACAGGATCATCCAGCGCGGCGCATGGCGCACCGCCGAGGTGATGTGGCCCACGTAGGTGTGGCTGATCTTGTCGTAGTACTTGTTGAAGGTGCGGTAGACGATGTTCGGGTTGTCGTTGTGCGTCGGCTTGAGGAAGGTCGCGCACAGCGCCGGGGTGAAGCCCAGTGCCAGGAACGCCGAGAACGCCATCGAGATGGCGATGGTCAGGGCGAACTGCTTGTAGATCTCACCGGCGGCGCCGCCCTGCAGGGCGGACGGGATGAACACCGCCGCCAGCACGACGGTGATCGCCACCACCGCGCCGGTGATCTGGGTCATCGCCTTCTGCGTGGCCGGCTTCGGCGCCAGGCCTTCCTCGCTCATGATGCGTTCGACGTTCTCGATCACCACGATCGCATCGTCGACCACGATGCCGATCGCCAGCACCATCGCGAACAGGGTCAGCTGGTTGATCGTGAAGCCGATCATCCACATGCCCAGGAAGGTACCGAGCAGGGCGACGGGGATGACCAGGGTCGGGATCAGTGTGGCGCGGAAGTTCTGCAGGAAGATCAGCATCACCAGGAACACCAGCAGGACCGCTTCAAACAGGGTCTTGACCACTTCCTGGATCGAGATCTTGACGAAGGTGGTGCTGTCGTACGGCGAGAACCAGGTCACCCCGGACGGGAAACTGGGCTGCAGCTCGTCCATCTTGGCGCGCACCGCTTCGGCCACGTTCAGGGCGTTGGCGCCCGGCAGCAGCTGGATGGCGAAGGCGCCGGTCGGCTTGCCGTTGTACTGGGTGTCGAAGCCGTAGTTGTTGGCACCGAAGGCGACGCGGGCGATGTCCTTGAGCAGCACGCGCGAGCCATCGGCGTTGGCGCGCAGGATGATGTTCTCGAATTCCTGCGGCGAGCTGAAGCGGCCTTCGGCCGAGACCGTGGCGGTGAAGTGCTGGCCTTCCGGCGACGGGTCCGAACCCAGCGCACCGGCGGCGAACTGCACGTTCTGCGCACGTACCGCGGCCAGTACCTGGCTGGCCGACAGGCCATAGCCCTGCATCTTCTCCGGGTTCAGCCAGATGTTCATGGCGTACTCGGAACCGAACTGCTGGGTGCTGCCGACGCCGGGGATACGCGAGACCTGGTCGAGCACGCGCGAGCCGACGATGTCGTTCAGGGCGTCACGGTTGATGGTCGGGGTATCGGACTGCAGCGCCACCACCATCAGGAAGCCGGCATTGGCCTTGGCCACCACCACGCCCTGCTGGGTCACTTCCGAAGGCAGTCGTGGCGTGGCCAGCGAAACCTTGTTCTGCACCTGCACCTGGGCGATGTCCGGATCGGTGCCGGTCTCGAAGGTCAGGGTGATCTGCGCGCGGCCGTTGGAGGCCGACGAGGAGCTGAAGTACAGCAGGTGATCGATACCGGTCAGCTGCTGCTCGATCACCTGGGTGACCGATTTCTCGGTGGTGTCCGCGCTGGCGCCCGGGTAGGTCGCCGAGACGGTGACCTGCGGCGGGGCGATGTTGGGATAGGACTCCACGCCCAGGTTGAGGATCGCGATCACGCCGCTGAGCGAGATCAGGATCGCAACCACCCAGGCGAAGACTGGATGTTCGATGAAAAATTTAGGCATGACGGAAGGTTCCCGTTACTGCTTGTTCGAATCGGTGGTGGCCGGCTTGGCCGCATCGGCCTGTTCCGGCTTGGCCGCGTCGGCCGGTGCCTTGCCTGCCGCCGGTGCTGCGCCCGCCGGAGCGGCGCCGCCTGCGGCAGGCTTGCCGTTGGCGTCCTGCCCCGGGGTCCACGGCTTGGCCACCGCCGGTGCACCTTCCTTGACCTTCTGCACGCCGGCCACGATCACCTTGTCACCGGCGGCCAGGCCGTCGCTGACCAGCCAGTTGCCGTTCTGCGCGCCATCGGTCTTCACGTTCTTGCGCACCACCTTGCCGTCGGCACCGACCACCATCACGTAGCCGCCGGTGGTGTCACGCAGCAGCGCCTGCTGCGGCACCAGGTAGGCATTGTTGCGCTCGCCCAGGTTGGCCTGGAAGCTGACGAAGGCGCCCGGCAGCAGGATCTGCTGGGGGTTCGGCAGCAGCGCACGCAGCGACACCGCACCGGTGGCCGGGTCGACCGTGGTCGAGGAGAAGTCCAGCGTGCCCGGCTCACCATAGGTGCTGCCGTCGGCCAGCTTGACGTTGACCGTGGCCTTGCCGTCGCCGGACAGCGCCAGCGAGCCCTTGGCCTGCTGCGCGCGAAGCTGGGTCAGCTCATCCACGCTCAGCGAGAAGTTCACATACAGCGGGTCGAGCTGGTCAACGGTGGTCAGCAGGGTCACATCGCCCTGGCCGACCAGCGCGCCCTCGGTGACCTGCTGCTTGTTGGCCACGCCACTGATCGGCGCGGTCACTTCGGCGTAGCCCAGGTTGATCCGCGAAGAGGTCACTGCCGCTTCGGCCTGCTTGACGGCGGCCAGGGCGGTGCGCTCGGCCGATTCGGCGTTGTCCAGGTCGGACTTGGAGACGAACTGCTGCGGCGCCAGCGAGCGCGCGCGATCGGCGGCGACCTTGGCATTGGCGTAGGTGGCGCGGGCCGAAGCCAGCTGGGCCTCGGAGGCGTTGAGCGAGGCACGCAACGGCGCCGGGTCGATCAGGAACAGGGTCTGGCCCTGCTTGACCTGCGAGCCTTCCTGGTAAACGCGCTTGAGCAGCACGCCGGGTACGCGTGCGCGGACGTCGGCGCTGCGGAACGGCGACAGGCGGCCGACCAGCTCGCGCTGCAGCGGCAGGGTCTGCGGCTTGGCGTCGATCACGCCCACCTCCGGCGGCGGGGGCGTCTGCTGTTCCGGCTTCTTGCAGGCAGCCAGCGCGACAGCAACGGCGCACGTCAAGGCAAGGGTGCGGAGTGGGGCGGTCATCAGGAGGAACTCCGGGGTTGGTTTGTAGACGGGGCCGGCGACGGCTGTGGCGCGAACGCGCGCAGGAAGCTGTCGACGGAGAACTCTGCCCAGCGCCGACGCAGGAGCGCGTCATCACGATGGGGGGTATGGAAGCGCTGTTTGTCGAAATCCTGACCGGCGATCATGCTCAGCAGCAGTTCGGCCATGAAGTGCGGGTCGTCATGCCGGAGCTGGCCTTGCATGCAAACGGTTTCAATCCATTCAGCAAGATGAAGCGTCAGCGCGCCGGCACCGTGCCGGTACAGCGTACGCGCCTCTTCGGGAAACTGGGCTGCCTCGGCTGCAATCAGCCGGCAGGCCTGTCCTACGTGCGGTTGGTTGAAATGCTCCAGGAAGTCGGTGGCGAACTGGAGAAGGCTGGCACGCAGGTCGTCACTGCGGAGTGCACGCAGCATGGCCCCGGTGGCGTGGCCGACGTGGCGCTGCATCACCCGGCGCAGCAGTTCCTGCTTGCTGCCGTAGCGCGAGTACAGGGTCTGCTTGGAGCAGCCGGCATGCTGGGCCACTGCGTCCATGCTCATCTGCATGCCCTGCTCGGCCAGCAGTCTGCGCACGGCATCGAACACGCGCTCATCGCGCGCGTCGAGGGCAACGGGGAGGTAGGCCGGGTTCACGCGGTGGACTATACCGTCCAGTTCAGGATTGTGGAATCGAATCGGCGTCGCCGCGTGTGTCTTTCGGTAACACGCTTTGCCGATCCTGTCGGCACTGCTGAAGCAGGCGCCAGCTCCATACCGGAGCGAACTGAATAGGCGTCTAAACCGCAGCAAACCCGAATCTGCTTATTCCGTCCTGCAGCAAGGCCTTTTCGTGCGGTAGGGCTACAATTTCATTTTCCCAACTGAGCAAGCGCATCGCTCTGCCATGAAACCGCAAAAAACCGCAGCCAAGACCGTGAAAAACAAGACGAAACCAGCAGAGTCGGAGGTCGCAGTGACCGCTGGTTTCTCCCTGGAGCCGGTGTACACGGCCTTGCGCAAGCGCTACCCCGCGGCCGCACAGGCCGAAGCGGTGGCCTTCGCCACTGACTTCTACAAGCGCATGGAATCGGACGAGTTCCCGCACCACAGCGCTGAAGAGTGGGCCGCGCTCGCGGCTGAGACGCTGGAATTCGCCCGTGCCCGCAAGGCCGGCAAGGCCAACGTCCGCGTGTTCAATCCGACTGCGAAGGCCAACGGTTGGGAATCGCCGCACACCGTGCTGCAGATCGTCAACGACGACATGCCGTTCCTGGTAGATACCGTCACCATGTCGCTGGCCGAGCAGGGCGTCGGTGTCCACGTGCTGGGCCACCCGGTGCTGCGCTTCACCCGCGACAAGGCCGGCAAGCTGGTCAAGGTCGGCGAGGGCGATGCCGAGTCGGTGATGCTGCTGGAGATCGACCGCCAGCCGGCCGACGCCATGGCTGCCATCGAACAGGCCATCAACAAGGCGCTGGACGAAGTGCGTGCGATCGTGCGCGACTGGCAGCCGATGAAGGACAAGGCGCTGGCGCTGGCCGACGACCTCGGCAGCCGCCAGCTGCCGGTCGACGACGCATCGCGCAAGGAAGCACAGGAGTTCCTGCGCTGGGCCGCCGACAACCACTTCACCTTCTTCGGCTACCGCGAATACCGCGTCGAGAAGCAGGGCAAGGAAGAGGTGCTGGCGCCGCTGAACGACACCGGCCTGGGCCTGATGCGCGGCAAGGACAAGTCCGCCGCCCGTCCGGTCAAGACCCTGGCCGCGCAGGGCCTGAACACCACGTCCGGTCTGAAGGATGCGCTGATCCTGACCAAGACCAATGCCCGTTCGCGCGTGCATCGCGCTGGCTACATGGATTACATCGGCGTGCTGGAATTCGACGCCAAGGGCAAGATCATCGGCGAGCAGCGCTTCCTCGGCCTGTTCACCTCCAGCGCCTACAACCGCCGCCCGTGGGAAATCCCGCTGGTGCGCCAGCGCCACGAGCACGTGATGAAGCAGTCGGGCCTGGCCCCGGCCAGCCACAGTGGCAAGGCCCTGCGCCACATCCTGGAAACCCTGCCGCGCGAAGAACTGTTCCAGTCCAGCGAGGACGAACTGTTCCGCACCGCGATGGGCGTGCTGGGCCTGCAGGAGCGCGTGCGCAGCCGCCTGTTCCTGCGCCGCGACAAGTACAGCCGTTTCATCTCCGCGCTGGTCTACCTGCCGCGTGAGCGCTTCAACACCGACGTGCGCCTGCGCATCGAAGCGATGCTGAAGGACGCGCTGCACGGCGAGTACGTCGACAGCTCGGTGGTGCTGGGCGAATCGCCGCTGGCCCAGGTGCACCTGATCGTGCGCCCGAAGCCGGGTGAGATGCTCGACGTCGATACCGCCGAACTGGAGCAGAAGCTGGCCCAGGTGCTGCGCAACTGGCAGGACGACCTGCGCGAAGCGCTGGTGGCCCGCCACGGCGAGACCGAAGGCCTGCGCATCGCCGCTCGTATCGGCAAGGCGCTGCCGGCCGGCTACATCGAAGACAACAGCACCGCGGTTGCCGCCAACGATGTCAGCCAGCTCGACGCCCTGACCGGCCCGGACGACCTGCGCCTGAGCCTGCAGGCCGTGCCGCGCGAAAGCGGTGATGGCCTGCGCCTGAAGCTGTATCGCCAGCTGGACGACATTCCGCTGTCGGACGCGCTGCCGATGATGGAAAACATGGGCCTGCGCGTGATCGCCGAGCGTCCGTACCGCCTGTCGGTCGACAACGCCCCGGTGTACGTGCAGGACTTCGAGGTCGAGTCGACCGCCGGCGCGATCGATGCCGCCAGTGTCGATGAAGCCTTCGGCGAGACCTTCGCCCGCGTCTGGCACGGCGATGCCGAGAACGACGGCTTCAACCGCTTGGTGCTGGCTGCCGGCCTGCACTGGCGCCAGGTCGCCATGCTGCGCGGCTACTGCAAGTACCTGCTGCAGACCGGCGTGCCGTTCTCCCAGGCCTACGTGGAAGGCACCTTCGCGCGCTACCCGCTGCTGGCCCGCCTGCTGGTCGAGCTGTTCGAAGCCCGCTTCGATCCGGCCACCGGCCACGAGAGCAAGGACGACATCGCCGCCGGCCAGGCCCAGCTGAAGGCCCACTTCGACGTGCTGGCTGCCGGTGACGATGCCACCCTGAAGGTGCTCAAGACCGTGGTCGACGCCCGCAAGGGTGACCGCGACGCGCAGATGCAGGCCGCGCGCGATGCGCTGCTGAAGCTGATGGACCGCGTGTCCAGCCTGGACGAGGACCGCATCCTGCGCTCGTTCATGGGCGTGATCGACGCGACCCTGCGTACCAGCTACTACCAGACCGATGCCAACGGCCAGCACGGCCATGTCATCAGCTTCAAGTTCGATTCGGCGCTGGTGCCGGACCTGCCGAAGCCGCGCCCGTACCGCGAGATCTTCGTCTACGGCCCGCGCGTGGAAGGTACCCACCTGCGCTTCGGCGCGGTCGCCCGTGGTGGCCTGCGCTGGTCGGACCGTCGCGAAGACTTCCGTACCGAAGTGCTGGGCCTGGTCAAGGCACAGATGGTCAAGAACACCGTCATCGTGCCGGTCGGCGCGAAGGGCGGCTTCTTCGCCAAGACCCCGCCGGTGAACGGCGACCGTGATGCGATCTTCGCCAACGGCGTGGCCTGCTACAAGCTGTTCATCCAGGGCCTGCTGGACATCACCGACAACATCGTCAACAACAAGATCGTGCCGCCGGTGGATGTCGTGCGCCACGACATGGACGATCCGTACCTGGTGGTGGCCGCCGACAAGGGCACTGCGACCTTCTCCGACATCGCCAACGGCCTGGCCATCGCGCACGGCTTCTGGATGGGCGATGCGTTCGCCTCCGGTGGTTCGGTCGGTTACGACCACAAGGGCATGGGCATCACCGCACGCGGTGCGTGGGAGTCGGTCAAGCGCCACTTCCGTGCGCTGGGCCGTGACAGCCAGAGCCAGGACTTCACCGCGGTCGGCGTCGGCGACATGTCCGGCGACGTGTTCGGCAACGGCATGCTGCTGTCGCGCCACATCCGCCTGGTGGCTGCGTTCGATCACCGCCACATCTTCCTGGACCCGAACCCGGATGCGGCCACCACGTTCGTCGAACGTGAGCGCCTGTTCACCGTGCCGCGTTCGAGCTGGGCGGACTACGATGCCAAGCTGATCAGCAAGGGCGGCGGCGTGTACCCGCGCAGCCTGAAGTCGATCGAGATCACCCCGCAGGTGCGTGAAGCGCTGGGCCTGGACGAGAACGTCAAGGCGCTGTCGCCGAACGAGCTGATGAGCGCGATCCTGAAGGCACCGGTCGACCTGCTGTGGAACGGCGGCATCGGTACCTACGTCAAGGCCGCCAGCGAGCAGCACAGCGATGTCGGCGACCGTGCCAACAACGCGCTGCGCGTGAACGGTGGCGAGCTGCGCTGCAAGGTGGTGGGCGAGGGCGGCAACCTGGGCATGACCCAGCTGGGCCGCATCGAAGCCGCGCAGGCCGGCGTGCTGCTCAACACCGACTTCATCGACAACTCGGCCGGTGTCGACACCTCCGACCATGAAGTCAACATCAAGATCCTGCTCAACGATGTGGTGCGGGCCAAGAAGCTGACCGTCGAGCAGCGCAACAAGCTGCTGGCCTCGATGACCGATGAAGTCGCCGAGCTGGTGCTCAACGACAACTACCGCCAGAACCAGGCGCTGAGCCTGATGGAGCGGATGGCGGTCAAGCGCCTGGGCTCCAAGCAGCACTTCATCCGTACCCTGGAACAGCAGGGCCTGCTTGATCGCCAGATCGAGTTCCTGCCGTCCGATGCCGAGCTCTCGCAGCGCAAGGCGCGCGGCCAGGGCCTGACCCGTCCGGAGCTGTCGGTGCTGCTGTCCTACTCCAAGCTGGTGGCGTTCGCCCAGCTGCTGGATTCGGACATCCCGGAAGATCCGTACCTGTCCAAGGAACTGCAGCGCTACTTCCCGACCCCGCTGCAGAAGAAGTATGCCGACGCAATGGAGCGTCACCGCCTGAAGCGCGAAATCATCGCCACGGCCGTGACCAACCAGACCATCAACCGCATGGGCGCCACCTTCCTGATGCGCATGCAGGAAGACACCGGCCGTTCCATCGCCGAGGTTGCCAAGGCCTACACCATCAGCCGTGAAACGCTGGATGCACGCGCGCTGTGGGCGCAGATCGATGCCCTCGACGGCAAGGTGCCGGAGTCGGTGCAGATCGACGCCCTGGAAGTGATCTGGAAGCTGCAGCGCTCGTTCGTGCGCTGGCTGCTGTCGCGCCCCGGCGCGATGCCCGGCATCACCGAAGCGGTCAACCGCTACCAGGGCCCGTTCAACGACATCCGCGTTGCCTCGGGTGTGCTGCCGGATTCGCAGCGTCCGACCTACGAAGCCCTGGTGGCCGAGTGGAAGGAAAAGGGCCTGCCGTCCGCGCTGGCGCAGCAGCTGGCCGAACTGCACTTCCTGGAGCCGGCGTTCGACATCATCGAACTGGCCCGTACCCGCAAGCTGAAGCCGGTGGACGTGTCCAAGGTCCACTTCCGCCTGGGCGATGCCCTGCAGCTGCCGTGGCTGTTCGAGCAGGTCGATGCGCTGGAGGTCAATGGCCGTTGGCACGCGGTGGCACGTGGCGTGCTGCGTGACGAGCTGGCCGCCAACCACCGCAACCTGGCGGGCCAGGTGCTGGGTACCAAGGGCAGCAGTGCCGAAGCAAAGGTGGCGGCCTGGATGGGGCGCGACGACAGCAGCCTGCGCTTCACCCTGGCAATGCTGGCCGAACTGGCCGAGCAGAAGACCCTGGACTACCCGACCGTTTCGGTCGCGGTGCAGCGCCTGGGTCAGCTGGCCGCGCATGGTGCGTAAGCGCATTCGCGCTGAGGCCCCACGGTTTGCTCTGCAAACCGTGGGCCCCATGCCAACCATGCTCCCAGACCCCCGCGCCGTTGGCGCGCCCCCCTGACTCAGGGGGGCGCCTGATCTGCAGCAGTTGGAGGAACGGCCCCGCGAAAGCGGGGCCGTTCTGCATTGCCGGGTAGTGCCGGCCGCTGGCCGGCAACCGCATGGACCACAATCGGGTGCAGCTGCCGGCCAGCGGCCGGCACTACCGGGTATGCTCTTGCTGGCACACCCACCCGGATCCACCGATGAGCGACACCCCCCGCATCGCTTTCCTGGCCAGCGCCACCGAACCTGCACAGATGGCCCGCGCCGCGATGGTCTCGCGTTATGGCGATCACGCGCCGGAGCAGGCCGACGTGCTGTGTCCGCTGGGAGGCGACGGCTTCATGCTGCAGACCCTGCACCGGCATGGGCACCTGGGCAAGCCGGTGTTCGGCATGAAGCTGGGCACCGTCGGCTTCCTGATGAACCAGTACCGTGGCGACGACGACGTGCAGGCCCGCATTGCGCGTGCCGAACCGGCCAACCTGCGCCCGCTGGAAATGGTGGCGCTGACCGAGTCGGGCACCAGTACCGGTTCGCTGGCCTACAACGATGTCTCGCTGCTGCGCCAGACCCGGCAGGCCGCACATATCGGCATCGACCTCAACGGCCAGGAACGCGTGGCCGAGCTGATCGGTGACGGCGTGCTGGTGGCCACCCCGGCGGGCAGCACCGCCTACAACTATTCCGCGCATGGTCCGGTATTGCCGCTGGGCTCGCACACCATCGCGCTGACGCCGTTGGCCCCGTACCGGCCGCGTCGCTGGCGCGGGGCGATCCTCAAGGCCGATACCGAGGTGCGCTTCCGCGTGCTCGACCCGTACAAGCGCCCGGTCAGCGTCACGGCGGATTCGCACGAGACCCGCGACGTGGTCGAGGTGACCATCCGCGAGTCGAAGGACCGCCGCGTGACCCTGCTGTTCGACCCGGAGCACAACCTGGAAGACAGGATCCTGAGCGAACAGTTCGTTTTTTGAGGACAATGGGCGGCCGGCCCCGCCGACCGCTTGAAGGACCCCCACCGATGGGCGACAACTCCCCCCGTTTGCTGACCGTCGCGGTGACCTCGCGCGCGCTGTTCGACCTCGAGGAAAGCCATGCGCTGTTCGAAAGTGATGGCGTGGCGGCCTACGCCGAATTCCAGCGCCAGCACGAGGACGATATCCTCGGCCCCGGCGTGGCCTTCCCGGTGGTGCGCAAGCTGCTGGCGCTGAACCAGGGCGCCAGCCCGGAGAACCCGCGGGTCGAGGTGATCCTGCTGTCGCGCAACTCGGCCGATACCGGCCTGCGCATCTTCAATTCGATCCAGCACTATGGGCTGGGCATCATCCGCGCGACCTTCACCGCCGGCGAGCCGACCTGGCCGTACGTGAAGCCGTTCGGTACCGACCTGTTCCTGTCGGCCAACCCCGAATCGGTGCGCAGCGCGCTGCGTCATGGCATCGCGGCGGCAACCATCCTGCCCAAGCCGCCGGGCGAGACCGCTGCGGCAGCCGCCGACCAGATCGATACTGGTCGCCCGGCCGGCCAGCTGCGCATCGCCTTCGATGGTGACGCGGTGATCTTCGGTGACGAGAGCGAGCGCATCTCGCGCGAGCAGGGCGTGGAAGCGTTTGGCCGCCACGAGCGCGAGCGCGCCCGCGAGCCGCTCAGCGGCGGTCCCTTCCGTGGCTTCCTGTCGGCCCTGCATACGCTGCAGGAAGTGTTCCCGGCCGGCGAGAGCGCGCCGATCCGTACCGCGCTCGTGACCGCGCGTTCGGCACCGGCGCATGAGCGGGTGATCCGCACCCTGCGCGAGTGGGGCGTGCGCCTGGACGAGGCACTGTTCCTGGGCGGCCGTCACAAGGGCCCGTTCCTGCAGGCCTTCGGTGCCGACATCTTCTTCGACGATTCGCAGCACAACATCGACAGCGCCCGCGAGCATGTGGCCGCCGGCCACGTGCCGCACGGCGTCGCCAACGAGGGGTAGGGCGGACTCGACCGGTAGGTGCCAACCGTTGGTTTGCACTGCCTAGGACCCATGCCCACCAAGGTGGGCATCTACCACAGCCACATGCCCACCAAGGTGGGCATCTACCACAGCCACATGCCCACCAAGGTGGGCATCTACCAGAGCCACATGCCCCGGTAGTTGCCAACCTTGGTTGGCACTGCCGTCAGGCCACGGGTCCGATCAAGGGCTGCCCGACATTCCCAGCTGCAGGTCCACCACCTTCCAGCGCAGGCCCTGCGGCTCCAGCACCACCTTCAACGGTGGCTGGCCGGGGCCGCGATCGACGTCGATCACGAATCGGTCCAGTGCCTCGAAATGATGCTCGGCATGCTTCAGCGGCCGCGCCGGTTCGGTCGCACCGAAGGCATCGCCGCCCTGCAGTTCATTGCGGCCACGCTTCCACAGCACGTGGCCCTGCAGCATCGCGCCGATCCCGGTCGGGGTCACCATGGTCTCCACTGCGGCACCGCCAAGCTGGTCGCCCAGCCCATAGAGCAGGGCGCCGAACGGGCTGGATGCCACGTCGGGGCCGGCCTGGCGCACCAGGTAGTCGTTGAGCTGCGCACGCAGGCTGCTGCGCACGCGCGGGAAGTCGACGTAACGCTCCAGTCGGGCGGTGTCGCGCTGCTCGATGGCCTTGGACAGGCCATTGACGGTCATGTAGGGGCCGCCGAACCACCAGGCGGCGACGGCCAGGACCAGCAGCACAATGAGTGCGGTGAGTTTCTTCATGCCGACCAGACTGCCGCAATGGCGGCAGTGCCGGGTGAAGACTCAATGACTGGGCGAGCCACGGCCGTCACCGAAGGCATCGACCAGCTGTTGCCGTTCGGCCGGGGTCAGCGCTTCCAGCCGCGTCGCCAGCACCTCGTCGAGGCTGCGGGTACGGGTGGTGCCAAGGATGCCGCTGGCCACGCCGGGATGGCCCAGCGCATAGGCGAAGGCGGTCTGGGCCGGGCGTTGGCTGCGGATCGCGGCCACTGCCCGGCGCATCTGGCGGGCACTGCGCATCAGCTGCCGGCTGCTGGGCTTCAGCCAGGCGCGCGCCAGGTACCAGCCATCGGCCAGCCGTGGCAGGCGCGGGCGCGCGGGCAGCAGGTGGCCCTGCGCCAGCACGGTCCCGGCCAGCACGCCGATGCCCACCGCCTGCAACTGGTCGATCAGCGGTTCGCGGTCCTGCTGCAGGGCGTTGTAGTCCAGCAGCACCACATCGAAGGCGTCGGGATGGGCGATCATCCAGCGCAGGGTCGAGGCCGAGTGGGTGTTGATGCCGGTGTGCCGGATCAACCCGCGTTCGCGCAGGCGCTGCAGCGCGGCCAGCAGGTCATCGTTGATGTCGTGCTCGCTGGCGCCATGCAACTGGTAGATATCCAGGTGATCCAGGCCGAGATTGCGCAGCGAAGCCTCGCAGCTGGCGGTGATGGCTGCCGGCGAGAAATTGCGTTGCTCGGCGCCGCTGACGCCGGCCTGGCCGGTCAGCGTGCCGCCCTTGCTGGAAATCACCAGCGCGTCGCGCGGGTATTGTTTCAGCAACGTGCGCAGGATGCGGCCCAGCCGCGGCTCGGCGTGGAAACCGGAGTAGTTGTGGCCGGTGTCCAACAGGTTCACGCCCTGTGCCAGTGCATGCTCGACCACGTTCGCGGCCGATTGTTCCGGGAATCGGCGATGCCCCCAGAAGCCGGAACAGCCCAGGCCCACCGGCGAAACCGCCAGGCCGGTGCGGCCCAGCGTGCGGCGTTGCTGTGCCAATGGCATCAGAATTCCAGGTCCAGCGCCGCGCACAGGTAGTCGACGAACGGGCCGAGCGCGGCCAGATCCTTGCCCAGCGTGGACAGCAGGCGCGGACCGGTCATGGTGGCGTCGTCCAGCGAGCGCCACATCACCCAGTTGCGGTGCTTGAGGTCGTCGATGAACTCGAAGTCGGCGGGGAAGCCACGCGGCGGACGCACCAGCTTTTCGCTCTCCTCGAAATCGAAGCGCTTGCGCAGGCCCGGTGCGTGCGCGGCGGCCTTCCAGCTGCCCGGGTTGTCGAGGATGAAGTGGCGCACGCGGCGCTGGGTTTCCGGTTCCGGATGCCACAGGCCGGCACCGACGAAGCTCTCGCCCGGCTGCAGGTGCACGTAGAACGAAGGCGCGGCTACTTCACGGCGGCGCTCATGGAACAGGCGTGCGCCCTGCCAGGTCTTGTACGGTGACTTGTCGTTGGAGAAGCGCGCGTCGCGGTGGATGCGGAACAGCGAGCCGCCGACGCCGCGCGTATCGGCACGGAAGTGTTCGCTGACCTCGGCCAGGGCCGGTTGCAGGTCGCCCAGCAGGCGCAGGAACGGCTGCCGTACGTGGTCTTCATACTGCTGGCGGTGGTCGTTGAACCAGGCCTTGTCGTTGTGCCGCGCCAGGCTGCGCAGGAACCTGAAACTGGCGTCCGAGAAGTAGGTGCTCACAGTGTCTCCTGCAGGTGCTGGCCCCAGTCGCGCAGCGATTGCAGCAGGGCCTGGCGCCGCGCATCGTCGGGCGCTTCGGCGGCCAGTGCATCGAGCTGCTGCCGGTACTGGGGCAGGTTGAGTTCGCCCAGCCCGCCGTCGCCGAGCAGGCGCTGGCGGCGGTAATCCTGCCAGCGCTGGCGTTCCGCCGGCGCGAGGCTGTCGGGGTGGTTGCGCGCGCGGTAGCGGAACAGCAGCTCCGGCAGGCGCGGGTCGCGGAAACGGCCTTCCAGCGCGGCCAGCTGCTCGGGCGCGGTGGTGCGTGCCAGCGCAAGCAGCGGTTTGTCGCCGTTGCCGAGGAAACCGTCGTACAGCGAGGCATCGACGTCGGCCACGGTGGCGACGCGGGGCTGGTTGTAGACCTGGCGCGCCTTCTCGGCCAGCTGCGGGGCGAACGCGCGCAGCCGTTCCACCTTGGCCTCGATCGCGGCCACGTCCAGGCCGAGGCGCGCGTGGTCATCGGCGCGCAGGTGGTTCCAGGCGATCAGCGCTGGCACCTTGTTCAGATGCACTTCCTTCAGCGGCACCCGCGCCACGCCTTCGGGCAGCTCGCTGGCGCGCAGGTAAAGGCGCTGTGCGATCACCTCGGCCGGCAGTTCCAGCAGGTCGTCGATCTCGCCTTCCAGGTCGAACACGATCACCCGGTTGTTGATGGTGGGGTGCACGGCCAGCGGCAGTACTGGCGCCGCGCACAGGCGACTGGCCGGGTAGCGCATGGAAATGTGCAGTACCGGCTTCATCGCGGCCACGTCCAGCAGGCCGCCGACGAAGCGCTTGTCACGCAGCTTCAGCGCGTACTCCCACAGGCGCGGCTGCGACTGCTTGAACAGGCGTGCCATGCCGATGGTGGCACGTACGTCGGACAGCGCTTCGTGCGCATCGCCCTCGCGCACGTTGTTGGCCTCGGCCAGGTGCTCGAGCTTGAACGAGGTGGCGCCGTCCTCGCGCAGCGGCCACTTGATGCCGTCCGGACGCATCGCGCGCATCAGGCGCAGCATGTCCAGCAGGTCCCAGCGCGAATTGCCGTTGCGCCACTCGCGCTCGTACGGGTCGTGGAAATTGCGGAACAGCCCGTAGCGGACGAATTCATCGTCAAAGCGCAGCGTGTTATAGCCCAGCGCGCAGGTGCCGGGGCGCGACAGCTGTTCGTTGATGCGGTCGAAGGCCTCGGCCTCGCTGATGCCCTCGGCCAGGGCCTGCTGCGGGGTGATGCCGGTAACCAGGGTGGCCATCGGCGAGGGCAGCAGGTCATCGGCCGGGCGCACGAAGAAGCTGACCGGCGTATCGATCTCGTTGAGGTCGGCATCGGTACGGATCGCGGCGTACTGCGAGATGCGCGTGCGCCGCGGGTCCTGGCCGAAGGTTTCCAGGTCGTAGAACAGGAAGCTGTCGGCCATCAGTGCGCGCCCTCCAGGACCGGCAGCTGCGCGTGGATCTGCGCTTCCAGCGCGGCCCAGTCGATGTTGTCCAGTGAATCGTGACCGGTGGTGGCGGCCACCAGCATGTCGCGTTGCAGTTCGGTGCGGCGCAGCGCCTCGGCGTACGGTGTGTGCAGGAAGGTGACCATCGTGTAGTGCGGCACGAAGCGGGTCGGCCAGCGCCGCTGCAGTTCCTGCTCCAGTTCGCGCTGCAGCAGGAACGCAGGATCGGCGACACGGTCGCGCATCTCCAGGTAGTTCTCCAGCGCCATCTGCTGGATGGCACGTGCATTCGGCTTGCGCTCGGCTTCGAACGCGGCGAACGCGCCTTCCAGATCATCCGCTTCCATCAGGTGCCGGGCCAGCGCAACGCAGTCCTCGAACGCGCAGTTCATGCCCTGGCCGTGGAACGGCACCATCGCATGCGCGGCATCACCGATCAGTACGGCGCGACCGTGCTGGTGCCAGCGCTCCAGGGTGAGCGTGCCGAGCAGCCCCGGCGGGTGCTGTTCCCAGTCCGCGCGCAGGTTCGGGATCAGCGGCAGGGTGTCGGCGAACTCCCGCGCGAACAGCGCCTCGGCCTGCGCGCCGGTGTTGACCGTGGCGAAGCTGGGATCGCCCTGGTTGGGAAGGAACAGGGTGACGGTGAAGGTGCCTTCGTGGTTGGGCAGGGCGATGCACATGTAATGGCCACGTGGCCAGATGTGCAGCGCATTGCGCTCGATGCGGAAGCTGCCGTCGGCGGCCGGAGGGATCTCCAGCTCCTTGTAGGAGTGGTCGAGGAAGGCGATGTCCTCGCCCAGCGGGGCACGGCGGTTCATCGCCGCGCGCAGGGCCGAACCGGCGCCGTCGGCACCGATCAGGGTGTCGAAGCGGATGTCGTGCGGGCTGTCGTCGCGGTCATCGATGAAACGCGCGTAACCGGCGTCGAAATCAACGGTGTGCAGGCGCCGATGGAAGTGCACGGTGGCGCCGGCCTGCTCGGCCAGTTCCAGCAACGTGGTGTTCAGATCGCTGCGGTGGATCGACCAGATCACTTCGCTGTCATCACGGCCATAGCGCTGCAGCTGCGGTTCGCCGTCGCGGGGGTGCACCATGCGGCCGCGCATCATCACCGCGCGTGCCATCACTTCGTCCTCCACACCTGCCTGGCGCAGCGCATTGCGCCCACGCTCGGCCAATGCCAGGTTGATCGAGCGGCCACTCTCGTAATCAGCCACGCGCGGATCACCGCGGCGTTCGTACAGGGTGATGCGCCAGCCTTGCCGCGACAGCAGGATGGCCAGCAGGGACCCGGCCAGGCCGGCACCGATAATGCTCAACGAGCGGGAAGCATGTGCGATCAACGAACTGTCCAGCAGCAGGGGAGGGACCGGCTCAAAGGCCGGCCCAGGCTTCCACTTCCTCGACGAAGTGGTGCACGTCCAGGTAGCGGTTGTAGAGCGGGGTGGGCGAGATGCGGATCACGTCGGGTTCGCGCCAGTCGCCGAGCACACCGATGCCGCGCAGGTGCTCGAACAGTGCGCGGCCACGCTCGCGGCCACCGATCACGCGCAGCGACAACTGGCAGCCGCGGCGCTGCGGATCGGCCGGGGTGATGATGTCCAGCACCTGCGGCAGGCGCGCGCGCACCAGTGCTTCGAGCATGCCGGTGAGCGCCAGCGATTTGCTGCGCAGCGCCTCCATGCCGGCACGTTCGAACAGGTCCAGCGAGGCACGCAGCGGTGCCAGGCCGAGGATCGGTGGATTGCTCAGCTGCCAACCCTCGGCGCCGATGGCCGGGGTGAACTGCGGCGCCATCTGGAAACGGGTGGCTTCCTCATGGCCCCACCAGCCAGCAAAGCGCGGCAGGGTGGTATCGCGGTGGTGGCGCTCGTGCACGAAGGCGCCAGCCACTGCGCCCGGGCCGCTGTTGAGGTACTTGTAATGGCACCACACGGCGAAATCGGGGGCCACGTCATGCAGGCGCAGCGGCAGGTTGCCGACCGAGTGCGCCAGGTCGAAGCCGATGCGTGCGCCCTGCAGGCGGGCGGCGCGGGTGATCGCATCGAGGTCGAAGGCCTGGCCGGTGCGGTACTGCACGCCAGGCCACAGCACCAGTGCCAGGCGCGGGCCGTGTTCGGTCATGGCGCGCTCGATGGCGTTCAGTGAAATCGTGCCGTTGGCTTCGTCCGGCTGCACTTCCACCAGGCACTCGGCCGGGTCGAAGCCATGGAAGCGGATCTGGGCTTCCACCGCGTGGCGATCGGTCGGGAACGCGCCGGCTTCCATCAGGATCACCGGGCGCTGCGTGGTCGGCCGGTAGAAGCTGACCATCATCAGGTGCAGGTTTACGCTCAGCGTGTTCATCGCCACCACTTCGCTGGGCAGCGCGCCAACCACGCGGGCCAGCTGCGCGCTCACCAGGCGGTGGTAGGACAGCCATTGCGTCGGGCCGGTGAAGTGGCCTTCCACCGCCAGTTCGCCCCACTGCTTCATCACTTCCTGCACCGCTGCCTGCGCGCCGCGGGGCTGCAGGCCCAGCGAGTTGCCCACGAAGTAGGTCTGCTCGCCGCCCTCATGGCGCGGAATCAGGAATTCACTGCGCAGCGGGCGCAGCGGATCGGCGGCGTCCAGGGCGATGGCGTGGGTGCGGCTGAGCAGGTCGGACATGGTCGGGCAACAGGCTGCAACGGGACCGCCAGTGTAGCGCCTGGGATGGTGGGACCGACGCCCTGAACGCCTGCGCGCCGGTTGAACTGTAGAGCCGAGCCCATGCTCGGCTTCGCGGCCCGGCAGCCGAGCATGGGCTCGGCTCTACAAGGGCCATGCCCGGCGACCGTTCAGCCCACCGCCGGCGCCGGCAGCGGATCCACGTGCCCGCACTGGCTGCAGGTACGCAGCTCCAGGCTGGCGTGGTAGCGCGCAAACACCTTGGGCAGGTCGGTCTCGATGTTCTGCAGCGGGAAGAACTCTTCGTGCAGCTTGTGGTTGCAGCGCTCGCAGTGCCAGATCACGCCGTCCATCTCGTGCGGCAGGCGCTTGCGCTCGACCACCAGGCCGATGCCACCGGGCGGGCGCCGCGGCGAGTGCGGAACCTTTGCCGGCAGCAGGAAGATCTCGCCGGCGCGGATCGGGATGTCGCGCACCGCGCCGTCTTCCTGCACCTTCAGCACCATCTCGCCTTCGAGCTGGTAGAACCACTCGGGGCCTTCGTCGTAGTGATAGTCGGTGCGCGAATTCGGCCCGCCGACTACCATCACGATGAAATCGCCGTTGTCGATCATCTTGTTGCCCACCGGCGGCTTCAGCAGGTGGCGGTTCTCTTCGATCCAGGCGTGCAGGTTGATCGGCGAAGCGAGCATGATGGTCATCCGTAAGGGATCAGTCGCGCTTGCCCTTGCGCGGGATGTAGGACAGGGCCTTTTCATATGCAGGCTGCAGCTCTTCCTGCGAACCGACGTCGATGCCCATCTCGCGCACGCGTCCGTCCTTCAGGCTGTAGACCCAGCCATGCACCATCAGCTTCTGGCCGCGGGCCCACGCATCCTGCACGATGGTCGAGCGGCACAGGTTGGCCACCTGCTCGATCACGTTCAGTTCGCACAGGCGCGCGTGCTTGAGCTCATCGGTCTCGATCGCATCGAGGATGCCAGTGTGCTTCTGCATCACGTCACCGACGTGGCGCAGCCAGTTGTCGGCCAGGCCGACGCGGGTGTTGTGCAGGCAGGCATGCACACCGCCGCAGCCGTAGTGGCCAACGATCAGGATGTGCTTCACCTTCAGCTGGTCCACCGCGTACTGCACCACGCTCAGGCAGTTCAGGTCGGTGTGCGCGACCACGTTGGCGACGTTGCGGTGCACGAACACTTCGCCCGGGGCCATGCCGATGATCTGGTTGGCCGGCACGCGCGAATCGGAGCAGCCGATCCACAGGTATTCCGGGTGCTGCTGCTTGGCCAGCTGGTGGAAGAACTCGGGGTCTTCCTTCTCGATCCGGTCGGCCCAGTCGCGGTTGTTCTGCAGCAGCTTGTGGATGTCTTTCATGTTCGGGTCCCTGGCGTGGGGGGGGGGAGCGCCGCAGCCGTCCGGCTGCGTCGTCGCGGGAATCTGCGGCGTTCAGTCGCTGCGGGCGGCCTGTTCGCGGTGCCAGCGCATCCACTGCGCCAACTCGGTGGAAGAGGGGGTGCCCAGCTGTTCCAGTTCGGCGATCACCGCACGCTGGTTGGCGTCGGGATGGTTCTGGCTCAGCTTGAGCTTCATCTGCACATGTTCGACCTGGAAACGGAAGCCGATGATGGCGCGCAGCTCCGGGCCATGTTCGGCACGCGTGGCATCGAACTGCCAGGCCTGGCCGACACTGGCTTCGAAGCGGTCGCTGATCGCGCCGACCAGCTCCGCCAGCGCACCGGCATCGTCGAAGGTCTGCAGCTGGCCACGCAGCTCGGCAGCAGCGTAGTTCCAGGTGGGTACCCGCGCGGCGGGCTCCTTGTCCGGATACCAGCTGGCCGAGACGTAACCGTGCGGTCCATCGACCAGCACCTTGGCCGCGCCGCTGTGGCGCGACTGCGGGTTGGCGCGGGCCCAGTGGCCGCGCAGTTCGATCTGGTCGCCGTCACGCCGGTACAGCACCGGCATCCGGGTCAGCTCCGGCAGGCCATCGCTGCCGGGGGTGAGCACGGTAACGAACGGGTCGCGCGCCAGCAGGCGGTCCAGCCAGAGCAGGTCGGTCTCGGCGAAGGCGCGCGGGGTGAACATGCAGGGGTCAGGCGCGCCCGCCGAGTGACTGGATCATGCGGCCACGCAGGCCCTCGTCGCTGTCGGCCTGCGGCGGCTGCACTTCGTGCAGGCTGAAGCCGCGCACCAGTGCGTCCTCCTCGTCCAGGCCGTCGTACTCGACGAACTCGGCGTCGAACAACTGCGAACGGGCGGTGTCTTCGCTGTCGTAGCTCAGCGTGTTGCCATCGCTGTCGAGCACTTCGGCGGTGCCGGCCGGGCGAACGCGCAGGCGCGCCCAGATGAGGGTGTTGCCGAGGCTGGCCAGCCACCAGCTGTCGCGCGAGGCGGTGATGTCATTCATGAGCGTATTACCAGAGCGAGGCCAGCCAGAGCAGGGCGGCCATGCCCAGTCCGGCCAGCAGGGTCAGCAGCGATACCCAGGCCGGTGTCGCCAGCCCGGACAGCGAGCGGTCCGGTTGCTGCCGATAGTCGCGTCGCAGCAGCCAGGCCAGGGCATCGGGCTTGAGGAAGGCGCCGCTGCCGAAGCGCGCGGCGAGCGCCGGATGGCGGTCGCGCACGTGCACCAGGGTCAGCGGCCAGAAGATCACGAAGGCACTGAACCCGGCCACTGCAACGCCGACGAAACAAAGGGCGAAGAACAGGGTCATGGGGGCGGTACCTCCGTGGTCGTGTGGGGCTTAGAAGTCCGCGCTGCCCGGCGCGCGCGGGTAGGGGATCGCATCGCGGATGTTGGACAGCCCGCAGACGTACACCACCAGGCGCTCGAAGCCCAGGCCGAAGCCGGCGTGCGGCACCGAACCATAGCGGCGGAAATCGCGGTACCAGCTGTAGTGCTCGCGATCCAGGCCGAACTGGGCCATGCGCGCGTCCAGCACGTCCAGGCGCTCTTCGCGCTGGCTGCCGCCGATGATCTCGCCGATGCCCGGGGCCAGCACGTCCATCGCGGCAACGGTCCTGCCGTCGTCGTTCAGGCGCATGTAGAAGGCCTTGATGTGCTCCGGATAGTTGGTCACCACCACCGGGCGGCCGACGTGTTCCTCGGTCAGCCAGCGCTCGTGCTCGGTCTGCAGGTCCAGGCCCCATTCAACCGGGAAGTCGAACTTCCTGCCGGACTTCTGCAGCAGGCTGACCGCGTCGGTGTAGTCGATGCGCTCGAACGGTGCGTTGATGAAGTCTTCCAGCTTGGTGATCGCGTTCTTGTCCACGCGCTCGGCAATGAAGGCCAGGTCGTCGCTGCGTTCGTTCAGCACTGCGCGGAACAGGTACTTCAGGAACTCCTCGGCCAGGCGCGCGTCTTCGGCCAGGTCGGCGAAGGCGATTTCCGGCTCGATCATCCAGAACTCCGCCAGGTGGCGGGTGGTGTGGCTGTTCTCGGCGCGGAAGGTCGGGCCGAAGGTGTAGACCTTGCTCAGCGCCAGGCAGTAAGCCTCGACGTTCAGCTGGCCGGACACGGTCAGGAAGGTTTCCTTGCCGAAGAAGTCGCGGCTGAAATCGATCGCGCCCTTCTCGTCACGCGGCAGGTTCACCATGTCCAGGGTGGACACACGGAACATCTGCCCGGCGCCTTCGGCGTCGGAGGTGGTGATGATCGGGGTGCTGATCCAGTTGAAGCCGTTCTCGTGGAAGAAGCGGTGCACGGCCTGGGCCAGGCAATTGCGGATGCGGGTGACCGCGCCGAACAGGTTGGTGCGCGGACGCAGGTGCGCCACTTCGCGCAGGAACTCCGGCGACATCGGCTTGGGCTGGATCGGGTAGGTGAGCGGGTCTTCGACCCAGCCGACCACGTCCAGCGTGCTGGCCTGGATCTCGAACGACTGGCCCTTGCCCTGCGACTTCACCAGCGTGCCGGTGGCGATGACCGAGCAGCCGCTGGTCAGGCGCTTGATCTCATCGAAGTTGGCCAGGCTGTCGCCGGCCACGACCTGGATCGGGGCGAAGCAGGAGCCGTCGCTCACATTCACGAAGGCCAGATTCGCTGAACCGCGCACCGTGCGCACCCATCCGCGTACCGTGACTTCGCCGCCTTCCGGGATCTTCCCGGCAAGCGCATGTTCAACGCTGACCACCGTCATGACTTGAATCCTCTGCTGATCGACTCGATCTGTGAACACGGGAGTTTACCGGTTGCAGCGTTCTGCTTGCGAGGCATTTTTCGTGGCAACGGCTCCTTATAATGTCCCCGTACCTCTGGAGTAGCCCCATGGCCGTCAGCCTGACCCCCATTGCCTTCGAGCGCGTGCAGCGCTTCGTCGCCCAGACCCCCGGCGCGCTGGGCCTGCGTTTCGGCGTGACCAAGACCGGCTGCTCCGGCTGGGGCCACGTGACCGACCTGGCCCGCGATGAGCGCGAGGGCGACACGGTGTTCGAGCAGGAGGGCGTGAAGATCTACGTCGACGCCAAGAGCCTGGCCCTGGTGGACGGCACCGTGATCGACTTCGGCAAGCACGGCCTGAGCGAGACCTTCACGTTCAGCAACCCGAACGCCACCGCCGAGTGTGGCTGCGGCGAGAGCTTCACCACCGACGCCGACAAGGCCTGAGGGCCGGCCACCGGGCATGGCCCGGCGCTGACCAGGCGTGCTCTGGTGGGCGCCGACCTTGGTCGGCACGCTGGGCTCGGCAGGGACCCCACGGATGGAACGACCGCTTTTCACCTATCACCCCAATGCCTACGACCTCTCCTTCGAAGAGGTCGAGGGGATCTGCGACTGCTGCGGACAGGCGCGCGCACTGCGCTATCGCGGACCGTTCTACACCCGCCTGCGCCCGGATTACCTGTGCCCCTGGTGTATCGCCGATGGCAGGGCTGCGGCCAGTTACGAGGGGGAGTTCATCGGCTGGAGCGATATCGAGGGGGTATCCCCGGATCCGGCTGATCCGCCGCCGACCATCGCCCGTGAGCTGCTGCTGGAGATCTGCGAGCGCACCCCGGGCTACTCCTCCTGGCAGCAATCGGTCTGGTTGAGCCATTGCGAACGGCCCTGCGCCTTCCTCGGCTACGCCGGCAGCGACGATCTGCTGCCGATCCTCGACCAGGTCCGGCCGGACGTGGCGGCGGTCAATCCGCGCGACGCCGACTGGGTGCTGGAGCATCTGAGCCGGGACGGGATGATGGTCGGCTGCCTGTTCCAATGCCTGGAATGCGGCCAGCATCGTCTTCACGTCGATCTGGAATGAGCACGTGCCGGACATGGGCCGGCGCTCCCGTTCAGGTTGCCCGGTTTGCGCCCGGTTGCCCGGTGGCGCCGCTTGCCGCATAATGCGCGGCTTCCTGCCTTCCCGGCGGGAATCCTTGCCCCACCGCGGTCTCAACGGCGGGGGGCTGTCCGGCCGCAAGGCCACATCCGAAAGGTAGAAAAAACATGAGTCGTCATTACGAAATCGTGTTCATGGTCCACCCGGACCAGAGCGAGCAGGTCCCGGCCATGATCGAGCGCTACAAGTCGCTGGTCGAGAACGGCAACGGCACCATCCACCGTCTGGAAGACTGGGGCCGCCGCCAGCTGGCGTACCCGATCCAGAACCTGGTGAAGGCCCACTACGTGCTGATGAACATCGAAGCCGACCAGGCCGTTCTGAACGAACTGACCGAAAGCTTCCGCTTCAACGACGCCGTGCTGCGCAACCTGGTCATCAAGCGTGACGAGGCTGACACCGAGCAGTCGCTGATCATGAAGAGCAAGGACGAGAAGGGTGACAAGCCGGAGCGCGGTGAGCGCCGTCGTCGTGACGACGAAGAGGGCGAGTCCACCACCACCGCTGACAACGAAGCCGGCGACGCCGCCGCTTCCGCCGCCTAAGGAGCCTTCCCATGTCCAAGTTCTTCCGTCGCCGCAAGTTCTGCAAGTTCACGGCTGAAGGTGTGAAGGAGATCGACTACAAGGATCTCAACACCCTGCGCCAGTACCTGACCGAGAACGGCAAGATCGTGCCGAGCCGCGTCACCGGTACCAAGTCGAAGTACCAGCGCCAGCTGGCGACCGCCGTCAAGCGCGCTCGCTTCCTGGCCCTGATCCCGTACACCGACAACCACGACGTCTGATGCCCGGCGGGGCGGCCCGGTGCCGCCCCCGCTGTGCCAGCTATTCGGACAGCCTTTGTTGCGGGGCATCGCCTCGCTAACGAATAACTCATCTGGAGCAATACCATGCAGCTGATCCTCCTGCAGAAAGTCACCAACCTCGGCAACCTGGGCGACCTGGTCGACGTGAAGCCGGGCTACGGCCGTAACTTCCTCGTGCCGCAGGGCAAGGCCGTTCCGGCCACCGAGAGCAACAAGGCCGAGTTCGAAGCCAAGCGCGCCGAATACGAAGCCAAGGCCCAGGCCATCCACGCCGACGCTGACGCCCGCAAGGCCAAGCTGGACGGCGCGAGCGTGACCATCCCGGCCAACGCTTCGACCGAAGGCAAGCTGTACGGCTCGGTCGGCGCCCGCGAAATCGCCGATGCCTTCACCGCTGCCGGCCTGCCGGTCAGCAAGAGCGAAGTCATCCTGGGCGAAGGCGCCTTCCGCAACATCGGCGAGTACGACGTGCTGATCCACCTGCACGCCGACGTCGAGACCACCGTCAAGGTCGTCGTCGTCGCCGAAGCCTGATCCCACGCCGCAAGGCCTGGCATCACCGCAGAACGGGCGCCCGCAAGGGTGCCCGTTTTGTTTTATGGCTCCGTTTCGTGGCGTGCGGCCACGTCCGGCCGACGGGGTGGGGCTGGACAATGTTCCACGCCCATTCGTAGAACACGGCCACATCGGTATACTCAGGGCGTCACACCCGTTCCACGGGCATCGATCCCAGCAGGATCAATGACTTGGAGGGTAAACGCAGGCCGCTTGCCGGCCCCAGTCCGGAACCCCTATGCGTCTTTCCACGATCAAGCTGTCCGGCTTCAAGTCGTTCGTCGATCCGACCACCCTGCACCTGCCGACCAACATGACCGGCGTGGTGGGCCCCAATGGCTGCGGCAAGTCGAACATCATCGATGCCGTGCGCTGGGTCATGGGCGAGAGTTCGGCCAGCCGCCTGCGTGGCGACTCGCTGACCGACGTGATCTTCTCCGGGTCCAATGCCCGCAAGCCGGTCTCGCAGGCTACCGTCGAGCTGATCTTCGACAACTCCGACCACACGATCTCCGGCGAATACGCCTCGTTCAACGAAATCTCGGTCAAGCGCACGGTCAGCCGCGACGGCACCAGCAACTATTACCTCAACGGCACCAAGTGCCGCCGTCGCGACATCACCGACCTGTTCCTCGGCACCGGCCTGGGCCCGCGCAGCTACTCGATCATCGAGCAGGGCATGATCAGCCAGATCATCGAGGCGCGCCCGGAAGACCTGCGCGTGTACCTGGAAGAGGCAGCCGGCATCTCCAAGTACAAGGAGCGCCGCAAGGAGACCGAGACCCGCATCCGCCACACCCGCGAGAACCTGGACCGGCTGGGCGACCTGCGCGACGAGATCAGCAAGCAGCTCGAACACCTCAAGCGCCAGGCCAGGCAGGCCGAGCAGTACCAGGCCCTGCAGGAAGAGCGCCGGATCAAGGATGCCGAGTGGAAGGCGCTGGAATTCCGTGGTCTCGACGGTCGCCTGTCGAAGCTGCGCGAAGGCCTGTCGCAGGAAGAGACCAAGCTGCAGCAGCTGATCGCCGACCAGCGTGATGCCGAGGCCCGCATCGAGACCTCGCGCGCGCGGCGCGAAGAGGCCGCCGACGCGCTCAACACCGCGCAGGCCGCGGTCTACCAGGTCGGCAGCACGCTGGCGCGCCTGGAACAGCAGATCCAGCACCAGCGCGAGCTGTCGCAGCGCCTGCACAAGGCGCGCGATGAAACCCAGCAGGCCCTGGCCGAACTGGGCCAGCACATCAGCGGCGACGAGGCCAAACTGAGGGTGCTGCGCGAGGCAGTGGAGGCCGCCACCCCGCAGCTGGAAGCGCTGCAGGAAGAGAACGAGATCAAGCAGGAAAGCCTGCGCGAGGCCGAAGACCGGCTGGCCAGTTGGCAGCAGCGCTGGGAGCAGCACACCTCGCAGAGTTCGGAGGCGTCGCGCGCCGGTGATGTCGAGCGCACGCGCGTGGACTACCTGGACAAGCAGATCCTCGACGCCGACCGGCGTCGCGAGGCCTTGGCCGCCGAGCGCGCCGGGCTGGACGTGGACGCGCTGGAAGAAGCCTTCGAGCAGCTGCACCTGCAGCACGACACGCAGAAGGCCGCGCTGGATGAACTGAGCGAAGACGTCGAGCTGCGCAAGCAGGGCGTGGCGGCCGTGCAGGAACAGCAGCGCAATGGCCAGAACGAACTGGCCGAACTGCGCAAGCAGGCCAACGGCCTGCGCGGTCGCCTGGCCTCGCTGGAAACCCTGCAGCAGGCCGCGCTGGGCCAGGAGCAGGGCGCGGCCGTCGCGTGGCTGAAGGCGCGCGGGCTGGATTCGGCGGCACGTGTCGGCGAACGCCTGGACGTCGATGCCGGTTGGGAAAACGCGGTGGAAAGTGCGCTCGGCCAGCTGATCGAAGGCGTGCTGGTCGATGACCCGTGCAGCCTGGTCAACGCCCTCGGCGAACTCGGCGACGGCCACATTGCGCTGGTCGCCAGCGCGGATGCCGAGGTCAAGGCTGCACCGACGTCGCTGGCCGCACGCGTGCGTGGCCCGGCGGCGATCCGTCGCCTGCTGGCGCACCTGCATGGTGCCAAGGACCTGTCCGAGGCGAAGGCCCTGCAGGCCAGCCTTCCGGAAGGCGATTCGATCATCACCCAGAGCGGCGAGCGCCTGGGCCAGGGCTGGCTGCGCGTGTCGCGCTCCGGTGCAGCCCAGCAGGGCGCTCTGCTGCGCGAACGCGAGATCAACGAGCTGCGCGAGCAGATCGAGCAGCTGCAGGACCGCGAGGCCGAGCTGGAAGAACAGCTGGCCGGTTTCCGCGAGCAGCTGCAGGCGGCTGAACAGCAGCGCGAAGACGCGCAGCGTGCGCTGTACCAGGCCCATCGCGCGGTGTCCGAGCTGGCTGGCCAGCTGCAGGGCCAGCAGGGCAAGGTAGAGGCTGCACGCACGCGCATCGACCGCATCGAAGGCGAGCTGAAGCAACTGCAGGAAACGATTGAAGCCAACAACGCGCAGGCGCGCGAAGCGCGCTCGCGGTTGGAGAACGCGGTCAGCAGCATGGGTGACCTGGAGTCGACCCGGCAGCGGCTGGAGGGCGAGCGCCGCCAGCTGACCGAGGCGCGCGACCTGGCCCGCGATGCTGCCCGTGCAGTGCGCGAGCGCTCGCATTCGCTGGCCCTGACCCTGGAATCGCAGCGTGCGCAGCTGGCCTCGTTGAGCCAGGCGCTGGAGCGCATGGGCACCCAGCGCGGGCAGCTGGATTCGCGGCTGGGCGAGCTGCATTCACAGCTGGACGAAGGTGATTCGCCGGTCGAAGCGCTGCAGGCCGAACACCAGAACGCGCTGGAAGAGCGCGTGCGCGCCGATCGCGTGCTGACCGAGGCGCGGACGCTGCTGGACGGCATCGACGCCGAGCTGCGCAACTACGAGCAGACCCGCCACCAGCGCGACGAACAGGCGCTGGCCCAGCGCGAGCGTATTTCGCAGCGCAAGCTGGACCAGCAGGCGCTGGTGCTGAGCGCGGACACCCTGCAGGGCGCGGTGGAGAAGGCCGGCTTCGTGCTGCAGGACGTGCTCAACGCACTGCCCGAGGATGCGCGCCTGGGCGACTGGGAGCAGGCCGTGCATCAGATCGACGCACGCATGCGCCGGCTGGAGCCGGTCAACCTGGCCGCCATCCACGAGTACGGCGAGGCTTCGCAGCGCTCGGATTACCTGGATTCGCAGCACACCGACCTGACTACGGCGCTGGAAACCCTCGAGGATGCCATCCGCAAGATCGACCGCGAGACCCGCGGCCGTTTCAAGGACACCTTCGACCGCGTCAATGCTGGCGTGCAGGCGCTGTACCCGCGCCTGTTCGGTGGCGGCCACGCCTACCTGGAGCTGACCGGTGAAGACCTGCTCGACACCGGTGTGACCATCATGGCGCGCCCGCCGGGCAAGCGCGTGTCCAGCATCTCGCTGCTGTCCGGCGGCGAGAAGGCGATGACGGCAGTGGCGCTGGTGTTCGCCATCTTCCAGCTGAACCCCGCGCCATTCTGCCTGCTGGACGAGGTGGACGCGCCGCTGGACGAAGCCAACGTCGGCCGGCTGGCCAACATGGTCAAGGAAATGAGCGAGAAGGTGCAGTTCCTGTTCGTCAGCCACAACAAGGCGACGATGGAGGCCGCGCACCAGCTCTCGGGCGTGACCATGCGCGAACCGGGCGTCAGCCGCCTGGTCAGCGTGGACCTGGAAGAAGCCGCGCGATTGGCGGGCGCGGCCTGACGTGCCATCCTAGTTACCTGAATGAACTAGCCGGAGAACCTATCGAATGTCCGACACGGCACTGTTGCGCATCGGCATCCTGGCCGCCGGCCTGCTGTTGATCGCCGCGATCTTCCTGTTTGGCCGTCCGAAGAAGAAGCCCCAGGGACGCCGCGTGGAAAGCGCGGAACCGGCCAGCGGCGAGCGCCGCGAACCGGTATTGGGCGAGGATGGCGTTGTCGTGGCCGATGGCCGCGTCGAACCGGGCATGGGCACGGAAGGCGAACAGGCCGAACTCGGCCTGGGCGATACCGACCCGGGCGCCAGCGATCTCGGCAAGCGCGCCACCCAGGATTTCGACAAGATCGTTTCGCTGTTCGTGGCCGCCCGGGCCGGCGAGCAGCTGCGCGGCGAAGACATCGTGGTAGCGGCGGAGAAGACCGGCCTGGTGTTCGGCCACATGAACGTGTTCCACCGTCTGGTGGAAGGCCATCCCGAGCGCGGGCCGATCTTCTCGATGGCCAGCATCATGAAGCCAGGCAGCTTCGACATGGCCAACATCCGTGCCATGGAAACCCCGGCCATCGCCTTCTTCCTGACCCTGCCGGCGCCGCTGACCGCGCTGGATGCCTGGGAGAAGATGCTGCCGACGGTGCAGCGCATGGCCGAACTGCTGGATGGCGTGGTGCTGGATGACAGCCGCAACGCCCTGGGTCGCCAGCGCATCGCGCACATCCGTGACGAACTGCGCGCCTACGACCGCCAGCACCAGGCGCCGCCGCTGACCAAGACCCCGCGCTGGTGAGCGCCATGGCGTGCCGACCAACGGTCGGCACCCACCCCGACCAACGGTCGGCACCCACAACAGTAGATCCACGCCATGCGTGGATGGGGTCTACGCCGGTACGCCGGCCACCTTGGCAAACGCGCGGCGGAACGCGGCCATCTCGTCCTCGCTGCCGACGGTCACGCGCACGTGCTGCGGCCAGATCGGCCAGCTGCGCCCGATCACCACACCGTTGTCGGCCATCGCCTTGGCGAACGTGCTGCCGTCGCGTTGCACGTCGACCACGAAGCAGTTCGCTTCCGACGGCAGGCAGCTGAAACCACGCTTGCCCAGCCATGCGATGGTGGCCTGGCGCACCTTGGCGTTCTGCAGGCGACGCTGCGGAATCAGCTGCGGATCCTGCAGGCTGGCCAGCGCCGCCGCCAGCGCGGGCACCGGTAGCGGGTTGTCGCCGGGGCTGGCCAGCTCGCGCAGACGCTCGGGATGTGCGGCCGCCAGGCCCAGGCGCAGGCCGGCCATGCCGTACAGTTTGGAGAAGGTACGCAGTACGATCAGATCGTCGCGCTGCGCCACCTGCGCGATCAGGCTGGGCTGCTCGCTGTATTGCAGGTAGGCCTCGTCGACCAGCACGCGGGTGGAAGCAGGCTTGTGGGCCAGCAGCCAGGCGAGCTCATCCGGTGGGCTGATCGAACCGGTCGGGTTGTTCGGATTGCACACGTACAGCAGCCCGGTCGGGCGCGCATGCGCGGCTGCGACCATCGCACGCAGGTCGTGTGCGCCGTCATTGCGCAGCGGCACCTTCTGCACGTGTGCACCATGTGCGGCAGCGACCTCGCCCAGGGTCTCGAAGGTGGGGTCGGCCACCACCAGTCCCGCCTGCGGGCCGGTCCACAACGTGGCGGCGCGGTTCAACGGTTCGCTGGAGCCCGGATAGAGGCGCACATGGTCGGCCGGGATACGGGCCTGCTCGATGAAGGCATCGCGTACCTGTGCCGCCAGGGCGAAGCGGTAGCGGCCGCAGCTGGCGATGCTGTCGCGCGCCGCCTGCTGGGCAGCGGGGGAGGGGCCGTAGGGGCATTCGTTGAAGTTCAGTAGTACCGCGCCTTCGGCAGGGGCCGCACCGACGGTGGCCGCGGATTGGGCCTGGCCACGCAGCGGCAGGCCGCTGCCGGCGATGGCAAGGCTGGCACCGGCCAGCTGCAGGAAGCGTCTACGGGAGTCAGGCAGGGTCATGGGCAGGATTCCGATGGGGCCGTCGCACGCTAGCGCCGGCGTGAGCGGGCGGCAAGGTGCTTTTTGTGGCGTCGAGCCATGCTCGACTACAGACGTGCCAACCAAGGTTGGCACCTACCGGAGCGGGGAGTGCCCGTCGAGCACGCTCGACGCTGCAAAGGCGGGGCGTTACAGGGCCTGACGGCCGGGCGCGGTAGAATCCCCGGCCATCCCAGAACCACCGGATCCCGATGAGCCCCAGCCCCGCCGAACGCGCCGAAGATCTCCGCCGGCAGATCGCCCAGGCCAACCGCGCCTACCACGAGCTGGACGCGCCGGAGATCCCCGACGTCGACTACGACCGGATGGTGCGCGAGCTGGAAGCGTTGGAGCGCGAGCACCCGGAGCTGGCCCGTGCCGACAGCCCGACCCAACAGGTCGGTGCACGCCCGTCCGGCCGCTTCCCCGAAGTGCGCCATGCGGTGCCGATGCTGTCGCTGTCCAATGCCTTCAGCGATGAGGAAGTGGCCGACTTCGTGCGCCGCATCGATGAGCGCCTGGGCCGCCGCAGCCTGCAGTTCTCGGCCGAACCGAAGATGGATGGCCTGGCGATCAGCCTGCGCTACGAGGACGGTCATTTCGTACTCGGCGCAACCCGCGGTGATGGCAGTACCGGCGAGGACGTGACCGCCAACCTGCGTGAAATCGGCGATGTTCCCAAGCGCCTGCACGGCAAGGACTGGCCGGATGTGCTGGAGGTGCGTGGCGAGGTGTACATGGCCCGCGCCGACTTCGAGGCCTACAACGAACGTGCGCGCCAGCAGGGCGGCAAGGTGCTGGCCAACCCGCGCAACGCGGCAGCGGGTTCACTGCGCCAGCTCGATCCGAAGATCAGTGCGCAGCGCCGGCTGAGTTTCTTCGCCTACGGCACCGGTGAAGTGCAGGGCGGCGAGCTGCCGGACACCCATTCGGGCACGCTGGCCCAGCTCGGCGCCTGGGGCTTCCCGGTCAGCGGGTTGTGCAAGGTGGTGCAAGGCGCCGACGGCCTGCTCGGCTACTACCGTGACATCGGCGAGCGTCGCGATGGCCTGCCGTTCGACATCGATGGTGTGGTCTACAAGCTGGATGACCGCGCCGGCCAGCAGGCCATGGGTTTTGTCTCGCGTGCGCCACGCTGGGCCATCGCGCACAAGTTCCCGGCACAGGAACAGAGCACCACGGTGGAGGCGATCGAGATCCAGATCGGCCGCACCGGTGCCGCCACGCCGGTCGCGCGGCTGGCACCGGTGGCTGTGGCCGGCGTGATCGTGTCCAATGCCACGTTGCACAATGCCGATCAGATCGCGCGTCTCGATGTGCGTGTCGGTGACAGCGTGATCGTGCGGCGTGCTGGCGACGTGATTCCGGAAGTGGTCAGCGTCATCCTCGACCGCCGTCCACAGGGCACCTCGCCCTGGCAGATGCCGACGCGCTGCCCGGTGTGCGGCTCGGAAATCGTGCGCGAGGAAGGTGCAGCTGCGTGGCGCTGTTCGGGCGAACTGTCCTGCCCTGCGCAGCGCAAGGAGGCCATTGCCCATTTCGCTTCGCGCCGTGCGATGGATATCGACGGCCTCGGCGACAAGTACATCGAAACCCTGGTCGACGCCGGCATCGTCAGGAGCGTGGCCGATCTGTACCGGCTCAACCGCGACCAGCTGCTGCACCTGAAGCTGGTGCTGGATGCCGAGGACCCTTCCGCACTGGCCGCCGCGCTGAAGCTGCACCTGCCGGCAGAAGGCAGCGGCGCGGTGCTCAATGCGGTGCTCAAGCTGGATGGCAACGATCCGGCGTGGCGCGCGCAGGCGCTGGCACAGCCGGCCAGCTTCGAATGGAACACGAAGAAGATCGCCACCAGATGGGCCGACAACCTGATCGCGGCAATCGACGCCAGTCGCGCAGCCACGCTGGAGCGCCTGCTGTTCGCGCTTGGCATCGAGCACGTCGGCGAGAGCACGGCCAAGGCGCTGGCGCAGTGGTTCGGTGACCTGGAACTGATCCGCCACCTGCCATGGCCGTTGTTCAAGCGCGTGCCGGACATCGGTGGCGAAGTGGCGCGTTCTCTCGGCCATTTCTTCGAGCAGCAGGGCAACCAGCAGGCCATCGACGACCTGCTGCAGGTCGGGCAGGTGCGCATCAGTGATGTGCACGCGCCCAGTGCCAAGCTGCGCGAAGGCCTGGATCTGGCGCAACTGCTGGTCGAATCGGAAATCCCCGGCATCACCCGCCTGCGTGCGGAGAAGCTGGTGGCTGCCTTGCCGGGTGCCCAGGCGGTGCTGGATGCCGAGCATGGCCAGTTCGTCAACGCCGGCCTGCCGGACGACACTGCGCGCGGTCTGGCCGACTGGCTCGATGCCGATGGCCATGGCGCGATGCTGCTGGCAGCCGAGAAGGCGATGCAGCAGATCCTGGCCAAGGCGCCGGCGCTGGCCGAGATCGTGGCCGGCCCGCTGGATGGGCAGACCGTGGTGCTGACCGGCACCCTGGCCCAGCTCACCCGCGATGCCGCCAAGGAACGCCTGGAAGCGCTGGGTGCCAAGGTCTCCGGCAGCGTGTCGAAGAAGACCAGCTTCGTGGTCGCCGGCACCGAGGCCGGCTCCAAGCTGGACAAGGCGCAATCGCTGGGCGTGCCGGTGTGGGACGAAGACCGCCTGCTGGCCTACCTCGCCGAACACGAATGATGACCCGCCGGGTGCCCGGCGCCCGGCATGAAAGACGAAGGAACACCGATGCAGACCGCCCCGCTGGATTTCCGCCTGGCCACCCGTGCCGACGAAGAACTGTTGATCGCGTTGATGCGCGAGTTCTACGCCGAAGACAGGATCGACTTCGATGACGCGCGCGTGCGTCGCGGCGTGGACGCGCTGCTGGCCGATCCGCGCAATGGCGAAGTGCTGCTGTGGCTGGACGAGGCCGGCGAGGTGGTCGGCTACGCGGTGATCGCGATGGGCTTCAGCCTGGAGCAGGGCGGCCACTTCATGCTGCTGGACGAGCTGTACCTGAGCCATCGCGCGCGCGGTCGTGGTCGCGGCAAGCAGGCGCTGGCCATCTGTGAACAGCGCGCTCGCGGGCGTGGTGTCAGCCGCCTGCGCCTGGAGGTGAACCACCACAACGAACTGGCCCGCCGCCTGTACCTGGCCAGCGGCTACATCGACGACACCCGCGATCTGCTGACCCTGCCGCTCGACCATCCGCGCCCGGAGGGCATCCTGTGAGCGAGGCCCTGCTGCGCGCGCTGCAGCAGCGCGCCACGCTCAACGCGCTGGTGCGCCGCTTCTTCGCCGAGCGCGATGTGCTGGAGGTGGAAACGCCGATCCTGTCGGTGGCAGGCAACACCGAGCCGAACATCGACAGCTTCCATACCGATTTCACCGGCCATGTCGATGCCGGTGGCCGTCGTCGCTGGCTGCGCACTTCGCCGGAATATCCGCTCAAGCGCCTGCTGGCGGCCGGTGTGGGCGACTGCTACGAACTGGGCCGGGTGTTCCGCAACGGCGAGGCCGGTGGCCGCCACAACCCGGAATTCACCATGCTGGAGTGGTATCGGGTCGGCTGGGACCACCACCGGTTGATGGAGGAAACCGCCGAGTTGGTCGGCCAGGCGCTGGCCCTGGTCGGACGCCGTGCAACGCTGCGTGTGTTGAGTTACCGCGAGCTGTTCCAGCAGCACGTGGGCCTGGATCCGTTCGAGGCCGATGAAGCCGCGCTGCGTGTTGCACTTGGCGACGTGCACATCGACCCGGTCGGGTTGACCCGTGATGACTGGCTGGACCTGTTGATGACCCACCACATCCAGCCGCAGTTCGATGACGCGGTGATGACCGTGGTGCATGACTGGCCGGCCAGCCAGGCCGCGCTGGCCCGCATCCGTCCGGGCACGCCGCCGCTGGCCGAGCGTTTCGAGCTGTACCTGGGTGCAGTGGAGCTGGCCAACGGCTATCACGAACTGAACGACGCCCACGAGCAGCGCGCCCGGTTCCAGCGTGACCAGCAGCGCCGCCACGAACGTGGACAGGTGCAGCCGGCCGTGGACGAGGCACTGCTGTCGGCGTTGCCGTCGATGCCTGCCTGTGCCGGCGTGGCGGTGGGTGTCGATCGCCTGTTGATGGCGATGAACCGCACGCCACGCATCGCCGATGTGCTGGCCTACGACTTCGCCCACGCGTGATCCCCGCGTGTTGCTGAACATCGCAGGCTGAACGAAACGCGGGTTCGGTGCGCTTGCGTCGGTAAGCACGATGATGCTCTTATCACGGCCAATGCCGGACACTGGCATCCAGTTCATCCATTCCTGCTGGGGAAGGCTTTGGTCAAGTGGTTCGCGGTTGTCGCTGCACCGGTGTACTCCATTGCGCTCTGGGGTGCCTGGCTGCCGTCGCCGGCGTCGGCCCAGCAGGTGGGCTACGACGATGAAGTGGTGACCTGCGAATCACGCGACATGGGTTGGGTGCACTGCGATATCGAGGTTGCCAACGGCGTCGACCTGGTGCGCCAGCTGTCCAGCAACAGCTGCATCCGCGGCAGCGAGTGGGGCACTGACCGCAGTGGTGTGTGGGTCACCCTGGGCTGCCGTGCCGAGTTCCGCGCCCGGCGCGCAGCGGGCGCGGCGCCGCCGGCTGACAGCTCGGGCAAGCGCCTGGTGCGCCGTGTGGTGCGCTGCGAGTCCAATGGCCGTCCGCAGAGTTGCCCGGTACGACTCGATGGCGCGCCGGTGCGCCTGCTGCGCCAGTTGTCGGTGTTGCCGTGCCGCGAAGGGCAGGGCTGGGGCTACAAGCGCAATGAAGTCTGGACCAGCCGTGGCTGCCAGGGTGACTTCGAAGTGGCCGATGACGATGGCCGCTTCGTCGACATGCCGCGCCGCCTGACCTGCGAATCGAAGTCGAAGAAGCGGCGCTTCTGCGGTGCCAGCATCTCGGTTGGCGCCGTGGTCTCCGAGCAGCTGTCCAGCACGCCCTGCGAGGAAGGCAGTACCTGGGGCTGGAGCCGCAACGGGATCTGGGTGGACGGCGGCTGCCGCGCCGAATTCTCGGTGAATTGAGCCCGGGCAGGCTCCAACCCTGCGGGGCGTGGCCCTACAATGGGCCCATGAACACTGCCTCTGACATCGACTACGCCCGTTACGACCACATCCGCCCGATCCTGTGGACCGGCGATGCCCTGCAACTGCTGGACCAGCGCAAGCTGCCGTTCGTGGTCGAGCACGTGGTCTGCCATGACAGCGACGAGGTTGCCAGCGCGATCCACGCATTGACCGTGCGTGGCGCGCCGGCGATCGGCATTGCCGCTGCCTGGGGTGTCGTGCTGGCTGCACGCGAGGTGCAGGCCGCCGATGGTGCGCACGCCCTGCAGCAGCTGGAACCGGCCCTGCAGCGCCTCAATGCATCGCGCCCGACTGCGGTCAACCTGGCCTGGGCGCTGGCGCGCATGCGCCGTTGCCTGAACGCCGCCGGCGCCGACTGGAAGGCGTTGCTGGAATCGGAAGCGCAGGCCATCGCCGAGGAAGACCTGGCCGCCAACCGCCACATGGGTGCACTGGGCGCGGGCCTGATCGAGGCTGGCAGCGGCGTGCTGACCCACTGCAATACCGGCTCGCTGGCCACTGCGGGGTTCGGTACCGCGCTGGGCGTGATCCGCGCCGGCATGGCCCAGCACCGCATCGCCCGCGTGTTCGCCGGCGAGACCCGGCCGTGGCTGCAGGGGGCACGCCTGACCGTGTGGGAACTGCAGCAGGACGGCATCGATGCCACCCTGATCGCCGATTCGGCTGCCTCGCACCTGATGAAGACCGGCGCCGTGCAATGGGTGATCGTGGGCGCGGACCGCATCTGCGCCAATGGCGATACCGCCAACAAGATCGGCACCTACCAGCTGGCCATCGCCGCCCGCCACCACGGCGTCAAGTTCATGGTGGTCGCACCGTCCTCGACCGTGGACATGGAGACCGTGGACGGCAGCCAGATCGAGATCGAGCAGCGCGACCCGGGCGAGCTGTACGGCGTGGGGGGTACCCGTACCGTCGCCGAGGGCATTGCTGCCTGGAACCCGGTGTTCGACGTCACCCCGGGCGAGCTGATCGACGCCATCGTGACCGAGCGCGGGGTCATCCTGAACCCGACCGCCGGGAACATGCGCACCGCCTTCGGCGGCTGAGGCGGGCAGGAAGGTCCCGGGGTCGGATCCCTTTTCGCAGGAAAGGGCTCTGACCCCAGGCAGGCCTCATCCACGCACGGCGTGGATCTACTGATTTCGCGCAGCCGAGCATGGGCTCGGCTCTACAGGGGCGGTATGGGGCCCTAAGTTCCTGATTTGTGCCGGTAAAATCCCCGTAAAGGGAGGCGGAAAACGGCCTGTTGTGGTAGTATCACAGGTTGAATCGAGGTTCCGGCGCGACCCCCTCCCGCAGAGGGCTGCGCCGGACTGGACCGCTACCAGACAACGGAACCCGAATGGCAGAAACCGCCAAGGAAATCATCCAGGTCAACCTGGAAGACGAGATGCGCAAGAGCTACCTCGATTACGCCATGAGCGTGATCGTGGGCCGCGCGCTGCCGGATGCGCGCGACGGCCTCAAGCCGGTGCATCGCCGCGTGCTGTACGCGATGAACGAACTCAACGCGCACAGCAACAAGCCCTACTTCAAGTCGGCGCGTATCGTCGGTGACGTCATCGGTAAGTACCACCCGCATGGCGATCAGTCGGTGTACGACACGCTGGTGCGCTTGGCACAGCCGTTCTCGCTGCGCTACATGCTGGTCGACGGCCAGGGTAACTTCGGTTCGATCGACGGCGACTCCGCTGCAGCAATGCGATACACCGAGGCGCGCATGTCGCGCCTGGCGCATGAGCTGATGGCGGACATCGACAAGGAAACCGTCGATTTCCAGCCCAACTACGATGAGAAGGAACTGGAGCCGACGGTCATGCCGACCCGGTTCCCGAACCTGCTGGTCAATGGTTCGGCTGGCATCGCGGTGGGCATGGCGACCAACATTCCGCCGCACAACCTGAGCGAATCGATCAACGCCTGCATCGCGCTGATCGACAACCCGGACATCGATGTCGACGGCCTGATGGAATACATCCCGGGCCCGGATTTCCCGACTGCCGGCATCATCAACGGCACTGCCGGCATCGTCGCCGGCTACCGCACCGGCCGTGGCCGCGTGCGCATCCGTGCCAAGGCCGATATCGAAGTGGCCGACAACGGCCGCGAATCGATCATCGTCACTGAAATTCCTTACCAGGTGAACAAGGCGCGTCTGATCGAGAAGATCGCCGAGCTGGTCAAGGAAAAGAAGATCGAAGGCATCAGCGAGCTGCGCGATGAGTCCGACAAGGACGGCATGCGCATCTACATCGAGATCAAGCGCGGTGAATCTGCCGAGGTTGTGCTGAACAACCTGTACCAGCAGACGCAGATGGAATCGGTGTTCGGCATCAACATGGTGGCGCTGGTCGATGGCCGCCCGCAGTTGATGAACCTCAAGCAGATGCTGGAGGCGTTCGTCCGCCACCGTCGCGAAGTGGTCACCCGCCGCACCGTGTTCGAGCTGCGCAAGGCGCGCGCCCGTGCCCACGTGCTGGAAGGCCTGACCGTTGCGTTGGCCAACATCGACGAGATGATCGAACTGATCAAGACCTCGCCGAACCCGAACGAAGCCCGCGAGCGCATGCTGGCCCGCGTGTGGGAGCCGGGCCTGGTCGGTGCGATGCTGGGTGCGGCCGGTGCCGAGGCCTCCCGTCCGGAAGACCTGCCCAAGGGCGTGGGCCTGATCGAGGGCGGCTACCAGCTGACCGAGATCCAGGCCACCCAGATCCTGGAAATGCGGCTGCACCGCCTGACCGGGCTGGAGCAGGACCGCCTGACCGACGAGTACAAGCAGCTGCTGGAAGTGATCGCCGGGCTGATCCACATCCTGGAAGATCCCGACCGCCTGCTGCAGGTGATCCGCGAGGAGCTGGTCAACGTCAAGGCCGAATTCGGCGACGAACGTCGCACCGAAATCCGCCACAGCGAAGAGGACCTGGACATCCTCGACCTGATCGCGCCGGAAGACGTGGTGGTTACCGTGTCGCATGCCGGTTACGTGAAGCGGCAGCCGGTGAGCGTATACCGCGCACAGCGCCGTGGTGGCCGTGGCCGCAGCGCGGCGGCGACCAAGGAAGAGGATTTCATCGAACAGCTGTGGCTGGTCAACACGCACGACACGCTGCTGACCTTCACCAGTTCGGGCAAGGTGTTCTGGCTGCCGGTCTACCAGCTGCCCGAAGCCGGTTCCAACGCCCGCGGCCGCCCGATCATCAACTGGATCCCGCTGGAGCCCGGCGAACGCGTGCAGGCCGTGCTGCCGGTGCGCGAGTACGCCGATGGCCAGTTCGTGTTCTTCGCCACGAAGAACGGTACGGTCAAGAAGACCCCGCTGAGCGAGTTCGCCTTCCGCCTGGCCCGCGGCAAGATCGCGATCAACCTGGACGAGGGCGATGCGCTGGTCGGCGTCGGCTTGACCGACGGCCAGCGCGACATCCTGCTGTTCGCCTCCAACGGCAAGACCGTGCGCTTCGGTGAGGACAAGGTCCGCTCGATGGGCCGTACTGCCACCGGCGTGCGCGGCATCAAGATGCCGGCCGGCGAGGAAGTGGTCAGCCTGATCGTGGCCGAAAGTGCCGGTGGCAGCGAGGACGAGAACGAGGACGACAGCGGTGTCGAGGAAGCCGCTGCCAATGGCGACGCGGTGATCGACGGCGCCGACGACGCCAGCGTTCAGTACATCCTTACCGCCACCGAGAACGGCTACGGCAAGCGCACCCCGCTGCCGGACTACCCGCGCAAGGGCCGTGGTACGCAGGGCGTGATCGGCATCCAGACCACCGAGCGCAACGGCAAGCTGGTCGCCGCAGTGCTGATGGGCTCCAGCGACGAAGTCCTGCTGATCTCCGATGGTGGCACCCTGGTGCGTACGCGTGGCTCGGAAATCAGCCGCGTCGGCCGCAACACCCAGGGCGTGACCCTGATCCGCCTGTCCAAGGACGAGAAGCTGCAGGCGGTGGAGCGCATGGATGCCTCGATCGACGAGGGCGAGGATGAGGTGGCAGTGCCTGCCTCTGCTCCGGCCGCGACCACGACCGATGGCGCCCCGGCGGCTTCCAGCAGCGAGGACGCCGCACAGGAGTGATCCTGCCGCAAGGTTGAGCTACGCGACGACGCCGGCCCTGTGCCGGCGTCGTCGTATCCGGATGCCGCACATACGCGCGCGCTTCACGTCGGCGGTGGGATAACGGCGCATGCTGCCCCCGGAGATCGACGATGTCCGCCACGCCGCCGTCCGCTCCTGCTCCCGTCCGCGCCTCCCGGCATCCTCTCGTTACCGTGCTGTCGCTGCTGCTGGTCCTGCTCGGCCTGGTCATCGGCGGGCTCGGCGCATGGCTGCTCAGCCTGGGCGGCTCGGCGTACTACGCCATCGCCGGGGCCGGCCTGCTGGCCAGTGGCCTCCTGTTGTTCGGCAATCGCCGCAGCGGCGCGCTGCTGTATGCGCTGGTGTTCGCCGGTACGCTGTTGTGGACCTGGTGGGAGTCGGGCAGCGACTACTGGCGCTGGGTACCGCGGCTCGGCCTGGTGACCGCGCTTGGCATCGTGCTGGCGCTGCTGGCGCCCACCCTCCACCAACCGGTTTCCAGGCGCCTGTCGCGCAGCGTGGCCGGCGTGCTGATGCTGGTGTTCGTCGCTGCCTTCGGATTGGCGTTCGCGCCGCACGGCGAAGTGGACGGGCACCAGCCGTTCCCGGAAGGCGCGGCCAGCGTCGGGCTGGAACCGACCCGCGACACCACCGGCCTGCAGCCGGCCGACCAGCCTGCCGAAGGGGACTGGCCGGCGTGGGGGCGCAGCAATGCCGCCACCCGCTATTCGCCGCTGCAGCAGATCACCCCGGCCAACGTGGCCACGCTGCAGCTGGCCTGGCAGTTCCGCACCGGCGATATGCCGAAGAAGCGCTGGGGTGCGGAAACCACGCCACTGAAGATCGGCGACCGTCTGTACCTGTGCACCGCCCGCAACCGCCTGATTGCACTGGATGCGGCCAGCGGCAAGGAAGTGTGGCGGTTCGATCCGAAGGTAAAGGACGCTTCGATTCCATACACCGCCGCCTGCCGTGGCGTGAGTTATTACGAGCAACCGGCCACGCCGATCCCCGCCGATGCCGCATTGGCCGATGCCGCTGCTGATCTGGCGTTGCCGGAACCGCCGCCCAGTGCCACCCGCAGCGCTGCACCGGGCAATCGTCCGGCATGCTGGGCGCGCATCATCGAGGGCACGCTGGACGGGCGCATCATCGCGGTGGATGCCGACAGTGGCCGCCCCTGTGCGAATTTCGGCAACAACGGCCAGGTCGACATCACTCTGGGCATGGGCGAGGTGCCACCGGGCTATGTGTCGATCACCTCGCCACCGGCCATCGTGCGCGGGGTGATCGTCACCGGCCACCAGGTGCTGGATGGTCAGCGCCGCGACGCGCCGTCGGGCGTGATCCAGGCCTACGATGCGATCACCGGCAAGCTGCGCTGGGCGTGGGACATGGACCAGCCCGAACGCAGCGGCCTGCCGCCGCATGAGCAGACCTACACGCGCGGCACGCCGAACATGTGGACCACCGCGACCGGTGATGAGGCGCTGGGGCTGGTCTATCTGCCGCTGGGCAATTCCGCTGGCGATTACTGGAGTGGCTCACGCACGGAAAACCAGAACCGCTATGCGACGTCGCTGGTGGCGATCGATGTGGCCACCGGCAAGCCGGCCTGGCATTTCCAGGCGGTGCGCAAGGATGTGTGGGACTACGACCTGGGTTCGCAGGCCAGCCTGATCGATTACCCGACGGCGGCTGGCAAGGTGCCGGCGCTCCTGCTGCCGACCAAGCAGGGTGATCTCTACATCCTTGACCGCCGCAACGGCCAGCTGCTGACCGCCGCCGAAGAGCGCAGGGTGCCGGTCGGCGGTGTCGAACCGGAACAACGCTCACCCACGCAGCTGTTCTCGCTGTATCACACGCTGCGCCGGCAGCATGACCTGACCGAGCGCGACATGTGGGGCATCACCCCGGTCGACCAGCTGATCTGCCGCATCCAGTTCCGCAAGGCGTACTACGAAGGCTTCTACACCCCGCCGAGCAGTGATCGCCATTCCATCGAATATCCCGGCTACAACGGCGGTTCGGATTGGGGAAGTGTGTCCATCGATACACGCCGCGGCGTGATCGTGGCCAACTACAACGACATGCCCAACTACAACCGGCTGGTGCCACGCGCCGAGGCCGACAGGCTGGGCTGGCTGCCACGCGAGAAGGTCCGGTTCGACAAGGGCGGCGCCGAAGGCGCGGGCGACCCACAGGTGGGCACGCCCTACGCCATCCAGGTGAACGCCGGTTGGCGCCTGCCGTTCACTGGTCTGCTGTGCAAGCAGCCACCCTATGGCGGCATCCGGGCCATCGACCTGCGCACCGGCAAGCTGCTGTGGGACCGTCCGTTCGGCAGTGCGCGCGGCAACGGACCATTCGGCATCCGTTCGGGCCTGCCCATCGAGATCGGCACGCCGAACAATGGCGGTTCGGTAGTCACCGCCAGCGGCCTGATCTTCATCGCCGCCGCCACTGATGACCTGCTGCGCGCCATCGACCTGAAGACCGGCAAGGAGCTGTGGCATGCCAAGCTGCCCGCGGGTGGCCAGGCCAATCCGATGGTGTACGCGCAGGGCGGGCGCCAGTACGTGGTGATCATGGCTGGCGGCCACCATTTCATGGAAACCCCGAACGGCGATTACGTGATGGCCTACGCACTGCCGAAATAGCGCTGCCGGCCTGAATGCGACCTGCGGGCTGTGACCGCTGTCGCTGAAGTTGCGCTGGCGACCGGGCAGCATCCATCATCGGAACAGGACGGGGCCGGCCAACGCCCCCAGGGAAGGAAACGCATGCTGACCTCCGAACGCCTGCCGGGGCGTGCCACCCGGCTGCTGGCAGGACTGCTTCTGCTTGGCCCTTGCCTGTGGGCAAGCGCGCAGGCGTCGCCCCAGCCCGCCGCACGCAAGGTGCCCAGCGGTGCCGAACTGATCGCAGGCGATGCGCGCTCTCTGAGCCCCGCTCATGCGCCTTGCATGGCGGCCGCAGGCACCGCGCTGGACGCCCGTCGCCGTTGTGCCGACGCTGAACTCAAGGTGCACGACGATGCACTCAATGCCGCCTACAGCGCGGCGCGCTCCACACTGACCGCCAGTGATCAGCAGGTGCTGCGCGATCTGCAGCGGCAATGGCTGCGCCAGCGCGACAACCGGTGCCCGGAAGGCAGCACGGCCGTTGCCCAGCTGGATTCACAGCAGTGCCGCACGCACATGACCCTGCTGCGTGCCCGCCAGTTGCAGGGCGGCGGTGCGGCGGCGCTGGTGGCGGAAGCCAAGGCGGCCCCGGCGCCGGCGCAGGCCGCTGTGCATGCCGCCGATGCCGCGCCCGACAAGCAGGGCAGGATCGTCCTGCGGCCCGGCGAGGGCAGGCTCACACCGGCACTGCAGGTGGTCTTCCAGGTGACCGATTGCAGCGGCACCGACAGCGTGACGACCTGCCAGGTGCGAAGCATGGGCGTGACCCGTGGTGGGCGCAACGTGGTGGTCACGGACGTGCAGCCGCGCCTGACCCGCGCCGGCACCGGTGCCCAGGGTGCGACCGCCGTGCTGCTGACCGTTTCGGATTTCAATGGTGATGGCGTGCCGGACCTGCAGGTGTGGCAGGACAACAGCGGTGTCTACAACGTTCCGGTGCATGCGTTCTACCTGTTCGATGCCAAGCGCAACCGCTATGTGCGTGCCAAGGCGTTGGAAGCGGCCATCGGTGGGCGCGACATCGACCATATCGACAATGGGCGGTTCGTGCTTCGCGCGAAGGTCAGCCCGTGCGAGCGCGAGGACAAGGTCATCCAGCTGCGCGGAACCGGCACGCGCACGCTGCTGCAGCGCCGCTATGACACCTGCAGGGGCGAGGCCCCTACCGAATCGGACCTGCTGAAGTAGGTCTTCCCCCGACGAATGGATGCGTTCCGGAACTGGAGAGCTGAAGGATGAGCGAAGGCTATGGAAAAGGTGGGTCGGGCTTCGGCCTGACCCGGGACCAGTCGGTCGAGATGATCGTGCGTACCTGCATCGACAACGGCGTTACCGACCATCGGCAGATTGCCTATGTGCTGGCCACGGCGCAGCACGAATCGCGTGATTTCGCCGCGCCCGAGGAAGACTGGGGCAGGAAGCAGGCGGTGGACCTGCGCTACTTCGGCGGCGAGGAGTATTTCGGCCGGGGCTTTGCCCACCTCACCCACGTCAACAACTACGAGCGGCTGGGCGAGGCGCTGGGGATGGGCCGCGAGCTGGTCGAGCATCCGGAACGGGCTGCCCAGGCAGACATCGCCACCAAGGTGCTGGTGGTGGGGATGCGCGACGGCCTGTTCGGTGCGCGGCTGTCCGACAACGTCAACGCCAACCATGCCGACTACCGGCAGGCGCGGGCCTCGGTCAATGGCGGTGAGCTGAACAACGGCAGTCCCTATCCAGACGCCATCGCCACACGGGCCACTGAATGGGAATCCCAGGTTGCCGGCCTGGTCCAGCGTGTGCAGCAACCAGGCTTCCAGATGCCGGTGCCGACCCCCCAGGCGCCCACCGGGGCGATGGACCTGCACCGGGGTGACGCCAACCAGCACGTGCTGGAAGCGCAGCAGTACCTGCAGCGCTTGGACGTCCGCAACAACGCCAATGCCGCGATCAAGCCCGACGGTGATTTCGGCGCCTCCACCGAGCAGGCCGTGCGCCGCTTCCAGACCGAGCGGGGTATCAGCCCGGCCAATGGCCGCATCGACGCTGCGCTGCTGGAACGCATGCGCAGCGACACGCTGGCGGTCGATCCGGACTTCAAGCGCCGGACGGTGACCGACCTGACCGGGCCGCTGGCCGACGGCAACCTGAGCCCCGGTGAGAAGGGCGAGCCGGTGTTCGAAATGCGCCGGCAGCTGGAGGCGTTGGGGTACCTGACCGAACCGAACCCACGTGCCGAGCGCGATGCGCGCACGTTTGATGCCGGCATGCAGGCGGCCATGCGCAACTTCCAGCAGGACTATGGCCTGCCGCTGCGCCCCGGCGGCGTCATCGACGCGGATGCGCGCCGGCAGTTGAACGATGCCGCCGTCGCTCGCGAGCATGCGCCGACCACCGAGTTCGACCGCGCGGAGAACTGGCCGCCGCAGCGTCCGCCCTATACGCGGGCGGAGTTCCAGCCGGAGCAGGTGCAGGCGCGGCAGCAGGCAGCGGCGAATGCACCGGTCGCTGGTCCGGCCGCGCCGGAGCCCGCACCGCAGCCCAATGGCATGGAATCGCTGTCGCCCAGGGACGCCGCGCTGTTCGAGCGCATCCGCCAGGGGGTACCTGGCACCATCGGCGACGAGCACGTCATGCAGGCAGTGCTGGAGTCCAAGCGCAACGGCATCGATGATGCCGCGCGCGTCGACCGGGTGATGATGGCCGGAGACCGCCTGTGGGTTGCCGGGTTGATTCCCGGTGAGCGCGCCAGTGTGGATACGGCACAGCCGGCGCGCTCGATGGAGGAAACGGTGAATGATCTGGCCGGTGACAACCGGCAGCGCGAGCACCAGCTCACCCTCGAAAGCCGCCAGCATGAGAACCGCGGGCCTTCAATGGCCTGAGCCTGCGGCAGCGACGTGCCCGCAGTGGGTCCGTCGCTGCCGGCAGGGTGTTTACAGCGTCACCACCACTTTGCCGATCTGTTCGTTCGATTCCAGGTAGCGGTGGGCGTCCTGGATCTGCGCGAAGGGGAACACCTTCGCGATCTTCGGCGCCAGCGTGCCCTTGTCCAGGCCATCGACGATGAACGCCTTGGCACGTGCCAGCGCGGCATCGTCGGAGACGATTTCCGAGTACAGGTAGCCCTTCAGCGTCAGCGACTTGCCCAGCACGTTGAACAACGGGAACGGGGTGGGTTCGCTGCTCAGCGCGCCGTATTCCAGCAGGATGCCGCCACGGGCCATTGCCTCGGTCAGCGGCACGAACTGCGGGCCACCGATCGGGTCGAACACCACGCGGGCGCCGGCACCGCCGGTGATGCGCGCCACTTCGGCTGCCAGGTCCTGTTCCTGGGTGGCGATGACATGGGCGGCACCGGCATCGAGCAAGGCCTGGCGCTTGCCCGTGCCACGGGTCACCGCAATCGGCGTGGCACCCACTGCATTGGCGATCTGGATCGCGGCCAGGCCGACGCTGCTGCTGGCAGCGGTGATGATGACGGAATCCCCGGCGGCCAGCTGCGCCTGCTCCAACAGTGCGCCCCAGGCGGTGACGTACTGCATCCACACCGCAGCCGCCGTTTCGAAGCCCAGCGCCTGCGGGTGCTTGACCACCAGTCGTGCCGGCACGTTGGCCAGCTCGCCGTAGGTGCCCCAGCGGGCGATGTCCAGCGGCGGCACCACGCTCACCGCATCGCCAGCAGTGAATCCGCTCACCGCACTGCCGACCGCCTCGACCATGCCGGCCGCTTCATAGCCCAGCCGGCTGGGGAACTGCGCCTCCTGCAGATAGGCGCCGTTGCGGAACATCACCTCGGCACGGTTCAGGCCGATGGCCTTGACCCGGATCTGGACCTCGTCGGCGGCGGGGGCGGGAACATCGATGTCGTCGATGCGCAGCACATCGGCGCTGCCATATTCGTGGATGCGGACAACCTGGCTCATGGGGGGCTCCTGGGCAAGGCCGGCGCTGGGGCCGGCGGAAAGGTGGAGGCTACTGTGCGCGTGGCCTGCCTCCAGAATAAGGGGTAATCTGGCGTTTCATTGAAAACCAATTGTTTGCAATGGACCTGATCGCTCCCCTGCGGACCTTCGTCAAAGTGGCCGAGGTCGGCTCCTTCGCCGCTGCCGCCGACGCGCTGGGCCTGTCGCCGCAGCTGGTCGGCAAACACGTGCAGTCGCTGGAACAACACCTGGGCGTGCGCCTGCTCAACCGCACCACGCGCAAGCAGAGCCTGACCGACTTCGGCCAGGCCTATCTGGCGCGTGCGCGGGTGATCCTGGAGGAGGTGGAAGGCGCCGAGCAGCTGGCCGAAGTAGCGCGCGGGCGGCCGATGGGGCGCCTGCGCGTCAGCGCACCGGTCACCTTCGGCGTGCATGCACTGGGGCCGGCGGTGGTGGCCTACCTGCAGCAGTACCCGGACGTGCAGGTTGATCTGAACCTGTCCAACAGCCTGGTGGACATCGTCGAGGACGGCTTTGATCTGGTATTCCGGACCGGTGATCTGGCCGACAGTGGGCTGGTGGCGCGACGGCTGGGGCCGTATCCGCTGGTGCTGTGTGCATCGCCGGCGTACCTCGCATCGCGCCCGGCCATTGTCCATCCGGCCGATCTGAGTCGGCACGAGTGCCTGGGCTTCGCGCATTCGATCATCCGCACGCGCTGGAGCTTCCGCGATGCTGACGGCAGCGTGCTGAGCGTGCCGGTGTCCAGCCGCTTCATGGTCAACCAGGCCGAGCCGCTGCTGACCGCGGCAGTCGGTGGGCTGGGGTTGATCCTGCAGCCCCATGAAATGCTTGCCGCCGCGCTGGCGCGTGGTGAACTGGTGGAAGTGCTGCCGGACTACGTGCCGGTGTCGACGTGGATCAACCTGGTGTACCCGCGCGACCGCCAGCTGACGCCCAAGCTGCGCAGTTTCCTGGACTTCTGCGTGGCACGCTTCAGCGAGCAGACGATGGCACGGCGATAGCACGGCATCGGTTGGCATTCCTGTGACTGCCTGCGAAGGATCGCCCTGAGACGATTGGCCGGTTGCCGCTGCGTAGCGCGCGCTTGCTGCTGGGGCTGGCGGCATTGCTGTTCGCCGCCAAGGTGATTGCGCAGCAGACGCCTGCGCAGGCGCTGGCCGCATGGGAAGCGCAGGGGCGTGCGGATGGCCTGGCGCGACCGGATATCGAATGCCAGGATTTCCTGCAGGCGATGGGCCGGAAGCCTGCGGGACTGGAATACAGCGGCTGCAGCCAGGACGACGCGTCCTGCATCAAACCCATGCAGGCCCACTACCGCGTTCCAGGTACCCAGGCAGTGAAGGTGGAAGCCTATCTGCGCGAGACCCTTTGGCATGCCTGCATTGCGCTACGCCTGTTGCGGCTGGAGCAATGGCGCGCCGTACTACTGGCGCGACGGCCCGGATGCGGTGAGGTACCAGATCGGCATGGGCGTGGAATCGCTGCCGCATGAGCGGGGCGATTGGCATCGCATCGAGGCGTTCATCGTCACGGCTGAGGTGCTGCGGCAGGGTCCCTGGCGTGGATGCAGCGGGCGGTTCCATGATCTAGGATGCGCCCAGGGATACCCGCAAAGGAACTGCCATGAAGGCTGTTGGATGCCTGCTGCTCTGCAAAGTACTGGCCTGTTCGGTGCTGATGACGCTTTGGGCTGTTCCGGCAGTGGGCGCCCCCTCCAGCGTGCGTGCACATCCGCGTGCGCAGGACGCCATCGGTGACTGGCTTGCGGCCTTCAATGCGGGCAGCCTCGAGGGGTTGCAGGCATTCGCCGATAGATACGCGAAGAAGCAAGGCAGCGGTCCCAAGGACTATCTCGAGTTCCGCGAAAGCACAGGCCCCTTGCGCGTACTCGAATCAACCGAGAGTGCACCCGGCCAAGCGAAGCTGCTGGTGATGGGCCAGATGAACGAACGCGCGATGTGGGTGACCGCCGTCATGGACCCGGCCAATCCGTCGCACCTGATGCAGTTCCAGATCGAGGGCACTGAAACGCCGGACAAGCACAAGCCGGCACGGGTTGCATTGCCTGCCCTGATGGCCGACGTCACAGCAAGGCTGGAGGCGCTGCGGGCACAGGACGCGCTGTCGGGCGCGTTGCAGGTGGCACAGAATGGGAAGGTGCTGCTGGACTGGCGCGGTGGTGATGCCGATCGCAGCACTGGAATTGCAGTGGGCGTGGAGACGCAGTTCCGCCTTGCGTCCTCCAACAAGATGTTCACCGCCGTGGCCATCCTGCAGCTGGTGCAGGATGGCAGGCTCAGTCTCGATGACACGATCGGCAAGCACTTGCCGGACTATCCGAACAAGGCTGTCGCCAGCAGCGTGACCGTGCGCGAGTTGCTGTCACATACCAGTGGCCTGGGGGACTTCTTTGGCGATGATTTCGAACAGTATTCCGCGTCCCTGAAGACGCTGGATGACTACGTGCAGCGGTTCGCCAGGGATGCGCCGCAGTTCACGCCCGGCAGCCAGGACAGCTACTCCAACTATGGCTTCATCGTATTGGGACGCATCATCGAGGCGGTATCGGGGCAGTCGTACTACGCATATGTGGAGGAGCACATCCTGCACCCGGTGGGCATGACCGGCACCGGCTTCGAGCCGGAAACAGCGAGCGTTCCAAAGCGTGCCGTCGCTTACACGAAGCACGATGGGCAATGGGTCCGTGAAACGAAGTCGCTGCCCTGGCGCGGCATGTCGGCCGGTGGTGGCTACAGCACAGTGGCCGATATGGTGAAATTCGCCGAGGCACTGCAAGGCGGGAAGCTGGTTTCACCTGCATTGCTGCAGCAGGCCACCACGGCGCAGAACCACAAGGGCTGGTATGGCTTTGGTTTCGTGGTTCAGGGCGAGGGCAGGGAGCATCAGTACGGCCACGAAGGCGGTGCGCCCGGATCGAACAGTGCCATCGTCGTGCTGCCGGCGCAGGGCTACGTGATCGTTGGCCTGGCCAATGTCGATCCGGATGCGATCGGCAATGTGGTCAACTACATCGCGCGAAGGTTGCCACTGTGAACGCGGCAGGTGCCGTTCATTCCGGTACCCGCACCATCTTCGTCATCAAGTGTTCCACCACACCCGCCGGGTCCGCAGTGCGGCCGACATGCGTGCTCGACATCTGTACAACCGAGCTGCGCTTGGCGGTGAGGAAATGAAAGCGGGCGCGCGCGGGCAGCTTTGCGATGGGTCCGGCGCTGGCGTCGCCACGGCAGATGGCCACGATTGCATCCAGCCATGGCTGCAGCGCGTCCTGGTCCAGCGCCGGCGCGAAGGCACGCAGGCGCTCAGGATCGATTTCGATGGCCGCCTCCAGATGGCGCGCGCCAGGGCAGGAGACGATCACCCCGACGTTGATGAATTCCTCGCGTTCCACCCGCGGCACGACGCGGATGACCGCATAGTCATACGTGTGCAGCGTGGGCACGGATGGCCTCCTGCACGAACACTGCACGCACTTTCAGGCGGTGCTTGAGATAGTCGATATAGCCCTGGCGATAGGCCTGTGGGCTGTCGAACGCCGGTTCGTCCACCAGCCAGCTGTCCGGCACCAGGCCAACGATGCGCTCGATTTCGGCATCGGTCAGGCACGCAGCCAGTTCTGCGTCCACCTCGGCAATGCGGCTGGCGAACGACAGCAGCACGTGGTCGCGGATCAGCACGAACGGCTTCTCGCAGGCATCGCCGGCGCTGGCCCAGTCGTGGTGGAAGTACATGGCCGCACCGTGGTCGATCAGGTACAGCTTGCGATGCCATACCATCAGGTTGGGGTTGCGGGTGGTGCGATCGACGTTGCTGGTGAATGCATCGAACCAGACGATGCGCGAGGCCAGCTCGGCATCCACAGGCATCGCGGCCGGGTCGTAATTGATTGCACCGGGCAGATAGTCCAGGCCCAGGTTCAGGCCCTCGCTGGCGCGGATCAGCTCCTGGATTTCCGGGTCGGGCTCGGTGCGGGCGAACTCGCGGTCCAGCTCGACGAACAGGATTTCCGGAATCGGCAGGCCCAGCGTGCGTGCCATCTCGCCGGCGATCAGCTCGGCGATCAACGCCTTCGGGCCTTGGCCGGCTCCACGGAATTTCAGCACGGCCATGCCGTCGTCGTCGGTCTCGACCACGGCGGGCAGGGAGCCGCCTTCCCGTAACGGGGTGATGTAGCGGAGGGCATGTACGGTGCGCATGGACGCATTCTAGCGTCCTGCCAGGGCAGGCGTGCCGCAGCAGAGCGGGGCGCCAGCTTAATGAACGGGTACCGCGCGAACCGCTTGTTGCAGGTCGCCTGCAATCTTCACTTGTTCCTTCCGCGTGGAGTGGCAGCATTCGTTCCAACGGAGCAACGCACCCGCGTGTGACCTTCAACAGGAGGCGCTCATGCCGCTACAGTGCAGCTGTCACGCTTCACCGTGTATGCAACGCAACGCGTGGTGTTGATCTTGACCTGACACGGTCACGCCATCGGCGCAGATGGCCATCCGCCGCAGTTCCAGCCAAGTTCCAGACACCTTTCACCCATCGCACCCCCGCGTTGCCCGGTCGGGCCTGCGATCCAGCTACTTGCGCCCCGAGAGAGATTCCTGCGTTGCCGTCGACGCTGGCAGCGTGGGACCGCCGAACCCACGCTATCCCCACAGGCTTTGGAGGTGCACCGATGAACGACGAATTCAATGCCATGCTGCCCCCACTGGACGATGCCAAGGCCGAGGAAATGATCGGCAAGGTCGTGCTGGTGGGTGTCACCCGCTATGGTGGCGACGGCCAAGTGCAGGGTCTGGAGCAGTACGCGGGCACCGTGCTGCGCATCAGCGCCGACGAAGGCGTGGTGCTGGCCGACGAAGACGATGGCCATGAGCGCTACCTGCCGCCCATGCTCGACCAGTACCAGCGGGCCGAGCCAGGCGAATACCGCATGCGGAACAGTGGCATGATCGTGGTCGACCCCGATTACCTGACTGCTTGGGACCTGCACGCCCAGCAGTGACGACAGACCACGCCTGGCAGATGCCGGTCCATCGCCGGCCTCTCCGGGCGTGTCCCACTTTGCCCCATCCGGCCTCTAGCCCTTCCGGCCCATTCACCCCATCCCCTGCGGTGCTAGATTCGGGTCCATGCCCGATTCCGGGTACCCATTCACACCCAGGGGATAAGGATGCTGATCCGTCGAACCTCTCTGGCGGCGGCTGTTGCCGTTGCCACCGTCGGCCTGTTGGCCGCTGGCCCGGCCTTGGCCGACTACGCCAAGCCGCCGGAACACCTGCTCAAGGTGCTGAAGGCACCGCCACCGCCGGCGCCGAACGTGGCCCCGGGCGGCCAGCGCCTGCTGCTGACCACCGCGCAGACCTACCCCTCGATCAGCCGCGTGGCCCAGCCCTACCTGAAGCTGGCCGGCGTGCGGCTGGAGCCGAAGAACCGCAGCCGCCATGACACCCCGGGTGGCTACGGCATTCCGGCCTGCGTGGCCGACTTCACCCTGGTCGACATCGGCAGCGGCAAGGAGACCAAGGTCAACCTGCCGCAGGGCTGCGCCACCGGTGCGCTGTGGTCGGCCGATGGCAGCCACTTCGCCTTCCAGAATGCGGTCGATACCAGCGTGCAGCTGTGGGTGGGCGATGCGTCCACCGGCCAGGTGAAGCAGGTGCCGAACGTGCAGTTGAACCCCATCTTCGGCAACACCGTGCAGTGGCTGGGCGGCAGCCAGAACCTGCTGGTGAAGCTGGTCCCGGCCAACCAGGGCCCGGCGCCGTCCGACGGTGGCGTGCCGACCGGCCCGGATGCGCAGGAGTCGCTGGGCAGCAGTGGCGAGAGCAGCACCTATGAGGCCCGCGACACGCTGACCAGCGTGCACGACGAAAAGCTGTTCGCTTACTACGGTGCCTCGCAGTTGGCCGTGGTAGATACCGCCGCAGGCAGCGTGCGCCCGGTCGGGCAGCCGGCACTGTTCAACGAAGTCAGCGCCGCGCCCGATGGCGTGCACGTGCTGACTGAATCGATCAAGGCACCGTATTCGCACGCGGTGACCTACCAGCGTTTCGCCAACGACGTGGCCGTGCTGGATATCAGCAGTGGCCGCAGCACGCCGATCGCCAGCCTCCCGCTGGCCGACCGCGTGCCGGTGCACGGCGTGCCGGAAGGCCCGCGCGGTTTCGACTGGCGCGCCACCGATCCGGCTACCCTGGTCTACGCCGAAGCGCTGGACAAGGGCGACTGGAAGGTCAACGTGCCGCATCGCGATCGCGTGCTGATGCTGAAGGCGCCGTTCAACGGCAAGCCGACCGAAATCACCCGCACCGCGCAGCGCTTCGAAGGCTTCGCGTGGACCGCCGATCCGGCCGTGGCCTTCCAGTACGAGAACGACGAGAATCGTCACTGGATGCAGACCCGCATCGTGGATGTGGACCAGCCGAAGAAGGAAGGCCGCCTGCTGTGGGACATGTCCAGCGATGAGCTGTACGGCAACCCCGGCAACCTGGTCTTCACCCGCCTGCCGAATGGCGCGCAGGTGGTGCGCCGTGAGGGCAACCATGTGTTCCTCAGCGGCCGTGGTGCCTCGCCGCAGGGCGACCGTCCGTTCCTCGACCGCCTCGACCTGGGCACGTTGAAGAGCGAGCGCCTGTTCCGCAGCAGTGCAGACGCCTACGAACAGTTCCTCGGTTTCAGCAACACGCCGGGCCGCTACCTGACATGGCATCAGTCGGTGATCGATCCGCCGAATGCCTTCGTCCGCCAGCAGGGTGAGGCGGTGGCTGATGCGAAGGCCGGCGAGGCGCAGTTCGCGTCCACCGCGACCGCACTGACCAAGCTGGTCGACCCGACACCGGAAGTGCGCCAGATCAAGAAGCAGCTGGTGACCTACAAGCGCGCCGACGGCGTGGACCTGTCGTTCACCCTGTACACGCCGCCGGGCTACAAGGAAGGCCAGCGCGTGCCGGCGATCCTGTACGCCTATCCGGCCGACTTCGCCAACGCCGCGCAGGCGGGGCAGGTGTCCGGTTCGCAGCAGACCTTCACCCGCCTGCAGCCGTACCGCCTGATGCTGCTGGCCGGCTACGCGATCATCGACAACGCCTCGTTCCCGATCGTGGGCGATCCGAAGAACGCCTACGACACCTACCTGGAGCAGCTGGAAGCCGACGCCAAGGCGGCGGTGGACAAGGCCGTGGACATGGGCGTGGTTGACCGCAACCGCATCGGCGTGACCGGCCACAGCCACGGCGGCCTGATGACCGCCAACCTGATCGCGCACACCAAGCTGTTCAAGGCCGGTGTGGCGACCAGCGGTTCGTACAACAAGACCTTTACCCCGTTCGGCTTCCAGAACGAGCGTCGCTCGGTGTGGCAGGCGCAGGACGTGTACCTGAAGGCCTCGCCGTTCTTCTATGCCGACAAGATCAAGCTGCCGCTGCTGCTGGTCCACGGCGAGGACGACGCCAACCCGGGCACCGAGCCGTTCCAGTCGCGCAAGCTGTACCAGGCGATCCGCGGTAACGGCGGCACCACCCGGCTGGTGATGCTGCCGAACGAGCCGCACTGGTACACCGCGCTGGAATCGAACGAACAGTTGGTGGCGGAAATGCTGAACTGGTTCGATACCTACGTGAAGAACGCCAAGTGAAGGAACAGGAAGGCCGCCTCAGAGCGGCCTTCCTGCATTCTGTAGAGCCGAGCCCATGCTCGGCTGCCGTTCGTCGGAACCCCAGAGGCAAGGCAGCTCCATGAAGACTTGGTTGTTGGGACTGACAGCGGTGTGCGCATCGTCTGCGGCGATGGCGGCACAGCCACAGATGAGCGTCGATGTGAGATACGACTGGTACGGCTGGGGCTCGGTATCGGAGCACTGGGTGATCCGGCGCGATGCCTATGGCCTGACCACCCGCGTGCAGGTGGTGGAGAGGCCCGACGGCAAGGCGCGATTGCCGGACCTGCTGCCGTTTGGCGCCATGGCGGCGCTCGACACCGCGCTGCAGACCGCCCCGCTGACCAGGGCGGCCGCGGTGCAGCGGATCGCTTCGCGGCTGGATCGCGCCGAAATACTGTCCCTGGCCCCGGGGCTGCACAGCTTGGACACGGATGCCTGCTCGTTCGCACAGCAGCGCGCGTGGGCGCGCAAGGCGCTGTCCGGACGGAGCCTGCAGTCGCGTGTCGACCGGCATTTCTCCGGGCTCTGGACCGATGATGTGCCGATGATGACGGTTGTCGTGAGCCGGCCGGGGCGTCCGGATGTGGTGCTGGTGTCGACCTCACAGAAGGTAATGATGCTGCCCTGGAAACGCCTGCCCTCGGTGGTTTTCGAGCAGCAGGACCTGGACAACGCGCAGGAGCAGTGGCACCCGGAACTGAGCGAAGCGGTGATTGCCCTGCTGCCGGAAGGGGAAGACTCACGCAGGCGTTTCCAGACGCGCTGGTTGCATGACCGGCTGCGCAGGGATCTCGCGATGGAGTCGCTGGACTGTGGCGCCAGGGGCAGGGAATCCGCCATGTGATCAATTGCGCATGTCCTGAAATCAACCGTGGAGACACGGTAACGGCGTGTTACCGGCACATTCGCACGCCACGCAAATGATCTAGGCTGAACCTGATAGCTCGTTTCAGGTCACTGCGATGAAAGCCATTCTCCTTGCTGCAACGTTGTCGTTGGCCCTGGTTTCAACCGCCCATGCCCAGTCGTTTCCTGCTGAGCTGACGCAATTGGGCATCGTCGCCGGCATGCCCTATGCCAAGGCCAAGCGCCTGCTGGATGCGGCAGGTTGGCAGGCGAGTCCGGCACAGGGCGCCCCCGAGTCACTTGAGGGCTTTCCGGAAGTCGGATGCCAGAAGGGCGGAACGCAGTGCGCGACAATCTTCGAGAAGGGCGGGCAGCAGATCGCGGTGCAGTTGGGCACTACCTTGGCAGGGCAGCCGTTCGTGCAGGGCGCTGATTGAGCGTCTGCCACTCTCACGCCAGCGGTAGGCGATCCTGCGCGCGTGACAGCCGGTCATGCAGGTCACGCACATGCTCGGCCTTGGCATGCACCCGGGTGGTATCACCGAAGCTGCGCAGGTAGGCGCAGGCGGCGAAGCCGGCACTCTTCTTTTCGTAATCGGCAATCCAGGCCAACCGGTCCGGGTTGTTGGCCTGTTCGGCTGACCACGCAGCCACCGGTGGCCTGATGCGATAACGCAGGCCGACGCGCCACGGCTTCGGTGTCAGTCGGGCACGGAAGCAATGCTGCAGCCGGCACATGCGCGCGTACAGGGTGTCGGTGCCCAGTGCCTTGAAGAATGCCTGGAGCTGCTCGTCCTCGGGTGAGAACGTGGCATGCATCGCCAGCACGCGCAGCCCCGCCGGGGTGCGGTAGACGCGCAGATGCCAATCGGGATGCTGCTCGCTGAAGGCGTCCACGCGCTTCAGCGCAAGCCCTTCAGCACCGCCGGCAGCGGCCAGGCGCTGCTTCCGCCGCATCAGCAGTGCCGCGTTGACCAGCAGCACTGCCGCCACGCCCAGTACCAGGCCCACCAGCCAATGCCAGAGCAGGGTGCCGATGACGGCGCCGGCAAGCAGCACGACCGCCGCGACGATGGCCGGTATCACACATCCAGCCGGTGGCTGCGCATGGTCGATGTCGGCGAACAGCACGTCGGGGCTGTTGAGGCACAGCGCGCCATAGCTGTTGCGGGTGATGATGACATCGCCATCGCGCTGTACGATCTGCTCGCGGATCGGCACGCCCTCCACACCGTAGTTGCTGCGCACTTCGCGACGCGGCAGCACCTGCCCGGCGATGATGGCGTTGAGGGCTTCATGGGCACGTGCGTCGGCGTGGGCCTGGGCTTGGGCAGGCCCCTCGTCGGACCAGCCGAAGCGGCGCACGACCATCGGCCGGCCACGGAAACGGGCCTGCAGGCGGGCTTCGGCCCAGTACGCGGGAACGATCATCATCGTGCGGTGCTCCATCATCCATGGCAGGTGCCTGAGTGAGTCTGGCACAGCCCCGAAGGGCCTGCATGTGCCCGCTGCGGTGGCCGGGGCGGAGTGGTAGATTGCGCGCTTCGCATGCACTCCACCAAGGACGGAGCGATGTCCAGTTTCCTGCGTTGCCTGCTTGCCCTGGCCTGTGCCGGGGCGGTCGGCGTGGCGTCGGCGGGAACCCCGCCGGGGTCGCAGATCCTCACCACCGATGCCAGCCGCTTCTACGCGCTCTACGACAGCACCGGCGGCAAGCCCAGCATCGCCCAGCTGGCCGGTTACCTGGCCGAAGGCAGTCCGGGCCTGGGTGAACTGGCGAAGGCGCGCCGGGTCACGCCCGAGCGTATGGCCGAGGCCATTGCCAGCCAGCCCGGGGTGTATGCGCAGGGACGCGGTTGCCTTGCAGAGCTGCCGGCGGTGAAGCAGCGCCTGGTGCAGGTGTTCGGCAACCTGCAGGCGATCTATCCGCAGGCCGCGTTTCCGCCGGTGACCATCGCGGTCGGCCGCGGCCGACCGGTCGGGTTGACCTCCAAGAGCGGGGTGATCATCGGCCTGGAAGCGCTGTGCGCAGCCGATTTCATGAATCCCAATGTGCAGGACCGCTTCGTGCACGTGATCGCGCACGAGTACGTGCACATCCAGCAGACCGGCCTGACCGACGTCGAGCCGGGCGACCCGCATGCGACGGTGCTGCGTGTTTCACTGGGCGAAGGCATCGCCGAGTTCATCGGCGAGCTGATTTCCGGCAATGTCGGCAACGGTCGCCACGCGGCCTGGACCCGTGGCCGGGAAGTACATATCGAAAGCGCCTTCGCACTGGATGTGGACAGCACCGATCTGTCGCCGTGGCTGTACAACTACAGGCCCGGTTCGCAGGAACCCTATGATCTGGGCTACTGGGTGGGCTATCGCATCGCCAAGGCCTATTACCTGCAGGCCGAGGACAAGCGTGACGCGGTGCGTGCGCTGATCCAGCAGGACAACCCGAAGGCGATCCTGGCCGCCAGTGGCTGGACGCCAGGCATGTGGATGCCGGCCAAGGTGACCGGCGTGGCGGCGCGGTCGGCGGCACGCTGAGCGCGGGGCCGCGCGCTAGACTGGCGCAGACATTCAACGGAGAGACCCCATGCGTTCCTTGTCCGCTGGCCTGGCCGCGGTTGCCCTCGGTAGCGCGATGAGCGCCCATGGGATGGCGGCCGACGTGCCCGCCGTCAACCCGTTGTTGGTGGAACCTGTCGAGCGACTGCGCCCGGACGAGGTGCGCTTCATGCAGCAGCGCCTGGCCGATTGGCCGGAACTGCAGCGTTACCGCGATGCCAACGCGCGACTGCCTGCCGCCGTACCGGGGCAACCACGCGTGGTGCTCTTCGGTGACTCGATCACCGAAGGCTGGGGCAGGGAGGGCAGCGCGACGTTCTTTCCCGGCAAGGGTTGGCTCAATCGCGGGATCAGCGGCCAGACCACGGCGCAGATGCTGGTGCGTTTCCCGCAGGACGTGCTGGCACTCAAGCCGCAGGTGGTGGTGATCCTGGCTGGCACCAACGACATCGCCGGCAACACCGGCCCGTCCACGCAGGCGATGATCGAAGACAACCTGCACGCGATGGTGGACCTGGCTCGTGCACATGGCATTGCCGTGGTGCTGGCATCGGTGCTGCCGGTCAGCGATTACCCGTGGTTGCCGGGCACGGCACCTGCGCCCAAGGTGCGCGCATTGAACGCGGCATTGAAGCGCTATGCCGATGCGAAGCAGCTGGTCTATCTGGACTACTACACGCCGATGGCCAATGCCGCCGGAGGGCTGGATCCGCAGCTGGCCGACGACGGCGTGCATCCCACCGCGAAGGGCTATGCGGTGATGGCGCCGTTGGCCGAGGCGGCGGTCAAGCGCGCAATGGCGCTGGAGTAGGCACAGTACCCGCACTGCACAGGATCCAGCCCGCCAAGGTACAGTGGCGCCGAAGCTGGCCACGCCGCGTGGCCGCCAGGGACGATGGGGTGGGTGATGCGGAAGGGAATCCAGGGATGGCTTTGCCGCAGTGGCGCAACGATGGCCTTGCTGCTGGCCGCCGTGCCGGCGTTCAGTGCAGACACGGCGGTGCCTCCGCCGCTGACGCGTGAACCGGTGGGCGGCGTTTCGTTGGCCGAATGGACCGCCCGCTGGTGGCGCTGGGCCGACGCCCAGGGCGGCGCGCCCTATCTCGACCCGGATGGCCGTGTGTGTGATCTGGGCCAGGAAGGCCCGGTCTGGAACCTGGCCGGCACCAATGGCCGTTTCCGGCCACATCGCGAATGCGTGGTGCCGGCTGGCAAGTACCTGTTGCTGCCGATCATCAACATGGCGCACTACCAGGTGGATGAGGCTGTGTCCTGCAAGGAGCTGCAGGCGGGGGCGGCGGTCAACAACGATTACCTGATCAGCGCGGTGGTGCTGCTGGACGGCCAACCGCTGGGCGACATGCGCAGGCATCGGGTCCGCAGCGAAGGCTGCTTCCGCATGGATGCCGGCGACGAACATTCTCGGCTGGCCGCCGCCGACGGCTATTGGGTAATGCTCAAGCCGTTGCCGCCGGGCCGGCATACCCTCAGCGTGGGTGCCAACTACGGCGTGCCGGATGGCGGCGCATACAGCCGCATGCGGCAGTCCTTCGAGTACGTGCTGCACGTGGGAGGGCGCACCCAGGTCGTGTCGCGCGAACCGCACGCGGTGCCGGTGGCGGCTCCCTGAAGCTCAGGCGTCGTCCTGCTTCAACGCCGCATCGGCGGCCAGCAACGCTTCGGCGGCCGCAGTGAGCGGCGGCGACGGCGGGGCGACCACGCCGATCGCTTCCATCATCTTCGGCATGCCCAGGAACTGGCGCGCACGCCGGTCGTAGATGCCGGTGACCAGCAGCGCGCGCGTGGCGATCTTCTGCTCGGCGCCGATCAGCACGCGCTGCTCCATGATGCCGCGCGAGCCGACCCAGCCCACCAGGCGCGTTTCCAGGGTGAAGCGCTGGAACGGCTTCAGCTCGCGACGGAACTGGATGGTGCCGGCGCCTACGATGGGCGCCCACTTCTCGCGCAGCGCCACCCGGCCCAGGCCCATGCGCAGGATCAGGTCCAGCCGGCCCAGGTCGAAGATGTTCCAGTAGCGACCGTTGGTCATGTGCAGGTTGCTGTCCAGATCGTTGGGCAGCACCCGGAACTGCAGGCGCGAGACCCCGAACGGGGCCTCCAGCTTCGGCCGGAACAGGCTGTACAGCAGCAGGTGGAGCAGGCGGAACCAGAGATTCATGGTTATGACGACTGTTATAGAATCGCCGGTACGCTAATCTATGACGACTGTCTTAGCAAGGAGCCCGCCGTGAGCCCGCGTCCCTCTGATGCGCCACAACGCGTGATTGATGCTGCGGCACAGATGCTGGCGCGCGTGGGTCTCAATGCCACCAGCATCCGTGAGGTGACCAAGCTGGCCGAGGCACCGCTGGGCTCCACCTATCACCACTTTCCCGGCGGCAAGCAGGAGTTGCTGGCGCGCGCCACCCACATGGCTGGCGACAAGGTAGAAGCGCTGCTGGTGGAGCTGCTGAAGGGGGGGGCGGTGCAGGGCCTGCAGCAGTTCCTGGCGATGTGGCGTGAGCGCTTGCTGCGTTCCGGGTTCCGCGCGGGCTGTCCGGTGCTGGCCGCGGCAGTGGAAGAGCCGGTGGAGGCCGTGCCCAGCCAGCCACGTGTTGCCGCTGCCGAAGTGTTCGCGCGCTGGCAGGGGCATCTCGCCGCAGCCTTCATTGCCGACGGCCACGAACAGTCGGCTGCGAACGGGCTGGCCAGCCTGGTGATTGCCAGTGTGGAAGGCGCAGTGGCGATGTGCCGCGCACTGCAGGACATCGCCCCGTTCGACCAGGTGACCGCGCAGTTGCTGAAGGCGGCCGCGCGTCCTTGATCCGGCTATCCGCGTGCGGGAGACGCGCAGCAGGTCATCGGAAGATCATCAGATAGCCCCAGCCGAGCCCGATGGGCAGGAAGGCAGCGATGGCCGACGCGCCCAACCAACGCAGGTAGCTGCGGGAGGCGGGGGATCCCTGCCGCTTGAGGGCCCAGGCATGCGTCGGGAGCACCAGCAACGCCTGCACCGCAAAGGTGGCCACGGCGGCAAGCCATGCCACCAGGACGCCGAGGCAGCCATCGCTGAAGCAGCGGCTACCAAACCACGAACCCCAACCGGCGAGGCCAATCATTGGAACGAACATCACGAGGGCGGTGGAGCGGGTGAGCTGGGAGACGTGCATGCCGTAGAGCATACTTTTTCGTGGCGGAAAGTCATGATCCAGCCGCCGGCGCGCGGGTACAAGGCCGGCGCCAGTGCGGCCTGTGGGTGATGGACCCACGGCCCCATCGCGCTGGAATCCGCCCCGCCTACGCGTGCCCGGCAAGGATGTCCGCATGCAGTATCAGGTTCCCGAGGTCCCTGGCCGCGCTGCCTCCCGCCCCCTCGCGGCGGCATGAAGCGCTCGCGCCATTTTTCACGCAGTCCACTGAAATTGCCCGTAAACCACGGCAGCGAAGTCGTGCGTGCGCGCCGGTACCTGCAGCAGCGGGGTTGGCCACGCCTGCAGATGGCGCTGATCGTCGCCCTGACCGGTGCGGCCGGATTCCTTGCCTCGTACCTGCTGCGCCTGGCCGGCATCGACGCGATGTTGCTTCGCTACCCGATGGCCGTGTTGCTGGCCTATGGCGTGTTCCTGCTGCTGGTGTGGATCTGGATCCGCTGGCGCTGGGCAACGTACTGAAGGGACTGTCGCAGGATGTGGGCGGTGGCAGCCCATCGCCTCGCACGCAGGGCATGCAGGAACAGGGATGGTGGCGGGTACGCGTGTCGCATACGATCTGGCCGCTGCTCGGCCTGCTGCTGTTTTTCGCCGTGCTGGGCTGGCTCGCGCAGGAATGCGTGCCGGGTGCGAGCCATCTGCTGCAGGTCATCCAGGGGGGGGAGTGCGGTTGGCTCCTTCATATCGCCTGGACCCGCCCCGTTTTCAGCTGCACTGAACAGTGGGCTATGATCGCGGTCGGCCGGGATTCGTGTCCCGGCGGTGTCACCTATCGGGAGCTTGTCGTACTGCATCTGACACAGGGGCGCTGGATGGCCGGACGCCCACTGGGACACACAACCACTGACGAGGAAGAGCGCATGGATGTCGCTGCACGCAGGAACAGGACGTTGTTTCGTTGGATCATGGTGACGCTGCTGGCGGCGTTGTTGCCGTTTGCAGCCCTGGCGCAGCCCGCAACCGGGCAGGCCGATGGCGCCGAAGCCGCCACCGCCGCGGAAGAGGCGCAGTGCCGCGCCTGTACCTATGAGCGCATTGGAACCAAGGTCGATATCGGCCTGGTGGCACTGGTGTCGCTGCTGGTGGTGGGCCTGCTGACCGCGGCGTCGCGGGAATGGGGCACTACCTCGCAGCGCTGGACCTGCCGCACGCTGGCCCTGCTGCTGGTGGGTGTCGGTCTGGCGTTGCTGTGGTGGGCTGGCAGCGTCGTCTACCTGGGCTACAACCCGTGGCAGGAAATGGCCGCCCCCGCCGATGGCTCGCTCACCTCGACACTGCTCAGTACCTCGCCGAAGTGGTTGGCGGCACTGGTGCTGATCGGCTTGGCGCCTTCCATCTGGAAGCGCAGCGAGCGCCTGCCGGCCTGGCGTATCGGCTGACACTGGAACGGCGGCGCCGGATCACACCCGGCGCCGCCTGCGGCAATCAGTCAAAGCGCCAGCGCATGCCCACATAGACGCCACGACCTTCGCCCGGGGTCGAGCGCGCGACATCCTTGCCGGCGTCGTCGTAACCCGGCGTGACCGTAGCGGCGTAGTGGCGGTTGCCGAGGTTGCGCATCTCCACCCAGGCCTGCCAGCGGCCACCGGGTGCGTCGTAGCCGATGCGGCTGCCGAAGATCACATGGCTGTCGGCCCAGTAGCTGTTGGCGTAGTCGACGGCGATGCGCGAGGCGTATTCGGTATTGAGCGCAGCGTACAGGCCGGACGCATGATCGAAGCGCAGCTCGGCCTGGTAGGCGTGGCGCGGCAGGCCGGGCAGGCGGTTGCTGCCGAAACGCGCGTCGTGGCGGTAGCGGAAATCGCTGAAGGTATAGGCCTGGCGAAGCGACAGCCGGCCCGGTGCAGCCTGCCACAGCGTGCTGTCCAGTCCGGCCTCGATGCCGCGGTGAACGGTGGGGCTGGCGTTGTTCTCGGCGATGAACAGGTTCGGCACCGGTTGCAGTTCAACGCTCAGCAGTTCGTGGTTCACGTGCGCGTAGTAGCCGGTCAGTTCCCAGCGGCCCAGCGCCGCGTCACCGCGCGCGCCCAGTTCCAGCGTGGTGGCGGTCTGGTTCTGCATCGGCACCGGCGCGCGCTGGCGGCCGGTAGACGGGCCATTGCCTGGCCCGAAGTACTGGTTCGAGCCCCAGATCATCGACCACGGGTGCGGCGCCTCCACCGAGCGGCTGAGGTTGCCGAACCACTGGGTCCGGGCGCTGTGCTGCCAGGTGAAGCCCAGTCGCGGCGCATGGTCCCAGTCGTGGTCGCGCAGGCGGCCACCGCTGCTCGGCCAGGTCACCTGCACATCGCGACGGGTGTTGATCAGTGCCAGCCCGGCCTGCATGCGCAGGCGGTCATTGAAGGCGAGGGTATTGCTGACGTGCAGCGTGCTGTCGGTGCCGTGGTGGCGGAAGTCACGCGTGCGCGAGCCGGCGGCATAGCCGTTGCTGGCAAAGCGCAGCGACTCGCGCACATCGGCGTCCAGATCGTGGGTGACGCGCAGGCCGACCGTGGTTTCGCTGTCCAGGCCGAACAGCCGGTGGCGGCGGCGGTAGTCCAGCGTGGCGTTGAGGTTGGCGTAGTCCAGCTGCTGCCGGTACAGGCTCTCGTTCAAGTCCATCGGGTACGTGTGATAGACCAGCCCGGCCTGCAACGAGGAGTCTTCATCGATCTGCAGCGTGGTGACGTTGCCCACCCAGGTGCTGCCCGGCTGCGGGCGACGCGCATCGATGGCCAGGTTGGCCGCATTCGCGGCACGCGGATCGTTACGGATCTGATCGCGGGTCAGGCGACCGGGCGTTTCATGATTGGTTTCGCGGTAGCGCACGAAGAAACGTGTCTGCAGGTCGGGCGTGATCTGCCAGCCGATGTTGGCCATCGCGCCCTTGCCGTCGCCGCGCGCATGACGCTGGTAACCGTCGAATTCGGTATCGGTGTAGGCCAGGAAGTAGTCGACATCACCGCTGACGCCGCCCCAGCTGATGCCGCGCTTCTGGTAGCCACGGCTGCCGGCTTCGTAGTGCAGCTGCACGCCCGCCGAATCACGACCGCTGCGGCTGACGTAGTCGATGGCACCGCCCAGCGCCAGCGCGCCACGCTCGAAGCCGTTGGCGCCGCGCAGCACTTCCACGCGCGACAGCCACAGCGGTTCCAGCAGCTCGTAGGGCGTGCCGCCCGGGCCGGTCAGTGGCAGGCCGTCGATCGACACCGCAATGCCCGAGGCGTGCGCGCCCGGGCCCCGGTTGATGCCCGAGCCACGGATCGAGATCTTGGTGCCCTCATTACCCGGCGACTGCGCGCTGATACCCGGCTGGTAGGCCAGCACATCGGCGCTGGTGGATAGTCGGCTGTCGGCCTTGGCCACGTCGATGACGTTGCTGGCGCCGGGGATGCGCTTCAGGGCCTCGCGCGCCTGCGCGCTGGCATCGGCGGCAGCGGTGACCTGCACGGCATCGAGGGTGGTGGCCTGCGGGGCGGCGGCGGCGGTGGAAGCCAGGGCGAGGGAAACAGCCAGGAACAGCAGCGACGGGTGGGGGCGGTACGACGGAAGCGACATGCGGGAATGCTGTAAACCACGAAAGTGGCGCGCAAGTTAACAGGTCGGCAGCGCCGCGTCACCCGCCGGCGGCGTATGGCCGCCCGCCGTGTTCCTGTAGAGCCGAGCCCACGCTCGGCTAATCGCGCGCAGCGCGGGTTGTCTGCCATCGCGGCGAAGATCAGCCGAGCACGGGCCCGGCTCTACAGCAGGGTTTATGGCGAGGGCTTCGCCATCGACTTCGACTTTGCGTAGAGCTGATCAGCTGCTTCCTTCTCTCCCAATGCTGCATGACACTCGGCCAGGCTGTCCCACACATTGGCCGAATCCGGATACAGCTCGGTGTTGAGGGCGAATACCTTCAACGCCCTGCGTGCACCCAGACTCTGGCGGATGGCATAGCCGCTGGCGTTGATCGCACGTTCCAGCTCGCTGCCCGTCACCCGGTTGTTATCGCGCAACCAGCTGCGTATCGCCTGGGCGGCGCCTGCATCATCATCCAGCGCATACGCAGCCAACCGCTCGGACAGCACCGCGTGCGGGAACTCCCCCGGCGCAACCACCGCCATCGTGCTCTCCACCAGCGTGCTGGACCAGACATTGCGGGCGCTGCCATTGGTCAGGTACACGAACACCCAGTAGCCGCTGGCCAGCGTGCCCTTGTAGGCCAATCGCGCACGTACACGGGTGCCACCATCGTGGCCGACCTGGGTGTAGCCGTCGCTGCGGGTGGTGTCCCAGCCGGTGGAGAAGAAGTTGCTGCCGCCACCGCTCAGCTTCAGCGGCTGCCAGAGTTTTTCCAGGGTCGCCGTGCGCACCAGCTTGCCGGTCGCCAGCGCCTGCAGGAAACGGTTCATGTCGCCCACGGTGGTCTGCAGGTCGGCATGCCCCCAGCCGTAGTTGGGCCAGGGATCTTCATTGGCCGGTTGCAACGCGCCATCCTTGCCGATGTACGGCACCGCCGCGCGCTCGACCGGCACGTTGGCGATGCCCCATGACGTGCTGGTCATCTTCAATGGCTGCAGGATGCGTTCGCGCGCGATGGCCGGGTAGGGCGTGCGGTAGTGTGCTTCCAGCAGCGCTGTCAGCACCAGGTAGTTGGCCTGGGTGTACTGCACGCGGCTGCCGGTGGCGAACTGCATCGGTGCCGCACCGGCCACCTTCAGTGCCGCGCCAAGGTCAGGCGCTACACCGGGGTAGCCCTTGCTCACCCAGCGGTTATCCACCCGGTCGTAGTACTCGCCGATGCCGGAGCTGTGGTTGAGGAAATCACGCACGTGGATCGCCTGCCATGCAATCGGCAGGCCCGGCACGTAGCGGCTGGCCGGCGCATCCAGATCCACCTTGCCCTGATCGACCAGTTGCATCACCAGCGTGCTGGTCAGCAGCTTGGCCATCGACTGCGCGGCGAAGATGGTCTCGACGGTGGCAGGGGCATGGGCAGCGGGATCACGTTCACCGCTGGCGCCCTGGTAGAGCACCTGGCCGTTGTGTGCGAGCAGTACCGCCTGGCCGGCAATGCCGTAGCGCTCGCGGTTGCTCTGCAGTTGGGCGTCTAGCTGAGTGGAGAGATTGGTGGGGACTTCACGCGCCGACGCGGGCGGGATCGCAAACAGCGTGCAGAGCAATGCGGCAGCGAGCGTGCGGTACATCGCGGTGATCCATCAGCGGTGATGGCGCATGTTGGTCACGACCGACGAGCGGGTCAAGGCCGCCGATTCCCGCATCGGGGAGAGCCGGCCAGCGGCCGGCACTACCACACGTTTCGGTAGTGCCGGCCGCTGGCCGGCACCTCCGTGATCAGCCGAGGATCCCAGGCAGATCCAGTCCCTTTTCCTTCGCGCAGTCGATCGCGATGCCATACCCCGCATCGGCATGGCGCATCACGCCAGTGGCCGGATCGTTCCACAGCACGCGGCCAATCCGCTTCGCCGCCGCTTCGGTGCCATCACAGACAATCACCATGCCGGCGTGCTGCGAGAAGCCCATGCCCACGCCGCCACCGTGGTGCAGCGACACCCACGTCGCGCCGCTGGCGGTGTTGAGCAGGGCGTTCAGCAGCGGCCAGTCGGACACCGCATCGGAACCGTCGGCCATCGCTTCGGTTTCGCGGTTCGGCGAAGCGACGCTGCCGCTGTCCAGATGGTCACGACCGATCACCACCGGTGCCTTCAGTTCGCCGTTGGCCACCATTTCATTGAAGGCCAGGCCGAGGCGATCACGATCACCCAGGCCGACCCAGCAGATGCGTGCCGGCAGGCCCTGGAACTTGATCTTCTCGGCGGCCATGTCCAGCCAGCGGTGCAGGTGCGGGTTGTCCGGAATCAGTTCCTTCACCTTGGCATCGGTCTTGGCGATGTCTTCCGGATCACCGCTCAGTGCCGCCCAGCGGAACGGGCCGATGCCGCGGCAGAACAGTGGACGGATATAGGCCGGCACGAACCCCGGGAAATCGAAGGCATTGGCCACGCCTTCTTCCAGTGCCATCTGCCGCAGGTTGTTGCCGTAGTCCACGGTCGGCACGCCCAGCGCGTGGAAGCCGAGCATGGCGCGGATGTGGTTGGCCATCGATGCACGCGCAGCCTTCTCCACTTCCTTCGGTGCACTCACACGCTTCTCGTCCCACTGCTCGACCGTCCAGCCCTGCGGCAGGTAGCCGTTCACCGGGTCGTGCGCGGAGGTCTGGTCGGTCAGCAGGTCCGGCTTCACGCCGCGCTTGAGCAGTTCGGCCAGCACATCGGCCACATTGCCGAGCAGGCCCACCGACTTCGGCGTGCCTGCCTTGCACGACTCGTCGATCAGGCGCAGCGCTTCGTCCAGATTATCGGTCCAGGTGTCGAGGTAGCCGGTGCGCAGGCGCATGTCGATGCTGCTCTTGCGGCACTCGACGGCCAGGCAGGAGGCGCCGGCCATCACGGCAGCCAGCGGCTGTGCACCACCCATGCCGCCGAGGCCACCGGTGAACAGCCACTTGCCGCTCAGGTCGCCGCCGAAATGCTGGCGCCCCATTTCCACGAAGGTCTCGTAGGTGCCCTGCACGATGCCCTGCGCACCGATGTAGATCCAGCTGCCGGCGGTCATCTGGCCGTACATGGCCAGGCCTTTCCTATCCAGCTCGTTGAAGTGGTCCCAGTTGGACCAGCGCGGCACCAGGTTGGAATTTGCGATCAGCACGCGCGGCGCGTCGGCGTGGGTGCGGAACACGCCTACCGGCTTGCCCGACTGCACCAGCAGGGTCTGGTCGTCGTCCAGGCGCTTGAGCGTCTCGACGATGGCATCGAAGCTTTCCCAGTCGCGCGCGGCGCGGCCGATGCCGCCGTACACCACCAGTTCCTGCGGGCGCTCGGCCACGTCCGGGTGCAGGTTGTTCATCAGCATGCGCAGCGGTGCTTCGGTCAGCCAGCTCTTGGCATTGAGCGTGGTGCCGGTCGGCGCGGCGACGGTGCGGGATGGGTCGTTGCGGGTCATGCGGCGCTCCGGTTCGTAGCAAATTCAAGGCAGGCGTTGAGCACCTGCGCCAGGGTGTGGCGCAGTGGTGCGGCGTGGGCGGGGTCGAGCGGGGTGGGCCAGCTGTGTTCGTCCACCTGGTCCGGCAGGGGCTCGTGCATGTAGCCGCGGCAGGCAAGTTCCATCTGCAGGCTGTGCACGCCGGCGGCGATGTTGCTGTAGTGGCGGGTGATCCAGCCGCCCTTGAAGCGGCCGTTGCGCACCTGGCTCATGCCGCTGATTTTCAGCAGGTTCTCCACCACATCGCTCAAGGCGTTGTCGCAGGAGGTGTCCGGTGCACCGGAGGGGCCGGCGGTACCCAGGTTGAACTGCGGCAGCTCGCCTTCGAACAGGTGCGGGATGTGTGAGCGGATCGAGTGCGCGTCGTACACCACCACGGTAGCGTGGCGTGCGCGCAAGCGCGTGATCTGCGCCGCCAGCGCACCGTGGTAAGGCAGGAAATACGTGTCGCGGCGACGGGCGATTTCCGCTTCGTCCGGTTCGCGCCCGACGTGATACAGCGGCTGGTTGTCGAAGGTGGTCAGCGGGCACAGGCCGGTGGTGTTCTGGCCTGGGTACAGCGAGGCGCCGCTGGGATCGCGGTTGAGGTCGATTACCGAACGCGAAATCGCCGAGCGCACCGTGGTCGCGCCCATGCCACGCACGAAGTCGTACAGTTCGTGTACCCACCAGTCTGCGTCGCGGCGGGCCAGCCACGGCGAGTGGTAGTCGCCGATCAGGTCGTGCGGCAGCTCGCTGCCGGTATGTGGGAAGCTGACGATCAACGGGGCGTCGCCCTCGTGCACCGTCAGCCATTCGGGATGGGTATTCATGCCTGCGGTTCCACGGTTGGCAGCAGGTCGGTCAGGCCCTGCGCCAGCGCGCCACTGCGCACCAGATTCGTGGCGGTCACCATGTCCGGATGGAAGTAGCGGTCTTCTTCCAGCGTCGGCACCTGCGCACGCAGGGTGGCGCGCACGGTTTCCAGCGCGGCGCTGGAGCGCAGTGGGGCGTGGAAGTCGCAGCCCTGCGCAGCGGCCAGCAGCTCGATGCCAATCACGTTGGCCGCGTTCTCGGCCATCTGCATCAGCCGGCGCGCGGCGTGCGCGGCCATCGACACATGGTCTTCCTGGTTGGCCGAGGTCGGGATCGAGTCAACGCTGGCGGGGTAGGCGCGCTGCTTGTTTTCCGAGACCAGCGCGGCAGCAGTCACCTGCGGAATCATGAAACCGGAATTCAAACCGGGACGCGGGGTCAGGAAGGCGGGCAGGCCGGACAGCGCCGGATCGACCAGCATCGCCAGGCGGCGCTCGCTGATCGAACCGATCTCGCACACCGCCATCGCCAGCATGTCGGCGGCAAAGGCCACCGGCTCGGCGTGGAAGTTGCCACCGGACAACGCTTCGCCGGTATCGGTGAACACCAGCGGATTGTCAGAGACGCCGTTGGCTTCGATTTCCAGCGTGGTAGCGGCCTGGCGCAGGATGTCCAGCGCCGCGCCCATCACCTGCGGCTGGCAGCGCAGGCAGTAGGGATCCTGCACGCGCACGTCGTTGTCACGGTGCGATTCACGGATGTCCGAGCCCTGGATCAGCGTGCGCAGGGTGGCGGCGGTGGCGATCTGCCCGCGCTGGCCGCGGATGGCGTGGATGCGGGGGTCGAAGGGCGTGTCGGAACCCTTGGCCGCTTCCACCGACAGCGCGCCGGTCACCAGTGCGGCCTGGAACACGGTCTCGATCTCGAACAGGCCGGCCAACGCATAGGCGGTGGAGAACTGGGTGCCGTTGAGCAGCGCCAGGCCTTCCTTCGCGCCCAGTTCGATCGGCTGCAGGCCGGCACGTGCCAGTGCGTCGGCTGCCGGTAGGCGCTCGTCACCGATGAAGGCTTCGCCTACGCCCAGCATCACGCTGGCCAGGTGCGAGAGCGGCGCCAGGTCACCCGAGGCACCCACCGAGCCCTGTGCGGGCACTACCGGCAGCACGCCCTTGACCAGCATCGCTTCCAGCAGCAGCAGGGTCTCCTCGCGAATGCCTGACGCACCCTGCGCCAGGCTGACCAGCTTCAGCGCCATCATCAGGCGCACCACGCTGGCCGGCATCGGCTCGCCCACGCCGGCGGCATGCGAGAGCACGATGTTCCGCTGCAGGGTGGCCAGGTCTTCGCGCTCGATGCGCACGCTGGCCAGCTTGCCGAAGCCGGTATTGATGCCATACACCGGCGCGCCCTTGGCGACGATGGCGGCCACCGCCGCCGCACTGGCGCGCACCACCGGCAGCGCGGCCGGGTCCAGTGCGAGCGGCGCACCGCGATAGACCTGCCGCCACTGGGCGAGAGTGACATGGCCGGGGCGAAGAACCAGGGTGTTGCTCATGTGTTGCTCCAGGAGGCAGGCAGGTCGGGCTGTCCGCGCACCACGCGCGCGTGCAGCGGGTTGAATCCAATGCGATAGACCAGGTCGGCGGGGGCATCGATGTCCCAGATCGCCAGGTCGCAGTCCATGCCCACCGCCAGGCGGCCGATGCGCTCGCCATGGCCCAGTGCGCGCGCCGCTTCACGGGTGAAGCCGGCGATGCACTCGTCCACGGTCAGGCGGAACAGGGTGGCGCCCATGTTCATCGCCAGCAGCGGGCTGGTCAGCGGCGAAGTGCCCGGGTTGCTGTCGGTGGCCAGCGCCAGCGGTACGCCGGCCGCACGCAGCGCGGCGATCGGCGGCAGGGTGGTATCGCGGGTGAAATAGAAGGCACCGGGCAGCAGCACGGCGACGGTACCGGCAGCGGCCATCGCGGCGATGCCGGCATCGTCCAGATGTTCGATATGGTCGGCCGACAGTGCCCCGAAGCGGGCCGCCAGTTCGGCGCCATGCTGGTTGCTCAGCTGCTCGGCGTGGATCTTCACCGACAGCCCGTTGGCGCGCGCCGCTTCAAAGACCTGGCGCGCCTGCGCCGGCGAGAAGGCGATGTTCTCGCAGAACACATCCACCGCTTCGGCCAGGTCTTCGGCGGCGATGGCCGGAATCATCACGTTGCACACCTCGTCGGTGTATTCCTGTGCTTCGCGGCCTGGCGGAACCGCGTGTGCGCCGAGGAAGGTGGTTACCACGTTGACCCGGCATTCCTCGCCCAGCGCACGCGCCACCTGCAGCTGCTTGCGCTCGTCGGGCAGGGTCAGGCCGTAGCCGGACTTGATCTCGAGGGTGGTCACGCCCTCGGCGCGCATCGCCAGCAGGCGTGGCCGGCTTTCGCGGGCCAGCTGTTCCGGGGTGGCGGCACGGGTGGCGCGCACGGTGGAAACGATGCCGCCGCCGGCACGGGCGATCTCGGCATAGCTGACGCCCTGCAGGCGCTGCTCGAACTCGTTGGCGCGGTTGCCGGCGTAGACCAGGTGGGTATGGCAGTCGATCAGGCCGGGCGAAATCCAACGGCCTTCGCCGTCGATGCGGGTGGTCGGCTGCAGGTGGGCATCGCTGCCGGCCGCGCCGACATGGACGATGCGGCCGTCGGCGCAGGCCAGGACGCCATCGCGGATGACACCCAGCCCTTCGCCATCAAGGGTGATCAGGTGGACGTTGGACCAGAGGGTATCGACGTGCATGGCATCCACAACGCGGCTGTGCTTATATGTCTATACAATATAGGCGTCCATTTCGGGTTGTCCAGCCATGTCCGATTCGCGTTCCCCGCACAGTTTCCATGCCGCCCACGCCCTGCTGGCCGAGGGTTGGGTCCGCGATGTCCGCCTGCAGGTGCAGGACGGTCGCATCGCGGCCATCAGCACGGGGCAGGGCGCGCAGGCGGGCGACACCCGCGTCGGCATCCTGGTGCCGGGCCTGCCCAACCTGCACAGCCATGCTTTCCAGCGCGGCATGGCCGGGCTGACCGAGATCGGCGGCGGCGACGGTGACAGCTTCTGGAGCTGGCGCGAGCTGATGTACCGTTTCCTGGCCCACCTGCGCCCAGACGCGGTGCAGGCCATTGCCGCCCAGGCCTATATGGAAATGCTGGAAAGTGGCTTCACCCGCGTCGGTGAATTCCATTACCTGCACCACGACGCCGAGGGCCACGCCTATGCCAACCGCGCCGAGATGAGTGCACGGATCGCGGCGGCAGCCGAGCAGACCGGCATCGGCCTGACCCTGCTGCCGGTGTTCTATGCGCATGCCGATTTCGGCGGGGCGGCGCCGAATCCAGCGCAGCGGCGCCTGATCCACGACGTGGACGGCTTCGCGCAGCTGCTGGAGGCCGCCAAGCCGGCCTTGGCCGCGCTGCCCGACGCGGTGCTCGGCATCGCACCGCACAGCCTGCGTGCGGTCACCGGCGAGGAACTGAGTGCGTTGCTGCCGCTGACCGACGGCCCGGTGCACATCCATATCGCCGAGCAGGTGCGCGAAGTGGAGGCCTGCCTGGCCTGGAGCGGCCAGCGCCCGGTGCAGTGGCTGTACAACCATGCGCCGGTGGATGCGCGCTGGTGCCTGGTGCATGCCACCCATATCACTGATGACGAGCGCGCGGCCATCGTCGCCAGCCAGGCCGTGGCCGGCCTGTGCCCGATCACCGAGGCCAACCTGGGCGACGGCCTGTTCCCGATGCAGGCGTTCGCGCGCGAGGGCGGGCTCTTCGGCGTCGGTTCCGATTCCAATGTGCTGATCGACGCGGCCGAAGAACTGCGCCTGCTCGAGTACGGCCAGCGGCTTACCCTGCGCGGGCGCAACGTGCTGGCGCCGGATGCCACCCGCAGCAGCGGTCGTTTCCTGTTTGAAGGTGCACTGCACGGTGGCGCACAGGCGCTGGGCGTGGCCGCCGGCCTGCAGGTCGGCGCCAGTGCCGACCTGGTTGAACTGGACGCCGCACACCCGGCGCTGCAGGCGCGACAGGATGACGCATGGCTTGACAGCTGGGTGTTCGCCGCACGTAATGGCGCGCTGCGATCGGTCTGGCGCCATGGCCGCCAGTGCGTGGCCGAGGGCCGCCACCTGCAGCGCGAGGCGATCACCAGCGCCTTCGCTGCCGCCCTGCGCGGCGTGCTGGGCTGATCGCCTCCCGCCACCGAGACCCCATTACGTGAAGGCCAGCAAGTCCGCCACGCTCAACCAGCGTATCCGCAGCGATCTGGAAAGCCGCATCCTCAGTGGAGAGTGGGCGCCGGGCTTCCGGATTCCGTACGAGCACGAGTTGATGGAGCAGTACGGATGCTCGCGGATGACAGTGAACAAGGTGCTGACCGCACTGGCCGAGAGCGGCATGATCGAGCGCCGCCGTCGCGCGGGTTCGTTCGTGGCGCGTCAGCCACCGCACCTGGAGCAGGTGGCGCTGGAGATTCCCGATATCGCGATGGAAGTCGGCTCGCGGGGACATCAGTACGCCTATCGACTGCTGCAGCGCGACCTGCGCCTGGCCGATGCCGGCAATGCCGGCGAAGTCGAGCTGGCCGGCAGCGAAATGCTGCTGGCGATGCGCTGCCTGCACCTGGCCGATCGCCGCCCGCTGGCACTGGAGCACCGCCTGATCAGCCCGGTGGGCGTGCCCGAGGTGTTGGAGGTCGACTTCAGCACCACCGCCCCGGGCAGCTGGCTGCTGCAGAACGTGTCCTGGACCCGTGCCCAGCATCGCATCAGTGCCTGGGGCGCGGATACTGCCACCGCCAGGCTGCTGGATGTGAAGCCCGGTACCGCCTGCCTGGTGATCGAACGCCTGACCTGGCGTGGCGAACAGCCGATCACCCGCGTTCGCCAGGTGTTCCTGGGGGATGCCTGGGACCTGGTGGCGCGCTTCGCGCCGGGCGCGCGATAGGGATTCCATCCACGCATGGCGTGGATCTACTCTGCCGAAACGACTGTCGCCTTGAACTCTGTCGGGGCGTGTGTACGATGTGTATCGTCCCTGCATGAAGAGCAGGGACCTCATCCGGGAACTGGAAGCGGCAGGTTGGATCTGTCGTCGGATCCGCGGATCCCATCATGTATTCGTGCACTCGCAGCACCCTCACATCATCACCGTTCCTCACCCAAGGAAGGATCTGGGGAAAGGGCTGGTGCAGGCGTTGCGGAAGCTCGCAGGACTGACGTAGGAGGGCCCATGCGATATCCAGTCTTGATCGAGGCGGGCGATGAGCGCACCGCGTGGGGTGTGGTCGTTCCAGATCTGCCGGGGTGCTTCTCAGCGGCCGACACGCTTGATGATGCGCTCACTGCGGCGGAAGAGGCGGCGCTCGCCTGGATTGATGTGGCCCTGGATGAGGGGCGCTCGATTCCGACACCTTCAGCGCCGCAGAAGATCGCCGCCGAGGCATCCAAGGACATCTGTTGGATTCTTGCGTACATCTGCGTTGATCCGGCTCTGCTGGACGACACCATCGAGCGGGTCAATATCAGCCTGCCACGCCGGATCCTGGCGAGGCTGGATGCGCAGGCCAGAGCGGCGGGTGAATCGCGCTCCAGTTACATCGCCCATCTCGCGGCATTGGGCTGAGCTGGCGCCATGTGGAGCCGAGCCGATGCTCGGCTGCTGTTCGCGTGTGGCTCAACTCTGCAAAGGCATCCACGCGTGGCGTGGATCTACCAAGGGGTCGCGCATCGGGGTTCAGTAAATCCACGCCATGCGCGGATGCTGCGCCATCAATACGTAGCGCACTGCCGCCAGCGTACGGGCTCATCCACGCCGGGGCGGGCGTTGAGCTGGATGCGCACGTTGCGCAGCGCGGGGTAGTGCAGCACTTCCTCGCAGACCAGCGGCCACACCGCGTCCAGTTCGCCGGTGCGGTTGATCGCCAGCGTCTGCCGGGTCAGCCAGACACCGCTGGCGATGCCGGGCTTGCCGGCCAGGGCACGGGCCAGATCGGCCTGGAAGCGCTCCAGCGTGGCGGCATCCGGGTTGGGATTGCTGCGCGCGTCGGTCGCGGGGGCGACGGCAGGCGTGGGAGCGGGGGCGGCCGCAGGGACTGCTTCGATCGGGGCGGGTGCGGCTGAAGGCGCGGCCGAAGGCGTTGCCACCACCGGCGCCGCAGCGACCGGAGTGGCCTCTTCCACATGCAGGCCCTGCAGACCCAGGCCGACAAGCAGCCCCAGCGTGGCCGCACCCAGTGCGGCAATGGCAATGCGGCGCAGCGCTTCGTGCCGGGCGCTGGCGCGCACGCGCGCTTCGATGTCGCCGGGCAGGTAGGGCTGCAGCAACGGCCACAGGCGCGGCCCGTCCAGCACTTCAACCGCCTGCTTCTCGGCGGCGCCACGGCCGTCGCGTTCGATACGGCCTTCGGTCAGCAGTACGCCACCCTTGGCGCCGGCCAGGCGCGCGGCCGCACCCAGTTCGTTCACCGCGGCGGTGCCGATGCGGTAGGCCAGGCCGTGCTTGCACGACACCAGCCATTGATTGGGGCCATCGCTGAGCAGAAAGTCGCTGCTCGGCTCGCGGGCATCTTCGGCCGGATCGATCAGCTCACGCAGGCCGCGCTGTTCGCGCAGCATGCGCTTGACCAGAACCGAGAATTCGCGCCAGTGCATGCCTGCCAGAGCCTGCAGGCCGAGTTGCATCTCCTTCTGCCGCCGCTTGATCCACCACAGATAGACAACGGCCAGGGAACAGGTAAGCAGGGCCGACAGCAGGGCCAGGATCCAGGGGAGCATGCAGGAGTAGGGCGGAAGGGGCGAAAGCGGAGAGCGACAGTGTAAAGGTCGCGGTGCCCGGCTGGGTCAGGATGTTCCTGACAGGAAGCGTGATGGAGCGCGCAGATCGGTATACGGCGGACACGAAAAACCCGCCAATCCTGAAGCCGTGAGGGGAGGGAACAAACGGCAGCCGAAGCGATTGGCGGGTTGCTCGCGATTGTCAATCAAAATTTATTGCATTGCAACAATTGCGCTCAGGGAATGCTGTCCGGCGATTGATGGCTGCCCGGGGCGGGGGCATCTGCACCCGAAGCTGCCCGGTTTTCCAGCCTGGCCAGGCGCGCGTGCAGGGCATCGATGCGGGCTTCCAGCGCGGTCACCTCGTCGGCAGTGGGTACATGCAGGCGCTTGAGCACGCCCTGTACCTGGTCATCAAAGGCCTTCTCGACCTTGTTCCAGGTGCCGGAGGCCTTCTCGCGGGCCTCGTCCAGTGAGGTTTCGACGTTGTCACGCCAGCCCGGGCCCTGTTCGCCGCTGCGTTCACGGCGGCGGGCTTCCCAGGCTTCGCCTTCCTTCACCAGGCCGTCGAAGAAGCGGCTGCCCTCGGCCTGCGCGCGCCCCAGCGCACCCAGCCCGGCCAGCCAGACCTGTTGCGCCGAATCGCTGAGCTTGCGCGAGAAGCGCTCGGCCTGGTCACCGAAAGAGGCGTCGTCGTTGCGGCGGTCGTCGTTCTCGTAGTGGTTCATCGCACTTCCCGTGGGAGTTGGGCCTGCCCCGAGAGTAGCGCGCGGTGGCGTTGCACGGCCGTGATGGCCGCCGCTGGGGTTCAGCCCAGCTTTTCCTTCAGCACGCGCTGGATCTCGCCTTCGACCATGCCCTTCATCGCCGACAGCAGGAAACCGAGCTTGGCGGTCACGCGCACGGCGCCCGGCTGCAGTTCGATCGCACCGTCCACACCGCTGCCGGAGAAGTTCAGGACGTCGGCGGTCCAGGACGACTTCAGGCCGAAGCGCTCGGACAGCTTGGCAGCGACCTGTTCGATCGCGGCGCGCGCCTGTGCGTCGGGCAGGGCGTGGGCGTGGCGGACATCGATGGTGGACATGCAGGCTCCTGGCGCAGGGCGGGGATGATCAAAGAGGGCGAGCATTGTGCGCATCAAGGGCCGCCGCGCCAAGCACTCATCGTGGGTTCTTCTTCGTTGGCGACCAACCTGCTAGGCTGCGCCGCGTGCAGAACCTGCTAGTTCACTTCAGTCAGCAACAACAGCCCGACCAGCCCCTGCGGCCCGGGGTGCAGCGCATCGTGCGCCAGGCCAACGGCAGCGTGCGGCTCGGTGATGCCGGCCACGGCGCCCTGCTGCTGGCCCAGTTCTGCATGGACGATCGCGGCCTCTGGCTGCAGGTCGGCAATGGCATCCGCGGCATCCACGTCAATGGTCGACCGGTGCGCCGGATGGCCCTGCTGCGCGCGGGCGATGCGGTATACGTGGATGGCGTGGAGATGGTGCTGCAGGGCGAAGTCGAGAGCCTGCTGCAGGCGCCTGCGCCGAAGAACGAGGATGGCAGCGACGAGCAGCAACGACTGCTGCGCGGTGTCGGTGGCCTGCACCATGGCCGCAGTTTCACCCTGTCGCAGGCCCGCCTGATCGGCCGCGGCAACGAGGCCGACATCGCCATCGATGACCCGGCCTTCGCCGAACAGCATGCCCGCGTGGAAGTGCACGGCGAGCGCGTGCTGCTGCGCGACCTGGGCAGCGCCGACGGTACCCGGGTCAACGGCGTGGCCGTGCGCCACTGCTGGCTGCAGGCCGGCGACCAGGTCGTGTTCGATGGCCAGCACCGGTTCGTGCTGGAAGTGCCGCACGATCCGCGCCGGCGGCCGCTGCCCGCCGAGGACGACGCCAGCCACGAGGCCGAGCAGGCGCCGGTGCTGCCGGCCGCGCCGCGCAGGGTCCGGCGCTGGCCGTGGCTGCTGGTGAGTGCGCTGCTGCTGGCCGCACTGCTCAGCCTGCTGCTCTGGTTCGGCGCGCGCTGATCTGAATCCGCTGGGTCCGCGCCCTGGTGGGTGCCGACCTTGATCGGCACGCTCCGTCGGCGGGCTTGACGCCTGGCAGCACACGGCTTTGGTGGGTGCCGACCTTGGTCGGCACGCTTGTTCGGCGGGCATGACGCCTGACGGCGTACGCCGACCAAGGTCGGCGACTACCGGGGCTTTGCTGCTGATCTGAATCCGCTGGGTCCGCGCGCTGGTGGGTGCCGACCTTGATCGGCACGCCTCTTCGGCGGGCATGACGCCTGACGGCGCATGGCTTTGGTAGGTGCCGACCTTGGTCGGCACGCTTTTTCGGCGGGCATGACGCCTGACGGCGTACGCCGACCGAGGTCGGCGACTACCGGCGCCACGCCGGCGGCGAATGGATTCCAATGAAACCAAATTTCCCTTGCCGCACTAGGCCGCAAGGCTGGTGCACTGCGGCATACTAGGGGTCTTGCCCCACAGGTGTGACATGACGCGCGCGTTCAACTTCAGTGCCGGCCCTGCGACCTTGCCGGAATCGGTCCTGCGCCAGGCGCAGGCGGAAATGCTGGACTGGCACGGTAGTGGTGCCTCGATCGTGGAAATGAGCCATCGCGGCGCGGAATTCATGTCCGTGGCCGCCGAGGCCGAGGCCGACCTGCGCCGCCTGCTCGATATCCCCGACGACTACGCGGTGCTGTTCCTGTCCGGTGGTGCCACCACCCAGCAGGCGCTCATCCCGCTCAACTTCGCCAGCCCCGGCCAGCGCGCCGACTACGTGGTCAGTGGCCATTGGGGAAAGACTGCGGTCAAGCAGGCCGGCGTCTACGTCGACGTCAACATTGCCGCCAGCAGCGAGCCCGACGGCTATCGCACGCTGCCGCCCCGCGCCGACTGGCAGCTCTCGCCCGACGCCGCCTATGTGCACATCACCGCCAACGAGACCATCCACGGCGTCGAGTTCCGTGATGTGCCGGATACCGGCGATGTGCCGCTGGTGGCGGACTTCAGCTCGTCCATCGCCAGCGAGCCGCTGGATGTACGCCGCTACGGTGTGATCTATGCCGGCGCGCAGAAGAACCTGGGCCCGGTCGGCATCGCAGTGATGATCGTCCGCCGCGATCTGCTCGAGCGCACTGGCCAGCCGCGCGCGGACATCTTCGATTACCGCTCGCATGTCGCCCGCGATTCGATGCTCAACACCCCGCCGACCTGGAACTGGTACCTGGCCGGCCTGGTGTTCAAGTGGATGCTGGCCGAAGGCGGCGTGGCCGAATTCGCCAGGCGCAATGCCGCCAAGGCGGCACTGGTGTACGGCGCCATCGATGGCTCCGGCGGCTTCTACCGCAACGAGGTCGCGCATGCGGCACGCTCGCGGATGAACATCCCGTTCTTCCTGCCCGATGCCGGGCTTGATGCCCGCTTCGTCGCCGAAGCCAAGGCTGCCGGCCTGCTGGCGCTGAAGGGACACAAGGTGGTCGGGGGCATCCGTGCCTCGCTGTACAACGCCATGCCGCTGGCCGGGGCCGAGGCGCTGGTCGCCTTCATGGCCGATTTCCAGCAGCGTCACGGCTGAGCAATGAACGGCGCGCACCGTCGGGTGCGGGTCCCGCAACAAGGAATTCCGATGGCAAGCAGCAAATCCAGCAAGAAGGCGCCGAAGAAGGCCGAACCGGCCAAGGACAGCGCGCCCAGCAAGGCGAAGGGCAAGGCCAAGGCCGCCTCGAACCCGGCACCCACCCTGGCACCGCTGGCGCTGGCCGATGTGCGCTCGAAGATCGACCAGATCGACCGTGACATCCAGAGCCTGATCGCCGAGCGCGCGCGCTTCGCCCACCAGGTCGGCAAGGCCAAGGGCAAGCTGGCCGCCGCTGTCGACTACTACCGCCCCGAGCGCGAAGCGCAGGTGCTACGCATGGTGGTGGACCGCAATGAAGGCCCGCTCAGCGACGAGCTGCTGGTGCATGTCTATCGCGAGATCATGTCGGCCTGCCTGGCCCAGCAGGAGCCGCTGAAGATCGGCTACCTCGGCCCGGAAGGCACCTTCAGCCAGCAGGCCGTGCTCAAGCACTTCGGCCGCTCCGCGCTGGGCCTGCCGATGGCCAGCATCGAGGAAGTGTTCCAGGAAGTGGAAGCGGGCAACGCCGATTTCGGCGTGGTGCCGGTGGAGAATTCGGGACAGGGCACCATCCAGATCACCCTGGACATGTTCCTGACCTCCAACCTGAAGATCTGTGGCGAAGTGGAACTGCGCGTGCAGCAGTTCCTGATGTCGCGCAGCGGCCGCATCGAGGACATCGAGCGCATCTACGCGCATCCGCAGTCGTTCATGCAGACCTCGGCGTGGCTGCGCGCCAACCTGCCGAAGGCCGAGAAGATTCCGGTCTCGAGCAATGCCGAAGGTGCGCGTCGTGCGCGCAACGCCGACGACGCAGCGGCCATCGGCGGCGAGAGTGCCGGCCACGTATACGGCCTGAAGAAGGTGGTCACCAAGCCGATCCAGAACGATGCCGACAACACCACCCGTTTCCTGGTGGTAGGCCGCAACATCTTCCCGACCTCCGGCCACGACCGCACCTCGGTGCTGGTGTTCATCCATGACAAGCCCGGTGCGCTGTTCGATGTGCTCAGCCCGTTCGCCCGCCACGGCATCAGCATGAACCGCATCGAGTCGCGGCCGTCGCACCACGGCAAGTGGGAATACGGCTTCTTCATCGACCTGGCCGGCCACATCGACGACGCGCCGATGCAGGCGGCGCTGGCCGAACTGGAAGCGCACTCGGCGCAGATCAAGGTGCTGGGCTCCTACCCGGTGGCCGTGCCCTGAGTGCTGCTGTGGCGGCCCTGGCCGCCGCTCCCTGATGCATCGCCGGCGCTGCCGGCGTTTACGGAACGATCGAACGATGAGCAACGCGCAACACTGGATCGCCCGCAAGGGCCAGCCGCTGCAGGGCAGCCTGACCATTCCCGGCGACAAGTCGGTCTCGCACCGCTCGGTGATGTTCGCCGCGCTGGCCGATGGCACTTCGCATATCGAAGGCTTCCTGGAAGGCGAGGACACCCGCGCCACCGCGCGCATCTTCAGCCAGCTGGGTGTGCGCATCGAAACCCCCAGCCCGTCGCAGCGCATCGTGCATGGTGTGGGTATCGACGGCCTGAAAGCACCGGAGGCACCGCTGGACTGCGGCAATGCCGGCACCGGCATGCGCCTGCTGGCCGGCCTGCTGGCGGGCCAGGCGTTCGACTGCACGCTGATCGGCGATGAGTCGCTGTCCGGCCGCCCGATGCGCCGTGTCACCGGCCCGCTGTCGCAGATGGGCGCAAGGATCGATACCCAGGACGACGGCACGCCGCCGCTGCACGTGCATGGCGGCCAGACGCTGCATGGCATCGACTTCGCCTCGCCGGTGGCCAGCGCACAGATCAAGTCGGCCGTGCTGCTGGCCGGCCTGTACGCGCAGGGCGAAACCCGCGTGGTGGAACCCCACCCGACCCGCGACTACACCGAACGCATGCTGTCCGCGTTCGGCGTGGACATCGAATTCTCGCCGGGCAAGGCGCGCCTGCGGGGCGGCCAGCGCCTGCGCGCCACGGACATCGTAGTGCCGGCCGATTTTTCCTCGGCGGCGTTCTACCTGGTCGCCGCCAGCATCATTCCCGGCTCCGAGCTGCGCCTGAAGCAGGTCGGCCTGAACCCGCGTCGCACCGGCCTGCTGCACGCGCTGCGCCTGATGGGGGCGGATATCACCGAAGAGAATCCGGCCGAGCAGGGCGGTGAGCCGGTGGCCGATCTGGTGGTGCGCTACGCTCCGCTGAAGGGCGCGCGTATTCCCGAAGCACTGGTGCCGGACATGATCGACGAGTTCCCGGCGCTGTTCGTGGCCGCCGCCGCCGCCGAAGGCCAGACCGTGGTGAGCGGTGCTGCCGAACTGCGGGTGAAGGAATCCGATCGTCTTGCGGCGATGGCCACTGGCCTGCGCGCGCTGGGCATGCAGGTGGACGAGACCGAGGATGGCGCCACCCTGCACGGCGGGGCTCGGCTGGGGAGTGGCACCATCGAAAGCCACGGCGACCATCGCATCGCCATGGCATTCACCATTGCCGGCCAGATCAGCGACGGCGAAGTGCGCATCAACGACATCGCCAACGTCGCCACGTCCTTCCCGGACTTCGATGGCCTGGCGCGCAGCGCCGGCTTCAACCTGGCCTGATCGGCGGATCGCGTTTTCCGGTAGGTGCCAACCTTGGTTGGCACGCTCACATCGCCCGGTAGGTGCCAACCTTGGTTGGCATGCTCACATCGCCCGGTAGGTGCCAACCTTGGTTGGCATGCTCACATCGCCCGGTAGGTGCCAACCTTGGTTGGCACGCTCACATCGCCCGGTAGGTGCCAACCCTGGTTGGCACGCCTCTCCAGATAAAAGGACGGAGGCCGAAGCCTCCGTCTAAACATCACGAACCCCTCGTCCGCGATCAACGCTGTTCGGTACGGAAATCCACCGGGACCCGCACCACACTGGCCACTGCACGGCCTTCATGCATCGCCGGCTGGAACTTCCAGTTCTGCACGGCGCTCAGCACCGCGCGATCCAGGTCACGGCTGCGTTCGCCGCTGCGCGAAACAATCGCGGCATTGGTCACCTGGCCGCGGCTATCGACATTCAGGCTGGCGATCACGCTGCCCTGTACGCCATTACGCAGCGCGGCGGCGGGGTAGGTCGGCTTGATGTTGCCTGCCAGCGGGCGCGCCTCGCGATTGCGTACCGCAGGGGTGGCTTTGCGCTGGTTGCCGACCGGTGCGGCCTGGCGGGCCGCCGGCTCCTGCGCGTCGGCCACCGGCGCCTGCTCGGGGGCGGGCAGCATGCGCTCGCCGACCGGTGCCGGCGCCACGTCTTCCTGATTCGAGTGACGCAGCCAGAGCAGCGCGGCGGCAAACATCGCCACGATCAGCGCGATCCACATCCAGGGCGACGTGGGCTTGTGCTGTTCGCTGGCGTCCTGCTGCAGCTGCGGCGAATGAAGGTCTTCGTGGGTGGTGGCGGTCATCGCAAACTCCTTCCGTCAATGGACGACGGGGAGAGTGTTGCGCGGGCCAGTGGCGGGAAGTGTCAGCGTTGCGTCAACGTCACCGGCAGGGTTCAGGTTGCCTGCCGGGAAACGTTCAGTTACTGGGTCTTGAAGTCGAACGGCACTTCAATGCTGCCCGGTACGGCCTGGCCGTTGCTCTGCGCCGGGGTGAAACGCCAGCGGCGCACGGCGTCGGTGGCGGCACGGTCGAGCTCGCGTGAGCCGCTGCGCTGGATCACCGTGGCATTGTTCGGGTAGCCGGTGGCATCCACGTCCACGCGCACCACCACGCTGCCGGTCTCGCCCGCGCGCAGGGCCGCGGCCGGGTAGGCCGGCGGCGGCGACTGGCCGGCAATCGGCATCGGCTGGCTGTTGCCGGTGGCGGCTGGCGCAGGGCTCGGCGTGGCCGGGGCCGGTTCAGCGATGGGCGCCGGCGGCGGCGGGGCGGTTTCGACCAGCTTCGGGGCGTCGTCCTCTACCGGGGCCGGCTTGGCATCGGGCATGTCGCTGGAGCCTGCGGCGGCGGCCAGCGGTTCCGGCAGCGGTTCCACCTGCGCGGTCTCCTGCGGGGTCTGCGCGGCCGGATCGGCACGGAAGAACTCCTTGTCGCGGCCGGTCAACCAGACCAGCACGAACAACAGCACGCCCACGCCGAAGGCGATGCCGGCGATCTTCAGGGCGTTGCGCGGGATATGCACAGTGAACGACTTGGCGGACGACGAGCGGGGTGCAGACATGGACCGGACCAGTACGGAATAGCCCGATTCTGCCACGCCAGGAATGAACCGGGCGGCAGAAATCCGTATAACAAGCGATAATCCTATCCCTGATACCCACCACGACACCTGCCATGCTTGATCCAGCCCTGCTCCGCCACCAGCCCGCCGACCTCGCCGAACGCCTGCGCACCAGCCGCGGCTTCGAGCTCGACGTGTCTGCCCTGGAGTCCCTGGAGGCGGATCGCAAGCGCATCCAGGTGCGGACCCAGGAGCTGCAGAGCCTGCGCAACAGCCGTTCCAAGGCCATCGGCCAGGCCAAGGCCAAGGGCGAGGACGTCTCGGCCATCATGGCCGAGGTCGCTGCCTTCGCCGACGAGCTGAAGGCCTCGGAAGTGGCGCTGGACGAACTGCGCGAGAAGATCGAAGCGATCTCGATGGGCATTCCGAACCTGCCGGCCGACGACGTGCCGGCCGGTGCCGACGAGAACGACAACGTCGAGCAGGCGCGCTGGGGTACCCCGCGCCAGTTTGATTTCAAGGTGCTCGACCACGTCGAACTGGGCGCCCGCAACGGCTGGCTGGACGGCGAGACCGCGGCCAAGCTGTCCGGCTCGCGCTTCACCGTGCTGCGTGGCCCGATCGCGCGCCTGCACCGCGCCCTGGCCCAGTTCATGGTCGACCTGCACACCGGCGAGCACGGCTACGAGGAGACCAACGTGCCGCTGCTGGTCAACGCCGACTCGCTGCGCGGCACCAGCCAGCTGCCGAAGTTCGAGGACGACCTGTTCAAGACCGCCGTGGGCGACTCCACGCGTTACCTGATCCCGACCTCGGAAGTGCCGCTGACCAACATCGTGCGCGATGAGATCGTCGACGCCGAGCGCCTGCCGCTGCGCATGACCGCCCACTCGATGTGCTTCCGTGCCGAGGCCGGCAGCGGTGGCCGCGACGTGCGCGGCATGATCCGCCAGCATCAGTTCGAGAAGGTCGAGCTGGTCTCGATCAGCCGCCCGGAAGACAGCGACGCCGAACACCAGCGCATGACCCGCTGCGCCGAAGTGGTGCTGGAAAAGCTGGGCCTGCCGTACCGCAAGGTGCTGCTGTGCACCGGCGACATGGGCTTCTCGGCGGTGAAGACCTATGACCTGGAAGTCTGGCTGCCGTCGCAGGAGACCTACCGTGAGATCTCCTCGTGCTCGAACTGTGGTGACTTCCAGGCCCGCCGCATGCAGGCGCGCTGGCGCAACCCGGCCACCGGCAAGCCGGAGCTGGCGCACACGCTGAACGGCTCGGGCGTGGCCGTTGGCCGCGCGATGATCGCGGTGATGGAGAACTACCAGAACGCCGACGGCAGCATCACCGTGCCGGAGGCCCTGCGCCCGTACATGGGTGGCCTGGAAACCATTGGCTGATAGCCGGCGCTGCGCGCCGCCGCCCGAGCATGGGCTCGGGCGCTACAGATCTGTGTAGAGCCGAGCCTATGCTCGGCTCTCCTTTATGGCCCGCAGCTTCTCCAGCGGCACCCATCCCGGTTCGCCGTTCTCCGGCACGCACCATGCCCAGCCATTGAGCGTGCGCATCCCGCGCAGCGTCTGCCCGGGGTCCACATCCAGTTCGCGCGCGCAGTAATCCTGCGTGGCAAACGCGCCACCCTGCGCATCGCGGCCGATCACCGGCGCCGGCACGAATCCGGGCTGCTGCCCCTCGGCCTCGCAGAGGAACCAGTCGTCCCAGCCCTCCGGGCCTTCATAACGTTCGCCCACCACCAGCGCCTGGCCGCGGCGCAGGATGATCGGGTGCGGAAATTCGCTGCGGTGCGCAGCCGTCACGATGTAGTTCATGCCCCCAGCCTAGCGCGCCGCAAAAGAAAACGGCCCCGCACAGCGGGGCCGCCAGGGTGGGCCGGGAGGGGGAGGGGATCCCGGCCCGCGTTCAGCGCCCAGACGAGGAGAGAGGGGCGCCGAACGTTGGAACGCGTTACGCCGCGACGGCTTCGGCCGCTTCGTGCGACGGCAGCGCCGCCAGCGCACCGGCGATGGCGTCTTCACGGTGCTGCGGCGAGTAGGCGATGCCCTCGGCGCGCACGAACTCGACTTCGTTGATGCCCATGAAGGCGAACACCTGGCGCAGGAACGGCTCCTGGAAGTCGGCCGGCGAGTCGGTATAGATGCCGCCACGGCTGCTGGCGATGATCACCCGCTTGCCACCGGCCAGGCCCACCGGGCCGTTCTCGGTGTACTTGAAGGTGCGGCCGGCCACGGCCACGCGGTCGATCCAAGCCTTCAACGTGGACGGGATGCTGAAGTTGTACATCGGCGCGCCGATCACCACGATGTCGGCCTCCAGGAACTGCTGCATCACCTGTTCAGCATCGGTCGCTTCAGCGGCGTCGGTCTTGGCCAGCGAGCTGCTGCGCAGGTGCGGTACCGGATTGGCGTCAAGATCGCGATAATCGACCTGCAGGCCGTCGATCTGGCTGGCGAGGCGGGCGACCACGGCGGCCGACAGCTGGCGCGAGACGGAGTTGTCGCCAAGCACGCTGGCGTCGAGATGCAGAAGCTTCATGGCAGTCACCTATGTTCTGGGAGGAGGGGGCGGGGTGGCCCCGCCGACGGAGAGAACGATAGGTTGTTGCAAAGGCGGAATAAAGGTGATTGAATGCCACGTATTGTTCTAGATATGGAACTCGGGCATGCATGACCTGAATGACCTGTACTACTTCGCGATGGTGGTCGACCACGGCGGATTCGCCGCCGCCGAGCGCGCTTTGGGCATCCCCAAGTCGCGACTGAGCCGCCGCATCAGCCAGCTCGAAACCGACCTGGGCGTGCGCCTGCTGCAGCGCTCCACGCGCCGTTTCGCGGTCACCGACGTCGGCACCAGCGTGCACCGGCATGCGCAGACGATGCTGGCCGAGGCCCAGGCCGCCCGCGAAGTGGTGGACCGCCTCAGCGCCGAACCGCGCGGCGTGGTGCGCGCCAGCGTGCCGGTGTCACTGGCGCAGATGCAGCTGCCCAAGCTGCTGCCCAAGTTCCTTGAGCAGTATCCGAAGGTGCGGCTGCAGCTGAACATCAGCAACCGCCGCGTGGACATCATCAACGAAGGCTACGACGTGGCCCTGCGCGTGCGTTCGCGCCTGGACGACGACGGCAGCCTGGTGATGCGCAGCTTCGGCCAGGTGCAGGAACTGCTGGTGGCCAGCCCGAAGTACCTCGACCGCGCCGGCCGCCCCAAGGACCCGGAAGAGCTGACCCAGCACGTGACCCTCAGCATCAGCGAAGACGAAGCCCGCCAGCGCTGGGAACTGCATGGCCCGGAAGGCGAAGTGCGCCGGGTCGACCTGCAGCCGCGCGTGGCCGGCTTCGACTTCCCGCTGCTGCAGAGCATGGTGAAGGACGGTTTCGGCATCACCATGCTGCCGGAAACCGTGTGCGCCGACGCCGTGCGTAATGGCGAGCTGGAAGTGGTGCTGCCGGACTGGTCGCTGCCGCAGGGCGTGTGCCACGCCGTGTTCGCCTCGCGCCGCGGCCTGCTGCCGGCGGTGCGCGTCTTCATCGACTTCCTGGCCGAGCACCTGCCGCCGCAGCTGGAGGCCTCGCGCCTGGATTGCGGTGGCGCCTGTGAAAAGGCCAAGGAGCGGATCAAGGCCAGTGCACTGGGTGCGCTGGCGGTGGATGCCGGCTGAGAAGGCGCGAAGGTAGCGCCGGGCCATGCCCGGCGTTGCTGTATTCCGGCGCCGATCAGTTCCGGCCGAACAGCCGGTCCCAGAAACTACGGCGTCGCGGTGCGGCCGGTGGCGGTCCGGCTGCAACGACGGGCGCTTCCAGCACCGCCATCAGCTCCGCGCTGCGTGGCTTCTTCAGGAATCGCGCATAGTCCAGATAGCTGGTCACCTTGCTCATGTGCAGGCGTTCGGGCATTGCCGGCAATGCGCCGCCCTGCAACAGCACCCGCAATGCCTGCGGACGATCCAGGCGGATCGCCTCGTACAGGGCGGTGCCGCCACAGCCCGGTTCGATCAGGTTGGCGCGCTGCGGCGCATCCTCCAACAGGGTTTGCAATGCCTCCGCGTCGTCTCGTTCTACTGCAGCCACCAGCCGCGCCAGCGCCTCGGCTTCCGCAGCTGGCAGGTTGTCGCGATAGGCCTGGTCGGCAATCTCGCGCTCGTCGCGCCCGTCGCCGCCCTGGATGCACAGGAAATCGGTGACCAGGGCGACCGGAATGCCGGACGTATCCAGCGCCCAGTAGCTGGGATAGACACCGTCGCCCCAGCCGCTGGTGAACACCACCAGGCCGTGCGGCGAGTCCTCGCCCCAGGGGCGATATTCGGCGCCTTCATCCAGGCCATCGTGGTCGATCAGTGCATCCGACCATTCACCGTCTTCGTCGCCATCGGCCCGTTCGATCAGGGCCAGCAGCGCCTGCTGGGTGTCGGTGTCCATGAAGCAACCGATGCCAGCGTCGACCGGGTAGCCGATGAAGCTGTCCTCATCCAGGCCGGTTAGATCCTGCGTGGTCCAGCGCGCCATCTGCCAGTGCAGGGCGGTCGCGGTGAGAGCTTCGCGTGGCTTGAACCAGACCACGGCCAACGCCGGGCGGCCGCTGTGCACGATGATCTCGACCGGATGCCGGCCCTGTGGGGCGGTGTAGTCGGCCAGCGCCGGCGCCTCGGCCTGCACCAACGGATCGCAGACCACCAGATGCCCGCTGCTGACCGGCAGGTGCCCGGCGAAGGTGCGGTGCAGGGCCACAGCGGCCAGCTGGGTGTCGTCCAGCAAGCAGGTGCGCAGGTTGGCCAGATCGAGATGGGCCATGGCGGCTCCGAGTGCGGTGAAGGCCCCCACCGTGCCGGATGCGGAGGGCAGGGGCAAGGTGGTCTTGGGCAAATGCCCTTCACGTGCGAGAATACGGCGCTGCCCGGGCGACCGGGACCCGATTGGAGAGATGGCCGAGCGGTTTAAGGCACCGGTCTTGAAAACCGGCGAAGGGTTAAACCTTCCGTGGGTTCGAATCCCACTCTCTCCGCCAATCCTTAGTAAGCGTTTGTTTTTAAACGACATTTTTTAGGGTCTTGAAGGGCGGCTTGGGGCACAAATCGGGGCACAACTCCGATGCGATTACCAAGCTATCTCACTCGCTCTTCCACAGGTCGTTACCAGTTTCGCATGCGCGTTCCGACGGACATGCGCGGCATCGTCGGCAAACCTTTCGTCAAGCATCCCTTGGGCATCCAACTGCATAGCGCAAGAGTGGCTGCCTTGGCCATCGCGCAGCGTTATGCTCAAGCATTCGATGCCATCAGGGATGGGTGCATGACCAAGAAGGGACTCACGGTTGAGGATGTTCTCCGCAGCGTCGCGGAGAACGGCTCCAGACGTTATGAAATTGATTTGCCAGGCTTCCGTCTTCGGACCACGGATGCGGCCGACCACGCTCGAGCAATGGAGGCGCTGGAAGAAATCGGCAAGTTCCACTTCCGTGATGCGGGTGCAGTTCCGGCGGCGGCTGGGCCAAACCCGTTGGAATCAGCGGCGGCGCAGCCCCTGCCAGCTGAGACGATCAGCCTGATCGATGCGAAGCGAATCTGGCAGGACAAAGTCGCCGCCGAGGACATCGAGGTCAAAACGGTCGGCATCAAATTGCTTCCCGTGACAGAGCTGATCGAGTTCTTGGGCGCCGAGCGCGAGCTGCATACCATCACGCGGCCTGAGATGGCCCGCTTCTACGACCATTTGGCCAAGCGCGGGTTAACGCGCTCTACGCTCAACAATCGCCAGAGCTACCTCGCAGGTAAGAGAGGATTCTTCACTTGGGCAATGGCTTCAGGCTATGTGCTCAAGGGAGACAACGTCGCCGCAGGTCATGTCAGCGTTTCGATGGCCGAGAAGCGCAAGCGTAGAAAATTTGGCTTCCAGGCCTTTACCTTGGACCAGGTCCATCAACTCTTCGCACCCGATAGCTTCAGGCAGCTTTCAACGGGAGCGCGCTGGGCGGCTTTTTTGGGCCTGTATACGGGCGCCCGGGCGGGTGAGGTGGGGCAGCTGTTCACCCTCGACGTCAAGGAGGAGGAGGGAATCCCGTGCATACGGTTTACCGATGAGGGGGAGGATCAGCGGTTGAAGACCGATGTTTCCAATCGGGTCGTCCCGTTGCATCCCGACCTGATCAAGCTCGGTTTCTTGGACTACGTCGCCGAACGAAGAGAGAGCGGGGACTGGCGATTGTTTCCGCAGGCTGACAGTAAGGCCAAGAATGGTGCGGGGAACTGGATATCGAAGGCGTTCAGCTACTACCTCCAAAAGCACAGTGGTGGGTGGCCGAAAGCGAAGCGTGGTTTCCATAGTCTCCGAAAGACCGTGATTCAGGAGATGCAGGGCAGCGGTGTGGCCTCTGAGATGCGAGCCCAAATCGTCGGCCACGAATTGGACGACGAACACCACGCGACTTACAGCAGGCCCTTTACGGTGAGTGAGAAGCTCAACGGTGCCGGAGGAACGCCAGCTTTGGGTGTCCTAGATTACGGAATCGACCTGGAGGCGCTGCGCACCCTGCCGGCGCGCAAGGTCGGGCGGCGAAGCAGCAATGCTGCCGCGCGCTCTTCAAAGGTCGGCCGTAAGGGGAGCGAGCCGAACTAATGGCCCTTACTGCTGCTGATGCTTACCGCCGCGCCATCGATCGCTTTCTCGGCAAGCTCTCTGGCACCGAAAACGTGGGCCAGATGGAGAAGAAGATCGCAGATCATTTGCGCCTAGCGAAACAGCGGCCCAAGGTGGACGTGGCGTTGAGCTTCAATGAGGCCGCTGGGGTGTTGGCGATCAGCACGGCCCAATTGCAACACCTCTTGAAGGAACACTCCCCAAAAGGGACGCTGTTCACGGTGAAGGGAACTCGCAAGCGCTCGACCACCCTTGTTCCGTTGATGGCCTGGGCAGCCGAGCTCAAGGCTAAGGGCCTGTGGAAGCCGTTGAGCGAACGGGGCGTTGCGATCGACACCCTCCTAACTGCAGAACTGCCGTTTCTGGTGGCCAAAGGGTCCAAGGCTAAGCAGTTCTTCCTGGAGCCACTGACTGACCAACCCATCAGCGATGCGTTAATTCGCCAGCTCCAAGCATTGGGCGTGCAAATCGGGCTTGGGATTCGGGTCTGCACGCTGACCGAGGCCTTCGCCCAGCCTTGGCAAAACCCTGACGTCAAGCGCCAGTGGGTGGACGCATTCAACAACGCAGCCCAAGCCCAGGCCAGCCGTCTGCGGGACCTGGCTCAGCAGCTCGACGCCTCGCGAGCTGGGGTGATCGAACAAGCGCTGCACGAACGCCTGCAGCCGGCGCCTCCAAAGATGCCCGACAAGCGCAATGGGCGAATGTAACGGCTGCTAACGGATATTGGAGGCCTCCAATATCCGTATCGATGGAGGCTCTCAGTTCGGATGATTACTCCAACGCCTCGGTGGTCGGGGCGATGGAGCAAGCCGATGGGCCTCGATATGTATGCGGTCAAGACCCGCACTGATGTGCGAGATCGCACTCAAGAACTATTTTTCTACTGGCGAAAGCATCCGAACCTTCATGGTTGGATGTTCAAGTTGCACAGTGCTAGGACGGGGCAGGTTGATCCCTTCGATTTCAACCAAGTTCCCGTATTCCTTGGATTGGACGATCTTGATGCGTTGGAACAGGCTGTGCTGAACGATGATTTGCCTTATACCCAAGGCTTCTTCTTCGGTGAATCGGATCCCGATCGAGCTGAAGAAGATCTGGACTTCATTGCGCAGGCCCGCGCATTGATCAACCACGGTTGGGACGTGTTCTACAACTCTTGGTGGTAACCCGCCGCCAGCAGCGCCTCTCGGGCTGGTTCAAGCCCAACTCCCAAAACCCATTCTTCAACGCGGCAACGCAGCCGTGCTGACGGAGCCTTGCCTGGAGAATCCTCATGCAGCCCAAGTCCAACGTTCTGCCGTTCAACGCAGCAACCCGCTCCAAGCGCCTCGTAGCGGCTAAACCCACCCGGCTCACCTCCGTTTGCTACAAGGCAAGCGACAAGGCCCACACGAGCGTCGATTGATATACCCCGCCTGCCATCGTCAGGGCGCTGGGGGGAAGGCGCGGCTTTGACCTCGATCCTTGCACGCCCGAAGACCCGTCGCGGCTGCCCGCACCCACGGCCAGCCGGATGATCCCGCCGAGCCAGGACGGCTTGGCTACGCCGTGGCCCAAGCAGGCATTCGTGTGGATGAATCCGCCTTACGGAAAAGGGATTGAGAAGAGGTTGAGCAAGCTGGCCAACCACCCCGGCGGCGGTATCGCCCTGGTGCCGGTCAACATGGAGACGGGATGGATGCACGACTGCGTGCTTTCCCACCCCAACGCGACGGCGATCCTGTTCACCCGTGGGAGGCTGAGGTTTGTGCGTCCCGACGGAACCACCGGCACGGCAGCGCCGTCGGGATCGTTGGTGGTGACTTACGGCAAGCGCGCCGCCGATCACCTTCAGCAAGCGCAGGCGAGCGGTGCGTTGCACGGGAAGTTCTTTGCCATCCAGCGGGTAGGGCAGGTGGCCACGGCGAACCAGGAGAGCTCCAATGGCTGATCGCTGGAACGTTGTTGTCTTGGGCCGCGCGACGGCCGAATTGGAAATCCGAATCGACGCGGACTCAGAGGCGGCAGCCTTGGAGATTCTGAACTCGATGGGAGTGGCTGACATTCATGCCGGTGGCTGGCGTACCGAGTTGGAGGAGATCTACGGCTTTGTGGAGGTCATCAGCCCCGATGGTTCCGAACGCGAAGATCTCAACTGGCCTTGTCCAACCATGCGCCACCACCTCAACTATTAGGAGGAGCCGATGGGAACTTACGAATTCGTCGTCCGGGGTGACTACTTGGTGAGCAAGGTGATTGAGGTCTTTGCCCAGACCCAGTCCGAGGCAATGGAGGCATTCGCGCGACTGTCCTTGGCGGAGTTGGATGCCATCGATTGGCACCATGGCGCCCTTACGATTGAAGAACACGTGGTGGTGACGGAGGTGGAAAGCGGGAGGGAGTTTCAGCATCCGTTCTTGACCGATCGCAAGCGCGAGCAACTGGAGTGTTTGGCCGAAAATGAGTAGGAACTTCCGGCTGCTGGTCTTCCACTAGCCAGCAGCGATCGAAGGCCAGCAGGAAGACCAGTAGTGCAAGGTCGTTGAATCCCAAGGGATTTCTTCGACTAAAAGTGCGCTGCTGGCTTGCTGGCTTTCGATTCAACTCCCCTGTGCAAATGCGTCCAAATCGCATGGAAAGTGTTGGTATCTCAAATTTCAAAACCGATTCTTTTTTGACCCAGCAGACCAGCGGAACGGTTTTCTATGAATGCAAAGCTTTTGGAATCAAGGGTTTTTAGCTGCTGGTCTTCCTGCTGGTCTTCTCTTTCTGCTGGCTAATGGAAGACCAGCAGGGAAGGGAAAGCCAGCAGAACAGGGCTTCCGGAAAAAGTGCGAGAGATTCCGCAGTTTTCGTGTTTAGTCAAAAACCGTGGGTTGCGGAAAGCTCCTGGAGTGGTTGAGTGGAAGTGTCCCCCATGTGGGACACACCAAACCTTTCACCTTCGGAGTTGCCACCGTGAACGCCGCCACCCATCCCTCGTCGCCGCCGACTTACAGCATCCGCGCCAGCGTGAAAAAGCACGTTCGGATCAAACGCCCCTTGGCCGAACGCCTTCGTCTCGCTGCGGCCGAAAACGAGATGACAGAGAGCGAGTTCATTCGCCGCGCCTTGGAAACCGCTCTCCCGCGCGCTGCCTGAGCAAGCCTGTCCCCCCACAACGACAAACCCCCACCGGCCAGGGCGAGGGTTTGAGAGGAGCCAACAACAATGTCTACAACCAATGTGTCCCCAAAAGGGAAGGCTGTCAACCCGACGACGGAAGAGCCAAGCAACATCGTGCCATTCGAAGCGTCGCGTTTCCTGGGTGCGGAAGCCTCCGCCCGCAAGGTCAACCTGGAGGCAGAGGAGCACAAGCAGCTCTACCGCCACTCGGTTGATCGAGAGGGCCAGCGCAAGCCACCGTCGCTCCCCATCCTGTTTGCCCGCCGCACCACCGAATGCGTCGATCGCTTGTGGGCGTGCCAAGCCACCAGCGGCACCGGCGAGATCGTACACCATTGGAACGGTACCTACTGGCAAGCGATCAGCGACGCGGAAGGTGTGGGTGTGGCATCCGATTGGATCGACCGCAACGCCGATTTCGCGGGCAGCCCCAAGCTCGCCAAGGACTGCTGGGACATGGCTTCCCTTCGGTTGCGCCAGAAAAACCCCATGCCAGCCCAAGCCAAGCGGGCCATCGTGCCGGTGGCAGACGGCTACGTGGAAATCCTTCCCGGCGGTTTCCATGTGCTCGCTCCTGATCCCGCCTTGGGCATGACCCACGCGGTCAGGGTGGCCTGTGGTGGCAGGCAGGGCCATGCATACAAGCCCCAGCCTTTGCCGGCTGACTCGCGATTCGCCAAGTTCCTCCGCCAAGCCCACGACGACCCGCGCGTCATCGACCTGCTCCAGGAGCAGTGCGGCATGACCCTGTTGCCGGGTGTCTACAGCCAGGCCGCCTGGTGGCACGGCGTCGCAGGTTCTGGCAAATCCACCCTGGCGGAAATCGTGGAAGCGATGCACCGTCAGGTGGCCCGCTGCAACCTTGAAACTTTGGGCGACCGCTTCAGCCTGGAACCCATGATTGGCGCCAGCCTGATCCTGGTGGACGAAGTGGAGTGCGAGAAGTGGGCCGAAGGTCGGTTCAAGACGATGGTCTCTGGCAATGGCATTGGCATCGACCGGAAGAACCAGAAGCAGCTGGCGAGCTACCATTCCACGGCCAAGTGGATCATCACGTCCAATTCGGCCCCCTTCATCCGCGACAAGAGCAACGGGGTGTGGCGCCGCCTCACCGTCGTGCACTGGAAGAAGGCGGTACCGGTCAACCAGCACGACCCTGATCTGGTCAAGAACATCCTGGCAGAGGAAGGCCAGCTTGTGCTGGACTGGATGCTCGAAGGCGCCCGACGCATCGTGGCCCGTGGTAGGGCGTTGTCCGACACCGACGCCGACATGCCCGAAGCCGTGCGCGCAGCGAAGCTGGCCGCCCGCCATGGCAGCGACCAGGTCATGGCTTGGGCTCAAGCCGAGCGCGTGGTGCGCATTGAGACGGATGAGTGCACGCTTTCCATGCGGCAGGTCTACGAGAACTACAAAAACTGGGGCTACCGACAAGGGCTGGCGGACATCGATCTCCTCACCGGTCGCCAGTTCTGGCGAGGCTTGAAAGAGATGGGCCTGGACGACGGCGCCCGCTCGAACCGTCGCATCAATGGCAAACAGGAAGAATGCGTGCGCCTGCGAATCAACGGAGCAGCCACCGTCGGCGAGGCCTGTGGCGATCTGCCGTTGAGATCATCGGCGACCGTGACAGCACTGCGCGTGGCGCAGGAGCGCTCTCAGTCTTTGGAGCCTTGGGAAACCGATGTGACGCCCACCCTCGAACAGCAACGGGCTCGGCAGGAAGAGATGGAGCGTCGATTCGACCGCTTGAGCGCTCAGCAGCAGGCGGCTGAGATGGGAGCTCTCCATGCCGATGCGTTGAGGGAGGAGGCAGGGCGCACCAGAGCCAAGGCAATCCAACTCCAGCTGCAGGAACGTATCAATGAACTGGAGATTCGTGCGCTGTTCGGTGAGCCGTTGGCGGGCCGAGAAAGCAGCGAAACCCAAGGTGGCGGAAAGGTGGGAGATGGGGATGCGCGCCAACGGCGGTCGTAAAGGCGGGGCCAAATCCGTGTTCCCATCTTCCGTATCAGCTCTAGCCAATGGATTGGTCGGTGACGCTAACGGTCCAGCCCGGACTTGCCAAATCCGTATCCTGTCGCATGCTGAAACCATGACCCCTTCCGATGCCTTTGTAGACGACAGCATGGACCGCCAGGACTCCCTGGCGGCGTCCCCCCGTTTCACCGTGCAACGAACCCCCGAGGGCATCCGCGTGCAGCTCCAGGAGGGCGACGGGGACCCCGGCACCGGTTTGACCATCGATCGGGTCCTGGCACTGCTGGAGAACCTATTGGAGCAGGGACGCGCCGTCACCATTCACGATTGAAGTTTCCAGCCTAACCCCCTTGGCGTTGCCGACAGGCGCCTTTCCTTGCCTTCCAGGAGAGCCTGTCCGTGTCCGATGCCACCCCTAACGAAAGCTTCCTTCAGCGCCATTCCCGCGACGTCGTCGAGCGCTTGATTCGTCAGATGGAGGAGGGCACCGGTCCCTTCCTCAAACCCTGGGACGCCCGCGTGGACCTCGGGTTGCCCATGAACCCCACGACGGGCAAGAGCTACCGGGGCGGAAACCTGCTCCACCTGTGGGCCCTTCAGAGCGACTGGGACACCCAGGACAACCGGTGGATGACTTACAAGCAAGCCGCGGCCGCGGGCGCTCAGGTGCGCAAGGGCGAGAAAGCCAGCGTTATCGAATACTGGGATTGGTCCCCGGTCGAAGAGGCAAAGAAGAGCGGGGAACCCGATCTCATCGCCAAGGCCCACCCCAAGGTCTTCTTCCCCCGGGTGTTCAACGCGATGCAGATCGATGGGTTGCCGGCACTGGTCCTGCCAGCCGCGCGCCCAGAGCCCGACATTCACCAGGCCTGCGAAGCGGTGCTCAAGGACAGCGGAGCCGAGATCCACCACGACGGGGGCAACCAAGCGTTCTACCGTCCGATGACCGACAGCATCCACTTGCCCCAGCGCAACAGCTTCCACTCGGCCAGCGGCTACTACGCCACCGCGTTGCACGAACTGGGCCACTGGACCGGCTTTCCCACCCGCCTCAACCGCGATCAGAAGGGGGCTTTTGGGAGCATCGATTACGCCAAGGAAGAACTGGTCGCGGAGGTGTCATCCATGCTGATGGGCGAACGCCTTGGCATTGGCCACGATCCAACCCAGCACGCGGCTTACGTGAAGTCGTGGATCCAAATCCTCCGGGACGATCACCGGGAGCTCTTCCGAGCCGCGGCGGCGGCCGAGCGGGTGGTGGAGTTCCTGAAGGTGCCCGAGTTGGTTCGCGAGCCGCTCCAGAAGGTTGAGCAGCAGCGGCAGCCGGTGGCGGCCAACCAGCAGGAGCTTGAAAAACCTAACGGCACGAAGGCCCGCACGAAAGTGCGTGAGAAGGCTAGGCGGAGGAACCAAGTGATGGTGGCCTGATACCCCCTTGCGCGATTGCGATTCTCCTTTATCAGTAGGTCGTATCGCATACGAAAGGAGGTTGAATGAACATCCAGCAGCGGAGAAGCGAAGTCGTTCGGATGGCCGAAGAAGGCAGATCAGCTCGGGAAATAGCGACGTTCTTTAATAGGTCGGTGATGACCATTTACGCTGACCTTAGGGCAATGGGATTTCCGAGAAAGGAGCGCAGAGCGCTCGGGCTGAAAGTCCGTTATCGCTCATCGGCGAATGAGCTGGCCCACAGAAGGGCGATCATTCCATCCTTGGTGGCTCAAGGGCTCAGTGCGCGTGCGATTGCAGAAACGTTTGATGTCAGTCGTGACTCAATCGAGTCCGACAAAAAAGCGACCGGATCGTTAAAGAAAAAATTCAGGGGGGCGGTCGAAATCAGTTTGGCGGAATTCGAGGCATGGATTGCGCAGGGAAAAAGCATGAAGGAAATGGCATGCATTCTTGGAGTGACGTCGGGACGGCTGATTTATGCGGCAAAGAAGTTGGGCTGGGTGCGTCCGGGGCCTTCTCTTCCCATCCCAGAGAACCTGCGTGGGCTCTTGCCCAGCATCTGCGGCCCGGAGCGCTTGCAAGGCTTGATCGATGAAGGGCATTCACTCGGCGAGATTGCAAGGCACCTAGGAGTGAGCAGGCAAGGGCTCTCCGACTACTGCCGGCGAAAAAAGTTGAAGATCAAGCCAGTTTTCAATGGACGACGCTCAGGAACAAGGGCGACCCCTTGCGCATTTCCAGAATCGATCTATGAATAGGGGAACCTACTCATGAAATGGAGGTGCACCTTGAAAACCATTGTTCTGGCCCTTGCGCTCGCGTTGTCTGCTCCGGCCGCCTTTGCTGCCGATTCCACCTCCGCTCGCCGTTACGGTTCGTCCGAGGCCCTGTCGGTCCAGGACGCCCGACTGGGTGAGGTCCTGATGGTTCGCACGGTTCAACTGAAGTCCGACCAGCGTCTGAACGCCGGCTCGGCCATCGGGGCGGCCGTTGGTTATGGGGCTGCTAACCAGGTCAAGAGCCGGGACTATCGCAATGCCGCCAGGGTGGCCGGTGGCGTCATCGGTGCGGTTGCCGGAACCGCAGTTCAAAAGGGCCTCAGCGGCCGCACCGCAGTGGAGATCTACGTGCGCGACCTGTCCGATCGCCGCCAGCGCATCCTCGCGGTGGTCCAAGACGCCGACGTGGACGTGCGCGAAGGTGATCGGGTATTCCTGGTGGGGAAGGGGAGCAAGACCCGGGTGGTGCCGGCTGATTACTATCGTTCTTGCGGAAGCCCTTGCGCCATTGGCATCAATGCATCGTCGGACAACGAACGCGCCCATGTCGTCCTTGGTTTGACCAATGAGGAGCGCTGATGAAATGGCTCCCCTTTACTGGCAAGCGCACACGCCCTGCGCTGTCCGTGGAAGCATTTAAGCGCTCACCTGGCGCCGTGATGATGGACGAAAGCGGACGTTCCGCCCTTTCAGCCGAGGCGCTCTCGCAGATCGACCTTCTGCGTGCAAGCCAGGGTTGGGGAATCCAATCAGCGCCTCGCAAGCGAACGCCTTGGTGGAGGCGTGCATGGGAAAGAGTGAAGCATCGTGGTTCGACCTCTCAGCCGAATGGCGTTGGGCTGCCAGGTGGAGGCATGAGCACTGGGATCCTTCGTCCGCTGGTTGTCAGGCAGCGCAATGCTGCCCAGGAATGGCGATCCTTCAAGGGGCGATGGGAGCGGTGATGAGCGAACCACTGCTCCATGTTGACGACCAGAACGATGCGAATGAACCTCGGCTCGCAGGGCTGCGGACCCAAGTGGCCTCCCGGCAGATAGAACTGTCACAGCTTCGAACGCTGCTGGTGATCGCTGCACTGAGGAAGCGTCAGCAGGAACAGGCCGAAGGCGATTGGCAGACCTTCTGCTGGGGCGTTAGCGTCGGCGCCCCTCTGGGGATGGTGGCGTTGTGGGCGGGCTGGTGGTTGGGCTCATGAAGCGACCATCCGTTGCCCACCGCCGCTCCGAAGTCGCCCGGATGTTCCGAGAGGGACACGGCCGCGCCGCCATCGCCCAAGCCCTGGGCGTTCCATCGCCCGTGGTGAGCGCCGATCTGGCCCACCTGGGGTTGCGTCAAAAGCCCCGGCGCCCACTGGCTGACCAACACGCTCTGGTGGTGCGCCTCCTGGAGCAGGGGAACAACGGCCCTGCAATTGCCAAGCGCCTGGGCGTGACCCGGCAGGCGGTCCATGCATACCTGCAGGCCCATGGCCTGCTTCCAACCCAGAGGAGAATGCCATGACCCTTTTTCTGGTGGTCGTGCTGTCTGAGCTCGTCTTCTCCGCGGTCACTTTCGGGAACGCGTGGCTGTGCGCCTCCAAAGCCCGCAGCGCACGCAGCGGCTGGAACGCCTTCCAGGCCGGCCGGGAAGACGTCCCAGCCGTGGTTGCGTTGGTGTGGCATTTGGCCGTGTTCTACGCGTGCCTGGCACTGCTGGCTTACCAGCTGCAGCACGTGGTGAGCCAAGTCTGGCTGGATCCTTCCAACCTATACCTGTCATCCACGCTGGCGCTTGTCGTCTATTCGATCACGTGTGGGCTGCTTCAGGGCAGCGGGCTGACCCGGAGGCGGGCATGAGGAACAGTCACGGGCGGTTCCGCCCAGACGCCGTCGACGCCCGCCCACGCCACGATGGGCTGTTCCAAGGCCAAGACACAGGCGAAGAGATTCACGAAGAGCGTGACCTGCTGCTTCAAGCGCTTTACACCGAATCGCTCCACGCCCGCGGGGATGTGGACGTGATTGATCGCTTGCTCGATGCCCACCGGGAGGCATTTGGGGAGCCCGACCAAGTCGCCTATGCCCGTCAACAAGACAAACGCCATGATCGGGCGTTGCCCTTGCCGAGCGGTGGACTGCCGTTGAGGCCGTCCACGGCGCGCTACTTGGAGGAGCATCGATCATGGAACCCGCCGACCGCCAAAGAGGTCGCCATCGCACGTTCCAGAGGTCCCACCATGGTGCTCGAAGGGAAGGCATGGCGTGCTGCAGACGACGTTGCCGAGGTTGCCGTGGAGGCGCCCAAAGACGCCCCGCGGCAGCGGATCCGATGATCGCCCTATGGGGCTTGGGCGGTGTCTTGCCCAAGCCTTTGGCGGTGCGCTTGTTATGCAGGAAACACGCGAAGAAAACTGTGCGTGTTCTTTCCAATGGCAGGATTCGGTAGGACCTTCTCTCCACCCAAAATCTTGCGGGCGATCTTCAGCGACGCGTCGTTGCCTTCGTCAACCACCGCCTCAATGACGTATCCACTCTTAAGCTTGCCCTGCATGCCGTTGGTGAATTCCATCAATGACTTCAACGCCACGGCGATGCCAAAGCCTTGGCCTCTGTAGCTTTCCAGAACCGCCCAGTCCATCTGAAACACGGGCGTGTTTGCTTCGACGCGATCGAGCAGCATGACGCAGCGGGCGATAACTTCGTTCTCGACGGTGGGGCTGATCATGACGTAAGTCAGCCTCATCATTCCAGCAGGTTGATCAGCGTGCGCAAAGATGTCTTCGTGAACCCGCCCGCGCTGGAAATCGATGTCCCCGTTCTTGGCGGCGATGGCCACCTGTCGAAGGCCTTCTTCCGCCAGCTCCGCCCCGGTCATAGGCTTGCTTGCCTGCTTTTTGAACTTGCCGAACATTCCTGTGTCCCCTGTTTGCGGATCCTTGATCCCTCAATGTATCGGATCGTTTGCATCCAGGCACGTGTTTTGACCACTGATTGCTCTCTTTGATTGCCATCCCCACCCGGGCAGTGGCCTCTTCACTGGGAATCCTGGCTCCGCTGACGCAGCCGCAAGGGCAGTCCTCCTCCACGGTGTTCCGGCCCTTCGCTGCGCGCCTGGCGGTGCTCGCTCCCGGGTGCGGATTCGTCCAACGCTTCGCCCATCGGTTCCCACGAGGCGCATCCCGCGCCGGTGGAGAAAGCAGATGAAGCGAGCCAACGACATTCGGGCCCAATACCAGCTGGCCATGGACGAGGAGGGCATCCTCCTGGCCGCCTCGCACATCCTGGAGCGTCGCCTCCTCCGCCAAGGAGCCATCACCGATCCCAGCAGCGCCAGCAGCTACCTCACTGCCCGCTGTGCGCACCTGGATCACGAAGTGTTTGGCATGGTGTTCCTGGACACCCGCCACCGCATCCTGGCCACCGAGCACCTCTTTCAAGGCACCATCGACGGGTGCGAAGTCCATCCCCGCATCGTCGCCAAGAAGGCACTGGACCACAACGCCGCCGCGGTCATCTTCTTTCACAACCATCCCAGCGGAAACCCCGAGCCCAGCGCGGCCGACCGCGCCATCACCGACCGCCTCAAGCAGGCCCTTGCGCTTCTCGACATCCGAGTGCTGGATCACCTGGTGATCGCGGGCGCCTCGCACGTGTCGATGGCCTCAAGGGGGTGGGTGTGACCCCCCCCGTGGGAGAAAAAGCCTGTGCCGGAAGCCGCCGCCGGTCGCTGCGCGCCGGCATCTGAAAAAGCATCCGCATGGATGGAAAGCACCAACGCCTTCGGCGCGATAAGTGATGTTAGGAAAAACTGCGGCCTTAGCTCCGCATTTTTTGCTTTTAGTCAAGATTTTGTCCACTAAGGCCGTGGACAAATTTTCAGGGTGATCTACTTTCAATTCAGTGGTAGGCAATGCCGCCGACCAAGCCAAGAGGTGTCACATGAGCGCAACCGTCACAACCAACGAAACCAAGATGATCGCGTTGGGATTGAATCCCGGCTTGATTGAAAATTATGCAGCGATCTCCTTGGAGCCCGTGAGCTTTGAAGAAGAGGACAGCCTGGGCTGGGCGACCACTTGGACCGCGGTTCATGCCGTCGAGCTCCACAACGGCGGGAAGGTCCACGTTAACGGCCGATCCTTCCACGTCACCCAAGCCAAGCCTGGTTACAAACACTTGCTCGAGTGCTGGCGAGAAGAGCAGGGGCGGCGCGCAGAACTGGCTAATGATGGGTGACGTGACTCCTCCGATGAACGGTTATTGGGGAGACGGAGAGCTCGGAAAGAGTGAGAGGGCATCCGTGCTTCACGGCATCCATTTCGTCAGTCCCTCGGTGGGTGGCCCGCTCTTCAATACGGTGTGGCTTCCCACGCTTGCCGACTTGCGGGCGCTGCTCACTGACGCCGACCTCTGCAAAGCAGCCGAAACCGAGGTATGCGCGTTCATTGACACGTTCGTGGACCCGTTGCCCCCTGAGCTCGACGAGGTCATTCACCAGCCATCGATAAAACAGATTTCCAGCTTGCCGGATGATTGCGGGATCGGCGTGGGCGTTTTTGTGACTGACGGGTTTGCGTTCGTCCTTCAGCGGATGATTCAGGAGGCAATGGCTCAGCACCGTGCGCGTGAGCTGGATGGGTTATGGAAACAGTCAGCGGCTGGTGGCAAACGAGCCAGGCTCTGACCGCTGGCTCAATGCCCCCCCCTTGCGCGTTTTCAGATTCGAGGTATCGGTAAGGGGATGGCCCTTTCTGGGGCTACTCATCCCCACTCAATCCCTCTCAAGGAGACGATACCCATGACACGCAAGACCTTCCTTCGCGCCCTTCTGCCCATCGCCCTGGCTTCGCTTGCAGTGCCCGCGTTCGCCGCCGACACCACCGCGGACCTGACGATTCAGGGCACCTTGACCAACACCTGCCAGCTGTCCGTGACCTCCATCGAAGGCATGGACTGGTCGGGCATCTCTGAAGCTGCCGCCCGCACCTCCGGGCTGAGCATCGTGTGCAACGCGGGCACGACTTACTCCATTTCGCCGGGCCAGGGGCAGAACTTCGGCCTGCTGTCCGGGTATGAGACCTATCGGGCTGTGACCAACGGCGCCGGGGCTTACATCCCCTACGGTTTCTTCAAGGACCCGCAGGGAAGCCAAGTATGGGGGGATGACACCGACGCGTTCACCGGCGTTGGCGACGGCACCGTCCAGAGCTACAACTACGCGGTGCGCTTCCTGGCCCTCAAGCAGGCCGTGGGCGGCAACTACACCGACACGGTCACCGTCACCGCCACTTACAACTGATCCCCATCGGTTGTCCCGACGCCCCCGGCTTGCCCCGGGGGCTTTTTGTTGCCGAAAAGATGAGTAGGTATGGGTTGACGGAAGGGTATTCCTATCTAGTTTGAATGGAGACGCCCCTAAAGGAGACCCCATGACCCATTCCCAACGTTTTTTGGCCGCCGCCGCTGCGTTGTTGCTGTCCTTTTCGGCGTCCGCCGGTTCCATCTCCGTCGGCCCCACCACCCTGATGGCCGATACCTCGGCCAAGCACGTCGCCGTGACGCTGCACAACAGCGGCGACGCGTCGGTGCGTTACCAGGTTAAAGCCGCGGGGTGGGATCAGGCCACAGGGCAGAACATGTTTTCACCCACCACGGATATCGTGGGGGCGCCCACCTTCGTGGACGTGCCACCCCAATCCAAGCGCACCGCCCGGTTGATGCGGGTAAGCGCACTGGGCGAGCGGCGCTACTACCGCGTCCTGCTCATGCAGCTCAGGGATCCCAACGCCCAAGGCGTCCAGTTGCTGGTCAACCAGGACTTGCCCGTGGCCTTTGAGGCCGCCAACGCGCCTGTCCCCCAGGTGACCGTCCAGGCGGTGCCCAAGGGCTACCGGCTGACCAACCACGGCCAGACTGCCGCCCGCGTGTCGTCCATCGGCCCGGCTGGTGGCAAGCCGTGGCGCGAGGGTGCGTTGGGTTGGACCCTGCCGGGGGCCTCAATGACCTACGAGACCCAAGCCGGGCAGCGCGCTGAAACCCTTTCGATCACCGTCAACGGCCAGTCCGTCACCGTCGCTGTGGGGCGGTGATCGATGCGTGGTCAAGCCTTGGCGTTGTTGTTGCTGGCTGCATCGTCGGTCAGCGCAGCTGTGCCCGACGGTGTGGCGCCCGCATTCCTGGTGCCGGTCATCGGCGGCAAGGCCAAGGCGGATCCGCTCACGTTCTGGCAGCAAGACGGCCAATGGTTCGCCGAGCCGGCCACGTGGCGCGAGGTCGGGCTCCAACTTCCCGCCGGTCAAACGGAGCCGATGAGCGCCAACGCGCTGGGCGTTGGCTTTGTTGTGGACGAGGCCACCGCCACGGCCGCCTTGGACCTGCCGGCCGACCGGCTCAACGTCCAACGCGTGGCCCGTGTCCGCGCCGAGCGCGGCCCCATCGCGCCGCCTGCTCCCGGGGTGCTGGTGAACTACAGCGTGGCAGGCATGGTGTCCGAGCAACAGCAGGCGCTCTCGTTGGGTCACGAGGTCCGCAAGGCGGGGCGTTGGGGCGTGATCAGCGCCAGCGGGCAGGTCAACACCGACGCGTCGGGCACCGGCTACGTTCGCGGCGTGACGCGCTGGCAGAAAGACGATCCCAACCGCTTGGTGACTTACCAGGCCGGCGATGTGTTCGCTGGTCCGTCGTCCTCGCCGGTCAACCTGGGTGGGGTGCGCGTGGCCAAGGACCCGCGGGCGTTGGACCCGTTGACGCCCACGTATCCGGTCCCGATGCTCGGCGGCGTGGCGCTCGATCCGGCCACGGTCGAAGTCCTAGCCAACCGCGCCCGCGTGCTGCAGGGCCAGGTGGGGAAAGGGCCGTTCACCGCCGATGGCAGCGCCTTGGGCACCGGTGCGCAGCAAACGCGAGTGGTGGTGCGAGACCCCTACGGCCGCGAAACGGTGGTGAGCGATCAACGCTTCTACGTCGCCCCCACGTTGCTCCGCAAAGGGCTCACCACCTGGGAAGTTGCCGCCGGCCGTGTGCGCCAAGGGGAGAGCGATTACGGGACGTTGGGCGCGACCGGGTCGGTGGCTTGGGGCCTCAACGACCGGTGGACGCTGCGCAGCACCGCCCAAACCTCAACGGACGGGAAGGCCAACGTGGCGTTGGGGGCCACCACGGTGCTTGGCACCTACGGCACGTTGGATCTGGAATTGGGCACTTCCACGCAAGGCGGCCAACGCCAGGCCTTGGCCTACGATTACCGCGGCCCGAGGTTTGGCGTGCGCCTGGAGCACGAGCGCCAACAGGGCTACTGGCGCCTGCGCGCCCCCAGTGCGGTGGAGGTGGAGCAGCGCACCCGAGGTTCGGTCTTCTGGCGGCCCACGCCCCAGTGGTCCCTTCGGGCCAGCTATTCGGACGTGCGCACGCCACGCTTTCGCACCGCTTACGCCGACGCCGGGCTGACTTGGCGTGGCTACGGGCACACCGTGGCCGTCTCCGCGTTGCGCGATCTGGAGCGCAAGGAAACCCGGGTGGAGGTGGGCTACAGCTACGATTTCGGCCGGGGCAAGGGCGTGAGCGTTAGGGCCCGGCAAGCCCCCGATGCCACCGCCTGGGCAGTCCAAGGACGCGCCCGTCCCACGGTGTTGGGAACCCCGGTCGGCTTGTCCGCTTCGGTGGACGAGGGAGCGGCTGGCCAGACGGCCCGGGCCAACGCCAACTGGACCACCCGTGCAGGGTGGGCCCAGATCAACGCCGAGCACGGGCCCAACGGCACGTGGGCTTCCGGTTCGATGGCCGGTGCCGTCCACCTGGACCGCCAGGGCGTGACGTTCCTGGGGCCGGCCGAATCCTTCGCCGTGGTGGACGTGCCCGGCCAAGCCGGGGTGCCGGTGAGGGTGGGCGGCCGCTTGGCGGGGAAGACCAACGCCCAAGGCCGCCTGGTGGTGGGCGAGGTGACCCCAATGGTGCCCACGGAAGTTCGGGTGGACGATCGGGCCTTGCCGCTGGGCACCCAGTTGGCCGAGATCGAGCAAACCGCCACCGCGGGCCGCCAGGCTGGCATGCACCTCACCTTCCCAGTCCTGACCGAGACCGCACGAACCTTCCGCCTCAAGGGCCCGGCCATCGAAGCGGGCACGGTGGCCAAGACGGCGACCGAGACCACCCAGGTGGGCTACGACGGCGTGCTCTACCTGGAGCAGCCGCGCCCCAGCCAGACGGTGGAGGTGGAAGGGGTCTGCAAGGCCCAACTGCCTGCGGACCTTGGGGCTGCGCAAACGGTGGCCGAGGTGGCTTGCCGGTGATGGGGAGAGCCTTTGGAAACAAAGTGTTGCTATGCAGCAGGTGCTGCGGAAGTGGCCCTCTACCATGGGGCTGAAAGATACTTGGGACCTGTCTTTTGAGAGTTGCCGGATGTCATTGCTTCAACGCCACGTGGACTGCTCCCATGCTCCCTTCCGCCGCGCCTGTCACGGCAGGGCTTCGTCGATCGGCAATCATGATGCGCACGCCAAGAATTTCTCTCTGCTGTACTCAGGCAAGGCCCCGTTCTGGCACCGTTTTACGACACGCTGTCGACGGCGGTGTATCCAACCCTGGCGCAGAAGATGGCGATGAAAATCGGCAGCAAGTACAAGTTCAGCGAAGTTCAGGCGCGGCACTGGGAGCAGTTTGCAGAAGGCGTGTGTTTTACCAAGGCGCAGGCCAAACGGCGCATTGTGGAATTGGCAAAGTTACTGCCCGCGACGGCGCGCAAGCTCCAGTCTGACCCGGGGCACAGTTTTGCTGGCAATGCCGTGGTTGAGCAAATCAATACCTTGATTGAACAACGCTGCGCCCTGACGATTCGGCAGCTCACCGACCCCGCCGCCGACAATGACGCAGCCGTCGAACCCTCGATCTGAACCGTCATACGGACGCGGGTTCGATTCCGTGTTTGGGAATTGAACCCGCGCTGGAAAGTAGATGGGTTTGATACCCGTTTGCGGTGACAACCAAGGTTGGAAAACCTATGTTCAGGTCTACAATCCAGCAGGCTTTTCGATGGGGTAGCAATCGATCCGCGCTTGCTGACTGCGGACTTCCAATGGGCCGGAAATCTGGCTCGCCCACACGGCTCTCGGTACCGATACGTTGCAAACAGTCGGTACCTCTCGATAACTACCCGACGAATCGGAACATCTCACCTAGCCCTGATGTTGCACCTGCTTGCTGACGCAGCTTGGAAGTTCTGGCTGCAATATTACCCCCCCCAATCGCTGTGGAAGGTAGCTCCCTGGGCAAGTGCAATCGAGGGGGGGGGCTGCGTAGAGCCGTGTGACCCATTTCCTGCAGCGTGGCTTGATTGGGTCAAGGTTGGGTTGTCATGCAGGCAGTTTGGCTGCGAGCAGTTCGACCTTCTCGATATTGGGTGGAGAACTGAGCAAGGTCGCGGCGTTGGCCATCAAGGCCGCGGCGATCTGGCCGTTCAGATGTGCTTGGCGACCTGTCTCATCGGCAAAGGCATCGAACACACCGAACGTCGAAGGGCCAAACTTCAATGCGAACCAGGCAGTGGTGCCGGACTCGGCGTTTGCGAGCGGCAGCGCGCTGGCCAGGAAGTCGGCAAGCGCAGCCTCCTGGCCGGGTTTGGCTTCAAGGCGAACAAACAGGGCGAGCTTGGTCATACTGTCATCCTTTGGGTAAATGGGTTAGGTGAAGGGATCGACGAGACTGCAGCTTAAGTCTTCATGACAGTCGTCTCTATAGGCAATAATGACAACATTGATATCATTGCTGCCATGAAAATCCACATCCTTGTTTGTGATGGCGTGTTTGATCTGGGGCTTGCGGCGCTTACTGACACAGTGGGCTTGGCCAATGCGGTGTCGGGCTCGCTGCCACACGCTCCCGCGCCCACAGAGCTCATGCTGGTGGGCGTGCGGCGTCGCATCCGAACTGCGCAAGGCTTGACGGTCCCCGTGGTCACTGCTCGTGATGTGCCGAAACCAGACGTCGTGCTCGTGCCCGCGTTTGGTGACAAGATGCCTGACACGCTCTCGGCTCGGCTCACACGTCCCGACGTACCCGATGCGGTCGCCGCGCTACAGCAGTGGTCCACCGCTGGCGCGCACCTTGGTGCCGCCTGCTCCGGTAGTTTCTTGCTTGCAGAGAGTGGCCTGCTTGATGGGCATCGAGCGACGACGTCATGGTGGCTGGGGCCGATGTTTCGGCAGCGCTATCCGAACGTCACGCTGGACGAGTCACACATGATCGTGAACTCAACACGCTTCACCACCGCGGGTGCCGCTTTGGCCCACGTCGACTTGGCCTTGCGCATCATCCGGGGGCGCAGTCCGGCGCTGGCGGCCCTGGTGGCACGCTATCTGCTGATCGAGGCACGTAGTTCGCAAGCCGAGTTCGTGATTCCCGACCACCTTGCGCATGCCGACCCGATGGTGGAGCGCTTCGAGTGCTGGGCCAGACGTCGGCTCGCGAAGGGGTTCTCGCTGGCCGAGGCGGCCAGCGCCGCGGGCACAAGCGAGCGCACCTTGGCACGGCGGCTACAGAGCGTTTTGGGTAAGACACCGCTGTCGTATTTCCAGGACCTGCGCGTGGAGCATGCGGTCCATCTCTTGCGCACCGGAAACGCGAGCGTCGACCAAGTCGCCACCCAGGTCGGGTACTCGGATGGGGTCACCCTGCGGGCCCTGTTGCGCCGCAAGCTGGGCAGGGGTGTCAGGGAGTTGCGACGCGGTGGATGACTAAAGGCGCTTGGTGTATGTTCGGCTGGAGACCGCCGCGAAACTGACGCAGGCCAAACTGCGCATTTGGACTTGACAAAACTACTGCCCGCCACGACGCGCAAGCTGCAGTTTGACCCCGGACAAAGTTTTGCTGGCAATGTCGTGGTTGAGCAAATCAACACCTTGATTGCGCAACGCTGTGCCCTGACGATTCCGCGGCTCACCGACCCCGCCGCCGACAATGACGCAGCGGCCGAGCCCGCCGGTTGAACCACCGTGCGGACGCGGGTTCGATTCCGGGTTTGGGAATTGAACCGACATCCCACCGCAGACGAGTTTGATGACCGTTTCCGGCGACCAGCATGGCTGAGAAACCTGCTTCCAGGTCTACAATCGGGCAGGCTTTATGATCGAGTTCGCAATGGTTCGCAGCAGGCCGCAGCGCTTCTATTGCATGCTTTCAATAGTCGTTTGGTGCGGGGTGCCATCCCACCAACCGAACCACCAGACGCTGCTTGTCAAGTCCGATCGCTTGAAGGGCGACTGGACGCATCACTGGCTGTTCGCCACTGCCTGCGCCCCCGATGGAACCTGGGAGCGCCTGACTGAGGCCCTGCGCGTTGGGGTTCTCCAGGTGGCCTATGGCGGCGAGATGGAGGCCATGATGGGCAGCGCCAGGTTGGAGCGTTCGCTGGGGCGTGTTTTCCCACAAGCCCCCGTTGGCCGACCGAGCCAGAGGGTGTGACGCTGAGGTCCAAACCTCCCTCGACGGACGTGCTGCCGAAAGTGTCCCTTTCTTCATCCTTGCGCCAGGCATTGGCCGCACGCGCTAGAGAAGCCGGGGTGAGCGAGAGCGAAGCCGAGCGCCAATGGCTCACCGCCTACCTGGCGCGCCCCCAGCTGCTGCGCTCTCCCGTTGCCGGCCCCAGGGACGACCGCTTGCCGCCTATCCGGGCTTCCTGAGACCTGGCCGACCGCGTCCGCCGCGAGGCGCAGCGGCAGCACGTCAGCGTGGCGGAACTCATCCGTCCGGTGGTTGCGTTCCACGCGTTCTGATGTGCAACTTGGCCACGCTCGGCGGGTGCCACTTGCCCTTCGCCAAGCGTTTCTGCACGAACGCGCGGTAAGCCTCGGGGGAGGGCGGCGATTTGCGTTTGTGCCGGCGTGTGTTGCAGAGCCAGCAGGCGGCAGCGATGTTGCCTACCACGTCCTTGCCGCCCTCTTGCTGGGCGACCAGGTGCTCGGCGGTGCAACGGAGCGGCGTGGCCGTTTTGGCGCGCAGGCCGAACGGCTTTAGTTCATCGGGAGAGGCGTTCCACATCGGCACGCTGCAATAGCAGCACCGGCCCTTCTGGGCGAGGAAAGCCTCGGTTCTCAACCGTTGGAGTTTGGGCATGCTTAGATCTCAAAAGACAGGAAAAACCATCCCGTCGTCGCTAGTGCGATCGAATCGGGAACCTGTTGCCTTGAGCTAAGCAGGCAATACGCCGGGGGCATTTCCCCTCGCGGCACGGGAGTTATCGCGCCCCAGGGCAGTGGGTGTCAAGATGGGCCATGACCACCTTTGACCAAACCAATGATCTGCTCGACGCCTCGGTAACGTTGTGTCCGGGTCCGGCCAGCGGGGAGGAGACCGATGCCTGAGGGCGGAGCAGCACCGGACGCATGGCCCGTTTGGTTGAAAGAGCCGCGCGTGCAGCGGGCACTGGAGTGGGCCGACCACGTGCGGCGTTGGAACGAGGAGCAACTCTATGGATTGGTCCTGCATGGGCCGGAGCCAGACCACATGGCGGTCGTGGCTTTCGCGGTGGTGCACGAGCACCAATCGTCAGCCATGCTCCTGGTCAAACATGGGTTGTTGGGCTCTGCGACGGCATTGATGCGGCCTGCCTTTGAGGCGTTCGTGCGCGGGCTGTGGCTGCAGTGGGCCGATGACCAAGAGCTGGCGCGGTTCCAGAGGGGGCCATGACACTGCAACTCCAGAGAAGATGATCCGCAGGGTGGTCCAGCGTTCCGGTGAAAAGCGTTACGCGGATTTGTTGGATACCTGGGAGCAGTCTCAAAAGACGATGCACGGCTACGTCCACCATGGCTACCAGTCCCTGATCCGTCGTTCCGGCGTCATCGACACGTCCCCTGACGAGGTGGTGGACCTGCTGGGATTCAGCGCGTCCATGGCGCTCCATGCTTCTCTAGAAACCGTGGAACTTGCCGGGAAGCGGGTGCCAGAGGAAGAAGTGGCTACCCGGCCGCAGTGGGCTGCGGAGAAGCAACTCGAAATCGTCACCATGCTGCGCGACATGGGCCTGGTTCAGGTGTTGGGTGACGCGGTGCCTACCCCACCGACCGTTGACGGTGGCGGGAAGGCATAGGGCAGGGGTGTTTCAGTCCGCAAAAACTTGAGGGAATTCGTCGCAGTTTTTGAGTGGAGAGGTGGGGTGCCCCTTTACAGACCACGAAACCCTCTACAGGCCCCGAAAACGTGGTTTCCTGAAATTGTAGCGCTTGTCCATGAATGGGGTGGTGCTGCACAAGGGAGGCCGGCAAAGCCGGCCTGGTGGATTAAACCTTCATGTGTTTGTGACTAAATCGTGAAGGAGCTTGATCACTCGGATCGTTTTCTTGATCCCGAAGCATCTTTGCTGCAAGAGGGGCAACTCATGTAGCAGCCAACGGAAGCTTCAACGCTGTGAGAGGTGAAACTCTCACAGCGTTTTCATTTGCAGAGAAGGGCTGGCCCGGTACCCGTTCGAGTGGCCATGCCAGGGTCGATGGGCTATAACCTTTGAATTCCCTAATGGGGCGCTCCCTTGGCCCTGACCACCCTGAAGTCTCTCAACGCCGAAAGCAAACAGCTCGAAGCCTAGAAAAAGGTGGTCGAGAAGCGCGACGGTGAGGTGCCCAAAGCCCTGGCGGTCCTCCAGAAGTATGCGAAGGTCCTCAGTCCGGCCCAGCGGCGGCAGGTGGCCAAGCTCATCGGGGAAACGATCGACGCCAAGCCGGCGCGTGCCGCCAAGGCTGCCGCGGGTCCCCTCGAAGGGCGCAAGCCCGGGAAGGTGGCGCCGAAGTATCGCCTTTCAACCGGTGAGACCTGGGCAGGTCGCGGCTTGGCTCCCAAGGTCTTCACGCAATGGGGCAAGTCCGCACAGGGCAAGGCGTGGGCTCAGGCCAACCCCGGTACGAAGTTGCCCTCGGCTGGTGGCACGGTGAGGAAGGCACACGCCAAGGTTGCCGAGAAGGCGGGCAAGACGGTGAAGAAGGCCGTCCAGAAGGCCGTCAAGAAACTTGCGAAGAAAGCCGTCGCCAAGAAGGCCAGCAAGAAGGCCTGATCATGCGCGGCCTGTTCCCCAAGAAGAAGAGCCGGCTCTCGCCGCAAGGCAACGCCATCGCGGCCGCCCACGTGCTGCTGGACAGTGCCGAGGGGCGATTGGACGAGAAGCCCGCAGGCAGGCGCTTGCGCGAGGAAGTGTGCCTAATGGCCCTACCTGACCTGCATCCAATGCCTGTCAGGGCAAGAAGCCTTGGTGGCCATTGAATCGCTGCCCAAAGGGTGGCAGGACAACGGGCGCACCCAGGTGCACCTGTTGGGGGCTGCGGTCATGGCTGCGCACACGGGGGCCAACCTGCGTCCGGACGGCAGCTCGCTATGCGCCAGCTACTTGCGATCGCCACACGACTTTCACGCCACTGTCACGCGGTTATGGCGATCTTCACCCCAAGTGAACAGGAGATTGCAGAGCGCCAATGGCCCGGGCGCCTTGACTTGCTGCCACCCGCGGGCCTGTAGGATCCCATCATGGAACTACTTTTGCGTCTTGCTATGGTTATCTTGGCCTGCGCAACTGGTCTGGCGCTGCTCCAGCTTGTGATCGCGCTCTTCAAGGCGCCGTCCTGCCGGGAATGGTTGCGCCGCAGGAGAGCGAGATGATGCGTTCGTTTCACTACGCCTACCGGAAGGCTCGCGATTGGCACAGCTCCGTAGCGACATCGATTTGGGCCGGAGTCCGCTATTCGTTTACGGGCGACACCGGCTATTTCAAGTCGCACGGTGGCTGGCGTCTGTCTCGCGTGCACCGGGGGCCTGAATCGGCGGAGCAATGATCGCTTCGGCTGAGCCTGGCGGGCCGCCAAAGGATTTAAGCCCTACACAACCCGCTCGGTTTGTTTCGCTTACAGATCGGCCGTTTGTGGTGCGGTGAGCCCATCTACCCGGACGGCCGAAATGACGGGCGGCGCGCAGGCGTTGCTCTCACCGCTGCCGCTGTCGGATACTGATCCTGTCCATCGTTCGTAGCTCGCAGTTCGCGCCGCCCACGGAGCCACAAGAGGGACGAAAGCCGCGGTTCTCGCGCACCTCGGGGCCGTGATCCCTAGCGAGGTCATCGCTCTTGCAGCCAACTTGAGTCGGGGACGGGGCTAGCCATGGTGCACTCTTAAAGGTTCAGGAATAGCGCAACTGAAAACTGAAATTCAAGCTGGCCTGCGTTTTGTACACAGCTGATCCACGTTGGCCGGCTTGCACTGGTGCCGAGTGAAAGGTAGCCCGTAATGTCTAAGTGTGCGGTGGTGTTCGTAAGCGCGGCTGTGGAAGAGATCGGTGAGGAGCGCTTGCCCGAAGTCATGCGTGCAGGCCGAGAGTTCAATGCCAAGTGCGGCTCGCGTGCAGTTGTATGCTTCGACCGCAGCAGGTTTTTAACGTATTTGGAAGGCACAGCGAGTGCGGTGGCTGCGAGCTCCGTTTACACCCAGTCCTTCACCCTGCATACCGAAATCGTTGAGCTGGCGCGGGGCTCCATCCAGCAGTTGCGGTTCCCTGCGCATGCGTTGCTCTTCCTGCCAGTGTCGGAGGCCGAGATGAAAGGGTTGATGAGGTCGGACTGGGTTAACTTCTCCCAGCGCTTCGGTGGGAGGTTCGTGCCTGAAACGGGAATGGAACGGCTTGCCGAATTGGTCAACAGTCGGAGGAATGACATCCCGCGATGACGGGGTAGCGGACTTGCCTGTAGGTCCCGCGGTTGAGATCGGACAAGCGGAAGCACGGGCGTTGGCAATTTGGCACAGTCGATAGGGGCCTGCCATGCGGTTGGAATTCACTCACAGCCACATCTACCCTGGGGCCGCAGCGACCCTGAACGGAGAGCAGGCCGAATCGGGCGAGGGAACCACGTGCTTGGTCGAGCTCAGCGATGGCGTGGTCCTTTCGACCAATTGTCTGGTTCAAGACGGTGAGATCATTCTTTCCATGCCGAGCTACCTGACCGCCCGTGGTGCAAAGATTCCCGCTAAGGATTGGGTGCTGCGGAAGGACTTGGAAACCGGCGCTTGGAAGGCAAAATCAAAGGGTGCCGAGTAGCGCGTGTCGCTCTCCACGACCCGGCAGTTTTTTTGGTCTAAAGCAGTCATTGGAGCATGTCATGCCAAATCGTGCGGTGGTCTTTGTGAGCGAGGCCAGCCCCTACCTCTCCGCTGGCCGACTGGTTGAGTTGATGGCCGATGCTGAGCGGTTCAACAGGCAAGCCGGGGTGACTGGTGTGACCCTCTACGACGGGGCCCGCTTCCTGTCCTACATGGAAGGCGCACCGGACGGCCTTCGCGTTGCATACGCCAGGGCATCCGAAGCGCGCAGCCACCTGAACTTGATTGAGTTGGCACGCGGACGTGTCTCGCAACGCCGGCTGCCGCGGTGGCCAATGCGATTGTTTGAGGCCAATGAGGGCCAGCTGCAGAGCATCGCGATGGCGGGCTGGGCCGGCTTCGCGCAGCGGGGCGATGCGGAAGCAATGAATGCTACGGCGATGGATCTCCTTGTGCGATTCACAGGTGGGCCGGCTGCCTCGGTCTACGTTGGGCCCCTGTCTAGGCCACTTAGCAAAGGAGGGGCGAACTGAGCATTTAGGCAAGCGGTCTGCTACACAGGAACGAAGCGACGCTCGGAGTCACATTGCCGGCCGCCAGTGAGGGATGAATTGCTAGGTTGCAGTCGTCTGAGCCTGACTTTCCGCGTCGCAGGAAGGGCAAGCGTGGAACATACGGGATTGGTTGAGGCCAGCGGCGTTCGCGTTCAAACTGCTTCTGGAGCAGTCAGGGTTCGAGGATCATGGGGACTTCCAAGCCAGATAACGATTTGAAACGGGTCACCTTGTCAGTGGGAGAGCACGTTTACACCTGCGAGATCTGGCGGCTCAGCGAAAGCCGCTGGGTCCTCCTCGGTGTCGAGGTGCACGGCGTGGGTGAGCGCTCGGATTTGGGCATCAAAGCGCCGTCGTGCCTCAAAGTGTTGGAGGCGGGGGAGCAGATCGCCTCTGAAATCCTCACCAATCCCTGTGGCTGACTTGGTGCTGGAAGGTTCAATGGGCTGTATGGATCCCAAGGACGGCAGATGAGCATTTTGAACGTGTTGCTGAGTGCCGATCACTTGGCTGTGACCGTCGATACCCTGGCGCAAGACGCTCAAACCGGGGCGCACTCAGAGGGCGCCAAGTTGCTCCTGATCCCTCAGCACAACGCCGTCTTGGCCACGCGTGGGTCGGCCCAGTTCTTCCTAAGAATCTACGAGCTCTGTCTCCAAGCCAGTTTTCGAGCGGACTTCACGATAGAGCGGCTGTCCGGCGAGCTCGGCGGCGTGATTGATCGCCTCTGGCCAAACTACGTGAGGGCGGCTGCAGCCGCTGGCATACCCGTCAGCGCTATGCACACCGAGTTGGTTTTGGGTGGCTGGTCGGCGCACGCCCAGCGCATGGTCGCCACCGCTTATGCCAAGTCCGAAGACGGCCACCCCGCCGTGGTGCAACCGCTCGTCGGAGGCTTGGCGTCGCCCGGCGAGCCCTTGCGGAATCAGCCGGCGGGCATGGGACGGGCGGAGTTGATGGCAGCAGGACGTTTGCAAGCCGCTTACCTCAACGGCGACAGTGAGCGGCCATTGGCGGGCGGCCGTCTGCTGGGGGCAATTCTCTCAAAGGGCCAAGCAACCGTTCTGGACCTGGGAAGTCTCTAGGGATCAGGGCAAAGCGTCGATTTGCTCGGCCACAAACCTCAGGCCATGACGCAAACCAAGCAGAAAGTCTGCATTGGAGCCTGGCTGCGGAGGCACATGGTTGTCGACGATCATGGGCATCAGGTGGGCCCACGCCACGCGCACCGCGGTGGGATTTGCAGAACTGGCGACCAACGCCCTGACCGCGTACTCCAGGGCATTGGTTTTGCCCTCAGCGTTGGACAGGCGCCTCTCGCACTCGCACAGGCGGAGCTCCAACTTGACCAACGCCTCCGTCTCAGCCTCGTGCATACCCCTCCTCCGTTGGCTGGCCACCGAGTCTCGGCCTGGCAGCAGTGTGGCCCCAAGCTCAAGCGTAGGAAACCGGTGAGCGTTCAGCTTGGCTGCACCGTCAATTGGTCCCTTCAGGCCAGCGCATAGACGTCCGCTATTGGATCAGGGCTCGCCTGGCGCGGGTGGTGAAGTCGGGGGGCAGAGCTCTTCCAGCCTTGCTCGTGCCACTGCCTGGCGGTTGTCGCAGAGCGGGCAAGTGAGCACGGCGGCGCCGTCCAAGTCCAGCAGGCCATGCCCTGGAACCAATCGCAGTTGGCGGCCGCATTCCAGACAAGCGCAACTGATCCGCGTGACCTGCAAGAGCGAGCCGTCGGCCCGCCGCACACCCTCAACCTGATCGATGAAGGAACGTCCAATGTTGGGCATGAAGATGAACAAAAAGCTGAACAGAGCGGAATGCATATGATGCACCGCGACAACCCCACCGGAACCTGATGAGAAAATTGAATTCTGAAGAATTCATCTACGGGGTCGTCCGCGCAGTCCGCACGCCAGATACCGCTGCCCGATCCCTCTATTGCCGTAGCAGGAGCATGATCAAGAGGCGCGCTGCACGGTGACAGCCTAGGCACAGGGAAGTGACCGAGCGGCGCTGTTGGAAAGCGCTGAGCCAGTGCGTTCACCAGCAAAAGGCCAGACCGGCGGCCAGTCGGTTGCGACCACTGCCGAGGGTGTGTGTCGCACGTTGCCCTAAAGAGGCCACTTGCTAGGGGTGCCGATCACGACGATGCCCTGAACTGCCGGGGCGTCACCTGGGGCGAGGGGAGTCACCCCGTTGGTTCGGCGGCGCCAACTGGGGTCAGCGCCATGGCGGAGAGTTTCACGATTGTCGCGCCCATCGGACGCACGGAGATCTTGCTAGGACGGAGGTCAAGCGCCAGTGAACGCGCTTGGGTTAAACCGCGCTAGAGGCCTACCCAACCTGGATGGCGGCCAGAGCGTCTTTGGTTGAGAGAGGGCGGCCGTAATGCCATCCCTGGCCGATGGCCTCTGGCGCGATCCGGTAGAGAAGTAGCTCTTGCTCTTCTGTTTCGACGCCTTCTGCGATGACATCCAGCCCAAGCTCACGCGCGATGCGATACATCCCTGGCAACACGGGCCGCAAGGGTGAGTCCTCGTTGATAGCGGCCACGAACATGCGATCGATCTTGATTCCTCGAAACGGTGACTGGCCGAGGTGAGAGAAGTTCGCGCTGCCCGTCCCGAAGTCGTCGATCAAGAACCGGTATCCCAGAACCGAGAGGGCCTGCATGTTGCTCTTGGCGGCGGCAGACACGAGTTCTTCCCGCTCGGTGATCTCGATGCGAATCTGTTCGGGGGACACGCCAGAATCGGTGGAAACGCTGCTGATGTAGCGAACGATGCACTCTTGGGCCATGTCCACGGGCTCGGCATTGATGCTCACGTAGAGGTTTCTGTGCTCCCGCAGAGCGGGGGCGAGGTCAGTCATGGCACGGGCCAGCACGTATCGAAAAAGATCAGGACTCAGGCCGAGGCGGTGGGCGATGGGCACGAAGACGGCCGGCGGGATTTCATCGTCTCCCGGCGGGCGCCAACGGCTGAGCGCTTCAAATCCCACGAGCTCCCGCGTGCCAATTCGACGCAGTGGCTGGTAGGCCAGTTCGATCTCGCTGCGCTTCAGTGCAAGCACCAACCGTTGCTGGATGGTTTGCCGAGCCGTGATTTGGTGTTTGATCAGCAAGAACGCGAGCAACAGCCCTACCGAGGCACCCGCTGCCAGGATGGTGGTGAGCAACGCCGAGGGTAGTTCGGACACCACGTGCCTAGGGCTGGTAACGAACGCGCAAACGTCGGCCACCCGGCTGCAATGTTGAGCTTGGACGAGAGACGGGGTGCCGACGCGGCTGGTCGGGGACAAGGTGCGGAATGTAAACGATCGGTCCTTCGTTTCGATGCTGATGGAGCTGCTGCGCGCAGGGTCCAAGCTCTCGAAGGCAGACGGGGAGGACACGGTGAATGTGTCGCCTTGGGCGATCAGATTGGACCCGGTGTAGGGGGAGCCAACGAGATCCGATGCGTGCCAAAGCCGGACAGCGCCGCTGGAGAAGCGTGGGGCGGGGAGGGTGTAGGGGCGCGAGCGCCCCCAGAGAGCGCTGCAGACAAGGCGTCCGTCTCGGATGCGACCGATGTCGCTCATGTAGCTGGAGCGGAACGCGATCTCTTTCAGTGAGTCAATGTCGTTAGCCGAGCAAGGCGGCTGTCCAATGCGAGAGGCTTGTTCGGCCGCGACGCGCCTTGCAAAGGATATAGCCTCCGAGCGCGCCACCGCGGCTTCCGCCACGGCCTCCGCCCCTGCCTTGTCACGCACGTAGAGGATGGCTTGGGCCACGGCGAGCATCGCCAGAAGGCACACCGCCGTGGCTCCTGCGACGGTCAGGACGCAGTGAAGCCGATTTTTTCGAACGCTCAAAGCAACCCCCGATCTGCCACGCGCCCTCGCTTCGCTGGGCTTTGCGCCTCAATTACCTGGTAAGAGGCATATCGGCAAGCTGCCCATGAACTTCAGCCCTAACCCCACCGGCATGCAAGCCCTGATCGAACAACCATACACCCGCGCCTGAACTGGACAGCTGACGGACGCGAGCCAAGGGTCCGTCAGCGGTGACATTTGCGTCGCTTTTAATCACAGATGATCACTGTCACATGCCCCATCTGGTGCGGAAGCTTGCCTTGCCCTGGGCGTCCCACACCTCCGCTGGCTCCCGCTCACCAAAGGCTGGGAGGTCTTTGCCAAAGACGAAGCGGAACAGGTCCCACTGGCGGCGGAACGCGGGCGACCGTCGGTGGCCCAATCGGGAATGTCGGGCTTTTCTCCGGTGGCCTTGCCGATGAGGCGCAGGCCCAGCGCGTGGAAGGTGGACGCCTCCACGGTCAACTCCGCCAGGCCCAAGCGCTCAAATGCCAAGGTCGCGCGCTCCTTGAGCTCTTCGGCGGCCTGTTTGTTGAACGCCAGCAGGACGATCCGTTTGGGATCCACGAAGCCGCGTTGGACGGCGTAGGCCGCCTTGGCCACCATCGTGGAGGTCTTGCCCGAGCCGGCTGAGGCCACCACCTGCACGCGGTTGTCGAAGCACACCACGGCCCTGGCTTGTTCCGGGGTGAGCGGCTTGCTCTCCACCCGGTCCAGTAAGTCTTTGCTGGCCACCAGCTCGCGTTCCACGTGGGCAGCGTTGAGCGCGGCCCAACCCGGGCGGTGGTCGGCTTCCCACGCGGCCAGCGAGCGCTCGATCGCCTGGGCAGCCGATCCCAGCCGGATCGGCACGCCGGGATTCTTTAGGCGCGATCGGAGGGCGTCCGGGTCAACCGTGGGGCGGGCCGCCAGGACATCGTCCTGCTGCTCGTGGGTGAACCAGCGGCGCTGTTCGAAGCAGGATCGCTCTTGTTCTGCCTTGTGGTCCAGCCATGCGTCGATCTTGCCCTGCTGGTCCTTGAGGAACGCCACCTCCTCGCGCAGGCGCTTCTCCTTCAATGCGAAGTTCAACGCTTGAATCAAATCGGCGCCTTGGGGGTCCAAAAGGTGCCGGCGTTGACGCGGTAAGCCGCCTCGTCTTCGACGTTGACCCGGTGGGTGCGCCCGTCCAGCGCCAAGGCGAGCTCCAGGCCGTCCAAGCGCAAGAGCCACTCCGATGATCCCGTGAGGCGCTGGCCCACCCACGACGGGGCCCATTCCTTCGCCATCCTTTTGCTGTCCATGCCCCGCGATCATCCAACGCTAAAGTGAGAAGCCGATCACGTCATGATAAAGCGTGAATGCCTGTGTGGGTGGCCACCTTGGCCAGCCCCGGGTGCCAAGTCCCCTTGGCCATGCGCTGCTGGACGCGGGCGCGATATGCATCGGGTGAGGGGGCCGGGGTGGGGCGTTTGTGGCGGCGCAGGTTGCAAAGGTGGCACGCGGCCACGACGTTGTCCGCCACGTCCTTCCCGCCGTCCTGACGGGCCAGCAGGTGTTCGGCCGTGCATTGGAAGGGCGCTGCCGAACGGCGGCTCAGGCCCAACTCGTCGGGCGAGCACAGCCACATCGGACCGCTGCAGTAGTAGCAGCGGCCTTGCTGGGCGTGGAAAGAACGGGTGCGCAGGATTTTGAGGGTCTTCGTACTCAACGGTGGGCTCCGGAATCGAAAAGGATTCCCGCGCCCCCATTGGGTGGACCTCGGGCACCCGGAGCCTATTGGCTATGCGGGCACAACACCGACGCTTTAGCGACCGGCAGGGATTTTATACGCCGTGCCACGGGCCTGAGCAAGAGGGCGCCACTCACAAGTGGCCGTAGTCTCGGTTAGAACAACCCCGCTGAATCCAGGTGGTGATGTTGGCCCGGCAGAGATCCTCGTCCTGTCCGTCCACGTTGGTCATGCCCGATGGCGGCGCAGACCACATCTTCTGCAGCACGTAACGAGGCTCAATGCCCATGCTGGTCAGGTAGCCAACTATTTGCCGGTAGGGCTGGCTGTCGAAGGGGATAGCATGACCATCGGGTGTGTAGATTTGATGGAATCCGAGCTTGGGATAGGGCGACCAGTTCTGCCGTTCAACCCCAGCCATGAAGACCAATGGGCAGGCGGAATAGCAATTGTTGAACAGGGTGGTATCTAGACCCCTGCTTCGAATGTATGCGCCCGCCTTCATGGCTTCGTGGACATAGCCCCCACCACTGCCCAAAGCCACCACTTCGACGGTGGGATTAGCCTCGATCGCATCTTGGACTTTCTGAGCGAATCCTTCTTCAATGTCGCCCAGGACTTTCAGCGCCTTGCCGTCGTTGGTTACCACGTAGAAAGACGATTGGCCCTCTTGCTTGATGAAGGCACGGGGCAATCCCAGCTGCCCGGCGCAATCCAGGTTCCAGGTGACCACCCGTTCGTCGTAGGGCATGCCCAGGATGTGCTTGGCGACGCTGGCGAAGTTGTGGAGCGAATTGCTCATGATTCGCAGGTCGGAGGCGTTCTCCGTGGTCTGCGTGTCGTAGTCGGGTTCGTAATCGATGGCCAAGGGTCTGACCAAATCGGCTTTCCCCAGCAACTGGCCAAGCACGTAACACTTGTGCTCGGGGATGTGAATCTCGTTGAAGGCCGTTCCCGCGTGGGTGTGGCCATCGATCGCCACGCCGGCGTCGAAGACCTTGGAGCCCAAGGCGGATCGTTCGTCGATGAGCTTGCGCAGCCGGGCAACCACCGCCGGATCATCGACGTGCCCGCTCGGTTCATCGGCGGCGGGAGCAGGCTCTTCCACCGGCACCGGCTTCGTTCCCGCTTCGGGAGTTGGCTCGGGTAAAGCCGGAGCGGGAGTCGGTGCCACCACGGGCGGCGAGGGTGGTGTGGGCGCGTTGCATCCCACGAGCATGGCTACGAGGGCCAGGCCAATGATCCGTTGGCTCATAAAGTGTTCTTCCCCTGATTGGCAAAGAATACCCGAGGCCCCGAGGGATCGCATCGTGGGGCGATGACCCGCGCACCAGCGGCTAAGGCCGCGGATTCCCTTCCCGGTGCGGCCATGCCTATTTCGACCGCCGAGCACCCCGGACCATGCCCGACCAGAGCGAGGCGATGGCGGGAGGGGCGTGGGCCACTGCTCCATTGGGCGCGGTTGCCGGGTGCGAAACCTTGGGTCCACGTGCCCGAGCGCAAGTGCGTTGCACTCCTCCACGGTGTTTCGGCCTCTCTGTCCTCCTGCGCTGCCGCTCCGTCGCTGCCGAGGTGCTGCACGGCCTTTCGTCTCCCCGGATCGGTTCGCGAGCAATCCGCTCGAACCCAACGGAGCAACACCATGGCCAAGAAGAATCCCCAGCCCGCCACCGACCGCCTCGACGCCTTTCTGGTAGAGGAATACGAAGTCCAAGGCGAGAAGCGCAGCAACTGGTCGAAGATCGGCGCTGCCTGGCCGCACCAGGATGGCAAAGGTTACCGCCTCGTTCTCAACGCCCTGCCAGTCAACGGGGTGGTCGTGCTCCGCCTCCCGGAGCCCAAAGACGCCTGAACCCCACGGGGCCCTTCGGGGTCCCTTTCATTTCCTAAGGGAGAACGCCCGTGACGACCATCAACGCCCAGTGGTGCACCGCCTTCAACGCCGCTCTGCAAGCGCACTTCGCCCTCACCATCCAAGACGCCGGGTTGACCGATACCGAGCTGGCCCGCTACGCCGACCTGCAGCCCCGAGAGGCTGCCCTCACGTTCGGCGAAGACCACGATCTGGACCGCGTCGATCGCGGGTGGTTCACCTGAAGAGGCATTGAGCCCCTTCGTTTCATTCCCTCAAAACCGGGCTTTTCTCCCGGTCCTTCTCTTTAGTCAAAGCGATCCCCTTGCGGGTTTTTCGTGCAGGTGTATCCCAAACGTATGACGTTCGCGATGCGTTCGTCTGACACCGACCAACGAAACGAAAGGGGGGGGGACATGTTCATTGGATTCAGACTGACGAAGCGGCTGGTCGTCAACGCCGTGGTTGCCCTGGTGCTGGCGCGGTTGCTGTTCATGGGCATGGACGGCTTGGACCGGTTTTCCGACACGTGGAACCGCACCTTTGGGGCGAGCATGCCCAACGCCAGCGGGTTGCGCGGCGCCGTCAACGGCGCACGCCAGGTGTTCCCGTCGGGGCTGGACGAGTATGCGCGCCAAGCCGAACGGGACGCGGCCCAAAGCACCACGCTCATGGACGTGTTTGCCAGCGTGTTCGGACGCGTGAAAAACGAGGAGGTCATGTTGCCCTCCACCATTAATTCCGCTGGAGGGGAGGGCTCGATCTATGACCGCTACGACCATTGACTTTGAGTGGCTGTCCATTCTCTCCGGGTGGTCCTTGCTCAACGACAGCGCGGCGCTGCTGCGCACCCCCGGCCAACGCTGGGCTGGCTTGGAGGGATTGCTCATCGGCTACGTCCTCATCGCTGGACAGTGGTTCGTCCTGGCCACCATGGCTGGAGCGCTGGCATGACCACCGTGGGCGCGGTATTGGCCGCCATGTTGGCTACAGCGTTCCTGGCCGCTGCCCTGGGCCTGGCCGGTATCCATTGGGTCAATGCCCGCCACGCCAGCGGGGCGCTTCGTGTGCGTTACCGCTGGCGTGCCCAGATCCTTGCCGGTTTGGCGTTGGCGTGGGTGCTTACCCTCGCGAGGCTGTCCACGTGAGCCGGCCACCTTACATGCAGATGGCCGTTCGCGTGCCACGGCAGCTGAAAGAGCGGCTGGAACAGGCGGCAGCCCGAGAGGGGCTGCATGCCAGCGAAATGGTTCGCTTGTTGCTTTGCGAGGGCTTGGCACGCCGTGCGGCGATCAATGGGCAGGGGTCCTCACGATCCGGTAGTTGAGCAGCGGCCGAACAAAGTTGGCCGGCGTGGACTTGTCCAACGGTTGGGCGCGCACTTGGTATTGCCCGCTCTCGCACAAGCGCAACAACTCAGCTTCGTCGTGAATCTCGCGCTGACCATCCTTGGTGTTGCCCATCTTGGCTACCCGGAACGCCACGTTTCCCGTGTCTCGGTCCCTCATCCGCACCGGGACGATCACCCTTCCATCGGGGCGAACCAGGTGGAAGGCTCGGGCAAAACGGTCGCCGTTGGACGCCCTAGCTGGTGAAATCGGGTCAGGCGGCGTGGCACGCTGGATCGGTGCCGGTGCGAGGCAAGACGGAGTTGGCGAGGGCCGTGCTGGGGCCTTGTGGCCCAATGCTTGGAGCGCCAGCTGTTTCTTGCGGCCCGGTTCGGTGGCGGTGTCACCGTCGATCCAGGCTTGAAAGGTCCCGTTGGCCGGGCTGGGGTGTGAGGCAAATACCCACGTTCGGCCCTGGGCGCGAAAGGCCACCTCGTTGAGGTCTTGGAAGTCGTTGAACTGTTGGCGCATGAGCGCCTTGACCCCCTTCACGTAGGCATCGGTGGTCCCCAACAAGACCACGCGCTCCACGCTGTCAGGAAGCGGATCCAAGTGGCGTGCCACGCATGTTTTCATGGCTTCCAAAGGCAACGACGAACGCATGGCCTTGGGCATGATGGTGCCACTGCTGACCAGCTTGCCTTTCTCCATCACCGACAGCCCACAGCGCACCAAGGAGGCGGCGCCCATGTGGCGGCTTTCGGCGGTCAGGGCGTCGTTGATCGTTTGCCCACCCAGATCGATCCCAAGCTCGTGCAATACAGCTGCGAGGCGAGGGCGCATAGCACCCGCGAAGGCGACCCCATCGAAGCTCCCGTGTTGGGCGGCGGCAATTTGGGTGGCCCCCTTGGAAAACCCCAGGACCAAGGTTTTAGGGACGCTGGTTCCCCAGTAGCCGGGATTGGCACGGAGGTGCCAGCCTCCCTCTACACGCACATCAAGTCCTGGTGCATGGCATGCGCGGCACGCCTGCCAGCCGTGGTGAGTTGTCATGGGGCCTCCGCATGATCCTTGAAGGCCCATACAGTTAAAGCACGTGCGAGCGGTATGCAAGAGCTTTTTGTCGGCTAAATGTGGCGGAAAAATGGGATGGCATGGGATGGCGTGCAATAGCTGCGTGGCAGCACGGTGTGGAGTAGCCTGACACCATCATACGAAGGTCAATGGCATGGATGATCCGGCTGAGTTGAACATGGAAGCGTGGCCGGCTGAGGTGGCCTTCGTGCCCTACGTCGGCCGCGGCTACTGGAAGGGAGTTGAAGGGCGCCGCGTCTTGCTACTGGGCGAATCCCACTACCGGGAGGCTGGGTGGACCGACGACCCCGTTATCACTCGTCCTTTCACCCGCAAGACGTTCGGCGACATGGAGACTTGCAACAGGAAAGGTGGTGGCAAGTTCTTTGATGAGCTGGATCGCCTGCTGACTGGTCAAAGCAGACCAAATGTTGTGGATGCCGCCAATGCATGGCAGCACGTTGCATTTTGCAACTTGTCCCAGTGCTTCGCCGGCACGAGAGCTGGCCACCGTCCGTCTGGAACCGACTTCAACCATGGGGGGCGAGTGCTGGTAGAGGTGGTCCTACCCATTCTCCAGCCAGACGTGATACTCGTTCTTGGGCGCACTGCTTGGCGAAGATTCGATCACGGGAAGCCGTCGGACCAGCCAAGCTTCCATGCGAGCCATGCCAACTCCGAGGGCAGGAGGCGGCGCTATCTGGAGGAGCGCAACGTATGGTCTCTCGATTACGGCAAGGGATGGGCGTGGATGACTTGGGTCTACCATCCATCCTGGAACGTAGACCGCTGGGAGGATCGTGCCGCAGCTCTGAGGCACCTTTTGAAATGCGGGAGTGAAAGGCAAAGGACATGACGCAAGAATCGTTGAAGGATGCGAACCGTGATGCGCGGGAGCCGCAGACCGCAAAGCGCCTGCCCACGGCGTTGGACATCGCGCAGGAGGCCAGAGAGGCCAAGGCCAGCCTGGAATCGAACATGTCCTGCATGGCCCGCATCACTGTTCCCGCCGGCAGTGAGCGCCACCGGGTGACCTTCCAGCTGTTGAGGGCCTCGATGGACTACGGGCGTGCGTTGCTGTTCCTGTTGGAAACCCATCCCATCGATCTTCCAGCGGTGGCCTTGGCAATGCACCGCTCCCAGATTGAGCAATTCCTGCGGGCGGTGTTTGTCCAGTTCCTTGCCGATGACGAACAGCTGGCGGACTTTCTCCAGGAAGATCGCGGCCCCCGAAAGAAGAACGAGAAAGGAAAGTGGGTGGCTATTGCCCTCAAAGACCTGGCCGCGGACGTGGAGCAGGCCATTGCACGCATCGGGCAGGACGATGAGCCTCAGAAGCTGGCTCGGACGGTGACCAATTCGTGGGACCCTCTTTGCGGACTGGTCCATGGCGGGAAGGCCATTCGGGTGATGTATCAAGATCCCAATGGGCAGATCGGGGCGCACGTGCCGGCAGCCATTCTTTTTCAGACCACCGTCAACGCGGTGGCCACCACCAACTTGTGCGTCATTGCAGCACTGACGGCGGTTGGGGTTGGGGCCTTTGAGGAAAGCCCCGTTGTTGAACAGTGCGCCAGCGGGATGTTGCACTACATGCAACGGAGGAAAGCCCGCATGGAAGAGCTGGCCTGGCCGCCTTAAAGGACCGGTCGCGTATTGTCGCGCTGCTCTGTATCCCCGCCAACGATCGCTGGCGGGGAGAGTTGCAATCGGAGGTCTGCGAATCCTCGGTTTAGGCGGTGTGCCTTCTGGCCAAGGTATTCCCAGGTTGAGTCTGCGGCGTCGAATGGAGGCTTTTCGTTGAGGATCAGCTGGGCCGATGCCTTGAATCTCTCAAGAAGTGCTGCTTCATGCCCCGGTGGGTCCAGTTCAACGCGGCTGCGGGCCTCCGCTGCGTTGAGCTCCAGCATGTTCAGTTCGATCAGCGTGGCCATGGCAATGGCTGACCGGGTGGGCTCCGTCCTATTGCGGCGGCAGAGGTGGGTGATCCATGTCCACATGGGGTCAATTCGTCCTTGTTCGCCGACGCCCTAATCCTTGACGGGCGGCAACAGCTGCTCGATGAGTGCGTTGCGCTTCTTCGGTGGCAGCTCACCCAAAGCGCCCAGCAGTTCGGCAAAACGTTCCTGCTGGGCCACGCTCTGCTCGCCCAAAGCCAAGATCGCATCGGCCATCGCTGGGCTGGTCGCCAAGAGATAGGCCGGGGGCACCTCCAAGGCCTGGGCCAGCTCGAAGAGGGCTTCCAGGCTGATCGACATGCCCTCGGATTCATACCGAGAGATGCGGGCCGACGCAGCGTCCTTGTCCATCCCCATCCGCACTCCGACCTCGCGTTGGCTAAAGCCCCGCAGGACGCGGGCTTGGCGCAAACGCGCGGCCACCACGGCTCGGGGAGCGGGCGGGGCGGCAGTCACGGGCTGAACGGATGCAATGCAGGCATGCGGACAGGATGACCCAGAGGCTACGCCCCGGGTAGACTCTACGTGCCACGTAAGTTGGCCGCAAGATCCCAAATCTATTGGTGGGAACAGGGGGTTCCATGAAGAGGGTCAGAAGAGCCGTGCTGATCGGGGCGTTTGCCCTGACTGCAGCGGCTGGAGCGCAGGCACAATCGAGGGCCGGATCGGACCTGCTTCGCCACATCGGCCGAGCCATCCAAGGCACGCCGAAGGTGGTCAGCGATAGGTCGCGGAGCCCTTACCTTGAGCCGCCTGGGACCTACTGGGACCTGGATCAGGAAGGCTTGGAAGGGGTTCAACACCTGCGGGCCGGAGTGACGGCTGTCGGAGGCGGGGGCGTGGACACCTGCGACATGCAGCTGCTGGCAATGGCCCATTCGGCCTATCGGATCGACGCCGACAAGCGCCAGTGGTGCCTGAGGCAATGGTGGCTGATGGACACGAAGGCCCACGGCGCCAACGGTGTCTCGGGCAATGATCCGGCTGCCATCGAGCGCCGTTATGGCCCGGCCTTCGACGCGCGCCTGCAGCGCTTCAAGGCCATCCGACGGTTTGCGATTCGTCCCACGTTCCAAGCGCTGGGCGATGTCGCCTACCGAGCCGACCGTGGGGTGCTGGAGGGATTCATCCCCATGCCTCAGGTGTCCGCGGCCGGGCAAAGCGTCACCGGCAAGGGCTTTGTGCCGTGGGTCCACCGCACCGCCGGAGGAGTGTCCAGCCCACCCAACGCCGGCCGCTTCCACCTGCTGATCCGAATGAATGCCCAAGAGGCCGCCAACTTGGCGCGACAAGGTCGCAGCTACCGAGACGACCTGGTGGTGTTCTCCGTCAACCGGGTCTGGGTGGACGGCACGGTGCCGAAGATGGACGTGACGATAGAGAAGGTTCGGCTCGGATACCGCGACGAAACGATCGACGTTGATTTGACCCATACGCAAGGAGCTCCGGCATGAAAGCAACCCTCGTTTCCCTCACCGTGATCACCGCAGGGCTGGCTGCCTGCAGCAGCAAAGCTGATCTTCCCACCATCGAACAAGTCGCCCACGCTTACGAGGCGCATGCCAATGCCAACCTCTCCAGTGAAATGGGCCAACGAATCGAGGTCCGGGGTTGGAAAGACCTCACCGCGGATTGCACCTCAACTGGTCCCCAGCGTGCCACGTGCGTGACCGGTGGAACGTTGGACGTGGTCGGGTTCCAGGGCGGGCAGCAGTTGAAGCCCGATCCCGTCCCCGTGCCGCCGGCTTACGACTTCGTCTTTGAGAAGCAGCCCACCGGCTGGGTGCCGGCCGGAGCCCAGAAGAAGGGCTGACCTTGCCAAGGACCGGAATCGCGGTATGCATTGAGGAACACCACTTTAAGGAGGTCCCATGTCTTACAACGCTCACCACACCCCCGGCGGTCACATGCAGTGGGGCTTGTTGGCCCCCGCCACTGTGATCCTTGGGGGAGCGGGCTTGCTGTTTCTTGCCGGGGCCCAAGAGATCGGCCAGAACGAGGGCTACGGCTGGCAGGCCGGCCTGGCAGCCGCTGGTGGGGCAGCCGTGCTGCTCTTGCTGGCGATTCTCTACGTGTTGAACTGGCGAGCGGCCCGCGTGCGCGCGGCAAGGGCCAGCGGGCTCCTGGTTTCGCCGCCCAAAGGTGGCTTTGGAAAGGGCGCCCTGGTGGGCTTGCTCGTCGTCGTTGCCCTGCAGCTGGCCAGCGTTGCTGTGGGCCTGCTCTACCCGGGGTTGGAGGAGAGCGAGCGAAACTTCTTCACCTCCGTGCCCCCGATGGCTCTGACGGCGCTCATGCCGGTGGCCCTCATCGTCGGTGGCATCGCAGGCAAGCTTTGGCGCTCCACCAGCCTGTAAGATCAATCCATGTCCTTTGGGGCCCCCGCGAGGGGGCCTTTTTTTGTGCCAAGAAAAGCTCAGTGCCGCCACCGGTCGCTTCGCGCCGGCTTCTGTAAAAGCGGGGGTAGGAAAAGAGCGGATGACGCCTTCGGCGCGATAAGTGATGTTAGGAAAAGCTGTGGCCTTAGCTCCGCAGTTTTTGATTTTAGTCAATATTTTGTCCACCAGAACCGTGGACAAATTTTCAGGGCGATCTACCTTGGATACATGGGAAGGCAATAGTGCCAACCGACAAACAAGGATCTCGCCATGAACCACACGATGCTCATCACAAACGACACCATCACCGTCAAGGAAGCTCACGAAGCTGCGCATGCCGCTGCCAGCACTTTGTTTGACCAGTTGTCTGGGTATACCTATTCGACCGGCGCGGCGGGCTATCCCGCGTTCCAGTCTTCCGCTGAAGACGCATTGCTGGCTTTCCTGCTGAACCGCGATTGGGCAGCGCTGGGACGCGAAGACGACGAGCTGCTGGCTGAGCAAACCGTCTCTGTCAATGTGCAGCGTCAAGAGGACGGGGAGCTCCTCTATGAAGTGGGGCTCGACATCGAAGGGTCGGATTACGGCACCAATTGCAAGGTCAAAGACCTGGCGACGCTGAACGAATGGTTCGATGAAGAATGGATCGACGTGGAGTGCGCGGAGTGAGACGTGCTGACAAAAGAATACTCGCGTAAGAACAACCAATGTCCTTTAAGGCCCCCGCCAGGGGGCTTTTTTTTTGAAAAAAACAAAGCCCAGAGCCACTGCCGGTCGCTTCGCGCCGGCTTCTGTAAAAGCGGGGGTGGGAAAGGAGCAGGTGACGCCTTCGGCGCGAGAAGTGATGTTAGGAAAAAGTGCGGCCTCAGTGTCGCAGTTTTTGCTTTTAGTCAAGATTTTGTCCGCTACAGTCGTGGACAAAACTCCAGTGCGATCTACCTTGAATTTGTGGATGGGCAATCGCGCCTTCCGAAAACCACCAAGGAAATCGACATGAAAATTCATCACCTCGTCAGCGACGGAAACCAAGCGGTCGCCATCACGCAATCGGCATCGAGTGGTGGTGGTTACGCGCACCCGGTGAAGCTCTCCGCCATTCGCTTCAACGTGCAAGACGCTGAAGCGGCGCTTGGCGAGCTCAACAAGTCTGGCCACCGTCACGAGAAGGCGTTCGAAGTGATCGAGCGTTGGGACGTCGATGCTCGCAACCAAGGGCCAAAGTCAAAGTTCGGTCGAACCCTTGCCGCCCTTGTGGACGAAGCGCAGGGCCACTTGAAGGGGCCGGTGATCTACGAAGCCAAAAGCATGCAGGAGGACACCGCGCGTGCGCTCAACGCCGCAGCGAAGCAAGCCAGGCTTTCGCAGGTCCTTCCTGCTACAGGTGGCCCGCGCATGATCATCGGTGGGGAAGTGTGGAACCCGCGCCAAGAGGCCCAGAGCCAAGCGCCAGCTCCGGCGGCGGCCCTGGAACCTCCCCGTCAGCGCGTGCGTCTGTGACCGCCGTCCAAGGAAAGAGAAGTGCTTAAACCCGTCCGTTCCCCAGACTTGGCCACCCTTCCGTCCTCCCGGGGCTACTCCCGTGATCTGGAGCGCTTGCAGGCGGCCGCCGCGCGCGTGCAGGTCACGCGAAACGAAGCCGTGCGCCAAGTGCTCGCCATGTATGCCGCCAAACCTTACCCACTGAGCAGGCGTCGGCTGGGTGGGGAACGGGACGTGCGGCTGGCCTACCTTCCGCTGCAGCGCAGCGTCTTGGAGGCGGTGGAGCAGGGCGCGGTGAACGCTGGGATTTCCACCGCAGAAGCGGTGCGCCAGATCATCCGAGACTACGTCCAAGGACATCTCATTCGGAACCAAGTTCGGGGCAGCCGCCATGGCTGACCGCCGCCCACCACCGCCAGGAAGTCCGAGCGCTGAGCTGATTCACGCGTGCGTCGATGGAAGTCTTTTCCGCGCTCTACAGGCCCTGCGGCAGGGCGCCAACCCCAACGCGTGGCGCCTCAACGAAGGTCCTGCGCTCCATTCCGCACTTGCCTGGCCCCGCATCGTCGAAGCCCTCCTGCAAGCCGGGGCGCACCCTCAAGAGAGGAACCACTGGTGCGAGCGCCCGCTGGAAAAGCTGGCGGCGGACTACCAGCTGAGCGACGACCCCGACGAGCGCAGCCGACTTGAACAGACGGCGTTGGTGCTGTTGCGATTGGGGGGCAGCCCTCACCGGGGCAGCCCGTTCTGGAACACGCCATCGCTGAAGACTGCGATGCCGCACGTGGTGGCCAGGGTGGAAGCCGAACAACGCGCGGTCCACCTGGAGCTGGCGTGGGCAGCCCATGTAAGCGTCAGTGCAAAGCGGGCAAGGCTGTAGAGCCAACGCCCCAACGCCGCCACCGGTCGCTGCGCGCCGGGTTCTGTAAAAGCAGGGGGTGGAAAAGAGCAGGTGACGCCTTCGGCGCGACAAGTGATGTTAGGAAAAACTGCGGCCTTAGCTCTGCAGTTTTTACTTTTAGTCAAGATTCTGTCCACTAAGGCCGTGGACAAATTTCCACGGTGATCTACTTTGAATTCATAGGGAGGCAACAGCGCCGACCAACAATCTAAGGGGTTTGTAAATGAGCACCAAGACCTACACCTACGCCGAAGCACTCCGGGTTGCCCGCAAAGAAGGCGTCGTCAAGCTGGAGGAAGGCGTCTATCTGCGTTCCCGGAAATCGATCCTTTCCAACACTTACCATTACTGCCCCTACAGCGGGTCATACGGAACCGATCTCTACGATTACAAGAACGAGTTTGTGGACTTCAGGCAGGCTCCGTTCTGGATCACTACCGACTACCGCCCGGGCCCTTACGTCTGTGAGGTCCAGCCCGTCTTCGAAGAAAACGACCTGTTTTACGTTTTCGAATTGCTCGCATACTGCGAGCTCGCAGAAAGCGATTAAAGCCACAACGCTTTTCCCACCGACTTAAACTGGAACCGCCGAAATGACTCTTCTTCTTCTCGCCATCGCTGCCCCCATAGCCCTTCCGTTTAGCGTCTGGTTGGCCCAGCGCCTCGAAAGCTGCATCGACCGCGCCCTCTGGGGGCACTGAGGGAAACGCCATGGCCACGCGTGCCGCCCGCCACCGCTATTACGCATACGAGCGCCGCGATGGCTCTGTGTGTTACCTGCCAAAGCTGTTGCACAAGGGAATTCAGCGCTACCCACGAACGATTGCGCACTACCACCTGGTGCAGTGGCTGGGAGTGTCCAAGTTGCTCAGCAAAGACGAATACAAGCAAATGGCGTGGCTGGGTTCACAGCGGGGCACGCTCCGAAACACCCATGATTCAACGCGTGCTGGTCTCACCGGCTGACACCCTGGCAGGGCAAAATGGTTTCATGACCCACGCTGCCGCTCCATCCACCCTTCAAGCCCCGGCCTACGGCCTGCTGCTCGGTCACACCGAGTGCCATTTCTGCCACGCGCCGACGCCCACCGCCGCGATCTGGGTGCCCTCGTTCGAGGAGCACGACGACGAGGGCCTGGTGGATCAGGGGGAGGGTGGCGTGCTGCGCTACATCGAGCGTTTGGACGAGAACGCTGTCGCTTTCGTGGCGGGCCACGCGCCCTGGCTTCGTTTCGCCACTACTCGAACGTCAGGGCAGACCTACCTGGCCCATCACTGCACCACCTGTGGGGCCCTTCAAGGGGACCACTTCGTGTTCTGGCCCCAGAGCGACGTCGAGCTTGCACGGCTGACGTTTGTCCAGGGCCTTGGCCCGCTCACCGCCCAAGCATCGGCAGGGCAGAGCACCTGGATGGACCGGGTCCCTCTGGGCTGCGCCCAGGCCTGACGGTATTCCCAAGTTCAACGCCGAATCGGTGTGCCGAACGCGGCACGCTCTCAAAGCTTTGTGCGCTGCGCGCGGCCCCATCGCCCAGCTTCTCCGGTCAAGGGACATTCCAGGGCCCGTGTCCTCGCTGCGCTGCGGGCCGCGCCAGCCCTTCCATTTCCTCCCGTGACCGCGCCGAGCGGTGGGGCGGTGGGTTTCCCATTCCAGGACATCCCGACCGGATGCCCTGGGCGGGCCATCACTGACAAGAGGAACTGCGCATGTTCAAACCTTCTGATCTCATCTATTCCTACACCCGCGCCCAGGCGATTGAGGACGGCGTCTTGGTGGACGTGTCCGACGTGGGCAAAGAAGCCGGTTTCAAGTTGCCCGTGGCCATCACCCGCGCTGCGTGGGCAAGCTACGTCGAAGTGCCCAGAGGGTTGGAACTGCGCGGCCAGTCGGTGGACGGCCGGCTCTGGGACGTGCTTTTCATGCTCCACGTTGCTATCAAACAGCAGCAGAGCGACGGTTCGGAGCTCCAGTTCCAACTCCACGTGGCTCTGCCCGATGCTGGCGACTGGTTGTCGAACGAAGCCCACCCGGAGGCCGGGTCTGGCCTGACGCGGTCGACCCATCGCCTTGTCACGTTGAAGGCCCTGTGCGGGCCCGGGGACGCCCTTGAGCCGGTGGTGACGATCATGCTGCCAAGCGAGGATTGACGAGGGGGCCGGGATACCGGCCCTCATCGTTTTCCCGTGCTGGTCCCGCCGCTACCATAGCGGGACGACAAGGGAGGGGCAGGGGATGGAAAAGTTCAGCTGGAAACTGATTCCGTTGGCGCAGAGCGAGAAGCTGGGGCCACTGGTGCCTGACGCACTTCCTATCCTGCTGCGATGGGCCAAGGAAGGCGATGAACACACCTACACCGATCTGGCGCGTGAACTCCACGACCGCAACGGCCATTCCATCAAGCACGTCCTGAATTACGGACGGGTCGCGGGTGGGGTGGCGCAGGCCATCGAATGGTTGAGCAAAAAATGGGGGGAACCCATTCCACCCTTGCATGCCATCGTGATCAACAAGAACAAGGGTATTCCTGGGGATGGGGCGGTCACCATCGTTCCGGCGTATTTCGATGGCAAGCCCATGGCGACCGAAGAAGAGCGCAAGGCGCAGTTTGAAGAAGCCAAGCAGGATGTCTTCACTTACCCACACTGGGACAGGGTTGCCCGCGCCTTGGGCGCCCCCGTTGTGGAGCCTGATGCTGGAGAGAAGCCTCAGAACGAGGCGCAGCGCGTCATCCCGCTTCCCAAGGTCCAGCAGGGAGGCGGCCCAGAGAGCGCCGAACACCAAGCCCTCAAACGCTGGGTGGCCAACCATCCGGAAGAGTTCATGGACTACGGCGACTTCACCGTTGGCACGAACGAGAAGCTCTTGAGCTCCGGCGATCGGTTGGATGCCCACTTCGACAACGGCAAGCACCGTCTGGCCGTGGAGGTGAAGACCAGCCGGTGCAGCGAAGACGAACTGCAGCGCGGCGTCTACCAAGTGGTGAAATACCGCGCCGTTCTCCGGGCCGAGCAGAAGGCGATCCGTCACGTGCCGAACGGGGAGGCGGTGCTGGTGTGCACGCGCGCTCCGAACGCGGAAACCCGAGCGCTCATCAAGCGGTTGCAGGTGAGGTTTCAGCAGGTGCCGGCGGAGGCGGAGCAGGAATGAAGCCTGATGAACTGGAACAACGCGTTCGCCAGATCGACGGTTTCATCCGGGTGCTCACGCAGGAGTGCCACATCCTCGACGAGCGCCGGCACATTTTGTCCCCGCTCATTCAAGACCCCGAGATCCAAGCGGGGCTGAAAGCCAAGCTGGACAAGACGCCGGGTGCCAATGCCTGGAACCACCTGGCGCCGCTTCTTGGACAAGATCTGGTGCGCGATCAGTCACGGCTTTTCCTCGACAACCATTGGCGGTCCGGAAGCCTGACGAACCTTTGGCGCAAGCTCCAGGCAGATCCCGCGATCAAGAGGCACTACCGAGAAGCCTACGGTCGAATGTTCGACCACTTCGACGACGAGCCTATCAGTGATCTGCCGCCGGAGCAGTCTGCCTTTTTCCTACAACAGTTCAGGCAGAGTGATCGGGACGAGAATTACTCGCGCTTCGATAGCGGCTGGGAAAAGGTCTCCAATGAAATGGTAAGCCTTACGGCTGATCCCGTGGCAGCGAAGATCAAGACCTTGCGGGACAAGCACCATGCCCACCTGGAAATGCGAAAGTTGGACGAGGAGCCCGGCGCCTTTGACATCAACACGCTTGGGTTGACGTTCAATGAGGTCTTGGCTTTTGGTGATCGTTGCCAAGCCACCGTGGCAGAGCTGGGGCTGCTCTTGACCGGAACCAGTTGGGATCCACAGCAATACTCATCGGTTCACGAAGCCCAGGGTAAGGCGATGTGGAAAACCTTGGCTGGGGTTTGACTTCGAAGCACAACATCGAAGAGCCCAGAAGCCGCCGCAGGTGGCCAAGCCACCTGCCTTCTGAAAAGCACCCTGGGCGGGTAGGTGATTCGCCTTCGGCGCTTGAGCCCGGTGCCCCGCCTTCCGATCAGATGCAGCGAATGGTGAGGGTGCCGTAGTAAGTGTGAGAGGCCGAATCGGAGCAGTAGGAGATGTCCGTCCATCGCCCCACGTGCTGGCCTGAACAGAACGCCCTCGCTTCCGCTGGAGCGGCGTCTTCGCGCAGCCCGCCTCGGCAGCCGTAGGGGGTGGAGTTGCCAGACCCCCAGTCGCTGAGCACCTCGTAGGAACCGGTGGACGTGCAGCTGGTGCGCTTCTCCCACCGGTATTCGTCCCAGCCCCAGAATTCTCCCATTCCTGATTCCCACCCGCTTTGCGAGCCGCTTTCGATATACGTATCCCCTAGCTGCGCTTGGGCGGCCCATTGGGACTGGGCCAAAACACCGTTGGCGCCTGCGCTGCAGTCGCCAGACCCCCGCACTCCATTGTCGCGGCGGCTGGCCGAACAGCCGCCCCAAGACCCGGCCAAGGAGTAAGAGATGCTGTAGTAGGCGTCGCTGGCGTCCAGCGTGCCGCTGTTGCTTTCGATCAAACACGCTTGGCCCACCGGGGCGCAGGTGTTTGTCTCGTCCCTCCGGACGCCAGTATCCGTCCAGGCAGTCCAATCGGTAAACGTTGGCGTCGGCAGGGACCAGGTGCTATCCGGACAGATGTATGACCCGGTCCTCGTCCGCCGCTGTTCGGCCTGCCACGTGTGCGATCCAGCTTGGCCCGCCGGGCAAGCGGCCGCCGTGGTGACCCACTGGGTTTCGGCTTGTGGGAAAGGCGCTGGGCAAGCCGTGCAGGTGGTATTGGTCTGCGTCCAAGCGTTCCACGAGCCGGTGCCCGTGCATGAGAAGGTCCGCTGCTGGCCGATCGCGCCAAACTGACCGGCAGGGCATCCCACGTTGCGCGTCTCGGGAGCCGGGCACGGCGTGCAGGTGCTGCTGGTCGTGGTCCAACTGCCGGCCGTCGTGGATCCCGCCCACGCTTCGTAAACGTTCGGGTCGGTTCCGCAGTGGTGACGGCGGTTCTGGAACACCTGTCCCACCTGGCCCGAGGGGCAGGCGATCGGCCGGTTCTCGCTCCACTCCTGACACGGCGGCACCGTGCTTGTCGGCGGTGGTGGTGTGGTGGGCGGTGACGTGGGCGGGGACGGAGGCGTCACGCTCACCGGGGGAGCGGGCGGCGTGACCGGTGGGGGCGTCGTGGGAGGAACGCTGGGCGGCGGCGCGGTTGGGGGCGACACCGGCGTGGAAGGTGGCACCGGTCCCACAGGCCCCACCGGGGTTCCCACCGGCGGAGAAACGGGTGGGGTGATCGAGGGCGTGGCGGGCGGCAACACCAGCGGCGCCCCGGTCCATTCGCCCCCCAGCAATCCGCTGTGGTAGACGAAGACCACGCGCGATTTGTCAGCGCAGGTGCGGCCCAGCAATCCCACGTCGAGCTGGCCGCCGGTGTTTCGAATCACCGACACGTCCGATACCTGAGCGTCCCACACCCCGCCCGCGTTGGCCGCGACTAGGTCCACGCACGCTTGGCGAGGAAGGCCGGCGTAGCTCACGGAGAACGAATCGCCGAAGCGATCCACGTTGTAAGGCTGGACGTCCACCGCGCCGCCCCACGCGTTGGTCAAAACGTTTTCCCCGGCGCCGAGCTGGGATTCAGGGGCCAATCCATCGACCACCACGGCCGTGGTGCTCACCCCGCGGAACGTCCCCACCACCCCAAAGCTGCTTTCAAGACGACGGGACAGCTCGCGCAGGTTGCGCGTCTCGCTGGCCACCTTGGACTTTGCATCGACCTGGCCAAAGAACAGGAACATCGCGCCCGTGGCGGCGGTCACGGCCCCGAGCGCAAGCAAGGCCTCGGTGAGGGTGAAGCCCAGCGCGCTGCGCACGCCCTTGGAAACGTGGGTGAGAGTGGGCGAACAACGGGGGCGGGTTGTGTGCGTCATGCACTCAGCATGCGATGCACCTGGGATTCCGCAAGCCCCTGTTTTTAGTCAAAAAAAGGTCGATTTTTCATCTTGACATTGCTCGGCGATCTGGTTGCATGAGGTCAAGTGAGTGGGTCGACCTACTCACGAACGTAGCTCCAAACAACCCAAGAGACCGCCACCATGATTGAAAGCCCCGCCAACTTGTCCCGCCTTATTGCTGGCCTTCCTTTCGCGCACATCCCTCCCACGGTTCCCGCGTTCCTGCCCGAAGGCAAGCTTCGCCGGCAAGCCCGCCTGGCGCGCGAGCAACGCCACTTCGAGCGCCAGCTGCGCAAGGAGCTGAAATGGAAATGACCACAGACCGGCGTGCTCAACGGCTTCTGGATGCCATCGAGCACCGCAACCCACAGGCTTTGAAGAGAACCATTGCGGCCATCCGCGAGGCACGTCTGAAGGCGTGGAGGGGCCTGACGGCTTTCCCGTCCTTGGACCACCCGGTGGGGCCCAACGGAATCACCGCTTTCCACGTCGCTTGCATGGCGTGGCACGTGAACCAGGATGACCCGGCCAAGCGACAGTGCTACGACAAGATGGCTGGAATGCTGGCTGAAGCCGGAGCGGACGTGTTCGCGGAGTTCGGTCCGGCAAAACAACGCTGGACGATCATCGAAGCACTGCATGGCGCTGCGCCACCGTCTGTCAAAGCATGGATGGCCTCTCAGCCGTTCGATCTGCATTGCTCGGCGTCAAACACCGCCCACACGCTGCGGTGGGACTGCCGTCGTCCAGCCGCCTTGTCGGAAGGATAGAAAATAATCCAAGGGCTGAACGGCCCGAAAGGATTGCAAAAACATGCACTTGCGCTATGGCAGCGTCGGGGTAGATTCGAGAGGAACCCCTATCTACTCACGAAAGGATGTCCTATGCGACTGTGCAACTTCTCACTCAAGGGTGGCGTCGGCCGCACGACGCTGGCCCTGAATCTAGCCGGGTGCTATGCCCGTGACCCCAGCCTGCGTGTGCTGGTCAATGACCGGGACCCCCAAGGCGGGGCCTGCGCGTTTGCCTCACTGTCGGACGAAACACCGTTCAGTGTCGGGCGATCGCGCTCCCCTGGCTTCGACGTGGAGATCACCGACACCCCGCCGCGTCTGCCGGACAACGAGGTGATTCCCGAGGCAGACCTCTACCTGGTGCCGACGTTGCTCGACGGGGCCAGCTTCCTCATCTTCCTGCGAACCGTGGATGTTCTTGAAAAGAAGGGAAAGCGTTACCTGCCCATCGCCAACCGGGCCAACGAGAGGCGGGCAGCCCATCGACGTCGCCTGGAGCACCCCAAGATGTCGGGCGCCATGCTGGTGCGGGATCGTGCGTTGTTTGCGGACTGCTACGAGGAGGGAAAGACCGTGTTCGACGCCAACGGCCGCTGGGCCCGGGTGGCCCAGGAGGAGATCCACGCCTTGGCGGTCCGGGTGCGCGACATCCTGGCTGCTGGTGCAGGCCGGAGGGCTGCGGCATGATGGAGCTTCCCTTGGTTTCCCTCCCAGATCCACTCATGGCCACTCGCAAAGCTCCTGCCAAGAAGGCTGCCACCAAGAAGGCCGCGGCGAAGAAGGCGGCCAAGCGCACGTTGGACGACGTCAAGGACGTGACCCATGCCAAGCCCCGCCGGGCCAGCAAAGCAGACAGCCTGCCTGTTGCCCACATCCCGGAGCATTTGTTGCTGGGGCCGGGCGACTACCCGGAGCGCAAATCCTATTTTGACTATGACGACAGCCAGAAGGCGGGCAGCGTCGGAGGAAAGCGGGTTCACATGGTCATGCCCCGATCGGTCACCCTCCATGACTACCGCCGTCGGGAGGACGGGCTGCGCCACCACCGGGCCATGGTGACCATCCCGCCAAAACTCCGCGAGAACATCGCCAAGCTGTTTGGCTTCGACGATTCGGAAGGCGCCGGCAGTGAAGTCGCGTTGACGACCGCCATGGTGGCGTTGGCCGACTACGCCGCGGCGTCGCTCATCCAGGATAAGACGCTGTTGATCGTGAGCTCGCCGGTGGACGAGCACGCGGAGGACCGCAAGGCAGCCCGAGTGGCGGTGCGGAACTTGGGGATGAGCAAGAACGGGAAGATTTACTGAGCGTGGCACTTTGCCCTCTGACCGCTGATCAAGAAAACGCGATCTGGGCCACGACTTGGCGTGTCCCAAGCATGACGGCACAGCCGTTGACCGGTTGGTTCCTTCACTCGATGGGAATCTGGGCAGACAAGCGCACGCTTTCCGATCGGTTGCTCAAGATTTTTAAGGTCTCCGCCAAGACTTGGGAGGCTGGGATTCCACGCAGGCCTAAGAAGCGTCAGCAGGTCTGCGATGGCCTGGTTGCTTACGCCCGGCAAAGCCATGCTGAGCTGATGCCGGAGTGTGCGGAGCGCCAAGCCCGTGCGATGGAGCGAGGTGCACGCGCTCTGTCCGAACATCCAACGCTCCCCCCGTGTAACTTCTTCCACCACACGCTTGGTATCGCAGGCGGAGATAGGCTGGAAGCACTGGCGGTTGCATTCGACCAGGTTTCCGCCGACGTCCTGCATGGGCGGTTGTCCAGGGACAGTCTGTCAGCGGCGGTGGTCAAAGCGGCAGCAGAAGTGGTTGGACTACCCGCGGGTGTTATGCAGCCGGATAGCCGGCTGGATCCAGGCTTGGATGCGTTGCTTCTGCTGCTGGCTCAGATGGATCACGACCTCACCACTCCTCTGATGGCCAACGCGGGTGAGATCAACAGCTTGGTGGCACTTTTGATTGATGCGCCCAGAAGTGGGGCGAGAAAGCGGGTTCAGCACCGACTGTTGGACATCTATTTTGCCTTGGCTACAGCCGCGGCCGGGCGTGACCTGCCGGAGAGCTTGCCGAAGGTCCGTGAGATTGAGGACGTGCTCATGGGCGGCCCGCCCGAATCCGGTGGCCAGTCCTGGGTGGTGCGTTGGCGCAATGGAACCAAAGCGCTTCGAGAAGAGGACGTGGCATCGGTGATCGCGCACGTCGGACACGTTTCGGGGAAAGACGTGTCATGGACCATGCGACGTCTCTATGTCGCCGCCCAAGTGTGGGGGAGGGTGGAAGAGCAGGGGGCGGAGGCGGTTAAGCTGGCCGGCGAGCGCTACTTCCAGTGGTGGAACGCTCTGTGCAACCAGGGGCGGGTGAAGACCCCATGGGTCCAGCCCTACTGGTCCCAGTTTTCGACAGGCAAAAGATGAAGCGGCTCCCCTCACTTCGAGGCGGAGCCGCCATGGCTCACTTGCCGTTCCGCTTTGCAACCACCGAGGCTGCTTTGGCCTTGAACGCCCGTTGTTGAGGGGAGGGGCTGGGTTGGCGATCCACCGCGCTTTGGATACGTCGCTGGGCAGCATGGGTCATTGGGGTCTTCTTGCTGTTGCTCATCGTGTTGTCCTTCCAAGAGATCGGGGTGAGCGGTCAGCCTAGAAGTGAGAAGCGGGGAAGGTGGTTAGAAATCTTGGGAATTTGATGAGCTCCTGAGACAGCCGGGGCCAGTCCGGCGCTCACATCGGCAGGGGCGTGTTGCTCAACTTGGATGACTCCTGTTCAGTCACCCTCCTTCGCAACGCCTCCTTGGACATCTTGGCTGGGGCGTCCAGCGTGAGCTCCTTTCCGTCCAACGAACGGTAGAACGGATCGTCCACCCCCGCGCTGACGTAAACGATCAGGTCCGGCCCGATGGTCAACAGGCCTGCATCGAACAGCGCGTGGATGTCCTTTCGTAGCAATAGGCCGTTGTTCAGAGCGTTGGTGGAAGCTCCGTTGTAAGGGACGATGTGAGCGGCGTCGATGACGCTGGCCAGGGCGGTCCCGGTGACCATGCACACCGCTCCGTAGTGAGCGACTAGGCGCTTGCGAAACTCAGCCTGGCCCTCTCGGATCACCCGGAGGACCTGCTCCATTCGCTTCCCCTCTACTGCGGCAGCGTCAGGAGCGGGGGGCAGTGGCTTTTCCACCCTTAATCGCCCGCTCTCCTCAAGGACGCCCTGGAGGGCTTGGATCACATCGTGACTGAAAAGCTCTGATGCAGGGCGCAACTGAAGGTCAATCCCGGACCGGTGCCGGATGTGCGCCAACAGAAGTGCGGCGTCCTCCACATACTTGAGTTTCTTTTCGCGCATGCTCCAAAGTTGGTTCAGCTCGCCCAAGCTCAAGACCTTCAGCGCTGACCTAACATCGCGGCTGCTCATCCGGAGGTGGCTCAGCCCTTTTTGCAGGTGTTGACGAACCAGGTATTCCTCCAGCTCCGGTGGGTTTCCATCTTCGTTATCGCGAATGGTGAACAGGCTGCTGAAGGGCTTGTTGAATTGCTCCTTCCACTTCTTCTTTCGCCGCTGAGGCTTCGACGGGCTCCGGTTAGCCTTATTGTCGCTTCCCTTGTCCTGATCCTTTTCGTCCATGTCGGTCAATTGATTGTCTGAGCTTGCCTCAATGGTAAGGGATCCCTGGTGTCCGGGCGCCCTTTCGACTGGCGCTTGCGGGCTTTCAACCACGCCGCCGCCAGATCGTCCACGTCGGCCTGCAGCGCGGCCCGTTCCCCAGGCAGCCATGCCCTCAACTTGCCACTGGCCACGCCCGCGTCGCGCTTCGTCAAACGCCGCCTTGCTTCCAACCACTGGGATTTCGTTTCCTGCTCTCGTGTGGCTTGGCGCTGGGTCCGCATGCGAACCGCGTTGGGCTTGTCGCTGTAAGCCGGGACATGGTCTTTGCCCTGGCTGGGCCAAGGGGTTTCGTGCGCGCCCTGTCGCCGCGAGCGGATCTGGCTCAGGCTTGGATATCGGACCATCCACCGGTTCTCAAAGGTGCGGTCGGGAGGGGGCGCTTCCACTTGGGGCAGGGGGGTGACCAAGGCGTGGAGGGCGATCAGTTGCCACACCGCCGATTGAAAAACATCCTCGATTAACCGGAAGGCCACCACATCGGGATGTTCCAGCCGTTGGCCCTGGTGCATGTTGCGCAAGAGCGCGGCCAAGTCGTTTCGCGTCAGATCGGCACGGTGGGCCAGTGGCCACCCCAGCATCCAGCCGTCCGAATGCCTCTGGACGTGAACGACGAACCGGGGGTGCATCCAGCGCTCTTGGAGCTGGGCAAGGACGGTGGCTGGCTTGGCAAAGCGCCCCACCTCGACAAGGTGGTTGTCGGAGCGCTGCAGGACAAACAGCCGGTCGGCCAGCAGGGCGTCCAAGGGTTCTGGTGGCAGCCGCTGGCTCAACTCCGGCCAGGCCAACAGGTCACGGCCGCTCCGCTCGGTGATGCAGCGCTTGCAAGCCATGCGCAGGTTCTCGGTGTCCCTTGGGCCGGCTAGGCTCAACGGAACGAGCGGTGAGAGCCCCCATGAATGGCGACGGTCCAAGTCCAGGGGGGCGGTGCAGAAAGCGCACACAGGGCGTTCGGAACGGCGGGCCACGTCCAGCGCCCAACGGGGAGTGGCAGGCGCACGGACGCCATGGAAGGCCAGCACGCGACGGGCAAACGCGTCCAGGTCAGCGGTGTTCATGTGAGCACTCCTGAAACGACAGCAGGCGGATCGTTGATGGCCAATGGCGGTGAATGGAGGCCATGGCGCGCACCCTCGTTTGACTAAAACGAATTGGTGCGAGGGATTTGCGGCTTCCTTCCAGTGGTTCTTTGGCTGCCCACGGATGATTCGGAAAACACGGTGTCGGTGTATCCAATGGCACCGCACGCGTTTGACTAAAACCAACGTGGCTTGGGTGTCGTGGGGCAGTGCAGCGGGTGGGCGAGGGCAACCTGTCCTGGGGATCCGGGGCAATGCGAAACGGTGGGCTGAAACGCTCCGCACGGATTCCCGTGGTGGGGCATCGGTGGGCGTGAGGGGTGGAAGAGCGGGAGCGCTGCGTGGGCATGGCGTGGGCGGTGGTCCTGTGGGGCGAGGGGGCGTAGACCACCAATAGCGCAGCTGGGGCAACACGCAAGGGGCCGCCGAAAAGCAACTGCAAGAGCCCAACGTGGGTGGAGGCAATGTCAGCAGTGGCAGAGAAGCAAGAGCCCGGACGGTTCCCCAGAGTCGTCATACACATGACGCACTGAAGTGGGAGTGCGTTTTTCGCCCAAGAATCGGCGTCACGTCTGCCGAAATCCCAATCCAATCAAGGCCTGACCGTGTCTCCAGCGAATGGAGACAGTGTCGGTGCTTGTTAGCTCGTTTGGCCTTTGTTTTTCAGGCTCCTGCGGTGGGGCCTTGCCAACTCCGAGATTCGCGGTATCGGTGGAGTAATCCCGAAACGGAGTTACTCAACCAATGGCGTTCGTTCGTCACAACGTAAACCTCGACCGCGGGCAACTGAAACTTGCTCAGCGGCTTGCTCGTGAATCGGGCAGTGGGTTCAGCGCTTACATGCGAGAGGCGCTGGAGCGACACAACACCGCCACGTCCGTGGTGAGCGTGCTGGAGAACGCCAACGCTCAGCTGGAGCGCCTCATTGACGATCTGCGGGAAGAGAACGCGCTGTTCCGGAGTGCGCTCCAAGAAGACCTGCGGCGGTTGCGAGACGAAACGAAGGCGGAGCAGGACAGCGCCATTCAGCGCTACGAAGAAGCGCTTCGCAAGGTCGTGACGGCGGCCCTCTCGCAACCCTCTCCAAAAGGTCCTGGTGCGGCCAAGGTGCCCGCAACCGGACCCATGACTGCTCCACGCACCTAACTTTCCCCCACAGCAGGAGATCCATCCCATGAAACGTTTTTCCCTTCCTCTCACTCTCTGCCTGGCGGCGTTCATGCCGCTTCAGGTTTCCGCCCAGGCCGCCCCTGATGCGGTCCATGCCGCGGAGGACGATGGCAAGCCCAAGGCCGACAAGAAGCGTCTGTTCAAAGCCGGTGGCATCGGTTGTGTGGCCGGCGGAGCCATCGCCTTGCTCACGGGCAAGAAAGACAAGGCCTTGGGCGCTTGCGCCGCCGGTGCTGCCGTGGGTGCTTCGGCGTCCTACGTGAAGCAGCAGCGGGAACACGCCGAGCAGGCCGCCGACGCCGCCCGTGCGGCTGGCATGGAGGCCGAAGTGGTCACCAAGACCGAAACCGTGGAGGGCAAGCAGGAAGCAGTCCTGGATTCGTTGCGCTTGAACTACAGCCCCGCCGACATGAAGAGGTTGGACGGCGACACACGGGCCTTCCTCGACAAGTTCGCGGGTCTTTTGAACAAGTCCAGCAACGGTTTGACGGTGGTGTTCCAGGGAGCTGACAAGGCCGCCTGCCAAGTGCCCATCGTGGAGCTGGCCAAGCGTGGCGCGCTGTCCAAGGTCACGGTGGACGACCGCTGCGGCAGCGGTGAGCCCGTGATCGTCGTTACCCCGGTGCCTGACGTCCGCTGACGCCAATTGCCCGGGTGTCTTGCGATGCCCGGGCTTCCTTCCCCCATTCCCAGGAGCCCACATGACCCCAGAAGAAAGAATCCTGCAGCGCAAGCGCGAAGAATTGCTGAAGCGTGCCAACGCAACCCCAACCGCTTCGCCCACGCAGGAAGAGCGGCTGGTTTCCGATGGCGTGAAAGAAAACCTGAAAGCTGCCAGTCACTGGGCCGGGGTGATCAGCAAGCGCACTGCCGAGTTGACCCAGAAGGGCGTTGTTGCCGCTGCAGAGAAGGCGAAGCAAGCCAAGGCGCAACTGGACGCAAAGCGCACCCGAGAAGCCCAGGAACATCGTGTTGTCGAAGAGAAGCCTCAAGACGCTCCGCTCACCGTGGAGCAGGAAATGTTGGTCAGGCAACTGACGTCCGATGCAGCTGCACCGGTTCTCGTAGGAGCGGGTGATAAGGGAATGTGCACCGTTTGGGAGCTGGTTGATGAATTTGGAGAGCCCGGCGCACAGGTTGCAGATGGATTGGGTGGCCCTTCGGTGGACGCCAAGGCGTTGAGCAATGAAGATACGGCAGCCTTGGTCAATCTGTCTCAGCAGGACGCAGTGGAAGTCCTGTCCGTTTCCGCGGTGCCTGAAGGGTCCAACCGGCTCCCGGAGGCCGCGTCACCAGAGCAGCCAGTAACTCCAATCCAACCCAGCCCCCGCTCTCGTTTGCCTTGGGTCTTGGCCGGTGTGGTGGCGGTGGCATTGGTCGCGGGCGCGATCTACTTCTTGCTTGGGAAGAACAACCAGGTGCCTCCAAGCACACCGGCTCCCGTGGCACCGGTTGCTACTCCGGCTGTTCCAGAGCGGTTGCCCGAGGTGGTGGAAGCCCCCGTGGTTGTGCCTGCTCCAGCAGTGCTTCCAGAGCAGGCCGAGCCAGAGCCTGCGATCGAGAAGCCAGAGCCGGTCGCCACTCCCCCGGTAACGACGACAGCGCCAATTGCGCCCCAGCCAATGCCTTCGCCGAAACGTGCGACTGCCCCGTTGCCGAGGAAGGCCCCCGCACCCGCCGCCGAACCGCGGAACGACTGGCAGCAAAAAGCCAACGCAGACCTGGACGCTTGGGCAAAGAAGTCGGGGATCGACTGATCCCCTTGCGCATCCGCGGATTCGATCTAGAAAGAAGTGACCTACTCACGAATAGAGGAGAGACATGTTCAAGTGGCTGTTCACGCAATACCGGGAACCCGGAAAACTTCACTTCGGCTCAAAGTGGCTGAACCTGCACGGGCGCTTGTTCCTCGGCAGCCCTGAATCGTTTGGCATGGGCCACCTGAGCGAAGGCGTCCGCCGCACTTTCTACTACTTGCGCGCCGATCGCAGGCCTCCGGTCAGAGACGACGCCGCGTATGAGGCATGGACCAAGGATCGGCTCTACGCAAGCAAGGTTGAGCAGGTCGCAGAGCGCTGGGTGGCCAAAGCGGGCTTCCTGGCGTGCGCGCCGCTTTGCTTGGTGCTTGCCGTCTTGGCGCATTGGCTTCGTTGATTTGACAGGGGAGGGAAACAGAGATGGCAGCAATCAGTTTATTCAACGTGCTGGACTGGACGAGCGGCTTGGGCCGCAAGTTCCGACGGAAGAGCGGCGAGCCTTCGAGCGTGAAGGAAGAAATCATCGTCAAGTCCAACGAGGAGTATGAAAACCTCGTGGGGCGCTTTGACGTGACCGATCGCGTTCGCAGCCGAGAGCTCGATGTGCCGGAGGCTGATCGGGATTTCGCGAAGGAATGCGGCGCAGTCTGGGACGACAACGCCCAGGTGTTCAAAGTGCCCGAAGGACGCAGCGAGGACGAGTTCCAGGAGTGGTGGCCGAAGGTTCCGGAGGATTTGCGCGACACCCAATCGCGGATCATCACGACGAAGCGTGGGCGGCGTGCCGAGGGCTTCTTGCAGGGCAACGACATGGGGCAGGGCGGCGACAGCCTGGCCACTCCCTTGATGTATCTCGCCTTCCCCGTGATCGGCGTTCTGGCAACCTTCCTGGTGAGCCTGATCGTATCTATGGGTTGGACCAAGCTAGAGGCCGCCTCGACGCTGGAAAGCTTCGTCCGGATTGGTGGGGCAAGCGTGATAGCTCTCATGCTGACCATTCCTTATTTCATTGCCCTCAAGCAAGGCGAGGGCATGAAGGAGGCGCTGAAGGCATTGGTGCTGTTGCAGTGGGTTCCGATGGCGCTTCAGTTCATGGTCGGCGACAGCAAGGGCGGCACCGAGGTGGCAATGCAAGCCGGCGGCATGGCTGTGTATGCCCAGATGGCCAAGACCTACCTGTGGTGGGCCTTTGGCTTGGTCGGCATCCTGTTTGTTGTTTGCTTTGTGGCGGCAGCCTCGCGCCCGCACCGGGGCGTCATTGGCGGGACGGCCGCGCGCTTCATTCAAGCGATGAAGTGGGTGGGCCTCATCTTTGCCGCCTTGGTTGTCGCCAAGGTCCTGCCGTTTGGCTTGGGCGAGGCGGCACCTTACGTGTTGGCCTGCATGTATGCGATGCAATACGCCGAAGGCAACTTTGTCCAAAACGCCGCCCGGCTCTACCTACAGAACAACGACAACAACCTGGCCACCCAGGGGGCGTTGATCAACTCACACGTCAAGGCACGTGAACAGCAAGCCGAGGCGGCCCTGCGGGACAAAACCCCGCTGATCACCATCGGGCGCGCCACGGGGCACTTGTCGGATAAAGGTTATGGCTACTCGCCTGACTTGGGCACCGTGATGAGGCTCTCGTGGCACGATTGCAAGACGGGCCTGCTCGTGTTCGGGGCCATCGGTTCGGGCAAATCCTATGCCGCGCTGCGACCCATCGCTCGTCGGTTCCGTAAAGCCGCCTTGGCAATGGCATGTGTGGCGCCAGGCCACGCAGATGCAAGGGAGCGCTTGAAGCAGCAGAAGCTTGCAGGCGGTGGCGCGCTCATCGCCGATGGCAAAGACGGGGCGATCATCTCGGACTTGGAAGGGTTGTTCGATATCGTCGTCAAACCTGGGCTTCGGGTGGCGCCATACGAAGGGTTGGCGCCGGATCAGATCGTGCGGGCATTGCGCGGCGCATCCGGTGGGCGAGTGGACGAGAGTTCCAAGCTATGGACGGATGGTGGCGATGCGTTTCTCTACCACACCGGCATCATCCTTCGTGCGCTCGTGGATCACGAGCTGGCTTACAGATCCTGGTGCTCAGCTAAGCTGGAAGGGTTGGAGCGTGCACAGATGGACGCGGAGCTTGAGCTGGTCAAACAGCGCAAGCTGGGCGAGGACGTGGCCGAGACTGAGGCATTGCTCGAGCAGATCACTGAGCAGATCGCCATCTATCGAATCCCGGTGAGCGACGACAGGCAGTGGCAATACACGCCTTTCCACCACACCAAGTTGTTGTCTATTGTTGAGCGCGTGATTCCCGCCAGCCCCGCGCCTCGTGCCAATGCAAAACTGATGGAGGTGGTGAAATACCTGGGCCTGGAAGAGTTGGACACGAGCCATGACGAAGAGGGGCGGCTGGCCTATGCGGCTTACCTGCAGCAGCACCGGCACCGTCAGGACAACGCTCCCGAAACCATCCATCCAGACCTCTTCCGTCCCATGTCTCAGCTGCAGAGCTCGCTGGAATGGGCGTTCCAGGAGATTCCCGCGATGCATCCGGAACAGCGGCAATCGTTCACGCTCAACTCGCGAGGGCTGCTGGAGAAGCTCTTGCGCGGCGAAAAGCTGCGTGACGGCAAGACTGACATGCCTTGGCACTCGATTGAGACGGGCGAGGTGGACGTGTCCGATGCGCTCTACGGTTCCATGGTAGGCCTCTTCCTGCCGCCGACGCAGTTTGGTGAGGCAGGTGAAATGATGATGCGTCTGCTCAAACAGCGGGTCATGAACGGAATCAAAGCGCGTGGTGCATTCGGTGACAACAAGTGGCGCGAAGCGTTGCCTGGGCAAACTGAAGTGATGTTGATGATGGACGAAGCCCACCTGCTGCTGACGGCCGATGACATCAACCTGTTCTCGATCTCTCGCTCGCTGGGGTTGATGCCCGTGCTGGCAACGCAAGGCTTTGAGAGCTTGGTCAACGCCTTTGGTTCGGTCAACGAGGCGGACCTGATGGCCAACACGATGCAGTCGGTGATTGCGTTGAGGTGCTCGCACAACACCCACGAATACCTGGAAAGGCGTTTCGGGCAGGCCACGTTGACCACGTTCAAGCAGCGCACCCGGGGCATCGACTACCAGGGGGGCATGAACAACTGGCGCCACTCCGTGCTCAACGACCCAGATCATGCCTACGCGTCCGCCTACGACAAGATGCGCATGGAAGGGGCGGGGCGGTTGACGGCCTCGCGCATCGACGCCGTGACGGGCTGCCGCTGGCGGATTGGATCGGAGGACACGCTGGGCCAGGACGAGATCGCGCGCGACATCGACATGCCCACCGGGGGCAAGCGCGAGGTGCAGCCGCTCTTCCTGCAAGAAGAATACACCGCTCTTCTTGAGCCCCGCGGTCACGCCATCGTGGCACTGAGCCGTGCCGGCATCAAGCGATTCGACCTGGCGGAGCTGCTGCCCGACGCGGATTGATGCGGATAGGCGAGGGGGTTCGCCCCCTTGCCAAACCTGCGGATTGATCAACGATGAACCTATTCACCCCAGCGGAGGAAACAAACATGAGCGACACCCTTTCCCAACCCATCGAAGAAATGACCGAGCTGCGAGCACTCCAGGCGCAGCGCAACGAGCGGCTTCTGGGCGATCGCCCACCGTCCAAGAAGGACAGCGCGGCGCGGGCGGACTTCGAGCAGAACGTGGCCCAAGACCAAGACGCCATCGAGCAACGCCGACAGCGCGTTCTGGATTGGGCAGAGAAGGCCTCGCCCGATCAGATCGCCGCGCTCCAGGCAAAGATCCAGGAGGCCGACAAAGCCGTTCGTGATGCAAAGCCGGACGACAAGCGCGAGCAGGTGGTTCATGCGACCGTTGCGCAGTGGCGGCAGCAACGCGGGGCCCAGCGGGAGGAGAGCCCTCCCATGTTGACCCGTGAGCAGCGGATGGAGAACGGACCTGGGCGCCTGGGATACGCCGATTACGCCCGCAGTTCGTTGAAGGAGGCGGCTTTCATGAAGGACTACGCTGCCAATTACGATTGGGAGAAGCACCAAAAGCAGGCCCAGCCGAACGTCTTCCGACAGTAATCTTTACCGATGTTCAGATCTGCCCGGTTCTTCGCAGAATCGGGCATTTTTGCGTCTTGACGTCCAGTTTTATGGTGCTTTACTGGTTATGTAACGAGTAGGTAGACCTACTCATAAAAACCCCAGGGAGAGCCACCATGTCCACGTTGTTCAATGCCCTCAAAGACTTCGCTTTCGAGAACGCGGTCCCACTGCTGACCGGCTTGTTCCTGCTGATCGCGGCCTTCGCAACGGCTGTCCTCGCCTACCCTCCGGCCGTTCCGGTTCTGCTCAAGGTAATGGCCATAGCGGCGGTGGGCTTTGTGACCATCGGGGTGGTGGTCCAGAGTTCCTTCCGGTGAGCAGGCGGCGCTGGCTCAAGCTGCGCGCGCGGTGCAGGAAGCGTTGGCGCCGGTTTGACTGGGAGGGGTTTGATCTCTGGTTCTATCCCGCGCTGATTTTCTACATGTTGGGTTGGGTCGTCTTTGGCCCGCCCGACAGCGTTTAACCCGTTAGCCCACTAATTCACCAGCGATCGAGCTGGACCTTTCCGATGAGGCACATCGGCTTACCACTGCAGGAGGACCCGATGAATATCAACAACACCAACTTCCACCGTTTTCCCGACGTTGCTCCCGAGCATTTGAGTTCTTTCGCCTTGGTCGGCGGGTATGTGGATTCCCAGGTTCTGGCTGGAAGGAGCTTGGACGGTGTGCTTCAGGAACTGGACAGCAGTAGCCCAGGGCAGAAGCTCTGGCATGACACAGAGATTCTTCGGCATTTCAGTGTTGCGGTGGCTACTCGCCTCAACAGCTAACACGTTCTCTTGACGGTCGCGGATTCGGCTTTACAACAATGGAGATGGACATCCAAGAATCTCTGTTGCGCCTCTTGCGTCCCCTGGGCCTCCAACGAGCGGAGGCCTTGGCGGGCGCGCTCGCGCGCGAAGCCGGCGCGTCCAAAGGCCTTCACGATTCGCAAGTGTTGGCGCGTGCCCACGCCCTGAGCGTTGCCCCTGTCGAGGGTCGATTGGGCGATCTGGTTTGGCAGGTGCGCCAGCGGGAGCACGATGGGGCACCGCAAGTGGACCTGCGTTGGGGCTTGCATCGGCTGGGGTTGGACGCACCCTCACGGGCCTCCACCCGGGACCTGGTGCGTGCTTACGAGAGGCGCTTGGCAGACCGTAACGAACCGATGGTTTACAGCACCCTGGCAGAGAGGGTGGCTGGGTCCATGGCTGAGCACACCTCGCTCTTCCAAGGCATGGCGATGGCGGTAGAGGAGGCGCGGGCTCGGCGGTCGGATGCAAACCGGTTGCGGGAGAACGCACCGGGGCAGGGCTGGCTCGTGGGGGCGTCCCGGGCGGGCCACGAAGCAGCACTGCTGGCCTGCATCGGCATGGGCGCAGACGCCCGGCTGCCCGATGCCAGCGGCAACACACCACTGCATCATGCGGCCCGGTTTGGTCACTTCTCGCTGGTCACGCCTCTGGTCGAAGCCGGCGCCGACGTGGCGGCCCTCAACGCCCACGGGTGGGCGCCGCTCCACCTTGCCGCCCTCCACAAGCACGCCCGGGCCTGCCTCCACCTGATGGCCCACGGCGCCAATCCTGAGCAGCCAGGGTGGCGGGGGCGGACCCCAACGCGCATGCACCGACATGAGCAAACCCAAGCCCTTTGACGCGCTGGGCGACGTGCCCGGCAGCGTTGCGCCTTCCCAGCCGGTCCGATACTGGCACCGCGCCGTTCTTGCCGGTGCATTCGTTTTTGGCTTGGCCTACGTGGGGAGCATGGGCGTTGCCTGGCTCATCCCGAATCCCGATGGCTCGCTCATCCGCTTCGCCGATGCTTTGAAAGGCGGTCTGGTGACCGCCTACCACTTCCTGACCGTCGGCATCTCGGCTCGCGCCCCGGCACGGGAGTTCATCGAACTGGTGTCCTACCATCACCCAGTGGCGACGTGGTCCCGGATCGGGGTGTCGCTTCTGCTGGCGGCGGGCCTCGGTCTGCGGGTGTTCCTCAAGGCGACCGAGCCGGTGAGCAACACCTGGCACCTGTCCGGACCGCGGTTGTTGGAAGGAAAGGAGGCCGTGGACGAAGCCCGGCACCGCTCGGTAACCCCTAAAGACGCCGAGGCGGATCCCTTCGCCCTGTCCCTCCACCCCGATCTGTTGCTGTCTAAAAAGCATTGGGCGCGCCACGTCCTGATCACCGGCTCGGTGGGGTCGGGCAAGAGCGTCATCCTCAAGCACATCCTGGAACAACTGACGCGAAAGAGGGACGCAAAGCTGTTCCTTTACGACATCAAGGGTGATTTCACGTCGATTTTCAAAAGGCCCATCATCGTGTCGCCCTTCGATGCGCGCTCCCACGTGTGGGACGTCGCCGCCGACGTGCGGACCCCGACCCAAGCGGCGGCGTTCGCCGCCTCTCTCATCCCAGAGGGCGACGGGAACGCCAAATTTTGGAGCATGGCTGCCCAGGACTTGTTGATTGGGTGCGTGCGCGAGCTCCAAAACACCCGGCCTGGCGAGTGGGAATGGCCCGATCTGGCGGCCTTGGTGCGCCGCCCGGCCGCGGAGATGGCCGCAGGCATGCGCCCGCATTACCCCCGAGGCGCCGCACTGGTGCGTGACCCGGAGAGTCAAACCACGTCCAGCGTGCTGTCTTCCTTGGGGGGCTTCACCCGCCTCATCGACGATCTGGCCACCGCATGGCCCAAGGTTGGCAAGCGCCGTTTCTCGATGACCGAGTGGATACGCGACGACTACAACGGGCGCAAGCAGGTCATTGTTCAATCCGGACCGGACCCAACCCTGACGAAGGCCCACATCGCCGCCATGATCAACGTGGCCGTGCCGGATCTCATTGGGCCGGGCTTGCCGGACAACGAGGGCGGGCGTGGGCTCTACTTCGTGTTCGATGAGCTGACCAGCGCCGGGCGCTTGAACATCGATCCGTTGCTAGCATTGGGGCGCAGCAAAGGCGTGGTGGCCGTCATGGCCGTCCAGGATCACTCCCAGATTGAGCTCGTATACGGGGACAAGACTGCGCAGGCCTTCTCGTCGCTGGTGGGAACCCACGTGGTGTGCCAAGTGCAGATGGGGGCTACCCGGGACAAGCTGGCCAGCCAGCTCGGCAAGCGAAAAATCGCCTGGCGTGGGCACGACGACAAAGCCCAGGTCCACGAAGAAAGCCGCGCCTTGGTTTCCAGCGGTGAGCTCACCGACCGGCTGGGGTTCCGCAAAGGCAAGCGCTACGGTCCCGAGAGGTGGGGCATCGAGGCGATCGTGCAGATGGGCGGGGACGTGCTGTTGCTGACATGGCCCGGGAAGAGCCATCAAACGGTTCGCGAGGGGCAGGTGGCCGCTGCGTGGACCACCAAGCCGGCCGGTGTGGTGGGAGAAGCTGAATTGCCCCCTTTGACCGGTGACGCGTTGGCCTTCCCAACCACCGCAGAAGGCATCGACACGGTCCAGCGTGTGCTGACCATGACACCCGAGGAAATCGACGCGCTTTTCAAGCGGTGATCGGCCTTGCCAACTCTCCGTTTTCTGGGACCTTGGATCAGTCAACGTTTCGGAGAGCCACATGATCAATTGCACGCGAATCGACGCCCGCGGCCACAACAAGCGCAACGGCAACATGTTCGACTACATGCTGGCCACCGAGCGCCTGTCCATCGACAGCGCCGTGGCCTATTACGCCGGCAGCGGTCCCGATCCGCGGCAGACGCTCAATTGGGGCGGCAAGCTCGCCGCCGAACTCGACTTGGAAGATCAACCGGTCACCCAAAGGGTGATGGAGTTGCTGGGCAAGGGCTTTTCACCCACCGGAAGGCCGTTGTGCAAAAACGCGGGAGAGGAGCCCCAATTGGTCATCAAGACGGATCGCATGGGCAACGTGCGACTGGACGACGATGGCAAGCCAATGGAGAAGTGGGAGGGCGGCCATCGGGTCGGGTTTGATCTGACCATCTCCGCCCCGGGGGACGTGAGCGTGGCGTTTGCGCTGGCGGATGATCGCGAGAAGCTGGCCATCCTGGAGGCCCACCGCCAGGCCTGCGCCGTGGCCATGCGCTACATCGAAAGCAAAGTGGAGACCCGGCGCGGACAAGGAGGCGTAGACGTTATAGGCACGGCGGGATTGGTATGGACAGCCGCCGATCATGTCAGCAACCGGAACGTGGAACCCGACCTGCACACCCATCACCTGGTCTACGGGATCTCGATGGGCGAGGACGGTCAGTGGGGCACCTTCGACGCCATCGAAATCTACCGTCACCGGCACGCCGCGGATCACCTTTACAAAGTCGAGCTCTACGCCGCGATGAAAGCGCTGGGCTATGGGATTCAGCGGGAACGCGAGGTGGACGTGATGGGGCACGAAACGGGCCAGACTCTCACCACGATTGCCGGCATCGACCGGGAGCTGGTGCTTCAGACGAAGACCCGCCGCCAAGAAATCCTGGACTACGTCAAGGAACACCCCAACGCCAGCCACGACGAGGCCTGCAAGGCCACCCGCAAAAAAAAGGAAGAACCGCCCTTCGAGCAGGTGGTCAAGGACTGGCAGCAAACCTTCGCCAACATCGCTAAAGAGCACCCGGAGCTGGTTCCCACCATCCAGTCGCTCAAGCAGACGGAAGGCCAGCACCTGGATCCGCATACGTTTGACGAGGTTTTGCAGCGCATGCACGAAAACGAGGCGATGTTCTGCGAGCATGACCTGGTCCGGGAGTTGGGGATGGAGTTCGCAGGACAAAAAAATTCAGAAGAAATCCTCAGGATGGTGAATGAGTTCACCGAGCAGGACGATCTGGTGCGCGTGAAAGCCGAATACCTCCACGAAGACGACCGGGGCGTTCGGTTGGCGCGCAAGCACCGGGAGGATCGCTTCTGCGCCACCTGGATGGTCGAATGGGAGGCCGAGATCATCCGCCGCTCGAAAGAGCGGGAGAACGAGACGGACCTCAAGCTGTTCCGCTCCAGCGTGGATCGGGAGATCGCCGCTTACGAGAAGCGCAAGGGCTTTACCCTCACAGAGGAGCAGAAAGCCGCCATCGGTCACCTCACCTACGGCACGGCCGGTGTGGGGGTCATGTCGGGGTTGGCCGGCACCGGCAAGACCACCGTGGCCGAGGTCTACAAACAGTGCTTCGAAGCCGAAGGAAAGCAGTTGATGGGCTTGGCCGTGTCGGGTAAAGCCGCGACCAAGCTAGAAGAAGAGTCCGGAATGCCCTGCATGTCGGTTGCAAAGTTCTTTTCCCAGCTCCGGCAGGGCAAGGTTGCTCTGACGAAGAACGTTGTGGTGGTGCTCGATGAAGCCGGCATGGTGGCCACCGATGACACCTTGAAGCTCATGACCTACTGCCAGGGGGTGGGCGCCAAGCTTGTCATGCAGGGAGACAGTGACCAGCTTCAGCCCATCGCTGCGGGCAACGGCTTTGAGCTGGCGAAGATGGCGTTGGGGGACAAGAAACTGACCGAAATCCGCCGGCAGAAGAACGCTGATGACCTGGTCACCGCCAACAGCTTCTACGAGCGGGATGACGAGGGAGAGGTCAAGGACATCCGCCGCGGACACCGCAGCCGCAAAGGCACATTCGATATGGGCGAAGATATCCTGAACAACCTCAAGCAACGCAACTGCATCGACGACTTCGGCACGGAAAGCCAGGCCATCAAAGCGTTGGTGGAGGATTACTTGAAAGACAAGACGCCCATGGACGAGAAGCTGGTCTTGGCCCACACGCGCTCTGAAGTCAAAGCCCTTACCACGGGCATCCGAAAGGGGCTACAGGAGCAAGGCGTGCTGGACACGGAGGAATTCACCTTCCGCTCGATCGTGAAAGGGCAGTGGGAGGACCTGACGCTCTCCCGCCGGGACCGGGTGATGTTCACCGCGACCAACAACGACTTGGGTGTCATCAACGGCACCGAGGGCACGGTGGAGAGCATTCGAAAGGACAAGTCCGGTGGCTACGACCTGGTGGTGCGCATCGACTCCTCGAACCCGAAAGAGGACGGGCGCATTTTGGAGTTCAACACCAGCGAGCACAACGCCTTGGCCCACCGGTATGCCATGACCGTTCACAAGGCGCAGGGGCAGGGGAAATCCGAGGTTTATCACTTGGCCACGAACATGGGCATGCTCGACCAGCAGTCGGCCTTGGTGGCGTTCACCCGCCTCACCAAGGGCAGCTACCGCATGTTTACGACCGACGAGATGATGGAGCGCATGGCCGAACGGCTGGGAACCGAGCGGCACAAGGAAATGGCGCTGAGCGTCGGCTTGTCCGAGACCCAGGCTGCTCCGGTGCGCAACCTGGTCCAGGACGTGGAAGAGCTGTTGGCAGGATTGAAACCGCAAACCCAGGTGCCAACCACAAACGCGGAACGGCGCGAGATGAGGCTTACCCGGTGACGCATCGGGCCAGTGTCAATACGCTGATCACCACCACTGCCCATGGCCACCACCCCACGCGTTCGGAGGGGGCTTTCACCTGTGTTCCCAGCTGCCACCGCCGTTGGTGGGCCAGCCATCGCACGTGCGGCGTTGCCCGCCGGTGCGGGTTGACCACGATCCCCGGTGGCTTGGCGTAGATGCGCCACCCCTCTCGGGAGGCCTTCACCCGCCACGCCTGCTCATACGCTTCGGCTTCCGCCCTGGTGGCGGTCACCACTTCCAGCGCATGGAACCGGAAGGGACGGTGCCAGCCGCCTTTGGGGGAGCGGTGCTGCTTCTCCCGCTGCTGCGGGTTTGAGCTTTGACCAACGTAGCATCCCCCGTCGTCGAACAACAGGGCGTAAAGGGTGCGGGGCAGTGCGTGATACTTCTCACTGCGTCCGAGGTTGTGGCGGTGGGGCATGGTCTCTCCGTGAGTAAAACGACCCACTCACGAATAGATCAGAATTTTGAGTTGGCAAGCCTGCTGCGAAGGGTCCGAGACGCCTATAGGCATTCATGTAAGCACTTGGCAACGAACATGGGCCCCGAAGGGCCCTTGCCGAGACACGATCACCTCCTTTTCGCTGCTGACATTCGTTACCAGCCGATGGCCCAGGCTGCGCCCATGGCCGTGTCCTGCCCGCTGCGGGAAACCCCGATTGAGAAAGCCGATGGGGATCCGCGTGGGGTGGTTACGTCACGGGTGTAGCCAATGGAAATGGCGGCTTGGCCGCTGCAGCCACCGACGCCCACGGCCAGGCGGTTTCGGTTCTCTCCGTGGATAGCCGACGTCGAGGTGGCCATCTGGGCGTTGGCTTGGGCCATGGCGCACACACCGCTCACCCGCTTGTCGAGCTGGCGGAAACGGCGGTCCGTCAGGTTCCAGCGGTCGTCTTGCTCCCGCTGGTAGTCCCACAGCTGACCACCGTTGATCGCGTCCGTGGACCCTGGAGCGATCGCTCCTGCAGCCACCCCGGTTACCCGCTGGTTGCCGGCGTTGATCCCGGATCGGGTGACCGATGGGCCGCCCTGGACGGTGAAGCCGTCGCTGTTGTGGATGGCCTTGGCCACTTGGACCGAGCCCTGCTCGGAAAGCTCAATGGTGTCTTTCAAGGCAACGGTTTGGGTGCCGTCCCCGTTGTCCGTGACCTCGATGTTTGCCCCGGCCACCGTGGTGCTGCTTCCTCCGTCCTTACCGTCCTGGCCTGCTGGGCCTTGCGGACCGGCGGGTCCCTGTGGACCGGTGGCGCCACCACCGCTGCCAGGGTTCTGCTCCAGTTGGTGAACGCGCCCATCGAGATCGTAGATGGCGCCGGCCACAGTGGTGTAGTTGTTCCCGCTGCTCAGCTGGTAGTTCGGTGCCACGATCACACCGTTCACCACGGTAGCGCCAGCGCCCAGGGTTTCCACGGCGGTGCGCAGTTGGCTGACGGTCACGGCGTCGTTGTCCGCTTTGCCCAAGGCAACCTGGGTCAAACGACGGTTGCCGAACGCTGCGGTCTCTTCTTCATCGCACGTGGTGTTGGCGCCCACGGCCACGCATCCCCTTGCGTTGGCCACGGCCCGTGGCCCCAACGCCACGCTTTCCGTGGCGTTGGCCGTGGCCAACGCGCCGAGGGCAGCAGAGTAGGGCGCAAACACCTGCGCCCATGGGCCCACGGCGGTGCCGGCCTCGCCGGCAGCGCCAGCGCCGTAACCGTAGGCGCCCGCGAAGTCGGCGGTCGCGTTGGCACCGGGCCCCACGGCGGATGCGCCTTCGCCCTCGGTCTGGGATGCGGCGCCCAGCGCCAGGTTGTTAACGCCTTGCGCAGTCGCCCCGCTGCCGAAAGCCGCTCCACCGTTTTCATCGGCTCTTGCGGTTGGGCCTACAGCGGTCCCACTAGCTCCAGGCGAACGGGCATTAGAGCCGATGGCCACACTGGAGATTCCGCTGGCTAGGCTGTGCCCGCCGATGGCCACCGCAAAGTCGCCGGTGGCTTGCGCTTGGGGGCCGACAGCGACGGCGTAAACCGCGAACGCCTTTGCGCGCGAGCCAATGGCGAGCGCATTTGAGCCCTGCGCTTCGCTCAAGAAACCCAGAGCGGTGGTGTGGCATCCGCGTGCGGTGGCGCGATTGCCCAACGCGGTGGCTCCCACGCACTCTCCCGGAACGCCATTTTCATCCACCATTATCCCGCCGTCGGCGAGGGCGTCCGCCCCGATGGTCGTGGCCCCAACGGTCAACGATTGGGCGCGGTCGCCTACCGCAGTGGTCTCGGGTTTGGTGGCAACGGCACCGTTGCCCACTTGAACCTGGGCTTGCGCCGTGCCAGCAACAAGGCCTGCCAGCAAAGCGCAGTGGATGAGGGAGCGTTTCATGGGGTGGCCTCCTGGGTCTGAAATGAGTGAGCGTGTGCACTCACAAATAGATCAGATCCTGGAATGCGCAAGCCCCCCCCCAACGAAACTTCCCGGCGCAACGGCAGGAGGGGCCGTTGCGCCAGGAAGCGGTGGGGCCGACTTTTCCCCACCCCTGTTCTTCTACGACAGGGAAAAAATTCCGCAAGCCCCCTTGCGCGTTTTCGATTCTCCGCTTGCATGGGTGTATCGCTCATGTGAGTAAGGAGGCCTACTCATGTTTCAACGCTTGTTGCTCGCGCTCGCACTGGCCAGCGCACCCGTCTTGGTCCACGCGCACGCGCCAGCCACCGATTCCGTTGAGGTCCACGGGAAGAAGCCTGGGTTTTTCAAACGCCTGTTCCACCGCCACAAAGACGCCCCGCAGTGGGACGGTGTCCAGCCCGAGCTTCGCTCAGCGCTGGAACGCATCGCCTTGCAGATGAAGGACGAGGGCTACGACCTGCGGCTGATGGAGGGCTACCGTTCTAAACAGCGCCAGGCCGAGCTGCTCGCCAGCCAAAAGGGCGTGACCCAGGTGGGGCCAGGCAGCAGCTGCCACAACCACGGTTGGGCCGCGGACATGGTCATCTACAAGCGCGGGCGCCCTTCTTGGGACCTGAAGGACGAGCAGGTGCGGCAGGGCTACCAACGCTTCGGTGAGCTCGCCCAGCAGGCGGGATTGAGGTGGGGCGGGGCTTGGAAGAGCTTCAAGGACATGCCCCACGTCGAGATGCGCAGCGAGTGCCTGGTAGCCATTCGTGGCGGATCTGCCCCCCGCCGATCGCTGCAAACAGTGATTGCCAAGGCCGAGTCAGTGTCTGACGCACCGAAAGCACCCCGTTGGGCCTGGAGCGTCGATTCCGAGCTGGCGCCGGACTGGGCGCGCGAATCCGTGCTTTGCAGTGTGTCGTGGGCGACGGTGAGCCGGCCATGGAGCTATGGCGTAAGGCCGCCGTTGAAAGGACTCCGTCCAGAACCGTTTGCTGAGGCGTCCTGTCCCATGGCCCCAATTGCCCTGAGGCACACATGAGGAAGCGGTCCACCGGATTGCTTCCCTTTTCGGCGGAGAGTGGGGGCGAGCGGGTCATCTGCCCTGATCGCGCCGGTTTGGAGAAGATCGAGATTGGCGATCCCAAGGGCGGCAAAAACGGCTGGATCCGTTGCACCGCAAGGGGTATGCTCATCGCGGGCACATTCCAGGGCACCTCCCAGATGGGTGAAACCCAAGCCGCCCAGGGGGGAAGGGCACTTCTCAAGGAAGTCCCACTCTCTCCGCCAGTTGTTTCAAAGAGCCCCTGGGAACAGGGGCTTTTTTGTTGCTACGGCCCTTGCTGGCCAGCCATCCGGTCGCGAGGGTCAGTTGAACGAATAAACCGGTGCATTCCTCTGACAACAGGGAACTGCTTCATTCAAGGGCGGTAATCATTTCAAGTGCACAAACGTTCGCGCCGGGAAATTTGAATGCACCCGGCACCCGCGCTAGGCTTCGGATGCCCAAGGAGGGCGACCAACGGAGTCATGGCATGAAGATTGGATTCAAGCTTTCTGTTGCTGTTGCGGCCTGTGCGTTGACCTTTGGAATCGGTAGCGCCACGGCGAAAGCCCCCGGCCCTTGTTCCGTCTGCGAGGTTCAATACATTGCATGCGAGGCGTCAGGTACAAACTTGAGTATCTGCACCCGGAACTATATGCAATGCCTGCGTCTGAACGGCTGCATTATCCCGTAGCAGGGCGCGGCGGGGACGTGTGGGGACCTTGCGATACCCTGCAACCTTGCCACCCTCCAGACAAAAGCCTCGGTCCTGCCGGGGCTTTTTCGCTTCCGGAAACGCCATGGCGCGGATCGTGCCGGGGGCGAAACCGAGACGGTGCCTATGTGCCCTGATGCAGGCAGGCATATGTGGAGGGAGCGGCATTCAGCCCCGACGCCCACCTGTTGGCTTGTTGTGGCACAACGGGTAACTCGAGCACGACCGGAAAGCCCCATGTGGCCCATTCCGGTCCACGAATACGCCCACCCTGCACACCGGGCAGCGCTCATCGTGGATGGCCGCGCCTGAAATCGCGGTTACTTCCACTGCCCCGTCCTTCACCAGCTCATCCAGGAATGGCGGGTGCTTGCCCTGCAGGGTGAACATCGCGACCGACCGTCGCGCACGCGTCAGCGCGACATAGAACAGGCGCCGTTCTTCGCTCAGCGGATAGGTATCGCCGTCCGGCATTGCCAGCGAAAGCACCGGGTCATCCGCGCGCAGGCTCGGGAAGCTGCGGTTGATCATGCCCGGCAGGATCACGTAGTCCGCCTCGCGCCCCTTCGATCGATGTGCGGTAAGGAACTCGACGTCCATCGTGCTGCCGAAGGCCGTCTTCCAATCCGAAGGCATCGCACCGCGATCCGCGCGATACCGCCCCAGAACAAAGACCGTCACGCGCCCGGTGCGGCCCTGCGGCACTGCACCTGACAACAGTTGCTGGTGCAGCTTCGCAAGGTACTGGCGAACGCCATCCTGCACCTCCTCGCGCCGGTTCATCTGGAACGCCTGCAGCACCGGGCCCATTGCCGGCGCAGCAGAGCGAACGTTTTTGGCGATCTGCGCGGGGTTGCGGCTGATGAAGCGGCTGGACACATCACACAGTGCCTGTGGGCAGCGGAACGTCTGCTCCAGTTTCAGCACCTGGGCATGGCCCATCCATTCGCGGAATCCAGTCATCACCGCAACGTCGGCACCGGCGAAGCGATTGATCGATTGCCAGTCATCGCCCACCGCAAACAGATGGCGGCCCGGTTGGCTGACCAGGGCACGGCAGAGCCGCGCGCGGGCGCGCGATGCGTCCTGGAATTCGTCGGCCATCACCAGTTCGTAGGGCGATTCATAGTGGCCCTGTTCCAGCAGCCCGGCCGCCATGTTGAGCATGTCCTCGAAATCGATGCTGCGCTCGTCAGCCAGTGCGTTGTCCCAGGCCTGGAAAACCGGCCCGGCGATCTCCAGGAAGCGCCGGTAGCGTTCCTTGAACTGATCCTCGGGCATCTGCCGCAGGCGCGCCGCCATATCGTCCAGTGTCAGGCAGTTGCTCTTGGCATGGGCAATGAAGGTGCGCATCAGGCCAATCAGGTCTGCGTCCGGCATCGGCTTGGCGCCTTGATCAGGTAGCTCGCGGTCCGGGTTCGGGTCGAGCTCGACATCAGACGCGCCAAGCCGCTCGGCAAGATGCTGCAGGGCCTGTCCACTGCGCAGGCCAAACGACGTCGTCTCGACCAGAGCGGTGCCGCGCGCCACATGCTGCTGGCGCTTCCAGTGCATCCCTTCGCTGTAGTTGGCAAAGTGCTTCGGCGGCTGGCCATCGGCATCCAGCGCAAAGTGCTCGTGATACAGCTGGGCGTCCGGATAGTAGAAGTCCGGGCGATACTGGCGATGGGTGTCTGTCGCGGTATCGAATTCGTAGCGCCGCTCGTAGTCGTACGCCACGCCGTTGTAGAACAGCCAGTCGGCGATGACGCACTCCTCCAGGCTCTTCACCCGCTCACCCTTCAGGGTGCGGATGTAGGGCGTGCCATCGCGGTCGTAACCATCGGCCATCATGTCGGCACCGAACGGCGGCAGGTCGCGCCCGAACACCAGGCGGAACATGTCCCACTGGGTGCGGAAATGGGTCGAGCGGTCCTTCAGGTCGTCCACCAGTTCGGCCAGCTTGTTGAAGCCCAGCGTCGCGTCGACCGCCCATTTCGGGATATCCGGCTTGCGCCCTGTGGCTTTGGCGATGATGGACAGGCCCAGGGCGTGGAAAGTCCGGGCTTCCACCACGGTGTCGCCCATGCCGAGCCGGTCGAAGCATCGCTGCGCGCGCTCCTCCAGCTCCTGGGCGGCGTCCTTGTTGAAGGCGAGCATCACGATCCGTTCGGGTTCGACAAAGCCGCGGTCGATGGCATAAGCGGCCTTGGCGACCATTGTGGAGGTTTTCCCAGAGCCGGCCGCGGCCACGACCTGTACCCGGTTGTCGAAGCAGATGACGGCGTGGGCTTGTTCCTCGGTCAGGGGCTTGCTCTCGACCCGGTCCAGGAAGTCCTTGGCCAGCACCCGCTCGCGCTCTGCCATGGTCGCGTTGGCCTCGGCCCAGACGGCGGGCCAATCCAGCTGCCAGTCGTGCAGGGCGTCCAGCGCCATGCGGTGGCCGGGCGCGTGCAGGTCGTCGTGCACCTCCTCGTCGAGGAACAGCTGCTCCAGCTCGGCGGGCGGCAGGGGCAGGGCGGGGCGGTCGGCCAGCAACGCCTGCTGCTGTTCGTGGGTGATCCAGCGGCGTCCGGTGGTGCCTCGGTCGGTAAGCGCGTCTGCTTCGGCCAGCCACGCCTGGATCTGCTCCAGGATCGTGTCAAACAGGGCCTTGCGTCCCCGTGTGGTGCGCGCAAAGTGCACCTGCTGCAGCGCCGCCGCAAGCCGGGAGCCCTGGCTGTTGGGCAGCCCATCCACGGACAGTGCTTCACCGCGCTCGGTCGTCAGTTCGACCCTGGACCAGAGCACGCCGCGAACGACCCGCACGCTGTGTTCGTTCGCCACATGCTGGCGGTACTGCCTGCCGTCGATCAAAAGCGCGAGCTGTTCGCCATCCAGCTGCAACTGCCAGTCCGGCGAGCGGGTCACACGCTGGCCCCAGCCCGAGGGGCGCCATTCCATAGACATCCAGATACTGCCTTGCGTACGTCACCGGGCGTAAAGTGCCCTTGCCGCCCCATGATAAGGCGGCTTGGCATGGCGCGCTGGGATTCCGGTCACTCGCGCACGCGCGCCAGCGATGGCATTGCACCCTCGCCGGCGCGGCAGGCGTCAGGCGTTCACATCCACGACAATGCGGCCACGCACCTTGCCGGGGATGATCTGCTCATAGACATCCAGCACCTCGGCGAGGCCGATCTGCTGCACGGTGCTTTCCAGCTTCTGCGGGTCCAGGTCGGTCGCGAGCCGATCCCAGGCGCGCTGGCGAACCTCTTGTGGGGCATTCACCGAATCCACGCCCGCAAGGGTCACATTGCGCAGGATGAAGGGCAGCACCGAGCCGTGCAGTGCATCGCTCTGGGCCAGGCCACAGGCGGCCACGGCACCGCGGTACTTCGTTTCGGCGATGGCATTGACCAGCGTTGGGCCGCCGGCCACATCCACCACGCCGGCCCATCGCTCGGCACTCACCGGCCGCTCGCGCGGCTCCGAGAGCTGCGCACGATCGATGATCTCGGCCGCACCCAGGTTGTGCAGATACTCGGCGTGCTCCGGCCGCCCGGTGGCGGCCACCACGCGATAACCCAGCTTTGAAAGGATCGCCACCGCAATCGAGCCGACGCCGCCGTTGGCACCGGTAACCAGCACATCGCCCTGTGCAGGCGTCACCCCTGCATGCTCCAGGGCCAGCACGCACAGCATCGCGGTATAGCCAGCGGTGCCGATGGCCATGGCGTCGCGGGTGCTCAGGTTGCCGGGAATCCGGTTGAGCCATTCGCCGCGTACGCGGGCGCGCTGTGCCAGGCCGCCGTGGTGGCCCATGCTCAGGTCCCAGCCATTGAGCACAACGCGGTCGCCTGGCTTGAAGTCGGGCGTGCTGGATTCCAGCACCACGCCTGCCAGATCGATGCCGGGAATGAGCGGGAACGTCCGGATGACCGGACTCTTGCCGGTGAGGGCAAGCGCATCCTTGTAGTTGAGCGTGGAGTACTCGACCTGTACCAGGACGTCGCCGTCCACCAGGTCGGCTTCATTGAAATCGACCAGTTCCGTGGATACGCCGTCGTTCGTCTTGCGGGTCAGCAGTGCCTTGAAACTCATGGTGGGGGCTCACGTTCAGTGGATGGCCCCATGCTAGGCTCGCACCGTTATCGCAACAAGAACGACGATTTCCCGTAGGTACTATGGTTTTCCGGAGTATGCATGCGTAGCAAGCGTTGGGATGGCAAGAGCGGTTGCGCGGTGGAAGTCACGCTGTCGGTGATCGGCGGCGTGTGGAAGCCGATCATTTTGTTTCACCTGATGACCGGCAAGCGGCGTTTCATGGAATTGACGCGACGGGTGCCCAATGCCACCCAGTCCATGCTCACCAGCCAGCTGCGTGAACTGGAAGCCGATGGCGTGGTGATCCGCCACGTGTACCCGGAAGTGCCGCCGAAAGTGGAATACGAGCTGTCCGAGTTCGGGCGCACGCTGGTACCGGTGCTGCTGGCCATGCGCGAGTGGGGCGAGACCTATCGCGGCCATGGAAGCACGGAAGGCGATTGCCAGAGTTGAAGACACTTTTGGCTCTGCGCGAGCGCATTCTGGATGCGCCCGCGCCTGGATGGCTCAGGCCGGCTGCGCTTTCCGGCCCTGCACCACCCGGGTGGCCAGCAGTGCCAAGGTGACCAGCGCGGAGGCGATTGCCAGCCACAACAACAGCAGGGAGTTGTCCGCTTCGCCCGCGGCCACAGCCACAGCCACCGATGGATCCTCGGCGTTGTAGCGGATATCAATCTCTTCCGCCTCGTCGGTGGCACGCATCCGATTGCCAAGGTCGTTGGAGACCGCGATCTTCTCGACGCGTGATTGGCCGTCTTCGGTTTTGAACTCGACATTCAGGACGAAGTTGCTCTTTCTGCCCCTTTTCTCATCCCAATGCACCTCGGTGACGAGGCCCACTGCATCGCGCCCTTCGGCACCGTCAGTGAGGGCATGACGGTGATGGTCGTTGTAGGCGGCCACGGAAAGTGCGACCGCCACGCCAGCGGCAACAAGAATGTTGCGCCAGGAAGTGAATTCCATAATGAGCTCTTGATCCATTGAGGTCGGCGACTATAGTCCTCACCTCGCGGATCTCGTACGAAAATGGCGTGGCGCAGACATTTCGTTGTGATCAGATCGCGCTCGAATGTGCCTGTGGGCTCCTCCATGCAAGCGTTCCCGGTGTGCATCCAGCGCGGAACGTCTGTGCTCCAGCTGAAGGCGGAGGCCGTGCGTATTGCGAATTTCTGCGCGATCGCCATGGTCGGCGTGTCGCGTTCGGCTCGATGTGATCGTTGGGTAGTACGCGCAGGCAGGCGCGATGTATCAACGAAGCACGTCAGTCGGTGGACGGTTCGCCATCCTGTGACGCAACCAGCGTAGGAACGCGTCAGCGCGGACTTTTCCTACTTTGCTTCGGCGATGGAGTGCGCCCATCATCGCCGCGCCAAGGCACTCGCCCTGGCCGGGATTGGCGTCCCGAACTTACGTACCGCTACCGGTCGCGATTGCAGCCGAAGCTGCAACCGCGACAATGCACCGCCTACCGGCTCATGGTGGACGGTGCGTGGGGATCTTCCGATCCGCCGGCTTTAGCGGTACGTATCCGGCACGCCAACCCGCACCGTCCGCCACCTTGCATCTGCAGGTGGCCACATCGTGAGGTTGCCGTCATGCCCGAACGTCTTCCCGACCATCCCCGCCTGCACGCGCTGCTGGGTGCCGCTGTACTTGATCTTCCCGCTGCCTTGGCCGAAACGCTGGAGGACGCGCTCCGCGAATCAGCCGAGTTCGTCACCCCATCGGCATTCTTTGCACACCTGAAAGGCCACGGCAGGAACCTGCGCGCTGATGGCGAGGCCTGGAGTGAAATGTGCCTGAGCCCCGGCCGCGCCTTCGACATGGCCCTGGCGACCCGCAGCGTTTCGGGCATCACGGCGTTGACCGCGGTGCTGCATGCCGCGCATGTGGCACGGGAGAACGACGATCCTGCCTGCTGTCCCTCCGCCGCCGTGGTCGAAGGTCTGTTCAACGCCTGCCAGGCGCTGTCGCTGCAGGTGGAACGCTGCCTGGTGCCGTGAAGGGCTGCGACGCGGTTCCTGTTCCGTTGACGCCCGGTTCCCTATAGTGGCGCTGGAACCCTGCAATGGAATGCCCATGCACGTGATGTCCCCCGGCCGTTGCCTGACGCTTGCACTCGCCGTCGCAACGAGTGCCAGCGCGTGTGCACGGCCGCCGTCCACCGAACACGAAAGGAATCCCGCCATGTCCGGCGCACCCCAGACCGGCCGCACGATCAACGGCCACACCTATACCGATGCGCCCGTGGACGTGAAGCTCGGGCCGAACACTTTCCGCATTCCGGCCAACTACCTGGACAGCCAGATCGCACCGTGGCCCGGCGAGGGCGTGACGCTGGTCATCGAGTGGCCGGACATGAAGCCGACGCCGCCGGGTGCCCGGGCCAATCCGCGTACGAATGATTTCCGGAAGGAGATTGCTGTTCGTATCAACTACATCGATCGCATTCCAATTGAGACTTCGCTTTCAAGGCTTTCCTCAAATGAAGCCATCACGGAGGAGGGTTCTGTGGAAAGGGAGGATCCCAGGGACCGTCTCGATCAACGCGTTGCACAGCCGGAGACCTTGGGCCTGACGCCCTATGCAATCGATGAAGCGAAGATGGTGTTGTACGCGAAGAAGTACGAGGCCCGGTATGGGAAGCCGCCTGTCCGCAATCCGGCATTCGAGCGCGACTGGTATGTTGCACGGGACGGTGCTGGGGGACTGACAAGCTTCATCAAGTGCGATAGCGCAACGTTCCTGGGGGACGGAGTGCGCCTGACGCAGGACGAGGTCATTGATCTGGACGATCCTGTGGCTGCCGGATGCGTTCACTACTTTGTCGATATCTCTGACAGCCTATCCATCTCCCTGCATTACAAGAGAGCTTTCTTGAAAGACTGGAAACGCATGGAAGATGCTGTTCGCGATGTTCTTGCTGCAGCACGGACGCGCTAAACGACGAGGCTCAAGGAGAAAGCAATGAGCGGCCTGACCCAGAAGGACATCAGAATCCTCATCGATTATGCAGATGCCGGTAATCGTGAGCTGTACTGGAACTACCTGTCGCAACTGCCGGGTTCGGACGGCTACGGTACGCTGGCGCTAGGTGTGGTACGTAATGACAGTTTGCCTGGACGCGTGGCCAATGCCTACGCGCAAAGCCATGCCAGATCTCAGAATGACGAAGGTTCGCGCTTTCCAAATGCCGAGCTGAGCGAGCGCCAGTGGGAAGCATTCGGGCGGACACTGCTGCGGGAAGATCTGGAGCTTCGACAGGCGTGGATGGGAAACGGACGTGCGGATCTCGCGCTGAATCTGCCTGGCGCTGACGTCATGCTGGCTCATGACCGCGCTTTCGAGCAGCACAGACTGGACCCCAATTGCTGGACTCCTCGAGTGCTCCTGCAAGCCGCCTCGGACAAGAGCGGCCCCGAGAAGCTGGAACAGATCTGGACCAACATGCTCAACAATGACTACGCCGGGGGCCCGCGCGTAGGCAACACCAGCGTCGATGCCATTAGCCAGATGGGATGGGCGAAGGGCGGGCAGTACCTGACCCGGTTGAGCGTGCTGGAAGCTCCCAGGCATTGGAAGGACGCTCGGCGGTCGATCCGAACGTCATCGGTGGCATCAGCTACTACGCGATGTACTTCGAAGCGGACAGGAAGTGGGCCAGTGTCAGCGCGGGTGGCGGCCATATGTCGATGCGGGAGATCACTGACCCCGCCCGTATCGCCGAACTCAACGACGCGCGCGAGGTTCGTCTGGAACGGCAGGAAAAGCGAACCCAGTTCCACCCGGACGACCCGTACCGGACCATCACCCGCAGTCCGCTTACCGCAGCCGTGGACGACGTGCCGGATCCCGCGCAGGCCCCGACCCGTCTGGCCGACATTGGTCCTGGCCACCGTGAGTACGCCTTGATGCAGCAGGTGCGCGAAGGCGTGGCCGCGATCGATGCCAGCGCGGGACGTACCCATGATGAGAACAGCGAGCGCCTGGTGGCGAGCGTGATGGCCTTGGCGCGTCACAACCAGCTTGAACGTGCCGACCATGTCCTGCTGAGCGCGCAGACCGCCGATCATCCGGCCGGCCGCAACGTGTTCGTGGTGCAGGGCGAGTTGAATGATCCGGCGCATCTGCGGGCCTCCATGCCCACGGACCGGGCGGTGCAGACGCCGGTCGAGCAGTCACTGCAGGCCCTGCAGGCAGTGGGTGCGGAACGTGAACAGGCACACGCGCAGCGCCAGCAGCAGGAGGTCGATGCGCGGGCGCGCGACACCCCGGCCATGCGGATGGCCTGACCGGCCCCCCGGGTGAGCCGGTCACGGGCTCGGGTCTAAAGTGGTTTTCGCCTAGGCCTTTAAGCCTTGGGGCGCGGACCCTTCGTTCGCCTCCGCAGTTTTACCTATAATCGATTGGGAACTCTGCAATGGAATGCCCATGCACGTGATGTCCCCCGGCCGTTGCCTGACGCTTGCACTTGCCGTCGCGGTGAGTGCCGGCGCGTGTGCGCGGCCGCCGTCCACCGAACACGAAAGGAATCCCGCCATGTCCGGCGCAGCGCAGACCGGCCGCACGATCAACGGCCACACCTATACCGATGCCCCCGTGGACGTGAAGCTCGGGCCGAACACCTTCCGCATTCCGGCCAACTACCTGGACAGCCAGATCGCACCGTGGCCGGGCGAGGGCGTGACGCTGGTCATCGAGTGGCCGAACATGACGCCGACGCCGCCGGGTGCCCGGGCGAATCCGCGTACGAATGATTTCCGGAAGGAAATTGCTGTGGCGATCGACTACATCGATCGTGCGCCAATCGAAACATCATTGGAGCGATTGTCCTCCAACCAGGCATCCACCGAGGAAGGATCCGTGGAGCGAGGGGATCCTCGGGATCGACTCGATCTGCGTATTGCGCGGCCCGACGTCATGGGACTGACGCCTTACGCCATTGATGAAACGAGGATGGGGATTTTCTCGAAGGAATACGAGGCACGCTATGGAAAACCGCCCACCCGTAATCCTGCCTATGAAGATGACTGGTACATCGCGCGCGCTCCCAACGGCAGCCTGACCACATTCATCAAATGCGAAAGCACGGCGTTTCGGGGGGATGGCGTTCGCCTGCAGGGCGATCAGGTCATCAGTGAGCAAGGGCAAGCCGCTGCGGGGTGCTTCCACTATTTCTCGGATGTGGAGAACAAGCTTTCCATCTCGCTGAACTACAAGCGGGCCTTCCTGGCGGACTGGAAGCGGATGGAAGATGCGGTGCGGGATCTTCTCGCGCGCTCCCGCGTCCGGCAGTGAGTGCATTCAGGAGCAGGCGATGGGCGGATTGACGCAAGAGAATCTCAGGATTCTGGCCAGCTATGCCAAGGCCGGAAACCGTGAGTTGTACTGGAACTATCTGTCGCAGCTACCAAATGCGGATGGCTATGGCACGCTTGCGCTGGGTGTTGTTCGCAACGACAGCCTGCCAGGCCGCGTTGCAAACAGCTACGCACAGGATTACGCCCGAGATCAGGAAGGCAAGGGCTCCGGCTTTCCCGATGCGTAGCTGAGCGAGCGGCAATGGGAGATGTTTGGGCAGACGCTTCTGCGCCAGGACCTGGAGCGACGCCTGTTCTGGATGGAGCAGGGGCGTCCCGAATTTGCACTGAATCTTCCCGGCAAGGATGTAATGCTGGCACACGACCGGGCATTCGAACGGCATGAACTCGATCCCAACTGCTGGACGCCGCGCGTGTTGCTGCAGGCGGCTGAGCAGAAGAGCGGCCCCGAGAAGCTGGAACAGATCTGGACCAACATGCTCAACAACGACTATGCCGGAGGCCCGCGCGTAGGCAACACCAGCGTCGATGCCATCAGCCAGATGGGATGGGCGAAGGGCGGGCAGTACCTGACCCGGTTGAGCGTGCTGGAAGCCACCCAGGCACTGGAAGGGCGCTCGGCGGTCGATCCGAACGTCATCGGTGGCAACAGCTACTACGCGATGTACTTCGAAGCGGACAGGAAATGGGCCAGTGTCAGCGCGGGTGGTGGCCACATGTCGATGCGTGAGATCACCGATCCGGCCCGCATCGCCGAGCTCAACGACGCGCGCGAGGTTCGTCTGGAGCGCCAGGAAAAACGCACCCAGTTCCACCCGGACGACCCGTACCGGACCATCACCCGCAGCCCGCTGACCGCAGCCGTGGACGACGTGCCGGATTTCTCGCAGGCACCGACCCGCCTGGCCGACATTGGTCCGGGCCACCGCGACTACGCACTGATGCAACAGGTGCGCGAAGGCGTGGCCGCGATCGATGCCGGCGCCGGGCGTACCCACGACGAGAACAGTGAGCGCCTCGTAGCGAGCGTGATGGCCTTGGCGCGTCACAACCAGCTTGAACGTGCCGACCATGTCCTGCTGAGCGCGCAGACCGCCGATCATCCGGCCGGCCGCAACGTGTTCGTGGTGCAGGGCGAGATGAGCGATCCCGCGCATCTGCGAGCGGTCATGCCTACGGACACGGCAGTGCAGACGCCGGTCGAACACTCGCTGCGGCAGATCGAGGCCGCCAGCCTGGAGCGACAGCAGGCGGCCATGCAGCGCCAGCAGGACAACGACGTCCAAGCGCGTGACAACCCTGCGATGCGGATGGGCTGAGGTTACGTAGCAGAGCCGAGCGGGCGCCCGGCTCTGCTGGAAGGCCTTCTCAGAAGCGGTAGGCCGCCTGCACATACACCCGCCGCGGCTCGCCCGGGAAATGCCCGTTGCGCTCGATGAAGCCGCTGGCCGCGTACACCTTGTCGAACAGGTTCTTGACGTTGGCCTGGAACTGCCACTGCTTCCACGTGGTCTTCCAGCTCATGTCGAATACCGTGTATGCCTTGACCGCCTGCCCATCCAGGCTGACACGCTCGCCCACATGGTCGGCGCCGAAGCCGATGGCCGAGTTGATCGACGGCAGGTCGTAGCGCGTCCACAGGCCGAGCTTGTTGCGTGGCGCATTGGCGAAGCGGTCGCCGGAGGCATTGGTGATGCCGTTCGGTCCGGCATCCTTCACCCGTGCGTCGTTGTAGGCGTAGGTCAGGTTCACCACCCAGCGCTCGGTCACGTCGGCCAGCAGGTCCAGTTCCATGCCCGTGCTGCGTACCAGGCCCAGTGCAGCGAGTTGGTTTACCCCGCCGATCACCTCGCCGGTGGCCTGCACGATGTTGCTGCGGTCGATGCGGTAGGCCGCCATGTTCAGGGTCACACGGTCGGCCAGCAGGGACTTCAGACCGACTTCCCATTGCCGGCTGCGCTCCGCGTCGAACGGTCCGCCGGCCGCCGGGTTCTGGTTGGTGGCACTCTGCGGCACGAAGCCGCTGGCGATGTTGGCATACAGGTTCACGCCGTCCCGGACGGTAAAGGTACTGCCCAGGCGCCAGCTGAGATCGTTGCCATCCACGCTGCTGCCACCCATGCGGTCCTGATCCTTGAAGCCATCCCAGCGCAGCCCGGCCAGCACATGCCAGCGCGTGCCCAGTGCCAGCTCATCCTGCAGGTAGCCGCCGTAGCGCTTGCTGCGGGTGGCGGTGCTGCGCCAGGGCAGAGCGGCCAGGTTGTAGTCATGCCAGATGCTCGCGCCATAGACCGGGTTGAACAGGTCGATGCCCCGCACCGGGCCGGCGCCGCGTGCCAGGTCGGCGCTGTTGGCGGTCTGCGCGGTGAAGTCGGCGTCGAGCTGGTACACGTCGGCGCCGAACAGCACCTTGTGTTCGATACGGCCGGTGTTGATCCGCCATATGGCATTGCCGCTGGCGGTGAAGGCAGTGTTGTCACGGATCTGGTTGCGCAGCTGGCGCGTCATCCACTCGGCCAGGCCGTCGCGGTCACGATCAATCAGCCCCATCGGCTCGTGGTACATCTGGTGCTCGTTGTTGCTGAACCAGCGCGCAGCAAGGTCCACGTCCAGGTTGTCGCGCGGTGCGAAGCGATACTGCGCCAGTGCGACCTTGGCGCGCATGTCGAGGAAGTCACTGGCCTCGTTGTGGTTCCAGCGGCGGTCGGTCAGGAAGCTGCCGGCATCGTTCACCGGCACGCCGCGCAGGCGGTTGCCGCCCAGGTTCTGGGTGATGTCGGTGAACTGCAGCACCAGCTCGCCGGTCTGGCCAACGTCGAAGGCCAGCGAGGCATCGCCGATCACGCTTTCGCTGTCGGCATTCCAGCGCACGCCCTGCTCGCTGTCGGCATACAGGCCGGCGCGATAGCGAATGCTGCCGCTGGCATTCAAGGGGCCGGTGCCTTCGATCGATCCGGCGCGGAAGTCCTTGTCGCCTGCCTGCAGCTCGATGCGGCGTTCGGCGCGCGCCTTGGGCTTGCGCGTTACATAGTTGATGACACCGCCCGCATCACCACCGCCGTACAGCGCACCGGCCGGACCTTTCAGTACTTCCACGCGTTCGATGTTGAACAGTTGCGGCACCGAGAAGCCCGCATAGGGATCACCACGCAGGCCGTCGTAGAGAACGTTCTCCTGGCGGAACCCGCGCAGGGTGACGCCGGCATAGCTGAAGAAGCTGATGCCGCTGATGCTGCGGTACAGATCGGTGACCTGGCGCGCGGCCTGGTCGTCGATCAGCTCGCGCGGCACGACCTGGATCGACTGCGGCACCAGTTCCAACGGGGTATCGGTGCGGGTGCCGACGGCCGCATCGTTGGCGCGGTACAGGGTCTGCGCGCGGCCGCGGACTTCGACCTTGTCCAGGTCCTTCGGGGTGTCAGCGGAGGCCTCGGAGGCCAGTGCAGGCGTAGCCAGGGAAAGGGGCAGCGCCAGGCAGAGGGCGTGCTTGAGCGGGCTTGGAAGCGGCATGAGGGGGTCGGGATGGGCTGCAAATGAGAAAGATTGGCATTTGCAACGCTTCGTGACCTATCCCCTGATTGCGCTATGGACGCAGGCCCGGGTCGGTATATGGGGTGCCGGCCAAGGCCACCAGCACGCCGGTGCCACCGCGCACGATCAGCTGCAGCATCGCTTGGCGCGGATCCTCGCCCCTCTGCTGGCTGGCCAGTCCACTCTCATAGGCGGCCACCATCGACGCCAGCAGCATGGCTGCGCCCAGGCGTGCCTCCGCGTCCTGCGCGGGCCGACCGGCTGCGTCGGCCATCAGCTGGGCCAGGTCGTCGGCCAGCTGTGCCTGCAGCCGTCGCGCGTGCGCCACCAGCACCGGACTGTCGGCCACGGTTGCCCAGAAGGCCGCTGCACCGGAGTTGATCCGTAACAGCGGATGGCCGCTGTCCAGCAGCTCCCGCACCAGCGATTGGAAGGCGGCCAGCGGGGCCATGCCACGGCGCGCCGCCATGCCTTCGCGAAGCAGGGTCCGGGCCTCCTCATCGCGGTCGAACACCAGGTCTTCCTTGCTGGCGAAATAATTGAAGACCGTCTTGCGCGAGACCCCCGCCGCATTGGCAATCTCGGACATGGACACGGCTTCGAAGCCGCGGCGGATGATCAGTTCGGTGGCGACGTCCGAAATGGTCTGTCGGGTCTCGGTCTTGCGCTGCTCGCGGCGGCCCCGGGGCGGGATCATGGGCGGTTCACTTGTGGAAACGTACACCGAGTGTAACATTGGCGTCGCCAGAGCGCAGGCCCGGCGCTCACAGGGAAATCCCATGTTGTACGACGTCGTCATCGCCGGGGCCGGCCCGGTCGGCCTGTTCCTGTCCTGCGAGCTGGCCCAGGCCGGCTGTTCGGTCCTGTTGCTGGAGCAGGCAGCGTCGCCCGAGACACCCTTGAAACGCCTGCCCTTTGGCTTGCGCGGCTTGAACGCGCCCACCCTGGAGGCCCTGGATCGACGTGGCCTGCTGGATGCGGTTGCCGCCAGTCAGGTGCTGAAGCCGGACAACGGCGCACCGCCGCCCGGCACCGCCCATTGGCTGGCGCAACCGCGGCCGCTGGGCGGCCACTTCGCCGGCATTCCTTTTGCGCTGGACAACGTGGACAGTGCGCGCTGGCGCCATCGCCTGCCGACGCCGGTGCCCACCCAGATGGCGGTCGAGCTGCAGTCGCTGGAGGCGGTGCTGGCCGAGCGTGCGGTGTCACTGGGTGTACAGATCGAGCGTGGCTGCACGGTGCAGGCGGTGCACGCACGCGAAGCACAGATGGTGGTCCAGACCGGTCGCGGGCTGATGCGGGGCCGCTGGCTGGTCGGTTGCGATGGCGCCCGCAGCACGGTACGCAAGCAATCGGGGTTCGTGTTCGCAGGGACGGCGCCGGAGTTCACCGGGCACACGCTGCAGGTCGAACTGGCGGACCCGTCGGTGCTCGTCCCGGGGCGTCAGTTCACCGAACACGGCATGTGCAATTTCAATCCGCCGGGCATGCTGGCGCTGGCCGATTTCGACGGTGGCGCCGGCCATCGCACGCCGCTGGACCGGCACACCGCCCAGGCGCTGCTGCGGCGTGTGTCCGGGCGAGAGGCAACGATCACGGCGTTGCATCTGGCCACCACATGGACCGATGCCGCGCGCCAGGCCACGGCCTATCGCAGCGGCCGCGTGCTGTTGGCCGGTGATGCCGCGCACATGCATTCGCCGTTGGGCGGGCAGGGGCTGAACCTCGGCATCGGCGATGCGATGAACCTGGGGTGGAAGCTGGCCGCGGTGGTGCGAGGTGATGTGGCAGAGTCGCTGTTGGACAGCTATCAGGCTGAGCGCCATCCGATCGGCGCCCAGGTGCTCGACTGGTCACGTGCGCAGGTGGCGTTGATGCGGCCAGGCCCCGGGTCGCGCGCGCTGGCGGCGGTCATCGCCGACCTAGCCGCGACCCGCGACGGTGCCACCTATCTCGCCGAGCGGCTGTGGGGTGTGGCACCGCCACCGGTGCTCGACGGCAGCCATCCGCGGGTTGGCCGAAGCGCACCGGACGTTCAACTGGCTGATGACCGTCGGATGGGAGAGCTGCTGCGTGCAGGGCAGGGCGTGCTGCTGGGGCTCGATACCGGCGATTCGCTCGGTCCGATCATTGAGCGCTGGCAGCGGTCGGTCACCTGCGTGATGTCCACGGCGCGCGACACGCTGGGACTGGGCGCCGTGCTGGTCCGCCCCGACGGTATCGTCGCCTGGGCCTGCGATGCTGGCGGTGACACGTCGGGGCTGGAGCCTTCGCTGGAACGCTGGTTCGGTTCGCTGCGGTGACCGCCCGCTAGGGCGACGCCACCACGGCCTGCGCGCAGCGCCCGGCTTCGGTCATCACCGAGGCCAGCTGCTTCAATGAGTAAGGCTTGCGCAGCAGGGTGAAGCCATGGCCAGGGTCCCGGGCCAGCAGTTCGCTGTAGCCGCTGGTAAGGATCACTGGAAGCCCAGGCAGGCGGCTGCGGATGGTACGGGCCAGATCCAGGCCGTTCATGCCAGGCATCACTACGTCGCTGAACACTACATCGAAGCGGGAGGCATCCCGTTCGAGCTCCGCCAGGGCCTCGTCCGCATTGTGCGCAAGTACCACGTTGTAATCGAGCTCGCGCAGGGCGCCGACGGCAAATTCGGCCACATCGACGTTGTCTTCCACAACCAGCACGCAGACACCGTGACCATGCTGCAGCCCCGGTAGCGTCGCCGGCCGTTCCGTCATTTCTCTCGCCTGCGCCAGCGGCAGGTACAGGGTGAAGCGGGTACCGGCGCCCGCCTGGCTCTGCACGTCCACCTCGCCTTCCGACTGCTTGACGAAGCCGAACACCTGGCTGAGGCCGAGGCCGGTTCCGGCGCCGACGCTCTTGGTGGTGAAGAAGGGCTCGAAGATGCGGTCGACGACGGCGGGGTCGATGCCTGCTCCGGTGTCGGTCACGCTGATCGCGGCGAAGTCGCCCTTCATCGGCGCGGCGAAGCGCACCGAAGGCACGGCGGTTACCTGCTCCACCTCGATGGTCACCCTGCCGTGTCCCTCGATCGCATCGCGCGCGTTGACCGCGATGTTGATCAATGCAGTGTCCAGCTGGGTCCGGTCCAGCAGCACCGGCAACGGCGTGCCGGGCAACGTCAACGACACCTGGATGCGTGCACCCAGTACCGTGGTGATGATGTCCGAAAGCGCGTGCACGCTCTCGCAGAGATCGAAGACCTCCGGTGACAGGCTCTGGCGACGCGAGAACGCAAGCAGTTGCGCGGTCAGCTTGGTGGCGCGGTCCGAGGCTGTGGCAATGGCCTGGATGTAGCGGCGCCGGGTGTCGTCTGACGGCCACGTGTGCAGGAGCATGTCCACCGAACCGGTGATGACCTGCAGCAGGTTGTTGAAGTCGTGGGCCACACCGCCGGTGAGCTGGCCGATCGCCTCCAGCTTCTGCGACTGGCGCAGCTGCTCGCGGGCGCGCACCAGTTCCAGATGGGCCTCCCGCGCCTGCTCGGTGATCGCCGCGACCTGGCGGCTGTGCAGGTCGCGCTCGATCACCCGTTCGGTCTGCTCGCTGACCACGCACAGGATACCGGCGACACTGCCGCAGCCGACGCGCAGCGGTGAATAGGAAAACGTCCAGAATGTTTCGCGCAGCGTGCCGTCGCGATCCATCATCAATGGCAGGTTCTTGAAGCTGCGGCTGGTGCCGGCAAAGGCGTCGTCGACGGCATGCACCACGTCCGGCCATACGTCCGCCCAGACATCCTCCAGACGGTTGCCCATCGCGCCGTGCAGCTTTTCCCCCAGCATCGGCAGATAGGCATCATTGAAGAAGAACGCCTTGTCTTCCTTGCCCCAGGCAAGCCACAGGGGTTCCGGCGAATCCAGGATCATCGCCAGCAAGGTGCGAAGTTCGGCAGGTGCGCTTGCGGCAGTGGCCGAGCGGGCCCAGTCACTGTCCTGCAGCAGTCGGTAGGCGAGCTGATCAGGTGCGGAGACTGGCAGGGGAAAAGGATGCATGGCCGCCATTGGCGCAGGGAGGTGGCGCAGCATAGCCGAGCGCATGTCATGACGCCCTGCACACCGTCGGCATGAAGGGCCTCGCCACTTCGCCGTTGACGTGGCAGGGATGCACCCTTTGTTCAGCAGGTTGCCGCTATCGCGGCGCAGCGCGAAGGGAGGCGAAGCTGGCCTGATCGGCGGGTCTAGCCCTTACGACCTGCCTGCGCGGTGAGCACATCCCGGCCAGCCTCGGTCAGATCGATATCCCCGTCTTCCGCCTGTACCGCCCATCCGGCGGTCACCGCCCACGTTGCGGCATCGCCGCGCACCGGCTCTGCAGCGGCGATTGCCTGGAGTATTTTCCGCTGTTCCGCAGTCATTTCCACGTGGCGGCCCTCAGATACCCAGCAACGACGCCGGTTGCCAGTCCGACAGGCGGGCGTGGCTGACCGGTTGATGGCAGCCGCACCCGTCACAACGGAACAACGCCCCGCCAGGAAGTTGCACCAGGTTGTCTTCGCTGGCAGAGCTGGTCGACGAGCAATGCCGGCAGGTGACCGTGAGCGCAGTGATGCGCTGCACGCTGCCTGATAGATCGAACACGGCCTCGAACGCGCGAATGACAGGGTGGGCAGTGTCCGGCATCTGAGTCTCGACAGGGTGGGGAGACCTCATCGTCGCGCGCCGGCTGTGATGGAGCAGTCAGCCGGATGCATGGGCGCGATCAAGACAGGCGCGGCAACCGGGCGCGCACCTTCGTCAGGGATTGTTCTTCTTTCCGCTCAGGTCCAGCGGCTTGTCACTGCCCTTGCGCTCGCTCGACCACACTTCCATGCCCTTGTTGCAGCGGCTCTCGCGGGCAGCGACCTCGGGCGGCAGGTCCTTCAGGTGCGGCGACTCCTGGCAGGCTTGATGCATGTTGCTGTCGTCATAGGTGGCGCAGGCGCTGAGCGATGCGAGGGCGATGGCAATGAGGGTCACGCGGAGCGGGGGCTGCAGGTTCATGTGGGGGGCCTCGGGTGATGCCGGGATGGCCATGGAATTCAAATCCGTGACACCGGGCATGCACAATCGGACCAGCCGCACTTGTTATTCTATAACAGATGCGCGATAGTCCGGTCCCTGCCGGCGTCAGGCGATGCAGATCACCAGTACCGTGCACAGCACCAGCATCAGCACGAACACGCGCCGGCTCAGTGCCAGGCAGGCCAGATAGGCTGCGAGCGCCCACGCTGCCAGCAGCGCGCAGGCCATCACCCATAGCCCGATACCCATCATCGAACCCGTCGCCAACGCAGACAGTGCGATGGCCTTGAACAGCGCCACGCCCAACACGCTGCCCAGCATGCCGGCCTGCAAGGCGATGGCATCATGGCGGGCAGGTGCGCGATGGGGGGGCATTGCGGGTCCGGTACGGGCCGAGAGCGCGGCGTCGGCTGCACTGTGCCCAAATGCACATCCACGAAATGTGTTCATCGCGCGCGAAGACCGCGATGAAGCCCGTTCAGTCGAACTCACCCTCGGCCGATTCCAGGCGCTGCCGGTACGCCGCGCGATGCTGGTACAGCCGCTGGCACTCGGCCGACCTGTGGATGCGGCTGCCGGGTTCATTGGCCACCGAGTCGCACATCCGCGCGATGTGATTGTTGTCCGCCAGTTCGGTGACGAAGAACACGGCAGTGATGCCGGTGCCAAGCAGCACGACATACAGCAGACGGCTGAGCCAGCGTGACAATTTCCGCTCGAAGTGCTGCTGGATGGTCAGGTCGAAGCGGATGATGCTGAGCACGATCCAGACGATGGCGACCAGGAAGCAGAGCGTGGGCAGCAGGTCGCGCCAGATGCCTGCTTCGTAGACCGACTCGCTGTAATGGACCGCAGCTCCGGCACCTGCGATGGCAATGGCCAGCGCCCAGTTGCGGCCCAGTGAGAGCAGGTCATCGAGCAGCTTTTCGTGGTTCCTGGTTGGTCCTGCTGCCACGAGGGTTCCTTCTGCGTGTTGCGACCGGCGACGGGCTGCCGCCGATCGTGCAGATGGTGAAGCATCGATTCGGTGATGAGAAGCCTGCCCGCTCAGTATCCTCCTGCGCGTGCACCGATCCAGCGCCGGTAGCGGCGGGTCCGGCACTTTGCGGCCGCCTGTGCCAGCAGCAGTGCCCAGACGGGCGAAACACCCGGCGCCGTGGGCCGGAGCCTGCTCAGCCGCGTCAACTGGTACTTCACTGCGGCCATGTGTGCGCTGGCGGCCAACGGTTTGCTGCGCCAGTCGATGGTGCGCAGTGCCGGCGCCGGGTCGCGGCCCTGCTGCCAGCGGTGGGGCAGATCCGGCTCGATCGCCAGCGCGGTGGCGACGCCGACCATGGCCACACCGCTGTCAAGTACCTGATCGGCCACGGCGCGACGGCGGATGCCACCGGTGACCATCAGCGGCATGGTTGCCACCGTGGCGATCTCACGCGCGAACTCAAGGAAGTAGGCCTCGCGGGCCAGGCTGCGCTGGTCGCGCGCGGCACCGGTCATGGCCGGTGCTTCGTAGCTGCCACCGGACAGTTCGACCAGGTCCACGCCGAGCGGCGCCAGCATTTCCACCACTGCGCGCGCATCCTCGGGCGAGAAGCCACCGCGCTGGAAATCGGCGGAATTGAGCTTCACGGCCACCGCGAACGTGGGCGACACGGTGGCGCGCACCCCCTGCACGATCTCCAGCAGCGGGCGCGCACGGTTGTGCAGGCTGCCGCCCCAGCGGTCGTCGCGGCGATTGGACAGCGGCGACAGGAACTGGCTGAGCAGGTAACCGTGCGCGGCATGGATCTGCACGCCACTGAACCCGGCGCGCTCGGCCAGCTCGGCGCTGCGGATGAAGCGGGCGATCACCTCTTCGATGTCCGCCTCGGTCATCGCCCGCGGCGGTGCGAACTGCCTGGACAGCGCGCCCATCTCCAGGGCGACGGCTGACGGCGCGAGTGCCGGTTGGCCAAGTGCGGCCGGCATCTGCCGCCCGGGATGGTTGATCTGCATCCACATCTGCGCGCCCCGTGAGCGTGCCGTTTCGGCCCAGGCGATGAAGCGGTCAAGGTGGCGGTCGTCTTCCAGCACCACGCCGCCGGGGCCGGTCATGGCGCGGCCATCGACCATCACGTTGCCGGTGATGATCAGTCCTGCGCCGCCATTGGCCCAACGCTGGTAGAGCTGCAGCAGTGCAGCGGACGGCGCGTGGTCGGCGTCGGCCATGTTTTCCTCCATCGCGGCCTTGGCAATGCGGTTGCGGATGATGGCACCGGAGGGTAGTGCCAGGGGCGAGAACAGCGACATCGGACAGCTCCAGGACAGGGGAATGGCGCTACGCTAACCTTCAAGTTTTATTGAAGGTCAACAGGCTCCCATGGCGAGGATTCAGGCAGATGAAGATCGGTGAGCTGGCCCGCCTCACGGGCCTCGCGGCGTCGCGCATTCGCTTCTATGAAGACGCGGGGCTGCTGGTGGCGCAGCGCCAGGCCAATGGCTACCGCGACTATCCGGAACAGGCGGTGCTGTTGCTGGAGTTGATCACGGGCGCGCAGCGTGCAGGCTTCAGCCTGGAAGAGATCCGCGCCCTGCTGCCACCGGACATGGGCCAGTGGCAGCATGATGCGTTGATCACGATGCTGCAGCAGAAGGTGGCTGACATCGAAGCGTTGCAGCTGCGGCTGGCAGAGAGCCGGGCGCATCTGCTGGCCCTGATCGAGGACATCCAGGCGCGGCCGGACGGCATCGACTGTGCAGCCAATTCGCGGCGGGTGCTGGACCGTGTGAAGCGCGGTGAGCTGGCGCGGCCGACCCTGGTGGCCGGCGATACAGCGTTGCTGCGACCAGATCGCCGTCGCCGCAGAGGCAGCGACTGACGATCCGGCGCAATGTTCAGTGACTGCCGGCGACGGCGGTCCTGCGCTTCTTGTCCAGCATCACCGCCACGCACCACAGCAGCAGGCCGCCGATCGCGGTAGCCGCGCCGACATAGCCGGTACTGGCCGGACTGAAGCCGGCGCTGATTGCCATGCCGCCCAGCCACGGGCCGAGTGCGTTGGCAGTATTGAAAGCGGCGTGGTTGGAGGCCGCCGCCAGCGTCTGCGCCTCACCGGCCACGTCCATCAGGCGGGTCTGCAGCACCGCCGCCAGTGCGCCCATGGTGCCGACAGTGATGATCATCGGGCCGATGGTCCACACCGACTGTGCGGCCAGCGGATACAGCAGCAGCATCACGATCGACCACAGCAGCACCACGGCGGCGGCCTTGAAGTGGAACTTGTCCACCAGCCAGCCACCGGCGATGTTGCCGATGATCGCGCCGATGCCGAACACGCCCACCGCCAGCGGCATCCACGATTCGGCCACGCCGGTGACCTGCACCAGGGTCGGTGCCAGGTAGGTGAACACGCAGAACATGCCGGCGAAGCCGACCGCGCCGATCGCCAGCGCCAGCCACACCTGGGACGTGTTGAAGGCGCGCAGCTCGCGCATCGGCGAGGTGCGTACTTCATCCGGGTCCGGCAGCAGGAAGCGCGCGATCATCGCCACGGTGGCGATGGCCAGCACGCTGACCAGGGCAAAGGCGGTGCGCCAGCTCAGCTGCTGACCCAGCCAGGTCGTCAGCGGGTTGCCGACCAGGATCGCGATCGACAGGCCCAGCAGCACGCGTGACATCGCCTGGCCGCGCTGGCCTGCGGGACTGATCGCCGCGGCCACCAGCATCGCCACGCCGAAGTAGGCGCCATGCGGCAGGCCGGCAACGAAGCGCGCCACCAGCATCGTGCCGTAGTTCGGTGCCAGCGCGCTGGCCAGGTTGCCGACCGCGTAGAAGCCCATCAGTGCCAGCAGCAGCTTGCGGCGCGGGCAGCTGGCGCCGACGAAGGCGAGGATCGGGGCGCCGACCACCACGCCGATGGCATAGGCGCTGATCAGATGCCCGACCTGGGTTTCGGAAATCGACAGGCCGCGGCTGATCTCCAGCATCAGGCCCATGCTGGCGAACTCGCTGGTGCCGATGGCGAAGCCACCCAGTGAAAGGGCGAGGATGATCAGGGTGCGCTGGCGGGGCGTCAGCCGCGCAGCCAGGGAAGAGTTGGGGCTCATGCGGGGGCGCGATGGGGGGCGGGAGCCGCCCATTGTACTGCTGCACTGCAGCAGGAGCAGCAGCACTCAGGGTAAATCAGCGTTTGATCGGTGACACGCCGGCCCGCCGCGCCTCGTCGCGCCCGGCTCAGATGCCCAGCGCCGCCCGGGCATGAGCGTACTTTCCGTGCAGGCGCGCGGCCGTCGCCGCATCGAGCATCGCCAGCCGCTGCGGATCGGCGTTGTCATCCAGATCGGCGCGCTTCACTTTCAGTGCCAGCGGGTGGGCGGCAATGCGCGCGTAGTAGCTGTCCGCGTCGGGTGCTGCATCGCGGTTGAGCAGTTGCACCGCCTCGCGCAGCGGTGCGGGAAATACCTCGATCCGCGCGGCAAACGCCGGGCAGTCCTCGGCCACGTCATGCAGCCAGGCCACCACTTCGGCGTCATCGTCGCCGCACACCGCAGCCGCCACCCGCGCCACATGGCCGATGTAAGGCTGGCCGGCCTTGTCGATCTGCCCCGCGTGGGCCTCGGTGGCCAGCGTGCGGGCAAGTGCTACCCAGTCCGTTGCGGTCTCCTTGGATATCCGCGCACAGTTTCGCGCAGAAGCCGCAGCGGTTGTGGATGCGCCCATGACGCTGCCACCGGCATGATGGCGGGGCAGGGGGCGCAGTGTTGCCCCGACTAGGAGGAGTGCGATGCAGGAATTCAGGCATGTGCTGGAAACCCGTGGCCGCTACCAGCTGGTAGCGGTGTCCCACGAGCCGGTGTACGCTCCCGGCGATGTGGTCGGCCATGCGGTCGTCGCCGACGATGGGGATCGTCTGACCGACCTGATATCACTGGCCGAAGCGCGCCAACGCTTGCTGCAACTGGTGCGTGAAGAGGGCGAGGAGCCCGGGCTGGAAAACGAGAACCACCTGCGGAAGAAGGCGTCGCGCTGGCGCCACCGCTAGGCCGTCGCGCCGCGTGCGCATCATGGAGGATTCGGGTGTTGCCCAGTAAGAAGTATCTGCTCATCGCCATCATCACGCTGGCGACCCTGTTGCTTGGTTTCGTGTTCTCCGGCTACTTGACCTTGCTGTTCCTGGGGCTGGACACCCAGCTGTTCACCTGGAACACCTACTACCAGTACGTCCACGCCATCGGCCAACCGCAGGTCGCGCCTTTCGTGGGCAAGATCAAATGGGCGGGCTACGTAGGCTTCGGCCTGCCCCTGCTGGTGCTGCTGGTGGCCGGCCTGGTGCTGCTGCTGAAGAAGGACAAGCTCTCGCTGCACGGCGACGCGCGCTTCGCCACCGGTGCCGACCTGGCCAAGCACGGCATGTTCAAGAAGACCGGCCAGAGCATCGTGGTCGGCAGCCATGGCGGCAAGCTGGTGCGCCTGGATGGCCAGCAGTTCGTGATCCTGGCCGCGCCCACCCGCTCGGGCAAGGGCGTGGGCGTGGTCATCCCGAACCTGCTGGAGTACGGCGAATCGCTGGTGGTGCTGGACATCAAGCAGGAGAACTTCGACCTGACCAGCGGCTGGCGCGCCAGCCAGGGCCAGGAGATCTACCTGTTCAACCCCTTCGCCGAGGACCGGCGTACGCACCGCTGGAACCCGCTCAGCTACGTCTCCGACGATCCGGCCTTCCGGGTGTCGGACCTGATGAGCATCGCCGCGATGCTGTACCCAGACGGGGCCGAGGACCAGAAGTTCTGGGTCAGCCAGGCACGCAACGCGTTCATGGCCTTTACCCTGTACCTGTTCGAGAACTGGGACGACGAGCGCAGCAGCGGTTTCCCGGGCGGCGCCGGCACGCCCACGCTCGGTGCGGTGTACCGTCTGTCCTCCGGCGACGGCACCGACCTGAAGAAGTACCTCAAGACCCTGTCGGAGCGACCGTTCCTCAGTGCCAATGCCCGTTCGGCGTTCGCCAACATGCTGTCGCAGGCCGATGAGACCTTCGCCTCGATCCTGGGCACCTTCAAGGAGCCGCTCAATCCCTGGATCAACCCGGTGCTGGACAAGGCCACCAGCAGCAACGACTTCCTGCTGACCGACGTCCGCAAGAAGAAGATGACCATCTACATCGGCATCCAGCCCAACAAGCTGGCCGAGAGCCGGCTGATCATCAACCTGTTCTTCAGCCAGCTGATCAACCTCAACACCAAGGAACTGCCCAAGTCCAACCCGGACCTGAAGTACCAGTGCCTGCTGCTGATGGACGAATTCACCTCGATCGGCAAAGTGGAGATCATCGCCTCGGCGGTCTCCTACATGGCCGGCTACAACATCCGCCTGCTGCCGATCATCCAGAGCATGTCCCAACTCGACGCCACCTACGGCCGGGAAGTCTCTCGCACGATCATCACCAACCACGCGCTGCAGATCCTGTACGCGCCGCGCGAACAGCAGGATGCCAACGACTACTCGGACATGCTGGGCTACACCACGGTGCGCAGGAAGAACGTCACCCATGCCCGCGAGAAGACCCACAACTTCACCGAGGAACGGCGCGCGCTGATGCTGCCGCAGGAGCTGAAGGCGATGGGGCCGGACATGGAGGTGTTCCTGTACGAGGGGATACCTCACCCGGTGAAGTGCGACAAGATCCGGTACTACAAGGATCGCTACTTCACCTCGAGGTTGCTGCCGAAGGTGGACGTTCCGATGCTGAACGTCTAATTCACGTCGCTGAATTTGTGATCACCATTCGTAGTTAAGAATGTGAATTCGTGATTTCGGTCAAGAATTTGGCATTTGTTCATGGATTTTCCGACTTGTCTGACATGGAATTGACGCGTGGTTGTGCGACCCTGTGCATGTCGTTCAGAAATGTGTGATGGATGGCAGATGTTGTAGAGCAGGGTGGCCAGGAGTTTGTGCCATGAAACAAGGATGGTTTCGACGTTGGTGAGGTATGCGGGTGTGTCGTCGGCAGTGTCTGGCGGCCCCGCGACTTGGTTGGCAGCCGTTGGCTGCAGGGGAGCCGGAGCAGGTGTGCTGCCAGTCAGTGCGTCGCTCCGATTCCGGCGTGCGCGACGCAGCGCCGGACGACCAGGGGGCCAATGCTCGGGACTGCTTTTTCGTACGTCAAAGTGAAGCCCGTATGAATCAGGCGTTTATCGCGAAAATGTCCATCGCCGCAGTGGCGGCGTTGATGGTGGCCGGTTGCGCCACCAAGTCCGCTCCCGATTTCGGAGGCCGCTGGAAGCCGGTCAACCGCTTTGCTGCGGCACCCACCGAGATCCCGCTGTACTCCAGCTACGTCTACCAGGCCTCGCCGATGGATGGCACGCTCAAAGCCATGCTCGAGCGCTGGGCCAAGGATTCCGGACGTACGCTGGATTACCGCCTGAGCTCGGACTTCACCCTGTACGGCGCGGTCTCCAGCATCGACACCACCAACGCTCAGCAGGCCGTGATCGATCTGACAGCGGCCTATGCAGCGCAGGGCATCTCCGTCTCCATCGTTGGCAACCAGATCGTTGTGCAGAGCGCTGGCTCGACGCCGACCGCGTCGGCACAGGGCGCTGATTCCAACAGCGGCACCTGAGTCCACCTCGAAATCATCGAACGTGCTGCTCCCCGCGCCTGTCGCAGGGGTGCCACGCCCATTGATGTTTCAGCAGTACGGAAGAATCCATGTTCCGCAAGAAGGATCCCGGCAATAGTCCCAAGGTCGAGCAGTCGGTCGCCAAGGCGGTCAGCTACGAGATCACCGTGGCCGACATGGCGCGCCGCAGCGAGCGGCGTGCGTGGTGGGTCGCCACAGGCTCGTTGCTGATGTCGCTCGCACTGGCGGGCGGCTACTACTACATGCTGCCGCTGAAGGAAAAGGTGCCGTTCCTGGTCATGGCCGATGCCTACACGGGTACGGCGACCGTCGCGCGGTTGAGTGGCACGTTCCAGGGCGAGACGATCACCACCAACGAAGCGATCAATCGCAGCAACGTCGCCCAGTACGTGCTCGCGCGCGAATCGTATGACTCGGCGGTGATGGGCCTGCGTGACTGGGAACTGGTGTTCGTGATGTCCACCGATCCGGTGGCGCAGTCCATGCGTGTCCGCTATGCGGGCAACAATCCGCAGAACCCGTTCGTGATGTACGGTCGCGAGCGCGCCATCCGGGTCAAGATCCTCAGCATCACGCCACTGGGGGCCGAGCCGAACGGCAGCTTCCGCGGCGCTTCGGTGCGCATACAGCGCAGCCTGCTGGACAAGCGCACCGGCGTCTCTACCTACCTGGACAACCAGCTGGTGACGATGCGCTTCAGCTACAACCAGAACCTGGCGCTGTCCGAACAGGATCGCATCCTGAACCCACTGGCGTTCCAGGTCACCGAGTACCGCGTCGACAACGACTACTCGCGTGGCGTGCCGGTGCCGGATGACGGCGCCATGCAGGCACAGGCGCAGCAGGCCGCGCAGGCCGCGCAGCAGGCACAGGGTGTCTACGATCCCAATAATCCTGCGGCGGCCACGATGATCGATCCGGCCACCGGCCAGCCGGTCGCGGCTCCGGTCAACGGCCAGGTGCCGGGCCAGGCAATGCCGGGCCAGCCGGTACAGGGCCAACCCATGCCGGGTCAGCCGGTGCAGGGGCAAGCAATGCCGGGGCAGGCCATGCCCGGACAGCCGGCCATGAGGCCGGCGCAGAACAATTCCACCGGAACTGCTGATGGAGCAAGCAACCGATGAGTAGTCGAAATATCAGGGGAAGCGCGCTGGCGCTGCTGTCGATGTTGTCGTTGCTGTTCTCAGCAGCGGCGATGGCGCAGGCGGTTGACCACTACGAGTACGAGAAGGACCGTATCTATCCGGTTCGCACCGGCCTGGGCCTGACCACCCAGATCGAGTTGAGCCCGAACGAGAAGATCCTCGACTACAGCACCGGCTTCAGCAGCGGCTGGGAACTGACCCGTCGCGAGAATGTGTTCTACCTCAAGCCGAAGAACGTCGACGTCGACACCAACATGATGGTGCGCACCGAGACCCATTCCTACATCTTCGAGCTGAAGGTGGTGGCCACCGACTGGCGCCAGCTGGAACAGGCCCGTCGTGCCGGTGTGCAGTACAAGATCGCCTTCGTCTATCCGAACGACACCGTGTTCGGCGTCGCCCAGGAAGCGGTCGAGGAAGAGGCCAAGCCGTTGTTGAGCTCGGAACTGGCCAAGGACCGCCAGTACAACTTCAACTACTCCTATTCGACCAGCAAGGCGAAGAAGATGGGGTGGCTGATCCCGGTCAACGCCTATGACGATGGTCGTTTCACCTACCTGAAACTGCCGAATTCGCCGGAGTACAAGACCGGCATCTTCCCGGCGGTGTTTGGTCGTGAAACAGAATACGGTGAAGACTTCGTGGTCAACACCACGGTTGAAGGCAATACGCTGATCGTGCACGGGACACACCCGTACCTGGTCATCCGCCACGGCGACTTCGTCGTCGGCCTGCGAAGGAACGTGAAGAAATGAGCCAGCAGAACACTCCCGGAAACGACCCGAACAACGGACGCGACGAGAGCCAGAGCCCGTACGGCGCACAGGGTGCTTCGGACGCGCAGTCGAACCCGTACTTCGGCACGACCCAGGCAGAGCCTGCGCCGGATCTGGATGCGGCCGCGCCGCAGCTGCGCTCGGCCGAAGAGCAGCGGCTGAACCGCAAGGCGCTGCTGTTCCTGGGCGGCATCGTGGTGCTGCTGGTGGCCATGGGTTTCCTGCTGTTCCGCAAGGGCCAGGATGACAAGGACGCTGTGCAGAAGGTGCCGGACGTTGCGCGCGTGTCTACGCCGACTCTGCCGGACGCCGTGCAGACGAGTCCGGTGCCCTCCCAGGCCATGCAACCGGTTGATCCGATTCCGATGACGCCGCCGCTACCGCCGCCGCCGCTGGATTCCACCCCGCTGTTCGTTCCCCAGTCCGATTCGGCGCGCGAGATGGACCGTGGCCCGACTTTGCTGGACCGCCGCATCGGCTCCGGGAGCGGGGTGGGTGGTGGTGATGGACAGGATGGCAACGGGAGCAATGGCGGCCGCGGCATGGATGAGTACACCCGTGCCATGCTGGCCCAGCTGCCCAACAATCAGGCGGCGCCGGCAAAGGTTCGCCGCGGCCCGGACGTCGAGGATGTCTCCAGCGCCACCTACATCCAGAGCCCCGACGCGCTGCTGGTGCGTGGCACCTACCTGCGTTGCGTGTTGGAAACCCGAATCATCACCGATCTCGCCGGCTATACCTCGTGCCTGCTGACCGAGCCGGTGTACTCGATCAACGGTCGCAACCTGCTGCTGCCGAAGGGCTCCAAGATCTATGGCGCCTACGGCGGCGGTCCGATGGGCAAGCGCGTGGAAGTGATCTGGGATCGCATCACCACTCCGAATGGCATCGACGTTGCGATGTCCAGCCCGGGCGTGGATCAGCTGGGTGGCGCCGGTCATCCGGGCCAGTACAGCGCGCACTGGGGCAGCCGTATCGCCTCGGCGCTGATGATCAGCCTGATTTCCGATGCCTTCAAGTACGCAGCCGCCGAACACGGTCCGGAGACCACCACCATCGCCAATAACGGCATGACGGTGCAGTCGCCCTATGAGAGTGCTACCGCACGCACGATGGAGCGCCTGGCCAACGAGGCACTCAGCAGCAACCGTCGTCCGCCGACCGTCACCATCAACCAGGGCACGATCGTGAACGTCTACGTCGCCAAGGACGTCGACTTCACCAACGTGCTGCACCCCCGCCGGTAACCCAACGAACGATCATGGACGCCGAAGTGTCACCCCTCGCCCTCGTCTCCAGCGATTTCCTGCGCTATCAGTACGAAGTGCTGGGCATCGCCGAGTACATGACGTCTCCGGAAGTGACGGAAATCTGCATCAACCGTCCCGGTGAGCTGTACCTGGAAACCCGGGCGGGGTGGCAGCGGGTGGACGTGCCGAGCCTGACCTTCGAGCGGGCCCGGCAGTTCTGCACGGCGGTGGTGAACGAGAGCAACACCGGCCAGCGCATCACCGATGCCGATCCGGTCGTGTCGCTCACGTTCCCCACTGGCCAGCGTGCGCAGTTCGTGATTCCGCCGGCATGTGATGCAGGCAAGGTGTCGATCACCATCCGTCTGCCGTCCAAGCACACCAAGTCGCTCAGCCAGTATCACGAAGACGGCTTCTTCAACCAGATCCTGGAGAGTGATGGCAGCATCAGCGAACAGGATCGCGAGCTGCTGGAGCTGCGCCATTCGCGCGAGTACGCCGAGTTCTTCCGGCGTGCGGTGATGTACCGCAAGAACATCGTGGTATCCGGTGCGACCGGTAGCGGCAAGACCACCTTCATGAAGGCCTTGGTCAACCATATCCCGGACAACGAGCGCCTGGTCACGATCGAGGACGCGCGCGAACTGTTTCTGACCCAGCCCAACGTCGTGCACCTGTTGTATTCCAAGGGTGGACAAAGCACCAGCAATGTCAGCGCCAAGAGCTGCATGGAAGCCTGCCTGCGCATGAAGCCCGAACGCATCATCCTGGCCGAGCTGCGCGGTGACGAGGCGTTCTACTTCATCCGCAACTGCGCGTCCGGTCATCCGGGTTCGATCACCAGCTGCCATGCGGGCAGCCCGGAGCAGACCTGGGACCAGTTGGCGCTGATGGTGAAGGCCTCGACCGAAGGTTCGGGCCTGGAATTCAACGTGATCAAGCGACTGTTGATGATGACCATCGACATCGTCGTGCATATCAAGGCGCATGCCGGCTCGCGCTACATCACCGGCATCGACTTCAATCCTGGGCGTGCCCAGGGGCAGGGGGGCTGAAGGATGCTGCCAGGACTGGAAATGATGGCGTGCCCGGAGATGGCCGTGTCGATGGATGTGATGCAGCACGTCATCAACGTCGAATCGTCGCGCAATCCCTACGCGATCGGCGTGGTTGGCGGTGCACTGGTGCGCCAGCCCAAGGCCTTGGATGAAGCACTGGCGACGGTGCGCATGCTGGAAGAGAAGGGCTACAACTTCTCGATCGGGCTGGCCCAGGTCAATCGCTACAACCTGGGCAAGTACGGCCTGGATTCCTACGAGAAGGCCTTCCAGCAGTGCCCGAACCTGCAGGCCGGTTCGCGCATCCTCGCCGAGTGCTACAAGCGCTCCGGTGGTGACTGGGGCAAGTCGTTCAGCTGCTACTACTCGGGCAACTTCGAGACCGGCTTCCGTCATGGCTACGTGCAGAAGATCTACGACTCGATCCGCCGCGGACAGCAGGTCGCCAGTAATGGTGTCGCACCGATCGACGTGGTCAGTCGGGGGGAGCGCCGCGCGGTGAAGGTCGAGCATCACCCGCAGCTGGCTTCGCCGGCGCAGGCGCGCATCGTTGCTCAATCCAATGGCCCCGTGTACGTGCCGTCGGAAGATCCCGCACGCGCCTATGTCGTGTACCCGTCCACCGGGGCGATGGCGCGGGGCAGCCTCCTGAACATCGCCGACCAGGCACTGTCCAAGGTGGTACTGGGTTCGGTGGATCGGATGATGCAGCCGCAGGCGCAGCCGGCCCAGGCGGGCGCCTATCCGCAGCAGCAGGCCGGCGGCATGCCGCAGCAGCTGCCACAGCAGGGCCCCGCACAGGCGATGGCCATGCCGCAGCAATTGCCGGGCGCGGCTGGCGCCGGCAACGAAGGGCCGGTGATGTTGCGCCCCTGGAGCGAGCGTAACCAGCCTGTGGCCGGTACCGACAATTCGTACAACGCGCCGGTGCAGGCCGCACCGGTGCAGCAGATTCCCGCAGGGGATGCGGCCTTCGTGTTCTGACGAAGTCGTGGTGCGGCCAGTCCCCCGGCTGGCCGATTCAGTTGTGTTAGTCCATCAACAAGGAAATCAATCCATGAAGCGATCCAATCTCGACCTCGTCCAGGCCCAGCGCACGCTGAAGACCCTGCTGATGGCCACGATCTTCGTTGGCGCACTGTTCGCCCCGCAGGTGTTCGCAACCGGCACCGACTTCGGCGGCACCGACAAGAAGGTCTGCGGTTTCTTCTCCAACATCAACGGCCTGCTGAACATGGCCTCGATCGCCGTCGTGACCATTGCGGTGATCTTCGCCGGCTACCAGATCGCCTTCGCGCACAAGCGCATCGGTGACGTCGCGCCGATCCTGATCGGTGGCGTGCTGATCGGTGCCGCCGGCCAGATTGCGCGCATGCTGCTGGGCGAGGGCAGCGACGGCAAGTGCGGTGGTGGCACCAGCACCTCCTACCTGATCAACCACGTGATCCAGTACTACAGTGCATAAGAACGTCGTGTTCCGCGGCTGCACGCGCCCAGCGATGTTCCTGGGCGTCCCCTACCTGCCATTTTTCATGGTGGCAGGTGGGTTGCTGCTGCTCAGCATGTACACGAACTTCTGGTTCCTGCTCACCATTCCGGTGGCGGTCTTCATCATGCGGCAGATGGCCAAGCGTGACGAAATGATCTTCCGCCTGTTGGGCCTGCGCCTGATGTTCAAGCTGAAAGTCCGCAACGTGCAGGAACACGATGGCATGTGGGTATTCAACCCCAACCATTACCGCGACAAGCCGGCCCGAATGGATTGAGGTCCGGATCCGGCCTGGCGGGCGTCTGCGCCCGCCGGGTCTTTTGTAACTCCTTGGCACTACCTCTTTGGAAGCAGTCGTATGTTCAGCCCTGACACCTCCATCAGTGAGTTCATTCCGTTGTCGTCGCATGTCGCTCCGAACGTGGTCAAGACCACGGGCGGCGATTACCTGCTGACCTGGCATCTGGAAGGGCTGCCGTTCGTCGGCCGCGAGGAGTGGGAGCTCGAACATCGCCACAACACGTTCAACCGCCTGCTGCAGACGCTGCGCGCGCCGGATTTCGTCAACGTCGCCTTCTGGGTGCACGACATCCGTCGTCGCCGCACCCTGAAGGGCAAGAGCAACTACAAGCAGCGCTTCAACCAGGATGTGTCCGATCAGTACATGGGCATGTTGTCCTCACAGCGCATCATGCAGAACGAGCTGTACCTGACCATGATCTACCGCCCCGTGGTGGCGGGTAAGCGCTTCGTAGAGAAGTCGGCGAATGTGGACAAGCTGCGCGCCGAGCAGGAGCAGGCGGTCGAAAAGCTGATGGAGCTGGCCGGCAACGTCGAGGCCGTCATCCGGGACTATGCGCCATACCGCTTGGGAATGTACGAGGCCAAGAACGGCGTGGTGTTCTCGGAAACGCTGGAGCTGTTCGGTTACCTGATCAATCGCATCGACGAGCCGGTGCCGGTGCTGTCGGCACCGATCAAGGACTACCTGCCTGTCAGCCGCCATATGTTCTCGGCCAAGACCGGCGATTTCGCGATCAATACCCCCAATGGTGCCAACCACTTCGGCGCCATTCTGAACATCAAGGAGTATGCCGAGGGCACTTACCCGGGCATCCTCAACGGCCTGAAGTACCTCGACTACGAGTACGTCATCACCCATTCGTTCAGCCCGATGGGGCGGCAGGACGCGCTGAAGGTGCTTGATCGCACCAAGGGCATGATGATCTCCTCCGGCGACAAGGCGGTCAGCCAGATCGTCGAGCTCGACCAGGCCATGGATCAGCTGTCGTCCGGCAACTTCGTGCTGGGTGAATACCACTTCATCATGGCGGTCTACGGTGACACCCAGGCCAAGCTGTCGCAGAACGTCGCATCGACCCGCGCCGAGCTGTCCAACGCCGGCTTCGTGTCGACCAAGGAAGACCTTGCGGTCACCTCGTCCTTCTATTCGCAGCTGCCGGGCAACTGGCGCTATCGTACCCGCCTGGCCAATGTCAGCTCGCTGAACTTCCTGGGCCTGTCGCCGCTGCACAACTTCGCCACCGGCAAGCAGCACAACAACCCGTGGGGCGACTGCGTCACCACGCTGCAGACCACCAACGGCCAGCCGTACTACTTCAATTTCCACGCGACCCATCCGTCGGAAAACTCGCTGGGGGAGAAGGCGATCGCCAATACCATGGTGATTGGTAAGTCCGGTACCGGTAAGACCGCGCTGATCAACTTCCTGCTCAGCCAGGTTCAGAAGTACGAGCCGTCACCGACCATCTTCTTCTTCGACAAGGATCGTGGTGCGGAGATCTTCGTGCGCGCCTGCGGTGGCAACTATCTGGCCCTGGAGAACGGCGCGCCGACCGGTTTCAACCCGTTCCAGTGCGAGAACAACGAAGCCAACGTGCAGTTCCTGGCCGACCTGATCAAGGTGCTGGCCGGCAAGCGTGAGTACAGTGCGCGCGAGGAAGAGGACATCTACCGCGCGGTGGAAAGCATGCTCGATACGCCGATGCACCTGCGCAGCATGACCAACTTCCAGAAGAGCCTGCCCAACATGGGCGACGATGGGCTCTACGCGCGCATGCGCCGCTGGACCTCGGGCAATTCGCTGGGCTGGGTATTCGACAATCCGGTCGACACCGTTGATCTGAGCAAGGCCAATATCATCGGCTTCGACTACACCGACATCATCGACAATCCCGAAGTGCGCGTGCCGGTCATCAATTACCTGCTGCACCGCCTGGAGTCGCTGATCGATGGTCGTCCTCTGATCTACGTGATGGACGAATTCTGGAAGATCCTGGATGGCGAAGGTGGCCTGAAGGAGTTCGCGAAGAACAAGCAGAAGACCATTCGTAAGCAGAATGGCCTGGGCATCTTCGCGACGCAGAGCCCGGAGGACGCGCTGAAGAGCGACATCTCGGCAGCGCTGATCGAGCAGACTGCCACGTTGATCCTGCTGCCGAACCCGAACGCCAGCAAGAGCGACTACATGGACGGCCTGAAACTGACCGAGGCCGAGTTCAAGGTGGTCACTGCCCTGGACGAGCGCTCGCGCTGCTTCCTGGTCAAGCAGGGTCACGCGTCCAGTGTGTGCCAGCTCAACCTGCGCGGCATGGATGACATTCTGTCGGTGATCTCGGCGTCCACTGACAACATCGACATCATGCATCGGGTATTGCAGACAGCTGCGGTACGCGCACGGGTGACGGTGGATGAGCTGACGCCGGAACAGTGGCTTGAAGATTTCTACAAGAATCGAAAGGGCTCGGGCAAGGCGGCTGCCGCAGCGCGCGACACTGTTACCTGATCCGCGAGACGGCCTGCCCGAAGACTACGAGTTCCGATCAATGGAGACTGATATGAACAATACCAAGCAAGCTTCCTCGCCCCGCCGCCGCGCGCCCCGTCTTGCAGCGATGACCGTGGCAGCCGTGATGGCGCTCGGCACCGGCAATGTCAGCGCCTGGATTCCCGTGCAGGAGACCGGTACCAGCCTCATCCAGCACCTGCTCAATCAGATCAACACCTACAAGACCGAGGCGACCGTCTACGCGGCCAAAGCGCAGGACGCGGCCGAGTACGTCGAGCAGAACACCCGCTGGATCCGCACGCTGGAGCAGTATCGCCAGGCGCTGATCCAGGTGCAGGCGGCGGTGAACAGCTTCGGCATGCCCGACAGCGCGCCGTTGGTGCCGGTGGCACCGAACTATCTGGTTGCCGAAACCTGCGGCAAGGCGCTGGACTTCAGCCTGGAGTCCGCCTTCAAGGTGTTCGTGTTCAATCCGCAGGCGGATGTGAAGGAGCAGCAGATGCAGATCTGCGTCAACATCCGGATGATGCAGAACCGCAAGTACAACGACGCGATCGATTTCCTGACCCAGACCGTTCCGCGCATCAACAACTCCTTGACCCGCATCCTCAAGATCCGCCTGACCAACAACGATCAGGGCACCGTGCAGGGTGCCGACAGCGAATCGCTCCGCACCGCCAATGACATTGCCGCACTTGCCCAGAGCTGGGAAGCACGGATGAAATCCTATGATGCCTATATCGAGGTCATGGAGGCCAACCAGAAGGTGGTGGCGCAGGCCGCATTGAAGGGGGACCCGACCAAGCAGCTGATCAGCGACATGGTCAAGACCACCGCACTGAAGGCCGCGCTCAGCGTCAAGTGATCGCAGGCCGCTAATACGTAGACATGCGCTGCAAAGCAATGCGGCATTTCATGCAGTAACGGAATTACCAAGGGATTGTGGAAATGACGATCAGGTGGCTGGCCAACTTTGATTTCTCAGGCGGATTGCAGGATCTGCTGGGCTACGCTGTGCGTGTCCAGTCGATCGGCGATTTCGTCTTCTTCAAGCTGATCATGGATTACCTGCGCGACAGGATCAGTGACTACGGCATCGACCTGATGGGGCGCATGATGTCCTGGGTCGGTGGCATTGCCCTGGTGCTGATGACGCTGTGGGTACTGATCCAGGGCTTCCGGATCGTCACCGGCCGCAGTCGCGACTCCATGATGGTGCTGGTGACCAATATGGCGCGCGCGGCGTTGATTGTGAGTGTTGCCACCAGCATGGCGATGTTCGGCAGCAACCTGCAGAAATTCCTCAACGAGGACGTCAAAGGCCTGATCACCCACGTGGTGACCGGCAAGGACCAGCAGCCGGAAGACCAGATCGACAAGAGCCTGGCGTGGATGCAGGTGGCGCTGTCGAGCATTGATGGCATCAAGATCCTGAATGATCCAGGGTTGCAGGCGGACAAGACGCGGGCGCTTTGGTTCATCGGCATGGGCACGGGCGGTCCGGCCGTCACCGCTGGTGCGATGTTGCTGCTCTACGAGGTCGCGCTGGCGCTGTTCATCGGCCTGGGTCCCTTGTTCATTCTGTGTCTGCTGTTCGACCAGACCAAGCAGCTG